>CAVQYE010000015.1:0-182657 GCA_963718065.1 uncultured Actinomycetes bacterium | reverse complement strand
TGTACTTGCGCAGAAAACTCACGAACGAGGGCTGGACCTTGCCCAGTTCCGAGATGATCGCTTCGCCCGGGGCGCCGATGACGAAGCGCGGCTTGGTCCTCACCACCTTCTCGTAGTCGGCGCTGAACTCCGCGTCGTTCGCCAGTTTCTCGAACGCCGCGCGCATCTCCTCCACCGCCGCTGCCGGCGCATTCGGCGGCATGAACGCCGTGCGGTACATGCTGTCCATGATGCGGGTGAGCAGCTGCAGCGCCTGCCAGCGTTCGCCGCTGGGCACCGCAGCCCGGCCCTTGACCTCCTTGTAGACCTCGCTGAACGCGGGCACGTCGGGCAGGTCCGGGTTGCGGCCGAGCGTGCCGTCGGGGCGAAAGTAGTCGTACTGGAACAGCGGCATCACGATGCCGGTGTCGACCATGTTCGGCTTCACCGAGGCGTACCAGAGCGGCGCCGAGGCGCTGGTCAGGTTCAGGTCGCCCTGGCGCACCGCCAGCTCGATTTCGTTCAGTCCCTTGTAGCCGGCGATGGTTTCGTACTTCGCCCCGAGCAGGTCGAGCGCCAGGCGCTGGCGCACCGTCGAGTGGTTGCTCGGCGACAGCGCGCCGGCCTTGATGTTCGGTGCCTTCACCACGTCCGCCGACCGGGTGATTCCGGGCGGGGTGTCGCGGCGGATGTAGAGCAGCGACACCTGGCGGAACCCGGCGATGAACTTGAGGTCGTTGTAGCGCACGTGCAGGCTTTCGTTCTGGATCAGCTGGTCCACCGGGTCCCAGGTGAAATAGCCCACGTTCAGCCTGTCCCGCTCCGAGGCCTCGCCGAGCTGGTTCACGCCGATGTTGCCGCCGGCGCCGCCGACGTTGCGCACGACGATGCTTTTCACGCCCTGCAGGTACTTGGGAAGATGCCGCGCAACGATCCGCGCCTCGATGTCGGTCGGGCCTCCGGCGGTGTAGTTCACGATCATGGTGACGACCTGCCCGGAGAACTGCTGGGCGAACGCCGCGTTGCCCGAGGTACAGCAGGAGCGCGGCGAGCAATCCGCAAACGAACTTCATCGCTGTCATGGTGGCGTCCTCGATTGAGTTGCTGATCAGGCTACCAGAAAATAACGTCCAATCGTCACCGGTTCCCCTCCTCCCGCATCAAGAGGGAGGAGGGGAAGGGTTCGATTCCCTGCGCCCCTTCAAGGGCAGGGAACGCGATCTCATTTGCCCGCGCCAGAGCGCTTCTTCGCCGGCGAGCCCTTGAGCCGGAACGGCTCGTAGGTCGGCTTGTAGCTCTTGTCGTTCAGGAACTGGTTCATCCCGGTGCTGTAGGAATTCTCCGTGTCCCCGACCTTGATCGCCTGGCCCTTCACCGCCAGGTATTCGTAGGACTGCATGACATCCATGGTGCGTACGTGCCGGATCGCCTGCTTGGTCGCCTTGCAGCACCGCCGGGCTCTTCTTCATCAGCCGCTCGGCCAGATCGATCGTCGCCTTCTGCAACTGCTTGGCCGGCACCGCGTAATTCACCATGCCGATGCGCGCGGCCTCCTTGCCATCGAAGGGCTCGCCCAGGCAGGCGTAGTACAGCGCATGGCGCGGCAGCACCGTGTCCGCCACCGCCTTGGACACCAGCGCCCCGGGCAGGATGCCCCAGTTCACCTCCGAGAGCGAAAACGTGGCGTTTTCCGCCGCAATCGCAAAATCGCAGGCCAGCAACTGCATGAACGCACCCCCCACGCAATAGCCGTGCACCATCGCGATGGTGGGCTTGTTGTACTGGTACAGCCGCGCCCAGCGCCAGCGGTTGGCCGCCTCCGCCGCCTTGGCCCTCTCGTAGGGCTTGTTCTCCAGCTCCCTGAAGAACGTCTTCAGGTCCTGGCCCGCGCTGAAATTGCCCCCGGTCCCCGAGACCACCACCACCTTGACCTCATCGTCGTGCTCCAGCCGCGCCAGCGCGTCATCCATCTCGTCATGCAGCGCCGGGCTCATCGCGTTGCGCTTCTCCGGACGATTGAGCATCGTCCAGGCAATGCCGTTGCGAATCTCCACCTTCACGTTCTGGTACTCGTATGCAGCCATGTCCTTACCGCTCCTCTTGTCAAAAACCGCTTATGCTTCCCATGAATCCCTTGCCCCGCCCGCCTAGACGGTCCCGGCCGCGCGCAGGCGCGCTATCTCCTCCCCGCCGATGCCCAGCTCCGCCAGCACCGCATCGGTGTGTTCGCCAAGCGTGGGCGCCGCCGAATGCACCGGCCCGCGCTCACCGTCAAAACGCACCGGCGGCTGGATTCCCTTCTGCGGCCCCTGGGTCGGATGCTTGATTTCGTAGAAGGTGCCCAGGTGGCGCACCTGGGGATCATGCTCGACCTCTTCGATCGCATACACCGGGGCAAACGGCACATCCTCCGCGCTCAGTCTGGCCATCCACTCGGCCAGCGGCCGCTTCACAAACGACTTCGCCAGCTCCGCGCGCAGTATCTGGTAGTGCTCGGTGCGATCCGGGCGCTCGGTGAAGCGCGCATCGGCCCCCAGCTCCGGCCGCTCGATCGCCCGCAGCAGCCCCCGCCAGAACTTGTCCGGGGAGGACAAGTGCACCGCGATCAGCTTTCCGTCGCTGCAACGCAGCGCGTAGGACTGCGACACTGATGAGCGCGTGTACAGGCCTTGCGCCGTACCCGTCTGGTAATAGTTCGAGAACGGATCGGGCATGAACGCGATCATCGCCTCGACCATGTTGACCTCGACCCGGCAGCCCCTGCCCGTGCGCTCCCGCTCGTACAGCGCCCCCAGTATGCCCTGGCAGGCAGTCATGCCGGTGACGTTGTCGGCCAGCGTCGGCCCGCACACCTGAGGGTCCTCGGGATCGAAAAACAGACTGCCCATGCCCGAGAGCGCAACGCCCACCGTGTCGTACGCAGGGCGCTGAGCGTAGGGCCCGTCAGCTCCGAAACCGGTAATGGACGCATGGATCAGCCGTGGATTGACCGCCGCGAGCGTATCCCGGTCCAGGCCCAGATCGGCCATGACGTAGGGGCGAAAGTTATCCACCAGAACGTCGGCCTGCGCAATGAGCTTCAGCGCAATCGCTTTGCCCTGGGCGTGACGCAGATTCAGCGTGAGGCTGCGCTTGTTGCGGTTGTAGGAGATGAACGACCCGCCGTAACGCCCGCCGCGGAACGCCCGGAACAGGTCGCCACCCTCGGGGTTTTCGATCTTGACGACGCTTGCACCCATGTCCGCCAGCAGTCGCGTCGTCAGCGGCCCCGTGATCATCTGACCCAGATCGAGAACCCTGACCCCATTGAGCGCCGCCGCCATTACCCTCCCTCCACAACCTTTCAATGATGAACGAACGGCTCGCCGGCTGTCAACGACGATTGGCACAAACTTGATTGATCAAGCAACGCTTGGCGGCACCTGCGCCGGAGCATAGCGGGTGCCGCGTCAACGAAAACCCGTTGGACAGCCGTGCTCGACACCGGTCCGATGCCGGCCGCACCGCTGGCCGGCAGGGGCTTTCGTGGCACCCGCAGACTGACCTAACGCGAATGCGACGATCCGGTCCATTCGCGCGGCTTGAGTAAGCCGAGCCACGTGCCGGCGTTCCGCATCGGGATACGACGCAAACTAGCTGTTGTCGAGGAAGCTCTTCAGCCGTTCGCTGCGCGAGGGGTGGCGCAGCTTGCGCAGCGCCTTGGCCTCTATCTGCCGGATGCGCTCGCGCGTGACGTCGAACTGCTTGCCGACTTCTTCCAGCGTGTGGTCGGTGTTCATCTCGATGCCGAAGCGCATGCGCAGCACCTTGGCCTCCCGCGGCGTAAGCGAGTCCAGGATGTCCTTGGTGACCTCGCGCAAGCTCGCGTACATGGCCGCGTCGTTCGGTGCGAGCGTGGAAGTGTCCTCGATGAAGTCGCCCAGGTGCGAATCGTCGTCGTCGCCGATCGGCGTCTCCATCGAGATCGGCTCCTTGGAGATCTTGAGGATCTTGCGGATCTTCTCCTCGGGCATTTCCATCTTCTGCGCGAGCGTCGCCGGGTCCGGCTCCTGCCCGGTCTCCTGCAGGATCTGGCGCGAGATGCGGTTCATCTTGTTGATGGTCTCGATCATGTGCACCGGGATGCGGATGGTGCGCGCCTGATCCGCGATCGAGCGGGTGATCGCCTGCCGGATCCACCACGTGGCGTAGGTCGAGAACTTGTAGCCGCGGCGGTACTCGAACTTGTCCACCGCCTTCATCAGGCCGATGTTGCCTTCCTGGATCAGGTCGAGGAACTGCAGCCCGCGGTTGGTGTACTTCTTGGCGATCGAGATCACCAGCCGCAGGTTGGCCTCGGTCATTTCGCGCTTCGCGCGGCGTGCCTTGGCCTCGCCCGTGGACATCTGCTTGTTGATCTCCTTGAGATCCTTGCAGCGGAATGCCGATGCGCTTCTGGATATTGATCAGCTTCTGCTGCTGTTCGAGGATCGCCGGCTCGAAGCGCGTGAGCACGCTGCTCCACGGATGCCCGCCGGCGATCTCGTTCTTCACCCAGCGCAGGCTCGTCTCGTTGCCGGGAAAAACCTTGATGAAATGCGCTCGCAGCATCGTGCCCTTGTTCACGCACAGGTGCATGATCTCGCGCTCGTGGCGGCGCACCTCTTCGACCATGCCGCGCAGCGAGTCGCACAGCCGCTCGATGATGCGCGCGGTGAAGCGGATGGTCGAGCAGTTCGTTGGAGATCTGGTCGCGCGCACGGATGTACTCCTTGCTGCGGTGGCCGTGCTTGGCGAGCGCCGCGCGCTTCTTGTCGTACAGGCGGCGGATCTTGTCGAAGCGCACCAGGGCGTCCTGCTTGAGCTGCAGCAGGCTCGCGGACACGGCGGCGGCGGCCTCGTCCTCGCTCTCTTCGATCTCCTCCTCGATCTCGGCCTCTTCGGCGATCTCCTCGATCGGCTCGTCCTTGGCGTTCGGATCGATCAGACCGTCGACCAGCTCGTCGATGCGCATCTCGTCGCGCTCGACCTTCGCCACGAGCTCGAGAATCTCGGCGATGGTGGTCGGACAGGCCGAAATCGCCTGGATCATGTGCTTCAGGCCGTCCTCGATGCGCTTGGCGATCTCGATCTCGCCCTCGCGCGTGAGCAGCTCCACCGAGCCCATCTCGCGCATGTACATGCGCACCGGGTCGGTGGTGCGGCCGAACTCGGGATCGACCGTGGAGAGCGCCGCCTCGGCTTCCTCCTCGGCGTCCTCGTCGGGCACGACCGCCGGCGCGTTCTCGGTGATCAGCAGCGTCTCGGCATCCGGGGCCTCGTCGTAGACCTGGATGCTCATGTCGTTGAACGTGCTGATGATGGACTCGATCTGCTCGGCGTCCACCATGTCGTCGGGCAGATGGTCGTTGACCTCGGCGTAGGTGAGGTAGCCGCGCTCCTTGCCGAGCTTGATGAGGTTCTTCAGGCGCGTGCGGCGCGCCTCGGCGTCCTCGGGCTTGAGTTCCGCCCGCGCGAGCAGGGCGCGCTCGGCATCGCGGTCGCGCTTGGCAGGCCGCCCGGGCCGGCCACGTCCCGCCCTGAGCAATTCCTGGGCCTTGAGCTTCGCCTCGCGCGCCTTCTGCTTCGCGAGTTCCTTCTCCTTCTGCGCCTTTTCGCGCGCTTCCTCCTTCTCTTTTTGAGCTTTGGCGCGCGCCGCTTCCTTCTCCTTCCGGGCCTTTTCCTTGGCCTTCGCCTTTTCAAGAGCGATGCGCGCCTTTTCCTTCATGCGCGCTGCCCGCTCCCTTTCCCGCTCTTTCGCAATCCGCGCCTTCTCTTTCTCCTTCACAGCCTTCTCACGAGCCTTCTCGCGCGCGGCCTTTTCCCTCTGCTGAGCTTTCGCGCGCGCGGCTTGTTCCTTGGCCCTGGCAGCCTGAGCCTGCGCCTTCGCACGCTCGCTCCTTGGCCTGCTTGGCAAGCTGTTGCGCCTTGGCACGCTTTGCAAGCTGTTGCGCCTTGGCGCGCCTGGCCTTGTCGCTGGCGCTGGCTCTTGCCTTAACTTTCTGTTTTGGCATGACTTTTCCTGGGGATGGGGCGGGGCAAAAAAAGGGGCGAATTATACCACAGTGGATGGGGGCATTCGACGCTGCTTCAATGCCGCGTGTTCGGCGATCAAGCGTACGAACTCGTCGCCTTCCTGACCCGTGAGCCCTTCCCTGGCCGCTTTTTCCTCCAGCTCCTTGATGCGGGGATCGGGATTGCGGGTACGTATGGCCGCGATCGCAGCGTCGAATTCCGCCCGGGCGAAATCGGCGTCCATGTCCTTGTGCAGGAACTCGGCCCGTATTCGATTCAGCAGGGATGCGTGCTCTGACTCCCTCAACAGTTCGAGTATCACCGCATGCGTGAGTTCCTCGATTCCATCGAGCGCCATCAGCGCCTCAAGGGCGCGCCCTTCGGCGTGGCTCGCGTCGATGATTTCAGACGGGACTTCGCGCGCGAGGGGCGGGTGCGCCAGAAGGCAGGCGAGCAGTTCCCGGTCCAGTTTGCGATTCAGCATCGCGCGGTCGGGTCCTTTCGCCGGCGCCGGATGCGTGAGCGCGCGCGGCGCAGCGTCACCGCGTATCTCCGTCAGCCGTCCCGCCTCCTCCTGCGTAATGCCCGCGGCTTGTGCCACCTGCTTCAGGAGCTGAAGCTGAAGCGCCGGCGCGGCAATTCGCTTCAGGAGCGGCTTGGCCTCGTGCGATGAGGCGCGAGCGTCCCTCCAGGGTCGCCATGTCGACCCGGCTCCTGAGTTCGGCCAGGAAGAACTCCGACAGCGGGCGTGCCTCCGCAAGCAACTGCTCGAACGCCTGCCTGCCCTGCGCGCGCACGTAGCTGTCCGGATCGTCCTCGGCGGGCAGGAACAGAAACTTGACGGCCTTGTGGTCGGCGAGCACCGGCAGACTCACTTCGAGCGCGTGCCACGCCGCCCGCCGTCCCGCCGCATCGCCGTCGAAGCAGAACACGATCTCGTCGGTCTGGCGGAACAGCTTCTGCACGTGGGTCGGGGTGGTCGCCGTGCCGAGCGTGGCCACCGCGTACTCGATGCCGTGCTGCGCGAGCGCGACGACATCCATGTAGCCTTCCACCACCACGACGCGGCCCGCCTCGCGGATCGCGGTGCGCGCCTGCGACAGCCCGTAGAGCTCGCGCCCTTTTTCGAACAGCGGTGTCTCCGGCGAGTTGAGGTACTTGGGACCGGCGGAGCCCTTCCCTTCCCCCGCACTCGGCTCGCCATCGTCGAGCACGCGTCCGCCGAATCCGATCACCGAGCCGCGCTGGTTGAGGATCGGAAACATGATCCTGTCGCGGAAGCGGTCGTAGCGCCTGCCACCCTCGCCGTCGATGACCAGACCGCAGTCCTTGAGCGCCTTGGCGCCGTAGTCGGGAAACACCGTCTGAAGGTTTTGCCAGCCGGCCGGTGCATATCCGATCCCGAAGCGTCCGGCAATCTTGCCGGTCAGTCCGCGCCCCTTGAGATACGCGATCGCCGCGGGCGCGCTTTTCAGCTGCTCGCGGTAAAAATGCTCCGCCTGCTGCATGATTTCGTAGAGATCGGGTCCTTCGGGTTCTGTCTTCGACCTGCCTTGATCCCCACGGCGCTCGAACTCGGGCAGCTTCATGCCAACCGAATCCGCAAGTTCCTTGACCGCCTCGACGTAGCCCAGGCCCTGGTACTGCATCACAAACGAAATCGCGTTCCCGTGCGCCCCGCAGCCGAAGCAGTGATAGAACTGCTTGCTGGGGCTGACCGTGAACGACGGCGACTTTTCGTTGTGGAACGGGCAACAGGCGACAAAGTTCGCGCCCGCCTTCTTCAGACGCACGTAACGCTCCACGAGGTCGACAATATCGACCCGGTTGAGCAGATCCTGCTTGAATGAATCCGGAATCAAGCCTGGTTGGCGGAAACGATCGGGCGCGTCCACACGCGCGCCGGAAGGAGGGCGGCTTGCGCAGCCACTTCCTCTTTATAGGTGATTTTTGCCGTTTGGCAAGGCCGCCTCAGGGCGAAAGCCTGGCCCGGACCAGTCCGGACACCTTGCCCATGTCGGCCCGGCCGGCCAGCCTGCCCTTGAGCAGCCCCATGACCTTGCCCATGTCGGGCATGCTCCTGGCGCCGGTTTCGGCGATCGCGCGGGCGATCTCCTCGCCAACCTCCGCCTCGGAAAGCTGCTTGGGCAGGTAGGCGGTGAGCAGATTCAATTCGAAGGTCTCGGCATCGACGAGGTCCTGCCGGTTTGCCGCCTGGTACTGCGTGATCGAGTCGCGCCGCTGCTTGATCTGCTTTTCGACGATGGCGAGCACGTCGGCGTCGGTGAGTTCGATGCGTTCATCGATCTCCTTCTGCTTGATCGCGGCCAGCAAGAAGCCGGATAGCCGACAGGCGCTGCGCTTCCTTCGCCTTGAGCGCCGATTTCATGTCTTCGGTGATCTTCGCTTTGAGTGACATGAGTGCAGAAAGAATTCGGAGAAGAACGGAAACGTCCGGAAATGCACGAGGCCGAGCGGGCACCGGCCGGCTCGGCCTCAGGATCCTGGGGCTCTAGATCCTAGTAAAGCTTGGGCGGCAGCGCGTGGCTGCGCAGGCGCTTGTAGTGGCGCTTGATCGCAGCGGCGAGTTTGCGCTTGCGGTAGGCGGTCGGCTTTTCGTAGAACTCGCGCGAGCGCAGTTCGGTGAGCAGACCGGTCTTTTCGACGGTGCGCTTGAAACGGCGCATCGCCACTTCAAACGGCTCATTCTCCTTGACGCGTACAGTCGGCATGCAGTCTTGATCCCAGGGCAACGTTGGTAAGGGTGCGGATTCTAACCGTTTTCCGGCCGGGGCGCCAGAACCCCATTCAGCGCCAGTCGGCGGGCACGGAGCCGGACCCCGGCACGCAAAACTGAGGGAAGTTGGCCCCGGATCCGCGTTCCGGTCCCCTTCAGGCACGCGCTTCGTGCCTATCCGCCAAGCTTGCCGGTCAGTCCCAGGATTCGCAATTCCTGTCCGACGGTCGCCGGCACGCAGATCCACCTCCGTCAGGCGCGCGTCCAGCCGCGAACGGGCTGCATCTATCAATTCCAGCAGGGATCCGCGCCCAAGCCGGTAGGCGTCTTCGGCCATCTGTTTGAGCGCGGGGATGCGCTCGCCGACATTCCGCCGGAACCGCTCAAGGGCCGCTCGCCGCTGAGCCAGCGCGTCGACCAGCCGCCGCAATTCCACATCGGCCTCGGATTCGATCGCTTCACGGCGTCTCTGCGCAGCCCGAAGATCGGCCGCCGCCTTGGCCATCAAGCCGCGCCAGGCATCGGACAAGGGAATCTCGGTGGACAGGCCGACAAAGTTGGCCGCGCCAAACGGATCGCCAGTCCAGGTCCTTCCAAGACTCAACACGGGTACCGGCCAGCGTTCGCGCTCGCTGCGTTTGAGCGCCGCCTGCGCTGCGTCTTCTTCGCGCCGCGCCGCGATGATCTGCGGATTCCTTGAAATCATGGCTCCCGCCACTCAGCGGCGCTGAGCGACAAGCCAGCGGGTACGGCGGTGCCGATGGCACTCGGGCGCCAACCCGGCGCGCCAAGCAGCGCCGCCAACCCCGCCGATTTCTCAGCCAGTTCGGCCCGCGCGTCCGCGAGCCGCGCATTCATGCCGGCGAGTTCGACCTCGACCCGGGTGAGGTCGTAGCGGCTCGCCGCGCCGCTGTCCAGCCGGCCGGAAACGATCGCGACAACGCGCTCGATCTCGGCGACCGACTCGTCAAGCATCGCAGCCTTTTCCTGCGCAGCCTGCAGCCCGACGAACAGGTCGGCCGCGCGCAGCGCCAGTTCGTTGCCCGCCAGCCCGACGCGGGCGCGGGCCGCCAGCAGTCCCTGCTCGGCGGCTTCGATGCGCGCGCCGCGCTGGCCGCCAATCATCAGCGGCAAATCCACAGTCGCCTGCTGCTGGTGGCTGCCCTGCGAACAGCGTGCTCGCGCCGCCGGATGGCGTGAAACGCCCGTACGGAAATCGTGGGGTTGGGCTAGCGCTCCGGCGCTGATTCGCTCCGCCTGCGCGGATTCGATTGCCACCTGTTCGACGGCGAGCCTTGGACTGCGCTCGGCCACGAGCCGCAACAGGATCGGCAGCGTCAGGCGTTCGGGAAGGGCAGCGTTCGGGTCCTGCGCCCAGGCGAGCGTTCGCGATGCCGACACGATTGCAAAGAAGAATTGCAAGCGATCGAACGCTCATGGTTTTTCCTCCAGATGCTCGTCCGTTTCTTCCGGCGTTGCCAGCTGCTTCGGCGTGATGAAGCTGTAAAGCGTCGGCAACAGCCACAGCGCGACCGCCAGCGTGGTCAGCATGCCTCCCACTACGACCAGGGCAAACGGCCGCTGCGTCTCGCTGCCTACCCCCGACGAACAGTGCCATCGGCAACAGGCCGACGAGGGCGAGCAGAGAGGCCATAAGCACCGGTCGCAGCCGCTCGGCGGCGCCTTCGATCAGCGCCGGCCCCAGCGCCTCGCCGTTGCGCCGCCGCGCTTCCGCGGCACTCAGCACCAGCACTCCCATGAGCGACACCTGACCCAGGAGCGCGATGAATCCCACCGCGGCGCTTACCGACAGCGGCACGCCGGCCGCAAGCAGTGCAAAGACGCCTCCGGTAAGGGCGAACGGCATCGTCAGCAGAATGGCAAGTGCGCTGCGCCCAGAATTCATGGCCCCGTACAACAGGCCGAGCACGATCAGAATTGCCACCGGAACGACGAGCTTGAGCCGGGCCATGGCGCGTTGCTGGTTTTCGAATTCGCCGCCCCAGACGAAGTAATAGCCCTCGGGCGGCGGCACGCTTCGCCTGACGGTGTCGATGGCATCCTTGACCACCGAACCCATGTCGCGTCCCTCGACGTTGAACTTCAGGGCGAGGAAACGGCTGTTTCCTTCCCGGTTTATCGACGCCACGCCGTTGGCGATCTGGATGTCGGCCAGATCACGCAGGGGGACGCGGGCGCCGGACTCGGCGGCGACCGTGATGGCGCCGATCCTTTCGGCGTCGTCGCGGATGTCCAGCGGCAGCATCAGGCGTATCGGCACCGGGCGCTCCCCCTCCCACAATGCGCTCAGCACGCGCCCGGCCAGCGCAGTTTCCAGGGTGTGCTGCGCGTCTTCCATCGTAATGCCGGCGCGCGCGAGCGCCTCGCGGGCGAAGCGCACCTGCAACTGGGGCGTCGAAGAGTCCCGGTAGAGGTCCAGATCGACGATGCCCGGCACCGGCTTGAGCGCGTCCCTGGCCTGTTCCAGGGTGCTGCGCATTCGCGCCAGGTCGGAGCCGAATATCTTCAGCACCACCTTGCCGCGCACGCCGCTGACCGCTTCCTCGACGTTGTCCTTGATCGGCTGCGAGAAGTTGTAACGCACGCCGGGGATCTCGTTCACCGAAGCGCGCATTTCCTTCACCAGGCGCTCTTTATTCCAGCCCGGGCGCCATTCGCGCAGCGGTTTCAGGCGAACGAAGGTTTCACTCATGTTGACGCCTTCGTTGTCGGTGCCGTCCTCGGGACGGCCTTGCTCGCTCAGGGTTCCCCTGACCTCGGGGAAAGCGAGTATCCGCCGGCGCACGTCGAGCAGAATCTCCTGTCCCTTTGCCAGTGCGATGCTGGGAGGCATCTCGACGAACATGACGATGTCGCCTTCGTCCAGCTCCGGGCAGAAACTCGGTGCCGAGACGGGTAAGCGTGACCGCACCGAGCCCCAGCAGGGCAAATGCCACGGCCAGCACCATCAGCGCGACGGTCCAGCAGCCAGGCCAAAGACCGCCGGTAGCCGGCGCGCAGCCCCTCGACCCATACGGGCTCCTGAAGCCGGGCATGGCGCGGCCGGAACAGCGCCGCGCACAGGGCCGGCACCAGCGTGAGCGAGAACACCAGCGCGCCGACCAGCGCGAAGGAATAAGTGAGCGACAGCGGCCGGAAAATGCGCCCCTCGACCGATTGCAGCGTGAATACCGGGACCAGCGCCGCAATGATGATCAGCATCGCGTAGAGGGTGGGACGACCCACGTCCACCGCGGAGCGCACCACCAGCCGCAGCACGCCGCGCCGATCGGCGGGCCGATCGTGGCGCAGCGCATGAATAACGTTCTCGACCAGCACCACGGCGCCGTCGACCAGGATGCCGAAATCGATGGCGCCCATCGAGATCAGGTTGGCCGGCAGGCCAAGAACATAAAGGCCGAGGAACGCCACCAGCAGCGACAGGGGTATGACCACGGCCACCACCAGAGAGCCGACGATGCTGCGCAGGAACAGCCAGACCAGCGCGACCACGAGAACGAAACCCGTAAGGAGATTTTCGTGGACCGTGGACAGGGTCAGCCCGACCAGATCGGTGCGGTCGTAGAAAACCTCCACGCGCATGCCTTTGGGCAGGATCGAGTCGTTGAGCTCGCGCACCTTGGCGTGGACGTCCTCCAGTACCCGCGAAGGGTTCTCTCCGCGCCGCATCCAGACGAAACCCTCTATGGCTTCTTTTTGAAGGCCAAAACCGACCGTGCCGCGCCGCGGCGTGTAGGACTGCACCACGTTGCAAACGTCGCCGAGCGTCACCGCCGTCCCGTCCTTGCTCTTCAGGACGATGCGCTTGATGTCCTCGGCCGATTCGAGGTAGCCGATGCCGCGCACCGTGAGTTCCTGATCGCCGTGCCGCAGGAAGCCGCCGCCGACGTTCAGGTTGGACTTGGCGATGGCCTGCTCGAGGTCCGCCAGCGTCAAGCCGAGCGCGAACAGGCGCGCGGCGTCGGCTTCGATGTGCAGCTCCTTCAGATAGCCGCCGAAGGGCACGACATCGGCCACGCCCTGCACCTGGCGCAGCACGCGCACGACGTTCCATTGCATTTCGGAGCGCAGCTGGTACAGATCGTGGCGATCGCTCGTGAGGCGGAACTGGTACACCTCGCCCAGGGGCGTCGCCTCGGGGGCAAGCTCGGGCGTCACCCCGGGAGGCAGATCGGCGGAAGCCATGCGTTGCGAGACGACCGTTCGCGCCCGGAAGCCGCCGGTTTCGTCGGAAAAGGTCATGGTGATCAACGACAGGCCGAACAGGCTCTCGCTGCGCATCAGCGTCATCCCCGGCGTGCCGTTCAACTCCCGCTCCAGCGGCACCGTGATGCGACGCTCGATCTCCTCCGGCGCATTGCCGGGAAGTTGGGTGATGACCGTGACCTGGGCGTTGGTGACGTCCGGATAGGCTTCGATGGGCGTGTCCAGGTAGGCGCGCAGCCCGAAGGCGGCCACGACCAAGGTTGCAAATATCACCGCCACGCGGCGGTGCACGCAGGTATCGATGAACAGGCGCAGCATGGTCAGAGCAGCAGCTCTGCCTGGGTGTCGAGCAGCAAAGCGCCGCGCACCACCACCCTTTCGCCGGCCGTCAGCCCCTGCAGAATCACCACCCGACCGTCGCGGCTGCGGCCGTCTGCACCTCGCGCGCCTCGAAAGTGCCGTCCGGGCCTGCGACGTAGACCACGCGGCGTTTGCCGTCCTTGATCAGCACCGCCGAGACCGGGACCGAGATGCCTGCCTCGGCGCCCACGCGCAAGGCGACCTGCGCCATCATGCCGGCCCGCAATCCATCGAGTCCGCTTGGCGAGCGCCAGATACACCTGAGTGCGCCGCGATTCCAGATCCACGCGCGGGTTGAAATTCTCGACCCGCGCCGCGACACGAGTGGCGAGCGCCGGCAGTTCCACCTCGGCTTCCTGGCCGACGGCAACGCGCGCAAATCGCTTTCCGGCACCTGCGCAACCACCTGCAGGCGGGTCGGATCACCGAGCTCCACTAGCGCTTCGCCGCCAGGCGCGACCGTAGCGCCGACCGCCACCCGAATCGTCATCACCACGCCGTCCGCAGGTGCCCGCACGGTGACCCGGATGCCCTGGCCGGCGCCGATCAAGTCCGCGGCGTGTCGCGCCCGGTCGTGCTCGGCGCGCGCTTCCTTCATCCGCGCTTCAGCTTCCTGTCGTTCGAACTCCAGGCCGACACCTTTTTCGACCATCTCGACCTGGCGCCTGAAGACACTCTCGGCGCTAACCAGCCTCGTGGCTGCCTGATCGAGCGTTGCGCGCGCGGCCGCCGCGTCGGCGCTTTCGATGGTCAACAGCGGTGCACCGGCCTTGACGACTTGGCCGGCCTGAACCAGCACGGCAACCACGCGCCCCGCCACCGTGGCGCCGACAGCGGATTGCGCCTGCGGACGGAACGTCACGCGGCCTGGCAACGCCAGCAAATCGACGGCCTGGGAAGCCGCGACAGCCTCGATGGTGATGAACTCCTTTTGTGCGCTGGTTACCTGGACCGAGCGAGCGCCAGCAGCAGGGGAAGTTTTGGAAGCGGGTGTCGTGAGCAGGTGTTGACTCCTTACCGCATCCGGCCACCAGCACCGAAAGCCCGATCAACGCGATGAAAGAATCAGTTCGATTCATGTCCAAGAGACCTCAGTTTCCTGTTCGGAGCAAGCATGAGGACGAATATTGGTGAAGACATAGGGAGCGGAATTCTATAGGATCATGCTGACTTTCGGCTGACGTTACATCACGGAAAACACCGAAAAATCATGCTGATTCTTGGCATCGAAACATCCTGCGACGACACCGGCGTGGCGCTCTACGACACCGCGCGGGGCCTGCTCGAAGGATGTCCACCGCGAGCAGGTCTGCTCGCGCATGCCCTGCATTCCCAGGTGACGCTGCACGATGAATACGGCGGCGTGGTGCCGGAACTCGCCTCGCGCGATCACATCCGCCGCCTGCTGCCGCTGGTGCGCGAGGTGATGGATCGCGGTGGGGCACGCGTGGATGAGCTGTCCGCGGTCGCCTACACCGAGGGGCCGGGGCTGGCCGGCGCGCTGCTGGTCGGCGCCAGCGTCGCGGCGAGCCTGGCCTTCGGACTCGAGGTTCCGGCGATCGGCGTTCATCATCTCGAGGGGCACTTGCTCTCGCCTCTGCTCGCCGAGAACCCGCCTGCCTTTCCCTTCATCGCGCTGCTCGTGTCGGGCGGACACACTCAGCTCATGCGTGTCGCCGGTATCGGCGAATACGCGCTGCTCGGCGAGACTCAGGACGACGCCGCAGGGGAGGCATTCGACAAGACGGCCAAGCTGCTCGGGCTGCCCTATCCGGGCGGACCGGCCCTCGCGCGCCTGGCCGAAGGCGGCCGCTCGGGCCGGTTCCGTCTTCCCCGCCCGATGATTTCATCCGGCGATCTTGACTTCAGCTTCAGCGGCCTGAAAACCGCCGTCGCCACAATGTGCGCCCAGCACACGCTCGACGAACCCATGCGCGCGGACATCGCGCACGCGTTCGAAGAGGCCGTGGTGGAAGTGCTGGCGGCGAAATGCGTCGCGGCGATGGAGCACGCCGGACTCGATCGGCTGGTCGTCGCAGGAGGAGTGGGCGCCAACGTGAAGCTGCGTGCCGCGCTCGACCGGGCCGCGTGCGCAAGAAGGTCGTGCACCGCGACTCGCTGCAGGTGCGGCGCGAAGGCGTCGCGCAGATCGCGTTCGTCGGTCCGCCGAACGCAGGCAAGTCGTCGCTCCTGCAGGCGCTCTCGTCGATCCAGATCAAGACGGGCGACTACGCGTTCACGACGCTCCGCCCCGTGCCGGCGCTGACGCGCCTCCGCGGTGTGCTCGTCCAGCTCGTCGAGATCCCGGGGCTGATCGAAGGCGCGCACGAGGACCGCGGTGGCGGCCGGGCGCTCCTCGGCGTACTGCGGGGAGCCGACGCCATGGTGCTCTGCCAGGACGCCTCGGCGCCGCTCGACGGGCTGCACGCCGTCCGCGCCGAGCTCGATGCGGCGGGGATCGCCCACCGCGCGATCGTCGCGGTGACGAAGCTCGACGAGGCGGATGCCTCCGCGGTCGATCAGATCGGCGCGGCAGCCGGCCTGCCGGCGATCGGCGTCTCCGTCCTGGACGACGAGAGCCTGGAGCGGCTGCGCGACGAGCTCTGGCGCCTGACCGGGTTGATCCGCGTCCTCCTGCGCCGGCCCGGCGACACCGAGGCCGAGCCGGCGGCGCTCGAGCCGGGCTCGACGGTGCTCGACGCCGCCGCCACGATCCACCACGAGCTGGCGGACACCTGCACCGGTGCGCGCGTGTGGGGGTCGTCGGCGAAGTTCGACGGCCAGCGCGTCGGCACCGGCCACGTGTTGGTCGACGACGACCTGGTGGAGATCGTCTCGTCATGAGCGCGCGCGTCGCGAGCAGCGCGGTTGGGACGAGCACGCTGCGTTCATGGACGGACTCGTCGAGGAAGGCTTCATCGTCCTCGGCGGGCCCGTCGGCCCGGGCGACGGTGACGACACCCTCGTCGTCGTTCAGGCGGAGAGCGAGGCGGAGGTCCGGAGGCGGTTCGCCGGCGACCCGTGGCCCGAGGACGTGCTCCAGCTCGTGAGCATCGAGCGCTGGTCGCTGTGGCTTCGCGCCCCGGGCTGGGGCCCGAGCGAGTAGGTCGAGCCGCACGCGCCTCGCCGCAACGCCAGGCATTTCCTCGTTGCAACCAAGATTCCGTACCTGGTACACGACCAGGTAGGGAGGCCGGAGAAAGTGTCAACTGTGCAGGCATTTCCTCGTTTGGAACACCATTTCGTACCTGGTACGCGACGAGGTACGAGTGGGAGGCGTCGCGCCCGCGGCCCAGCGCGTCGTAGGCCGGCTGAGTGCGCTAGTCGAGCCAGTCGACCGGCGCCGGCTCTCGCTCCTTGCCGGGCGGGAGCCCGAGCGGCGGGCCGAGATGGATCAGCGAGACGACGTGCTCGTCGTCGGGTACGCCGAGCGCCGCCCGTCCCTGGGGCGTCCGCAGGACCGACGGCGTGCGCCAGTAGGAAGCGAGCCCGCGCTCATGTGCCGCGAGCAGGACGACGTAGACCGCGCAGCCGGTCGCGAGCAGATCCTCTTCGTCCTGCACGGCGTCGCCGGTGAGCTTCGCCGTTGCGAGGACGAGCGTCGGCGCCCGGTCGAGCTTCGCTGCCTCTCGCTCGTCGCCCGCCTCCTTCAGCCGCGCGAGGGCTTCGGGCCCGAGCACCCGGAACCGCCAGGGCTGGGTCAGCTTGTGGTTCGGCGCGAACCGCGCAAGCTGGAGAAGCTCCTCGATCGTGCTTCGATCGACCGGCGCCCGCCCGTACTGCTTGTGGGTGCGACGGGTGCGGATTGCGGTCGCGACGTCCATCGTCGTCACCCTAGCGGCGGGCTGCGGACACGAGTCGCGTCGCAGCGCCACGCGTCTCGCCGAGCCCGCGCTCGCGAGCGTGCGCGGCCTTATCGTCCGTGAGGAGTAGCGCCTGGCGGCGGTAGCCGAGCCGGGCTTTGCTTGAATGGCTCAATGACGTCCCAGGGCGCATCCCAGGTCGAGCAGCTTGGAGAGAACAAGGTCCGCCTCACGGTCGACGTCCCGGCGCACGACGTCCATCACGCGATCGAGCACGCGACCGAAGATCTCGCGTCCAGCGTTCGCATCCCGGGCTTCCGCAAGGGCAAGGTGCCGAAGCAGGTGCTGCTCTCCCGCCTGGGGAAGGAGCGCATCTACCAAGAGGCCGTCGAGAGTCACATCGGCGGCTGGTTCTGGAACGCCGTCTCGAGCACGCGCGCGCGGCCGGTCGAGGTGCCGGAGTACGAGTACGAGTTGCCGGCCACGGACTCTGAGCCGTGGTCGTTCCAGGCGACGTTCGGCGTCCAGCCGATGCCGACGCTGCCCGACTGGCGCTCACTCGAGGTGCCGAAGGCCGAGGTCTCTGTGCCGGCGGAGGTCGTCGACTCGGAGCTCGAGATGCTGCAGACCGCGGTCGCGGATCTCTCGCCGGTCGAGGGACGCCCTTCCCGGATCGGCGACGTCGTCGTCATCGACCTCGTCGACGAGGAGGGCCGCGGCCAGCGTGGGACCGTCGTCGATCTCGGCGGTGGGCGGCTCGTCGAGGAGATCGAGCGCGGTGTCATCGGCATGTCGGCCGGCGAGTCGAAGCCGATCAGCTACGAGCTCGGCGACGGCAGCTCCCGCACGGTCACCGTCACCGCCAACGAGATCAAGGAGAAGGTGTTGCCGCCGCTCGACGACGAGTTGGCGAAGGCCGCCTCCGAGTTCGACACGGTCGCCGACCTGCGCGCCGACATCGAGTCGCGCCTCCGGGACCAGTTGCAGGACGAGGTCGAGGTGCGCTTTCGCGCCGACGCCGCAGACACTCTCGTCGGCGCGACCGAGGTCAACCCGGCCGGCCCGCTCGTCGAGGCGCGGACGCGCGAGCTGCTGCGCGGGCTCACCTGCTCGCTGCAGGCCCGCGGGATCGACGCGGCCAGCTACCTGGCGGTGACCGGCCAGACCCCCGAGGTGCTCGAGCAGCGCCTGCGCGAGGAGGCCGCCCTCTCGGTCGCGCGCGAGCTCGTGCTCGAGGCGCTCGCCGACGAGCTCGGCATCGACGTCAGCGACGACGACATCAAGGCGCTGATCCGCGAGCAGGCCGAGGAGGCCGGCGAGGACGCGGAGCCCCTCATCGAGCAGATCTTCGAGTCCGGACGGCACGAGCAGCTGCGGGAGGACGTGCGCCTGCGCGACGCCCTCGACCGCCTCGTCGCCGAGGTGAAGCCGATTCCCTTCGAGCTCGCCGAGGCGCGCGAGGCGATCTGGACGCCGGACAAGGAAAAGGAAAATCAGCCAGCAGAGACAAAACTCTGGACACCCGGTAGTTAAGGAGAACCCATGAGCCCGTTGATCCCCATGGTCGTCGAGCAGACATCGCGCGGCGAGCGCGCCTTCGACATCTACTCCCGCCTGCTCGCCGAGCGGATCGTGTTCCTCGGCACGCCGGTGGACGATCAGATTGCGAACCTGATCATCGCCCAGCTCCTCCATCTCGAGTCGGAGGATCCCGACAAGGACGTCTTCCTCTACATCAACTCCCCGGGCGGCTCCGTGTACGCCGGGCTCGCGATCTACGACACGATGCAGTTCATCAAGCCCGACGTGCAGACGATCTGCGTGGGCATCGCGATGAGCATGGGCTCACTCCTCCTTGCCGGCGGCGCGAAAGGGAAGCGCATGGCGCTGCCGAATGCACGAATCCTGATCCATCAGGTTTCCGGGGGCTTCTCAGGTCAGGGAACCGACATCGAAATCCAGGCCCGCGAGGTGATCGGATTGAAGCGCCGCCTGGAAGAGATCTACGCCGAGCACACGAATAAGGAGATCGACCAGATCTCACGCGACATGGAGCGGGACTTCTTCATGAGCCCGCAAGAAGCGACCGAGTACGGCATCATCGACACTGTCATCACAAGCCGCGACGGGACCGGGAACTTGCTCGGGACTAGCCGTCCCGACCAATCCGGGGTAAAAGGAGACTGATGGCGCGGGCTAGCGACGGCAACGAGCAGCTGCTTTGCAGCTTCTGCGGAAAATCTCAGCGGCAGGTGAAGAAGCTGATCGCCGGCCCTGGGGTGTACATCTGCGACGAGTGCATCGATCTCTGCAACGAGATCATCGACGAGGAGCTCACGGCTCCCAGCTCGCTCGACCTCGACAATCTCCCGCGCCCGAAAGACATCTACGCCCAGCTGAACGAGTACGTCGTCTCGCAGGAAGAGGCGAAGCGCACGCTGTCGGTGGCGGTCTACAACCACTACAAGCGCGTCCAGATGGGAACCGAGGAAGGCGACGTCGAGCTGCAGAAGTCGAACATCCTGCTGCTAGGCCCGACCGGCTGCGGCAAGACGCACCTGGCGCAGACGCTGGCGCGCATCCTGAACGTCCCGTTCGCGATCGCAGACGCCACGGCGCTCACCGAGGCCGGCTACGTCGGCGAGGACGTCGAGAACATCCTGCTGAAGCTGATCCAGGCGGCCGACTTCGATATCAAGAAGGCGGAGACCGGGATCATCTACATCGACGAGGTCGACAAGATCGCGCGCAAGGCGGACAACCCGTCGATCACGCGCGACGTGTCGGGCGAAGGCGTCCAGCAGGCGCTCCTGAAGATCCTCGAGGGGACCGTCGCGTCGGTGCCCCCGCAGGGCGGGCGCAAGCATCCGCACCAGGAGTTCCTCTCGATCGACACGACCAACATCCTCTTCATCTGCGGTGGGGCCTTCGCCGGCCTCGACCGGATCATCGGCAAGCGGATCGGCAAGAACGCCGTCGGCTTCTCGGCCGAGGTGAACTCGAAGAACGACCCGGCCGCGAGCGAGCTGCTCTCGTCCGTCATGCCCGAGGACCTGCTCTCGTTCGGGCTGATCCCGGAGTTCATCGGCCGGCTGCCCGTCGTCTCGGCTGTGCATCAGCTGCAGCGCGAGGACCTCGTGCAGATCCTGACCGAGCCGAAGAACGCGCTCGTCAAGCAGTACCAGCGGTTCTTCGCCTACGACTCGATCGAGCTCGTCTTCACCGACGACGCTCTCTGGTCGATCTCGGACGCGGCGCTCCATCGCGAGACCGGAGCCCGCGGCCTGCGCTCGATCATCGAGAACGCGCTGCTGGACGTGATGTTCGAGCTGCCGTCCCGGAAGGACGTCTCCAAGTGCGTGATCACCAAGGAGACGATCGAGAAGGGCCTGAAGCCGACACTCGTCACCTCTGGCGGCGGCGAGTTCGCCGAGCCGGACGAGCTCGCCGAAGAGTCCGCCTAGAACCGCCCGCTACGTCGCGGCCAGTCCGTCGCGGCTAGTTCGTCGCCTCAGGTAGTCGCGCGCGCCGTCGACTCAGTCGACGTCGTGGTCGCGTTCGCAGAACTCGGGGCAGTTGCACTCGCTGAGCTCGGCGGTCGTCAGCGTCGGCTCGCGCCGTGCCTCGCCGTCAGTGCTGGACTCGTTCTGGATACGAACCTCGACCGGTGTCATGACGCCGCCCCTTTCGTTTGCCGGATCTCGGATCCGAACTTTCGGATCCGAAACGTAGCATCGAGGGCGAATTTGGTCAAGACCAGGCTGCTCCTGGATCCGAAAGTCCAGACCGGTGGTCGTTTCGCGAGGTCGTCGGCGATCTGCACCGAATCTGCACAGGATTCGGCAGCGATCTTCACCCGTGTCTCCTACGCTCTCGAACATGGTTGGCAGGCGGATCGCCGTGATCGAAGACGAGCCGACGATTGCGTCGGCGATGGCGGCGCGGCTGCGTGCGAGGGGTTCGAGGTCGAGATCGCCGAGGACGGCTCGGCGGAGTCGACCTCTGCCGCAGGTTCCGCCCGGATCTCGTCGTGCTCGACCTGATGTTGCCCGGTCCTCGACGGGCTCGAGGTCTGCCGCGAGATCCAGCGTGACCGTCGCGTGCCCGTGCTGATGCTGACCGCCAGGACAGCGAGGTGGATCTCGAGATCGGCCTCGCGCGTCGGCGGCGACGACTACATGGTCAAGCCGTTCAGCCCCCGTGAGCTCGTCGCTCGCGTGCGGGCGCTCGCTGCGCCGCGCCGACCGGTCGACCGCCGACGACGAGCGAGCGGCTCCGTCATCGGCGACGCTCGTGATCGACTCCGGCCACCCGCGAGGTGGCCGATGCCAACGAGAGCGTGCACCTCACCCCGACCGAGTTCGACCTCCTCTACCGCCTCGCCTCACGCCGCACGTCGTCTACGGCCGACGCCGGCTGCTCGAGCAGGTGTGGGGCTACAAGGACGGCGCCGGCGAGCGCACCGTCGACTCGCACGTTCGCGCTCATCCGGCGCAAGCTCGACCCGTCCGTGATCCGGACCGTGCACGGCATCGGCTACGCGCTCGACACGAACTCGTTGCTGTGAGACCGCTCGACTCACTCCACTCGATCAAGCTCAAGCTGGGCGTCGTGATCGTCGCCGCAGTCATCGTCACGGTCGGCGTCGTCACGGCTCGGCGAGCGGCTCGGACTCTCGCCGCTGATCAGCGGCTTCGCGGCGGCGGCCCTCGCGCTCGCGGTCGTCCAGGTGCTGGCACACGGGATGACCTCGCCGCTGCGCGAGATGGTGACCGCGGCCCGCGCGATGGCGCGCGGCGACTACTCGCGGCGCATCACCTGCGACGTCGCGCGACGAGGTCGGCGAGCTCGCCCGCGCGTTCAACACGATGGCCTCCGAGCTGGCGGAGGTCGACCGGATGCGCCGCGACCTCGTCGCGAACGCCTCGCACGAGCTCCGCACGCCGATCGGCGCCCTGCGCGCCGGCTCGAGAACCTGGTCGACGGCGTCGAGCAGGTCACGCCCGACACGCTGGCAGACGATGCAGCGCAGGTCGAGCGGCTCGGCGTCTCTCGTCGAGCAGCTGCTCGAGCTCTCCAAGCTCGAGTCGAGGCTGTCGCCGCTCGAGCGCACGCACGGTCGGCGCACCGCGCTGCTCGATCGCGCTGACGAGCGACTGGCGCGCGAGCCCGCGGGAGAGCGCGACGTCGCTTCGGCTCAGCGTCGACCGCCCTCGACTCTCGAGTGCCGGGTGACAGCGAGCGCATGCATCAGGTGCTGACGAACCTCGTCGGAAACGCCGTGCGCCACTCGCCCGACGACGGCTGCGTCGCGGCTGCTCGCGCGGGGCTCGAACGGCACCGTTCGCATCGAGGTGACCGACGAAGGCGCCGGGATCGACCCGGCGAGATCGAGCGCGTCTTCGAGCGCTTCTACCGCTCCGACACGCGCGCGCCGCCTCCGATGGCGGCGCGGGTCTCGGTCTCGCGATCGCACGCTGGATCGTCGAGCTGCACGGCGGCACGATCCACGCCGAGCAGGCCGAGCCGACCGGCTGCCGGATGATCGTCGAGCTGCCCGCGTGAGGCTCGTCGCGCGGCCCCCTCGCTGCGCTCGTGGCGTGGCTCGCCCTGCCGCGCGCTCGGCATCGGCGCGGTCGTCGTGGCCGTTCTGGTCACTGCGGCGACGCTGCCCCGGTCCCCGTTCCGTTCCCGGGCCCGCGAGTTGCTTGACAAACAGACGGCGCGCTAAGCTTCATTCGAGGCGAGGCGCTCCTCGAAGCGAAGCGACACGAGCTCGCCGGCGCGGCGCACGTGCTCGACCATCCGTTGGCGGGCCTGCTGCGGGTCGTGGCGCTCGATCGCGTCGAGGATGGCCTGGTGCTGCGCCAGGTTCTCCTCGAGGAGCTTCGTGTTCTCGCCCAGCACGATCCAGGTCAGGTCGCGCGGGACGCTCCGGTGCAGCTCGGTCAGCATCGCGCGCAGCCGCATGTTCCCCGGCGGCCTCCTGGATCGCGAGATGGAAGGTGTCGTTGGCGGCGATCCAGCCGGCGTGGGCGTCCTCCGGTGGCGACGAGCCGTCCTTACGCTCGTGACGCCACGCGAGGATCGACGCGCCCGAGTGGCGGAAGCGCGCCTGCGCCACGCGCAGGCGGTACAGCTCCTCGTCCCGCACGCGGGTGGCCGCCAGCTCGGCGGCTAGGCCCTCCAGCTCGGCGCGCACTTCGTATGCCTCGCGGATCTCGCGGGCGTTCGGGCCCCGGACGACCGCGCCGCGCCGCGGCTGCACCTCGACGAGGCCGCTCGCCTGCAGCTTGCGGAGCGCCTCGCGCACGGGCGTCCGCGAGACGCCGAACTCGGCGGCGAGCGTCTCCTGGCGGAGCCTCGTGCCCATCGGCAGGTCGCCGTTGAGGACGCGTGTCTGGATGCGCTGCGCGAGCTCGTCGACGAGCGCCTGTCCCTCGACGGCGGTCATGCGCGCACACCGTCGCGGACGAGCCGGATGCCGACAAGGGCGAGGAAGAACGCAAAAACGATGCGGAGCGTCGACCCGGGCAGCGCGAGCGCGAGCAGCGCGCCGCCGGCCGCGCCCGCCGCGCCGAGGACGCCGAAGCGGAGCGCGACACCGAGGTCGCCGACGCCGCGGCGCCGCAGGGCGAGGCTCGCGACGATCGCAGTGGGCAGTACGACGACGAGTGACGTCGCCTGCGCCGCGTGCTGCGAGAGCCCGACCGCGAGCGTCAGGAGCGGGACCATCAGGATGCCCCCGCCGACGCCGAGCAGCCCGGCGGCGGCCCCGGTCGCGACGCCGAACGCCACCAGCCCGATCAGGACGAGCACCGTCACGCGCGGATGCCCATCGTCACGGCGACGCCGATCAGGAAGCAGCCGAAGACGATCTTCAACGTCCGTTCGTCGATCCGGGCGAGCATGCCCGCACCGAGTCGCGCGCCCGCGACTGCGCCGAGTGCGAGCGCAGCCGCGTCGAGCCAGTGCACTTGCCCGGCGATCCCGTACGTGAGGATGCCGGCGATGCTGATCGGGATGATCGCGCCGAGCGAGAGCGCGTGCGCGTCACGCTGCCCGTACCCGGCCCAGAGGACGAGCAGCGGCACCATGATCACGCCGCCGCCGACGCCGAGCAGCCCGGAGAGAAGCCCGCCGATGACCCCGATCGCCAGCAGCTGGCGGTCGAGAAGCACTCCGGCGCGGGTGGGTGCGGCGCTCGATGCGGCCGCGGGAGGAGCCTGCACGGCAGGGTCGGCCATCGCGTCGCGGACGATAGCTCATTTTGGATCCAGTTGACGAGGAATCGGATCCAATCTAGAGTGGCGTCGCTCCTCGTACCCGAGGGGAATCACGCCGTACGATCCCGCTACCAGGGGGGAGAAGAGATGAGAAGGAATCGCGCAGCACGCGCGCTCGGTCTGGCGGCCACCGCAGCGGTTCTCGCGCTTGCTGTGACCGCCGCCGCCGGAGCCGGCTCGAAGTCGAGCCACATCAGGAACGGCGGCACGCTCGTGATCGGTCTGGCAGAAGACCCCGACGCGCTCGATCCGACTCTCGCGCGCACCTTCGTCGGCCGGATGGTCTTCCTGCACATGTGCGAGAAGCTCTACGACCTGAACTCGAAGCTGCGGATCGTGCCGCAGCTCGCCGCGGCGTCTGCCCACGATCTCCAAGGACAAGCTCACCTACACGATCAAGATTCGCTGCGGGGTCAAGTTCAACGACGGCACGGCGCTGGACGCCGAGCCGCCGTCAAGAAGTCGCTCGAGCGGCACCTGACGCTCCCAGGGCTCGGTCCGGGCGAGCGAGATCTCGCCGATCGCGTCGATCGACGCGAGCGGCAACACCGTGACCCTGCACCTGAAGCAGCCCTTCTCGCCGCTGACGGCCCAGCTTGCCGACCGTGCCGGGATGATCATGTCGCCGAAGGCAGCTCGACGCCGCGGGCGACAAGTTCGCGACCAACCCGGTCTGCGTCGGCCCGTTCTCGTTCAAGGACCGGTCGGCGGGCGACCACATCACGCTCGTCAAGTCGACGACTACTACGGCAAGGCGAAGGTCCACCTCGCGCGATCACGTTCAAGATCATCACCGACCCGAACGCCCGCACGCAGAACCTGCGCTCGGGTGACATCCAGGTGCTCGACCGGACGCAGTCGACCGACGTGCCGACGCTGCAGAAGGACAAGAGCCGTGACGGTGATCAAGACGCCGACGATCGGCTACCAGGGCATCACGCTCAACATCGGGAACAAGAACGGCCTGCAGAAGCCGTACTCCAACGTCGGCACGCCGATCGCGAAGTCGCAGTTCGTGCGCACCGCGTTCGACCTCGCCCTCGACCGGACGACGATCAACAAGGTCGTGTTCAACGGGCTGAACCAGCCCGACTGCTATCCGATCTCGCCGCTGCTCACCGTGGTACGTGACGACGAAGGGCCTCGACTGCAACCTGAAGGCGAACGTCGCGACGGCGAAGAAGCTGGTCGCCGCGTCCGGCGTCCCGACGCCGATCAAGGTCCAGATCACGATCGGCACCGATCCGGTCGCGGCGCGCCTCGGCCAGGTGATCCAGGCGATGGAGAAGCAGATCGGCATCGACGTCGAGCTGAAGCCGACCGAGTTCGTCGCCTCGCTGGGCCAGGCCGATGCCGGCAAGTTCGACTGCTTCGCGGTCGGCTGGTCGGGCCGCGTCGACCCGGACGGCAACATCTACGGCTTCGTCGACGACGACGGGACGCTGAACGACTCCGGCTACTCGAACCCGAAGCTCGACTACATCCTCGACGGAGCGCGCAAGTCCGTGACCGAGAAGGCCCGGATCACGCTCTACACGGCGGCGATGAAGATCATCCACCGGGACCGGCCGCTGATCTACCTCTACCACCCGGTCAACTACTACGGCGTCACCAAGAAGGTCACCGGCGTCCAGGTGTACGGCGACGGGCTGATCCGCGCCTACAACGCCGGGTTCGCGAGCTAGGCGAGCTAGGGAGCTCGGAGCGAACGACGATCATGGGCGGCTTCCTCCTGCGCAAGGTCGGAGCCGCCCTGATCGTCCTCCTGCTCGCGAGCGTGCTGGTCTTCCTCGGCGTGCGCGCGCTGCCGGGCGATCCGGCGCTCGCGCTCGGCGGTGAGTCGCGCGAGCCCGCGGTGCTGGCGCAGATCCGGCACGACTACGGCCTCGACGACCCGTTGCCGGTGCAGTACCTGCGCTGGCTCGGTCAGGTCCTGCGCGGCGACCTCGGCACTCGACCAGCGGCAAGCTGCCGGTCGCGCACACGATCGTCACCCGGCTGCCGATCACGCTCGAGCTCGCGGCGCTGGCGGTGCGTCTTCGGCTCGGTGCTCGGAGTCGTCGCCGGCATCATCGCGGCCGTCCGGCGCGGCAGAGCCGAGGACTACGCGGCGACGAGCGCGGCGCTCGTCGGCCTGTCCGTGCCGCACTTCTGGCTCGGCCTGCTGCTGATCGTCCTCTTCTCGGTCAAGCTCGGAACTGGCTGCCGGCGGGTGGCTACGTCTCGTTCCGGCGAGAACCCGGTCGCGAACCTGCAGCACATGGTGATGCCCGTGATCGTGCTCGGCACGGGCCTGTCGGCGGTCGTGATGCGGCAGATGCGCTCGTCGATGCTCGACTCGCTCGTCGTGCCGACTACGTGCGGACGGCGCGTGCGAAGGGCCTTTCCGAGTTCTGACGTCGTCTCCGTGCACGCGCTCCGCAACAGCCTGATCACGGTGACGACGATCATCGGCCTCCAGCTCGGCGTCGCTGATCTCCGGCGCGGTGATCACCGAGCAGATCTTCGGCATCGCCGGCTTCGGCAGGCTGACGATCGACGCAATGAACCAGCGGGACTACACGATGATCCAGGGCGTCGTCCTCGTCACGGCGACCGGTTACGTCGTCGTCAACCTGCTGGTCGACGTCGTCTACTCGTTGCTGAACCCGCGGATCCGCGATCGTCCGGCGGCGCCCGAATGAGCTTCGTCGATCCAGCTCGCCGCCGAAGAGCAGCCGACGCTCTCGCCGCGGGCCCGGCGGCGGCGGCTGCTGCGGCGTCGGCTTCCGCGGCGGCCGCTGGCGATCGCCGGGCTCGCCGTCGCGATCGCGTTCGTCCTCGCGCGATCTTCGCCCCGTGGATCGCGCCGTACTCGGCCGACGGCGACCGACTTCAACGCGCTGCTCGCCCCGCCGTCCCACCAGCACCTGCTCGGCACCGACGAGCTCGGACGCGACATCCTCTCCCGGATCATCTGGGGCGCGCGGGCCTCGATCCAGGCCGGCGTCCTCGCGACGTTCCTCGCGATGGCGGTCGGCGTGCCGATCGGCCTGGTCGCCGGCTACTACCGCGGCTGGATCGACCCGGTGATCTCGCGGCTGACCGACGTCGCTGCTCGCGTTCCCGTTCCTGATCCTCGCGGTCGGGCTCGCCGCGATCCTCGGGCCGTCGCTCCTGAACGCGACGATCGCGATCGGCATCGGCGCCGCTCCCGGGTTCATCCGCATCGCGCGGGGCGAGACGCTCGCGCTTGCGCGAGGAGGACTACGTGCGCGCCGCGGTCGCCAACGGCGCCTGGCGACGGGACGATCCTCTTCAGGCACATCCTCCCGAACATGTCGTCAGCACCCTGCTCGTGCAGGCGACCGTGACGATTCCCGCTGCGATCATCGGCGAGGCGATGCTCTCGTTCCTCGGCCTCGGCGTGCAGCCGCCGACGCCGTCCGTGGGGCGTCATGCTCGCCGACGCGCAGATCTACCTCTCGCAGGCGCCACAGCTGGCCGTGTATCCCGGGCTCGCGATCTTCCTCTGCTCGCTCTCGTTCAACCTGCTCGGCGACGGCCTCCGCGACGTGCTCGACCGCGGACGACCCGATGATTGGGGCCCGATGACAGGACGCAGGCGAAGAGCGGCGCCCGCTGCTCGAGGTCCGGGACCTCTCCGTCCGCTTCGAGACCGACGACGGCACGACCCAGGCGGTCGACGAGTCTCGTTCTCGCTCGCGCCGCGCGAGGTGCTCGGCATCGTCGGCGAGTCGGGCTGCGGCAAGACCGTGACGATGATGTCGCTGCTCCGGCTGCTGCCCCCGACGGCGAACGTGACGGGCACCGGCGGTGTTCGGCGGCGAGGACCTGCTCGCCGCTGTCGGCGTCCGCGCCTGCGCGAAGATCCGCGGCAGCGAGATCTCGTTCGTCTTCCAGGAGCCGATGACGTCGCTCAACCCGGCGTTCACGGTCGGCCGCCAGATCGGCGAGGTCGCTGCGCCGCCACCTCGACGCGTCTCGCGCGCCGACGCGAAGCGCGAGCGCGGTCGAGCTGCTCGACATCGTCCACATCCCCGCGCCCGAGCGCCGCGTCAAGGAGTACCCGCACCAGCTGTCGGGCGGGATGCGGCAGCGGGTGATGATCGCGATGGCGCTCGCCTGCGACCCGAAGCTCCTGATCGCAGACGAGCCGACGACCGCGCTCGACGTGACGATCCAGGCCGGCATCCTCGACCTGCATGCGCGAGATCCGCGACCGGCTCGGGACGTCGATCGTCCTGATCACGCACAACCTCGGCGTCGTCGCCGACATCGCCGACCGCGTCGTCGTCATGTACGCGGGGCGCAAGGCCGAGGAGGCGCCGGTGGACGAGCTCTTCGCGCACCCGCAGCACCCGTACACGATCGGCCTGCTCGGCGCGATCCCGCGTCGCCGGCGTCGTCCGGCTGCAGGAGATCCCCGGACGCGTGCCGGTGCCTGACCGAGCTGCCGCACGCCTGCGCGTTCGCGCCACGCTGCCCGCGGGCCGACGAGCGCTCGAGGAGCGTCGGTGCCGGAGCTGCGCGAGGTCCGGCCGGCAGCACCTCGTCGCCTGCTTCCATCCCGGGAGCGATGAGCCGATGATCGACGAACGCCGACCGCGTCCTCGAGGTCGAGGGCCTCGTCAAGCACTTCCCCGTCGGCGCGCGCCTGCTCGGCGGCGGCGGCGACGGTGCACGCCGTCGACGGCGTCTCGCTTACCGATCGGGCGCGGCGAGATGCTCGGCCTCGTCGGCGAGTCGGGCAGCGGCAAGTCGACCGTCGCCGCACTGCGTCGCGCGGCTCGACGAGCCGACCGCCGGGACGATCCGCCTCAGCGGCACCGACATCACGCACCTCTCGCGGCGCGCGATGCGGCCGCTGCCGGCGCGCAGCTGCACATCGTCTTCCAGGATCCGTACTCGTCGCTCAACCCGCGCATGACGATGCGGCCAGATCGTCGGCGAGCCGCTGCGGCTGCATCGGCATCGCGCGCGGGCGCGAGCGTCGAGCCGCGCGTGATCGCGGAGCTCTTCGACCGCTCGGGCTGCGGCCCGAGCTGCGCTTCCGCTATCCGCACGAGCTCTCGGGCGGGCAGCGCCAGCGGGTCGGCATCGCGCGGGCGCTCGCGGTCGAGCCGCAGGTGCTCGTCGCCGACGAGCCGGTGTCGGCGCTCGACGTCTCGGTGCAGGCGTCGATCCTGAACCTGCTGCGCGACCTGCAGCGCGACCTCGGCTTCTCGTGCCTCTTCATCACGCACGACCTCGCGACGGTCGAGTTCCTCTGCGACCGCGTCGCGGTCATGTACCTCGGGAAGCATCGTCGAGCTGGCGTCGACCGGAGGAGCTCTTCGCGCGCGCCGCAGCACCCGTACACGCAGGCGCTGCTCTCGGCGGCGGTCGTGCCCGATCCCGCGGCGCAGCGCGCCGCGCGACGCGTGATCGTGCTCGAAGGCGACATCCCGAGCCCGCTCGCGCCGCCGACCGGCTGCCGCTTCCGCACGCGCTGCCCGCTCGCGGCCGAGTCGGCGCCGCTCTCCGAGGAGGAAGAGCCGGAGCTCGTGGCGGTCGGCCCCGGGCATCGCGTCGCCTGTCACCTCGTCGCCGCGGGACGGGAGCCTGACCTGGCCGACCTGGCGGCGGAGCAGCTGTGAGCTTCACGACCCGGCCGGAGCTCGCGGGGCACGTTCGGCATGGTCGCGTCGACCCACTGGCTCGCCTCGGCGGCCGGGATGGCGGTGCTCGAGCGCGGCGGCAACGCGTTCGACGCCGCCGTCGCCGCCGGCCTCGCGCTGCAGGTCGTCGAGCCGCACCTGAACGGGCCCGGCGGCGACCTGCCCGCGGTCTTCTGGTCGCGCCGAGCGCGGCGAGCCGCTCGTCCTCTGCGCCCAGGGGTCTGCGCCGGCGGCCGCCACGATCGAGCGCTTCCGCGAGCTCGGGCTCGACCTCGTCCCGGGCAGCGGGCTGCTCGCCGCCTGCGTGCCGGGCGCCTTCGACGGCTGGATGACGCTGCTGCGAGAGTTCGGCACCTGGCGGCTCGCCGACGTGCTCGAGTTCGCGATCGGCTACGCGGACGACGGCTATCCCGTCATCGCCGGGGATCGCCTTCACGATCGAGCACGTCGAAGAGCTGCTCCGCGACTGGCCCGCCTCCGCGGCGCTCTACCTGCCGGCGCCTCGCCCAGGCGAGCGCTTCCGCAATCCGCGAGCTCGCGGCCACCTACCGGCGGATCGTGGACGAGTCGAAGGCGGCTCGCGCGAGGCAGGAGATCGAGCGCGCGCGCGGCGCCTTCTACGAGGGCTTCGTCGCCGAGGCGATCGACCGGTTCTCGGCCGAGCACGGTGGCCTGATCGCGGCGGACGACCTGGCGTCGCTGGCGCGCGACGCTCGAGCCGCCGCTCACCTACGACTTCGCGCGGGCTGACCGTGTGCAAGACGCAGGCCGTGGGGGCAGGGGCCGGTGTTCCTGCAGCAGCTCGCGCTGCTCGACGGCTTCGACCTGGCGGCGAGGTCTCCGACGCCGAGCTACGTGCACACCGTGGTCGAGTGCGCGAAGCTCGCGTTCGCCGACCGCGAGGCGTTCTACGGCGACGTCGACGTACCGCTCGAGCATCTGCTCTCGGCTGCGTACAACGACGAGCGGCGGCGGCTCGTCGGCGAGGACGCCTCGGGCGAGCTGCGTCCAGGCGGCGGCCGGCTGCCGACGCTCGTCCAGGCGGAGGCGACGGCCGGGCGCGGGCGAGCCGACGCGCGGCGACACCGTGCACGTCGACGTCGCCGACCGCTTCGGCAACCTGTTCTCGGCGACGCCGAGCGGTGGCTGGCTGCAGAGCTCGCCGGTCGATCCCCGGGCTCGGCTGGCCGCTCGGCTCGCGGGCGCAGATGTTCTGGCTCGAGGAAGGGCTACCGACGTCGCTCGCGCCGCGCAAGCGTCCGCGCACGACGCTCTCGCCGTCGCTGGCGCTCCGCGACGGCGAGCCGTACCTCGCGTTCGGCACTCCCGGCGGCGACCAGCAGGACCAGTGGACGCTGCACGTCTTCCTCCGCCACGCGGTCTTCGGCGACAACCTGCAGGCGGCGATCGACGCACCGTCGTTCCACTCCGACCACTTCCCCTCGTCGTTCTATCCGCGCCAGGCGCAGCCGCGCTCGCTCTCGCTCGAGAGCCGCTGGGGCGACGGGGTGATCGCCGAGCTGCGGGCGCGCGGGCCACGTCGTGAACGTCACCGACGCCTGGTCGCTCGGCCGGGTGAGCGCGATCTCCCGGGATCCGGACGGCTTCCTGAAGGCCGGCGCGAACCCGCGCGGCATGCAGGGCTACGCCGCCGGACGCTGAACCTTCGCCCCACGAAAGACCAGGCTTCGGATCCAGGTTGCCCCTCGATCGGCCATTGACGGCCTCCGGTATCGCATCTAGGATCCGAAATCACAATTTGACGCCCAGGAGGCAGGATGAATCCCACAGTTCGGATCCAAGAACAGGCGGCCGTGCTCGAGGAGCGCTGGCAGTCCGACCCCCGTTGGCAGGGCATCGAGCGCACGTATTCGGCCGGGGAAGTCGTGCGGCTGCGTGGCTCGGTGGTTCCGGAGTGCACCTTGGCCCGGCTCGGCGCCGAACGCCTCTGGGAGCTCCTCCGCGACGAGCGCCACGTGGCGGCGCTCGGTGCCCTGACCGGCGGCCAGGCCGTGCAGATGGTCAAGGCCGGGCTGCAGGCGATCTACCTCTCCGGCTGGCAGGTCGCGGCCGACGCCAATCTCGGCGGCGCCACCTATCCCGACCAGAGCCTCTATCCGGCGAACTCGGTGCCGGCTCTGGTCAAGCGTTTGAACAACGCCCTCATGCGGGCGGATCAGATCGACTGGTCGGAAGAGCGGAACGGCACGCACTGGCTCGCCCCGATCGTCGCGGACGCGGAGGCCGGCTTCGGCGGCGCGCTGAACGCGTTCGAGCTGATGAAGGGCATGATCGAGGCCGGCGCGGCGGGCGTCCACTACGAGGACCAGCTCGCGGCCGAGAAGAAGTGCGGCCACCTCGGCGGCAAGGTGCTCGTGCCGACGGCGCAGTTCGTCCGCACGCTGATCGCGGCGAGGCTCGCCGCCGACGTGCTCGACGTGCCGACCGTCCTCGTCGCCCGCACCGACGCCCTGTCGGCAGCGCTTCTGACGAGCGACATCGACGAGGTCGACCGCGCGTTCTGCACCGGCGAGCGCACGGCCGAGGGCTTCTACCGCATCACCGAAGGGCTCGAGGCGGCAATCGCCCGCTCGCTCGCTTACGCACCACACGCCGACATCTTGTGGTTCGAGACCTCGACGCCGGACATGGGCGAGGCGCGGGAGTTCGCGCAGCGGATCCACGAGCAGTTCCCGGGCAAGCTGCTGGCCTACAACTGCTCGCCCTCGTTCAACTGGCGCAAGCACCTGAGCGACGCGCAGATCGCGACCTTCCAGGAGGAGCTCGGCGGCATGGGCTACCGCTTCCAGTTCATCACCCTCGCCGGCTTCCACTCGCTGAACGCGGCGATGTTCGAGCTCGCACTCGGTTACCGTTCCGAGGGCATGCCCGCCTACGTCCGTGTGCAGGAGCGCGAATTCGAGCTCGAGTCCGAGGGCTACACGGCCACGCGCCACCAGCGCGAGGTCGGCGCCGGCTACTTCGACCTCGTCATGCAGGCGGTCTCCGGCGGCGAGTCGTCGACGCTGGCGCTGAAGGGCTCCACCGAGGAAGCACAATTCGAGCAGGAGAAAGCCGTCGCTTGAGGACGGACGACGTCCTGACAACCGAAGCGGTCGCGTTCCTCGAGACGCTGCACCGCGAGCTGAACCCGGAGCGCGAGCGACTGCTCGCGCTCCGCGTCGACCGGATCGGCCAGAGGCCGGACTTCCTCGAGGAGACGCGCGAGGTCCGCGAGTCCGACTGGACCGTCGCGCCGCCGCCGGACGACCTGCAGGACCGCCGCGTCGAGATCACCGGCCCGGTCGAGCGCAAGATGATGATCAACGCGCTCAACTCCGGCGCGCGGGTCTTCATGGCCGACTTCGAGGACGCGAACTCGCCGACGTGGGAGAACGTGATCGAGGGCCAGCGGAACGTGAGCGACGCGGTGCGCCGCACGATCGAGCTCGACACCGGCGAGAAGCAGTACCGCCTGAACGAGGAGATCGCGACGCTGCTGATCCGCCCGCGCGGCTGGCACCTCGTCGAGCGCCACTTCACCGTCGACGGCGAGCCGATGAGCGCGGGTCTCTTCGACTTCGGCCTGACGGTCTTCCGGAACGCGCGCGAGCAGCTCGACCGCGGCACCGGCCCCTACTTCTACTGGCCGAAGCTCGAGAGCCACCTCGAGGCGAGGCTCTGGAACCGCGCGAGCGAGCTCGCCGAGTCGGAGCTCGGCCTGCCGCACGGCTCGATCCGCGGCACGGTGCTGATCGAGACGATCCTCGCCGCGTTCGAGATGGACGAGATCCTCTACGAGCTGCGCGACCGCTCGCTCGGCCTGAACGCCGGCCGCTGGGACTACATCTTCAGCTGCATCAAGAAGCTCGGCGCCGTGCTTCCCGACCGCTCGTCGGTGACGATGACGGTGCCCTTCATGCGCTCGTACACCGAGCTGCTCGTGAAGACCTGCCACCGCCGCGAGGCGCACGCGATGGGCGGGATGGCGGCGTTCATCCCCTCGCGGCGCGACCCCGAGGTGAACGAGATCGCGATGTCGAAGGTGCGCGAGGACAAGGAGCGTGAGTCGCGCGACGGCTTCGACGGGACCTGGGTCGCGCACCCGGATCTCGTGCCGCTGGCGACCGAGGTGTTCGACGCGGTGCTCGACGGGCGCCCGAACCAGGTCGAGCGGCAGCGCCCTGAGGTCGAGGTCTCGGCGGAGCAGCTGATCGACTTCGAGATTCCGGGAGCCGAGATCACCGAGGCGGGACTGCGGCAGAACGTCAGCGTCGGTGTCCGCTACCTCGATGCGTGGCTCCACGGGACCGGCGCGGCGGCGATCGACAACCTGATGGAGGACGCCGCGACCGCGGAGATCTCGCGCGCTCAGGTGTGGTCGTGGGTGCAGGACGGCCGCTTCGAAGCGGCCCACGTTCGCGACGAGATCGCGCGCGTGGAAGCGGGCGAGCAGGCGAAGGAGGTCTTCGCGGACGTCGCGCTCGCCGATACGTTCGTGGAGTTCCTGACGCTTCCCGCGTACGATTTGCTCCCGTGAGCCTCGAGTCCACCAAGGCCGACGACATCGCGCTCGCGATCGAGGAGGCGATCGTCTCCGGCGAGCTGGCGCCCGGCTCGGTGCTGCGGCAGGAGCACCTGTCGGAGCAGTTCCAGGTCTCGCGGACGCCGATCCGCGAGGCGCTGCGACGGCTGGCGGCGCTCGGGCTTGTCTCGTTCGTGCCGAATCGCGGCGTCCGCGTGCGGACGCTCTCGCGCGAGGATCTGCACGAGGCGTTCCTCGTCCGCGCGGAGCTCGAGAGCCTCGCGACCTCGATCGCGGCCGACAAGATCACCGACGAGGAGCTCGCCGAGCTGGAGGAGGCGGAGAACCGCTTCGCCGGTCTCGCGCAGGAGATGCGCAGCCGCGACCCGGGCGGGCACCGGCGCGAGGTGAGCGGCCAGTGGATGCGCGCGAACCACGCCTTCCACGACGTGATCTACCGCGCGGCGAACGCCCCGCTGATCGAGCAGATGGCCAAGTCGGCGCGGCGCACCTTCTCGGGCCCGGCCGTGTGGGCGCCGACGGACGAGATCCTCGACGGCCTCTACGAGCGCAACGTGCAGGAGCACCGCGCGATCCGCCAGGCGCTCCAGGCCCGCAGCCCCGAAGGCGCGAAGGCGATGGCGCACGAGCACGTCATGCACTCGTTCGAGCTGCTCGACACGATCCTCGAGCACGTGGGCCAGCAGCCCCGCGACTGGCACGCCGCGCGCGCCCGCCGCTAGAGGCTTGATGCGAAACCCGGGCACGCACGGCTGGTGCGCCAGACACGGCGCGGTTCAGCCAGCTCGGGCTTACCCGTAGCAACCACTATGGCCTGCGCCCGATCTGGCCGACCCGCTTGGTCTGACGCATCCCCGCACGCACCCGAGTTCCACATCAAACCTCTAGCCAGAACGCCCCGTCGTCTGGCAAGATGAGCGCATAGTCGCTGACTAGCCCCCACCGGCCCTTCGATTCCCGCCGCGAGGCGGAGGCTAGGATCGCGCTCTGATGACGATGGAGTCCCGCTACAGCCCGCAGGGCGTCGAGGAGCGCTGGCAGGAGACCTGGGAGGCCGAGGGCCTCTACAACGCCGACCCTGACCCGGCGCGCGAGTCGTTCGTCGACGCCCATCCGCCGCCGAACGTGACCGGCGAGCTGCACATGGGTCACGCGCTGCAGCTCGCGATGGGCGACCTCGTGATTCGCATGAAGCGCATGCAGGGCTTCAACGTGCTCTTCCAGCCGGGCTACGACCACGCCGGCATCTCGACGCAGAACGCCGTCGAGAAGGCGCTCCTCGCCGAGGGAACCTCCCGCCGCGAGCTCGGCCGCGAGGCCTTCGAGGAGCGCGTCTGGGAGTGGCTGCGCCTCTACGGCGGCAAGATCATGTTCCAGTTCCGGCGCCTCGGCGCCTCGCTCGACTACCGCCGCGAGCGCTTCACGATGGACGACGACTACGTGCGCGCCGTGATGACGTTCTTCGTGCGCCTCTACGAGAAGGGCTGGATCTACCGGGCCAACCGGATCATCAACTGGTGCCCCTACCACGAGACGTCGCTCTCCGACCTCGAGCTCGTGCACGAGGACGTCGACGACACGCTCTCGACGATCCGCTACCCGCTCGCCGACGGCGACGGCTACATCCCGATCGCAACCGTCCGTGTGGCGACGATCCCGGCCGACGTCGCGGTGGCGGTGCATCCCGACGACGAGCGCTACAAGCATCTGATCGGTCGCCGGGTCGTTGTGCCGTGGACGGAGAACCACGTGCCGGTGATCGCCGACGAGCGCGTCGAGCGGGAGTTCGGTACGGGTGCGCTCAAGATCACGCCGGGCCACGACCCGACGGACTTCGAGATCGGCCGCGACCACGGCCTGCCCGAGCCGATGTGCATCGGCCCCGACGGCCTGCTGACCGCCGCGGGGCTCGAGGGCCTGACCCAGGAGGAGGCGGAGCAGAAGATCCTCGCCTGGGCGAAGGAGCGCGGCCTGCTCGAGAAGCGAGAGCACTACCGGCACTCCGTCGCGCTCTGCGAGCGCTGCGAGACGCGGATCGAGCCGCTGATCTCGCTGCAGTGGTGGTGCGCGATGGCCGAGCTCAAGCAGCCCGCGCTCGCGGCGCTGAAGTCCCGGCAGGTCGTCTACCACCCGGAGTCGCAGCACCGCTTCGCGATCGACTCGCTCGAGAACGCGCCGGACTGGTGCATCTCGCGGCAGATCTGGTGGGGCCATCAGATCCCGCTCTGGTACTGCCCCGACGGCCACGTGACGTGCGCCGTCCAGACGCCCGCCGCGTGCGCCGAGTGCAGGTCGACGGAGCTGACCCGCGAGACCGACGTGCTCGACACGTGGTTCTCGTCGGCGCTCTGGCCGTTCGCAACCCTCGGCTGGCCGCAGCCGTCCGCCGACCTGAGGGCGTTCTATCCCGGCGACCTGCAGACGACGGCGCGCGAGATCATCCGCCTCTGGGAGAACCGGATGATCTTCGCCGGGCTCGAGCTGCTCGGCGAGATCCCGTTCACCGACGTCGTCATCCACTCGACCGTGCTCGCCACCGACGGGCGCCGGATGTCGAAGTCGCTCGGCACCGGCATCGACCCTGTCGACGTGATCGACCAGCACGGCGCCGACGCCACGCGCTACGGCCTCTTGAAGATCTCCTCGACCCAGGACGTGCGCTTCTCGTACGGCGCGATCGAGGAGGGCGCAAAGCTGGCGAACAAGCTCTGGAACGCGGCGCGGCTGATCCTCCTCGCCGAGCCGACGTGGTCGGCCGAGCAGCCGTCGTCGCTCGAGGAGCGCTGGATCCTGGCGCGCCTCTCCCAGACGCAGCGCGCGCTCGAGGCGAACCTCGCCGAGTTCGACTTCGCGCACGCGGTGGGCGAGCTGTACCACCTCACCTTCGACGACTTCTGCGACTGGTACCTCGAGGCGATCAAGCCGCGCCTCGGCGACGCCGACGCGAAGGCGACCGCGCTGGCGGCGCTTGAGCGGCTGCTGAAGCTCCTTCATCCGGTGATGCCGCACGTGACCGAGGAGATCTGGTCGAACCTGCCCGCTCGCCAGACGAAGCTGATCGTGGCGCCGTGGCCCGAGGCCGGCGACGAGTCCGCCGCGGGCGCGCTCGACGCGGTGCAGTCCGCCGCGACGACGTTCCGCCGCTCGGGCGTCCTGCCGGCGAAGCTCGAGGGCGAGGAGGCGCGCATCTTCGAGGCGGTCGTCAAGCCCGAGCGCCAGAAGGCGAACGGCAACGTCGAGGCGGAGCGCCAGCGCCTGCTGAAGGAGATCGCCCGCGCCGAGGCGATGCTCGCGAACGAGCGCTTCACCGGCAAGGCGCCGGCGGCGGTCGTCGAAGCGGAGCGGGCCAAGCTCGAGCGCTATCGCCGCGAGCTGGAGGCAATCGGCGGCTAGCGCGACTGCGTCGCTGCGCGGCTGCGCGGAGCGTCGTTCGTCGCAGAGCCTCGTCCGCAGGCGTTTCCTCGTTTGAAACACCATTCCGTACCTGGTACCCGACCAGGTACGAACGAGCGGCCAAGTGCCACGTATGCAGGCATTTCCTCGTTCCAACGCCTCTTTCGTACCTGGTACGGGACGAGGTACAAGGAGGCGCCGCGCACCGGGGATCTCGACGGCCCGGTGCGTACGCTTCGCCGGTGCCCGCCTCCGGTGTCGCGTGGATCGAGTCGCTCAGCCCCTGGCCGGAGGACGGCTTCGGGCTCGAGCGGATGCAACGGCTGCTCGCTGCGCTCGGCGATCCGCAGCTCGCCTTCCCGTCGGTGCACGTCGTCGGCACGAACGGCAAGACGTCGACGACGCTGATGACCGCGGCGCTGCTTCGTGCCGAAGGGCTGAAGGTCGGCGCGTACGTCTCGCCGCACGTCGTCGGCTGGAGCGAGCGCATCCAGGTCGACGGCGAGCACGTGAGCTTCGAGGACGCGGTCGCGCGCATCCGTCCGGAGGCGGAGCGGCTCGGCGCGACGCAGTTCGAGGCGTTGACCGCGGCGGCGCTCGCCGAGTTCGCGGCGCAGGGCGTCGACGCCGCCGTCGTCGAGGCGGGGCTCGGCGGTCGCCTCGACGCGACGAACGTCCTCCGCTCGCCGGTGCAGGTGCTGACGAACGTCGCGCTCGACCACACCGAGGTGCTCGGCGAGACGCGCGAGCAGATCGCCCGCGAGAAGCTTGCGGTGATCCAGCCGTCGTCATCCGTCGTACTCGGCGAGCCGGAGTGGGCCGACCTCGCCCGCGAGCTCGGCGCCGAGAAGGTGATCCTCGGCTCGCACTCGAACCTCGGCCTCGCCGTCCACGCAGCCGCGGAGCTCCTCGGCAGGCCGGTCGACCCGCACGCGGCGCAGGACCTCCAGGTGCCCGGCCGGCTCGAGCGCCGCGGCGAGCAACCGCTCGAGCTCTGGGACGGCGCGCACAACATCGCCGGCCTCGGCTACCTGCTCGGCCGGCTGCCGACGCGCACCGACTACGTCGTCGTCGCTTCGATCCTCGGCGACAAGAACGTCGACGCGATGCTGCGGGCGCTCACGGCCGTCGGCGGCACATTCGTCGCGACGACCTCCACCAACTCGCGCGCGCTGCCGGAAATGGAACTGGCCTCGCGTGCCGAACCGTACTTCCAGCATGTCGAGCACGATCCCGATCCTCGGCTGGCTCTTCGCCGAGCCAGGGAGCTCGCCGGTCCCGAGGGCGCCGTCCTCGTCACCGGCAGCCTCTACCTCCTTGCCGATCTCGCCCGCGATGAGTAGAACGGCGGTCATGGGACGGGTGCGCGAGCGGGTCGCCGTCTTCGGGTTTGCGATCTTTCTGCTCGGGTCGTTCGTTTTGCTCGCGTTCGCTGCGGGGTACGTTCTAGGCAAGATTCTCCTGTGACGATCGCGACATTCCCTCTGGCGGCCCTCGCGGCTGCATCCGACGGCCTCTCCGGGTTCTTCGACTCGGGCACGTGGCTCGTGATCCGGAACCTGACGATCTTCTTCGTGATCGTCTTCTGGCTTGCGATCGCGTTCTGGGTCTACAAGGACGCCAAGCGCCGGATCGAGGATCCCTGGCTCGTCTACATGTCTGCGGTGCTCGGGCTCGTGCCGCCGTTCGTCGGCGCGTTCATCTACATGCTGTTCCGCCCGCCGGAGTACCTCGAGGACGTGCGCGAGCGCGAGCTCGAGATCAAGGCGATCGAAAAGCGACTCGGCGGCCGCGACCTCCATTGCCCGGTCTGCCGCGCCGAGGTCGACTCGTCGTTCCTCGTCTGCCCCGTCTGCACGACGAAGCTCCGCCAGGCCTGTGTCAACTGCAAGCAGCCGCTCGAGGCGCTCTGGCAGGTCTGCCCGTACTGCGAGACGCCGATCGACAATCCGGAGCCGGCGGTCCTGCCGCAGCGCCGCCCGCGACGTACCCGCAGCGCCGAGTCCTAGTTAGAGGCTAGTCTCGCGCCCGATGGCCGTCGAGCGCACACTCATCCTCGCCAAGCCGGACGCCGTTTCGCGTGGGCTCTCAGGCGAGATCCTCGCGCGCTTCGAGCGCCGCGGCTTCACGCTCGTCGCCGCGCGCCTCGTGACGGCGTCGCGCGAGCTCGGCGAGACGCACTACGCCGAGCACAGCGAGAAGCCGTTCTTCGGCGAGCTCGTCGCGTTCATCACCTCGGGGCCGACGCTCGCGTTCGTGCTCGAGGGCGAGGGTGCGATCGCGACCGCCCGGAAGACGATCGGCGCCACGAACCCGGCCGACGCCGACCCCGGCTCGATCCGCGGCTCCTATGCGCTTGCGATGCCGAACAACCTCGTGCACGGGTCCGACTCGACCGAGTCGGCGGCGCGCGAGATCGGTTTGTGGTTCCCCGAAGGTGTCTAGCGGCTGGTTTCCCGAAGGTGTCTAGCGACACTGACCGGAACCGCGACTTCTGGAACGCCAACTCCGCGAAGTATCAGGAGTCTCACCGCGGTCACATCGACCGCGGCGACACCCGCTGGGGCGTCTGGCAGCTGCCGGACTCGGAGCTCGGCGTCCTCGGCGACGTCTCCGGCGTCGACGTCCTCGAGCTCGGATGCGGCGCGGGGCAGTTCGGCCAGACGCTCGCCGACCGCGGCGCGCGCGTCGTCGGCATCGACCTCTCGGCGGAGCAGCTCGCCCATGCGAAAGCCACTGTCAGCTTCGAGACGATCGAGGCGAGCGCCGACGACCTGCCGTTCGAGGGCGAGCGCTTCGACCTCGTCGTCTGCGACTGGGGCGCGACGACGTTCGCCGACCCATACGCCGTCGTCCCGGAGGCCGCACGTGTGCTGCGCTCCGGCGGGCAGTTCGTCTTCAGCGGCGGCACCGCGATCGAGTGGTGCGCCTACTCCGAGGCGGCGCAGCGGCCCGAGCGCGAGCTGCTCGTGCCCTACTTCGGCATGCACCGCCACGAGGACGCGGAGAACGTCACCTTCATGCTTGGCTACGGCGACTGGATCCGGCTCTTCCGCGCCAACGGCTTCGAGATCGTCGACCTCGTCGAGCCGCGGCCGCCCGCCGACGCGACGTCGACCTACCGCGACGACTACGACCGCGACTGGGCGCGCGAGTATCCGATGGAGCAGATCTGGAAGGTGCGCAAGCGGTGAGCGATCACGTCGCGCGCGAACCGCGAGTACTGGACGGGCCTCGCGCCCGAGTACGCCGTCTCTGCCGAACGGAACTGGGCGCAGGAGGAGATCACGTGGGGGATCTACGACGTGCCCGAGTCGGAGCTGTGCGCCCTGCCCGAGGTGGCGGACAAGGACGTGGTCGAGCTCGGCTGCGGCACCGCGTACTTCTCCGCGTGGCTCGCCCGCCGCGGCGCGCGCCCGGTCGGGGTCGACGTCACACCGGCCCAGCTCGACACCGCGCGCGCGATGCAGGCGAAGCACGGGCTCGAGTTCCCGCTCCTGCTCGAGAGCGCAGAGTCGGTGCCGCTGCCGGACGCGAGCTTCGACCTGGCGCTCTCCGAGTACGGCGCCTCGATCTGGGCCGACCCCGCCAGGTGGGTGCCCGAGGCCGCACGCCTGCTCCGCCCCGGCGGCGAGCTCGTCTTCCTCGTCAACGGCCGGATTCAGACGCTCTGCTTCCCGGACGACGACGCCGAGCCCGTGACGACGGCGTTCCGGCAGGTGTATTTCCGCGAGCCCCGCCACGTCTGGCCCGACGGGGTCAACTTCTTCCTCGGCTACGGCGAGTGGATCCGGCTCCTGCGCGCGAACGGCCTCGACGTCGTCGACCTGATCGAGGTGCGGGCACCGGAGGGTGCGGCGGACAACCGGCACGGTCTCGCCGATCCCGAGTGGTCGCGCAAGTGGCCGGTCGAGGAGATCTGGCGCGCCCGGAAGAGTCGCGTGAGCGTCCCACCGACGCCGCCGCTCGTCCTCGCGTCGACCTCGCCGCAGCGGATCGCGATCCTCCACCAGCTCGGCGATCCCGTTCGAGGCGGTCGCACCCCGCTACGAGGAGCTCGGCGACGACCCGCTCGAGCACGCCGCCGGCAAGGCGCGCTCCGTCGAGCCGGTCGACGAGCGGCCGGTGCTCGGCGTCGACACGATCGTCCGCTGCGACGGCCGGGTGCTCGGCAAGCCGGCGGACGCAGGCGAGGCGGAGCAGATGCTCGAGACGCTCTCCGGCAAGACGCACGAGGTCGTCTCCGGCCTCTGTCTGCGCACCTTTGCCTGGGAGGAGCTCGCGACCGAGACGACGGCGGTCACGTTTCGGGCGCTCGCGCCGCGCGACCTCGCCTGGTACGTCGGCGCCGGCGAGTGGGAGGGACGGGCGGGCGCGTACGCGATCCAAGGCCGCGGCGCCGCGCTCGTGGAGCGGATCGAGGGCGACTATCTGAACGTCGTCGGGCTCCCGGCCGCGCTGCTCGTCCGGCTGCTCGCGACCCGGTTTCCGGGCGCCTACGGCTTCGGTTAGCGGACCCTCGACCGTCCCTCGTTCGAGGCCGCGCCGTGAGAATCCCGTCGCAGGCGGCTAGAGTGGCCCTCCCGTGGGGATTTTCAACTACCTGACCGGCTTCGGCGGCCGCGACATGGCCGTGGACCTCGGCACCGCAAACACGCTCGTCTACGTGCGTGGGCGCGGCATCGTCCTCTCGGAGCCGTCGGTGGTCGCGATCGACTCGCGCACGAACGAGGTGCACGCCGTCGGACTCGAGGCGAAGCGCATGCTCGGCCGGACGCCCGGGACGATTCAGGCGATTCGCCCGCTGAAGGACGGCGTCATCGCCGACTTCGACGTCACCGAGCAGATGCTGCGCCACTTCATCCAGAAGGTCCACCAGCATCGCTTTGCGCACCCGCGCGTCGTCGTCTGCGTGCCCTCCGGTGTCACCGGCGTCGAGAAGCGCGCCGTCGAGGAGGCGACGCTCTCGGCCGGCGCGCGCCAGGCGTACCTGATCGAGGAGCCGATGGCCGCCGCGATCGGCGCCGGGCTGCCCGTCGCCGAGCCGACCGGGAACATGATCGTCGACATCGGCGGCGGCACGACCGAGGTCGCCGTCATCTCGCTCGGAGGCATCGTCGTCTCGCAGTCGCTGCGGGTGGGCGGCGACGAGATGGACGAGGCGATCATCAATCACATCAAGCGCGACTACAAGCTGCTGATCGGCAACCAGACCGCCGAGGAGATCAAGCTCGAGGTCGGCTCGGCGCACGCGATGAAGGAAGAGGTGCAGGCCGAGGTCCGCGGGCGCGACATGCTGAGCGGGCTGCCGAAGACGGTCATCCTCTCGAGCGAAGAGGTGCGCCACGCGCTCGAGGAGCCGGTGAGCCAGATCATCGACGCGATCAAGTCGACGCTCGACAAGACGCCGCCCGAGCTCGCCGCCGACATCATGGACCGCGGCATCGTGCTCGCCGGCGGCGGCGCCCTCCTGCAGGGCCTCGACGAGCGCCTGCGCCACGAGACGCACATGCCGGTGCACCTCGCCGAGTCGCCGCTGACCTGCGTCGCCGTCGGCTCCGGCCGCAGCCTCGAGGAGTTCGAGGCGATCCACCGCTCGGCCCGCGCGCGCCGCTCGCGCAACGGCCGCCGCTGACCCTCGAGACGGAGCGCCTGCGTCTGCGCCGCTTTCGGCGGGACGACGCTGCGACGCTGGACCGCTGGACCGCGAACGCCGACTTCCAGCGCTATCTCGGCGAGGCTCGTCCCGGGCTCGCGAACATCGACCGCTACGAGGCGCACTGGCTGGAGCACGGCTTCGGCATCCTCGCCGTCGAATCGAAGGAGACGGGTGAGCTCGTCGGCCGCGCAGGCGTCGCGTATCACCGCATCTGGCCCGACGACCCCGAGGTCGGCTGGGCGTTCGACCCTGCTGTCTGGGGTCGCGGCTACGCCACCGAGGCAGGCGAGGCGTCGATCCGCTGGGCGTTCGGCGAGCTCGGCTACGACCGGGTCGTCTCGATCTGCGTCCCGGCGAACGTCGCGTCCCGCGCCGTGATGGCAAAGCTCGGCTTCCGCGTGCACGAGGTGATGCCCGACTCGCCGTGGGGCGAGCTCTGGATTCACGCGCTCGACGCGGGAGCGACCTCCGAGTAGCTCGACAGCCCCCAGGTCGCCAGCCGGCGCACGAGCGCGCTCGGCCCGTCGACACGGATGAGGCCCCGGCGCATCGCCGCCGCGAGCGGGAGCCGGCCCATGTGCCAGAGCGCGAGTGACTTCGAGTCGGTCGACACGACGACGTCGACGTCGAATCCGGGCGGCTTCACGCACACCTCCGCATCCGGACGGTCGAGCAGCACCCAGAAGCGACGGCGCGGGCCGTCCGAGAGGTCGAAGCGGACGACGACGCGCTCGTCCGGCACGGAGCCCTCCTGCTGCATCAGCCGGCACATCGTCCAGAGCACGACACCGGCGTCCAGGTCCCCCGGTGCGAGGTCGAGCCAGCGTGCGCCCCAGTTCCCCATTGCGTCGAGCACGGTCTCGAGCTCGCGTCCCGACTCGGTCAACGCGTAGCCGCGGCGCGGCGTTCGCTCGACGAGCCCGTACCGCTCCAGCATCCGCAGCCGGTCCGTGAGCACGCTGCGCGGGATCCCCGGCGCGCCCTCGGCGATCTGCGAGAACGTCTCGCAGCCCAGCAGGAGGTTGCGCACGATTACCGGTGTCCATCTCGTCGCCAGCACTTCCGCGGCGCGCGTGATGGGGCAGTACTGGCCGTAGCCACGCATCCGCCGGAATCTAGTCCATTTTTCGGTCTTGTCGAGCGACCGGGCCGGTGCGACCCTCGATGCATGGCCACGATGGCGAGCGAAGACCTCAAGCAGCGCTTCGCGGGCGAGCTGCTGGAGCTCGGCGACGACGGCTACGACGCGGCGCGCACGATCTGGAACGCCGACATCGACCGCCGGCCGCGGCTGATCGTGCGCTGCGCCGGGGTCGCCGACGTGGTCGAGGCAGTTCGCCTCGCTCGCGAGCGCGACCTGGTCGTCTCGGTGCGCGGCGGCGGGCACGGCGTCGGCGGGCACGCGGTCTGCGACGACGGCCTGATGATCGACCTCAGCCCGCTCCGCGGCATCCGGGTCGACCCCGCGCGCCGTCTCGTCCGGGCGCAGCCGGGCGTCCTGAACGGCGAGCTCGACCGCGAGTGCCAGGCGTTCGGCCTGGCCACGACCGCAGGCATCGTCACGCACACCGGCATCGCGGGGCTGACCCTCGGCGGCGGCATCGGCTGGCTGATGCGCAAGCACGGAGCGACGGTCGACAATCTCGTCGAAGCCGACGTCGTCACCGCGGACGGCTCGTTCACGACAGCCAGCTCCGACGAGGAGCCCGAGCTCTTCTGGGGCCTGCGCGGCGGCGGCGGCAACTTCGGCGTCGTCACGTCGTTCGAGTACGGGCTCCACCCGGTCGGCCCGACGGTCCTGGCGGGGCCGGTCGTGTATCCGCTCGAGCAGGGTCGTGACGTCCTGCGCGCCTATCGCGAGGCGATCGTCGACGCGCCCGACGAGTTGACGACGATCGTCACCCTCCGCCGGATGCCGCCGCTGCCGTCGTTCCCCGCCGAGCTGCACGGACAGCCGGTCGTCAACGTGGGCGCCTGTTACGCCGGCGACCTCGAACGCGGCGAGGAGGTCGTCCGTCCGCTTCGCGAGCTGGGGACGCCTGTCGCCGACCTGCTGGTCACGCGGCCGTACGTCGAGCTGCAGAGGCTCTTCGACCCGACCGTCCCGCATGGGTGGCACTACTACTGGAAGTCCTGGGAGCTGCCTCCGCTCGCGGACGAGGCGATCGACGCGCTCGTCGATGCGGCCGCGACGCTGCCGACACCGCAGAGCTATGTGATCGTCTTCCAGCTCGGCGGCGCACTGGGGCGGGTGCCCGACGAGGCCACTGCCTATCCGCAGCGGGATGCCGCGCACAACGTGAACATCAACGGCGCCTGGCTGCCCGGCGAGGACGGCGAGCGTGCGGTCGGCTGGGTGCGCGACCTCTTTGCGCGCCTCGAGCCGCTCGCGCCGGGACGGGCGTACGTGAACTTCATGGGCGAGGAGGACGACGACCGCGTGCGCGCCGCATACGGGCCGGCCAAGCACGCGCGGCTCGTTGCGCTGAAGCGGCGCTTCGATCCCGACAACGTCTTCAGGCTGAACCAGAACATCCGGCCTTGACATTCACATAGCGTAAGTGCACACTTACGGTAAGTCATGGCTTACGCAACAGCAATGGATGCACTGGGCGACCCGACGCGGCGGGCGGTCTTCGAGCGCCTGCGCCGCGGGCCGAGGTCTGTCGGCGAGCTCGCCGAGGGGCTGCCGGTCTCACGGCCTGCTGTGTCGCAGCACTTGCGCGTCCTGAAGGAGGCCGGTCTTGCGACGGAGCGCCGTGAAGGGACGCGGCGGATCTACAGCCTGAACCCGGGAGGGCTGCTCGAGCTCCGCGCCTACTTCGACCAGTTCTGGGATCAGATGCTCGCCGACTTCAAGACGGCGGCGGAAAGAGAGGAATGATGGCTGTGGGAATGGATCTGACGATCCGCAAGACGCTCCACGTCGAGACGACGGTCGAGCGGGCATTCGAGGTCTTCACCGACCGCGTCGCGGACTGGTGGCCCTTCGAGACCCACTCGATCTCGGAGGAGAAGCACCCTGAGGTGCAGCTGGAGTGGCACGAGGGTGGCGTCAACGGCGAGCTCATCGACGGCGCGCTGCAGCCCTGGTACGACGTGCTCGCCTACGAGCCGCCGTCGCGTGTGCTGCTCAACTGGCGCGTCAACCCCGAGCGGCCGGCCACGCAGGTCGAGGTGACCTTCACCGCGGAGGGCGAGGGCACCCGCGTCGAGCTCGTGCACAGCGGCTGGGAGGCCTACGGGGAGGGCGACGAGGAGCCCGCCGGCTACAACAGCGGCTGGGATCACGTGCTCGGCCGCTACGTCGAGCACATCGCGCAGCGGTAGCGCGGGCTGCCGGGTGTGGCGGGGCCGCGGGAAGACCTCTCGCGACCCCGCTACACTCTTTTGCAGCTCGTGCCTCGTAACCGGACTGTCCGTCTTGCGGTCCTGGGCTCGTCCGTCCAGCGTTCCGCACCCCCTGGCTACCCCTCGAAACGATCAAGCGCCGTCAAGCGCCGGATTGTCGTGGGCGTCCTCGTCGCTGCTCTCGCTCGGGCTGATCACCGCGTCGTTCCGCGGCTCCGCGCGACGGCATTCAGGGCCTCGGGGCGACGATCCTGCGTCCGTTCGAGGTGGGCGCCGAACGGGTCTCACGGCCCTTCCGCGACGCCGCCGGCTGGACCGGTGACGTGCTCGGCGCCAAGTCGGAGAACAAGAAGCTGAAGCGCCAGGTCGCCGACCTCGAGCGCCAGGTCGTGGCGAACGAGTCGGCGCTGCAGGAGAACGCCGACTACCGGCGCCAGCTCGCGTACGTCGACTCGCCGAGCTTCCAGCATCTGGCGCAGGACTTCACGGTCGTCGCGACGCGCGTGCTGTCGCAGCCGCCGAGCCGCTTCGAGCAGCAGATCGTGATCGCCGCGGGCACCGACCACGGCATCGGCCTGCGCGATCCGGTGATCACGAGCAGCGGGCTCGTCGGCCAGGTGACCAAGGTCTTCGGCGGTGTCGCGCGCGTGACGCTGCTGACCGATCCGAGCAGCGCCGCGTCCGCGTCGGTGCTCACCGACCCGAGCGCGATCGGCATCGTCCAGCACGGGCAGGGCGGTGCCGACACGCTCGTGCTCGACCGGGTCGCCAAGGCGAAGTTCGTCAACACCGGCGACGTGATCGTCACCTCCGGCTCCCCGGGCCGGGGCAAGCTGCCGTCGCTCTACCCGCGCGGGATCCAGATCGGGGTCGTCTCCAGCACCGGCGACAGCGACATCGACCCGTTCAAGCAGATCCAGGTCGAGCCGTCGGTCGACTTCACGGCGCTCCAGTCGGTGCTCGTCCTCGTCCCCAAGAAGCCGCTGCCGCCGCTGCCGTGATGCTCGACGGGCTCAAGGCGGGCGCGTTGCTGTTCGTCGCCGTGCTGGCGCAGACGGGCATCCTCTCGTCGGCGAGCCTCTTCGGCGGCTCGGTCGACCTGCCGCTCGTGACGGTGCTCTGCCTGGCGCTCCTGCGCGGCTCGATCTTCGGCGCGGTGGCGGGCTTCTGGGCCGGCCTCCTGCTCGACACCGCGACGCTCGGCACCCTCGGCTTCACCTCGCTCCTGCTCACCGCCGCGGGCTTCTGGATCGGGCGCTACGGCGAGACGACCGCCCGTGACCGTGCGCACGCGCCGTTTCTCTCCGTCGGCGTCGTGACGATCCTCTACGCGATCGGCAGCCTGGCGCTGCACTTCTTCCTCGGCGAGCCGGCTCCGGCTCGGCTCGCGCTCGTCGACACGCTGCCGCCGGAGCTCGCGCTGAACCTGATCCTGACGCTGCCGGTCTACGCGCTCTGCCGCCGGCTCTTCCCGCCGGCCGAGTACTCGGATCGCATCCACGAGGTGCGCCTCCTTGGCTAGCGGCTCGCTTCGCCCCGGCGGCCTGAAGCGCTTCCTGCCGCCCGATCCGCGCACCTCCGAGCCGTACCGCCTGACCCCGCAGCTTGCGCTGCGCATCGCCATCCTCGGCGCGCTCGCGCTTGCCGTCTTCGCGATCCTCTTCCTCCGCCTCTGGGCGCTGCAGGTGCTGTCGGGCACGACCTACCTTGAAGAGGCGCAGAACAACCAGGTGCGCGAAGTCCGGATCGAGGCGCCTCGCGGCGTCATCCTCGACCGTCACGGCAAGGTGCTCGTCGGCAACGTCGCCGGCACCGCCGTTCGTCTCTGGCCTTCCGACCTCCCCAAGACATGGCCCGCTCAGCGCAAGGAGCTGCGTGCGCTCGCCGACGTGCTCGACGTCAAGGTCGCCGACATCCTCAAGGGCATCGAGGCCCGCAAGGGCGATCCGCTGACGCCGCTCGTGATCAAGCGCGGCGTCCACCGGGACCAGGTGATGTTCCTGAGCGAGCGGCAGGACGCGTTCCCGGGCATCCAGATCATCGACAACCACCTGCGCCACTACCGCTACCAGTCGCTTGCCGCGCAGGTGCTCGGCTACGTGGGCGAGATCTCCGAGACGCAGCTGAAGCAGATGAAGGGCGACGGCTACACGCTCGGCGACACGATCGGACAGGCGGGCGTCGAGTCCACCTACGACAAGTACCTCCGCGGCCGCGACGGTCTCTCACAGCTCCGTGTCGACTCGCTCGGGCGCCCTCAGAGCGAGCTCGAGCCGAGCCAGCTGCCGCGTGGCGGCAACGCGATCCGGCTGACGCTCGACATCGGCCTCCAGCGCGCCGCCGAGCGGGCGCTGCAGGAGGGCATCAACCTCGCCCACGCCGACGGCAAGTGGGCCGCGAACGGCGGCGCGATCGTCGCCCTCGACCCGCGCGACGGGGCGGTGCTGGCGATGGCGTCCAACCCGACCTACCAGCCGAGCGTCTACGTCTCGCGCGACCCCGAGAAGCTGAAGCAACTCGGTCTCTACAACCCGGCGGTCGCAAAAGCGGCCAACTACCCGACGCTCAATCGCGCGCTTGCGGGCCTCTATCCGCCGGGCTCGACCTTCAAGCCGGTGACGGCGATCGCCGCGATGCAGGAGCACCTCGTCAATCCCTACGACACGCTGCTCTGCTCGCCCGTCTTCTTCTCGCCCGAGGACAAGGGCCACCAGCCGTTCAAGAACTGGAACCCCCTCACGAACCAGGGGATGGACCTGCGGACGGCGCTCGCGGCGTCCTGCGACACGTACTTCTACCAACTCGGCGACCGCTTCTTCGCGCTGCCCCAGGACCGGGGCCATCCGTTCCAGGCCTGGGCCAGCCGGTTCGGGTTCGGCGAGCCGACCGGCATCGACGTCGGGCCGGAGACGGGCGGCCTGCTGCCGACGCCCGAGTGGCGCCAGGAGACGTTCACGAAGAAGAGCGACCCGTGCTGCTGGGAGATCGACCGCCTCTGGAAGCCGGGCGACTCGATCCAGCTCGCGATCGGCCAGAAGGACGTCGCCGTGACGCCGCTGCAGATGGCGCGCTTCTACGCGCTGCTCGCGAACGGCGGCAAGCTCGTGACGCCGCACGTCGTCGAGGACGTCGAGCAGCCCGGCCAGAACGGGCGGCCGACGCGCGTGCTGCGCCGGTTCGGCGCCGAGCCGCCGCGCGCGGTCGGTGTCGACGCGGGCGCGCTCCAGGCCGTCAAGGACGGGCTCTACGAGGCGACGCACGCCTCGATCGGCACCTCGTCGGGCGTCTTCGCGAACTTCCCCGTTCCGATCTCCGGCAAGACGGGCACCGCCGAGAAGGTCGTGCCGCTTCCGGGCTACCCGGCGGGTCATCAGGAAGACCAGGCGTGGTGGTGCGGCTACGGGCCGTCGGGCGCCGGAGACACGCCCTCGATCGTGGTCTGCGCCATGATCGAGAACGGCGGCCACGGCGGCGTCGCGGCCGCGCCGGCGGCACTGCGCGTCTTCGAGCAGTACTTCGGCAAGCAGGCAAACCAGATCACGAGCCACATCAGCGACTGATGGCACTCGAGGCAGTCGACACACGCGCAAGAGGGCTCCGCACCCGCGGCTCGTCGGACACGCTCGGGATCGCCGGCTTCGTCCGTCAGCTGGACTGGGTGATGATCGCCGCCGTCGCGGGGCTCGTCGTCTACGGGCTCTGGGCGCTGGACGGCGTCACGTTGCACGATCCCGGCGGCAGCGCGGTCGGGCGCCAGGCCGCGAACGCGATCGCCGGGGCGTTGCTGGCGCTGGTTGTGATCGCGATCGACCCAGACGTCCTGCGCCGCTCGAAGCGCCTGCTCTACGGCGGCACGATCATCGTCATGCTCGTCGTGCTGCTGGAGGGAGCCGCGACGCGCGGGTCGAAGCGCTGGATCGACATCGGGCCGTTCCTCTTCCAGCCCTCGGAGTTCGGCAAGGTGTTCCTCGCGGTCGCGCTGGCTGCGTTCCTCGCCGACCGGGGCAAGCGAATCGGGGAGCTGCGAACCGTCGTCGGGGCCGTGGGGCTCGCCGCGCTGCCGCTGTTCCTCGTCTTCGTCCAGCCCGACATCGGCACGGCGCTCGTCTACGCGGCCGTCACCGCGGCGGCGCTCTTCGTCGGCGGCGTTCGCTGGTCGCACCTGGCGATCGTCGGCGGCCTGGTGCTGACCGTCGCGCTGCTCGTGCTCTGGGTGCTGCCGGCTGCCGGCACACCGGTGCTCAAGGCGTACCAGCAGGACCGTCTGACGGGCTTCCTGCATCCCGACTCCGACCCGCGCGGGACGACCTACAACATCTCGCAGTCGATCACGACGCTCGGCGCCGGCGAGCTGCGCGGCCGCGGTGTCTCGGGTGCGACGCAGACCAGCCTGAACTACCTGCCCGAGCATCGCACCGACTTCGTGTTCGCCTCGTTCGGCGAGCAGCGCGGGTTCCTCGGCCTCTCGATCCTGCTGCTGCTCTACCTGCTCGTCGTCTGGCGCGGGCTGAAGGTGATCGCCGTGGCGCGTGACCTGTTCGGCGCGATCGCGGCGGGCGCGATCGTCTTCATGTTCCTCTTCCAGATCTTCGTCAACGCCGGCATGACGATGGGGATCGCGCCGATCACCGGCATCCCGCTGCCGTTCATGTCGTACGGTGGTTCTGCCATGGTCACGAACTTGCTCGCAATCGGGATCCTGCTGTCGATTCACGCGCGCCGGCGTCCCGCGCAGCGCGCTGCGAGGCGCTGATGGGCAAGATGGGAAAGTTGCCGGTCCGGCCGTCGATGGTCATCGCGATCGTCAAGGAGCTGCGCATCTCGGCGTCGGACGACCGGCACCTGCTCGTCGCGGGCGCCCCGGCGCTCGCACCGCTCCTGGCGAAGGAGCTCCGCGCCGGCGGCCAGGCGAGCGCGGTGCTCGAGAACGACCCGCTCGAGCGGGCGCTGGCTCTCGTCTACGTGCTCCCGGGTGAGCCGACCGAGGACGACATCAAGGCGCTGCGTGCGGCCGACCGGGCCGGTGTGCCGATCATCTGCGTGACGCGGCCCGGGGTCGAGCGCGTGCCGTACGTGCTCGCCACGGGCCTTGTCTCGGTCGGCGCAGGCGCGAGCTTCCCGCTCGACGAGATCACCGCCGCCGTCGCGCGGCGCGTCGGTGAGGCCGGTAGCGGGCTCGCCCGGCGGCTGCCGGTCTTCAGGACGGCGGTGTGCGACCAGCTGATCCGCAGCTTCTCCATGCGTGCGGGCTGGATCGGCGCCGTCACGATCGTCCCCGGCGCCGCCTTGCCCGTGCTGACGCTGAACCAGGTGCGACTCGTGCTGAGGATCGGGCACGCGCATGGCCAGCAGCCGGACCGCGAGCGTGCGCTCGAGCTCCTCGGCGTCGTCGGCGCCGGCTTCGGCTTCCGCGCCGCTGCCCGCGAGCTGCTCGAGCTCGTCCCGGTCGCCGGCTGGGCGCTCAAAGGCGGCGTGGCATATGGGGGCACGCGCGCGATCGGCGAGGCGGCCGTGCGCTACCACGAGGCCCGCGCCACCGAGCCTGTGTCCGGCTGAGCCGCACCGTCCGGTCCAGGACCTAGTCTCTCGCCATCCGACTGGAGGTGAGCATGGCGCTGCTGAATCGCGAGGCACAAGAGCTGCTGATGATCGAGGAAGCCGACGCGTGGTTCGAATACCTCGAGGCGACGCGCGGCCAGTCCGTGGTGCGGTACGCCGAGCTCGAGCCCTGGGCATGGGCGCGGCTGAACCAGCGCCTGCGAGCCATCCGTGCGCGGCGCGCCAAGCTGCGGCCGGCAGCCGCGTAGAATCTAACCCGCAAACGGGGCGCACGCTGGCTCGGGGCCGGATTTCCGGACCCCTTGCTACTGTGCGGAGAGAGATGTTTGACACTGACAACACGCTGCGCGCTGCCTCGCGCCGGGAAACCGGGCTGCGTCCGCGCGCGCATCACTACACGAGGAGTCTCGTTTGCCACTCCCTTGGTTCCGACGCAAGAAGAGCGGAGAGCAGGCGCCTGAGCAGGCTGCCGCGCCCGCCGTCGTCCAGCCCCAGTCTCATCCTGTAATCCACACACCGCCCGCCGTGGACGCGGGCGATTCGACAGCAGCAGCGAAGCGCCGCCGCGGTTCCCGCGGAGGACGCGGGCGCAAGCGGCCCGCCGGCACTGGCCCTGCCACGAACGGCGCCGCCGGCGACGCTGCGACAGACACCGTCGCGAAGCCCGCAACCGGACAGCGGAAGCGCCAGCCTTCCGAACGGAAGGAAGGCGAGAAGAAGGAGGGCGCCAAGCGCGACCCGAAGCGCCGCGAGCGCTCCGCGCCCCAGCGCCGCCGGACGCCGCCGAAGCGCGCCCCGCTCCCGCAGGCGAAGCGTGAGCTCCTCGTCTCGATCGACGCCGGCGAGCGCCGCGTCGCCGTGCTCGAGGACGATCGCGTCGCCGAGGTCTACCTCGAGCGGCCCGAGAAGCGCTCGATCGCCGGCAACATCTACAAGGGCGTCGTCGACAACGTGCTGCCCGGCATGGAAGCGGCGTTCGTCGAGATCGGCCTCGAGAAGAACGGCTTCCTCTACGTCGACGAGATCGTCGGCCCCGAGCTCGAGGGCCGCAAGGGCGCCCGCAAGATCCAGGATCTGATCTCCCGCGGGCAGGACGTGCTCGTGCAGGCGGTCAAGGACCCGATGAAGACGAAGGGCGCGCGGCTCACGACCGAGATCTCGCTCCCCGGCCGCTTCGTCGTCTACCAGCCGCACGGCGACGGCCTCGGCGTCTCACGGCGTATCGAGGACGAGGAGCGCAACCGCCTGAAGGACATCGTCAAGTCGATCCAGCCGCAGCCGAAGGGCGGGATCATCGTCCGCACGGCGGCCGAGGGCGCCTCGGCCGAAGACGTCGAGCGCGACCTCGTCTTCCTCCAGCGCCTCTGGAAGTCGATCGAGGCCAAGGCGAAGACCGTCAAGTCGCCCGCGCTCGTCTACCAGGAGGCCGAGCTGCCGCTGCGCGTCACGCGCGATCTCTTCACAGGCGATTTCGAGCGCGCGCTGGTCGACAACGACCGCGCGTACAAGCGCATCGTCGGCTACCTGAAGAAGACCTCGCCGCACATGGTCGAGCGGGTGATCCGCTACAAGGAGCCGGAGCCGCTTTTCGGGGCCTTCGGCGTCCAGGCCGAGATCGAGTCGACGCTCTCGCGCCGGGTCGACCTGCCCTCCGGCGGCTACCTCGTCTTCGACTACGCCGAGGCGTTCACCGTCATCGACGTCAACACCGGGCGCTTCGTCGGCTCGCGGTCGAAGTCGTCGGGAGCGCGCCTCGAGGACACGATCACCAAGAACAACCTCGAAGCGGTGAAGGAGGTCGTCCGCCAGCTGCGGCTGCGCGACATCGGCGGCATCATCGTCATCGACTTCATCGACATGGCGAACCCGAAGAACCGGGCGTCGGTCGAGGACGCGCTCCGCACCGAGCTCGAGCGCGACCGCACCAAGACGTACGTCGTCGAGATCTCCCCGCTCGGCCTCGTCGAGATGACGCGTCAGAACGTCACCGACGGCCCGCGCGAGGTGATGACGAAGAAGTGCCCCACCTGCGGCGGCGACGGGATCGTCCTCTCGGAGCGCACGACTGCGATCGACATCGAGCGCAAGCTGCGCGCCCTCGCCACGCCGGGGTCGCGCTCGAAGGCGTTCCGCGTCGAGGTGAACGCGAAGGTCGCCGCCCTGCTCGTCGGGCCGGGCGCCGAGCGGCTCACCGAGATCGAGGAGCTGACGAAGAAGCGGTTCTTCCTCGTCGGCCGCGACGACCTGCATCTCGACCACTTCCTGGTCCTCGAGCAGGGCACGCTCGCGAAGCTGCAGCCGAAGAAGCCTGTGGCCGAGGATGCAGAGCTCGAGCTGAAGCTCGTCGAGGTCGGCCTCCACGACCCGCGCGCGGGCGTCGGCAAGGTGGAGGACTTCGACGTCTGCGTCGCAGACGCCGCCAAGCTCGTCGGCAAGAAGGTCAAGATCAAGGTGACGCGCGTCCTCGACGATGTCGCCTACGCCGAGCTCACCGCTCCGGTGGCGAAGGCCGACGAGCCGCTCACCGCCGAGGCGGAGGCCGAGAAGCCGACGCGCGCGGTTCGCAAGAAGACCGCCTCCGAGCCCGGCGCTCCGGACGAGGTCGAGACGGACGAGATCGTGGAGGACGCCGCCGAGGAGGCCGTGGAGCCGGCCGCCGAGGCTGTCGCCGAGACCGAGGACGTCGCGGTCGAGGAGGACGAGACCGACGCAACTGCAGCCGAGGACGCGGAGGAAGGCGCAGCAACCGAGGTCGCCGCCGACGGCACCACGGTGCCGAAGAAGCGCACGCGCCGCGGCTCGCGCGGCGGACGCCGCCGCAAGAAGGCGCCGGCCGAGACGACCGCGGATCACGCCGAGTCGAGCGAGGTCGAGCCGGGCGGGATCGGGCCGGTGGAGGCCGCCGAGCTCGACGCGGCGGAGCCCGAGCGCGAAGCCGAAGCCGCGCCGCGGATCCACGTTCCGGACTCCGGCTTCGGCCGCGAGGACGGCGATCAGCACGACGAGGCGCCGGCCGAGGCCGAGGCGCCCGCAGTCGAGCCTGCCGAGGACGAGGTCGTCGAAGCCGTCGCCGGCGAGGCGTCTGCGAACGGCGCCGACGCGCCGCCGAAGAAGAAGACCAGGCGGGGCTCACGCGGCGGCCGCAACCGCAAGAAGAAGCCGGCCGTGTCGGCGAACGGCGCCGACGCGTCCGCCGCGATGCCCGAGGACACAGTGAGCGAGGGCGCGGAGCCCGAGGCCGATGACCACGAGCGCGAGCCGGCCCCGTTCGAGCCCGCTGCCGAGGCGGCAGCCGAGCCCGAGCTTGAGCCGGAAGCCGCTCCCGAACCGGAGCCCGCAGCAACCGCCGAGGAGGGCGATCCCGGGTATGTGCCGATGTCGAAGTGGATCGACGACTTCGAGCGGGCGGACAGAAGCCGGAATCGCTAAACTGGCCGTCGCTCGCGGGCAGGCGCCCGCGTTTTCCACGTCTGAATCGGGTTCGGCTACCAGAAGGCTTATGAGCTACGCGATCATCACACTTGGTGGGAAGCAGTACGTCGTCCGCGAGGGACAGACCCTGACCGTGGACCGGCTGCCAACCGAGCCCGGCACGACGTTCACGCCCGAGATCCTCTTCATGGGCGGCGACGGACAGGCCGATCTGAAGCCGTCAGGCGTCACCGTGACGGCCCGCGTGGTCGAGAACGTCAAGGGCGAGAAGGTGCGCATCGGCAAGTACCGCAAGCGCACCGGCTACAAGCGCCACAACGGCTTCCGCGCGTCGCTGACGAAGATCCAGATCGAGTCGATCGGCAAGGGCGCCGCGCGGAAGGCCGCCGCGAAGCCTGCCGCCGAGAAGCCCGCCGCCGCGGAGAAGGCTGCAGCAGCAGAAAGGCCGGCACCCAAGCCCGACGACGCGCCCAAGGGCCTCCCGTCAGGCTACGCGGAGATGACTGTCGCCCAGGTGAACGAGCACTCGAAGACGTGGAACCGGCCGATGCTCGAGGCTGCTCTGGCCTACGAGCAGGAGCACGGCAAGCGCAAGGGCGCGACCGCCGCACTCGAGTCGGCGCTCGCCGCAAAGGAGGAGGGCCAGTAATGGCACACAAGAAGGGCCTCGGTTCCTCGAGGAACGGGCGCGACTCCAACCCGCAGTTTCTCGGCGTGAAGATGTTCGCGGGCCAGACCGTGAAGGCCGGCAACATCATCGTGCGCCAGCGCGGGACGCGGTTCCGCCCCGGCACCGGAACCGGCATCGGCAAGGACGACACGATTTTCGCCGTGCGTGACGGCGTGATCTCGTTCCGGACGAGCGGCGACCGCCGCTTCGTCGAAATCGCCGACGCCTAGAAAACCAGCAGGCCATGTTCCACGACCGGGCCCGGCTGCACGTGCAGGCCGGACGCGGCGGCGACGGCGCGCTGTCGTTCCGCCGCGAGAAGTTCGTTCCCAGGGGCGGGCCCGACGGCGGCGACGGCGGAGCGGGCGGGGACGTCGTGCTGGTCGCCAACCCGGACCTGCGCGACCTCTCGAAGTACCGCGCGCCGCGGACGTACCGGGCCGAGCGCGGCGGCAAGGGCGGCGGCTCGCGCAAGCACGGCGCCGACGGCGGCGACGTCGAGCTGGCAGTTCCCGTCGGCACCGAGGTGCTTTCGGCCGACGGCCAGTTGGTCGCCGATCTGGCGCGCCCCGGCACGCGCGTCGTGATCGCCCGCGGCGGCTCGGGCGGACGCGGCAACACGAAGTTCGCGACGCCGACCCGTCAGGCGCCTCGCTTTGCCGAGGTGGGAGATCCCGGCGAGGAGGCGGAGCTCGAGCTGCACCTGAAGCTGCTTGCCGACGCCGCGCTGGTCGGCTTGCCGAACGCCGGCAAGTCCTCGCTGCTGACGCGGATCTCCAACGCGCGGCCGAAGGTCGCCAACTATCCGTTCACGACCCTGCAGCCGATCCTCGGCACCGCCGACGGGCCGGACGGGCGGCAGCTCGTGGTCGCCGACGTCCCCGGTCTGATCGAGGGCGCCAGCAAGGGCGTCGGACTCGGCCACGAGTTCCTCGCGCACCTCGAGCGCGCGCGCCTGCTCGTGCACGTCATCGACACCGCCGCCGGCGACCCGGCGGAGCAGTTCCGCACGATCGACAACGAGCTGACGCTGTACGGCGCCGGCCTGGCCGAGCTGCCGCAGGTGATCGTGCTGAACAAGGTCGACCTGCTCTCGGAGCCGCCCGTGTTCGACGTCGAGGATCCGCGCATCGTCCGCGTCTTCGAGCTCTCGGCCGTCACCGGGCAGGGCGTGGACGAGTTCAAGCGCGCGCTCTTCTCGATCTGCCCCGAGCCCGACGAGCCGGTGATCGGCCCCGACGACGGCCTCGCGGACTTCCTGGTCTACCGGCCTCAGCCGGCGCGGCGACGCTTCCGCATCTATCGCACCGACCGCGGCTATCGCGTCGTCGGCACCGCCTCCGAGCAGGAGCTCGAGCAGGCGCTGCACGCGATCGGGATCAAGAAGGGCGTCGAGGTCGAGATCGACGGAGAGACGCACGAGTGGCAGTGACCGGCCTCTTCGGCTCGACCTTCGACCCGCCGCACAACGGCCACCTGGCCCTCGTCGAGGCCGCCCGCGACACGCTCGCGCTCGACCGGCTCGTGATCCTCGTCGCCGCACGACCCCGCTACAAGTCCGTCGAGACACCGCTGGAGGACCGCCTCGCGCTCGCCCGCGCAGCGTTCCCCTCGTGCGAGGTCGAGGTCGAGGAGTCGACGACGGACGAGACGATGCGCGAGGCGGCGACCCGGTACGGCGACGTGATCTTCCTGATCGGCGCCGACCAGTTCCGGGACTTCCCGACCTGGAACGACCCGGAAGCGGTGCTCGAGCTTGGCCGGCTCGGCGTCGGCACCCGCCCGGGGGTGCCGCGCGAGGAGCTGGACGCCGTCCTCGCGCAGCTCGCCCGCCCAAAGCGTGTCGTGTTCTTCGAGATCCCGGTGCTGCCGATCGCCTCGCGCGAGCTCCGGGCGAAGGTCGCAGCCGGCGAGCCGATTCACGGCTTCGTGCCGGCCGCTGTCGTCGACGAGATCGAGGCGCGGGGTCTCTACCGCACCTGATCGCGGGTACACTCGCAGCGGTTGGAAACGATCGAACAGGCAAAGCGGATCGCGGCTCTCGCCCAAGAGAAGCTCGCGACTCACGTCGTCATCCTCGACATGCGGCCGGTGTGCTCCTACACCGACTTCTTCGTGGTCGCGACCGGGCGCAACGCACGGCAGACCAAGGCGATCTGGGACGAGGTGCGCGAGACGCTCAAGCGTGAGGAGCGGCTGATCCCGAGCTCCGTCGACGGCGAGCGCGAGGCGTCGTGGATCATCGCGGACTACCTGGACGTCGTCCTGCACGTCTTCACGCCCGAGCAGCGCACGTTCTACCGCCTCGACGAGCTGTGGGGCGACGTGCCCTCGGTGGAAGTCGAAGCGGCCGCCGGGTAACAGCGCCGCTAGAATGCACTCGACCCTGGGGCCATAGCTCAGCTGGGAGAGCGTCTGGCTGGCAGCCAGAAGGTCGCCGGTTCGAGCCCGGCTGGCTCCATGAAAAACGCCCGCTTGCGCGGGCGTTTTCCGTTCCGGTGCCGCGTCGACTCTAGGCCGCGAGCTCGCGCTCCGCCTGGAGCCAGTGCTCGAGCTCTCCGCCCGGGCCGCCGGCCTCCCACAGGTGGTAGGCGCGGGTTGCGATGTCGTCCGGCGTGACCCCGGTCTTCTTCCGCCGCACGACACGCTTCGGCTTGGCCGCCGTCTTCGTCGCGGCCTGGACGTCCTTCGCCATCAGAGGCTCCGCTCGTTGGAACAGCAACAGCTGTTTCCGCTTCTCCGGGCTCGCGGGGACTCCTTCACGCCACCCGGGCGCCGCGGATTAGGCTCTGCACATGGACGCGCGCCGCGGGACGTTCTCGATCGTCGCCGTCGACCTCGAGGCGGGAGAGGTCGGGGTCGCCGTCCAGTCGAAGTACTTCTCGGTCGGGTCCGTCGTCTCCTGGGCGAAGGCGGGAGTCGGCGCGGTCGCGACGCAGGCCGCCGGGGTCGCGGGCTACGGCCCGGCGATCCTCGCGCTCCTCGAACAGGGACGCACCCCGCAGGAGGCGATCGACGAGGCGCTCGCAGACGACCCCGGCCGCGAGACGCGGCAACTCGGCGTCGTCACCGCCGCGGGCGAGGCGGCCGCCTGGACGGGTGCCGAGTGCAACGACTGGGCGGGGCACATCGTTCGCCAGGGCTACGCCGTCCAGGGCAACATCCTTACGGGCGAGGCCGTGGTCGAGGAGATGGGGCGCGCATTCGAGGAGACGACAGGCTCGCTGGTCGAGCGGCTGCTCGCTGCGCTCGAGGCCGGGCAGGCCGCGGGCGGCGACAAGCGGGGCCAGCAGTCGGCGGCGGTCGTCGTCGAGCGGGTCGGCGGCGAGTCGAGACGCGAGCGGATCGACCGTGTCTGCGACCTTCGCGTCGAGGACCACGAGCGGCCGATCGAGGAGCTGCGGCGACTCGTCGAGCTGTGGCAGCGCTATCACCAGCTGTATGCCTCGTACGAGCTCTACGAGGCCAAGGAGTACGAGCGGGCGATCGAGATGATGGCGCGGGTCGCCGAACGTTGGCCCGACGACGCGATGGTGCTCTACAACCTCGCCTGCTACGAGAGCCTGGCCGGCCGGACCAACGACGCAGTCGCCCACGTTCGCAGGACGCTCGAGCTGGATCCGTCGATGCAGGCGATGGTCGACGCCGACTCGGATCTCGATCCGGTGCGGGGCGCGCTCTAGAGGCGGAGCGCGAGGAAGCTCGTGCCCGCGATCGGGTTCTCCCGGTACGGCGCGACGGGCTCGAAGCCCAGCACGCGATAGAGGCGCTGCGCGGCGCCCATCGTCGGCAGCGTGTCGAGAAGCATCCGCTCGTAGCCCTGCTCCTGCGCCACCTCGATGACCGTCTCGGTGAGCAGGCGCCCGAGCCCGGTTTGCCTCGCGGCCGGCTGGACGTAGAGCCGCTTCAGCTCGCAGTCCCGGTCACCGAACGGGCGCAGCGCGACGCAGGCCACGGCGGTGCCGTCGTCGATGCCGAGCAGGAGCCGTCCGCGGCGACGCGTACTCGCCGGGAAGCGACGCCAGCTCGTCGTCGAAGCCCTGGAACGAGAGGTCGACCCCGAGCGAGTCGGCGTACTCGCGGAAGAGCGCCCGCACGTCGTCGAGCCGGGCCGTGCCGTCCTCGATCGTCACCATCTCGGCTCGACACTACTGGCCAAGCAGCATGGTCCGAAAAGGACACTAGGCAGGCCGCCGCGCCGGCGTTATGACGCTCTTGTGGCACTTTCGTTCCAGACACGTGCGCCGCACCCGGCTACCGTGAGGGGGAGTCGAAAGGAGGTGCGTCATGCACACATCTCTGGAGACTGGCTCGCCCGTCCGGGCGAGATCCGGCCGGCTTCGCGCCGGCTTGCTGTTGACCCTCGTTTCGGTTGTCCTGGCGGCGCTCACGCTGGGCTCGGCTCCGCTCGCCCGCGGAGCCCGGTCTCTCCCGCCGCCGAGCGTGATCGGGCCGGGCGACGGCGACGGCTCCTCGGCGGGCTGTGCGTCCACTGGGTCGACAGGCACGACGACACCATCACCGGCACGATCGGCATCCACGGCCCGACCTCGTGGTGCTGGTCGGGCGGCCGCGTCACCTCGGTCTCGTGGAATCAGTCGCCGTTCTCGACCGGCTTCTGGACTGTGGCCTGGTACGGCGGCCCCTGGGCGGTCGGGCCCTGGTGCGCGGGCGGAGCGGCGGCCGAGTTCCAGGCCAACTACCAGATGAACTATCCCGGCGTCGGCGGGTCGAACAACGGCTACATGCGGATCCGGATCGTCGTCTGTCCGGACGGCTACGGGTCGGTGGACCGGATCTAGGTCGATACGGGGCAGCCGTGGGCGATACGGAGCGTTGAAGCTCTATCTGACCATCGTGCTCGCGGGCCTGACGTTGTTCGCGATCGGCATCCTGGTTGCGATCGTCATGTCGCTCCTGGGTCCCTTCTAGGCAGAAGACCCTGTAAGGGCGGCTGCCTCACCAGACCGGCACGTATCCTCGGCGGCCGTGGAGCTTCGTCCCACGGCCGCCGAGGACCTGCCTGCGATGCATGCGGTGTTCAACGCGGCGATCGGCGAGGTCTACGGCCGGCACGGCCTCGATCCGCCTGCGCCGCCGCTCGACGTCTTCGTCGCCCAGCAAGGGCACGTCCTCGCCCACGACGCCGAGCGCTGCTGGGTGGCGGAGCAGGGCGGGTGCATCGCCGGCTACGTCTCCGCGATCGCACGGGGCGACGACTGGTTCCTGTCGTCCCTCTTCGTCGAGCCGGCCGCGCAGGCGGCCGGGACGGGGAAGGCGCTTCTCGATCGCGCCTGGGGCGAGTTTCCGCGGCGACGGACGCTCACCGACGCGATCCAACCGGTCTCGAACGGGCTCTACGCTGGGCGCGGGATGATCCCGGTGACACCTGCGCTGCACCTCGGCGGCGTGCCCGCGCCCGTCCCGTCGGCCGGGCTCGTCCCGTCGCCGCCGAATGCGGCGGCGCTGCGGGCTCTCGACCTGGCCGCCTACGGCTTCGACCGCGCCGTCGACCACGCCTTCTGGGGCGAAATCGCGCCCTGCACGCTGTGGCTCGACGGCGGCGAGCCGGCCGCATACGCGTACGTCTTCCCCGGCGACCGGATCGGCCCGATTGCGGGACGCACCGCGGCGCTCGCTGCGGCGGCGTTGCAGGAAGAGTTGGCCCGGACGGACGGCGAGGCGTCGCTCGTCGTCCCCGGCTCGGCCCGCGAGGTCGTCGCCGCCGCCCTCGGGGCGGGCCTTCGGTTCGTCCGCGTCCCCGGCCTGCTGTTGCTCTCGCCCGGTGTCCCGGCACCCGAGTCGCTCGTGATCGCGGGTTACACGCTCTATTGAGAGCGGTACCATCCCCGGATGATCTGGGAGATCGTCTTCATGCTCGTGATCCTCAAGATCCCGGTCGTCTACCTCTGTGGGGTCGTCTGGTGGGCGATCCACGCCGAGCCGGAGCCGCTCGAGGGGGCGACGCTCCCGGCGGAGGTCGAGCCTCGCACGCCGTTCGCCTGGTGGCGACGGCGCACGCTTCGCGGCCCGCGCCGCGGCGGTCCCCATGGCGCGCCCACGCGCGCCGCCGCTCGTGCGAGGATGCGGACATGACAACCGACCAACTGCGCGACCGCCAGTCCGCAGCCGACGCCGTGGCCGGCCTACTCGCGAGCGCCGCGGTCTTCCTCAGCCTGGCCGGGCTGGCGTACCGGCCGATGCGGTTGATCCCCGCAGCGGTCGTCCTCAGCCTCGTCGCCACCGCGATGACAGGGCGCTACCACCGGCTGATCGTTGCCGCAGCGGCCGCCAGCGCCGTCTGCTGGGTGGTCGGCGTCACCATCGCCGTCGTCACCCAGAACCCGCTCTTCTGATCAGCCACGCCGCAGGAACGGCGGCGCTGGTACAAAAGAAGCATGAGCGTGCATGACGTCGACGGTCTCAACGCGGGCTTCGCCCGTCTGCTTCTCGACGACTACCTCGAGAATCCGGACAGCGTTCCCTCCGAGTGGCGCGCTCTCTTCGAGAGCGGCGACAGCGAGCTCGTCGCCACCCACCCCGGCCTGACGCGCCTGCTCGAGATCCTCGAGCGCGACGGCAACGGCCATCAAGCAGTCGATGCTCCGGCCACCGCAGTCGCTCCCGTCGCAGCGCCCGCCCCGGTCGCCGCGCCGGTTGCGGAGCCTGACGCGGAGCTGCTCGGCGGCGTCGCCGCCGCAACGGCGCTCGTCAGGGCCTATCGCACGCATGGTCACCTCGCCGCCGATCTCGACCCGCTCGGCTCACAGCCGATCGGCGACCCCTCCCTCGAGCCGGAGCGCCTGGAGCCGAAGCTGACGCCCGAGCTCCAGGCTCGCATCCCGGCCAGGCTGCTGCGCGTCGCCGTTCCGGGCGAGACGCTCGCGGACGTCCTGCCGCGGCTGCGCGTGACGTACTGCGGGACGATCGCCTACGAGATCCAACACATCTCCGACCACGAGGAGCGCGTGTGGCTTCGGCAGGCGATCGAGACGGGCCGCTACCGGCAGCCGCTCGATGCGGACGAGAAGCGGGCCCTCCTGGTCCGGCTCTCCGAGGTCGAGGGCTTCGAGCGCTATCTCCGCCGCGCCTTCCTCGGCCAGAAGCAGTTCTCGGTCGAGGGCCTCGACGTGATGATCCCGATGCTCGATCACGCGATCGAGCTCGGCGCCGAGGCGGGAGCGCACGACGCCGTGATCGGGATGGCGCATCGCGGCCGTCTCACCGTGCTGACCCATGTCGTGGGGCGGCCGTACGAGGTGATCCTGCGCGAGTTCGAAGGCGAGCGGACGATCCACGCTGTGGTCTCCGATCCGGAAGGCGGCACCGGCGACGTCAAGTACCACCTCGGCGCAAAGGGGATGCGAAACACGAGCACCGGCCAGATCCACGTGACGCTGTGCTCCAACCCGAGTCATCTCGAGGCCGTCGACCCGGTCGTCGAGGGCCACGCGCGCGCGGAGCAGACCGATCGGTCGACCGGCGCCGGCATCCACGACAGGTCGGTCGCGCTGCCGATCCTGATCCACGGCGACGCCGCCTTCGCGGGCCAGGGAGTCGTGCCGGAGACGCTGAACCTGAATCAGCTCGCCGGCTACTCGACCGGCGGCACCTTCCACCTGATCTCGAACAACCAGGTCGGCTTCACGACCGACCCGATGCAGGGCCGGTCGACGCGCTACTCGTCCGATCTCGCGAAGGGCTTCGACCTCCCGATCATTCACGTCAACGCCGACGACCCCGAGGCCGCGATCTCGGCCGCCCGGCTCGCGATGGCGTATCGCCGCCGCTTCGGAAAGGACGTCGTCGTCGATCTCGTCGGCTACCGGCGCTTCGGGCACAACGAGCAGGACGAGGCGGCGTACACGCAGCCGCTGATGGTGCAGCAGATCCTCCAGCACCCGACCGTGCGAGAACTCTATGCGACCCAGCTCGTGGAGGAAGGCATCGTCACCCAGCAGGAGGCAGACGATCTCGCCGGCCGCGCCGAGGGGGCGATGAAAGCCGCCCACGAGGCGCTGAAGGAGACGTTCCGCCAGGCGCCTGCCGTGGACAAGCCCGAGGAGCGCCTACCCGCAACGGGCGGCGGAGACGTCGTCACCGCGGTCGCCGCGGACCGCCTGCGCGCGCTCAGCGCCGAGCTCCTGCGCGTTCCGGCCCGGTTCACCGTCCACCCGAAGCTCATGAAACAGCTCGAGCGCCGCATCCCGGCCCTCGATTCCGGCGCGATCGACTGGGGGCACGCCGAGGCGCTCGCGTTCGGGAGCCTCCTCGCCGACTCGATCCCGATCCGCCTCACCGGCCAGGACACGGAGCGGGGCACCTTCTCCCACCGCCACCTCGTGCTGCACGACGCCGAGACGGGCGAGGCGTACGCGCCGATCCAGCATCTTCCGGATGCGTCCGCGTCCTTCGAGGTCTACAACTCGCCGCTCTCCGAGTACGGCTGCCTCGGCTTCGAGTACGGCTACTCCGTGGCGGCACCCGAGACGATCGTGCTCTGGGAGGCGCAGTTCGGCGATTTCGTCAACGGGGCGCAGATCATCCTCGACCAGTTCGTCTCCTCCGGCCTCTCCAAGTGGGGCGAGACCTCGCGGCTGACCCTGCTGCTGCCGCACGGCTACGAGGGGAACGGCCCCGAGCATTCCAGCGCCCGCCTGGAGCGGTTCCTGCAACTCGCGGCGCAGGAGAACATCCGGATCGCGAACCTGACGACGGCCGGAGCAGTACTTCCACCTGCTTCGCCGCCAGGCGCTCGAGGCGAGCGCACGTCCACTCGTCGTGATGACGCCGAAAGGCCTGCTGCGCCTGAAGGACGCGATGTCGGCGCTCCCCGAGCTGACCGAAGGCGCCTTCCGGCCGGTGATCGACGACCCGGCAGCCGATCATGCGGCCGTCGAGCGGCTGATCCTCTGCACGGGCAAGATCTACTACGACATCGTCGGCCACGAGGCCCGCGCTGCGGCGACTCGCACGGCCGTCGCACGCGTCGAGCAGCTCTACCCGTTCCCGGTCGAGCCTGCCGCGCAGCTGACGTCCGGCTATCCGAACCTCCGCGAGGTGCTCTGGGTCCAGGAGGAGCCGCAGAACATGGGCGCCTGGCGGACGATCCGCCATCGGCTCGAGGAAGCCCTGCCGGCGGGTGCCACGCTGCGCTACGTCGGCCGGCCGTGGCGGGCCAGCCCCAGCGAGGGCTACCCGACGGCGCACCTGCACGAGCAGGACCGCATCGTGCGTGCGGCGCTCGGCTAAGGCGGAGCAGACCAGGAGGGCTTGGCGGAATCTCGCTCGTCGCGGGTGCGATGCTCGTTCCGAGGGAAGGACGCAGGGAGCGTTCGTAGTGGTGCCTACGGATGCGACCGAGGACGCCGCATCGGGGCGAGCAGCGCGGCCCGGCGGCACAGCGGCTATTTCGCCAAACCCTCCTAACGGCGAGGACGGCGGCGGCGCGCTTCCACGCCCGCCTGCATCGCCCGTGCCGCGATGCGCGGCCCGTGCTTGCGCCCGAGGTCGAGCAACTGCCGGCGCTGCTTCGCCGGCAAGCGGCGGTAGGCGTCGTACAGCGTCAGCGCGATGCCGAGAGGGCCGACCCGGCGTGCGAGGGGAATCCGTGCCACGCGAGCATCATGCCCGTTCGGCCGGATCCCATGTCGATCAGGGCACCCAGAAGTGGGTGTGGCCGCCGTGGTTGTCGTCGTCGTGCCCACCGTCGTTATCGTCGTGGCCCTGCCAGCTGCCACCGTTTCCCTGATCTGAGGCGGGCTGCGACGACGAGCCGTCGCAGTGGGGCCGTTCTTTCCCGCCGTACTGAGTGTCGTCCTGTACGACGGCATTCGTGACGAGTGCATAGACGCCAACCGTCGGTGTGGAGGTGGGCGGCTTCTGCGTGGCGGGCGGTGACGTGGGCTTGGCGACCGGCGGGCTCGGCTGGGGCGCCGGTGCCGGCGCCGGCTGGGGAGCCGGCTGGGGTGCGGGTTGAGGAGCCGGCTGGGGGGTCGGCTGCGGCTTGGGTTCGGGCTTGGGCTGGGGCTTCGGGGCCGGGGACTCGTCGACCGGCAGCGCCCGCGGCGGGTGCGCGAACGTCCGCGAATTGCGCACCGGCGCAGGCTTGGCCTGAGGGGCCACACGCACCGAGATGAACTGAGCGTGGGAGACGGCGACGGGCGCCGGGCGGGCGGGAGACTTCTTTGCCGGCTTCGACCGCACGACGTGCTTGTGCGGCGGCACGGCCGTAACCGCCCGGAGGGCCGGAGCCTCAGGACGAGGCAGAGTCGGCCGAGCGACCGACGGTGCACCGAGCCTTGCAGGCAAGATGGCGAGACCCGCCAGACCAGCCAGCAGCAGTCCCCCAGTGACCAACACTCCCAACGTTCCCCTCATGCTTCCCCCAGATCTCGCCGACTACTAAGAGACATTATCGGCAGATGCCGCTGTTTCCTTGAATCGAGCCGCATATGGGCAGTTTTAAGGTCAAGCTCGTCACCTACTTCGTCCTGCTGGCGCTTTTGCCGCTGGCGGCCGCGTTCTGGGGTTTCCAGTCGCTGACGACCCGCAGCGAGACGAATCGCGTCGACGCCCGGCTCGAGGCGGGCCTTCGCGCCGCGCTGAACGCCTACGGCGACCGTCTCACCGACGCGGCCCGCGCCGCAGCGCGTGAGGCCGCCGTGCCGGCGTTGCAGCGGGCGCTCCGTGCCGACGACCCTGACGCGATCGCACAGGCCCTGGGCGGGGACGCTCGCTTCGTCGTCCGCACCCGCACCGGCAAGACCGTAGGTTCCGTCACCGGCCCCACGGCTCTCGAGACCGTTGACGTGCTCGATCGCGGCCGGCCGCTCGGAACGGTGTCGGTGGCCGTCCCGTTGAACAGCACCCTGCTCGGCTACCTCCGCTCGCGCACCGGGCTGGACGCGCAGGACGAGTTGGTCTTCCTCCAGCGCGACAGCATCGTGCGCGGGCCCGAAACGCTGCGGGGCCGCTCGCTCGTGGCGGAGGCGGGGGACGCGGCGGGTGCCTCGGTTGCCGGCAAGAGATTCCGGGTCTTGCGGGCGGCCAACCTTCGCGAGCCGCAGGGCGCGGCCTTCGCCGTGCTGACACCGCAGCACCGCATCGACGCCGCTGTCTCGCGGATCGAATACCGACTGCTCGCAACCCTGATCGGGCTGCTGATCGTGATCGGCTTCGTCGCCTACACGCTCAGCCGGAACATCGTCCGCTCGCTCTCGCTGCTCGCGGACGCGGCGCGGAAGATCGCTCGCGGTGAGCTTCAGGAGCGTGTCCCGGTCCGCGGTCGCGACGAGTTCGCCAAGCTCGCACAGGCGTTCAACGACATGGCGGCCCAGCTCGAGCTGCGGCTTTCAGAGCTCGACGCCGAGCGCGTGCGGCTGCGCGACTCGACCGCTCGCATCGGGCAGGCGCTTGCGTTCACCCACGACATCGACCGCCTGCTCGTCGTGCTGGCGGAGACCGTCGTCGAGGCGACCGGGGCCGACGGGGCGATCGTGCTCGGGCCCGGCGGCGAGATGGCGCGTGCCGGCGAGCCGGACAGCGGCGCCGCGCGCATCGAGCTCCCGTTGACCTCAGGGCGTCAGAGCTTCGGACGCCTCGTCATGCGCGGGTCTCATTTCACGGCCGAGGCGCGAGCAGTGGCGGAGTCGCTCGTCGGGCAGGCGGTGATCGCGCTCGAGAACGCGCGGCTGCACAGCATTGTCGAGCGCCAGGCCTCGATCGACGGCCTCACAGGCGTGTCGAACCGTCGCGCCGGCGAGCACGCACTGCGCGCGGAGCTCTCGCGCGTCGAGCGCTTCGGCGGCGAGCTCACGCTCATCCTTTCGGACCTCGACGACTTCAAGATGGTGAACGACCGTTACGGGCATCCGACGGGCGACGCGGTGCTCCGCGAGTTCGCCGCGGCGCTGAACGAGACGGTGCGCGACTTCGACATTGTCGGCCGCTGGGGCGGCGAGGAGTTCGCCCTGATCCTGCCCGGCACCGACGCCGCCGGTGGCGCGCGCGTCGCCGAGCGGGCCCGCGTCGCCTTCGCGGAACGCCTCGTGCTCGCCGCCGACGGGAGCCGGATCGGCGTCACGGCGAGCTTCGGCGTCGCCTCGTTCCCCGAGCACGCCGGCGAGGAAGAGCTCGTCGCGGCCGCGGACGCTGCCCTTTACGAGGCCAAGCGAGCCGGTAAGAATCGGGTTGTCACGGCCGAGAAGCCGGTCTCGCCCGCACGGTAGTTGCTGCTGAGGCGCTAAAATCGCCCGGCTCTACGACGAAAGGAGAGAGACGTACACATGGCCGTTGAGACTCCGTCGCTTTTTGCTCAGGTGATTCAGGAGCACCTGGAGCTGAAGCGCCAAAATTCGACTCTCGAGCGTCAGATGCCGCTTTCCGGCTACATGGCCGAGGACCCGTTCGAGAATCACCCGCTGTTCAAGACCGAGGAGCAGGCCCGTGTCGAGGACACGATGAGCGGCCAGGAGTCGATCCTCCAGGAGGAGACCTCGCTCGACTGGCCCGCGGCCGAGGACACGTTCATCTCGCCGCCCGAAGCGCCGCTGCCGCCATCGGCGGACGAGCAGGCCGCTGAGGCGCCCGCACTCGTCGCAGGACCATTCGGGGAAGATCTTGACGAGCCCGCGGAGGAGCAGGAGGCAGAGGCGCCGGAGGCAGAGGCGCAGGAGCTCGGCGCCGTCGAGACGCCGCTCCCCGAGCCGGAGCCCGACGCCGAGTCCGAGGAAGGCCTCTGGACCCGCAGTCGCGACTTCGACTGGGGCGACTAAGCGACCGAAGCGGTCAGCGCGCTCGGCGTACCGTCGCGCCGCCAAAGGAACATGGCGTATGCGGGCATGCCGATTGCGGACGGTGTCCGGTCGAGCCCCCACCCTGGGTGGGGAGCCGTTCCCGCCGCCCTCGGCGATAGACGCTACCGGCGAAACCCGCGCATGTCTGTGCCGGCTTTGCACAAATAGCTCGCGTTCCCCGGGCCCGGGGCTCCGCGGGCTCGGGGCTCCGCGGCCTCGGGGCTCCACGGCCTCGGCGCGCGAGCCGCAGCGCGTCTACGGCGCGGCGAGCCTCGCCCAGACGTTGTCGAGCATGCGCCGCACAGGCCAGAAGGTCGCCGAGCCGCCGAAGTCGAGCACGCCCGCGGCGAACACCTTTGCGCCCGCAGGCGTCTCGTAGTAGCTCATCTGCGCTGTGATCCCCGGGGCGTACAGGTCGGGGATGTCCGCGAGCACGAGCGTCCCGGGCGGTGACTCGGCGGTCGTCGCGTCGATCTCGATCCCGTAGCCGCCGACGTACGCGCCGAAGAGTCGAGCCGTCGCCGAGGCCGGTGCCGGTCCACACCCACGGCGCCGTCACGGCGCTGCGCACGATGAAGAGGCCCTGCTTCCTGCCGTCGTCGTTCGCCCGGTACTGGACGCCGAGGAGCCGGGCCTCCGGCTTGCCGATCTGGCGGAACTGCCCCGTCTTGCGGAGCGTCTGGCCCACCTTCCGCACACGCCAGAAGAAGTTGTTCGCGGAGAGGAACATCAGATTGCCGCCGACGTCGCGGTAGCGGGTGACGAGGTCGTACATCCGCTCGGTCACGTACTCCTCGTGGCCCTCGAAGACGACGAGGTCGTACGCCTTCGCGAGGTCGTCGCCGCTGGCGATCAGCTGGAAGTCTGCGTCGGAGATGAAGTCGACCGTCTTGCCCGTCCAGAAGAGCCAGTGCAGGAACGGCAGGTCGTAGCGGTAGAAACGCGGCGGGACGCCACGGTTGTTGTACGGCCGCCGTAGGTCGACGACAGGGTTCGGCCCGCCGGCGTACCACGTGTCGCCGTAGCCGTTGCCGTCGAGGTCCTGGAAGTTGTAGGCCTGCCAGCTGTTCGTCGGCAGGACGACCGCGACGCGGCTGGTCGCTCCGAGCTGCGCCGGGCGCACGACGAACGGGGCGTAGCCGATCCGCCCGTCCGGCGAGCCGAACTGCAGGTAGTAGAGCCCGCTCGGCCAGGCGCCGACGCGGAACACGAAGTCGTGGGTCGCATTGACGTTCTTCGACCAGTCGATCGTCTGCGCCGCCTCGGGAATCTCGATCCCCGCGAGCTGGTCGTCCGCGTACGTGATGATCTGGTCGGGGCCGACGCGGAAGACCTTGAGGCCGAGCGACGGGGAGTCGGTCGAGATGCGGACGAGGCCGGCCTGCCCGGGGGCGTAGCTCTGGCGCGTGAACGCGGCGTCGATGCCCTGGAGGCGGACGACCGGCGCCTTGGCGTAGCGTCCGACGAACGCATCGGTCGCGCCGTACAGAGCCCGGTTGCCGGCCTCGTCGCGGGTCGTGAGCAACACCTGATACGTGCGGGGACGGAGGCTCGCCGCCGGCCTCCAGACGAACCGGTGCGGGCCGGCCGGCAGACGCTCCTCGGCCGACCAGACGACGACCGGCTTGGTCGTCGTCCGGGCCACCTCCATCCGAACCACCGCGGGCTCACGGAGCCGGAAGCGGACGATCGCCTCGTCGCGTAAGCCGTCGCCGTTCGGGCTGATCGTCGTCAACAGCTTGCCGTCGCCCGCGAAGGGCGTGGAGCCGTTGCCGACGCGAAGCCCGCCGAGCTCGGGCGCGTGCGCATCGATCCGGAGCGGCGTCTCGGCGACCGCTGCCGAGCCGAAGACGAGCCGCACGAGGTAGCGCCCGTCGGGTACGCGGCCGCCGTTGATGCGCCCGTTCCAGCGGTAGGAGATCTCGCGCCGGCGCTCGGGCGCGGAGATCCACCCGAGGCTGCGACCTCCGGGCGTCACGAGCTGGACGCCGACCTGGCGCGGCAGCGTCAGCGAGGCGGCAACAGCCAACCGCCCGCGCGCGGGCGAGAAGAGCTGTGGGCTCACGTTCAGCGACGCAGCGTGCGCGGCGGGCGCGAACATGAGCGCCAGGACGGCCGGGGCGATGCGGCGCACTGGCCGGATGGTAGCCGCGGCATCTGCTGGAGAGGGCTCGGCTGCGCCTCCACGAGGTTCGCACGGCCGAAGGTTCCCGTCCGCCTGTCGGTCAGGGCCTGGCCGAGCCGGCCCCATCGCCTGCCCGGTCAGACCGAGCGGTGCACGCTCGCCGGGCGGCTCATGAAGCCGCGCTGCAGGAGGCCGAGGTCGCTGAGCGCGAGCGGCAGGAGGGAGGTCGACCGCATCTCCTTCGAGTGCTGCCACGTGCCCGTGTAGGACCTGAGCGGCGCGCGCGGCCCGATGCGGACGAGCTCGCGAAAGAGCGCACCGGACTGCGTCTGCTGGTCGGTGACGATCTTGTCCTTCCGGCTCCACCAGATCTGCAGCGGGACGCCGGAGCGGGCGATCGCGCGCGCCTGGCTGAGCGGGCTGCGGGCCGCGTATGCGCCTGCGCTCGAGGCCGGGATTCCGCCGACCTCGCGGCGCATCGCCGAGCGCAGACAGTCGCTGTTCGAGGCGCCCCAGCGCTCGACGAACTCGGGGTTGGTCGGCAGGTCGAGGATCTGGTCGTAGCGGAGCCCGAGGTCGGTCACCGAGTCCATCGCGGCGGCGCCGGCGAGCAGGTGAGGATGGCGCGCGACCAGGAGGAGAGTCTCCTGCCCGCCCATGCTGCTCCCGAGTGCGTAGATGCGGCTCCGGTCGATCCGGACCCACGGCAGCTTCCGGCTGACGATCTGCGGCATCCGTGCGAGATCGTCGATCTGGCCCGCGTAGCCGTAGGAGAAGTTCTTGAGGTTCCGGCCCATCCCGTCCGGGTTGACGACCGCAAAGCGCCCGATCGTCGGCAGGTTGCCCCAGAACTTTGCATTCGAGCGGCCGGTGGCGCCGCGCCCGTGCGGAGAGATGACGAGCGGCAGCGGCGGGTTCTTGCCGGGGCCGTAGCCGGCCGGGAGGAGCACGGTCGCTTCCCGGAGTGCGCCGTTGTGGGCGGTGTAGGAGATCGTGATCGAGATCGGCGGGGCGATGGGCCGCCTGGCAACGCCGGGGCGGCTGTCGGTGCGAAGCAGTGCGACCGTCGCGATCAGCGCGGTCGAGACGACGAGGAACGAGACGACGAGGAAGAGAGCAAGGTGGAAGCCGCTGGGCTTGATCTGTGTGGCGGAGCTGTTCATGGCTCCACCCTCGGTCCGGCCTCAAACGGGCCGGTCACGCCTCACAAACGCGCCGCTAACGGCTCGCGAGCAGGCGCTTGAGCCGCTCAGGGGCGGTCGCGAGCGCAGGGGCCGCGCTCTCGCGCGGCCCCCGCAACCCGGCCCCTCCCGGGTCTCTATCGCGTCTGCGTCAGCCGAGGCAGACGACGTTCAGCGTGCCTGCGGCGTCCTCGGTATCGCTGACGTTGGCGAGCGAGAGCTGCCAGCCGGATCCGTCGCCGGTCGGCGTGCTGTCCTGCGGGATCACGAATCCCGTGGTCCCGTACGTGAAGCCGCCGCCGACGGCCTTCTGCCCTGCCGAGCAGGAGGTCGTGAACTGCTGGAAGTCTCCGGCTACGAGCGAGAACGGCTGTGTGTGCGTGGACACGGCCGCCGTACCGGGAGCTCCCCGAGGGCCTTGCGCTCCGGTGTCGCCCTTGTCTCCCTTGTCGCCCTTGAGGCCCTGATCTCCCTTCGGGCCCTTCACCTGGCCGGCGTTCGTCCACGCGCTTCCGGTCCAGACATAGAGATCCGTGCCGACGATGTACGCGTCGCCCGTCGTTCCCGCGACCGGAAGGTCCGCCGGGGCCGCGACGGTGCCCACGATCTCCAGGCCCGAGCCCACATCGCCCTGCGGGCCTGCGGGTCCCTGCGGGCCAGTCGACGCCGGTGTTGCCCTTCGCGCCCGTCGGACCCTGCCGCGCCTGCCGGCCCCACCGGGCCCTGCGACCCTGCCGGTCCTGCCGGGCCGGCCGGCCCGCGCTGCTTCAGCGTCGCCGCCAGCTGAGCCGGCGTCTTACCGTTGAGCTTCTTCGCGTTCTTGGCGACGTCGGCCACGAACGCATGCTTGGCGACCGGCACGATGCCGGCGGCCACGGCGCCGCCCGTGAGCGCGACGAAGAGAGCCAAGGACGCGACGACCATTGCCGGGCTCGGTAGACATCTCTTCATTGCTTTCTCCTCCTCGTCGAAGCGGACGGCGACGGTCATCGCCTGGCGCTTCGTCGTTTCCGCAGAGAAGGCTCCACCGCGCCGCTAACCACTCGCTAACTGCAACTGCGCTTGCGGATGCGAACGACTTGGGTCGCGCAGCTCACGCGTCCGTCGAAGGTCGCGAGCGTCAGCGTCACCTCGTAGGCCCCTGGGGTGGAGTAGCGGTGGAGCGGCCGGGAGCCGACGCCCGTGGTGCCGTCGCCGAAGTCCCAGACGCGCCACGCGATGCCCGCCTCCTGCGGATCGTGCGAACGATCCGTGAGCTGGACCATGTCCGCGGTCGATGGTCTGTCCGGGCTGACCTCGAAGTGCGCGACCGGGCGCTCGCTGCTCGTTTCGGGCATCACGGCGTACCTCCTCTGGAGCGTGACGTTGGGCCGAGCCTGCCCGGCCCCGCCAACAGCCCGCTAACAGCCCCTGTTCGCGGCGGAGAGGCGGTGTTACGTTCGCAGCGAGACGCGATGGAGTTCAGGATCCTGGGCCCGCTGGAAGTGCGCGCTGCACGGCCGGGCGCTTCCCCTCGGCGGCCCGAAGCAGCGTGCGGTGCTCGGCCTGCTGCTGCTGCACGCGAACGAGGTCGTCTCGACCGATCGCCTGATCGACGAGCTTTGGGGAGACTCGCCGCCGAAATCCGTCGACGCCGTCGTCCAGAACTGTGTCTCGCGCCTGCGCAAGGCCCTCGGCCGGGAGCGGATCGAGACGCATGAGCCCGGCTATCTCCTTCGGCTCGATCCCTCGGAGATCGACGCCGTGCGCTTCGAGCAGGCGCTCGAGCCCGCCCGGGAGCTCGAGCCGGCCGAGCGCGCGTCGGCGCTCCGCGAGGCGCTCGCACTCTGGCGCGGACAACCGCTCGCCGACCTCGCGTACGAGAGCTTTGCGCAGGGTGAGATCGCACGGCTCGAAGAGCTCCGGCTGACCGCGAACGAGGACCGGCTGGCAGCGGAGCTCGAGCTCGGCTGGCATGCAAAGGCGCTGCCCGAGATCGAGGCGCTCGTCAGCCGCCATCCGGCGCGGGAGCACCTGCGCGCGCTGGAGATGCGGGCGCTGCACCGGTCTCAACGGACGAGGGACGCGCTGCAGGCCTTCCAGGAGGCGCGGCTCGCACTCGTCGAGATTCGGGATCGAGCCGGGCGACGAGCTGCGCGCCGTCTATCGCGAGCTGATCGACGACGGGGATGACGCGGTGCAAGTCGCAGACCTCGCTGCGGACCGGCAGCAGACACGCCGGAACGTGGCAGTGGTCGTCGCCGAGCTCATGCCCCTCGACGCAGAGGACACGGAGCTGGAGCGGACGCGCGCGGCCGCCTGGCTCGCGGACGTGACCGTCGCCGTTCGACGGCACGGAGGTGAGGTTCGACAGCTGCTCGGAGAAGAGGCCGTCGCGGTCTTCGGGCTGGCGGCGGCCCACGAGGACGACGTGCTCCGCGCGCTGCGCGCGGCGATGGACCTGCACGACGGGAGCCCGCACGCCGAGCAGCGGGTCGCTGTCGAGTCGAGCGACGTGATCGTGGGCGGCGCCGCCGACGAGCTCGCCGAAGCGCTCGCGGTGTCGCGCGCCCTGAAGGAGGACGCTGCGCCCGGCGAGACCCTGCTCGGCCCGTCGGCGCTCCGCCTCGTCTCCGCCGCCGTCGACGTCGTCCCGCATGAGGCGGGACGCGGCTATCGCGTGCTGCGCTTCGACCCCGCAGCTCCGCCGTTCGTGCGTCGGTTCGACGCACCGCTCGTGGGTCGGGCGGACGAGCTGCGCCGGCTCGAGCTCGCGCTCGAAGAGGTGGCGCAGGCGGGCCTCCCGCGCCTGATCGTCCTCGCGGGCGAGCCGGGGATCGGCAAGACGCGGCTTGCCTCCGAGCTCGCGGCCCGGGTGGCCAGACAGGGCCGTGTGCTCACGGGCCGCTGCGTCGCCTACGGAGAGGGCGCTGCCATCCGTCCGCTCGCCGAGATCCTGGAACAGCTCGCCCCACTCGAGGCGGTGCTCGCTCGCGAGCCCGACGCGGATCGCATCGCCGCGCAGCTGCGCGGCCCGGAGCTGTCCGAGGGGAGCGACACGCTCTGGGCGACGCGCAGGCTGCTCGAGGCGCTCGCGCGCGCCCAGCCGGTCGTGCTCTTGCTCGACGATCTGAACTGGGCGGAGCCGTCGTTCCTCGACCTCGTCGAGTACGTCGCCGGGTGGACCCAGGCGCCGGTGTTGCTCGTTTGCCTGGCGCGCCCGGAGCTGCTGGAGGCGAGGCCGGAATGGCGCGAGAGCGCGATCACGCTCGAGCCGCTCGCCGTCGAGGACGTGCAGGTGCTCGCGGCGGCGCTGCCCCACTCGGCCCAGCTCGAGCCGGCCGATGTCGCTGCGGCCGTCGAGGCCGCCGAGGGAAACCCGCTCTATCTGGAGCAGCTGCTCGCCTTCGGCGTCGAGGGGGCGGGTGCCGTGCCGCCGACGGTGGAGGCGCTTATCGCCAGCCGCCTCGATCGCCTTCCGGCGGGCGAGCGAGCGGCGCTCGACCGGGCCGCCGTCGCCGGCCGCGAGTTCTGGCGCTCGGCCGTCGAGGAGCTGACGCCGGACTCGCAGCGGGAGGCGGCCGGACATCACTTGATGGCTCTCGTCCGGCGGCGGCTCGTGCGCCCCGAGCAGGCGGCGCTGCCGGAGGAGGACGGCTTTCGGTTCCACCACGCGCTGGTCCACGACGTCGCCTACGGAGCGATCCCCGCGCCGAACCGCGCAGACCTGCACGAGCGCCTCGCGCGCTGGCTCGACCGGCGGGGCACCGGCACCGACGAGCTCGTCGGCTTCCATCTGGAGCAGGCGGCGCTCCTCGGCGCAGGGAAGGGAGCGGCGAGCCCGGCGCTCGCACAAGAGGCGGGCGAGCGGTTGAGCGCAGCGGGAATGCGCGCGTTGAAACGCGTCGACGGGCGGACGGCAGCCAACCTCCTGACCCGGGCGAGAGACCTGCTGCCCGAGCCGGGGCTCGAACTGGAGTTGGCGCTCGGGACGGCGGTCAAGTTCACCGGCGATCCGGCGCGCGGTGAGGCGCTGCTCGAGGAGGTCGCGCAGCAGGCGGGCGAGCGGGGAGACCGGCGCATCGAGCTTCGGGCGCGGATCGAGCAGCTCTGGCGTGAGCTCTCGCAGGCGAAGACGACCCCCGAGGCCGCACTCGAGCTCCTCGAGGACGCCGTCTCGGCCTTCGAGGCGGCGCGCGACGAGGACGGGCTCGGTCGCGCCTGGCATCTCTACGCGGCGGTGCAGGGCGAGTACGAGCTCATGCTCGGCCAGACGGAAGCTGCGGCGGTCCAAGTCCGTGATCACTACCGGCGGAGCGGCTTCACGGTCGGCGCAGCGCTGTCGCTGCTTGCGGTCGCGGCGCATCGAGGCACGACGTCTGTCCCCGAAGCGATCGCGCGGTGCGAAGAGTTGCTCCTGCAGGCGGAAACGCCCGTCTGGGAGAGCTTCGTCCTGGCGCCGTGTGCGGGCCTGCATGCGATGGCCGGGCGCTTCTCTGTCGCTCGCGAGCTGCTCGCCGAGGCACGGGCGCAGCGCGTGGAGTTCTCGGATGCGGGGACGATCGTCACCGCCTGGGCGGCGATCGCGGCCCACGTCGAGTTGCTCGCCGGCGAGCCGCAGGCAGCCGAGGCGATCCTGTTCTCCTCCCTCGAGGTACTGCGGGAGGCAGGCGACAACCTCTGGGTGGCGACGAACAGCTCCCTCCTCGCCGAGGCGGTCTACGGGCAAGAGCGCTACGAGGACGCCGTGGCTCTGGCCGATGCTGCCCTTCAGGCTGCGCCGCCGAGGCACCTGACGTCGCGCGCGGTCGCCCAGCGGGTGAAGGCGATGGCGCTTGCACGGCTCGGCCGGTTGGTCGAGGCCGAGCTCCTAGCGTCGGAGACGGTGGCGCTGCTCGTCTCGACCGACTCGCTCTACGAGCAGGCGGAGGCGGCCTCGGCTCTCGGTGACGTCCTTGCGCTCAAGGGTGACGCCGAGGCCGCGAGCGAGAGCTGGGACGAGGCGATCGCACTCTTCGAGCGCAAGGGGAGCACCGTCTCGGCGGAGCGCGTTCGCAAGGTCCTGCCGGCGACCAGATGAGTGGGGAGAGCCCCAGCACGGGCTCTCCCCACGGGCTCTCCCCATTGGCCCGATCAGCACATCGGGGGGCACAAGTACTGCACGTGCTCGGGGGTGTTCATGGTGGAACCGTTGCTCGCGACCACGGGGACGGCCGCGATCGTCACGATCAGCGCCGCCAGAAGCGCCGTCACGGCGCGCCGGCAAGGGATCGACCGCTGCATCTTTCTCACCTCCTCTCGCATTGCTGCGAGCGAGGCTCGGTCCGGCCCCAAACGCGCCGGTCACGGCCCACCAACGGTCGCCTAACCCCGGCTTCCGAGTTGGTCCACTGTTAGGGCAGGCGGCGACGCTCTTCCAACCGAACGTGACGGGTGGTACTTAAAGGCTGTGACGGAGTTTCGGATCCTCGGCCCGCTCGAGGTCGTCGCCGACGACGGCCGGGTGCTGGACCTGGGCGGTCCCCGGCAGCGCGCTCTTCTGGCCGCGCTGCTCGTCCGCGCGAACGCGGTCGTCTCGACGGAGAGGCTGATCGAAGAGCTCTGGGGCGAGACCGCGCCGAAGACGGCGACGACCTCACTCCACAACGCCGTCTCGCAGCTCCGCCGGCTCCTTGGCGCGGAGATGCTCGTCACGCGCCCGCCGGGCTATGTGCTTCGGCTCGACGAATCGCAGCTCGACGCCGCGCGGTTCGAACGTCTGCTGCGGGAGGCGCGTGGCGCGGATGCCGACGAGCGCGGACGAGTTCTCCGCGAAGCGCTGTCGCTCTGGCGGGGCGAAGCGCTCGCGGGGATCGGATACGAGGGCGCGGCGGCGGGTGAGGCACGGCGGCTCGACGAGCTCCGGGTCGACGCGCTCGAGGCCCGGATCGGCGCCGACATCGAGCGTGGCCGGCACACGGAGGTGATCGGCGAGCTCGAGGCGCTGATCGTCGAGCATCGATTGCGGGAGCGGCTTCGCGAGCTACTGATGCTGGCGCTCTACCGCTCGAATCGACAAGCGGAAGCGATCGAGCTCTATCACGACACACGCGCCGCGCTCGTCGATGAGCTCGGGCTGGAGCCGAGCCGATCGTTGCAGCAGCTGTACATGTCGATCCTGCGCCAGGAGCCCTGGGGGGACGCCACGGCGCCCGGACCCACGGCGACCGACCACTTCACGGACGTTCTCCGCGCACTGCTCGCAGGTCGCCTCGTGGTCGTCCTGGGAGGCGCATCGGACACGCCGCAGGAGAGCGGTGACATCGCCGCGCCGCCCGCGCCGGCGGCTGCGGCGGAGCATCTCGCTCGTGCGTTCGATTGCCCGCCCGATCGGGCGGAGGGCCTGGCACGCGTCTCCCAGTACGTCAGCGTCCTGCGTGGAGTTGGCCCGCTCTACGACGAGCTGCACGCTCTCTTCGGCAGGCCGTATCCGGCGGGCCCGGTGCCGCGGGCGCTGGCAGGGCTCCCACCGGTCCTGCGCGCACGCGGGCTTCCGCATCAACTCATCGTCACCACGGCCTTCGACCAGACGGTCGAGCGCGCCTTTGCCGAGGCCGGCGAGCCCCTGGACGTCGTCTCGTATGTTGCGTTCGGGCGCGATCGAGGCAAATTCGTGCACCTCTCGCCCGATGGCTCGGCGCGTGTGATCCACGAGCCGAACGTCGAGGTCGGGATCACGACCGAACGCACGGTGCTCCTGAAGATCCACGGTGGCGCGGACGAGTCCGAGGTTCGGGATCGCGAGAGCTTCGTCGTCAGCGAAGACGACTACATCGACTACCTCGCCGAGGCGCCGCTCTCGACGGTGCTGCCTGTGGGCCTCGCCGCGCGGTTGCGGCGGAGCCACTTCCTGTTCCTCGGCTACGACCTCGACGATTGGAGCCTGCGGGTGTTCCTCCGCCGGCTCTGGGGCGACGAGCGGGTCTCGTACCGCTCTTGGGCGATCGGTTCGCCGATCGATCTGGTCTCGGCCGAGTACTGGCGCCAGCGTGGGGTGGACGCCTTCGAGCTGCCGCCGGCGGAGTACGTCGCCGAGCTGACGACGCGGGTCGCGGCGACGCCGCCGACCGGCGAAGCTGCCGCGTGACCGGCCCGGGAGCATTCTCCCGGGGCCGCCCTGTCAGTCCGTACAAGGGGCTCGCGCCGTTCGACGACTCCGAGCTCGACGCCCTCTTCTTCTTCGGGCGAGAGCAGGAGACGGAGATCGTGACGGCCAACCTCGTCGCCGCGAGGCTGACCGTGCTCTACGGGCAGAGTGGCGTCGGCAAGAGCTCCTTGCTTCGGGCCGCCGTCGCGCGCGAGCTGCGGTTGCTTCCCGAGCGGCCCGTCGTCGTCGTCTTCGACGAATGGAGCGACGACCCGGCCGCGGCGCTCTCGGCCGCGATCGCCGAAGAGGCACGAGTCGAGCCCGGCGCCTCGCTCGTCGAGACCGTGGAGCGGGCGCTTGGCGAGCGCGCGGAGCTCTATCTGGCGCTCGACCAGTTCGAGGCCTATTTCCTCTACCACGGACGCGGGCGGCCTGACGAGCCGTTCGCCGAGGCCTTTCCGGAGCTCGTCAACCGCGGCGACCTGCGGATTCACGTGGTCGTTGGCATCCGAGAGGACGCGTTGGCGCAGCTGGACTTCTTCAAGTCCCGGATCCCGGCGCTCTTCGGGAACTACCTGCGCCTCGACCACCTCGACCGGGAGAAGGCGCGGTCGGCGCTCCTTCGGGCCGGTCCGTCGCTGGGAGCAACTCGGCGGCGAGCCGGTGACGATCGAGGCAGAGCTCGTCGAGGCGGTGCTCGACGAGGTGACCGCCGGCCGTGTCGCGCTCGGCGGGGGCGGGCGGGGGACGATCGGCAACGGCACCGCGCCCAAGATCGAGACGCCGTATCTCCAACTCGTGATGCAGCGGCTGTGGGACGAGGACCCGACGGCGCTGCGCCTCGAGACCTTGCGGCGCCTCGGCGGCGCCGCGCGGATCGTCGGCGACCATCTCGACGAGGCGCTGGGCGTGCTCTCCGAGTCGCAGAAGGCCTCTGCTGCGCTGATGTTCGACCATCTCGTGACGCCGTCGGGAACGAAGATCGTTCACGGGGCGGGCGATCTGGCGGAGTTCGCGCACGCCCCGCCCGCCGAGGTGATGCCGATCCTGCACGCGCTGGCGGAAGAGCGGATCCTGCGGCCTGTCGCCGACGGCGGTGGCGACGGCTACGAGATCTACCACGACGTGCTCGCGGGTGCGGTCCTCGACTGGCGCACGCGGTTCGAGGCGCAACGCGAGCTCGAGCACGCTCGCTCGGAGTCCGAGCGGCGCCGGCGTCAGGCGTTGCGGATCGCGACGCTCTCGCTCGCCGCGCTCGTGATCGTCGTCGCCGTCGCGATCTTCGCGCTGACCCAGCGCCAGGACGCTCAGACGCAGGCACGGAGCGCTCGGGCGCGGGCGCTCGCCGCCACCGCGGCCGTGCAGTTGCAGATCGATCCCGAGCGCGCACTGCTCCTCGCCCGCGACGCCGGTCGCCTCTCGGATGCCCGCCAGGTGGAGAACGTCCTCCGGCAGGCGCTGATCGGCTCGCGTGTCCGAGCGTTTGCCGACCTCGGGCACCCGGTCTCGAGTGTCCTGTTCGGGAACCGCTCACGGACCGCCGTCGCCGTCACGGAGACCGGCCGGGTCGCGACAATCGATGCCGGCACGGGCCAAGTCCTCCACTCGTTCGAGACGGGCGCCGAGCTTGTTGCGGTCGACCCGCGGGGCCGGCAGGCACTCGCGTACGGCCGGGGCGGAGCCCGCTGGTATCGCCTCCCCGACGGAGCGCCGGGCCGGGAGCTCGCGGCGCCGCGCATCATGGACGTCGCTTACGCGCGCGACGGAGCGGAATTGGTGACGCTGCACAGAGATCGGAGGCTGAGGCTCTGGCGTCTCGGGGCAGCGAAGCCGACGCGAACGATCCTGCTGCCGGACGCGCCGGTCAGCGCGGCCGTGTCGAGTCCGGCCGGGCTCGTCGCGGCGGCCACGGGCGGCAAGGTGACCCTCGTGTACGACGAGCAGACGGGCAGGATCGTCCGTCGCCTACCCCAGCCCAGCGTCGTGACGGGCCTCGAGTTCAGCCCCGGAGGGAAGCTTCTCGCCGTGGTCGGGGCGGATAAGGTCGCTCGCATCTTCGACCCTCGGCGTGGCTCCGCGATCAGCGTCTACGAGGGCCACAGCGGACTGATCATGGACACCGAGTTCAGCCCGCGGGGGGCCCTGTTCGCCACCGCGAGCACCGACGGGACCGCCCGGGTCTGGACGGTCGGAACGCGCGGCAGCCTTTCGGCGCTCCTGACTGGGCACGCGAACAAGGTCCTCTCGGTCGCGTTCAGTCCGAACGGGTCGTTCGTCGTCACCGCGAGCACCGATCGCACGGCGCGCGTTTGGTCGGCGACCGGGGGGACAGCCTCGCGTTGCTGGCGGGCCACCGGGACACGGTGACGAGCGCGGCCTTCAGCCATGACGGTCGCCGCGTCGTCACCGGGAGCAAGGACGGAGCAGTGCGCTTCTGGGATCCGCGGGCGCAGCCGATGCTGGTGCTGGAACGCCGTTCCGCAAGCCCGGTCCCTGCTGCGCGGTACCTGCGCAAGCGGATCGTCGTCGCTCCTCCAGGCGCGCCCGATGTGGCAGTCGCGAGGAACGGGACGGCGTGGGCGACCATCCGCGCGGGCAGAGTCGTCGTCCACCGCGGCGCCGTCGTCCACAGCTTTGCCGTGCCCCAGCCCGCCGGCGGCATCGCGCTCTCTCCCGGCGGAGAGACGGTCGCCGTCATGTTCCGGCGGGGCCTCGCGCGCCTCTACCGCCTCGACGGCATGCTCGTTCGCACGCTGCACGCCGGCCGAGGCACCCTGCTCCGTGGCGACTTCAGCCCTGACGGGTCGCTGCTGGCTGCCGGCTCCGCGGACAAGACAGCCAAGCTCTGGGACGTCGGCTCCGGTCGCCTCTTGCGCGAGTTCGCCAATCACACGGATGACGTCTTCTCGGCGCGCTTCAGCCCGGACGGCCGCAGGCTCGTCACTGCGAGCCGAGATCACGACATCATGATCTGGGACGTCCGCACCGGCGCGCTCCTGAACGTGCTGCGCGCACATTTCGGCCAGGTCACCGATGCCGCATTCAGCCCGAACGGTCGCTGGGTCGTCAGCGCCGGGCCTGGAAAGGCGGGCCTCTTCGACTCCAGTACCGGCCTGCTCGTTCTCCTGCTCCAGGGTCACGAGGCGCCGGGCCTGACGAGCGCCTCGTTCAGCCCGGACGGGAGCCGGATCCTCACGTCGGGTTGGGACGGGACCGTGCGCTCGTGGCACTGCGACGTCTGCGGCGGCATGCCCGAGCTGATGCCGCTCGCGAACCGGCGGCTCGCCCTGACGCATCGTGTGCTCACCGAGTCGGAGCGGGCACTCTACGTCCCGTGACGGCTACGAGGCGCGCCGCTCGAGCTCGTTCGACTTGTGCGCAAGCGCCGAGAAGCCGGCCTGCAGGAAGTCGTTCGCACCCGCGGCGCACAGCGACCACGTGAGCAGCCGGCCAAAGCGCGGCGCCAGGATCTGCGTCGAGGCCAGCCCCGCGGCGCACTAGGTGCCGACGCAGCGGCTGAACGTCACGAGCTCGCCGATCGCCTGGCGCAAGTCACCGGTCGGGAGCGGCGTTTCCTGTTCGCCGGCGCCTGGCTCGCCCTCGACGAATGGCTCGCGAATGAAGCTCGAGACGTCGTCGGGTGCAATCGTCCGTGCCGCCTTGAACGTCGCGCCCGCGAGCGTTGCCAGGTCGAGCCAGTGTGGCAGCGCGGATCGCGGTCGGTCGCCTTGGCGAGCGCACCCGCCGCCCCCAGTCCGGCGACGAAGGTGCCCATGATCGCGGCGTAGGCGCCGTAGGGCGGGGCTGGGTTGGTGGTTGCCACGACCGTTACCCTGTCCAGACATGCGCCCCCTCAAAACATCCGCCGACTATCTGCCGACGGGCGACCAGCCGGAGGCGATTCGGATCCTCTCGGAGTCGATCCGCGCGGGGAACGAGTTTCAGACGCTCCTCGGCGCGACCGGCACGGGCAAGACCGCGACGATGGCCTGGATCATCGAGGAGGTCCAGAAGCCGACGCTCGTGATCGCCCACAACAAGACGCTCGCGGCCCAGCTCTGCAACGAGTTCCGCGAGTTCTTCCCCGAGAACAGCGTCGAGTACTTCGTCTCCTACTACGACTACTACCAGCCGGAGGCGTACGTCCCGCAGGCCGACCTCTACATCGAGAAGGACTCGTCGAGGAACGAGGACATCGACCGGCTCCGACACGCGGCGACGTCGAACCTGCTCTCGCGCAACGACGTCGTCATCGTCGCGTCCGTCTCGTGCATCTACGGCCTCGGCTCGCCGGACGAGTACAAGGAGCGGGTGGTCATGCTCACCGTCGGCGAGTCGCACGACCGCGACCTGATGCTGCGCAAGCTGATCGACATCCAGTACGCGCGCAACGACACGGTGCTCGGCCGCGGGCGCTTTCGCGTCAAGGGCGACGTGGTCGAGGTGCAGCCGGCGCATTCGGAGACGGCGTACCGCATCTCCTTCTTCGGCGACGACGTCGAGCAGATCACGCACTTCGACCCGATCACCGGCGAGGTCTACGCGCGGCTCGACAACATCACGATCTTCCCGGCCACCCAGTACGTGACGTCGAAGCCGACGATCGAGCGGGCCGCCGACGAGATCAAGCACGAGCTCGAGGAGCAGATCAAGAAGTTCGAGTCGGAGGGGAAGCTGCTCGAGGCGCATCGCATCCGCCAGCGCACCGAGTACGACCTCGAGATGATGCAGGAGCTCGGCTTCTGCAACGGGATCGAGAACTACTCGCGCATCCTCGACGGCCGGCCGCCGGGCTCGGCGCCGCACACGCTGCTCGACTACTTCCCGTCGAAGGACTTCCTCGTCTTCGTCGACGAGTCGCACCAGACGATTCCCCAGATCGGCGGCATGTACGAGGGCGACCGCTCACGCAAGCAGACGCTGGTCGACTTCGGCTTCCGCCTCCCGTCCGCGCTCGACAACCGGCCGCTCCGCTTCGACGAGTTCCTCGAGAAGGTGCCTCAGCTCATGTTCGTCTCGGCGACGCCGGGGCCGTACGAGATGCGCCATTCGAAGCACATCGCGGAGCAGCTGATCCGCCCGACGTTCATCGTCGACCCGGAGACGGAGTTGCGGCCGACGAAGGATCAGATCGACGACTTGCTGAACGAGATCCGGCATCGCGAGCAGGCGGGCGAGCGCGTCCTCGTGACGACGCTGACGAAGAAGATGGCCGAGGATCTCACCGACTACTTGCTGGAGTCCGGTGTGCGGGCGCGCTACCTCCACTCGGAGATCGACACGCTCGAGCGGATCCAGATCATCCGCGAGCTGCGCCTCGGCGAGTACGACGTGCTCGTCGGGATCAACCTGCTGCGGGAGGGACTCGATCTGCCGGAGGTGTCGCTCGTCGCCATTCTCGATGCCGACAAGGAGGGTTTCCTCCGCGGGCGCACGTCGCTCATCCAGACGATCGGCCGGGCGGCGCGAAACGTCAACGGCAAGGTGATTCTCTACGCCGACAAGATGACCGAGGCGATCAAGGACGCGCTCGGCGAGACGAGCCGGCGCCGCGACAAGCAGCTGGCGTACAACGAGGAGCACGGGATCACGCCCGAGAACATCTCCAAGGGCGTCTCCGACATCGCCGAGTTCCTCTCCCTCGAAGCACCGCATGTCCCCAAGCGCACGCGTCGCGGCAAGGACGTCGAGGGCATGGACGCGGCCGAGCTCGAGAAGCTGATCGTGACGCTCGAAGAGGAGATGTTCGTCGCCGCCGAAGAGCTCCGCTTCGAGTATGCGGCCAAGCTCCGCGACGAGATCAAGGATCTGCGCCGCGAGCTCAACGCCGTGACCGCATGAGCGCGTCGCTCGTGATCGCAATTCTGTTCTCCGGCCTGGTGACCGGCGGGCTCGCCCGGCTCGCCGTGCCGGGACCCGACCCGATGCCGTTGTGGCTGACGATCGCGATCGGCCTCACCGGCTCGATCGTCGGCGCTGCGATCGCGCGTGCGCTGTTTCACGACAACGGCTACGTCGTCTCGATCGCCTCGCTGCTCTTCGCGGTCGGGCTCGTGCTCGGCTATCGGCGCTTCGTTCAGCACCGGCCGTTGTGGGGACCCGAGGCGCTTCGCTTCCCCGAGAAGGGCGTCGGCGTCGACCGCATGCGGCAGCGGCTGCAGGCGCTGGGTCTCGACCCGGACCAGCCGGTGCCCGGACCCGCCGAGGAGCGAAAGGCGCGGCTGCTGGCCGCTCTCGAGGAGCTGCACCGCGCCGGGGTGCTGGACGACGAGGAGGCCGTCGTCAAGCGCGCGGCCATCGAACGCCAAACGTAGGAGGAACTCACCATGTGCAGGAACATTCGCCCGCTCTTCAACTACGACCCGCCCGCGACCGCCGACGACGCCCGCGACGCGGCGCTGCAGTATGTCCGCAAGATCAGCGGCTACTCGAAGCCGTCGCAGGCGAACGAGGTTGCGTTCCAGCGGGCCGTGGATGCGGTGACGGAGGCATCCGTTCGCCTGCTCGACGAGCTGGTGACGACCGCGCCCCCGCGTGACCGCGAGCGCGAGATTCAGCGGATCCGTCTGCGCGTCGCCGCCCGCAGCTGACGAGTCGGGCTAGCGGCGTCCGAAGAAACGGCGGCGCTTTGGCGTCGGCTCCGGATCGAGCGCCGGGTCGAGCACGGGCTCGGCGTCCGTCGCGATCAGGACGTTCTCCTGCGAGTTTCCGCGCCGCTCCTCGGCGCGCTCGCGCGCGTCCTTCATCGCCTCCCGCATCTCGTCGATGAGGCTCTGATCCTTCACGGCAAACCTCCTTCGCCCTCGCCGCCCGGCCTCCTGCGCCGGCTCGCTCCTGCCCTTTGTTTGCCGCCCGGCCGCGCTGGAAAACGTGGGGCCATGACATGGATATGGCTCATCATCGTAGGTGCGATCGTCGGAGGTCTCGGCCGGTTCTTCCATCCCGGGGTTGACCCGATGGGATGGATCGTCACGATCCTCATCGGGGTCGCGTCGTTGCTCGTCGCCGGGTTGATCTTCGGCGGGGTCCTGCAGTTCATCGTCGGAGTGATCGTTGCGATCGCGCTTTGCGCGCTCTACGGTCGCGTCGCCGCGAACCGCGGCACGGCCCGCACGATCTAGCTGTTCTCGACTGCCAGGGGCTTGCGGCCGCGCGGGAACTGCCGCACGGCCGTGAGCCCCCAGTCGTCGTCGCGCCAGATGTAGGTGTCGATGCGAATCGTCGTTTCGTCGGCGGTGTAGACGTGCAGGCCGCGCGCCTCGCCCCGGCGGTTCGGTCGGGGCTGGCCGAGCCCGGGGGCGATCGACACGACCACGCCGCGGACGTCGCTCGTGATCACTTCGAACTCGTGCCGCTCGGAGACCGTCGCCTGGTGGATATGCCCACCAAGGATCAACTCCGCGCCGCAATCGACGAGCCGGGAGAGGACGTGAGTCCGCCGAGCGACGGGCTTCTTGCGGGTCCGCCACGGCGCGCCGACCATTTGGTGGTGCAGCACGACGATGCGCAGGGCAGCTTCCGGCGCCTGCTGAAGGCGGCTGGTCGCACGCTCGAGCTGGGATTCGCGGATCCCGCCCGACTGATGCCGGTAAGGACGAACGGAATTGAGCCCGACGACGAAGAGCTCGTCGCCGCTGTAGACGGGCTCGGTCGTCTCCCACTGGCGCTCGAACTCGACCCACGGCGAGGTGAATCGGGCCGGGAAGCTGTAGGGGATGTCGTGGTTGCCGGGGACCGCGACGACGGGCGTGCCAAGGCCCTTCAGGAAGGCCGCGGCGTGCTCGTGCTGGTCACGCTGCCCCCGGTGCGTGAGGTCGCCGCTCGCGATCACGAGCTCGGGCTCGACGCGCTCCACGAGCGTGGCAATCGCCCGTTCGATCGTCGGGTGGTTGTGCTTGCCGAAGTGAAGATCCGAGACGTGGAGAACGCGTGTAGCCACGGCCGGGGCAGGCTATACACTCGTTGTCATGGCCGAAGAGTCTGCCGAGATCTTCGACGACCTCTACCTCGGGTTGCGAGCCGGCGGTGCGCTCCGCAAGCAGCGCCGCGGGGAGTCGCTGACCGAGGAAGAGCGGGAGGCGATCGGGCGCTGGCAGCGGCTCTCGCCCTGGCGCAAGGGGATCGCGATCGGCGCCTTCGCGTTCGGCACATTCGGTCTCGGCTTCACGCTCGGCGGCCTCGTCTTCGGCCGCTGGCGCAAGGCTTAGCTCCAGAAGCGGACGCCTGGGCGTCTGCCGGCGTTCGCGCGCCGCTGGACGCGTACGGCCAGCTCGTGCATGCCGAAGCGTCGCTCGAGCCGTCCCGGGAACTTGTCGTCGATCGCCCGTCGGATCAGCTCCGCGACGGCGACGCTCGTCTGCCGCGACTCTTCCGTGAGCCACGTGTACTGGTGGTCGGTGAGGGTGACGGTGAAGCGGCGACTCATAGGTACCTGTGTGCCTCCATAGAGGTACCTGTGTGCATGTCACAGCGGAGTGACAGCTTCGAGAAATCTCCCGCTACGCCTCCGCCTCCTTGCCCGAGAAGAGCACCGTCGGCACATCCTCCTCGGCGGGATCCTTGTCGCGTACGATGACGTCGATCAGCGTCACGATCACCGCCGCGATCGGCACGGCGAACAGCACCGCAAAGCCACCGAAGAGGATGCCGACGGAGGTGACCGCGATCAGCACCACGAGCGGTGACAGCCCGGTCGCCTCGCCGAGCACGCGCGGCAGGATCACGTAGTCCTGGAGCATGCGCACGCCGAAGACGCAGAGCCCCGCGAGCACGGCCATGTGAACGGACTGCGTCAGGCCGACGCCTACAGCGAGCGCGCCGGCGGCGAGCGGCCCGATCACCGGGACGATCTCCACGAGGCCTGCAAACGTCCCGACCAGGATCCAGTAGGGCAAGCCGATTGCCAGGAACAGGAGCGAGAGCACGATCGCGACGCCCGCGATCAGCAGCGCCTGGCCACGCACGAACGCGCCGAGCTTGAGGTCGATCAGATTCCACGTGTCCCGCACCTTCTTGCGCTTCGGTCGCTCGAGCAGCGAGCAGATGACGTCCACCGCCCGGTCGCGCTCGAAGATCCAGTAGGCGCCGGCTGCGAAGACGAAGAAGACCCCGATCAGCCCTTCGAACGCTCTGACGCCGATCTCGGCCGCGGGCTTGATCAGCTCGTTGCGATGAACGTTCTGAAGGCGGTCGCGGATGCCGACGAGAATGTCGTGCTTGACGCCCGTCGCCTGCTTCGCCTTCTCGGTCAGCTGCGTCTGGGCACCTCCCGGGCCGAGCGCCTGATCGACCTGATGCAGCGCCCGCGGCACGGCGAACCACACAGCGAATGCGACGGCGCCGGCGAGCACGGCGTAGTGGATCCCGATCCCCACCCCGCGCGGCACGCGCCGCCGGTGCAGGGCTTCGACGCCCGGGCGCATGGCGGCCGCGACGATGAAGGCGAGGAAGATCAGCGCCAGCACGAGCTTCAGCTGCCAGAGGGCCAGCGCGGCTGCGATCACCGCAACGGCGACGAGCGTCGCGATGAACGCTTTGCGTGCGGTCTCGGCCATGCCGGGCTTGTCTCCACTCGGGGCAACCCGGCAAACCGCGCGCTTCCGGTCGGAGAGAGACGTCGCCGCCAAGGTCGCGTCAGCTGGCCCGCAAAAGCCCGCAAGGAGCGGAAAACAAGCAGCGGACGAACACTTGTTCGTGTGGCTGACCCCGGGTACACTGGGCCGGTTATGGGTCAGGAAGAGCTGGTCGTTCACGGCGCCCGCGAGCACAACCTGAAGGACATCACCGTCCGGCTGCCGCGGAACGCGCTCATCTGCATCACGGGGCTCTCCGGCTCCGGGAAGTCGTCGCTCGCCTTCGACACGATCTATGCGGAGGGGCAGCGCCGCTACGTCGAGTCGCTCTCCGCCTATGCGCGCCAGTTCCTCCAGATGATGGAGAAGCCCGACGTCGACTCGATCGACGGGCTCTCGCCGGCGATCTCGATCGACCAGCGGACGACCTCGCGCAACCCGCGGTCGACGGTCGGGACCGTGACCGAGATCTACGACTACCTGCGCCTGCTCTACGCGCGGGTCGGCCGTCCGCATTGCCCCGTCTGCGGCCGGCTCATCTCGGGCCAGTCGGTCGAGTCGATCGTCGACCAGATCTTGCAGCTGCCAGAGGGGACGAGGTTCACGGTCAACGCGCCGGTCGTGCGCGATCGCAAGGGCGAGTTCAAGGACCTCTTCGAGGAGTTCCGGAGCGAAGGCTTCTCGCGGGTCAAGGTCGACGGCGAGCAGAAGCTTCTCGACGAGCCGATCGAGCTCGACAAGAAGTTCAAGCACTCGATCGACGTCGTGGTCGACCGGCTCGTGATGAAGGAGGACCTGCGCACGCGCCTCTGGCAGTCGGTCGAGACCGCCGCGCAGCTCGCCGAGGGCCTCGTGTCCATCGACCTCGTCGACGAAGGCAAGGAGGTCACCTACTCGGAGCGGTTCGCGTGCCCCGAGCACGGCGTGTCGCTGCCCGAGCTGCAGCCGCGCATCTTCTCGTTCAACTCGCCGCACGGCGCCTGCCCGCGCTGCACGGGGCTCGGCGCGCAGCAGGAGATCGATCCCGACCTGCTCGTGCCCGACGCCGAGGTTGCGGTCGGCGACGGCGCGCTTGTGCCCTGGTCGGTGGGCCAGTCGAACTTCTACGAGTCGGTGATCCAGGCGATCGCCGAGCGCTACGAGATCGACCTCGACCGGCCGTGGCAGGAGCTGACCGATGAGGAACAGAACCGCTTCCTCTACGGGACCGACGGCGAGCGGATCTACATCACGTACCGGAACCGGATGGGCCGGAAGCGTGCCTACACGATGGCTTTCGAAGGGATCGTCACGAGCCTGCAGCGCCGCTACCGCGAGACCGACTCGCAATCGCAGCGCGAGCGGATCGAGGAGTACATGTCGTTCCGCCCCTGCCCGGTGTGCAAGGGGGCGCGGCTGAAGCCCGAGGTGCTCGCGGTTACCGTCGGCGAGCAGAACATCCACGATTTCACCCAGCTCTCGATCACGCGGGCGCTCGAGTTCCTCGACTCGCTGGACCTCACCGAGACCGAGCACCTGATCGGCGCGCGGATCGTCAAGGAGATCCGCGAGCGGCTCACCTTCCTCGAGGACGTCGGCGTCGGCTATCTGAACCTCGACCGCGCATCCGCGACCCTCTCCGGCGGCGAGGCGCAGCGGCTGCGGCTCGCGACGCAGATCGGCTCGCAGCTCGTCGGCGTGCTCTACATCCTCGACGAGCCGTCGATCGGGCTCCACCAGCGCGACAACAACAAGCTGATCGGCACCCTGCAGCGGCTGAAGGCGCTCGGAAACACGGTCGTCGTCGTCGAGCACGACGAGCAGACGATGCGCACCGCCGACTGGCTCGTCGACATGGGGCCGGGAGCGGGCGAGCACGGAGGCCACGTCGTTGCCGAGGGCACGGCGGCGAAGGTGCAGCGCAACCCGAAGTCGGTCACCGGCCAGTTCCTCTCCGGGAAGCGGCAGATCGCCGTGCCGGAGCGGCGCGAGGAGGACAACGGCTCCTTCTGGGTCCGCGGCGCGTCCCAGCACAACCTGAAGACCATCGACGTGGAGTTCCCGGTCGGCAAGTTCGTTGCGGTCACCGGCGTCTCCGGCTCGGGCAAGTCGACGCTCGTGAACGAGATCGTCTTCAAGGCGCTCGCCAACAAGCTTCAGCACTTCCGGGTCAAGCCGGGCGAGCACGAGTCGGTGGAGGGGATCGACGTCTTCGACAAGGTGATCGACATCGACCAGTCGCCCATCGGCCGCACGCCGCGGTCGAACCCGGCGACGTACACGAAGCTGTTCGACCACATCCGCGAGCTCTACTCGCTGACGCCTGAGGCGAAGGTGCGCGGCTACAAGCAGGGCCGCTTCTCCTTCAACGTCAAGGGCGGCCGCTGCGAGACCTGCAAGGGCGACGGCCAGATCAAGATCGAGATGCACTTCCTGCCCGACGTCTACGTGCCGTGCGAGACCTGCAAGGGGAAGCGCTACAACCGCGAGACGCTCGAGGTGCGGTTCAAGGGCAAGTCGATCGCCGACGTGCTCGACATGTCGGTGGAAGAGGCGCTGAAGTTCTTCGCCAAGATCCCGAAGATCCGCCGTCGCCTGCAGACGCTGCACGACGTCGGGCTCGACTACATCAAGCTCGGCCAGCCGGCGACGACGCTCTCCGGCGGCGAGGCGCAGCGCGTGAAGCTCTCGTCCGAGCTCTCGAAGATCGCCACCGGCAAGACGCTCTACATCCTCGACGAGCCGACGACCGGATTGCACTTTGCCGACATCGAGAAGCTGCTCGAAGTGTTGCAGCGCCTGGTCGATGCGGGCAACACCGTGCTCGTGATCGAGCACAACCTCGACGTGATCAAGCAGGCTGACTGGCTCGTCGACCTCGGCCCCGAGGGCGGCGAGGCGGGTGGCGAGATCGTCGCCGTCGGCACCCCGGAAGAGGTCGCTACCGTGGATCGTTCGTACACGGGGCAGTTCCTCCGCCACGTGCTTCCTGCCGCTGTCACCGCGGCCGCGTAGCAGGCCTTACAAAACCCGAACCAACCGCGGTGATCGAACCGCGTCTAGTCATGCACGAACGTCAAGGGAGAAAGATGACGATCACCGAACCGAAAGAAGCGCGAGCTCGACCGCCGCCGCGACGGCGGCATCGACGTCTCGCTGCTCTGGCACGAGGGCGACGACACGGTGTCGGTCGCCGTCGAGGACGAGCAGACGGGCGACTCGTTCGAGGTCGAGGTGCCGCGCGAGCAGGCCCTCGAGGCCTTCAGGCACCCGTACGTCTTCCGGCGCGCGGCGTAGCCGCCGCGCGCCGACCGACAGTCGGGCGCAGCGCCGCCGAGCTACGCCGCGGCCCCCGGCGCGTCGCGCCCGCTGTTCCACTTTCGTCACACTTGGTCTGACCACGGAAATTCGCGCTACGCCGCATGGGCAGCCAAATGTGGAAAGTGCGTCACACTTCTGTGGCAGTTGGTCTGACCACATCTGGGTTGTCGCGCGGCCATCTGAGCGAATCGCCGGCGCCGCGGCGCAGCACCTTCGCCGCAAGCCCCGCAAGCGAGACGAAGATCGCTCGTCGCCGGTGCGATGCGCCGTTCCGGAGGCAAGACGGCGTTTCGCCGAGCCTCCTAAGCGGCGCGCGCCAAGCCGCCGTGCGCAGGGGAGCCGCGCGCCGAGCCGCCGCGCGCGCCGATGCGCCGCGCGCCTAGCCGTCGCGCGCCGATGCGCAGCGAGGCGCCCTCGCCGGGCTCAGTCGAGATACCAGGTGAGATCGAGCTTCACCTGGTCGAAGACGAGCCGCGAGCTGCCGGCGTTGCGCATGTAGACCTTCCAGGTGAGGTCGTTCGCCTGCACGGCCGTCGTCACCTCGGGGAACGACGCCGTCGAGGTCACTCGCGTGGCGTTCGCGACGCAGTTCGGCGCCGCCGCCGTCGGATGCGTTGCAACCAGCGTGGCGCCGGCGTTCGAGTAGGCCTCCATGTAGTAACAGCTCTGGACGGCCGTCGATGAGCGGAAGACGATCGTCACCGTCGCGGCCGTGACGACCGCGCCCGCCGGCAGGTCGCTTGCCGTCTTGAACTTGATGTACCGGGCGGCGCCGAAGACGGTGGTGACGTTGGCGGCGATCGTGTACGCGGTCGCGTCGGCGCCGTCGAAGAGCGACCAGAGGGTTGTGACCGCCGCGACGGCGGAGTTGTCCACGAAGCTCGTCTCGTTCGTCGTCAGGGCGGTCGCGAGGTACGTGCCCGTGACCGTCGCGAGGTCGATGTTCGTCCTGCCCGCGACCGTGGCATCGCGGACGTAGGCGCGTACCGTCAGGTCGTTCAGCTGGTCGGTCGTCGTGATCTCGGGTAGAGCGACCGTCCGCTGGGCCCCGGTGGTGTTGCAGACGGCTGAGCCGGCGCCGTGGTCGGAGATGAGCGTGTTCGTCGAGTTGACGTACGTGGCGACGTAAACGCAGATGTTGTGCGTCGCGGTGACGCCCACGAGCTTCAGGTTGAAGTTGACGCCGCTGACCGCGACCCCGGCAGGCAGATGTCCGTCGTAGTTCCACTCGACGTTCCTCGCGGTGAAGGCCGTCGTCCAGTTTGTCGCGTTCGCCAGTGTGCGTGTGTCGCCCGCGACCGCGAAGGGATCGTCCCGATTCGTCTCGGCGCCACCGGCGGAAGCGTCGCGGATCGACCACGAGTACGTCGTGCGCTGGGCCGGGAAGACGCGCTTGGCGTTGAAGCTGCTCGTCGGGTTCGACGTCGTGCCGCGGAACGCCGCGTACGTGACGGCGACCGCGCCCGCGACCACGGCGAGCGCCAGCACGGCCAGCAGCAGGACCAGGCGACGGCTCATCGGCTAGGCCGCCGCATTCTTGGGCGCCTTGCCAGGCGTCGACCAGATGCGGCGCAGCTGCGAGGCGCCGAGCAGGCACGCAGGCAGGGCGATCAGCAGCAGACGGCCCGGTGTCGTCCGCGCCCACACGAGCAGGTAGCCGACCTTCGGCACACGGCCGATCGCGCGGCCCACGGTGCCGTCCACCGGGATCGTCCAGCGCTCGACCGACAGGTTGGCGTCGCCCTTCGTCGTCACCCTGACGATGCCGTCCCCGATCACGACTCGCCGTACACGGTGGGTGATGAGCTTGTCGGCATCCTCGGGAGAGCGAAACGTGACGATGTCGCCCACGTGGATGTCCGTGCCTGCGGTGCGCTTCTCCAGCACGAGGTCGCCGACGCGGAGGGTCGGCTGCATCGAGCCGGAAAGGACGGCGAAGCTCCGGCCGTGGAACGCGAGCGGGCCAACCGCTGCGAGCGCGAGACCCAGGACCAGGCCGAGTAGGAGCCCGTCGCCGAGGCGGCGGACGGCGAGCAGCCGTTCGCGCCGCGGGGCCGCTGGCGTGCCGAGCGCACCCGGCGGGCGCGCGTTGACGGGGTCCCGGAGTGGACGCCGCCGCTGCCGCAGCTCGTCGCGGCCGAGATTCACGGTGCCAACTGTCACAGGTTCTGGGCCTCCCAGGTGAACGCGGCCGTCCCGGAGAGCCCCTGGGCGGCGTTGTTGCTGGGCAGCGTGACGACGAACTTGTAGACGTGGGCCTCGTTCGTCGTCCACGTCTCGTTGCCGCCGCCGTTCGCCTTGTCGACGAGGCCTGTTGCGTAGTCCGTGCCCGTGAACGTGGAGAGCGCACCGTTGAAGATGACACCGGCGCCGGCGCCGATGTAGTTGTTCGTGTCGGCCGTAAACCCCGTGCAGGCGCTGCCGAAGGTCGGCGCTGCCTGCGTGCCGCGGGTGATCGTCAGGGTCAGGTAGGGCGCGAGCGTGCCGGCGACGACGCCATAGATGTGCACGGCCGAGTCGAGCGTGCCGGTGTAGGTGATCTGGATGCAGCTCTGGCTCGTGTCCGTCGGCTTCGCGTTCGTCAGCGCGAGCATTGCCGCGCCCGCGTCGTTGTCGGCGATCGCGACCGTGCCGGCTGCGAACGAGTTGCCGCCGCTCGTCGTCTTCGACGAGAAAGCCGAGAAGGTGCCGAGGCCGGCCACGAGGGCGACGGCTCCGAGCACCAGTGCCGAGAGGAAGAGCTTCCGCGCGCGGGTCATGCGGCGCTCCGGAGCTCGAGCGGGACCGACTCGATCCGGGCGACGTAGCCCGAGTGGACGGAAGCGGGGATGGAGACGCGGAGCCGGAGCGGTGCGCTCTCGCCGGAGCGGAGCCGAAGCGGCTTCGTCCAGGAGCGCAGCCCGCCAAGCGTGCCGCTGAAGATGGTCTTGGTGGCCGTACCGGAGCTCGTCTGGAGCTCGACGGAGAGCAGCTCGTCGAGGTCGCGCGCGGCCGGGAGGGCTCGCAGCGTGACCTGCAGGGTCTTGCCGGTCTGGTTGCGGATCGAGATCGCGCCGTTCTGGGCCGCGCCGCCGGGGCGGAGGTTCTTGGCGTCGAGGAAGACGCCGACCGGCTTCACCTCGAGCTCGCCCGTGGGCGTCAGGGAGAAGGCAGCCTCGGCGCCGAGGTCGGGGCGCACCGTCGGGAGCCGCCAGGCAAGGAGCGCGAGGGTGACGATGCCGAGCCCGAGCGCGAAGCCCGCCGCCCGCATCGTCCGCTCGAATCCCTTGCCGTGTGCCATGTGTTCCCTTTCGTTGCCTGGAGGAGGTTTGCCTGGAAGCAGGTGGGGGGCCGCCGTGGCGACCCCCCATTTGCACTCTCGGCCCGCCAGGACTCTTACTGGTTGCGTGCCTCGAAGGTGAAGGTGTGGCTGCCGGAGCTCAGCGCGCTGGCTCCGCCGTTCGCGTTGTTGTCGTCCTGCAGTGTCAACGTGAACCGGTAGACAAGAGTGTCGTTCTGGTTCCACTGGGTCTGCACCCCGGGGAACGCGGCGACGCCGTTCGCATACGAGTTCTTGGCCGTTGCGAAGCCGCCGAGCGTGCCCGTGTAGACCGTCGACTCGCTCGTGAAGGTGCCGCAGCCCGGGAAGGTGGCGCCCGTCGCGGTGCCCTTCTCGACCGTCATGTCGATGTACGTGCCGAGGGTTCCGATCGCCGAAAGCGTGTACAGCTTGACGTCGGACGGGAGCGTGCCGTCGTAGGTCAGCTTGATGCACTGCTGGACCTGCTGGAGCGGCTTGCGGTTCGCGACCGAGTACATCGCGGCGCCGGAGTCGTTGTCCGTGAGGTTCACGGTACCGGCGGCGAACGTGTTCGCTGCGTTGGTGGTCTGGCTCGAGAACGCCGAGAAGGCGCCGAAGCCGGCGACCGACGCGACCGCGCCGACTACCAGGAGTGTCATGAGGAGCTTGGCCTTGAGAGTGTTCACTGCTTCGTCCCTTTCGTTTGAGTCCGTGGCGGTCACCGAATCTCGATGACAGTGCAAGCATCGGAGGGCCCGGTGGGAGCGGCGTAGGCCGAAGGTAGGCTCCCGGTATGAATGAAAGAGCCCTGTTGGAGCCGATTTCGGCCGAAAAAGCGTGGTGGCTGCGGTCGCTCCTGGTGCTGCAGGCGCCGCGCGCCGTCTTCGCCGCGCTCCGGGACGAATCGGACGAGGACCAGGACGCCCGCGCCGAGCCGCTGGTGCTGATCGGCTTCCTGGCCGGCATCGGGGCCGTTCTGGGCACGAACGTGGCCGGCAGGCTGCTGGACGATCCCGGCGGCGGCCTGCTCGTCGTCGCGGCCTGGGCCGTGTTCGCCGGCGCGATGTACGGCGCCGTGACCGTGTTCGCCGGCGGTCTCGTGCTTCGCTGGGCGGAGAAGCGGCTGGGCGGCGCCGGGTCGTGGCGGCTCTCACGGCACCTGTTCGGCTTCGCGCTCGCGCCGCTCGCCCTGGGACTGGTCGTCCTCTGGCCGGTGCGGATCGCGCTCTACGGCGACGACGTCTTCCGGCGCGGCGGGGCCGACTCGGATGCGACCGGCGCGCGCTTGCTCGATTCGCTCTGGATCTCGTGCGGCCTCTGGTTCCTGGCGCTGCTGGTCGTGGGCCTGCGCACGGTGCACGACTGGACGTGGGCACGCGCGCTCGCGGCCTGCGCGCTCGCGTGCGTGCCACCGGTGCTGATCGTGTCGCTCGGCCTGCTCTAGGCCCGCAAGCCGGTCAGCGCCCGGCGACCGACGAGACGTAGTCGGCGACGTCGGCGATCTGCTGCGGCGTCAGGCTCCCGCCGAACGACGGCATCGTGCCCTTGCCGCTCGTGACGGGATCACCTGCACCTGCTCGGCCGGCGGCTTCGCCTGCGTCGAGGTTCGGCCCGACCGTGCCCGTCGAGCCGGCGTCGGCGAGCGTGTGGCAGCAGCCGCAGCCGGCGCTCGCGAAGACCTTGCTTGCCCGCCGCGTTGGCGGTCCCCGTCGGCGGTCGTCGTCGACGGTCGCCGGGAGCCGACTTCGAAGCGCGCGTGACGGCCCAGCGCCGAAGCACGGCGCCGATGCAAGCACGGCGAGCACGACGATGATCAGCGCGCCCTCGACCGTCGCTCGAGGTGCGCTCGCGCGACGGCTCGCGCCTCGCAGCGTCTGGACGATGTTGACCGCGAAGAAGCAGCTGCGCGACGCCGAGCCCGAATCGCGAAGACCGCGCCCACCGCGTCGCGTCGCGTAGCGGTGCGGCAGCACCGCGAAGCGTCGCGGCGCGCCCTCGCAGGCCCTGGTAGATCCAGACCGCGGAGTTCGCCGTGCCGAAGACGAACGTCAGCCAGACGTGCCAGCTCGCGAGCGCGTCGCTGTAGAGCGGCTTCCCGACGAGGTCCGGCAGGAACGCGTAGATCGCGCCGAAGATCACGCAGCCCGATGTTCGAGCAGCGCCATGTGGTGGAAGTGGCCGACGATCCAGAGCGTGTTGTGGACGACCTGGTCGAAGGCGATCGTCGCGTTGACGACGCCCGAGAGGCCCGGCGAGCAGCCAGCTGACGAGCCCGAGGAAGAGCGCCGTCGAGGCCGCGTTCCAGAGCGAAGCGCGAGCGGTAGATCGTGAAGAACGAGGCTGTAGAGCGAGAGCGCCGAGACGATCGTGACCGAGAACGTGAGCGGCTGCATCGCCGTGTTCAGCGCCGCCTGCGGCGAGCCGCGCGGGTAGTCGATGTAGATGTGGTGCGCCCACACGATCACGTTCGCGATCACCGCGATCGCCCAGCCGATCGGCGATGACGTTGCCGGCGACGAGCGCGCGCCCCGCGCAGCGCGGGATCAGCAGGTAGTAGACCGCGACGGCCGGGAAGAGCAGCAGGTAGACGACCGGGTGGCCGAAGAACCAGAGCACGTTCTTCGCGAGCAGCGGGTCGACCGTCACGCTCGGCGTGAGCGACTGGACGATCATCTCGACGAGCAGCACCGCGAGCGGCAGCGTGGCGATGATCATGTCGAGCGCGATCACCGTCAGCGGGATCACCGCGTACGGGACGGAGCGCGGGTTCGTCGCGAAGCGGCGTCGGCGCAGAGGTAGCCGAAGCCGAGCGCAACGCCCGAGCCGGTTCGAGATGCCCGCCTTCGACCGCGTGCAGAGCGCGGGCCGAGCACGTGTGCAGGATCGCGACGCACCAGGTCACGATCGAGAGCCCGACGAGCAGCACCGAGCCGCGAAGAAGCGGCGTCGTCCAGCGCCCCACTGGCCGGCGCCGTGGAACGGCAGCGGGTAGAGGAAGACCCACGAGCCGCCGAAGTCCATCAGCAGCGTCGTGACGACGACGCCGGCGACGCCGACGCACCATCAGCCACCACGTCGCCGACGCCATCGCGCAGCCCGAAGCGCGCGGAGCGGGAAGCCCACCTCGGCGAGCACCCAGAACGAGAGGCCCATCACCGCGAAGCCGGCCCAGCCGACGAACGTGCCGAGGCCGTGCGCGGTCATCATCGCGTACCACCAGTCGTCGTCGACGCGGCCCGCGCCCGCCTGGCTGTAGCGCAGAATCTCGCCGAGCAGCCCGGCCGCCGAGGATCACCGTCGAGGCGACGAGGTAGCGAGCGTCTCTGCCAGCCGCCTTGCGCGCTCGCGGGCCTCCAGCTCGCTCACGCGATCACCCGGAAGGTCGTCTCCATCACGTGCGTGGTCGACGCCGCAGTACTCGAGACAGAGCACGGTGTACGTGCCGGGCCGCGTGAACGTGTGCACGTAGCTTCTGCGTCTGCCCCGGCACGACCTGCACCTGCGCGAGAGGTGGTCGCGGTCGTCGTAGACGCCGAAGCCGTGATTGACGTCCGTCGCAGTGAGCCGGAACTCGACCTCCTGTCCGACCCGGACCCTCGCCGGGCGGATCGTCCAGACGAACTGCTGCGCCTTGACGTTCACGATCTGCCCGCCTGCGCCGGCCTCGGTGTCGAAGTACGGCGTGAACCAGATCGACGCGGCAAGCAGCGAGACGAGGAGGAGCACGACGGCGACCAGCCAGGTGCGCTCGCGATGCGCGAGACGCTCGGTGTCGACCTCGCCGCGCCGGGTCGTCGACCACCAGATCGCGACCGCGATCGCCGAGCCGAGCACGACCGCGACCGCATAGGAGATCGCGATGACGAGAGCTGTGGTGCCCACGATTGCCGGTGAATCTAAACCGCCGGCACGGCCCGTGCTAAACGAACGAACGCCGCGCTAGTGCTCGAGCTCGGCGACCGCCTGCTCGAACTCCGCCAGCTCGTCCTCGGGCATCGAGTACGTGTGCTGCTCGGCCGGGAACGCGCCCGACCGGACCTCCGTGACGTAGGCCTCGAGGCCGGCGCGGATCACTCCGGCCACGTCGGCGTACTGCTTGACGAAGCGCGGCGCGTGGCCCTCGTAGATTCCCAGCAGGTCGTGCCAGACGAGCACCTGACCGTCCGTTCGGCCGCCCGCGCCGATGCCGATCGTCGGAATCTCCAGCGACTCGGTGATCCGCGCGGCCACCGGCTCCGGCACCGCCTCCAGCACGAGCGCGAAGCAGCCGGCCTGCTCGAGCGCCAGCGCGTCGCGGAGCAGGTCGCGTGCCTTCTTGGCCGTGCGGCCCTGCGCCTTGAAGCCACCGAGCATCGTCGCCGACTGCGGCGTCAGCCCGATGTGCCCCATCACGGAGACGCCGGCCTCGACGATCGCCTGCACGCGTGAGAGCATCCCGCCGGCGCCCTCCAGCTTCACGGCGTCTGCGGCGGCCTCCTTGGCGAAGCGCACTGCGTTCTCGACGGCGGCCTCGTCGGAGACCTGGAAGGAGCCGAACGGCATGTCGGCCACCACCAGCGGACGCCGTGCTCCGCGGGTCGTCGCGCGGGTGAGCATCAGCATCTCGTCCATCGTCGCCGGCACCGTCGAGTCGTGACCGAGCACGGTCATCGCCGCGGAGTCGCCGACGAGGATCAGCTCGACGCCTGCATCGTCGGCGAGCCGGCCGGACGGAGCGTCGTAGGCGGTGACCATCGTGATCTTCTCGCCGCGTCGCTTCATCTCGCGAAGCTCCGGCAGCGCGAGCTTTCCGGGTGCAGGCGTGCCGGGGGCGGGCTTGCGGGGACGTGTGGTCATACGGGGTCTCCTTCCAGGAGCACGTTGTCGATCAGGCGCACCGGGCCGACGCGAACGGCGATCGCCAGGGTGGGGCCGTCGAGGTCGGCGACCTCGACGTAGTCGGGAGCGAGGCCGGCCTCGGCGAGGACGGCGCGCGCGCTCTCGGGGTCGCGGGTGGCGAGCGCGCGTGGAATCGAGAGGGCGGCCGCGCGGGCGTCGGGCGTGAGCTGCCCGTTGCGGGACGAGAGCGCAAGGCCGTCGGCGTCGCGGACGGTGCCGACGACGCGGATCTCGAGCTCGAGATCGAGGTCGCGGACGAGCTGCTTCAGCACCGCGACCTGCTGGGCGTCCTTGCGGCCGAAGTAGGCGCGCTGCGGGCTGACGACGTTGAAGAGCTTCAGGCAGATCGTCGCGACTCCCCGGAAATGCCCCGGACGGTGATCGCCCTCCAGGCGCTCGGCGGCTCCGGCAGGGTCGACCCAGGTCGCGAAGCCCGGCGGATAGAGCTCGGCCGTGGGCGGCGCCCAGAGGAAGTCGACGCCGTGCTCCTCGGCGTAGCGCGCGTCGGCCGCCTCGTCGCGTGGATAGCCGACGAGATCCGACTGCTCGGTGAACTGCGCCGGGTTGACGAAGAGCGAGGCGACGACGACGCCGTTCTCGGCGCGGGCGGCGGCGAAGAGGGCCGCGTGGCCCTCGTGCAGGGCGCCCATCGTCGGCACGAGCCCGACGGAGGTCTCGCCTTTCAGCGCCGCACGGATGTCGGCGATCGAGCGGACGATCCTCACGCCGTCGTCATCTCCGCGAGGGCCTCGTACATGCCGACGAGCTCGGGACGGCGCTCCGCGAGCGCATCCAGATGGCCGTGCACCGTCTCCCAGTCGCCGCGCTGAATCGGGCCGGTGAGCTCGAAGCCGTTCTCGATCGTCCGCGTCATCAGCGGCACGAGCGCCTCGGGCGGCGCGCCGGCGTCCTCGAAGAGCGCCGCCGCAGCCCGGTAGAGCGTCACGAGGTAGTTCGACGCGATCGCCGCACCGGCGTGGTAGAGGCGCCGGTCCTCGTCGGCGAGGTCGAAGGGATGCAACCCGAGCAGCTGCGGCGAGCGCGAAGCCCGCGTCCCGCGCCTCCTCGGTCTCGCCGCTTACCGCCGCCCAGGCGCCGTCGAGCTGCTCGGCGCCGCGGGCGAGCGTGAACGTCTGCAGCGGGTGGAGCGAGAATCGGCGCTCGTGCGGGTCGAGAGCGCTCAGCGGCGTCGCGCCGGAAACGTGCGCAACCCAGGGGCCGGGCTCGATCGCCGCGGCGACCTCTTCGATCGCCGCATCCGGGACGCAGAGCAGCACGAGATCGGCATCTGCGCGCGAGGCACCGGCACGCTCTGCGAGGCGCGCTGCCACGGCCGAGCCAACCCGGCCGCTGCCGACGACGTTGACGTGCTCGAACATCTGAGAAGCTCCAGTTCCATTTCGGGATACCGGGCGCCGATACTGTAACTCGCAGGATGCGCATTGCGGTTGGGGACGTCAAGCTCTTCTTCGACGCCGACGGGGCGAAGCACGTCCCGGAGGGCGCTTTCCTGCGCGAGCGGCCGACCGCGCTGATCGTCCACACCGGCCCAGGCGCCGATCACACGCCGTACCGGGAGCATCTCGGGCCGGTTCTGCGGGAGGTCGCCCAGGTGCTCTACGTCGACCTGCGCGGCCATGGGCTCAGCGACATGTCGACCACCGAGCACTGGAATCTCGACACCTGGGCCGATGACCTCGCGGGCCTGCTCGACGCGCTCGGGCTCGACCAGGTCGTGCTGATCGCCGTCGGCTGGGGCACCTATCCCGGCATCCGCTTCGCAACGCGGCATCCGGAGCGGATCTCGAAGGCGGTGCTGATCAACCCCGTCGCCCGTTTTCTGCCGGCGCGCGCCGTCGCCGCGTTCGACACGCTCGACCCGTCGGCCGGCGAGGCCGCCCACGCGTACTACAGCGACCCGAACGAGCAGACGATCGCCGAGTTCCTCCGGCTCTGCTTTCCCCTGCTCCTGCCGGGTGCAGTCAGCATGCGCATGCTGATGACGCCGCTCTGGAACCTGGAGCTGGCGATCCACTGGCATCGCGGCGAGGGCCGTTCGGCCGACATGGGCGGCGAGCTCGCCCAATTCGACTGGCCGACCCTGGTGATCGCGGGCGAGGCCGATGCCCAGAATCCGCTGGCGTCGATCCTCGAAGCGGTGGATGCCCTCCCCGGCGAGCACGTCGAGGTGCACCGGTATCCCGGGGCGCGCCACTCGCCGATGCGCGACGCGCCCGAGTCGCTTGCCGTCGTCACGGAGTTCGTCGCTCGATGAGGGTTCAGGTCGGGGACATCGGTCTCTACTTCGACGTCGACGGGCCGAAATTCGCGTCACCGCGCGACGGCGCCGGCGAGCGGCCGACGATCGTCCTGCTCCACACCGGTCCGGGCGGTGACCATTCGCTGTTCAAGGACTCCGTCGGCCCGCAGCTCACCGAGGCGGCGCAGGTCGTCTACGTCGACTTGCGGGGGCACGGCCGCAGCGACCGCTCCGTGCCCGCCTCGTGGAATCTCGCCACCTGGCGGGACGACCTGGGTGGATTCCTGGAGGCGCTCGAGATCGAGCGGCCCGTTGTGCTCGGGGTCGGGATCAGCGCGATGGTCGCGCTGAGTTTCGCGGCGCACCATCCGGACCGGGTGCGGGCACTCGTGCTCTCGAGCGCGAACGCGCGCTACATGCCGAGCCGGGCCGTCGCCGTCTTCGACCGGCTGAGCCCGGGAGCCGGTGACGTCGCGACGGCCTATTTCTCCCACCCCAACGAGGTGACCTTCGCGGAGTACCTCCGCGTGTGCGTGCCGCTGTACATGCAGACTCCGCTCCCGGCGGAGATCGTCGCGCGCATGGAGGTCAACATGGAGGCGCCGCCGCACTGGCAGCGCACCGAGGCGAAGAGCATCGACCTCCGCGAAGAGGCCGGCGCGATCGTGTGTCCCGTGCTCGTGATCGCCGGCGAGGAGGACCCGTCGTATCCCGTCACCGGTGCCGAGGAGCTCGTCGCCTCGCTGCCCGCCGAGCTCGTCCGCTTCGAGCGGTTCGCGAATGCGGGGCACGGCGTCTTCCGGGACGCGCCGCAGGCGATCGCGGTCGTGCGGGAGTTCGTGCGCGAGTTCGGGCCGGAGCCAGAGAGCATCTGAAGAGGGGCGCGAGTGGTAGGTTTTTCGCGTGCCGATCTACGAATACGTGTGCATGGGCTGTGAGGAGCATTTCGAGGAGCTCGTCCGCGCGGACGACCCCGCGCCTCCCTGCCCGAGCTGCGGCCGCCTGAAGGCCGAACGCCAGTTCTCCGTTTTCGCAGCCCACGGCGCCTCGACGCAGCCGAGCTTCGGCGGCGGCGGCGGCGGTTGCTGCGGCGGCGCCTGCGGCAGCTGCGGCTGAGTACTCCGCGAGCCGTCCGCGGGCGGGCGTACACTCGGGTTCGATGAGCGCCGAGCTCGCCGTCCTCCAGGAGACCGTCTCGGGATGCACCAAGTGCGCGCTGGCCCAGGGCCGGACGCAGGTCGTCTTCGGCTCCGGGAGCGCCACCGCAGACCTGATGTTCGTCGGCGAGGCGCCGGGATTCCACGAGGACCAGCAGGGCGTGCCGTTCGTCGGCGCCGCCGGCAAGCTCCTCGAGACGCTGCTGGGCGGCATCGGGCTGACACGGCCAGACGTCTACATCGCGAACGTCCTCAAGTGCCGCCCGCCCGGCAACCGCGATCCGCAGCCCGAGGAGATCGAGGCCTGCGAGGGCCATCTCTTCAAGCAGATCGAGCTGATCCAGCCCAGGCTCGTGTGCACGCTCGGGAACTTCGCCACGAAGCTCCTCTCCGGCAAGCAACTCGGGATCACGCGTGTCCACGGGCAGGAGCAGGACGTCGTGCTCGGCGGCCGCCCGGTGACGCTCTACCCGATCTACCACCCGGCCGCGGCGCTCTACACGCGGTCGATGCTCGCTGTGCTGGAGGCCGATTTTCAGCGGATTCCGTCGATTCTCGCCCGCATGAACGCCGCCGAGGTCAGGCCGCCCGCGCCGGTCGAGCTCGCAGCCGCCTCGCCTGTGCCCGAAAACCCCGTTCAGCTGGGTCTTTTCTAGGCGCTCCTCCGCGCCCGGGCGCCCGTTCCGGCGCGGACTCGGTGAAAGCCACCGACTCGGGTACGATTGGCTCTCCAGAGACCGGGAAAGGAGCCCCACTCTTGTTCGAGCGCTTTACAGAGAGAGCACGTCAGGTAGTCGTCCTGGCACAGGACGAAGCGCGCGCCCTGAAGCACAACTACATCGGGACCGAGCACATCTTGCTCGGGCTCCTCCGCGAGGAGGAAGGGCTTGCCGCACGCGTGCTCGAGTCGCTCGACATCACCGTGGAAGAAGTGCGCGCGCAGGTCGCCCGCATCGTCGGCCAGGGCGACGAGGTGACGACGGGGCAGATCCCGTTCACCCCGCGCGCCAAGAAGGTCCTCGAGCTGGCGCTCCGCGAGGCGCTCTCCCTCGGCCACAACTACATCGGCACCGAGCACATCCTGCTCGGGCTCGTGCGCGAGAACGAGGGCGTCGCTGCACGGATCCTGCTCGACTTCGACGCCGACGCCGAGAAGATCCGCAACGAGATCATCCGCATGCTCTCCGGCCCCGGCCGGCGCCAGCAGGGCGGCGGCGGTGGCGGCGGCGAGAAGTCGAAGAGCTCGAAGCTCCTCGACCAGTTCGGCCGCAACCTGACAAAGCTCGCAGCCGAGGGCAAGCTCGACCCCGTCGTCGGCCGCCAGACCGAGATCGAGCGCGTGATGCAGATCCTGTCGCGCCGCACGAAGAACAACCCGGTCCTGATCGGCGAGCCGGGCGTCGGCAAGACCGCCGTCGTCGAGGGCCTCGCGCAGCGCATCTCCGCCGGCCAGGTGCCCGAGCTCCTGAAGGGCAAGCAGATCTACACGCTCGACCTCGCCGCGCTCGTCGCCGGCTCGAAGTACCGCGGCGAGTTCGAGGAGCGCCTGAAGAAGGTGATGAAGGAGATCACCCAGCGCGGCGACATCATCCTGTTCATCGACGAGCTCCACAATCTCGTCGGCGCCGGCGCCGCCGAGGGCGCGATCGACGCCGCTTCGATCCTGAAGCCGGCGCTCGCGCGCGGTGAGCTGCAGACGATCGGCGCGACGACGCTCGACGAGTACCGCAAGTACCTCGAGCGCGACGCTGCGCTGGAGCGGCGCTTCCAGCAGATCCGCGTCGAAGAGCCGTCGATCGACGACACCGTGCAGATCCTGCGAGGGTTGCGCGACCGCTACGAGGCGCATCACCGCTGCAAGATCTCCGACGAGGCCCTGGTCGCCTCGGCCACGCTGGCCGACCGCTACATCCAGGATCGCCACCTGCCGGACAAGGCCATCGACCTGATCGACGAGGCCGCGTCCCGCATGCGGATCAAGACGATGACCGCCCCGCCGCGCTACCGCGAGCTCGAGGAGGAGATCGAGAAGGTCCGCAAGGACAAGGAGTCCTCGATCGAGGCCCAGGAGTTCGAGAAGGCCGCGTCGCTGCGCGACAAGGAGCGCAAGCTGACGCAGAAGAAGCGCGAGCTCGAGGAGAACTGGCGGGAGAACGAGAACGGCGAGCAGCCGGAGATCGGCGAGGAGGAGATCGCGGACATCGTCTCGATGTGGACGGGCATCCCGGTCTTCAAGCTCACCGAGGCCGAGTCGCAGCGCCTCGTCCGGATGGAGGAGGAGCTGCACAAGCGCGTCATCGGCCAGCACCAGGCGATCGTCGCCGTCTCGAAGTCGATCCGCCGCGCGCGGGCCGGGATCAAGGATCCCAAGCGCCCGACCGGCTCGTTCATCTTCCTCGGCCCGTCGGGCGTGGGGAAGACGGAGCTGGCCCGGACGCTCGCCGAGTTCCTGTTCGGCGACGAGGACGCGATGATCCAGATCGACATGTCGGAGTACATGGAGAAGCACGCCGTGTCCCGGCTCGTCGGCTCGCCTCCGGGCTACATCGGCTACGACGAGGGCGGCCAGCTCACCGAGTCGGTCCGCCGCAGGCCGTACTCCGTCGTCCTCTTCGACGAGATCGAGAAGGCCCACCCGGACGTCTTCAACATCCTGCTCCAGATCCTGGAGGAGGGAAAGCTGACGGATTCCCAGGGCCGCAAGGTCGACTTCCGGAACGTGATCGTGATCATGACCTCGAACATCGGCTCGACGTCGATCTCCAAGAACCAGGCGCTCGGCTTCAACCTCTCTGACGAGCAGGGCCTGTCGTACGACGACATGAAGTCTCGCGTCATGGGCGACCTGAAGAAGGTCTTCCGGCCCGAGCTCCTGAACCGGATCGACGAGATCATCGTCTTCCCGAAGCTCGCCAAGGAGGAGATCCTCGAGATCGTCGACCTGATGCTCAACCGCCTGCGCCAGCAGATGGCCGAGCACGAGGTGACGCTCGAGCTGACCCCCGAGGCCAAGGACCTGCTCGTCGAGAAGGGCTACGACCCGGCGATGGGCGCCCGGCCGCTGCGCCGCGCGATCCAGCGCTTCATCGAGGACCCGCTCGCCGACTTCGTGCTCGGCAGGTCGCTCGAGCCCGGGTCGCGGATCCTCGTCGGGCACAAGGCATCCGACGGCGAAGGCGATACGGCCGAGGGCGATCCCGAGGTGGACATCGTCGTCCTGCCGCCCGACATCGACGCCTCCGCGGTCACCGTACCGCCCGACGAGCCGGAGCTTCCGGCCACGGAAGAGCCACCGCCGGCGGCCGAGACAGAGCAGACCTAAGACCGAGAGGGCGCCGGGAGGCGCCCTCTCTCGTTGGCGGCTATCGTCGGGCGATGAAGGCGCTCGCGCTCGCCGCCGCCGGCTTCGCCGCGCTGACCTTCGCGGCCGCCGCAGCGGGCGCGACGATCCGCTTCGGGATCGGCACCGAGGGCTGGAAGCTCGCCGACGCCGGCTATCACCGGGGCCCGGGCCTCGTCCGCTCGCAGCGTTTCAAGATCAACGACCAGCACGGGTGCCCTCAGGGTCCCGGCACCGCCTCGATCGTCGACACGTACCGCGACGGCCAGCGCGTGGCCTGGCGCGCCGTCGGCGACGACCAGCGGCTCCAGATCATCGACGTCGCAACGACCCGCAAAGGGGATCGCACCGGCGAGGGCTTCACGATCGGCCGGAGCACGATCGCGGACGTCCGCCACCGCCATCCGACCGCGGACGTCCTGCACCCGAGCGGTGTGCTCGCGTTCGGCAAGACGCTCGTCTCGATCACTCGCGTGACCGGCTACGAGAGCTGGATCGACCTCGGCTACTGGTTCGACCGCCGCGGCCGGCTCGTCGCGCTCGAGGTAGACGCGGGCGGCTGCCCGCTGACGCTCTCGAAGGGCGCCTAGGACGCAGTCGGGTGTAAGCACGCTGGCCCAGTCGAGAATCCACGCTTTAGTGCTTAGTAGGTGCCGCGTCGCTTCAGCGGCGTGACGCATAGCCGAGCGCTACGAACCCGACAGTACTGGCGACCGCAATGACGGCCCACCAGAACCCCCCGATGAGCCAGAGCGAGACGAGCACCGCGAGATAGGCGATCCAAACGCCGATCCGCGCCGGGCGGCTGCGGTCCATCAGTCGAAAGTATGCAAGCCCCCAGGAGTCGAGCGTTTCGTGTGCATCGCGCTTCCAGAAAGACACGCTCCCAGCATAGGCGACGTTCTCCCAGTTGGAGACTGCTGGCGCGTCGGGGAGCACCACGGTCTAGGTCACGCTTCGTTCGGGGGACATTCCCGCACACTGGCCCAGGCGAGTTCCGCCTCGCTTACGCTCCGATTCGCCAAGCTCCGCAACTACCGGAGGTGCTGCCTTGCTGAAAGTCGCGATGCACCGAGTGGCTGACGGTGAAGTTGATCGGCTTCGATCGTGGATGAGCGAGTTGATGCGGCGTCGAGACGAGGTCATCGCGACGTTCGAGAACGAAGGCGTGCGGCACGAACTCGCATATCTGCTTCCGGTCACGGACGGGTGGATCCTCGTCTACGCGGCGGAGATGGAAGATCCCGAACGGGCCAGTGCCGCGTTTCGAGCATCTTCGTTGCCCATCGATCATGAACACAAGCAGGTCATGACGAAGGTTCTCGGGGCGCCCGTGGATGCTGAGCTTCTTTACGACGTGGCCCTCTGAATCTGGGCGCCCTCAGGTGACATTCCCGAACGCTGGCGCAGACGAGGCTGCTTTACGCTGCGTAGCCATGGTTCATGAGAACGCTGCGCTAGCACCGCCGCTCCTCGACCGACTCACGGGCCTCTTCCGCGATGCCCTGCCCGACAGCACGATCATCGTGCACGGCTCTCTCGCCCTTGGCGATTACACGCAGGGCAAGAGCGATCTCGACCTCCTCGTGCTGAGCGATACGGCAACGGACGGCCTCGTCGAGGCCGTCCGAGCTGAGTGGAACCACCAGCCGACCAACCTCGACCTGCGCGTCGTCGCGTACGACGTTGCCGCCGCGCCGACCCGGACGCCACCGATGCGCCTCTACGTCGGCGTTCACAACGGCCAGTGGGAGGTCGAGCAGGACCTCGACGAACCCGATCTCGTTGTCGAGTTCTCAGTGTGTCGGCAACTCGGGCACACGGAGCTGATCGGCCCTGTCCCTGATGAGTGGGTCGACGAGGTTGGGGCAGCCGTTCTCGATCGATGGAAGGAGATTGGAGACGACCCACCGCATCACGAGTTGATGGCACTCACGGCCTGTCGGATCTGGCGATTCCGCGAGGAGCGGCTGCACTCCTCCAAGCCCGCTGCTGCGGAGTGGGCCCGCCGGCAGGGGGCCCATGTCGCCTACGACGCTGCCACCGTCAGGTCTCTGCTCGACCGAGCGACCGAGTAGCCAGTCTTGCTTCAGGCGATATTCCCGCACTCAATGTCAGACTCGGGTCGGCGGCGGCTGACTCGATTCCCGGATGTCGACTGGTGCCGACTTGCCAGCGTTGTGTCGCCGCCGCCTTCCCGAGACCGTTGAGCGTGACCTGATAGGAGCTTGGCAGCTGCCTCGATTGAGGCCCGTCCGCTCGCCGGTCGCCCCCAGTCTAGGAGGAGGCGGTCTGAATGATCGTTGTTGGAGTGGACGTGCACAAGCAGTCTTTGACGGCGGTCGCCGTCGACGAGGTCGGCCGGCCGCTCTCCGAGTTGACTGTCGGCTCGGCTGAGGAGCTGCTCGTCTGGTCGAGCTCGCTTGCGGTTGAGCGGCTGTGGGCGCTGGAGGACTGTCGGCAGCTGACCCGTGGGCTCGAGCAGCGCCTGCAGGCAGCGGGCGAGCGGCTGGTGCGGGTGCCGCCGAAGCTGATGGCGCCATCACGGCGCCGCGGTCGGATCCGCGGCAAGTCTGATCCGATCGATGCGCTCGCGGTCGCCCGAGCGGCGCTACGCGAGCCGCGGCTCGATCATCCGCGGCCAGGTGAAGCCGCTCTGCGCGAGCTGAAGCTGCTCGTCGACCACCGCGACGACCTCGTCGACGAGCGCCGGCGCGCAGCAGCGGTTGCGTTGGCACTTGCACGAGCTCGACCCGCAGCTGGCGGTCCCGGCGGGTGCGCTCGACCGGACGGTCTGGCACGAGAGATACAGAACAGTCACCAACGGCGCCCAGCTCGCCCGCCACGCCGGCGTCGCCCCGCTGCAAGCCAGCAGCGGCAAGCACCGCCGCCACCGGCTCGACCGCGTCAGGTCGAAGCGCGCCGTCGGGGGACATTCCCGCGCGCCGGCGCAAGCGGCGTTTGCAGGCTCCGGCTAGCTTCTCCGCGTGGCTCGTGACACTCCGTCCTGGGAGGAACTTCATTTCTCCACGGAGAGGCTTTGCCTCCGCACGGTGACTCCGCAGGACGCGGACGGGCTCTACGACCTGTTCGCGGACTCCGACGTCATGCACGGCTTGGGCAAGGAGCCCGTCTCGGCACCCGAGGAAGCACGAGCCATCATCCAGGAGTGGATCGACGCTTGGAGAAGAGACGGGCTCGGTCCCTTCGTCATCGAGACCGCGGCCAACCGGCAGGTGGTCGGCCAGGCCGGTCTCATGATTTTCGATACGCGCGGCTGGACGCCCTCGAGCTGGGCCAACGCAGGAAGCCATGCTCAGCCGGAGCTCGGCTGGGCCTTGATGCGCGCGCACTGGGGCCACGGATATGCGACCGAAGCAGCCGCAGCCATCCGGGGATGGGCACACGAGCATCGATCCATCGACCGGCTCGTCTCTCTGATCTCGTCCGACAACCTCCGCTCTCAGCGAGTCGCAGAGAGACTCGGCGCGATACCGACGGAAACCTTCACCCCTGCAGATTCGGGGCGGAAGACAGTCGTCTGGGAGCATCCGCGCCCAGCCCGGACCGACGCGCCCCGGAGTGTCTTCTAGGCGCCGAGGACCCAGGCGTCGTTCCGCAGGATCGGCACCTCGTCGCCGTCGGCTGTGACGCCGTCGACGTCCACCTCGGGGCCGCCGATCATGAAGTCGACGTGGAGGTTCGAGACGCTGATGCCCGCCGCGCGGCGCCCGTCGGCGTCCAGTCCGACGCCGTCCTCGACGCAGAAGTCGATCCCGTTCCCGTAGGCGATGTGGCAGGTCGCGTTCTCGTCGAAGAGCGTGTCGTAGAACGTGACCCCGGTCTGGCCGACGCGTGACGTGCCGTCCACGAGGGCGAGCTCGCCGAGGAACCGCGCGCCCTCGTCCGCGTCGAGTTGAGCGCGAACGACGTCACCGCCGGTCGAGGCGCTCACGTCGACGGCCCGGCCGCCTTCGAAGCGGAGCTCGAGGTCGCGGACGACGACTCCCTGGTTCGGCAGCGCCAGCGGGCGCGTCGAGCGGACGGTGCCCTCGGTCCGGCGGGCGTCCGGTGTCGTGAAGACCTCCTCGGTCGGCACGTTCGGCACGTGGCGCCTGCCCCACGCAGTCTCGAAGAGCGCGGTCATCCAGATCGACCCGGGCAGGAGGCCAACGAACAGGTCGGTGCCGGGGCCGCGGAAGCGCAAACCGTCGAACTGGCACGCGTTCAGCTGCGTGGCCTTCTCCTCGAGGCGATCGGTGTGCTCCTCCCAGGCCTTGACGGGATCGGGCTCGTCGAGGCGGACCGTGTACGCGACGGCCTCCCAGAGACGCTCGACGTCCGGCTCGCCGAAGACCGTCGTTGCCCAGCCCTCGTTGGGATAGGCGAGGAGCGTCCAGTTGATCAGCCGCTCGTTCGTGATCCGCAGCGACTCCTGCGCGATCTCGACCGGCGTCGTCTTGCCGAGGCGGACCGGGTCGAGCCCTTCCATCACCTCGGGCTCCGGGTCGCCGAGGATGCCGATCGACGCGCCGTGCTCCTCGGCCAGCTCTCGGAGCTTCGTGACGAGCCACGGGGGAGACCAGCGAAGCGTCTCCTCGGGGGCGAGCTCGATCATCGAGCGGCGCACGTGCTGGTCGATGTAGCGGACGTCGACGTACCGTGCGCCGGCCTTGTAAGCGGCCCGCGTGATCGCCCGGATCAGTGGCGCGTGGGCGAGATAGCCGCTCACGTCCACGAGCTGGCCGGGAGCGACATTGGCTCCGACCCGGACTGCGAGCTCGGCGTAGCGGTCGAGGCGGTCGTCCATCGCGCGGGAGCCTACCTGTAAGCATTCTGTTCGAACGCCTTCATCATCCTGGCCGTCCGTCGATAGACCCCTGGTGCGCCTTTTGTGCGCATTTCGCCCCGTCCCGGCCGGGTGTCGCCGGGTGCCCAGAGATGAGAAGGAGTTGCATTTACGTGTTGAGAACCCTGTGGCTTTCGTTCGCGGCGGTCGCGATCGGAGCATGTCTCGCAGTCGCCGCCGGCTTTGCCGGCCCGGCGCAGAGCGCGACCGGCAGCGTCGCCAAAGCAGGCGGCACGCTGAACGTCGACCTGTTCACGGACGTCGATTTCACCGATCCCGCCCTCGACTACATTTCGACGGGCTGGGAGATCGAGTATTCGACCTGCCTCAAGCTGATGAACTATCCGGACGCCAACGGCCCCCGGAGCTCGCAGCTTGTTCCCGAGGCCGCCGCGGGCTTCCCGCGCGTCTCGAATAACGGCAGGACGTACGACTTCAACGTCCAGGCCGGCTTCACGAAGTTCTCGAACGGCCAGCGGGTGAACGCCGGGACGTTCAAGTACGCGATCGAGCGGCTTGCGAACCCGAAGATGGAGTCGCCTGCGGCGGCGTTCATCAGCGACATCGCCGGCGTTCAGGCTCGTCTCGACGGCAAGGCCACCTCGGTCTCGGGCGTCAAGGTCAAGGGGTCGCACCTCCTCGTCACGCTGACGAAGCCGGCGCCGGACTTCCTCGCGCGCGTCGCAATGCCCTTCTTCTGCGCCGTGCCGGTCGGTCTGCCGATCGATCCGAACGGCGTCGACACGCCGGCCTCTGCGGGGCCGTACTACATCGCCTCGCGTTCGGCGGGCAAGTCGATCGTGCTGAAGCGCAACCCGAACTACCAGGGCAAGCGCCCGCACAACGTGAACCAGATCGTCTACACGATCGGCAACTCGCTCGAGGCCACGCGGCTTCGCGTCGAGTCGGGCGCATCGGACTACGCAGCCGGCGGCATTCCGGCGTCCGCCTACTCCGAGGTTGCGGTGAAATACGGGATCAACAAGGGCCAGTTCTGGGTCAAGCCGATCCTCGGCGTCACCTACCTCGCCCTGAACAACGACCGCCCGATCTTCAAGGGGAACCTCGCCCTGAGGCGCGCGGTCAACTACGCGATCGACCGCAAGGCGATGCTGACCCAGAACGGGTACCTCGCCGGCAAGCGGACCGACCAGGTCCTCCCGCCGGGCATCGCGGGCTTCCGCGACTCCGACATCTACCCGCTCAAGGGGCCGAACTTCACGTTCGCGAAGAAGCTGGCGAACGGAAAGACGCGTGACGGCAAGATCGTCTACTACACGTCGAACTCGGCTGTCTCGTCCGCGGTCGCCCAGATCCTGCAGTTCGACCTGAAGCAGATCGGGCTCGAGGTCGAGGTCAAGCAGTTCGCACGCGCGGTGCAGATCCAGAAGAGCGGGACGAAGGGCGAGCCGTTCGACATCAGCTCTGAGAGCTGGGTTGCCGACTACGCCGATCCGTTCGACTTCGTCAACGTGCTTCTGGACGGCAGGAACATCCACGACTCGAACAACTCGAACGTGTCGTACTTCAACGACCCGAAGTTCAACGCGAAGATGGAGGCCGCGTCACGGCTGTCGGGCTCCGCGCGCTACACGGCGTACGGAAACGTCGATGTCGACATCATGAAGAACGCCGCTCCGTGGGCTCCGCGGAGCAACTTCAACAGCCGCACGCTGCTCTCCAAGCGGGTCGGCTGCTACACGTACAACGGTATTTACGGCACCGATCTCGCGGCCGTCTGCCTCAAGTAGGCGCCGCTAGGTCGTCGGTTGGAGCGGGGCGCCCTCAAGGGCGCCCCGTTTCGTGGAGGGTTTGGCGGAATATCGCTCGTCGTCGGGGTGCGATGCTCGTTCCGAGCCAAGGACGCAGGGAGCGTGCGTAGTGGTGCCTACGGATGCGACCGAGGACGCCGGATCGGGGCGAGCAGCGCGGCCCGGCGGCACCGCCGTTATTTCGCCAGACCCTCCTGGCCGGCTAGGTATCCGTGGGCGTCGCGTCCCAGTCGTCCGAGAGCCCGTTCAGCCAGGCGAGCGCGAAGTGCCGCTCGCCCGCGATCGAGAGGCAGAGCGCGCGCTCCTCGTCGCCCAGGTGCCTGTAGGCCTTGCCGAAGGCGGGAAAGTCGCCGCGTCGCGGCTGGGGCAGGTAGCCCCCCTCGTAGCCCTTCATCGCCGTCGCCGCGATCAGCTGGTCGAACGAGCTCCAGCGCTCGGGCAGCTCGAAGTCCGGGTCGGCCTCGAGGAGCGCCGTGCGCGCGCGCCAGTGCCAAAGTCGCGCGGCCTCGAGGGCGCCTGCGAGCTCCTCGTCCTCTCGCAGCTCGGCTCCGTCGAGGTCGAGCGTCCGCGCGAGCTCCAGCGCGTCGACCGGGTCGTCCCACGGCGGGAGCTCGTCCTGGAGGGTGAGCGCCCAGACCAGCATCGCGAGACCCTCGCCACGCCAGGTCGCGTCGACGACGTCCTGCCGGTTCGAGCGCTCGAGCAGCCGGCGCTCCTCGGGCGTCCAATCCTCGTCCGGCGTGCTCTCGCCGTTCGCCCGCAGCACCAGCGCGGCAAGCGCGCGTGCGCGGGCGGCGGCCTGGGCCGCCGAGCGGGTGCGACGACCACGTTTCACTTCTTTTCCAGACTAGTCGCAATGCCCGCCGGAGCCGTCCGTAAGCTGGACGGATGGCCAAGTCAGCAGCCCTTTTTGCGTGTTCCGAGTGCGGCAGCTCGACGGGTCGCTGGTTCGGCCGCTGCCCCGCCTGCGGCGAGTTCAACACGCTCGTCGAGGAGCGGGTGGCCTCGTCCGCGCAGGGGAAGCGGGGCGGAAACGCCGGTGTCGCGCGCCCCTTGCTGCGGCTCGTCGAGGTCGAGGCGGACGAGTCCGAGCGCATCCCGACCGGCGTGGCCGAGCTCGACCGCGTGCTCGGCGGCGGCCTCGTGCCCGCATCGCTCGTGCTCGTCGGCGGCGAGCCGGGCGTCGGCAAGTCGACCCTCCTGCTGATGGCGCTGGCCGCCATGTCGAAGGATCGCCGGGCGCTGCTGGTCACCGGCGAGGAGTCGGTCGCCCAGGTGAAGCTCCGGGCGGCCCGGCTCGGTGGGGCCGAGCAGGTCGAGATCCTCGCCGAGACGGAGCTCGAGACGGTGTGCGCGACCCTCGAGCAGGAGCGGCCGGCGGTCTGCGTCATCGACTCGGTGCAGACCCTCTATTCGTCCGAGATCGGCTCCGCGCCCGGGTCGGTCGCGCAGGTGCGGGAGGCCGCCGGGCGCCTGCTGCGCGTGGCCAAGGAGTCGGGCGTGGCCACGATCCTCGTCGGTCATGTGACGAAGGACGGCTCGGTCGCAGGCCCGCGCGTGCTGGAGCACCTCGTCGACTGCGTGCTGCAATTCGAGGGCGACCGGTACCGCGAGCACCGCGTCCTGCGTGCCGTCAAGAACCGCTTCGGCTCGACGAACGAGCTGGGCGTCTTTGAGATGACCGGCACCGGGCTCGTCGGCGTGCCCGACCCTTCCGAGCTCTTCGGGCACACCGAGCCGGGTGAGGTGGGGGCGGCCGTCGCGTGCGCGCTCGAGGGAACGCGCCCGATGCTGCTCGAGATCCAGGCGCTCGTCGCGCCGACCGACCTGGCGATGCCCCGTCGCGTCGCGACCGGGGTCGATCCGAAGCGGCTCGCGATGATCGTCGCCGTGCTCTCACGCCATGCAGGCCTGGCGCTCGGCCAGGCCGACATCTTCGTCAACGTCGCCGGCGGCGTCCGCATCGACGAGCCCGGCGCGGATCTGGCTGTGGCGCTCGCAATCGCGTCCGCTGCGCGCAATGCGCCCGTCCGGGACTCGCTGGCGGCATTCGGCGAGATCGGCCTCACGGGGCGTCTGCGGCCGGCCACGCAGGCCGAGCGGCGCCTTCAGGAGTGCGCCAAGCTCGGTCTCGCCACCGTGCTCGCACCGCAGGGCACGAAGGGCAAGGGCGTCGTCGGAGCCGAGACTCTGCGCGAAGCAGTCACGGCCGGGTTGCTTCCCCGCGAATAGCAGGGCTTTTTTCGAAAACGGCCCAAAAAGTGGCCGTTTTGCGGGGTATTTGTTAGAATAGGCAGGCTGCCGGCGGGAGCGAATCGCACCGCCGGCGCTTCGATGAGAGAACCTTCGACCAGGGGAGCACGGCTTGTACAAGGTCGGCGACAAGGTGGTGTATCCGCATCACGGAGCAGGCACCGTCGTGAAGAGAGAGAAGCGCGAGGTCCTCGGACAGACGCGTGAATACCTCACGATCAAGATCCTCCACAACGACATGACGGTCAACGTTCCTGCGGAGAACGCAGAGCGGGTGGGGCTGCGCAAGGTGATCGACGAGGACGCGGTTACCAAGGTGATCAAGTATCTGACGTCGGGCGGCACGCAAATGCCGAAGAACTGGAACCGGCGCTTCAAGCACAACCGGGACAAGATGAAGACCGGCGACATCTACGAGCTCGCCGAGGTCGTGCGGAACCTCGCGCTCCGAGACGGCGAGAAGGGTCTCTCCACCGGTGAGAAGCAGATGTACGTGAAGGCGAAGAAGATCCTCGCCTCCGAGCTGATGTACGCCAAGAACATGGACGAGGAGCAGGCGGCCGAGTGGCTCGACGGCGTCCTCGCCGGCGGCGGCGGCACCAAGAAGAAGCCCTCGTCGAAGAAGGCTGTCGCCACCGCTTAGGGGTCCGCGACCTGGGCGATCCCTCTCGCCCTTGAGATTCATCGGCCGGCGGCGGCCGAGCCGGGCGATCCGATCGCTCTGCCGCCGCCGGCCAGAAACGCAAGACTCTCGGCGTGGCGGATTCGGCGGTCTGGGCAATCCTCGTCGCGGCGGGCACCGGCGACAGGCTCGGCGCGGACCGGCCGAAGGCATTCGTCCGCCTCGGCGAGCGCGTCCTGCTCGCCGAGCCGCTCGAGCGGCTCGAAGCCTCCGACTGGATCGACGCGATCGTCATCGTGGCGCCGCCGGAGTGGGAGGAGCCGACGATCCTCCTCGCCGAGGAGCTCGGCGCCGGCAAGGTGAACGCGGTGGTCACCGGCGGGGCGACCCGCGCGGAGTCGGTGCGAATCGCGCTTGCGGAGGTGCCGGAGGAGGCCGCCGTCGTGCTCGTCCACGACGCGGCCCGCCCGCTGCTGGTCGACGCGGTGGTGGAGCGGGTGCTGGCGAAGCTCTCCGAGGGCTACGACGGGGCTGTGCCGGGGCTGCCGCTCGTCGACACGGTGAAGCGCGTCGAGGGTGACACCGTCGTCGAGACCGTCGCCCGCGATGGGCTCGTCGCGGTACAGACGCCGCAGGCGTTCGTCGCCCCGGTGCTGGCCGCCGCGGCGGGCGCCGGGACAGAGGCCGTCACGGACTGTGCGTCCCTCGTCGAGGCGCGCGGCGGCCGGGTCGCCGTCGTGGCAGGCGATGCGCGGCTGCACAAGGTGACGACTCCGGCCGACCTCGAGCTCGTTGCCTCATGGCTGTGAAGGCGGTCGTCTTCGACGTGGGCGAGACGCTGATCGACGAGACCGGCATGTGGGAGCGCGCCGCCGACGCCGCCGGCGTGCCACGCTTCACGCTGATGGGCGTCCTCGGCGGGCTCGCCGCGCGCGGCGAGCATCACAATCGAGTCTGGGAGATCCTCGGCGTCGAGCATCCCGCGTCGACCTGGAGGCCGACCGACTTCTACCCCGACGCGCTGCCGTGCCTCGAGGATCTGCGCTCGCGCGGGCTGCGCGTGGGCGCGGTCGGGAACACGCCGGCCGAGACAGAAGATCAGCTGCGTCCGTATGTCGACTTCGTCGGCTCGTCGGCCCGGTGGGGCGTCGAGAAGCCGGCGCCCGCGTTCTTCGAGCGCATCGTCTCCGAGACCGGGTTGGACGCCGGCGAGATCGCCTACGTCGGCGACCGCGTCGACAACGACGTCGAGCCAGCGCTCGCGGCCGGCATGGTCGCGGTGCACGTGCGCCGCGGGCCGTGGGGCCATCTCCACGATCCGCCGGCCGGCGCGCTGCGGATCGACTCGCTGGACGAGCTCGCCGGGGTGCTCGGTGTCTGACCTGCGCGTCGGCATCGGCGTCGACGCGCACGCGCTCGAGGCGGGGGTGCCGCTCGTGCTGGGCGGAGTCGAGATCGATCATCCGAGCGGGCTTGCCGGGCACTCCGACGGCGATGTGCTGGCGCACGCGCTGATCGACGCCGTGCTCGGCGCAGCGGGGCTGGGCGACATCGGCTCGCTCTTTCCGTCGGGCGAGGAGCGCTTCCGCGGCGCCTCGTCGCTGGCGCTGCTTGCCGAGGCCTACGCGCAGGTGACCGCCGCCGGCTGGCGGCTCGTCAACGCCGACTGCGTGCTCGTCGGCGAGGAGCCGCGCATCGCAGCGCATCGCGAGGAGATGCGCCGCAAGCTCGGCGACGCGATCGGCGAGGGCGAGGTCAACGTCCGCGCCACAACCACGGACCGCCTCGGCTTCACCGGCCGCGGCGAAGGGCTCGCCGCGCACGCCGTTGCGCTGCTGGTCCGGCGCTGATGGAGCTCGTCCGCTACGCAGATCGCCCCGACCTGCGGGAGATCCGCTTCGAGACGCTCACCCAGCGCACGTTTCCCGAGTACATGAACCACAACGAGCCGGGCCGCCGCTACTGGGGCCGACTCTACGACGACCACGCGGACTTCCAGCTGGCGCTCTTGGACGGCGACGAGCTCGTCGCGGAGCTCCACTCGGTGCCGACGCCGTGGGACGGGAGCGACGAGGACTTGCCCGCCGGCTGGGACGAGGCGTTCCTCCGCGCCTTCGAGAGCGAGCGCGAGCCGACCGTGCTCTGCGCGCTCGCGATCTCGGTCCTGCCGGAGCGCCAGGGATCGCGACTCTCGAGCGTGATGCTGAACGCGATGCGCGACGCCGCGCACTCAGCCGGCCTGCGCGAGCTGATCGCGCCGGTCCGGCCGACGCTGAAGGCGAACTACCCGCTGATCCCGATCGAGCGCTACGTCGAGTGGCGGCGGGACGACGGCAGCCATTTCGACCCGTGGATCCGCCTCCACGAGCGAATCGGCGGCCGGATCCTCGCGCCCGCGCCGCGGTCGATGGACATCGTCGGGCCGGTGGCCGGCTGGGAGGAGTGGACGCAGATGCGCTTCCCGGAGGACGGGACGTACGTCTTTCCCGGCGGCCTGGCGCCGCTCGACGTACGCGACGGCATCGGTCGCCACATTGAGCCGAACGTCTGGCTCGTCCACGAGCTCTAGACCGGAGCGCGCGCGAGGCCGTCCTCAAGCACGACAAGTCCGTCGCGGTGGAGCGCGGCGACAGCTTCCTCGTCGTCGGGCGTCTCGCCGGCCAGCACCGCCTTCAGCGCGAGCGCGCGGCGCTGCCGGAATGATCCCTCGAAGGCCGACTGCTTGCGCAGCGGCTCGTAGCGCTGTCCTCGCGACGGGCAACCGTCGGCCAGCGGGCACTCGCCGCAGCGCGGGATCCGCGCCAGGCAGATCGTCGCGCCCAGATCCATCAGCGCCTGACCGCACTCGTGGTCGAAGGACTGCCCGGTGCGCTCCTGGACGCGGCGGACGTTCGTGTCGACGGGCAGGACGGGCAGGCCGAGGGCGAAGCTGGAGACGGCGTCTGCCGTGTAGCGGCCGACGCCCGGCAGCTCGGTGAGATCGTCGGGCCAGCCGTGGGTGGCCACGTGCCGGGCCGCCCGGTGCAGCGCGAGTGCGCGTCGGTTGTAGCCGAGGCCCTGCCACTCGAGCAGCACATCGCCCGTCGTCGCGTCCGCGAGTGCGTCGGCCGAAGGCCAGCGCTCGAGCCAGGCGAGCCAGCGCGGAATCACGCGCTCGACCTGCGTCTGCTGCAGCATCACCTCGCTGACGAGGATCGCGTACGGGTCCGTGGTGTGGCGCCACGGGAGATCGCGCCCGCTCGCTTCGAACCAGGCCAAGAGCCGCTCCTTCATCGAGCCGAGCCTAGACGAGCGGCCGGCCCTCCCATGATGGTCGAGTGGCTTGCGCGCGTAATGGCGATCGAGACATTCCTAAGCCTTTCGCCATCGCCTGACCGTGACGTCTGATTTATCTTTACAGAGATCTTCTTGCCATTCGCCGAAGTTTCGTCTATCCTGCGCCGCGGAGACACCTATCGATGCAGATGCCCATCAATACCCGTTCATGCTTTTCCGAGGCGGCCAGCGCCACGTCGGTTGCACCCTCCTGGCACACGATCGCCCGGACGGGTAGCCAGCTCGGCGATTCGCCGGCCCTCGCAGAGAGCCGCTATGCGCTAGGCGACTAGCCGCATAGCAGCTCGAGCGAGGGCGACCCAGACGGGTCGCCTTCGTCGTTTAGTGAACTCAACCCCAATCGAGACCAGAAGGGTGATGCTCAGCTTGAGAAAGCTCTGACCGAATCGAGGCCCCGCCTGAGAGAGAAAGGCCCTCTGCGCTGTCAGCGCTGGAAATAACGACGCTGGATTTAGCGTTGCTTTAGCCTGCGAATTTTTCAGCAGGATGCCCGAGGCTCGGGCTCCAAAGCTCCTCCACGTAGGACGACGATCCGCAGATCAGCGCACTGCAGGCCGGCGATCCAGGGTCGAAGAGTTGGCGAGTGGCATGGAAAACAACGTTCGGCTCGCGCCGAGCGGGTCATAGGCACGACGGCATCGTCCCTGATCGGAACAGGCCGACTGCGTCGATCTCCCTGCGGGGAGCTGGACGGAGCGGCTGACCTTCTTCGGCGGACAGGTTGCCGCCGCACATTCCGGGATCGTCTAACCGGCAGGACGCCACGCTCTGAACGTGGAGATCGAGGTTCGACTCCTTGTCCCGGATCCTCATGGGCGAGTAGCTCAACCGCGGAGAGCGCTTGTCTCACAAACAAGAGGCTGCTGGTTCGAGTCCAGCCTCTGCCCATTCGTAGGCGGATAGCTCAGTGGGAGAGCACCTCTCTGATAAGGAGGAGACCGCTGGTTCGACTCCGGCTCCGCCTACCTCACGTGGCCGTAGCTCAGCGGTAGAGCGCTCGCCTGAAACGCGGGGCGCCGCAGGTTCGATCCCTGCCGACCACATCACGGCTCCGTAGCTCAACTGGCAGAGCTGCCGCCTCTTAAGCGGAGGGTTGCAGGTTCGACGCCTGCCGGGGCCACTGGAAGGACTGCCATCCGGCGCGGTATCCCGTCTCGAAAACGGGTGGGCCCTCAGGGTCTTGGGGGTTCGACTCCCTCTCCTTCCGCCTCACGTGCCTCCGTTCCATTCCGGTGTAGTCGAGAGGAAGACGCGCGACTGTTAATCGCGAGGCGCAGGTTCGACCCCTGCCGCCGGAGCTCACGTTTCCATGCCCCCGTGGTCGAACGGCGATGACGCCGGGCTCTCAATCCGGAAGCTGCGGGTTCGAGTCCCGCCGGGGGTGCTCATGTTCAACTGGCTGTGGGGGAGCAGGCCACCCCGCCGGTTTCGGGAACCGGAGATCGCAGGTTCGACTCCTGCCGGCCAGATCGAGGTGCCCAGATGGAACTGCGGAGCGCAGTAGGGGAGCGGCTGTCCCCGCGAGCCTCATGAGCTCGAGATCGTGGGTTCGAATCCCACCTGCGCCATTGAAGGATTCGGCCCGCTGACGGGCGGGCCGAGGAAGTGACGGAACAAGGGCTGGTGCAGAGCGCGGGCCTAACGTGCAGCTGGCTTCGAGAAGCCTCCAGGGCCAACCGGTGAGGAGGTGGCGGTGCGGACACGCGCTGGCAGGAGCGCCGATGGGCAACAGCTGGCTCCGGAGCCCTCAGACGGCAACGTCTCTGCCTCCGGTTGCGGGAAGCCGATCCCGTCTTCCAGTTCTTCGCGGGCGTAGCTCAGAGGGAGAGCGCTCGCTTGTCAGGCGAAAGGTCCGGGTTCGAGCTCCGGTCGTCCCCGTCTCGTGGTGGCTGTGGTGTAACGGCGAGCACCCGAGGTTGTGAACCTCGCGGTACCGGTTCGAGTCCGGTCGGCCGCCCCTCTCTCTTGCGGACGCTGAGCACCGGTGAGCTCAGCGGCCTGTAACGCCGTTGCCTCGCGCTGTGGTGGTTCGACTCCACCCGTCCGCACTCACTCCCGCTGTCGACCGGGGACGTCTCGTGGCAGAGCGCCTCGCTTGCACCGAGGTAGGAGTGGGTTCGACTCCCACCGTCTCCATCCGGGTCCAACGCCTCCGTAGTGTCAACGGCAAGCACGCGCCCTTTGTACGGCCGAGGTGCGGGTTCAACTCCTGCCGGAGGCTCTTGCGAACGCCCGAAGCTCAGTGGACACGAGCACTGTCTTGCGACGGCAGAGGGCGCTGGTTCGAATCCAGCCGGGCGTATCCATGCGGACGTAGCTCATACGGAAAGAGCACCGGAGCGCCACTCCGAAGCAGGCCCGTTCGATCCGGGTCGTCCGCTCTCATCCCTCGAAGGCCCCTGGTGTAACGGCGAGCACGGCGAGCTCCAACCTCGCTGGTCCGGGTTCGACTCCTGGGGGGCCTGCTCATTTCACCGCCACGACCAACTCGTCGCGGGCCGGAGCGGCTCGGTTATCTGGCGACGGTGCAGGGAGCCGCGCCGCGAGCGCCCTGCGGTTCGACTGCCGCACCCGACCGCACTCCACGACCGCGACGTCTACGCCTCTGCTGCGGGCCGGAAGGTTCCGGTTATCGACTCGCTAATCGACAGGTCGCGGGTTCGAGTCCCGCTCGGAGCACTGCGTGCTCCGGTAGCTCAGTTGGTAGAGCAGTCCGGGCCGTACATCCACGACCGCAGCAATCGAACGCACAACCACCGCGGGCCGGAGAGGGTCGGTTATCTCACCCCTGGAGCACGGGAGGCCGAGAACCTCCGCCCGGCGAGCGCCGGGTCTCCGCTCGGCCTTCACGACATGACCGCGGTTCCACCACCGCTGCGGGCCGGATTGGAGCGGTTATCGGGAGAGCACCGGCTCGTCGAGCCGGGAGGTCGGCGGTTCGAGTCCGCCCGGCGCTGATGCATCGCGTCGTAGCTCAGTTCTTTCATCCGCCCCGCACACACGACCGCGGCCTAACTCCGAGGAGAGGAGGACGCCTTGTCCTACCTGGCGAAGTACGCGCCCGGCGTCCCACGCTTGGACGACCGGCGGCGAGGCGTGCGTGTCGACGAGAGGACGCTTCTCAACCTGCCCGGTCTGACGGTGATGCGCGGTCCGGGTGTTCGTCGAGGACACGTCGCGTCCGCAAGTGGCGGCGACGCCGCCGAGCCGTCACCGCGGCTGCGCGTCTCGGACTGTGTCGAACGAGATCCACGCTCGAGTTCTCGGTCGCGACCGCCGAGCTGCGTGAGAACTCGCTCTTCAAGGTCGACACGCTCATGGGCGCGCTCCAGCGCTTCCGCGACGCTCTCGCGGCGGAGGCGGAGCTCTTCGCGCACCGCGATCAACACCGACACACACGAAAGGAGACGATCGATGTCGTATCTGAAGCGCCACCGCACGCGTCGCGTGCCCCAGTCGGCGCCGCTGCCGGGCCAGGTTCCGAACTCGGCCGGCGGCTTCGCCTGGACCGTCGACATGTGGACGCGGCTGCGCCGCTTCCTCGTGCTCGGCTCGGAGGGCGGCTCGTACTACGCGTCCGAGTGGACGCTGACGCGCGAGAACGCGAAGGCGGTCGAGGACTGCGTCGCGAGAGGACGGTGCACGGGCGGTCGCCGAGATCGTCCGCGTGTCGACGGAGGGTCGCGCGCCGAAGAACGACCCGGCCCTCTACGCGCTGGCGCTGGCAGCCGGCGTCGGCGACGCGGAGACGCGGCAGGCGGCGTTCGAGGCTCTGCCGCAGGTGGCCCGCACGGGCACGCACCTGTTCCAGTTCGCCGATGTTCGTCGAGGGCTTCCGCGGCTGGGGCCGCTCGCTCCGTCGCGCGGTCGGCCGCTGGTACGCGGCGCAGCCGGTCGACGCGCTCGCCTACCAGGCGGTCAAGTACCGCCAGCGTGAGGGCGTCACGCACCGCGACCTGCTCCGTCTGGCCCACCCGGCTCGTCGAGTCGGCGCGGGCAACCCGGAGCTCGACGTCTCGGCCGAGCACGCTCGGCTGTTCGAGTGGATCGTCCGCGGCGGCGAGACCGACGGTCTGCCGCGCCTGGTCGAGGGCTTCGTCCGCGCCCAGGAGGCGACAACGCCGCGCGAGACGGCGGCGCTCGTCGGCGAGTACCGCCTGCCGCGCGAGGCCCTGAAGCCGGAGCACCTGACCTCGCCCGAGGTCTGGGAGGCGCTGCTCGAGGACATGCCGATGACGGCGCTGATCCGCAACCTGGCGACGATGACACGCGCAGGCGTGCTCGCGCCGGGCTCGGACGGCACGTCGAAGGTGGTCGAGCAGCTCGGTGACGTGGATCGCATTCGCCGTGCGCGGGTGCACCCGATCGCCGTGCTTGCGGCGCTCCGCACGTACACGTCGGGACGCGGCTTCCGCGGCCGCGGCGAGTGGAACCCGGTCCGCGAGGTCGTAGACGCCCTCGACGCCGCGTTCTACCTGGCGTTCGGCAACGTCGAGCCGGCACGCACGCGGCTGCTGCTCGCTCTCGACGTCTCGGGCTCGATGGTCGGCGGCCACGTCGCCGGCGTGCCGGGCCTGACTCCGCGCGACGCGTCGGCCGCGCTCGCGCTGGTGACGGCGGCAACCGAGCAGCACTACGAGGTCGTGGGCTTCTTCGCGGGTAAGGGCGGCTTCAAGAAGCGGGGTCGCCAGGTCTGGCCGGGCTACACCGACGGCCTGACGCCGCTCGCGATCTCGCCGCGACAGCGGCTGGACGACGCCGTGAAGACGGTGTCGGACCTGCCGTTCGGCGGCACCGACTGCGCGCTGCCGATGCTCTACGCGCAGGCGTTCGAGCGGGAGATCGACACGTTCGTGATCTACACCGACTCCGAGACCTGGGCGGGTGACGTGCACCCGGCGCAGGCGCTGCAGGAGTACCGCCGCGCCTCGGGCATCGACGCCCGGCTGGTCGTGGTCGGCATGGTCTCGAACGGCTTCTCGATCGCGGATCCCGCAGACCCGGGGATGCTCGACGTCGTCGGCTTCGACACCGCGACGCCGCAGCTCATCTCCGACTTCGCCAAGGGCGCTCTCTGACCGGAGGGCGCCCCTGGCGCCCAATCGACTAGAGAGAGGAGCGAGAGATGCATCTGCGCCTCGTCCCGGCCGCGCCACGCGTGAAGCGTGAACCGCGCCCGGCAAAAGTGATCGCGCTCGACGTCCGCCGCAAGGCGCGCCTCGAGGCGGCACGGCACGAGCGGCAGCCCACGCGGCCGGCCGCATGACGGCGGAGCGGGCCGCACCGGATTCACGGAGCCGGTGCGGCCCCAATGCCGAACGACAGACGGAAGGGAGGAGCAATGAAGCTGAACGCGGGCCAGCGTCTGGGCCGAAACTACGGCGCCGAGAATTGGGAGTGGACGCGAGACAACCGACACGAGCTCCCCCGGTTCGAGAAGGAGCGGCCCCCCGAAGGGCTACCGGCACCTGCTCAAGCGGCGTGACCTGGCGCGGTTCATCGAGCTCATCCCGGCATGGGACGAGCTGGCGGAGGGCCTGTACTGGCTCGTGCTCTCCGGCGACACCGAGTGCCAGGGCTGGCACACGCGCGGCGTGGTCGCTGTGTGCGCATGGCCGGAGGACCTCTGGTTCGAGGGCATCTCCAATCGCTGGCACCGAGAACACGCCGATCTGCTCGAGCGGCTCGGTGTCGTCGTCTGCAAGGTCGGCGGCCGCTGGGTCGCCGAGTGGACAGAGGACCAGGCGCGGGCGTACCAGCTCCTGCACGTGTTCCTGCACGAGCTCGGTCATCACCACGATCGGATGACGACGTGGGCCGCGCGACGCACTGCACGCGGCGAGCCGTTCGCGGAGCGCTTCGCGCTGGAGCTCGAGGAGCTCATCTGGGACGACTACCTGCGGGTCTTCCCGCTCTGATCGACGCGTCGCCACCGGCAGGTCCGGTGGCGGCGCACCACACGGGCGTGGCGCAACCGGCTGACGCACCGGCCTCAGAAGCCGGCGGGCTACGGCCCATGAGGGTTCGACTCCCTCCGCCCGTACTGCACGACCTGCCTCCGTAGCTCAGCGGACAGAGCACCGGGCTTCGACCCCGTGCGCAGAGGTTCGAATCCTCTCGGAGGCTTGCGGCAAGAGCCAAGGACACGGCCGTTCCGGCCATGTCCTTGCCTCTGAGGCAGGGACACGGCCAAAAGAGCCGCGTTTAGGCCGCCGTCGGTGTGGCCGTATCCACCGTATGTACGACACCGTGGCCGAGCGGCGAGGCACGCGCCTGCAACGCGCGAGACGGCGGTTCGAGTCCGCCCGGTGTCTCTAGCGACTCAAGGGTCTTAGCGGCTCAGCGGGTCACGAGGGCTGTCGTCTCGACCGCGACGTGAGCCCCCGCGACGACGGCCACGATCTTCGCGGCGAGGGCCGCAATCGTGAATGGCTTCGGGAGAAACGCTGTCGATCCCGTGAGATCGAAGTTGCCGATGGCGCCGTTCGTGTAACCGGAGATCAGCAGCACTGGCAGGTCGGGCCGTTGCTCGCGCAGCAGGTTCGCAAGCTGCCAGCCGTCGATCCCCGGCATGACGACGTCCGTGACGAGCAGATCGAAATCGTCGCCGCGCTCCGCGAAGATCTCGCATCCCCGCGCCGGGTCTGGGGCTGAGACGACGTGATGCCCGAGCGCCTCGAGTTGTTCTGCGACGATCTCGCGGACTGCCTGCTCGTCCTCGACGAGCAGCACGCGCTGGAAGATCGATGCCTCCTCGGCGGAAGGAGCGTCGGCGCCCAACGCAGGCGGTTCGTCGATCGCGGCGGGCAGCAGGATGCTGAACGTCGAGCCTGCGCCGGCGGTCGAGTCGACGGTGATCGAGCCGCCGCTGCTCTCGACAATGCCGTAGACCGTCGCGAGACCGAGTCCTGTGCCGCCGGCGCCCTTGGTCGAGAAGAAGGGCTCGAAGATCCGGGCCTGCGTCTCCTCATCGATGCCGACGCCCGTGTCTTTGACCGTGAGGAGCACCGAGCGTTCGTCTTGAAGCGCGGCGCGGGGGCCGTCGGCGGTCGCGATCTCGATCGTGCCGCCGTTCGGCATCGCGTCGCGGGCGTTGAACAACAGGTTGACGAGCACCTGGGAGATCTGCCCACGGTCGGCGTGGATCGCCGCAACCTCGTCGTCGAGATTCATGACGACCCGCGTGTCTTGGTCGAGGGCCGACGCCATCATGGCCGCCGTCTCGATGATCACCTCGTTCAAGTTGAGGTACGACGACTCGGTGACCTGCCGCCGGCTGAACGTGAGCAGTTGCCGTGTCAGGTCGGTCGCGCGGTCTGTCGCCGTCGAGATCGCGTCGAGGTGCCGCGTCGCGGCGGCGTCTCCGTCGAGCTTCGTCCCGAGCAGACCGGTGTAGCCGGAGACGACAGTGAGCAGGTTGTTGAAGTCGTGCGCCACTCCGCCGGCGAGCTGGCCGAGTGCGTCCATCTTCTGTGCCTGACGCAGCTCTTCCTTGAGCTGGTCGACCTCGAGAAGCTGCTCGTTCTTCGACGCGAGAACCTCGGCCTCGCGGCGCAGGCGCGCCACCATCCGCAGGTTCTCGACGAACGCGAGTGTCATGCGGGCCAGAGCGGCTGCGATCGACGCCGACGCGAGGACGATCGCGATCATCGTTAGGCGGTCGAAATGATCCCAGATCAGCAACAGCAGCGAGGCCGCGCCGAACAACGACGGAAAGATCAGAGCCGATCGCACCTCGTGACCGGCGTCGACCCTTTGCCCGAGGGGCTGCCATGCCGCGCATGCGATCGCGAGACCTGCGACGAGCCAGCCGGCGTCCATGATCGTGCCGTCGACCCAGGTGCCGGCCGCCGCCTGCACGAGGTACACGATGTCGGCAACGGCGAAGGAGATGAAGCCGAGCGCGAAGCTGCCCCACATGCGATCGAGGCGCCATTGCCGGGCGCCGAGCGCGGCGCACACCGCTCCTACTGTGACGATGTCGACGACGGGATACGCGAGGTTGGTCAGGTATTCGGACGACGGCGTTCCTCCCGATCCGTTGAGGACGGAAGGGAGGACGACGGCAGCTGACACTGCCGCAACCGCCAGGCCCGCGATGCCGCCGTCGAGCCAGGCGCGGATGCCACCGCTGGTGAGGCGCGAGCGCATCAGGAGCACCACGGCGGCCAGCGACAGCGGATATTGCGCGAGCCAGAGCCCGTCGGCGATCGACGGGATCGGCAGCGCAACGGCGTCGTCGAGGTGCAACGAGTAGTAGATGTCGGCCGTCGCCCACGAGAAGATGCCGAGGCCGACTAGGAACCACGCCGCGCGCTCGGTGCGGACGTGCCAGGCTCGTCCGAAGCAGATTAGCCCGCAACCGATCTCGACGGCCCCGCTGACCCAGATCTGGAACACCGAGTCGAGCCCGTTGCCACCGACGTTGGTCAGGGCGTGTGCCGAAAAGGCGACGAACAGGCAGACCGTCAAGACTGCGACGATTCGCACGCTCCAGGGCAGGGGCAATGTTTGTGACCGCAACACGTCAGGTCCAACATCGACCCCATCCGGGCAACGCCTCATCACCTATATGGCGCGCGTCCATGCGCGATCGGGGTAGGGCGCTCTCGGGGTCGCAGGCGGCTTCAAGGTTTGGAGGTGATCGCGCCTGGCGATGTCTGCTGCAGGATTCCTCATAGCTCAGGCGGCGGGCTGACGGCTAGGTTGGAATCACGCGGAGCGCGGTAGCTCCTTTCCCCGACGCCCGCATCCTCACTCGAAGACCTGCCCCAGGAGGCGGGCCTTCGAGTGCAGAGGTGCCTAGCGGGTCTGCCCCGCGAGCGTCCGCTAGCGAACGACGATCGTCAGCGTCGGCACGTTGGTCTCTCCCAGCGTGACGAGGCCGCGCTCTTCGGGCGTCTGGACGTTCTTCACCTTCAGCCGGTAGAGGCCCGCCTTGCGAAACGTGATCGTGCGGGTCGTGCCTGCGTACAGGCGCGGCGCCCCGAGAGCCACCTTCGGACCGGCGACCTGCGTGACGACGAAGTCCATCGGGCAGTTCGCACGGATCTCGATGCGGGCTCCTCGCTTGACGGTCAGCTTCGCCGTTGCCCCGAGATTCTTCGCGCCGAGGTTCCACACGTGGCAGCCCCGCAAGGTGTGCACGATGGTCAGCCGCACCGTCGGCGAGGCCGCGGCCGGGGCGGCGACCACCCCGAAACCGAGCAGCAGGAGGAGCACAAGCTTCTTCATCGCGTGGAGTGTGACCGCCCCGGCACGATCCTGCGTCGTGGAAACCACGGATCCGGCCTCTGTAGTGTCTCGTCCGTGCTCGAGCGCTGGACCCGCGTCGTCCTTCGCTTTCGCCTCGTCGTCGTCGCCCTCTGGCTCCTCGTGCTCGTCCTCGGCACCTGGTCGGCGACGCGGTTGTCGCCGCTGCTTTCGAACTCGTTCGCCGTGCCAGGCACGGATTCCGAGCGCGCCCGGCAGCTCCTCACGCGTCGCTTCGGCGACCGGACGGACGGTGGCTTCGTCGTCGTGTTCGACGGCGCCCGTGTCCCGGGGCTCGATCGTCGTCTCGCCGCGGCCGCACAGGCCGTTCCGACCGGCCGGGTCGGCCCGGCCCGCGTTGCAGGCGGGGTCACGTTCGCCGACGTCGACACCACGCTCGAGCTGAAGCAGGCGAAGCGCTACACGAATGCGGTTCGGAAGGCCGTGGGGGGCGAGCCGCGCGCCTACGTGACGGGACAACCGGCGATCCAGCACGACCTCGACCCGGTCTTCGCCTCCGACCTGCGCCGGGGTGAGGCGGTCGCCGTTGTGGTCGCGCTGCTCGTCCTGCTCGCGGTGTTCGGGCCCTCGCTCGCGGTGCTCGTGCCGTTCGTGGTCGCCGCCTGCACGATCACGGCGACGCTCGGCGTTGTTTACCTCCTCGCCAATCGGCTCTCGATGGTCACCTACGTGACGAACCTCGTCGAGCTGATCGGCCTCGGCCTTGCCGTCGACTACTCGCTCCTCGTCGTCCACCGCTACCGCGAGGAGCTGGCACGGGGACGCGCGGTCGAGGACGCCGTCGTCTCGGCCATCGGCACGGCCGGGCGCGCGGTCGTCTTCTCCGGGCTCGCCGTCGCGATCGGGCTGGGTCTGATGCTGCTGGTGCCCGTGCCGTTCATCCGCTCGATGGGAGTCGCCGGGCTCGCGATCCCGCTCGCATCGATCGCCACTGCCCTGACGCTGCAGCCTGCACTCCTGTCGCTGCTCGGGAAACGCGCCGGCAAGCAGCGCACGGCCGAGAGTGGTGCATGGCGGCGACTCGCCCTCTCGATCATGCGCCGGCCCAAGCTGTATCTCGCCGCCGGCACCGCCGTTCTGCTCGCGGCCGCCGCGCCCGCGCTGGCGCTGAGGCTGACGCCTGGCTCGATCACCGGCATCCCGCAGACGACCGACTCGATGCGCGGGTTCGCGCTGCTCCGGGACAATGCCGGCCGGGGTGCGGTGACGCCCACGCAGATCGTCTCGGACGGTGGCGTCGCGGACCGGCCGGCCATCGGCCGCCTCGCCGACGCCCTCTCGCGCGATCCCGAGGTGGCGATCGTCGCCTCGGGCCGGCGGGCGCCGTACGTCGACCCCTCAGGACGGTACGGCCGCGTGATCGTCGCCGGCCGGCACGAGTACGGCGATGCGCAGTCGAGGCGGTTCGTCCAGCGCCTGCGGAAGCAGCTGATTCCCGCAGCGCGCTTCCCTGCCGGCACGCACGTCTACACCGGCGGCGCGCCGCCGCAGGGCGTCGACTTCCTCCGGCGGTCGTACCAACCGTTTCCCTGGCTCGTCCTGGCCGCGCTCGTCCTCACCTACGTGATGCTTCTGCGTGCCTTCCGGTCGCTGCTGCTGCCCCTGAAGGCGGTCGTCCTCAACCTTCTGACCGTGGCCGCCGTCTACGGGCTGCTCGAGCTCATCTTCCGGAGGCCGATCGAGGGCTGGATCCCGATCCTGCTCTTCGCCGTGCTCTTCGGCCTCTCGATGGACTACGAGGTGTTCCTCGTCTCGCGGATGCGCGAGGCCTGGGACGACGGGCTCGACAACGCGCACGCCGTCGCGTTCGGGCTCGAGCGCACGGGGCGGATCATCACCGCCGCGGCGCTGATCATGGTCGCGGCGTTCTCGGGCTTCGTGGTCGGCCGGGTCGACGCCTTGCGGGTGTTCGGCGTCGGCCTCTCGCTGGCCGTGCTGCTCGACGCGACGATCGTCCGCGCGCTGCTCGTCCCGGCGCTGATGGCCGTGCTCGGCCGCTGGAACTGGTGGCTGCCCGCCGGCGTCGCACGGCTGGTGCGGGTCGAGCCCTCGCCGCTCGGCAGGAAAGCATGAGGGGGCAGAAAGCGTGAGGGAGGGCTCGGAGCCCTCCCTCACTTGGGACCACCCTGTTTCGGCGAGCTACTTGCTGATGGTGATCGCCAATCGCATTGCCGCGAGCTGGTACCCGAGCGCCAGGCCAGGGGCGTCGCGCTCGTAGGAGAGCACGGGCACCATCCCGTACGGCGTATTCGCGTAGGACGGCTGCTGCGTATAGAGCAGCGGGTACATGTCGATCAGGTGCGTTCCGGGCCCGCCCGTGGCGACGAGGTTCATGACGACGTCGCCGTTCGAGTTGAACCCGCAGCCGTACCCGACGTAGCTGTTGTCGTAGTCGACCGCGATCGTGTTGTCGAGCTGCGTCCAGCCGAGGCCCTTGAGGTGGACCGTGAACGGCTGGCCCTCCTTGAGGACGAGCGCTCGAGACAGCCTTCGCGGCGAAGCTGCGCTTCACGAAGAACGGCACCTGCGCCTTGACCTGCGCCGGCCTGGTTCACCTGGACGACGTGCCAGCCGCCGAGACCGTCCGGCACCTGGATCGAGCTCTTGAGCGTCCCGTCGGCGGCCGCCTTCGCGCGTTCCGAGCGGGATCGACACGAACGACCAGCAGGTGCCGGTGCAGTTGACCCGGTTGCCGACGACGGTCGACCAGACGAGGTCGACCGGCTCGCCGGGCGTCAACCCGCCTGCGGTGACGTCGACCTTCGACGAGGACCTGGCCGCTCGTCGCGCTGAGCGACGCGGACGCGCCGCGCTCGCGCCGACGCTGAGGCTTGACGGCGTCGAGCGTCGTCCTCGCGTCCACGGTGGGCGCCACTGCTGCGGGCCAGTCGATCCGCGGAGCGGGCCGGCCGTTGTCCTTCGTGACCGTGAAGCCGAACTTGAAGCCGACGCCCCACGGGATCGGCGACTGCTCGATGTTCAGGTACTTGAAGCTGATCGCGTCCGCGATCTCGATCGTGTGCCTGCCGACCGGGCCGGTGGCGCGGATCTGCACCTTCGCGACTCCGCGGGTCCAGTTCGCCATCACGGCGCCGACGTACTTGTTGTCGTAGAGGAGCGACGCACCGCCCTCGTAGAGCGACGAGCCGAGCCCGGTGTACGTGACCGTGATCATCGTTCCGATCGGTCCCGTCTTGGGGCTGATCGACGCGGAGCGGGCGACGAGGAAGCCGCCCTTCGCGACCTGGACGCCGTCGACGACGGCGTAGATGTCGTGGAGGCCGCCGAAGTCGGTGCGGCGCCTTCAGCTGCACGCTGAACGCGCCGCTGGCGTTCGTCTGGCGTTTGTCGCCAGGCGCACCGTGATCTTGGTGGCCTTCCGGCCCAGGTAGTCGACGCTGTCGGCGCGCGGGTCGAGCACCCAGTCCACGTTCGCGGTGCCCCAGGTGAGCGATGACGTCCTTGCCGGCGGGGAGGCCGGTGCCGGAGATCGTCGACTGCGGTGCCGGGCAGCGCGATGTCGGGCGTCGGTCTTCAGTACCTTGATGTCGGCCCCGGGCTTACCGGGATCGACGACGGGGCCCGGGAGGGCCGCGACACCCGGAATTGCGGGGGCGGCGACGGGCGTCGGGTCGCCGAGGGCCGTCGCCGGCAGGAGCAGCACTCCGAGCCGCTGCGAGCAGAGCCGGCGGCGACCTTCCGGAAGCGTGACGAGTGAGTGGTGGCGTTCATGGTGGTGGTCCCTTCGTCTCTCGCTACGGGATGATCGTGATCGTTGTAGTCGTAGATCCCGATCTTGCCGTCGTCCGTCTTGAAGACGACATGGATCGTCGTGTCGCCGAGCGGATAGTCGGTCGGGATATTCCAGGCGTTCGTCCAGAACCAGACGCGGTTCGTGGTCGCGCCGTGCGCGCCCCAGTTGAGCGTCAGTGACGGGCGCCCGGGGATTACGGCGGTGGCGGATGTCGACGTTCGTCGGACGAGAGGACGTCGCCGCTCGCCATGTCCATGCCCCAGCTGCGGAGCACGAACTGCTCGCCGCGCTTGTAGACGTTCGTCTGCGTGCAGCCGATCGGCCTCGGTGCTGCGGCCGCGGCGGGCGGGTGCCGTTGACGCTGTCGACGTAGAGCGACACGTCGAGCGAGCCCGCATCGGGAGTTCGCTGCAGGCTGCGCGGCCCGTGCGCGAAGCACCGGAGGCGGCTGACTCGCTGATCGTCAGCTGCGAGGTCGAGACCGGGAACTGGACGAACTGGCCCTGCGACTTCTGCGCGTCGCTCTTGACGAGGACCTTGAAGTCGACGATGCCCCGGCGATAGGTCGCCGGCACCGTCCAGGTGCCGGTCCACGCCATGCGCGTGCGTCGCGCCGGGAGCGCTCGGGTCGTACTTCAGCTTGACGTTCGGCTGGTTCGGGATCGTCACGTAGAAGTACTTCACGTCCTTCGCGACGAGGACCTTGTGTGTCTTGCCGTCGACCGCGTACGCGCGGAAAGTGACCGTTCGCGCCGGGCGCGAAGAAGTTGCCGACCGCGCCGTCCGCGCGTCACCGTCTGAGCGGCGACGAAGACCTGGACGACCTGCGGCGCCGGAAACGGCGTCTCGATCGGGTCCGCCGCGAGTGCCGCCGGTCGCGACCGTCGCGGCGGCGGCGAACGCGATGGCGAGAGTCAGGATCTTCTTCATGGCTTGCTCCTTAGTCCGTTGGGCCCTAGACGACCGGGACCGTCAGGTGCCCGGTGAACTTGACGCGTGAACGTGCCCGCGCCGCGGTCGTAGACGCCCGTGAACTTCAGGGTGCCCTTGGCCTTCGCCAGCTTCCCGGTGCCCTTCACGACGATGGCCTTGCCGGTGATGCTGAAGATCTGCCCGCCCTCGTCGCCGCAGCCGGTCGAGCCCGGCGCGACCTTGAAGGTGAGCTTCGTCCCGGCCGTGCCGGTCATGGCTCCGGTGCCGGAGAACGGGACGCACGGCTGCACGGCGGTGTCGCCCGTGCCCTTGCCCGGAGACCTTGCCGGCGCCGATCGAGGGTGCCGGTGCCGGTACCGGTCGCGGAGATGTCGGCGATGTTGTCGGTCACCTTCGTGACCGCAGTGCCTGAGTACTTGGCGCTGAACGTGACGACCTTGGTCTTCGTCGCCGTCCCGGCCAGCGCGGCGCCGGCCAGCGTCGTGGCGAGCGCCAGGACGCCAAGTGCCGCGCAGATGGTCTTGAGGTTCCTCACGGTTGCTCCTTCGATGTCAAAGGGGTAGTGATCCGTGCATCGTCGGCGCCACCGGCGCGCACGCCATCAGGGAAGGGCGCGATTCGGCTGCGTAGATTCCCGAGGCTGGATTGAGGCTTTCTTCTCACCAGACGCCCGGTTCGTCGACCGCGATCCGGCGGCGGGGCACCCTGGCGGCGCGTCGGGCCGGCGGATCGGGCGTCGTGGCCTGCTAGGTTCGGCCGCGTGAAGAGGGTTCGTTTCGCACCGAGCCCGACGGGCTCGCTGCACGTCGGCAACGCGCTCAGCGCCGTCGGCAACCGGCGCTTCGGCGACTGGCTGCTGCTCCGCATCGACGACACGGATGCGGCCCGTAACGTGCCGGGCGGCGAGGAGGCGATCCTGCGTGATCTCGACTGGCTCGGCGTGCGCTGGGACGAGGGCCCGGCACGCCAGAGCGAGCGGCGAGGACGTCTACCGTGCCGCTGCGGAACGGCTCGGCACCGATCGCTTCGAAGGGACGACGCTGATCCGCGAGGACGGCACCGCGACCTACCAGCTCGCCTCGGTGGTCGACGACATCGACTTCGGCATCACGCACGTCGTTCGCGGCAACGACCACCGTCCCAACGAGCCGCTGCACCGGCGCCTCCACGAAGCGCTCGGCACGGAAGCGCCGGAGTACGTCCACCATGGTCTGCTGCTCGGCGAGGACGGGCGCAAGCTCTCGAAGCGCGCCGAGGGCGCCACGGTCGCGGGTCTGCGTGAAGAGGGCATCCCGGCCGAGGCGGTGCGGCACTACCTCGACGAGCTCGACCTGCCGAAGCACGACGTCCACTACGACCTCGGCCGCATCCGCCGGCTCGCGATCGATGCGATCGCGGCCATGTCCGACGAAGAGCTCGCCGACGGCTGCGGGCGCTCCGCTGTCGGCGGTCCCCGCGTTGCGCGGAGCGCGGACGCTTGTCGAGGCGCAGGAGATCGCCCGCCAGGTCGTCTCGCCGGACCGCGCCGAGCTGCCGCCCGAGGCGCGACCGACGCTGGAGCGGTTCCGCGAGCTCCGCGAGCGCGCGAACGGGAGCGTCGACACGGACGCGGCGCGCGCGATCCTGCGGGAGCTGCAGGCGGTCGGCGGCGACCTGAAGTCGCTTCGCCTCACTCTGACCGGCGCCAAGCGCGGGCCGGAGCTGGCCGCCGTCCTCGCCGCGCTCGACCGCGACGAGACGCTGCGGAGGGTCGATGCGGCTCTCTGACACGTTCACGCCGCGGGAAGGTCGAGCTCCCGGCGCCGCCCGGCCCGATCCGGATGTACTTCTGCGGCCCGACGGTCTACGCGCGGGCCCATGTCGGCAACGCGGTGCCGTTCGTGCTCGGCATGTGGCTTCGGCGCTGGCTGCGCGAGCTCGGCTACGACGTGACGCTGGTGCACAACATCACCGACATCAACGACAAGATCTACGACGCGGCGCCGGGCGCGAGCGCTGCGCTCGCGGCGGAGGCGACCGAGTGGTACCTGGAGGACACCGGCGGCCTCGGCCTCGGCATGCCCGACCACCTGCCGAAGGCGACGGACCACGTGCCTCAGATCGTCCACGCGATCGAAGAGCTGATCGCCGGCGGCCACGCCTATGCCGTCGAAGGCGACGTCTACTACCGCGTCGCGAGCTTCCCCGACTACGGGCGCCTCTCGGGCCGGCGTCTCGACCAGGTCGAGGATCAGGAGCCGAGCTCGCTCAAGGAGGATCCGCGCGACTTCGCGCTCTGGAAGGCGACGAAGCCCGGCGAGGACACGAGCTGGGAATCGCCGTGGGGGCCTGGACGGCCGGGGTGGCACATCGAGTGCTCGGTGATGGCCGAGAATCTGCTCGGCCCCGTCTTCGAGATCCACGGCGGCGGGCTCGACCTTGTCTTCCCGCACCACGAGAACGAGATCGCGCAGTCGCAGGCGCTCGGCCACCCGTTCGCCCAGCTCTGGACGCACAACGGGCTGTTGCAGTTCACCGGCGAGAAGATGTCGAAGTCGACCGGCGACTCGGTGACGATCCGCGACGCGCTCGACGAGTGGGGCGCCGAGACGCTGCTGCTCTTCTTCATGACCGGCCACTGGCGCAAGCCGCTCGACTTCTCCGAGTCGACGATGGCGCAGGCGGCCGCACAGGTGCAGACGTTTCGCGACGGCTTCGCCGAGGAGGCGAAGCAGGCGCCGGAGGAGGAGTGGGGCAGGCTCGTCGCCGTCCTGGACGACGACTTCAACACGCCCGATGCGTTGCGGCTCTTCCACGAGTGGCGACGGGCCGGGTACCAGGAGCTGCTACGGCGCGGACTCGATGTCTTCGGTCTCGCCTCGCTCGCTGAGCAGGCGGAGGCTCCGGCCGAGGTCGTGGAGCTCGCCGAGGAGCGGCGCCGGGCGCGCGCGGCGAAGGATTGGGCCGCCTCCGACGAGTTGCGCGACCGCATCGCCGGCGCTCGGCTGGGACGTCCGCGACGAAGGCGACGGCTACCGGCTCGTGCGGCGCGCGTGAGCCGAGAGCTCATCTACGGGCGCAATCCCGTTCGCGAAGCGCTCCGGGCGGGGCGCAGGCAGGTCCCGGAGATCTGGGCGACCGAGCGCGCGATCGGCTCTGAGCCTTGGCTTGCCGAGCAGCGTGCGAAGGTCAAGCTCGAGCGTGAGCTCAGCGAGGCCGCGCGGACGCGGGACCATCAGGGCGTCGTCGCGTGGGCGGAGCCATACAGGTACGCCGATGCCTACGAGCTCGCCGCCGCCGGCGCCGCTCATCGTCTGCCTCGACCAGGTGTCCGATCCGCGGAACCTCGGTGCCGTCGTGCGGAGCGCGGAAGGCGCCGGTGCAACCGGGGTCGTCGTGCCGGCGCACGGCTCGGCGACCGTCACCGCCGCCGTCTGCAAGGCCTCGGCGGGCGCCGTCGAGCACCTTCCGGTGGCCGTCGTCACGAACCTGGCGCGGTACCTGAACGAGGTCGAAGGGCCCCGACCTGTGGGTCTGGGGCGCTGCGGAGGACGGCGACCAGACGCTCTGGCAGGCCGACCTTCGCTCGGGTGCTGCGATCGTCCTCGGCGCCGAAGGCAAGGGATTGCGGCCGCTCGTGCGCCGCGCGTGCGACGGCCTCGTCTCGATCCCGCTCGAGGGCCGGGTCGAATCGCTGAACGTCTCGGTCGCGGCCGGCGTCTTCCTCTTCGAGGCCAGGCGCCAGCGGGCGGCGGGCTAGGCACATGTACATACATGTACATGTCGATGGACATGTATATGCATGCGCATGGCTGAGCCGACGCTCTACCTGTTCGACGGCTACAACCTCCTGCACGCGGGTGGATTCGCAGACACGCGTGAGCTGATCGACACGCTGGCGAGCTTCGTGGCCATGAAGGGCGCCCGCGGCGTCGCTCGTCTTCGACGGCGTGGGCGAGGACTGGAGCGAGGCCCGCTCTCGGTTCGCTACCACCCACATGCAGACACGCTGCTCGAGCGGCTCGCCGTCGAGCACAAGCGCGAGGAGCGCGTCTGCGTCGTCTCGTCGGACGCGGACCGTGCGAGGCACCGCGGGCCGCGAGGTTCAGACGCTCCTCTCGAGGACATTTCTTGGCGACCTGGAGTCCGCACGCTCGCCGGCAGAGCAGCGAAGCGAGCTCGGCGACCGGCTCGACGACGAGACACGAGCCCGGCTCGAGCGCCTCCGTCGCGGCCGGATCGCGAATCGAACCCCTACGGGTCCCGGGACCTTTGCAAGGTTATTGTAATTTTGCGCGGTCCATGCTACTTTCATCTCAACCTCAGGGTGAGACTTCACCCTTATCCGGTTCCGCAAATACGGGGGAAAGCCTTGGCCGCCAGACCAGCAACCGCTCTCAAGACTGCCCAAAAGGCTCAACGGGAGCTTGAGGATTTGCAACTCGTGATGAAGGCACGCAACGGGGACGGCAGCGCCCTCGATGCCTTGATCAGGCGCTACACCGGCTTCGTCCGGCTCAAGTCGAGCTCGTATTTCCTCGCCGGCGGCGACTCGGACGACCTGATTCAGGAAGGGCTGATCGGCCTCTACAAGGCGGTGCGCGACTTCCGGCCCGAGATGGAGACGTCGTTCCGCAGCTTCGCCGAGCTCTGCGTGACGCGGCAGATCATCACCGCGATCAAGACGGCGACGCGGTTCAAGCACTCGCCGCTCAACAGCTACGTCTCGTTCAGCCACACCCCGGCGGGCCAGGACACCGACGGCGAGTGCACGCTCGGCGAGGCGCTCCCCGGGCCGCATACGCAGGAGCCATCCGTCTGCGTGATCTCGACCGAGGAGCTGCAGAGTCTCGTCTTCGCGCTCGGCTCGGGGCTCTCGTCACCTCGAGGCGGAGGCACTGCGTCTCTATCTGGAGGGCGAGTCGTACGAGTCGATGGCCGAGATCCTCGGTTGCGACACGAAGACGATCGACAACGCACTCCAGCGCGTGAAGCGCAAGATCCTGACGCACCAGAAGTCACGCCAGGTCCTGCTCTAGCCGCACCGGCCGCCACGCTCCGGCTCCGGACGAGAGCCGGAGGAGGGACTCGAACCCACGACCTACCGCTTACAAGGCGGTTGCTCTACCAGCTGAGCTACTCCGGCGCGCCGGACATGGTACGCGGAGGAGCGGTTATCGCTTCTACGCGACGGCCGTGGGCGCGCGGGCGTGTCGCCTTCGCCCGCGAGGCGATCGGGACCTCGACCAGAAGACCGAGCCCCTGGTGCCGTTGCCGTTGGTCTCGACCCAGATCCGGCCGTCGATGCGATGGACGAGCTCGCGGCAGATGTAGAGGCCGAGCCCCGTGCCGCCGATGCCGCGCGTCATGTGCGGGTCGAGTCGGTAGAACTTCTCGAAGATCCGTCGCCGCTCCGCCGCCGGAATCCCGAGGCCCTCGTCGCTGACGGAGAAGCGCACCTTCTGGCCGTCGCGTGTGACCGAGCACGGTCACCGGGCCACCGTCGGGTGAGTACTTGATCGCGTTGTCGATCAGGTTCGTCAGCACCTGTCGCAGCTGCTCGGCGTCGGCGGCGACGCGCGGCAGCCGCGTTCGGAGCGTGCAGCTCGAGCGTCGACCGAGCCGGGCAGGTGCGGCGCTGCGCCGTAATCACGCTCGCAGCCGCGAGCTCGCGCGCGTCGCAGGCCTCGATCGTGAACGTGCAGCTTGCCCGAGTCGAGATGACTCGCGAGCAGGACGTCGTTGACGATCGTGCGCGAGCCGGTCCGACTCGTCGGCGATGACGCCCAGCAGGCGCTGCTGCATCGAATCCTCGAGGTCGAGATCGGACCGGCGCAGCGTCACAGCGGCGCCGTAGATCGCGGCGAGCGGCGTGCGCAGCTCGTGCGACACGGTCGCGACGAAGTCGGACTTGAGCTGCTCGACTGCGCGCTCCTCCGTCAGGTCGCGGAACGCATAGACGATGCCCTCGTCGAAGGTGACGCCGGCGACGGAGAGCCAAAGCTCCGTTCCGTCGAGGTCGACAGGGACGCTCTCGGCACGACTCTCGGACGGATCGTCGGTCAGCGGGGCCCGTGGCTGCGAGCTCATGCCACGCGGGCAATGCCTCCTCGGCCGACAGGCCGACAATCGCGCTCTCCTCGACGCCGAAGATCGCCTGGGCCGCCGTGTTGAAGAGGCGGATCGCCCCCTCGCGGTCGACGAGCGCGACGCCGTCGCCGATCGTGTCGAGCACGCGGGCGGCGCGCGCCAGGCGCTCGGTGCGGTCGTAGAGCCGGGCGTTGTCGACCGCCGTGCCCGCGCGCCGCGCGAGCTCCTTCGCCAGCAGGAGGTCTCGCTCGCCGAAGCGACGGTCCGACTCCGCCGAGACGAGCGTGATCGCCCCGACGTGTCCGTCCGCGCGCCTCGAGCGGCACGCAGAGGTAGGACGAGATTCCGAGCTCTCGGATCAGCCCGAGGTGAATCTCGTCGCGGGCGGCCGCCTCGAGCATCTCGTCGGTGACCTCCGAGACGAGCTCCGGGGTGCCGCTCCTGATCACGGCCGCAGGCCCCGACTGGCCCTCGGCCTCCGCCGGGTAGCGCTCCTGCAGCTCGCGTGCGAAGACGATCTTCGCGGGGTCGGCGTGCGCGACTGCGAGCTCCTGGATCGTCCCGTCGTCCTCGAGGATGTGCACCGCGCACCAGTCGGCCACCTCCGGCACGGCGAGCCGGGCAACCGCTGCGAGCGTCGTTCGGAAGTCGAGCGATCCGCCGAGCTCCTCGCCGGCCTCGAGCAGGAATCGCTGCATGTCCTCGGTGCGACGCCGGTCGTGGATGTCCGTCGCCGTGCCGATCCAGAACTCGATGCTCCCGTCCTCGGCGAGCATCGGCATGGCGCGGCCGAGGTGCCAGCGGTAGCTGCCGTCGGCCGCGCGGAAGCGGTACTCGACCTCGAAGGTCTCGCCGCTCGCGAGCGTCTGCGTCGCCGGTGCACGAGCGCCGCGCGGCAGGTCGTCGGGGTGGACGACGAGCGTCCACGCGGTGGCGTCCGCCTTGCCGGGCTCCATCCCGGTGTACTCGAACCAGCGCTCGTTGTAGTACGTCGCGTGACCTTCGCTGTCTGACATCCAGACGATCTGGGGCATCGCGTCGGCGAGCTGCCGGTAGCGCTCCTCGCTCTCGCGCCGGACTTCGGCGACCTCGCGCTCGCGCAGCTAGCTCCGCCTGCCGGCGCAGCTGCTCGGTCTTCTCCCAGAGCTCGACGAAGACACCGACCTTCGAGCGCAGCACCTGCGGGTCGAACGGCTTGAAGATGTAGTCGACGGCGCCGACGTCGTAGCCCTGGAAGACGTGCGCCTCGTCCTTCGAGATCGCCGTCAGGAAGATGATCGGGATCATGCGCGTCCGCTCGCGCTGCTTGATCAGCGTCGCGGTCTCGAAGCCGTCCATCTCCGGCATCTGGACGTCGAGCAGGATGCACGCGAAGTCGTCCTCGAGCAGCCGCTTGAGCGCCTCGTCGCCCGACGAGGCCGTCACGAGCTCCTGCTCGAGCGGCTCGAGGATCGCCTTCGAGCGCGAGCAGGTTCTCGGCGCGGTCGTCGACCAGCAGGATGCTTCGGCATCAGCTGGTTCCTGCTCCACCGCTCGTCGCAGCGACCATCAGGCCGCGTCCGCCGTCGTCGTGCCGCAGAGCCGGCCGAGCAACGGACCGATCTCCTCCAGGCGGGCAACCGAGTCCGGCTCGATCCGCGCGAGCGCCGCGTTCGGCATCTCGGGGCTCTCCGCCGTCGACGGGGTCCTGCACGATCGCGTACGCCGCCCCGCCTCTGAATCCGCGCCAGGCCGCTCGGCGCCGTCCGCGTTCGCCCCGGTGAGCACGACGCCGACTGCGCGCTCGCCGTACGCGTCGGCCGCCGACTCGAACAGGACGTCGATCGACGGCCGCGCTGTACTGCACGCGCTCGTCGACCGAGAGCGGAGCGTCCCCGGCTCGACGAGCAGGTGGTAGTCGGGCGGAGCGAGGTACACGTGCCCGGGCGTGAGCGACGTCCTTGTCGTCGGCCTCGGACACCGTCAGCGTCGTGCGTGACTGGAGCGAGGCTCGATGCATCGCCTGCGAGAGCGAGTCGGGGCTCCGGTGCTGCGCGACGACGATCGGCGCGGCGAGATCGTCCGGGCAGGCCGGCGAGCAGCGACTGCAGCGCCGCGAGGCCTCCCCAGGACGTGCCGATCACGATCAGCTCCTTCGTCATGTCACACTTCCGGTAGATGCGCTCGCTCGGCGTCCAGCGCCTCGTACCGATCTCGTGCGGGCGTGAACGCGGATCGACTCCTTGTGGCCGAGAGCGAGCACGCCGAACGTGTCGAGGCTGTCGTGGAAAAGCTCGTGGACGTGATCCTGCAGCGTGCGGTCGAAGTAGATCATGACGTTGCGGCAGAGAATCACGTTGAACTCGTTGAAGGAGCGGTCGGTGACGAGGTTGTGCTGCGCGAAGACGACGTTGTCGCATCAGCGAGCGTGTCGAACATCGCGCCCTCGTACTTCGGCGACGTAGTACTCGGAGAAGGCCCGGGCTCCGCCGGCCTTGATGTAGTTCTGCGTGTACTCCTGCATCTTGTCGATCGGGAAGACGCCCGCCTTCGCCTGGTCGAGCACCACCGCGTTGATGTCGGTCGCGTAGATGCGCGTCCTGTCGTAGAGCCCTTCCTCGTCGAGCAGGATCGCGAGTGAATAGACCTCCTCGCCGGTCGAGCAGCCGGCGACCCAGATGCGGGTGAAGGGCTATGTCCTCAGGAGCGGCACGACCTGCTTGCGGAACGTGAGATAGAAGCTCGGGTCCCGGAACATGGCGGTCACGTTGATCGACAGGTCGAGCAGCAGGCGCTCCATCACCTTGGGGTCGTGCAGCACGCGCTCGATCAGCCCGGAGACGGTCGTCAGGCCCTCGGCGTAGATGCGCCGCCAGACCCGTCGCTTCAGCGACGCGCGGGCGTACTCCCGGAAGTCGAAGCCGTAGTGGCGGTAGATCGCCTCGAGCAGCAGGTGCAGCTCGAGCGCCTCCAGCTCCGGGCGCGGCTCGGCGCCGGGGCCTTCGCCCGCTCCCAGCGGGACCGGCGGCGAAGGCCTTTCGTCCTGGTTGCCTAGCGGTAGAGCCAAACCCGCATCAGGCTCAGCAGCTGGTCGGTGTCGACCGGCTTGGGGATGTAGTCGGACGCGCCGGCGGCGATCGTCTGCTCGCGGTCGCCCTTCATCGCCTTCGCCGTCAACGCGATGATCGGCAGCTGCGCGAACCGCTCCTGCGCGCGGATGCGGCGCGTTGCCTCGTGGCCGTCCATCTCCGGCATCATCACGTCCATCAGCACGAGGTCGACGTCGGGGCTCTCTTCGAGGAGCTGCAGCGCCTCGACACCGTTCTCCGCGAAGCGCACGTGCATGCCGGCGCCTTCGAGGACGCTCGCGAGCGCGAACACGTTCCGCACGTCGTCGTCGACGATCAGGATCTGCTTGTCCTCGAAGACGGCGTCCGCCGAGTGCAGTTGCTCCAGCATGCGCCGCTTCTCCTCGGGCAGCTGCGACTCGACGCGGTGCAGGAAGAGCGCCGTCTCGTCGAGCAGGCGCTCCGGCGAGCGGACGTCCTTCACGATGATCGTCTCCGCATAGCGGCGGAGGCGCGTCTCGTCCTTGCGGGTCAGCTCTCTGCCCGTGTAGACGATCACCGGGACGCTCTGGAAGCGTGCGTCCTTCTTGATCGTCTCGAGCAGGTCGTAAGCCGCTCGCGTCGGGCAGCTTCAGGTCGAGCACGATGCAGTCGTACCGGCGTTCTTCGAGCTCGGCGAGCGCCGCTTCGGAGGATGCGACCGCCGTGATCTCGACGTCGTCGCCGCTGCCGATCAGCGCCACGATCGCGTTCCGCTGGTCGTCGTCGTCCTCGACCACGAGCAGGTTGCGGACGCCGCGGGCGATGAACTGCTCGATGGAGCCGAACGCCCCTTCGAGGTCGTCCTTCGAGACGGGCTTCTCGAGCACGGCGACGGCGCCCGACCGGAGTGCGTCGCGTTGGCCGTCGGCCGTGCCGGAGACGATGTGCACCGGGATGTGCCTCGTCGCCGGATGCCGTTTCAGGTGCTCCAGCACCTGCCAGCCGTCGACGACCGGCAGGCCCAGGTCGAGGATGATCGCGTCGGGCCGGTACTCGTGCGCCAGCGAGACGCCGTGGTCGCCGCGCGTGGCGACGATCCCCTTGAAGCCGCGGCTGCGGGCGATCCCGAGCTCCGTGCGGGCGAACTCGACGTCGTCCTCGATGATCAGCACGACGCGGTCCTCCCCTTCGATCTCCTCGCGGTCGTCCCCGACGACGTCCTCGATCACGGCGACGAACGGCGCCTCGATCACCGCGGTCATCGACGAGCGGCCGTTGTCGCCGCCTGGATCGAGCGCCGCCGTGAAGTCGCCGATCGCCGCGAGCTCGGGATCCGGGAGCTCGCCCGGAAGCGGTGGCGCCGGGGTGTAGACGGTGGGCAGGTAGAGCGTGAACGTGCTGCCCGTGTCCGTCTCGACTGGACGCGGATCTCGCCGCCCAGGAGACGCGCGATCTCACGGCTGATCGAGAGGCCGAGACCCGTGCCGCCGTAGCGCCGGCTCGTCGTCCCGTCGGCCTGCTGGAACGCCTCGAAGATCAGGCGCAGCTTGTCCTTGGGGATGCCGATGCCGGTGTCGTGGACCGTGAAGCCGACGATCCCGTCGGCGCGGGCGAGCGACTCCGACGCGAACTGCAGGTCGGACGGCGCCGGCTGCGATCCGCAGCTCCACCTTGCCTTCCTCGGTGAACTTGAAGGCGTTCGACAGCAGGTTCTTGAGCACCTGCTGCAGCCGCCCTCGTCGGTGCGGATCGAGTCCGGCGCACCGCTCGTCGAGCACGACGGCGAACTCGAGCCTCTTCTCGTCCGCCAGCGGCCGGAAGGTGCGCTCACGTAGTCCGCAACGCCGTCCGAGCCTCGACGTCGGTCGGCTCGACGTCCATCTTGCCGGCCTCGACCTTGGAGAGATCGAGGATGTCGTTGATCAGCGCGAGCAGGTCGCTGCCCGCGTTGTGGATCGTGCTCGCGAACTCGATCTGCTTGTCGGTCAGGTTGCCGTCCGGGTTGTCGGAGAGCAGCTTCGCGAGGATCAGCAGCGAGTTGAGCGGCGTGCGCAGCTCGTGCGACATGTTGGCGAGGAACTCGCTCTTGTACTTCGAGGTCAGCGCGAGCTGCTCCGCCTTCTCCTCGAGCGCGACGCGTGCCGCCTCGACCTCGGAGTTCTTCTGCTCGATGCGCGTGTTCTGCTCCTCGAGCAGCTGCGCCTTCTCCTCCAGCTCCTCGTTCGTCTGCTGGAGCTCCTCCTGCTGTGCCTGGAGCAGCTCCTCGGAGGCCTTCAGCGACTTGGCCTGCTCCTCGAGCTCGCGGTTCGTCCGCTCGAGCTCGTCACGCTGGGCCTGGAGCTCCTCGGACTGCGACTGCAGCTCGAGCGTCAGCGACTGCGACTGCAGCAGCAGCTCCTCCGTCCGCATGTTGGCGAGGATCGTGTTCAGCACGACGCCGAGCGTCTCGGAGAGCTGCTCGAGGAACTGCTGGTGCGTCTCGTTGAAGGGCTGGAACGAGGCGAGCTCGATCACGGCCATCACGTGGTCCTCGAAGACGACCGGCAGGTCGATGATGTTGACCGGCGCCGCCTGGCCGAGCCCGGAGCCGATCGCGATGTAGTCCTCAGGGGCCTCGGTGACGAGGATCGTCTTGCCTTCGAAGGCCGCCTGGCCGACAAGCCCTTCGCCGAGCGCGTAGGTGTTCGAGACGCCCTTGCGGCGCTTGAACGCGTAGCTCGCGACGAGGCGCAGCTCGGGGTCTGCCTCCTCCTGGCTCTCGAGCAGGTAGAAGGCGCCGTGCTGGGCCGAGACGAGCGGCGTCAGCTCGTTCATCACGAGCCGGCTGACGGTCGTCAGGTCGCGCTGGCCCTGGAGCATGCCGGAGAAGCGCGCCGTGTTCGTGTTCAGCCAGTCCTGCTGCGCGTTCACCTCGGTGGTCGTCCGCAGGTTGCGGATCATCAGGTTGATCGTGTCCTTCAGCTCCTCGACCTCGCCCTGCGCCTCGACGGTGATCGAGCGCGTCAGGTCGCCCTGCGTCACCGCGGTCGAGACCTCGGCGATCGCGCGGAGCTGGGTCGTCAGCGTGCCGGCGAGGGTGTTCACGTTCTCGGTCAGCCCGCGCCACACGCCGGAGACGCCCTCGACCTGAGCCTGGCCGCCGAGGATTCCCTCGGTGCCGACCTCCTTGGCGACACGCGTCACCTCGGCGGCGAAGGACGAGAGCTGGTCGACCATCGTGTTGATGGTGTTCTTCAGGGCGAGCACCTCGCCCTTGGCGTCGACCGTGATCTTCTTCGAGAGCTCGCCCTGGGCGACTGCGGTCGTCACCTCGGCGATGTTCCGCACCTGGGTGGAGAGGTTGTCGGCGAGCGTGTTCACGTTCTCCGTCAGGCCGCGCCACACGCCGGACACGCCTTCGACCTGAGCCTGGCCGCCGAGCTGGCCCTCGGTGCCGACCTCGCGGGCGACACGGGTCACCTCGTCGGCGAACGACGAGAGCTGGTCGACCATGACGTTGATCGTGTTCTTGAGCTCGAGCACCTCGCCCTTGACGTCGACGGTGATCTTCTTCGAGAGGTCGCCGTTGGCGACAGCGGTCGTCACCTCGGCGATGTTCCGGACCTGGGTGGAGAGGTTGTCGGCGAGCGTGTTGACGTTGTCGGTGAGGTACTTCCACGTGCCCGAGACGCCCTTCACGTCTGCCTGCCCGCCCAGGCGGCCCTCCGTGCCGACCTCGCGGGCGACGCGCGTCACCTCGTCGGCGAACGACGAGAGCTGGTCGACCATGACGTTGATCGTGTTCTTCTGGACGAGGAACTCGCCGACCGCGTCGGCGGTCACCTTCTCCGACAGGTCGCCCTTCGCGACCGCCGTCGTCACCTCGGCCGTGTTCCGCACCTGATTCGTCAGGTTGCGCACCATCAGGTTGACGTTGTCGGTCAGTCCTTGCCACACGCCGGAGACGCCCTCGACCGTCGCCTGGCCGCCGAGGCGGCCCTCGACGCCGACCTCGCGCGCGACGCGCGTCACCTCTGCCGCGAACGACGAGAGCTGGTCGACCATCGTGTTGATCGTCTCGGCGAGGCCTGCGACCTCGCCCTTCGCCTGCACGGTGATCTTCTTCGAGAGATCCCCGTTCGCGACCGCGGTCGTCACCTCGGCGATCCCACGCACCTGGCCCGTCAGGTTCTGGGCCATCGAGTTCACGTTGTCGGTGAGCGCCTTCCAGGTGCCGGCGACCCCCGGCACCTCGGCCTGCCCGCCGAGCGACCCTTCGGTGCCGACCTCGCGGGCGACGCCGGTCACCTGCTCGGCGAAGACGCGCAGGGTGTCGATCATCGAGTTGATCGTGTCGGCGAGCGCCGCCACCTCGCCTTTCGCCTCGATCGTGAACTTCTGGTTCAGGTCGCCGTCGGCGACCGCGGTCACGACCTTGGCGATGCCCCGCACCTGCGTGGTCAGGTTCGAGGCCATGAAGTTGACGTTGTCGGTGAGGTCCTTCCAGGTGCCGCTGACGCCCTTGACGTTCGCCTGGCCGCCGAGCTGGCCCTCGGTGCCGACCTCGCGGGCCACGCGGGTGACCTCGTCCGCGAAGGCGGACAGCTGGTCGACCATCGTGTTGATCGTGTTCTTCAGGCGCAGGATCTCGCCCTTGGCGTCGACGGTGATCTTCTTGGAGAGATCGCCCGTCGCGACCGCGGTCGTCACCTCGGCGATGTTGCGCACCTGCTGCGAGAGGTTGTCCGCCATCCCGTTCACCGACTCGGTCAGCGAGCGCCACGTGCCGGAGACGCCTTCCACCTCGGCCTGGCCGCCGAGCTTGCCCTCCGTGCCCACCTCGCGGGCGACACGGGTCACCTCGGCCGCGAAGACGCGCAGCCGGTCGATCATCGAGTTGATCGTGTCGGCGAGGGTGGCCACCTCGCCTTGCGCCTCGATGGTGAACTTCTGGTTCAGGTTGCCCTCGGCGACCGCGGTCACCACGCGGGCGATGCCGCGAACCTGCGTCGTCAGGTTCGTGGCCATGAAGTTGACGTTGTCGGTGAGGTCCTTCCAGGTGCCGCTGACGCCCTTGACGTTCGCCTGGCCGCCGAGCTGGCCCTCGGTGCCGACCTCGCGGGCGACCCGCGTCACCTCGTCGCCGAAGGACGAGAGCTGGTCGACCATGGTGTTGATCGTGTTCTTCAGCTCGAGGACCTCGCCCTTGGCCTCGACCGTGATCTTCTTCGTCAGGTCGCCGCGGGCGACGGCCGTCGTCACCTCGGCGATGTTGCGGACCTGGGTGGTCAGGTTCTCCGCCATGCCGTTGACGTTGTCCGTCAGGTCCTTCCAGGTCCCGGAGACGCCCTTCACCTTCGCCTGGCCGCCGAGCTGGCCCTCGGTGCCGACGTCGCGCGCGACGCGCGTCACCTCGTCGGCGAAGGAGGAGAGCTGGTCGACCATCGAGTTGACAGTGGTGCCGATGCGGAGGAACTCGCCCTTGACAGGCTGGCCCGCGATCGTCATCGCCATCTTCTGGGTCAGGTCGCCCTGTGCGACGGCGTCGATGACGCGGCCGACCTCGACGGTGGGGCGGACGAGGTCGTCGACGACGGCGTTGACCGCGTCGATCTGCTGCTTCCAGATTCCGCTCAGCCCGTCGGACGAGGCGCGCTCGGTGAGCCGGCCTTCCCTGCCGATGACGCGGGAGAGCTTCGTGAGCTCCCCGGTCGCCTGCTCACGTGTTACCGCGAGCTCGTTGAACGCCCGCGCAAGGTCCCCGATAAGGCCCCGCTTGCGCGTGTTGAAGCGCACTCCGGTTTCGCCCCGCTGAGCAGCGCGAAGCGCCTCGACGAGGCGCTGGAGCTCCTGCTCGGTCGGGGCCGGCCCGTCCTGCGCGGTCGACGTACCGCGCGGACGGCGTTGCTGTACGGCCACTAGGTTCTCCTTCTGAGTTGGTGCGGTCTGCACGGGCGCCGAGGGACGCTCCGAGAGCTACGCATGCCACGCAAGGTGTGATGACGGGGTTTCAGGTTTCCTTTCCCTCGGTCTTCCGGCGGGCGTATGCCCGCGCAGGCGCTGTGAGAAACGAGATAACCCCCGCTCCTGACCATCTTTTTTGCCTTTTCTTGCTTTGTAACCTAGATCCTCGCGAGCGCTGCCGCGAGATCGGCCCAGATCGCCTCCGCGTCCTCGATCCCGACCGAGAGGCGGAGCAGGCCCTCGGGCACGCGGTCGCCTTCCCAGCGGTGGCGCGTCTCGAGCGAGGAGTCGACGCCGCCGAGGCTCGTCGCGTTCCGGATCAGCGTCGTCGACGTCTCGACGCGCCTCGCCGCCGCGCCGTCTGCGACGTCGAAGGAGAGCAGGCCGCCGAAGCCGGGGTAGCGGACGACGAGCACCGCCGGATGCTCGCGCAGGCGCGACGCGATCAGCGCCGCGCTCTCGGTCTGGCGCTCGACCCTCAGCCGGAGCGTCTTCAGCCCGCGCAGCAGGAGCCACGCCGGGTCGGGTGCGGCGACGATGCCGAGGTTCTTGCGGACCAGCCAGAGCCGCTGCATCGCCGTCTTCGTCGCGCGAGGCGACGACTCCGAGCAGCACGTCGTGGTGGCCGCCGAGGAACTTCGTCGCGCTGTGGACGACGTAGTCGGCCCCGCGTTCGAGCGGGCGGAGATGGATCGGCGTCGCAGCGGTGGCGTCGACGACGACGGGCGCCGGGTGCGCCGCCGCGGCCTCGAAGTCGGGCATCGTCAGCATCGGGTTGGACGGTGCCTCGAGCCACACGAGCTGGACGCCGTCCGGCGGCGGGCCGGTCTGGTCGAACTCGACGTAGCGAGAGGCCCCAGCGCTCGAGTGTCTTGAAGAGGACGCCGGTGCCGTAGTAGCACCCGGCGGCGAGGGCGATCGTGTCGCCGGGCGAGCAGACGGTCAGGACGAGGGTCGTGGCGGCGCCGGTGCCCGAGGGGAAGAGGAGCGCCTTGCCGCCCTCGAGCTCGCCGAGCGCCTGCTCGGCGGCGACGCCGGTCGGGTGGGCGTCCCGCTGGTAGGTGTACGGCCCCGGCTCGCCGTGCTCGTCGTACGGCCAGACGGTCGAGCGGTCGATCGCGTCCATGCGGCGAGCCTACCGCGGAGGACTGGTCCCGAGCGGGCGCGGTAGGCTCCGCCGCGATGGCGAAGGCGCCCGACAAAGATCACGACAAGCCGGTCCACGAGACGACCCGCGAGAAGCTCGAGTGGCTCGAGGAGCTTCGCGACCAGGCCGAGCACGCCGGCTCCGAGAAGTCGATCGCCAAGCACCGTGAGGCGGGCAAGCTGCTCGCCCGCGAGCGCGTCGAGCGTCTGCTCGATCCGGGCTCGTTCGTCGAGCTCGACCGCTACGTCCGCCACCGCGAGTCGAACTTCGGGATGCTCGACCGCCGCCCGTACGGGGATGCCGTCGTCACCGGCTACGGGACGATCTTCGGCCGCAAGGTCTTCGTCTTCTCGCAGGACTTCACCGTCTTCGGCGGCTCGCTCTCCGAAGTCTTCGCCGAGAAGATCTGCAAGGTGATGGACATGGCCGTCAAGTACGGCTGTCCGCTGATCGGGATCAACGACTCCGGCGGCGCGCGGATCCAGGAAGGCGTCGTCTCGCTCGCCGGCTACGCGGAGATCTTCTGGCGCAATGTCCAGGCCTCGGGCGTGATCCCGCAGATCAGCCTGATCATGGGCCCGTGTGCAGGCGGCGCGGTGTACTCGCCCGCGATGACCGACTTCATCCTCATGGTCGAGGGCAGCTCGTACATGTTCATCACCGGCCCCGACGTCGTGAAGACGGTGACCGGCGAGGAGGTGGACTTCGAGGCGCTCGGCGGCGCAGCGACGCACGCGTCGAAGTCGGGCATCGCGCACCTCACCGCGCGCGACGAGCAGGCCGCGCTCGACGACGCCCGCTATCTGCTCTCGTTCCTCCCCCAGAACAACGTCGAGCCGCCGCCCTACGCCGAGTCGTCGGACCCCTCCGACCGGGAGTCACCTGAGCTGGACGAGATCGTCCCGGACGAGGCGACGAAGCCCTACGACATCGCGCAGGTGATCGAGCGGGTCGTCGACGACGGCCACTTCCTGGCGATCCAGCCGCAGTTCGCCGAGAACATCGTCTGCGGCTTTGCGCGGCTCGGCGGCTGGCCGGTCGGCATCGTCGGCAACCAGCCGAAGGCGCTTGCCGGCGTGCTCGACATCGACTCTTCGGTCAAGGCGGCCCGGTTCGTGCGCACCTGCGACGCGTTCAACATCCCGCTTGTCACGTTCGTCGACGTCCCGGGGTTCCTGCCGGGGACGTCGCAGGAGTGGGGCGGGATCATCCGGCACGGCGCCAAGCTGCTCTACGCCTATGCGGAGGCGACGGTGCCGAAGCTCGCGGTGATCACGCGCAAGGCGTACGGCGGCGCCTACGACGTCATGAGCTCGAAGCACATCCGCGCCGACTTCAACTTCGCGTGGCCGACCGCGGAGGTCGCGGTGATGGGACCCGAGGGCGCGGTGAACATCGTCTTCCGGGGCGAGCTCGCGGAGTCGGACGATCCCGATGCGAGGCGCGCCGAGCTGATCGCGGACTACAAGGAGCGCTTCGCGAACCCGTACACCGCGGCCGAGCGGGGTTACATCGACGAGGTGATCGAGCCGAGGCGAACGAGGCCCGTCTTGATCGACGCGCTGAAGACGTCGATCACCAAGAGAGAGCGCCGGCCGCCGCGCAAGCACGGCAACATTCCGCTGTAAGCGGGCGAGCTAGAAGCGTGCGAGCTAGAAGCGTGCGATGGCAACGAGGACGCCGTCCGCGCAGTTGACCTTGACGTGATCGCCGACGTGGTAGTCGCCAAGCCTGGGCGAGGCATCGGTGGTGCTGCACGACAGGTCGCCGTGCTCCTCGTTGTGAATCGTCAGGCCGTCGCCGCGGATGCTCGTGAGCACACCGGCGCCGCTCGTGCTGTGACTCGGCTCGGTTGACGGCGGCTTGGGCGCCTCGGGCCGGGCGAAGCCGGTGAGGACGCCGTTGGCGCAGGCGATCTTGATCTTGTCGCCGACGTGCAGGCCGGAAACCTTGTCTGCGGCCGCAGCGGGCACGGAGCAGGTCAGGTCGCGCTCGCCGTGCACGGAGAGCGAGCTCGCCGAGGCAGCGCTGACGACGCCGGTGAGCGTGACGACGCTCGGCCCCGGCTCCTTGTCGTCGCCCCCGTCGTCGCCACCCTTGCGCTCGACGGCCTGAAGGACGCCGCGCAGGCAGAGGATGCCGACCTTGTCGCCCACGCTGAGGTTCCCGACCTTCTCGGCCAGGCGATCCGGCACGGAGCAGGTGAGGTCGCCCACGGTGAGCGAGGAATCTGTGAGAGCCGTGATCTCGCCGGCGGCCTTCGCCGGCAGGGGCTTCAGCTCGCGGGCCTTGACGAGCAGCCAGCCGTCACGGACGCGGCGGCAAAGGATCTGTGCGCGGTCGCCGACCGCCAGGCCGGAAACGCTCGGGCTGCGCTCGCCGATCGCGCAGGTCAGCGTGCGCTTGCCGTCCTTGACCGAGATCGACGACGTCGAGAGCGCCGAGACCCGGCCGGACAGGTCGCGCGACTTGCCACCTTCGGCGAATGCAGTCCCGGCCAGGCAGAGCCCGGTAACGATGGACGTCGTCAGAACAAGGAGGGCCGCAAGCCGCATTGCTCAATCGTGTTCGGCGCCCCGTACCGGCGCGTCCCCCGTCGAGGGGTATCGATCGAGGGATTCGCACGAACCGAAATCTTCTCAATCCGATGGTCTCGCAGGGCGGCAAGAACGCCGAGACCGTCAAGGCCGGCACCGACGTACCAGTGCGACCCTCATGCCTCCAGCGGCATGAAGGGCACGTTCACGGTCGAGTAGCGACCTCCGGCAAGCGGCGCTCCGCCACGGCCACGATCTGCTGAGCGCGCTCGATCTCGCTGGGGTCGAACTCCGGCGGCTCGTTGCGATAGATCTCGACGAGCCCCCACGGGCCCTCGTCGACGCGAAGCGCGAGCATCAGCACCGAGCCGACGCCGAGTTCCTGGAGGACGTCGAGCTCCGCCGGATCGGGCACCTCGTCGAGCGTCGACACGGCGCGCGGCTCACCGCTCACGAGCACCCGCTGCGTTTCCGGGAACTGCGAGACGAGGAAGCCGCGCCCGAGCTGGAAGGTCCGGCCGTCGGGCGCCGACTCGGCGATCTGGACGAGGACGTCTCCGATCACGCGCGAGACGATGCAACCGGTGCCGCCGAGCTGCGTCACGAGCTCCGCACAGGTCGTGGTCAAGAGGTCCTGAAGGTTGGGGCGCTCGACCGGCAGGCTCTCAGTATCGGCGCGAACCGGGTCGCTCCGCCACTGGGAAGCTCCGACGGGACGGTTCAGGACGCGACGGCCGTCAGGCCGAGCTCGACTGCGAACGCCTCGACCACCGTCGGGTCGAACTGGGAGCCGGCGCAGCGCTCGAGCTCCTCGAGTGCCTCCTCGTCGCTCAGCCGGCTGCGGTACACGCGGTCCGACGTCATCGCGTCGTACGCGTCGGCGACGAAGATGATCCGGGCGCCGAGCGGGATCCGCTCGCCCGGCAGGCCCTCGGGGTAGCCCGTGCCGTCCCAGCGCTCATGGTGGTGCAGCACCCAGTTGGCGACGGGGTCGACGCCGAGGCTCTCGAGCATCCGGTAGCCGATCTGCGGATGACGCTCGAGCACGAGCCGCTCCGCGTCGGTCAGCGGGCCCGGCTTGCGGAGAATCTCCTCCGGGATGGCGAGCTTGCCGAGATCGTGTAGCGAGCCGGCGAGGCGCGTCAGCTCGATGTCCTCGCCCGGCAGCCTCATGCGCTCGGCGATCTTCGCGGAGAGATCGGCGACCCGCGACGAATGGCTCCCGGTGTAGACGTCACGGGCGTCGACGGCGCGGGCGAGGCTCGAGGCGGCCCGGAACCGGGCGGCGCGATCCGACCCGCCGGCGAGGCGCTTCAGCTCCGCGAGCTCGATCACGTCCGCGCGCGAGACGTGGACGCGATTCTTGCCGTGCTCCTTCGCCCAGTAGAGGGCACTGTCCGTCAGGCGGATCAGCTCGTGGAGCTCGGTGGCGTGGAACGGGAAGGTGGCGAGGCCGGCGCTGATCGTGATCGAGCCGACGTGCTCGATCTCCAGCGCCGCCATCCGCGAGACGATCGCGCCTGCCGCGTCGACGGCCTCGCGCTCGTCGCGTCCGGCGAAGACGATCGCGAACTCATCGCCGCCGAGCCTGAACGCCTCGCCGTCCTGGCGCAGGCGCGTCGCGACCTGCGAGAGGACGCGATCGCCTGTGGGGTGCCCGAAGCTGTCGTTGATCCTCTTGAAGTCGTCGATGTCCACGAAGCAGAGCGTCAGGGGCTCGTCGTTGTCCGTGGCCGCCTGCAGCTCGAGGGCGAGGCGGTCGTGGAAGTGCCGGTGGTTGCCGAGCCCGGTGAGCGGATCGGTCAGGGCGAGCCGCATCGCCCGCAGCACCTTGTGCGTCGACCGCTGGTAGAGCGCGATCGCGATCAGCGGCCCGACGAGCGCGGCAGAGAGCCACGGCGTCCGCTGCCAGAGGACGGCCAGCATCAGCGAGGCGGACGCCATCAGCGTGAAGGGCACGATCGTCCAGGCGACGTTCGAGCGAATCAGCGGCAGGTACGGCCGGCGGGCGTTGGCGGCGATCACCCAGGTGACGAGCAGCATGTTCACCCAGTACTGGACGAACGCGGCGACGAGCACGCGAAGGAGGATCCCGCCGGCGCTGTCGCCGTCGATCGGCGCGACAAGGGCGCCGCCGGCGGCCGCTGCGATCGCGAAGACGCTGGCGTTGAAGGCGATCCGGATCCCGGGCCGGCGCTCCCAGAGCTGGATCACGGCCTGGGGCGTGGCGAAGACGAGCACGCCGACGTCCCAGCCGAAGAGGGCGATCGCGGCGACGCCGAAGACGAAGCCGAGCGAGACGCCGCTCGCGTCGACGCCCTCGACGGGCACCGGATAGCGCTCGGCGATCGTCGTGGCCGCCAGCAGCAGGACCATCGCGATCACCGTCTGGGTCGACGGGTTCGAGGTGAAGAAGCTGTAGACCGCGGCGACGTAGATCACCGCCCCGGCAATGAACGCCGGGACGACGACCGCGAGCATGCGCGGCGGGAGGGCCAGAGTGCGGCTCACCCGCGGCTCATCGAGAACGTTCGCTTACCAGTTGAAGTTTGCGAACTCATTCCAGCTCACGCCGCCCAGAAGAGCTGCGAAAACCAGTGCCACGAGGGCGAGAACCGCAAACAACTTGGGATGCCACTGCAACATCCGTGCCTCCAGACGACGCCGAGTTATGCGGGGATTCTTTCCCATCGGAGGCCGTCACGAATCACCCGAAGGGGTGATCAATGTCAACCAGCGCGATCCCTCATGTCAGGGAATCGCGCCCCTCACGAGAGTGAATCGAGCCCTGCCTCCGCGAGGGGGCGCCTGGCCCAGGCGAATTCCTCGCGATACCAGCCGTCGAGAGGCGTGAGCGCGACGCCGTAGCCGGAAGAGTGGATCAGCCAGCCGTTGCCGAGATAGAGGCCCATATGGTCGATCTCCTTCGGCTTCGAGCGCTCGCCTTTCGGCCCGAAGAAGACGACGTCGCCGGGGAGCAGGTCGTCGAAGCCGATCCGCGCCGCCGGCTTGACCTCGCCAGACATCTGGTAGGTCGTGCGGCCCTTGAGCGTTGCCGGCAAGGCCTCGCCGCCGGCATACGCCTGCAGCTTGTAGACGCGCCAGACGAACCCCGAGCAGTCGAAGCCGCGCTCGAGCTTCTCGTCCTCGCCGCCCCAGACGTACGGGAAGCCGATGAAGCGCACGGCTGTGGTCAGGATCCGGCGCTGCCAGGGCGTCAGCGGCCCGAGGTCGAAGGTGGCACTGGTGTCCTTCACCCACTGGCGGGTCTCGTCGCCGAGCTCGAGCGCGCGGGCGGCCGAGTACGCGGCCTCGGCGCGCGTTGCCGGCTCGGCCGGCTGCAGCTCGAGCGCGTCCTGGGACGCGGGGTGGTTGAGGCGGAGGCCGATCAGGCGCGCGACGGTCTCGGTGCCGAACCGCGACGGTGGCGCGAGCCCGGCCCGGCGAGCGCCGAGGTAGAACCGGTAGGCGGCGTCGCCGAGGCCTTCCGCGCGCACGAGCGAGGTGTCGAGCGCGGCGAGCGTGACGGGCTTCTGCGGCGTCGTGGGCTTCGGGGGCGGTGCGGGCGTCACGGGCGTGACAGGGGTCTCGACCGGCAGAGAGCCCGGCATCGGCTCCGTCGCCTCCGGGTCGGCCTGGGCCGCCGCGAGGCCGGTGACGATCTGGGAGAGATCGAGCGGCAGCAGCGGGTCGTTGGGGCGGAAGCCGGCCGGGCCGCCCGACATGAGGCCGGCGGCGACCGTGGCCTTGATCTCCGGCTGCGCCCACGAGCGCCCGCTCGCGAGAGTCGTCGCGGCGGCGGCGACCGGCAGGCTCAGGACCAGGGCGGAGAGAACGACGAGGCGACGCATCGACCTTTCAATCGGCCTGCACCCGGGTTCCCTTTAGGCCCTGCACAGTAGGGTCGGGCTGTGGAGATCGAGCTGACGCCGGAGCCTGAGGCGGAGATCGCCGACGCAGTTGCCGCGGCGGTCGACCGGGCTCTCCGCAGTGAAACGGCCACGGCGTCGGATCCGGGCCCCTGGTGGCGGGCCGGCATCCGCGAGAGCCTCCAGGCCGGCGGCCCGTACCCGGGCCGGCCGTAACGGCAGCGGTCTGTCATTCGTTGACACCGCATGATGCTGTGCATCCGCTGCGAAGAATGTGAGACCGCGTCGGAACGCCCCTACTGCGTTCACTGCATGTTCGCGGTGCGCGCCGAGGTCGAGGACGGGCTCGTCCGCCTCAATGAGTACCTCGCCCGCTGGGCAGCGTTCGACGACTGGTGCGCCACCCGCCCGGCCCTCGCCGCCTAGCCTCTAAGGGGAAGATGCCGGCCGGCCGCGGAGCAGCCGCGGCGCAACACGGGCGTAGTCCAGCCCGGAGACCCACGTCAGCACGAGCGCGACGACGAGCGCCCACCAGGCGATCGTGTCGTCCCAGGCGCCTGCGGCTGCGAAGCCGCCGATCCCGACCGCGACCGCCTGCGACCACGTCTTCCACTTGCCGAGGTCGCGCGCCGAGATGACCACGCCGCGCTCGATCGCCGCGAGACGTAGTCCCGAAATCAGCAGCTCGCGCGCCACGATCGCCGCGACCATCCAGGCCGGGAAGACGCCTTCGTCGATCAGCACGATCATCGCCGACAGCACGAGGAGCTTGTCGGCGATCGGGTCGAGCAGCGAGCCGAGGGCCGACGTGCGCCCCTGCCTGCGTGCGAGCCTGCCGTCGAACCAGTCGGTCGCCATCGCGACGATGAAGACGCCGGTGGCCCAGTAGTCGTGCCCGTGGAAGTCGAGGGCGTAGAGCAGGACGACGATCGGCACCGAGACGGCGCGGGCGACGGTGAGCTGGTCGGCGTGAGTCACGGATCAGGAGAATACGCGGCCATGTCCTCGCAGCAGGCGCGTTTCGAGAAGGTGCTGGTGGCGAATCGCGGCGAGATCGCGATTCGCATCTTCCGCACCCTGCGCGAGCTCGGGCTCGGGTCGGTCGCCGTCTATTCGGCCACTGACCGCAGCGCGCGCCACGCCCGGGACGCGGACGAGGCGTACGCGCTCGGCGGCGAGACGGCGGCCGACAGCTACCTGAGGATCGACAAGCTGCTCGACGCCGCGGCCCGCTCGGGCGCGGGAGCGGTGCATCCCGGCTACGGGTTCCTCGCCGAGAACGCCCAGTTCGCGCGGGCCGTCGAGGAGGCAGGGCTCGTCTGGATCGGCCCGCCGCCGGCCTCGATCGAGCTGATGGGCTCGAAGACCGCCGCGCGGGCCGCGATGCAGGCGGCCGGCGTCCCGATCATCCCCGGCACGACGGACCCGGTCGGCTCGGCCGAGGAGGTCGTCCGCCTCGGCGAGGAGATCGGCTATCCGCTGATCATCAAGGCGGCGGCAGGTGGCGGCGGCAAGGGCATGAAGATCGTCCACTCGGCGGGCGAGGCGCAGCGGGCGTTCGAGTCGGCCAGCCGCGAGGGCCAGTCGTACTTCGCCGACTCGTCGGTGTACGTCGAGCGCTACCTCGAGGATCCGCGCCACGTCGAGGTGCAGGTGCTCGCGGACGAGCACGGCAACGTGATCCACCTCGGCGAGCGCGACTGCACGATCCAGCGCCGGCATCAGAAGCTCGTCGAGGAGACGCCGTCGCCGGCGGTCGACGAGGCGCTGCGGGCGAGGATCGGCCAGATCGCGGTCGGCGCCGCGCGTGCGGCCGGCTATCGGAGTGCGGGGACGATCGAGGGCCTGCTCGCGCCAGACGGCTCGTACTACTTCATGGAGATGAACACACGCATTCAGGTCGAGCACACGGTCACCGAGGAGGTGACGGGCATCGATCTCGTCCGCGAGCAGGTGCGCATCGCTCTCGGCGAGCCGCTGTCGGTGACGCAGAACGACGTCGTCTTGCGAGGCTGGTCGATCGAGTGCCGGATCAACGCCGAGGATCCGTCGAACGGCTTTCTGCCCGCGCCCGGCCCGATCGTCCGCTACCGCGAGCCCGGCGGCCCCGGCGTTCGCGTCGACTCGGGGGTCGACGAGGGCTCGGTGATCTCCGCGCTCTACGACCCGATGATCGCCAAGCTGATCGTCCGCGGCGCCGACCGCGAGCACGCCAGGGCACGAATGCTGCGCGCGCTCGACGAGTTTGTGATCGAGGGGACGTCGACGCTGCTCGGCTTCCACCGGGCGCTGTTGCGGCACCCGTGCTTCATCGAGGGCGCGACCTGCCACGGCGTCGTCGAGTCGGAGCAACTGGCTGCGCGGGCCGTCGAGCTCTCGACGCCGGCCGGCGGCCACCAGCAGTCTGCGGCGCGGTCGCGCGAGGAGCCGCTCGCCGTCGAGGTCGACGGGCGCCGGCTCGAGGTGACGCTTCTGCGCCCCGAGCCGATGTGGGCCGACCTGGCCCGCCGCCGGCACGAGCGCCACGCGGCGGAGAAGGGCGGCGGCGCATCGGGCGCGGTCGTCAGCCCGATGCAGGGCACGGTGCTGTCGGTCGCCGTCGCCGACGGCGACGAGGTCGAGGCGGGCCAGGTGCTGTGCATCGTCGAGGCGATGAAGATGGAGAACGAGGTGCAGGCCCACCGCGCGGGCGTCGTCTCGGAGCTCTCCGTCGCGGCAGGGCTACCGGTGAAGACGGGGCAGGTGATCTGCGTCCTCGCGGGGGCCTGACACCTGCCCTTTTGCGACATGTCCCTGCCTCAGAGGCAAGGACATGTCTCGTTGGTGCAAATGCCCTGCTCCCGCGAGGGGCACCGTCCCGTTCGGCGTGGCGGTTCCCGCCACGCCCCTGCCTCAGAGGCAAGGACACGTCCCGAAGGGACGTGGCCATCGCCTGGAAAATGGCGGCTGTCAGGCGACGGGGCCGGACGGCTTCTTCATCCGGTACGCGTGATCGGTGACCCAGGTGAAGCCGCCGGGGGCGCCCTCCACCGAGAGGCCGGTGAAGTAGCCGAAGACGACCCGGACGTACATGCCGACGGGAGGCTTGCCGTTGCCTCCGATCGCGCCGCGCCAGCGCTTGCCCGGGCCGAGCCTCGTCGGCATCTTCGGATCGACCCTCGCTGCGACGAGGAGGCGGTTCGCATGCTCGGTGCCGTGTTTCGCCTTGTAGAGCGCGAGCCCGAAATCCGGATTGATCGACACCGTGCGCTTCGAGTTGTTGGTGAAGCTGATCGCGGCCGCCCAGCCCGTCTTGTCGAAGACGAGGCCACGCACCTCGAAGGTCATCACCACGTGACCCTTGCCGTCCGTGACGTGCTCCCGCCAGTTCAGGGGCACGTCGGCCGCCGCCGCCGGCGCGGCCAGTGCGAGCGCAACGACCGCCGCGACAACGAGCCGGCGCATCAGAGCGACCTCTGGTACGCCTTGAACGTCCAGGTGGCGAACGAGCTCGTGACTGCGGTGGCGGCGAGCAGCAGCCCGAGATCCACGCTGATCGAGCTCCAGTGGCCGCCCGAGACGATCGCGAAGCGCGCGGCGTCGGAAGCCCAGTTCACCGGGTTGAACTTGGCGAGGAAGTCCATCCAGTCGGGCATCTGTTCTCGGCTGATGAGGATCGAGGAGAGGAACATGAGCGGCAGGCCGATGAAGTTCGCGACCCCGATCATCGTCGCTTCGCGGCGAACGAGCAATGCGATTCCCTGCGAGATGCCGGCGAAGACGGTCGCGATCAGCGCCGCCGCCAGCAGGACGACGAACCAGCCCGCGACGCCGCCGTGGACGCGCACGCCGAGCGCCAGGCCGACGATCAGGATCACGAGCGCCTGCACGATCGCAGTCAGGCCGGCGCGGGCGACCTGCGAGAGCACGATCGCGAGCCGGCTCACAGGCGTGGCGAGGAAGCGCTCGACCCACTTCTTGTTCAGGTCGTCGATCATCGCCATCCCGCTCCACGTGGCGCCGAAGAACGCGTTCATGACAACGACGCCCGGCGCGAGGAACTCGACATACGAGTCGGCGCCGGCGCGCAATGAAGGCACCCGCGAAAACAGCTGCCCGTAGAGCAGGAGCCAGATCATCGGCTGCACCAGCGTGATCGCGACCCAGATCGGCTCTCGGAGCAGGTTGCGCACCTGGCGCCCGATGAAGAACCAGGTGTGGCGGGCCGTCGTCATCGTCCGCCTGCCACCCGCACCGCGCCGGGCTGAGCGCGATCCTCCTCGCCGAAGTCGCGGCCGGTGTAGTGGAGATAGACGTCGTCGAGCGAGGGCCGGTGCACCGACACGGTGGCGACGCCGATGCCTGCCTGGTCGAGCGCGGCCAGCACACGCGGGAGCGCCCGGCCGCCGTCGTCGGCCCGCGCGACGATCGTCCGGCCGTCGAGCACGGTCTCCGGCTTCGCCCCCGCCGCCTCGACCAGGCGCAACGCCTCCTCGGTGCGCCCGTCGGCGAGCTCGACGTAGAGCGCGTCGCCTTGCAAGGCGCGCTTCAGCTCCTCCGGCTCTCCCTCGACGACGACCTGGCCCCGCGAGACGATCGCCACGCGCTGGGCGAGCTCGTCGGCCTCCTCGAGGTAGTGCGTCGTCAAGAGGATCGTCAGGCTCTCCTGCGTCGCGAGCCTGCGCACTTCGTCCCACATCGCCACGCGCGCCTCCGGGTCGAGGCCCGTCGTCGGCTCGTCGAGGAAGAGGACGCGCGGGCGGTGCACGAGCCCGAGCGCGATGTCGAGCCGGCGACGCATGCCGCCGGAGTAGCCGCGCACGACCCGGTCCGCCGCCTCGACGATCCCGACGAGGCCGAGCAGCTCGTCGACCCGGTCGCGCAGCGCCTTGCCGCCCATGCCTTGGATGCGTCCCTGCAACATCAGGTTCTCCCGCCCGGTCGCATACGTGTCGGCGCCCGAGTCCTGTGGCACGTAGCCGATTGCCCGGCGCACCGCCTGCGCCTTGCGCCGGACGTCGTGCCCGGCGACGAGCGCTCGTCCCTCATCGGGCACCGTCAGTGTCGCCAGCGTGCGGATCGTCGTCGACTTGCCGGCGCCGTTCGGCCCGAGCAGCCCGAAGACCTCGCCGTCGTGCACGGAGAACGAGACGCCGTCCAGCGCCTGCACCTGGCCGTACCGCTTCCGAAGCCCCTCGACGACGATCGCGTCAGCACCGTCCATCGCGGCAACGGTACCTGCCTCCCGACTCGCGGCCCCGTGGCTAGACTCGCCCGCCGTGGACCTTCACGAATATCAGGGCAAGGAGCTCTTCCGGCGCTACGGGATCCCGGTCTCCGACGGGCGGCTCGCGACAACTCCCGAGGAGGCGCGCGCAGCAGCCGAGGAGCTCGGCGGGCAGGTCGTTGTCAAGGCCCAGGTGCTGACGGGCGGCCGCGGCAAGGCAGGCGGCGTCAAGCTCGCCGAGGACCCGGCCGACGCCGAGCAGAAGGCACGCGAGATCCTCGGGCTCGACATCAAGGGCCACGTCGTCGAGAAGGTCTGGATCGAGCAGGCCTCCGAGATCGCGAAGGAGTACTACCTCTCGATCACATTTGACCGCGGCGAGAAGAAGGCGCTCTTCATGCTGACGAGCGAGGGCGGAGTCGAGATCGAGCAGGTCGCCGAAGAGAACCCCGACGCGCTTTCCCGGCTGCACAGCGACCCGCTCGAGGGCTTCCAGCCCTACCAGGGCCGGCGGCTGATCTACCGCTCCGGGATCGACGACCCGAACGAGCAGAAGCAGGTGCTCGACATCATCGGCAAGCTCTACCGCTGCTTCATCGAAGAGGACGCGATGCTCTGCGAGATCAACCCGCTGATCGTCACGCCCGAGGGCGTCGTGAAGGCGCTCGACTCGAAGTTCACGGTCGACGACGCAGCGCTCTATCGCCACCCCGACGTTGCCGAGATGCGTGACACCGCTGCCGCCGACCCGTTCGAGTCGTTCGCGCGCGAGAAGGGCGTCACCTACGTCAAGCTCGACGGCGAGGTCGGGATCCTCGGCAACGGCGCCGGGCTCTCGATGTCGACCGTGGACGTCGTCGTCGTCGCGGGCGGGCGCCCGGCCAACTTCTGCGACCTCGGCGGCGGCGGCTCGGCCGAGGGCGTCGTCGACGCGCTCGAGGTGATCACCCGCGACCCGCAGGTCAAGTCGGTCTTCTTCAACATCTTCGGCGGGATCACGCGCTGCGACGAGGTCGCGCGCGGCATCCTCGAGGCGCTCGAGCGGATGGAGATCTCCGTGCCGATCGTCGTCCGTCTCGACGGCACGAACGCCGAGGAGGGGCGAAAGATCCTGGAGGACGCGGCGCCGCCGAACCTCCACGTCGAGCCGACGATGCTCGACGCCGCGAAGAAGGCCGTGGAGCTCGCCCGATGAGCGATGTCTGGTCGGAGCGCGCCGAGAGCTACCGGACTTCTGCCTCGCATGCCGCCGGCGAGGATCTCGACACGCTCGTCGCGTGGGCCGAGGGCGAGACGGCCATCGACGTGGCGACCGGCGGCGGGCACGTCGCCCGGCGCCTGCGCGAGCGGGGGTTCCAGGTCGTGACCGCGGATTCCGCACCGGGCATGGGCGCCGACACCACCGCGCGGGCCGAGGACCTCCCGTTCGCAGACTCGTCGTTCGACACGGTGGCGACGCGGATCGCACCGCACCATTTCGACGACGTCGAGCTGGCCGTCCGCGAGATGGCCAGGGTCGCGAAGGACGTCGTTCTCGTCGAGGACACGCTCTATACCGACGAGCGCGTCGAGGAAGCCGAAAAGCTGCGCGACCCGACGCACGTGCGCAACTACACCGAGGAGGAGTGGCGTGGGTTCCTCGAGGGCGCCGGACTGACGATCGAGGACTCGGGCGTCTTCCCCAAGGAGCATGAGCTCGAGCCGTGGCTCGCGCGCACCGGCTGCGATGGCGAGGACGCCGACCGGGTCCGCGAGCTGCTCGCGCACGTCACCGAGGGCGCCACCTGGCACGACCGCAAGCTCGTCCTGAAGGGGCGCAAATAATGGCGATCATCGTCGACCGCGAGACGAAGCTCGTCGTGCAGGGCCTCACCGGCTCGGAGGGACGCTTCCACGGCCTGCGCAACCGGGCGTACGGCACCGACGTCGTCGCCGGCGTCACGCCCGGCAAGGGTGGCCAGGACGTCGAGGGGATCCCGGTCTTCGACACCGTCGCCGACGCGGTCGAGCAGGCCGGCGCAAACACGACGCTGATCTTCGTCCCGGCCCGGTTCGCGCCCGACGCGATCTACGAGGCGGTCGACGCGGGGATCCACACCGTGATCGCGATCACCGAGCACGTGCCCGCGCACGAGATGCTGCGCATCTACAACTACATCCGCCCGAAGGGCGTGATGATGATCGGTCCGAACTGCCCGGGCGTGCTCTCGCCGGGGAAGGCGAACGTCGGGATCATCCCGGCCGAGGTGTTCAGCGAGGGTCGGATCGGCCTCGTCTCGCGCTCGGGCACGCTGACTTACCAGATCGGCCACGAGTTGGCGCAGGCCGGGCTCGGCAACTCGACGATCGTCGGCATCGGCGGCGACCCGGTCGTCGGCGCCTCGTTCATCGACGTGCTCGAGCGGTTCGAGGCCGACCCGGAGACGGAGACGGTCGTGCTCGTCGGCGAGATCGGCGGCGACGAGGAGGAGAAGGCTGCCCGGTTCATCGCCGAGCAGATGTCGAAGCCGGTCTTCGCCTACATCGCAGGCTTCTCCGCTCCTCCCGGCAAGACGATGGGCCACGCAGGCGCCATCATCTCGGGCTCGTCCGGCACCGCCGAGGCGAAGAAGGCCGCGCTCGAGGCTGTGGGCGTGCGGGTCGGCACGACGCCGACCGAGGTCGCCGGGCTCGTCGCCGAGCACGCGCGCGCCTAGCTCGGCCCTCGGCTCGATTCTTAAGGCGCTCTTCGACTCGCCTGCCATCCTCGATGGAGGTCAGTGCCCTCGTGAGCATCGGACCCCAACGAAGGAGTGAGATGAACGACAGGACCAAGGTGATGATCGCGATCGCGGGCACCGCTCTCGCCGTCGGCGGCGCCAGCGCGCTCGCGTCCGGCCGCAGCGGCAACAACAACAACGCGAACACGGCGCAGCCTTCGGCTGCGCCGTTCGCCGCCGGCCTCGGCGCCGGCAGGGAGTTCCACACGGGCGGGCATCGCGGCGGCATCCACGGTGACGCAATCGGAGCCGCGGCGGACTATCTCGGATTGACCGACCAGCAGCTCGCTACCCAGCTCGCGGCCGGCAAGTCCCTCGCCCAGATCACCGCGGCGACGAGCGGCAAGACGCTCGACGGCCTGAAGGCCGCCATCAAGGCCGAGGCGAAGGCGGACGTCGACCAGGACGTCGCGGCCGGCCGCGTCACCGCGGCTGAGCGGGACGCGTTCCTCGCCGCCGTCGACGCCAGGATCGCCGACCTCGTGAACCAGACCGGCTTCCGCATGGGCGGACCGGGTGGGCCGGGCGGACCAGGCATGCACGGCGGGCCGGGTGGCCATCACGGCGGCCCGTTCGCAGACGCAACCGTGACGAAGTACCTCGGTTTGACGCCCGCGCAGCTCGTCACTGAGCTCCGCTCGGGCAAGTCGCTGGCCGAGATCGCGACCGGGCACGGCAAGACGGTCGCCGGCCTCGAGGACGCCATCCTCGCGGACGCGAAGACGCACCTCGACCAGGAAGTCGCCGAGGGACATCTGACCGCCGCCGAGGCCGCGCAGCATCTGGCCGACCTGAAGGCGAAGGTCGGCGAGATCGTGCAGAACAAGGGCTTCGGCCACCCGGGCGGCAAGGACGCCTCCTTCCGGGTCACGTCTCGCGCGTAGTCGACACGGGGCGGGCGGCTGCAGCTCGCAGCCGCCCGCCCCGGTACGCTGGCCGCGTGACTCCGATCTCGTTCGCACGCGGCATTCCGGCGCCCGAGTGCCTGCCGGTCGAAGAGCTCGCCGACTGCGCGAAGGCGGCGCTTCAGCGCGACGGCCGCACGATCCTCTCCTACGGCTCGACGCTCGGCTACGAGCCGCTGCGGGAGTGGATCGCCGAGCGCCACGGCGTCGGAGCCGAGCGCGTCGTGATCACGAACGGCTCCCTGCAGGGCTTCCACTTCCTGCTCGACCACTTCTCCGGCCAGGGCTCCGTGATCGTCGAGCGGCCCACGTATGACCGCCCACGCAAGATCCTCTCCGCGCCCGCCGAGGTGCCGCTCGATGCCGACGGGCTCGATGTCGACGCGCTCAAGCGGCTGCTCGACGCGGGCGGCCGGCACTCATTTCTCTACACGATCCCGACCTTCCAGAACCCCGCCGGCGTGACGCTCTCGCTCGAGCGCAGGCGCCAACTCGCCGCGCTGGTCGGCGAGCGCTCGCTGCCCACGCTCGAAGACGACCCGTACGGCCTCGTCCGCTACGACGGTGAGCCGCTGCCGACGCTCCACGAGCTCGAGGGCGGCACACAGGTCATGTACAGCTCGTCCTTTTCGAAGACGGTTGCCCCGGGCGCGCGCGTCGGCTACCTCCTTCTGCCGGCCGAGCTCGCGCGCTCGCTCGTCGAAGAGGTCGCCTCGACCTACATCACGCCGGCGTTGCTCTCGCAGGGCACCATCCACGAGTTTGCGCGGCGCGGGCTCTTCGAGCCCAACATCGAGCGCGTGTGCGGCCTGCTGCGGGCACGGCGCGACGCAATGCTCGAGTCGCTCGAAGAGCACCTCGGCGACATCGCCACCTGGAACCGGCCCGAGGGCGGCTACTTCCTCTGGCTCGAGCTGCCGGAGGACGTCGACGCCGGCGAGCTGCTCGGCCGGGCCGAGCAGGCGGGCGTCACGTTCGTGAAGGGCGCCGACTTCGGCGGCGCTCCGAACACGGCGCGGCTTGCGTTCAGCTTCGTCTCGCCCGACGAGATCCGGCTGGGCGTCGAGCGGCTGGCGAGCTGCCTACTTCCGGCGTCCGCGCCGGCGCACTAGCTGCGAGAGCAGGACCCCGCCGACGAGCCCGATCACGACGCTGAGCAGGATCAGCCAGACGAGCGACGTCCGCGCCGAGTAGAAGACGAAGCTGATCTTGACCGCGTCGGAGTTCGCGATCACGAACGCGACGACGTAGCCGAACGCGAGCAGCAGGCCGCCGATGATCAGCCAGAGGCGCGGCTGGAAGGCGTCCTCGCCGCCGCCGCGGCGGCCGCGCTTCTCCGGAACCGGGCTGCCGGCGACGGCACCCTCGGGTGCCGGCTCGTCGGTCTGCTTCGGCTTGCCGAGACGCACGGCCCGAGTCTAAGACAGAGGCTGAGGAGAAGAGTGGGCTAGGCCGCGGCCGTTGCGTGGGCGAGTGGGCGTGGGATCAGCCTCGGCTGGCGCGGCGGCACCAGACAGCCCTTGGTGTGCAATCGGAACGTGGGGCAGGTCACCTCCACCTGAAGTGCGCAAAGACCCGCCTGACGGAAATAGCAATCGTTGCACGTTAATAGCGGCCGTTTGCTCACTACACCCCTTCACCCCATTGAATTGGCCCTCACCCGCAAAAGTGGATACTAGGGGCGAACTCCGCAGAAGCAAGCGGTTCCGGGGCTGAAAATCGTGCATTTTCCGGCCGTTTCGTCCGGCCGCAAAACTACCGAAAGCTACCTGTGCCTGCTGACAGTTGCCAGCGCGCGCAACGCTTGTTGAAAACTGCTCACCGCCACGATCCTCAGGCCCTTGGCGTGGCGCTTGGCTTCCCGGTAGTTATCCCCAGCAGGAACGAGGAAGACGTCCACACCGGCTGCCCTCGCGCCCGCGGTCTTCTGCGTCACGCCGCCGATCGAGTCGACGCAACCGTCCGCCTCCATCGTCCCGGTCGCCGCCACCTTGAGGCCGTGGTCGACGTCGCGACCGAGCTCCTCGGCGACCTGGAGCGTGAACGCGAGGCCTGCTGACGGCCCGCCGATGTTGCCGGCGTCGATCTTCACCGGCACTGGGAGCTTCGAGATGTGGACGAGTGGAGTCGCGACGATCCCGAGCAGGCGCCGACCGCTGCCCGGGTCCGTCAGCGGTGTCAGCCTCACGGTCTGCACCTTGGCCTTCCGGCGCACCCGCAGCGTCGACGTCGACCGTGGCGGCCGCTCCGCGAGGATGTGCTGCAGCGTGCAAGCCGTGCCCGCGGTCCGGCCGTCGACGCCGAGGATCACGTCTCCCGCACGCAGCTTCCCCGCCGCCGGCGTTCCCTTCACGACCTGGCGGACCTCGATGCCGTTGAGCTTGATCAGCTTCTGTTGGCGGACCGCCTGGAGCGCCACCGCCGCGGCGACCGACTGCGACTCCTTCATCGCCTGCAGGTCCTCCTTTCGCCGCTGCTTGTCGCTCTCGCCGGCCGGGTTGACGACGTCCGAGGGCACGAGCTCGGCGTCCTTACGGATCCCGGGCACCAGCCGTTCGAGCCAGCTCGCCTTGCGGACGATGATGTCGACGAAGTAGATCCCGCCGCCGTCGGAGTCGTCCTTGGCGCCGGGCACCTTGACGAGCGGCGCCGCCGGATGCGCCGGGTCCGGAAGGAAGATGTACTCGTCCGACGGCAGCACCCACAGCGCCGAGACGATGACCAGCAACACGAGCCCGGCGGCGACGAGCCGGCCGGGCTTGAGGAAGCTCAAAGCAGGCCGCGGCCGAGGCCGCCGTCGACGCCGATCGTGATCCCGCTCAGGTATGAGGCGCGGTCGGAGGCGACGAAGCAGACGACGTCGCCGAACTCGCGCGGCTCGCCCCAGCGGCCGAGTGGGATCTCGGCGAGCTGCTCGGGGGTTGGGCCGCCCTCGCCGTACAGCTCCGTCAGGCGCGGCGTGGCGATCCGGCCCGGCGCGATGCAGTTCGCGGTGATGCCCTTGGGCCGAGCTCGCGCGCGAGCGTCTTCGCGTAGCCGGCGACGCCCGGCCGGATCGCGTTCGAGAGAGCGAGGTGCGGCGACGGCTCCTTGACTGCTCCGGAAGTGATGAAGACGATCCGGCCGGCCGGGCTCTGCTCCAGGTAGGGCAGGCAGAGCCGCACGAGCCGCACCGCCGCGAGCAGCATGCTCTCGAACGCTTCCTCGAGCGCTGCGTCGCCGATTCCCGTCGCCGGCCCGGCCGGTGGGCCGCCGCTGTTCCAGACGAGGATGTCGATGCCGCTGAACGCCTCCAGCGTCGTCTCGACAAGCGTCTCGAGGTCGCCGGGGACAGAGACGTCACCCCGCACCGCGAGCGCGCCCAGCCGCTCCGCCTCGCGCTCGAGCTGGTCGCGGCGCCGGGCGAACATGGCGACGTTCGCGCCCTCCACCGCGAGCGCCTCGGCGCTGGCAAGCCCGAGCCCGGAGGACGCTCCGCAAACGATCGCGGTGCGGCCCTTCAGGCCCAGCTCCATCTACATCACCTACGCCGAGAGGACAGAGACGACGTCGCGGACGGCGGCGGCCGACGCCTGCAGTGCCGCCTGCTCGCTCTCGTCCAGGTCGACCTCGAGGATCGCCTCGATCCCCTTCGAGCCGAGCTTGACCGGGACGCCCATATAGAGGCCGTCGATTCCGTATTCGCCTTCGAGCAGAGCGGTGCACGGGAGGACGCGCTTCTCGTCGAGCATGATCGAGTCGACCATCTGCGCCGCCGCCGCGCCGGGTGCGTACCAGGCCGAGGTGCCGAGCAGCTGCACGACCTCGCCGCCGCCCTTCGCCGTCCGCTCGACGAGCTCTGCGATCCGCTCCTCGGCGACGAGCTTGCGCAGCGGCACGCCGCCGACGCTCGTCGCGGAGACAACGGACACCATCTGGTCGCCGTGACCGCCGAGCACCACCGCGACCACGTCCTTGACGGACGAGCCGGTCTCCCAGGCGATGAACGTCTGGAAGCGGGCGGTGTCGAGAATCCCAGCCTGGCCGAACACGCGCTCCTTCGGGAAGCCGGAGACGTTCTTCGCGACATGACACATCGCGTCCAGCGGGTTCGAGACGACGATCAGGATCGCGTCGGGGCTGCCGGCGGTCACCTTCTGGGTCACCTCCTTGACGATCTTCTCGTTCGTCGTCACGAGATCGTCGCGGCTCATCCCGGGCGAGCGCGGCAGGCCGGCGGTGATGACGACGACGTCGGAACCGGCCGTCTCGTCGTAGCTATTCGTGCCGACGACGGTCGGCTCGTAGCCGAGCACGGCGCCCATCTGGTTGATGTCGAGCGCCTTGCCCTGCGGCAGGCCCTCCTTGATGTCGGTGAGGACGATGTCGGCGTAGTCGCGCTGCGCGAGCACCTGCGCGCACGTGGCGCCGACGTTCCCGGCGCCGACGACGGTTACCTTGCGGCGCCCTTGGTCGGCCTTGAAGTCGTGGTAGCCGGTGGCCATTGAATCGCTCATGCGGTGACTCCTGATCCGAGCTTCTCGATGATTGCGTCCGCGACCTGGCTCGTGCCGACCGCGGTCGGGTCGTCGCGGCTCGGCTTCATGTCGTAGGTGACGCTCTTGCCTTCGCGGATCACGTCGGCGATCGCCTGCTCCAGCCGGTCGGCGGCGGCGAGCTCGCCGAGGTGGCGCAGCATCAGCATCCCGGACAGAAGCTGCGCCATCGGATTGACCTTGTTCTGACCCGCGTACTTCGGGGCGGAGCCGTGCGTGGGCTCGAAGACGGCGACCGACTCCGCGAAGTTGCCGCCCGGAGCGAGGCCGAGGCCGCCGATCATCCCGGCGCAGAGATCCGAGAGGACGTCGCCGTAGAGGTTCGGCAGCACGAGCACGTCGTACTCCTCGGGCCGCTGCACGAGCTGCATGCACATGTTGTCGACGATCCGGTCGTCGAAATCGATGTCCGTGTTCTCCGCCGCCACCTCGCGGGCCGTGTGCAGCCAGAGGCCGTCGGAGAACTTCATGATGTTCGCCTTGTGGACGGCCGTGATCTTCCGGCGGCCGTTCTTGCGCGCGTAGTCGAAGGCGAACTCGAAGATGCGTCGCGTGCCGGTGATCGAGATCGGCTTGATCGAGATGCCCGCGTCGCGGTGGCGGAGCGTGCCGCCCTTCGACTCGATCCAGGCGATCAGCTCCTCCGCGTCCGGTGTTCCCTGCTCGTACTCGATGCCCGCGTAGAGGTCCTCGGTGTTCTCGCGGACGATGATCAGGTCGACGTCGTCGAAGCGGGTGCGCACGCCCTCGTAGCTCTTGCAAGGGCGCACCTGGGCGTACATGTCGAGCTCCTTGCGGAGGCCGACGTTGACCGAGCGGAACCCGCCGCCGACGGGAGTCGTGATCGGGCCTTTGAGCGCGACGCCGGCCGCGCGGATCGCATCGAGCGTCTCGTCCGGCAGGGGATTGCCGCCGTACTGGTCCATGACTTCCGCGCCCGCGTGGCGGACGTCCCAGTCGAATTCGACACCGGTTGCCTCGAGAACGCGGCGCGTGGCCTCCGTCAGCTCGGGGCCGGTGCCGTCTCCGGGGATGAGCACGACGCGATGGGCCATACGGCGCTCGACTCTACCGGCGCACGCCGAATCGGCGGCGGGGTACCCGAAATGGGGATGCCCGGCAACGCCGACATGGAATGGCGCTCGGCCTCCCTTTCGACCTTGCTGCGTCTGCGGCCATGAGCGAACTCCTTTCAGCAGCGAACTACGAGCTCACGCTCCCTCCCGTCTCCCCGGCGCGTCACCTGAGCATCGTCGAGACGGTGACCCTCGATTGCGAGGCGAGCGTTGCCGAGGCAGAGGAGCACGGCGACGCCGGCCGGTTCAGTGAGGCCCTCGTTGCGCTCGCGAATATCGACTTCGACGGCGCCGGCCCGCGTGTCCGCGTCCGTGCCTTCTTCGCAGAGGCCCGCGCCCTGATGAACATCGGCCGGCTCGACGAGGCGCAGAGCCTCGTGCGCCGCGCCCAGATGGCAGTCGAGGCTCCCGGGTTCACCGACACCGACCGCGCCGAGGCGCTCTTCCGCACCGGCTGCGTCGACTTCAAGCGCACCCGCGTCGCCGGCGCCATCTCACTCTTCACGCTCGCCCTCGAGGTCTGCAACCGCGAGCCGGTCGCTTCGATTCCGCTGCGGATCGAGATCCTCTGCTGGCGCTCTCGCGCCTACCAGATCCAGCGCGACCTCGAAGCCGCCCGCGTTGACGCCGAGAACGCCCTGGCGCTCGCCGAGGAGCTCGGCGACGACAGGCTCGCAGCGCACGCCAACTTCCAGGCCTCGCTCGTCTCCGAGCGGCGCGGCGACACCTTGCTCGCCCGCTTCTACGCCGAGAACGCACGTGGGCTCTACGAGGAGCTCGGCGACCGGCTTCAGCTCGGCCGCGTGCTCAACAATCTCGGTGGCATCACCTTCCTGCTCGGCGACGCCGCGGCAGCAGTCGGCTACCTCGAGGACGCCTTCGCGATCGCTGTCGAGGCCGATTCGAAGCCGGACGCCGCCCAGGCAATCTCTTCGCTCGCCCAGGTTCACCTGCGCAGCGGCGCACCGCTCCTCGCAGAGGAGGAGGCGACTCGCGCGCTCGAGCTGCTCGAGGGCCGCATCGACTTCCTCGACGAGATCGGCAGCGCCCAGCTCGTTCGAGGGCGCGCACTCACCGAGTTGGGGCGCATCGACGAGGCGTTCACCGCCGTCGGCGACGCGGAGCGCTCCTTCGAGCAGCTCGGCTCCCCGTCCCATGTCGCGGCCGCCTGGGTGGCGCGCGGCGATGCCTTGAAGGGCTCGGGCGACCTCGCGTCGGCCGCAGATTTGTACCGGAGAGCCGCAGAGGCGCTCCAAGACGTCAAGTTCTAGAGAGGAGGTAACGCATGCGGAAGGTCAAGCTCATCCAGGTTCTGTTCCTGGCTGCGACCATTGCGTCGCTCCTCGCGGCTGCGAAGGGCGTCGGTCACGGCGGTCACTACGGATTTAGCGGCGGCGTTTTTTAGGCCCCGCGGTACCAGGTTTCTCCCCCGGCCGGTGCGCCCTCCGCAGGGGCGCCCGGCCATTTTTTTCGGTCAGGCGGATTTCTGCGGCCACACCTATTCGTGCTCTCTCTGAAGGAGGCGTCTTGCTCAGAGTCTTTCCGGTCGCGGCGATCGCGGCCCTCGTTCTCGCTGCCGGCGCGGCGGCGATCATGAACGGCACACCCGACGGCAGCGGTCACCCGCAGGTCGGCGCGCTCGTCTTCGCGGGCGAGCCGCAGTGCTCCGGCACGCTGATCTCGCCGACGGTCTTCCTCACGGCGGCGCACTGCACCGTCGAGCTGCCGGCCAACCGGGTCGATGTCACGTTCTCGCAGCAGCTCGACGCTTCGACCTGGTCGCTGCGCTCCGGCACGGCGTACAGCGATCCGCTCTACGCGGGAGACAAGCAGGACGGCCACGACCTGGCGGTCGTCGTTCTCGACGGTCCTGTCAGCGGTGTCACGCCGGGTCAGCTGCCCGAAGCTGACGCCCTGTCGAAGCGCTTCGCGAAGGAGCTGAGCTACACGAATGTCGGCTACGGCTTCTCCGAACGGATCGACGACCCGGGCACGCTGCGGTTCGTCTACGACGGGCTGCGCCGCGTCTCGACCTCGCCGTACCACCAGCTGACGAGGTCGCTTCTGAAGCTGGACGGCGGCGTCTGCTACGGCGACTCGGGTGGCCCGCGCTTCGCCGGCTCGACGTCGACGATCGTCGCCGTCACGAGCGGCGGCGACAAGAAATGCGCCGGGGTCAACTGGAGCACGCGGCTCGACACGACGACCGCGCGCGCCTTCCTCGGTCAGTTCGTCGCTCTCCCCTAGGAGGGTTTGGCGGAATGTCGCTCGTCGTCGGGGTGCGATGCTCGTTCCGAGGCAAGGACGCAGGGAGCTTTCGTAGTGGTGCCTACGGATGCGACCGAGGACGCCGGATTGGGGCGAGCAGCGCGGCCCGGCGGCACAGACGTCATTTCGTCGAACCCTCCTAAGCGCGCTTGGCAACGCGACGGCGCGCCTCCCGGAGCGGGGGGCGCGCCACCGTTGCTAGATTCGCGGCGGATGAGCACCACCGACTTCAAGCCCGGCCTCGAAGGCGTCGTTGCCTTCGAGACGAAGATCGCCGAGCCGGACAAGGAAGGCGGGTCGCTCAGGTACCGCGGCGTCGACATCGAGGAGATCGTCGGCAAGTACCCGTTCGAGAAGGTCTGGGGACTGCTGGTCGACGAGTCGCTCGAGCCGGGTATGCCGCTGTCGGAGCAGATCGAGCTCCAGGACCCGAGCGGAAACGTCACCGCCGACCTGCAGGCCGGGCTCGCGACGCTGGGGCCGAAGTGGGGGATGAAGCAGCTCGTCGACATCGACCTGAAGCAGGCGCGCGACGATCTCGCACGCCTCTCCGCCGCGACGCTGACGATCGTCGCCCAGGGCGCGCGCGGCCGTCAGCCTGCCGTGCCGGAGTCGGAGGTGGAGAAGGGCGAGAACGCCGCCGCGCGGTTCCTGATCCGCTGGCGCGGCGAGGCGGACCCCGCAGCGGTGCGCGCGCTCGACACGTACTGGGTCTCGGCCGCCGAGCACGGCCTCAACGCCTCCACGTTCACCGCGCGCATCGCCGCCTCGACCGGCGCTGACGCTGCCGCTGCGATGTCGTCCGCGGTCGGCACGCTCTCGGGCCGTCTCCACGGCGGCGCGCCCGCGCACGTCCTGCCGATGCTCGACGAGGTCGCAGCGATGGGCGACGCCGAGAAGTACGTCGACGATCTGCTGGCCCGCGGCGAGCGGATCATGGGCTTCGGCCACCGCGTCTACCGCGCCGAGGACCCGCGCGCCCGCGTGCTGCGCCGGACCGCTCAGGAGCTGCACTCGCCGCGCGTGGAGGTGGCGCTGGCGCTTGAGAAGGCTGCACTGGCGGCCCTCGCGCAGCTGAAGCCGGATCGTCCGCTGCCCGTGAACGTCGAGTACTGGGCGGCCGTCGTGCTGGAGATCGCCGAGATCCCGCCCGCGCTCGCGCCCGCGATGTTCGCCTCGGCGCGCGTCGCCGGCTGGTCGGCTCACATCCTGGAGCAGAAGGAAACCGGCCGCCTGATCCGCCCGTCCGCCCGCTACATCGGCCCGGGCGCGCGGTCAGTCGAAGACCTTTGAGCCTCGACGAGGCTTCGGCGAAGGCGGAGGCCCTGGCGGAAGCAGGGGACGAGACCGCGCTCGCACGCCACCGGGCCGAGTGGGACGAGGAGATCGAGTTCGCGGCGCGCGACGCCGACTTCCGCGTCCGCGCGCAGGCCTATCGCGCCGTCGGGGCGTTTCGCTTCAAGCAGAAGCTCAACCTGCTGAGCCGGGGCCTGCAGGACGAGAGCCCCGCCTGCCGCGGCTCCGCGCTCGTGTCGCTTGAGCGGCTGTCGCGCGACAACCATCCGGCGCCCGTCAACTCGTCCCGCGCGGCGTTGCACGAGCTGGCCGTCAACGACCCGAACCAGGCCGTGCGCCGGCTCGCGGTGGTCTGTCTCAGGAACGGCTCGCCGCAAAAGGACACGATCCAGCTTCTGAAGAGCCTCGGCGAGGATGACGAGCAGGAGCGAGAGCTACGGACAGCGGCCGCAAAGGTCTCCGAGCTCCTACGCAAGCGCGCAGGCGCTGCGCGCTAGCTAGCGATCTACAGGCAGCGGCAAGAGGAGTCGTGCCGTCCGCAGGTCGGACAAATGCGACGCTTCCGCTTCCATTCGAGAGCGTTCTTCGAGACGCCGGCGTACAGCATCACGTAGCCGACGCTCATGCAGAGCACCACCACGATCGCGACGTGTGGGTCAAGGCTCTTCATCTTCAGTAGGAGTATTTGATTCTCGACCGGAAACCAAACGGCGCCGGCCGGCGTGCGGATGGGCCTGGAAGTACAAATCGCGCCGTCGCCGGTCCGAGACGTGGGTGTAGAGCTCGGTCGTCGAGAGGTCGGCGTGCCCCAGCATCTCCTGCACACTGCGGAGGTCGGCGCCGCCCTCGAGCAGATGCGTGGCGAAGGAATGACGGAGCAGGTGGGGATGGACCCGCTCGGGCTCGAGGCCGGCCTTCGCTGCCAGGCCGCGCAGGATCAGGAAGGCGCCGGCGCGTGTCAGCCCGCCGCCGCGTGCGTTCAGGAAGAGCTCGGGGCGATGCCGCTTGTCGAGGAAGGGGCGGCCGCGGCTGATGTAGCGGCGCAGCGCGTCGACGGCGGCGCGGCCGATCGGGACGATTCGCTCCTTGCCGCCCTTGCCGATCGTGCGGACGAGCCGCGCGTCGAGGTCGACGCCGGTGCGCTCGAGGCCGACCGCTTCCGAGACTCGGAGGCCCGCTCCGTAGAGAAGCTCGACGAGCGCCTTGTCGCGCAGGTCGCGCGGGCGGACGCCGTTCGCCGCGTCGATGAGGCGCTCCGCCTCGCCCGGGCTGAGCGTCCGCGGCAGCTTTCGCGTGCGGCGAGGCAGGTCGAGCGCCGCCGCCGGGTTGTCGTCCCGGGTACCGAGGAGGAGCTGGTGGCGGTAGAACGACCGGACGGCTGCGGTGCGGCGCGCGATCGTCGTCGCGGCGCGCCCGGCGGCGCGTTGCTCCGCGAGCCACGACTGCAAGTCCTCCTGGGTCGCCGTCGCCGGCGAGCGTCCGAGATGGTTCGCGAGGTCGACGAGGTCGCGGCGGTACGCATCGACGGTGCGCGGCGCCCGCTGGGTCGCCAGCAAGGCGAGGAAGCCCTCGACCTCAGGACCGAGGCTGGATGCTGTGGTGGACACGGAGAGCTTCTTTCCGGCTGCGTGCCTCCAGCCCTGCGTCGTGGGCGACTACGAGGGCGGGGCGACTACGCGCAGGCGACCCTTCTTACCTCGTCGGGTACCAGGTACGAATTGGGTGTCACAACCGGGAAAACGCTGGAAAACGAGACAATGGACCGCCCTCCGTACGTGGTCGTGTACCTGGTACGAAATGCGGGTTGCAACGCATACGAGGCGGTGCGTGGCGGGGCGCCTAGCTCCGCGGATGCGCGCTGTCGTAGACGCGGCGCAGGCGCTTGCCGTCGACGTGGCTGTAGATCTGCGTCGTCGAGAGCGAGGCGTGCCCGAGGAGCTCCTGGATCACCCGCAGGTCGGCCCCGCCTTCCATCAGGTGCGTCGCGAATGCATGGCGCAGCCGGTGCGGGTGGGGCAGCATGCGGCGCAGCGTCGAGGTGTCGAGCCGTCGCCCGCGCACGGAGAGGAACAGCGCGTCGTTCGCGCCGCGGGCAAGGTGCGGCCGCGACTCGTGGACGTACCGGCCGAGCCAGTAGACGGCCTCCTCGCCGATCGGCACGACCCGCTCCTTCGAGCCCTTGCCGAGCACGCGGACGGACGAGCCGTCCCAGTCGACGTCGCCGAGATCGAGGCCCACCGCCTCCGCGGAGCGGAGGCCCGCGGAGTAGACGAGCTCGACGAGGGCGCGATTCCTGAGTGCCAGCTCCTCGCTCCCGCCGACGCCGTCGATCAGATCGTCGACCTCGGACTGCTTCGGCGCGTCCGGCAGGCGCCGCGGCCGCCGTGGCGAGATCCGGGCGTCCGGCACCTGCGCGGCGCCGAGCGCGAAGCGGAGCAGCGCGCGCACGGCCGCGAGCTTGCGCGCGATCGTCGACGGCGCGAGCTTGCCGCCGGGCCGGGCGTGGCCGAGCTCGGTCACGTAGTCGATCAGCAGTCGTGTGTCGACGTCGTCGAGCTTCCGGCCGCCGAGCCAGCGTGAGAACTCGCGCAGGTCGGAGCGGTACGCCCGCCGCGTGTGCTCGGCGAGCGACGGGCTGGCGAGAAAGCGGTCGATGGTGGCGGCCGTGTCCACCCACCGTGACTTCGCGACCCAGCTAGGATCGCCTGCCGTGGACCGTGTTCAGCGCCTCGCCGAGCTCGCCGTCAACTTCGGCGCCAACGTCCAGCCCGGACAGATCGTCGCGATCGCCGCGAACATCGGCGGCCAGGAGGAGCTGACCCGCGCCACCGCAGCGGCCGCGTACAAGCGCGGCGCCAAGTTCGTCGACGTCTCGTGGTTCGACCCGTACGTGAAGCGGGCGCGAATCGAGTACGCCGCGGACGACACGCTCGGCTTCGTGCCCGACTGGTACGGCAACCGTGCCGACCGGCTCGGCGAGGAGCGCGCCGCGCGCATCTCCTGGAGCGGCCCGACCTCGCCCGGCTCGCTCGACGGGCTCGACCTGGCGCGCGCGGGCAAGGACCAGCTGCCGTACCTGAAGGAGATCCCGCGCATCGTCGGCGAGCGGACGACGAACTGGAGCGGCCTGCCGGCGCCGAATCCGCAGTGGGCGACGCTCGTCTACCCGGATCTCGACCCCGAGGCGGCCTACGACAAGCTCTGGCAGGACCTCGAGCACGTCCTCCGGCTCGACGAGGACGATCCCGTCGCAGCGTGGGAGGAGCGGATCGCCACCCTGAACGCGAACGCGAAGAAGATCTCCGACCGGCGCTTCGACTCGCTGCACCTGGAAGGGCCGGGCACCGACCTGACGATCGGCCTCCTGCCGCACTCGCACTGGTTCGCGGCCGACTTCGAGACCGTGGGCGGGATCCGGCACATGCCGAACCTGCCGACCGAGGAGGTCTTCACCTCGCCCGACCCCGAGCGGACGGAGGGGCACGTGACCTCGACGAAGCCTCTGGTGCTCCGCGACGGGACGATCATCCGGGGCCTGAAGGTGCGCTTCGAGGGCGGCCGGGCCGTCGGGATCGAGGCCGACGAGGGCGCCGACGCGCTGCGGAGCATCGCCGCGCTCGACGACGGGGCTGCACGCCTCGGCGAGGTAGCGCTCGTCGACCGGGAAGGGCGCATCGGCCCGCTCGAGACCGTCTTCTACGACACGCTGCTCGACGAGAACGCGGCGACCCACATCGCGCTCGGGAACGGCTTCCCGTTCGCGGTCGCCGAGGAGGACCTGCCGCGCATGAACCGCAGCGGCACGCACGTCGACTTCATGATCGGCTCGAACGAGCTGCTGATCACCGGCGTCACGCCCGAAGGCGAGCGCGTCTCCGTGATCCGCGACGGCTCCTGGCAGATCTAGCTCCTGCCGAGCTGCCGGTCTCGGAACTCAGAGTCACGAACGAGCCAGGCGGCCCGGCCGTCCTGCTCGTGAACGGCGGCCGCGCGGCGGAGTGTGCCCGGCACCTGGAGCGCCTCGCTCGAATGGCTCGTCCGCAGGCTCGCGCCGCGCTTCCCCGGGCTCGCGTTCCTCGAGGTGAAGTACCGCATCCGCTCGTGGCGGCGGCTCGACGACTGCGTCGACGACGCCCGCGCCGGGCTCGACCAAGCCGGTGACGTGCCCGTGGCGATCGTCGGCTTCTCGATGGGCGGCGCGGTCGCTGCCCGCGTGGCCGCCGATCCGCGGGTCAGATCGGTGATCGGCATCTGCCCGTGGCTGCCCCCGCAGCTCGACGTCTCGCCGCTCGCGGGCAGGCGCCTGGGCGTCGTCCATGGCTCCCTGGACCGCTCGCTGCCGGGGATTCCCGGCGTCTCGCCGCGACTGTCGCGCCACGGCTTCGAGCGTGCCCTCGCCTCCGGCGCCGAGGGCGACTATCTCCTCGTCCGCGGCGGACTGCACGCCGTCGCGCTCCGCAGCCCGGCCGGTCTCGTGCCGCTGTTGGGGGCCGGGCGCTACGCCGAGTTCGTCGGCCGCGAGCTGGAGCGCTTCGACGGTTCCCGCTAGAGCGAGAGCGGCTCGATGTGCATCAGTCGTGGCCGTGGTGCCGCCCCAGGCGCGGCGCCATGCCGTCTCGTCGGCCTCGCCCAGGCAACCCGGCCTGGCCTTCGGCCGCCGAGCCGCCCTGGCTCTGGCCTGGAACAACCCCACGACGGACGTCTGATGCACATCAAGCCTCTCATCCCCGCAAATCCGTAGGATGGACACTCGGAGTGGCCAACTTGCCCTGCACACACGCGGAGTTGCTCCGATGACGACGACGCCCGTGAGGGGCCGAATCGGCCTCGACGAGCACGGCGTCAAGCCCGTCGGCGTGGCGCACTGGAACCCGACGACTGCGCAGCTCTACGAGCACGCGCTGGCCGGGGCGAGGGACGGATCGCCCACGGCGGGCCCCTCGTCGGCTCGACACCGGCAAGCACACCGGCCGCTCGCCCAAGGACAAGTTCGTCGTGCGCGAGCCGTAGTCCGAGGACCGCATCTGGTGGGGCAACGTGAACCAGCCGGTCGAGGAGCCGATCTTCGACGCCTGCGCGAGAAGGTGACCGCGCATCTCGGCGAGGCGCGACCTCTACGTCATCGACGCGTTCGCCGGCGCCGATCCCGAGCACCGCATCGCGGTCCGCGTCGTCACCACGCACCCGTACCACGCGCTGTTCGCGCGGACGATGTTCATCACCCGACCGAGCACGAGCTGGCGGCGTTCGAGCCGGAGGCGGTCGTGCTGCACGCGCCGGGCTTCGAGGCCGACCCCGAGGAGGACGGCACCCGACCGGGCACCTTCATCGTGCTGCACCCGACGCCGGCAGGAGATGCTGATCGGCGGCACGTTCTACGCCGGCGAGATCAAGAAGTCGATCTTCACGCTGATGAACGACCGGCTGCCGCTCGAGGGCGTCTTCCCGATGCACTGCTCGGCGAACGTCGGCGAGGACGGGCGACGTCGCGATCTTCTTCGGGCTCTCCGGCACCGGCAAGACGACGCTCTCCGCCGACCCGCAGCGGCAGCTGATCGGCGACGACGAGCACGGCTGGGGCGACTCCGGCGTCTTCAACTTCGAGGGCGGCTGCTACGCGAAGGTGATCCGCCTCTCGCCCGAGGCCGAGCCCGAGATCTCGGGACGACGCGCAGGTTCGGGACGATCCTCGAGAACGTCGTCGTCGACGAGACCGGGCGTGCTCGACCTCGACGACGACTCGAAGACCGAGAACACGCGCGCGGCCTACAAGCTCGAGCAGCATCTCGAACGCGCTGCCGCGAAGAGGGCCGGCCATCCGCAGCACGTCGTCTTCCTACCGCCGACGCGTTCGGGATCCTGCCGCCGATCGCGCGGCTGACCCGCGACCAGGCGCTGTACTACTTCCTCTCGGGCTTCACGGCGCAAGCTCGCCGGCACCGAGATCGGCGTCACCGAGCCCGAGCCGACGTTCTCGCCGTGCTTCGGCGGCCCGTTCCTGCCGCAGCCGCCGGCCGTCTACGCGCGCCTGCTCGGCGAGCTCGGCTCGACCGCCACGACGCGCCGCGTGTGGCTCGTCAACACCGGCTGGACGGGCGGGCCGGTCGGCGAGGGCGGCCACCGGATGCCGATCCAGGCGACGCGCGCGCTGCTGCACGCGGCGCTCTCGGGCGCGGCTCGCCACGTCGAGTACCGCACGGACCCGGTGTTCGGCTTCGAGGTGCCGGTCGAGGTGCCGGGCGTCGAGTCGGCGCTGCTCGACCCGCGCTCGACCTGGCCCGACCCGGCGGCCTACGACAGCAAGGCGCGCGAGCTCGCGACGATGTTCGACGAGAACTTCGCCAAGTTCGACGCGGACGAGAACCTCGTCCTCGCCCGGCCCCGCGTCTGACGCGTCAGGCGCAGGGTTTCCGATAGCTTCCGAAGTCGTGGATGCGAAGCACGACGTCCTCGTCGTCGGTGCCGGCGGCGCGGGCATGCGCGCGGCGATCGCCGCTCATGACGCCGGTGCGGACGTCGCGATGATCTCCAAGCTCCACCCGACGCGAAGCCACTCGGGCGCCGCCGAGGGCGGCATCAACGCGGCGCTGGGCAACGCGGCCGAGGACAACCCCGAGCTCCACGCATACGACACGGTCAAGGGCTCCGACTACCTCGGCGACCAGGACTCGATCGAGGTCTTCACGCGCGAGGCGCCGAACGACATCTACGAGCTCGAGCACTGGGGCGCGTTCTTCTCGCGCAGGGAGGACGGCAAGCTCGCGCAGCGCCCGTTCGGCGCCGCCGGGTCGCCGCGGACGGTCTTCGCCGCCGACATCACCGGCCACGTGCTGATCCAGGTGCTCTACGAGCAGATCGTCAAGCGCGAGATCCCCTGCTACGAGGAGTACTTCGCCTGGCGGCTCGTCGAGAACGAGGGCCGCTGCCAGGGCGTCATCTGCTGGGACCTGATGAACGGCGGCCTGAAGACGATCGGCGGCAAGACGGTCGTCCTCGCGACCGGCGGGGCGGGGCGCCTCTACCGCGCGACCACGAACGCGTACGCGTGCACCGGCGACGGCATGGCGATGGCGCTGCGCCTCGGCCTGCCGCTGAAGGACATGGAGTTCATGCAGTTCCACCCGACGACGCTGTACCCGTCCGGGATCCTGATCACCGAGGGCTGCCGCGGCGAGGGTGGGCTACCTGATCAACAAGGACGGCGAGCGCTTCATGGCCAAGTACGCGCCGAATGCGCTCGAGCTGGCCTCGCGCGACGTCGTCTCACGCTCGGAGCAAGACGGAGATCGACGAGGGTCGCGGGATCAACGGCTGCGGTGCTCCTCGACCTGCGCCACCTCGGCGCCGCCCGGATCAACAACCAGCCTGCCCGGCTCGCGGGAGCTCGCGCAGGTCTACGCAGGCGTCGACCCGATCTACGACCCGATCCCCGTCCGCCCGGGCGCCCACTACCACATGGGCGGCGTCGAGACGGACACGGACGGTCTCACCGAGCTGACGGGTCTCTACGCAGCCGGTGAGGTCGCCTGCGTCTCC
>CAVQYE010000014.1:0-237790 GCA_963718065.1 uncultured Actinomycetes bacterium | reverse complement strand
CGTGTCGGGCAGGCGGTCGGCCAGGCCGACGCAGTACCAGTTGTCGGCGTACCAGGCGCCGATGCCGCGCTCGGCCATCCGGTGCGCGAGCTGCTCCGCCGGGACGCCGTCGACGTTGAGGAGGAACGTCGGCACGCGCTCGTCCTGCGTCGGCGGCCCGTACAGCGTCACGCTCTCCGGCAGGCCCGCGAGGAACCGCTCGGCGAGCTCGCGCTCGTAGTCGCGGAGCACCGCCATGCCGCCGAGCGACTCGAGATAGGCGATCGTCGCCGAGAAGCCGGCCAGGAGCTCGTAGGGAAGCGTGCCCGTCTCGAAGCGGCGGCCGACAGGGGTGGAGGCAGAGGGCCGCGCCTTGTAGGGACGCCATTGCTCGGCGAGCTCGTGCCGCACGTACGCGATGCCGAGATGCGGCCCGCAGAACTTGTAGGGCGAGCAGAGGAGCACGTCGCAGCCGATCTCCTTGACGTCGATCGGCTCGTGCGCCGCGTAGTGGACGGCGTCGATCCACGACAGCGCGCCTGTCTCGCGCGCGAGATCGCAGAGGCGCTTGGCGTCGGCGACCGAGCCGGTGGCGTTCGCGGCGAGCGCGAAGGCGACGACCTTCGTGCGGTCGGAGAGCCGGCGCTCGACGTCGTCGTAGTCGATCGTGAACGACGTCGGTGGCGCCGGCGACGACGACCTCCAGGCCCTTGTCGGCCGCGAGCTCGACCCACGGCGCGACGCCGCCGTCGTGGTCGAGCGCCGTCGTCAGGACCTCACCGCCGGGCTGGAAGTCGCGCCCGGCCGTGCGCGTGAGCGCGAAGTTGAGGGTCGTCATGTTCATCCCGAACGAGATCTCGTCGGGCGTGGCGCCGAGGAACCGCGCCGCGTCGTCCTTGGCCCGCACGAGGATCGCCTCGACGGCGGCGCCGGTCGCGTACGGAGCGCCGAGGTTGCCCGAGGCGTCGCGGAGCGCGTGGGCGATCGCATCGCCGACCTCGTCGGGCACCTGCGTGCCGCCCGGTGCGTCGAGGAACGCGAAGCCCGAGCGGAGCGACGAGAAGCGGTTGCGTGCGGACTCGACGTCGAACGTCACGGTGTTCGTCACGGCGTTTCACCTCCGAGGATCTGCGACAGCACGCTGCTGTCGATGTTTCCGCCAGAGACGACGGCGACCAGCTTGCCCGTGCCGGCCCGCCCGTCGAGGGCGACCGCAACGGCGAGTGCACCTGCGCCTTCGGCGATCACGCGCGTCCGGTCGGCGAGCAGGCGGATCGCAGCGGCGGCGTCGTCCAGCTCGACCGCGAAGGCGCCGTCGAGGAGCTCGGCCACGCCCTCCCAGACCGACGGCAGCACCTCCCGGCTGCCGGCGCCGTCGACGAACGAGCGCGCAAACTCGACCGGGGTCGGCTCGCCGGCCGCGAAGCTGGCAGCCGCAGGGGCGCCCGGCGCCGGCTCGGCCGAGTAGAGGCCGACCTCGGGCCGCAGCTCCTTGATCGCGCTCGCCGATTCCCGTCGTGAGCCCGCCGCCGCCGTACGGGACGATGACCGCGTCGACGTCGGGCAGGTCCTCGAGGATCTCGAGGCCGATCGTGCCGTTGCCGGCCATCACACGCTCGTCGGCGACCGGATGGACGAACAGCCCGCCGGCCGCCTCGTAGCGCCCGGTCATCGAGCACGTGCCACCATTCGTCGTAGGGAACCTCGACGATCGTGCCGCCGAAGCGCTCGGCTGCCGCGAGCTTCGTGCGCGGTGCTCCCTCCGGGACGACGATCGTCGCCGGGACGCCACGCTCGCGCGCCGCGTAGGCGACGCCCTGGGCCATGTTGCCGGCGCTTGCGGTGAGCACGCCGTCGCGGAGCTCCTCGTCGGAGGCCTGCAGCACCGCGTTGCCGGCGCCGCGGATCTTGAACGAGTTGACCGGCTGCAGCGTCTCGAGCTTGAGCCAGATCTCGGCGTCCGCGTCGGCGTCGAGGCGAACGAGCGGCGTGCGGACAGCGACGCCGGCGATCACCTCGCGGGCGCGGCGGATCTCGTCGAGCGCGATCAGAGGTCGACCTCGACACCGGCGCCTTCGGCCTCCGCGCGGCCCACGACGAGCTCGGCGGCGGCGAGGTCCTCGACCGCGAGGCCGAGCGACTTGAAGACGGTGCAGCTCGGTGTCGTCGCGGCGTCCGTCCACGGCGCCGATCAGCACCTCGCCGACCTCGCCCCGGATGTGGTCCGCGTCGATCGCGCCTTCGCGGAGCGGGAACAGATAGTCGCCCGACTCGTTGACGGTCGACTCGCGACGGTCGACGTAGAGCGCCGCGGCGACCATCGTCTCGGTGTCGAGCTCGCGGGTCGAGTCGGGATGCTCGAGCCGACGGCGTTGATGTGGAGCGCCGTCCTTCAGCCACTCGCGGTGCACGATCGGCTCGGCCGCGGTGGTCGCGGTGACGACCACGTCGGCGGCGCGCACCGCCTCCTCGGCGGCGCCGGCGACCTCGACGTCGCCGAGCCCGAGGTCGCCGAGAGCTGCAGCATGCTCCGGTGTCCGGCTCCAGACGCGCACGCGCTCGAACGGCTGCACGGCGCGCATCGCCGCGAGATGGGAGCGCCCCTGGACGCCGGCGCCGAGGATCGCGAGCACCCGCGAGTCGGGCCGCGCGAGCGCTCGCGTCGCGACACCGGAGACGGCGGCGGTGCGGATCGCCGTGATCGCCGACGGCGTTGACCAGCGCGCGCAGCTCGCCGGTGACGCCGTCGAAGAGCGCGACGAAGCCCTGGTGGCGAGTCGAGCCCGCGCGCAGCGATTGCCGGGCGCGATGCAGATCGCCTTCAGCGAGTAGACCGCCTCCGGCGCCGGAGCGGTGCGCCGGCATGAGCCCCATCAGCGTCGCGCTGCCGGGCGGGCGCACGACGCATGCGCAGCGGATTGTGGAGCTCGCTCGCGCGCGAGCGCCGCCAGCGCTTCCTCCATCGCGTCGATGCAGTCGGCCATCGGCAGCAGCCGCTCGACGTCGTGCTCGCTGAGGATCCGGACGCGTCATGCGAAGAACGAGCCTACGTGCTCGCGCTCATCCGCCGAGAGCGGCAAGTCGAGCGCCGCGAGCACCGGCTCGAGGTGCTCCGGTCGCGCCAGGCCCGCACACCGCGCCGGTGACGGCGGGATGCGAGAGCACCCAGGCGAAGGCGAGCGTCGTCAGTCGAGACGCCGCGTCGCTCGGCCTCGGCTTCGAGTGCGTCGAGCCCGTCGAAGACGCGGTCGTCGACGAGACGCTGGTACGGCTCGGGACGCTGGGTCATGCGCGAGCCCGCCGGGAATGGCTCGCCGCGCCGGTACTTGCCCGTCAGCCAGCCGCCCGAGAGCGGCCCGAACGGGACGTAGGCGATGCCCGTCGCTCGCCGCAGAGCGGCAGGATGCCCACGCTCGTCCTGCCTGTCGAGCAGCGAGTACGTGTTCTGGACGAGCGTCGGCCGGCCGTGGGCGAGCGCCTCGCGGATACCGGCCTCGTCGTAGTTGCTGAGCCCCCAGGCGCCGACGACGCCCTCCTCGACGAGGCTCTCGAACGCTGCGCACCGTCTCGGCGAGCGGCGTCTGCGGGTCGGGCTCGTGGGCGAGATAGAGGTCGATGCGGCCGACGCCGAGCCGTTCGAGGCTCGCCTCGATCTGGCGCCGGACCCGGTCGGGCGCGAGGCCGCTGTCGTCCGGGTCGCCGACGGTGGAGTGGAACACCTTCGTCGTCAGCAGCAGCCCTTCGGGTTGCCGCGCCTCGCGCCAGCGGCCGATGAACGACTCGCTGCGCCCGCCGCCGTAGGCGTCGGCCGTGTCGAACCAGCGGATGCCGCCCGTCCAGGCGGCGTCCATGATCGCGAACGCCGTCTCCTCGTCGATGCCCTGGCCGAAGAACGCCGGCGCCGAGCCGACGCCGCCGAAGTTGCCGCACCCGAGTGAAAGCCTGGGCCAGCTCACCCGGTCCAGCTCATCCAGGCGGCGGGTTCAGCGCCGTCAACTCGTTCCGCACGTCCCACAGCTCGGGGAAGAACGACTTGTGGATCAGGCGGCCGAGCACCTCGACCGGAGTCCCCTGCGTCCCGATCACGCCGGCGCCGATGATCCGCTCGACGACCTTGAAGTGGCGGACGCGCCAGACGATCACGCGCTCGTCCCACTCGATCATCAGCTCCGCGAGCTGGTACAGGTCTTCGTGCTCGCGCCCGTCCGTGTAGACCTCGACGAGCGACAGGCCGGCTGCCTCGCGCGCGGCGTGGAAGGCCTCGCCGAGCGGAGGCGTGACGCGCCGGATCTCGCGGAAGCCGGGCGAGTCGAAGCCGCTGCCGTGGCCCAGCACCTTGCGCACGGTCGTGTACTCCCACGGCGAGAGATGCTCGAGCATGTCGAGCGCGGTCGTGACGATCTTCAGGCAGTCGACCGAGCGGCGCAGCAGCCGGAGCGCGGGGGCGATCTGGCCGTCGCGTACCAGGGCCGTCGCCTCCTCGACCTCGTTCCAGGCCAGCTTGAGCCAGAGCTCCGACGACTGGTGGACGGTCTGGAAGAGCAGCTCGTCGCGGTGGATCCACTCGTCGCTCGTCTTCTGCAGCGCGAGCAGCTCCTCGGTGCGGAGATAGCGCTCGTAGTCGGACGGCGCGTCGCCCGCGAGGACCGGCTCCGAGAGCGGTGGGCCTTCCTGCGCGGCGTCGTCGCTCATGGGCGGGCCTCCGTTCCGTCGAAGATCCTCATCGGCAGGTCCGCGAGCGGCACGCCGCCGTCGTCGGTGACGAGCCAGGTGTCCTGCATGTAGAGGCAGGCGCGGCCGTCCTGTGCGATCGCGTGCGGATGCATCGAGAACACCATGCCTGTCCGCAGCACCGTCTCGTCGCCTTCGCCGATCTTCGGGAACTCGATCATCGTCATCCCGATCGAGTGGCCGGTCACGTGGCCGAGGATGAAGCCGCGGTCGAGGAAGCCCTTCGAGACGGCGCGATGCACGTCGTGCGCTGTCGCGCCGTCACGCATCACCGAGCGCGCGAGGTCGTAGTACTCCTCGTAGGCGTCCATCATCTGACGCGTCTCGGCGCTCGGCTCGCCGGGGCAGATCGCGCGCGAGATCTCGACCCAGTGCCCGCCCGGCCCGGCGATCTCGAGCGACGGCAGCACCATGTCGGTCGCCTGCACCGGCCGGGCGCCCGCGATCTTGAACTCCGGCAGCGCGGCGCCGTTCTCGCCGACCAGCACCATGTCCATCGTCAGCCGCCCGCAGCCCTGCGCCACGAACCACTCCTCGCACGGCGCGAGGATCTCGCGCTCCGCCTTCCCGACCGCGAAGTGCTCGAGGAAGAGCCAGAAGCCCTCGGTGTTGATGCGCACGCTGTCGCGCACCGATGCGAGCTCGAATTCGCTCTTGACGGCCCGCGCGTGGTCGAAGGCGAGATCCCACGCGACGATCTGGGCGGCGCCCTCGAGCGCGACGTAGTCCCGGACCGTCATCACGTAGTCGAGGCCGTAGACGCCGACGCGCTGCCCGTTGACGCGCTTCGCGAGCCACTCGCCGGGGCGGTCGACGAAGACCTGCTCGTCGATCCAGGTCGTGCCGTGCTCGCCGACGTAGGTCGCCTCGCGCGGGAAGACGATCGCCGGCTCGCCCTCGAGCGGCAGCAGCACGTAGGCGTAGCGGTGCACGATCACGAAGCCCGACATGTACGTGACCGCGCCTTCGAAGCCGGTGTACTCGTTGCCGGAGACGATCACGGCGTCGAGGCCGTCACGGGCCATCGCCTCGCGGATCAGGGTGTACCGCCGCTCGACCTCCTCGGCCGGAACGGTGCTCGTCGTCATTGCGCCCACGATGCCTCAACCCCTTTCACGAGTGCCCAGATCGCGTCGTGCCCCGGTGTCGGCACGCCGTGCTTGCGCCCGAAGCCGGCGATGCCGCCGTTCAGATAGTCGACCTCGGTCTGCCGCCGTGCCTCGACGTCCTGCAGCATCGACGCCTTGTGCCCGTACGCGACATCGGGCCGCGCCGCGTAGTCGATCAGCTCCTCCGGATCGGCGTCGAGCTCGATCGACTGGGCCGCGGCGACCGCCTTGCCCTCGTCGACGAGCTGCGAGACGAGGCGGCGGAGCGGCGGCTGCTCGCAGAGCCGGCCGTGCGTCAGCCCGGTGAGCGCGCCGAGCGGGTTCGTCGCGGCGTTGAAGATCACCTTGCGCCACTGCGGGCCGCGCGCGTCGGCGACGGCGTGGGCCGGCATGCCGGCGCGCGTGCACGCCTCGGCGAGCCGCTCGACCTCGGCGAACGGAGCGGGACGGTCCTCGAAGGGCCCGAACGTGGTGTCGCCCTTCACGTCCCATTGGACGACGCCCGGAGCGAGAAGCTTGCCCGCGGGGAAGGTCGTGCCGCGGATCACGCGCTCCGCATGCGCGGCGAGCGCCTCCTCGTTGCCGAGCCCGTTCTGGACAGTGGCGACGCAGCCCTCGGCGAACGCATGCGCTGTGGCGCGGATCGCGGGCTCGGTGTGCATCGCCTTCGTGGCGACGATTCCGAAGTCGCACGGCGGCAGCTCGGCCGCGTCGGCGGTTGCGCGCGGATGGCCGGTCAGCTCGCCCGCGCCGGTGAGCTTCAGGCCGTCGCGGTTGATCGCGTCGACGTGATCCTGCGCCAGGTCGTACGCCCAGACCTCGACGTCGTCGAGGAGGGCCAGCTGCGCCGCGAAGAGGGAGCCGACGGCACCGCAGCCGACGACGCAGACTCTCATTCCCACGAGGCCTCCTTCCCCTTGACGAGGCGATACATGGCGGTGTGCAGCGGCACCGGCACGCCGTGCCGCTCACCCTCACGCACGAGGGCGCCGGTGATCAGCTCGATCTCGGTGGGGCGGTGCGCCTGCGACGTCCTCGAGCATCGAGGGCGAGTGGCGGAAGCCGCGTTTCGTGGCGAGCATGTTCATCTCCCAGGGATCCTCCTTGAGGCTCACGCCGGCCGCGGAGGCTACCGCCTTTCCCTCGTCGATCAGGTCGCGGACGAGATGGCCGAGGTCCGATTCGCGCTCGAGCTCGCCGAAGTGGTAGTCGTGCGGCAGGCCGGTGAGGGCGGCGACGGAGTTCACCGTGGCGTTGAAGATCAGCTTCGACCACTGCGCCGGCCGCAGGTCGTCGAAGCGCCTCCGCCTTCAGGCCGGACGACTCGATCAGGGCGGCCGCCTCGCGCGCGTCGTCGCCCGTCGAGCCGCGGCCCGGCCCGATCCAGGTGGCCGTGTCGAGGATGTACTCGACGTGCGTGTCGGCGTGCCGCGTGCCGCTCATGAAGGTGACGGACGAGAGGAGGGGCCAGTCGCCGTGGCGGGCGACGATCTCGTCCGCGCCGATGCCGTTCTGCACCGTCATGAGCGTCGCGGCGGGGAAGTGGCCCGCGAGCCGGCCGGCGAGGTCGTCGAGGTCGTTCCCCTTGCAGGCGACGATCACGAGCTCCGGCTCGCCGAGCGCGGCTGGATCGGTCGACGCGGTGACGCGGCCCGTGAAGTCGGCCCGGCCGCTGACGCGGAGCCCCTCGCCGGCGAGCGCCTGCGCGTGCTCCTCGCGGCGCACGAGCACGCCGACATCCGCGACGCGCGAGAGGAACGCCGCAAAGAGCGAGCCGATGACGCCGGCGCCGGCGACGCAGACGCGGGTCAAGCCGGCTCCGCGGCGGGGCGCCGGCGAGGGAGGCGCGGCAGCCGGAACTCGCGGCCACCGGTCAAGCCGGACGGACGGAGGATCAGGACAATCGCCATCAGGGCGCCGACGATCACGACGCGTGTCCCGGCCGGCAGGTCGATCGTCCGGCCGAGGAGCGTGATGCCGTTCTCGGCCTCGGCCAGGAACGAATCGAGCCCGCTCACCGCCAGCGCGCCGACGACGGCTCCCCAGAGGCTCGTCGCGCCGCCGATCACGAGCATCGCGAGGGTGATGAACGTCAGATCCAGATAAACAGCTTCCGTGTTCAGCGGCAGCAGGTGGACGTACAGCCCGCCCGCGAAGCCGGCGACCGCGCCCGAGAGCGCGAAGGCGATCAGCCGCTGGCGGTAGATCGAGACGCCGACGGCGCGGGCCGCAGGCGGATCCTCGCGCGTCGCGCGCAGCAGGCGGCCGAAGCGGCTGCGCCCGTACGCGTACGCGGCGACGACGGCGAGCAGCGCTCCGATCGCGGCCTGGCGCAGACCGGTCGTCTCGGGCACCGACGAGAAGGTGTTCAGCCCTGGCCCGATCTTCTCGTAGTAGCGGAGCAGGTTGTGCGTGATCTCGAGCACGGCGAACGTCGCGATGCCGGCCGCCAGGCCCGAGAGGCGCATCAGCGGCAGCGCGACGACGAGGGCGCAGACGCCGCCGGCGAGCGCCGCGAGCGCGAGCGACGAGACGTTGCCCGTCGTCCGGTCACGGAGGAAGTGCGCCAGGTTCGGCATGATCGCGGGCTTCTCGGCCGCCGGGACGGAGAGGACGCCGGCGGTCCACGCGCCGATCGCGACGAAGCTGATGTGCCCGAACGAGAGGACGCCCGAGTTGCCGATGAAGACGTAGAGCGCGGTGACGATCGCGACCTTGACGAGCGCATCGGTGAAGTACGTCTCGGTCGAGCGCGAGACGACCGCGCCGAGGAGCGCCGCGGCGACGATCAGCGCGGCCGGCGCGGCCAGCTCCTGGAGGGCGAGTGCGCGTCTCATACGCGCTCCACCGCGGCACGGCGCGCGAAGAGCCCGTCGGGCCGCAGGAGCAGGACGAGGATCACGGCTGCGAAGAGGAACGACGGCAGGTACTGGCTCTTCTCCGTCGGCAGGGCGCCGCCGAGGATCCCGCTCGCGAAGCCGATCGTGAAGCCGCCGAGGGTCGCCGGGATCGGGCGGTTCATCCCACCGACGACGACGCCTGCCAGCACGATGATCGTGTCGCGGAGCGCGAAGTCGGGCGTCACGAGCGGCGTCTGGACGGTGAGCATGATCGCGACGACCGCGGCGAGCGCGCCCGAGATCAGAACCGCCGCGCCGATGACGCGGTTGGCTCGCACGCCGAGCAGGCGTGCGGTGCCGAAGTCCATCGAGGCGGCGCGCATGTGCAGTCCGACGGTCGTCCGCTCGAGCAGCAATACGAGGGCGGCAAGGCAGGCGATCGCGACGACGACCGCGACGATCGTGATCTTGCGGATGTCGACGCCGGAGATCGTCACCGGCCGGTTCAGGTACGCGAGCGAGGTGGCGATCTTGCCGAGCGGGCCGAACGCGAGCAGGGCGATGCTCTGGAGCAGGAAGGCGACGGCGAACGTTGCGACGAGCATCACCGCCGGCGACTGCGTCCGCAGCGGGCGGAAGACGAGCCGGTCCATGGCGAGCGAGAGCGCGAGCACGACTGCGAAGCAGAAGACGATGCCGGTCCACTGCGGCCAGCCCCACTGCGAGGCGAGCGCGAGCGCGTACGCGCCGGACATGATCAGCTGCCCGTAGGCGAAGTTGACGAGCCGCAGGACGCCGAAGACGAGCCCGATCCCGACCGCCATCAGCGCGTAGATCGCCCCGAGCGCGGTCGCGTCGGCGAGCACCTGCCAGTCGACGTTCAGGACGGCGGCTACCACGGTGACGACGCGCTGCCGGGGTGCGATGGTCGAGTGCCCGGCAAGGACGCAGGGAGCATGGGTAGCGGCGCTACCCATACGACCGAGGACGCAGGCGGGCGCCGAGCAGCGCGGCCCGACGGCCCGTCCTTCACCGTGGTTGTCGTCGTATAAAACGCGAGAATCATGAGAAGTACGCCGCCACCATCGTGTCCGTGTCGGCGGCGTCCTCCGGGCCGAGCGTCAGCCGCAGCTCGCCGTTTGCCAGCACGTGGCTGCGGTTGGCGAGCGCGACCGTGCGCTGGGCGCGCTGCTCGACGAGGAGCACGGCGAGGCCCCGGTCGCGAATCGCGGCGAGGGCGTCGAAGACGACGTCGACGATTCGCGGCGCGAGGCCGAGCGACGGCTCGTCGAGCAGGAGCACGTCCGGCTCGGCGACGAGCGCCCGGGCGATCGCGAGCTGCTGCTGCTGGCCGCCGGAGAGCGCGCCCGCGTGCCGGCTGCGGTATTCCTCGACGATGGGGAAGAGCTCGTAGACGCTGCGGAGCACGCCGGCCGTGTCGCCGCGCGACCGCCGTCCCGCCAGGCCGAGGCGGAGGTTCTCCTCGACGCTCAGCTCGGCGAAGATGCGGCGCCCTTCCGGCACGAGCGCCAGGCCGCTGCGCGCGACGTCCTCCGGCCGGCGGCCGCGCAGCGAGGTGCCGTCGAGACGCACGTCGCCGCCGGCAATCGGCACGCCGCCCATGATCGCGTGCAGCGTCGACGACTTGCCGGCGCCGTTCGGCCCGATCAGGCCGACGATCTCGCCGGGCGCGACCTCGAACGAGAGACCGCGAACCGCGCGCACCGCGCCGTGGCGCACGTCGAGGCTGTCAACGACGAGCGTCATTCCGCCAGATCCTCGTGGACCGGCGCCTCGCCGAGGTAGGCGGCCGCGACATCGAGATTGGAGCGGATCTCGGCGGGCGTGCCCTCGGCCAGCGTCGTCCCCTGGTCGAGCACGTGGACGCGTTCGCAGATCTCCATGATCAGCGCCACGTTGTGGTCGATCAGCAGCACGCCGGCGCCGTGCTCGTCGCGGACCGAGCGGACCACCGCCGCGAACTCCGGCACCTCGGCCTCCGGCAGGCCCGCCGCCGGCTCGTCCAGCAGCACGAAGCGCGGCTCCGTCGCCAGCGCCCGCGCAACGCCCAGCCGGCGCTCGTCGCCGTGGGCGAGCGTCGAAGCCGGCGCGTCGGCGTAGTCCGATAGGCCGAGCACGCCCAGCAGCTCCTCCGCGCGTGCCGCCGCCTTGCGTGGGCCGACGCCGACGCCGAGCGCCGAGACCTCGACGTTCTCGCGCACCGAAAGGTCGCGGAACGCACGGCTGTGCTGGAACGTGCGCACGAGGCCGTGCCGGCCGCGGCGGTGAGGCGACCAGCGCGTCACGTCACGCCCTGCCAGCTCGACCGTCCCGCCGCTCGGGCGGTCGAACCCGCTCAGCACGTTGACGAGCGTCGACTTGCCGGCGCCGTTGGGCCCGATCAACCCGACGACCTCGCCGCGGTGCAGCTCGAGCGTCACCCCGCGCAGCGCCTGGACTCCCTCGAACGAGCGCGACACGGCGGAGGCCCGAAGTGTCTCTCCGGGCCTCCGCCGCGACTCGTCCTGTTGTGCCTCTGCCGCCAAACGTCCCTTACTTGATCGTCGGGACGACCTTGGCGACCACGGTGCCGACGAGGCGGGCCTTGTTGTCCTGGATCTTGATCACCCGGTACTGCCGCCCGAAGACGGTGTGCAGCTTCGGCGAGAAGCTGACGAGACCGGACAGGGTGGGCACCCTCTTGAACTTCTCCAGCTGGGCCGCAAGCGCCAGGCCGTTCGTCGAGCCGCCGGCACGCCTGATCGCCGTCACGACGCCGTCGACCGCAGCGGAGCCGGTGACGAAGCCGCCCGTGCCGGCCTTCAGCTGCTTGGCGAGCTTGTTGACGGCCGGCACCGGGTCGTCGCCGAAGATGGAGGCGAACGTGACGAAGTAGTAGTTCGTCACCTTCGGGTCCTTCGGCAGCCAGTAGGTGCCGTCGCCGGCCCACGAGTTGAGCACGGGGGTGTCGTTGCCGAGCGTCCGCAGTCCGGAGATGAGCGTCGAGAGCGCGCCGAATGCCCCGGCGGTCGACGTCACGATCACGTCGGCCTTGACGCCGTTCAGCCGGCTGACCGCGTTCTGGACGTTGTTGCCGCCGAGCGACTGGTAGCTCTCCTTGGCGACGATCTTGCCGCCGAGCTGCTTCCAGCGGGCCTCGAAGGCCTGGTTGACGTTCTTGAAGTAGACGATCACGGTGTCGGTCGCGAGGGCGGCCTTGCGCCAGCCCTTCTTCCACGCATACTCGGCCATCGCCGACCCCTCGTCCTGCGCGACGTTGCCGAAGCTGAAGGCGAGCCTGCCCTTCGCGCCGAAGCGCTTCGGCCCCATCTGGTCGGTGCCGATGCAGGCCGCGACCGCGAGCACGCCGCGGTTGATCGCCTCTTGCACCACGGGCGCCGCGTAGTCGACGTCACACGTCGTGAAGACGATGTTCGCACCCTGTCCCAGGAGCCGAGCTGCGCACGCCTTGGCGATGGCGGGCTTGTTGCCCTGGGTGTCGCACGTCTTGATCTGGAGCTGCCGTCCGTTGACGCCGCCCTTCGCATTCCACTGCTTGATGCGGAGCTGCGCGGCTGCGAGAGCCGGGTTGTCGAACGGGGCCATCGCGCCCTTACTGTCGAAGGCCCAGCCGATCACGATCGGCGAAGCGGCCGGCGCCGTCGTGCGCGCCGCCGCAGTCGCCACGATGGCCACGAGGGCCGTCACGACGACGACGAGCATGAGTCCCATCCGGGAACTCCGTCCTCTCATCTCGACTCCTTCAGGTCTGCCGCCGCAGCGCGACGGACGGGGGGTACGGGGGTGGGACACTTGTCAGGCAACCTTGCTCGCCTCCCAGGCCTCGTCGAACGCGGCCCGGGCGCGCGGCAGCAGCTCGGCCGCCGGCACGGCCCAGAGCGAGTCCGGGAGCGCGGTGCCGAAGGTGCCGTCGTCGGAGAAGATCTCGATGTCGTAGAGACCGTCCCAGCCTGCCTGGTCGAGCAGGGCGAGGATGCGGGGCACGTCGGCGACGCCGTCGCCGGGGAGGACGCGGTCGGCCCAGCCGCGCGTCGGCTCGCGCGAGTCGGAGACGTGGACGCCGACGAAGCGCCCCAGCTCGCGCTGGATGTCGTCCTCGAGGGTGGGCGTGTTCCAGAGGTGCCAGGCGTCGAACTGGATCCCGAGCGCGGGCGGGTCGCCCGCCTCCTCGATCAGCTGCACCGCCTCGGGGATCGACGAGACGACCGTCCAGAGCTCGCCGCCCTCGCGCTGGTACGGCTCGAGGCCGATCTTTAGGCCGAGGCTTCGCGCTTCGGCAGCGACGGTGCGCAGGCCGTCGACGACGATCGCGCGCGCATCGTCCGGGTCGCGCCCCGTGCCCGTGCCCGTGAGGCACACGATGCCGCTCGGGTTGAACGGGGCGAGGCGGTGGAGCGAGGCGCAGAGGGCCTCGACGCGCTCGGCCGGGTCGTCGGGCCCGCCGAGCAGGGGCAACGGCAGGATCGACGGGATGGCCGGAACCGCCGACGCGGAGTCGAGCCCGGATGCCTCGAGAAGCTCGAGGGCCTCCGCATCGCCGCCTTCCGGCAGCTTCAGCTCCCAGACGCCGATCCCGTCGAGCCCGGCGTCGGCGTAGGCGCGGACGTCGTCCGCGAAGCTCGCGCCGAGGGTCGTCACCTGCGAAACGGACAAACGCGGCATGCCCTGATCGTTTCACAGTGTTTGACATCTGATCAAGAGCATGGGACGGTCCGATTGCTCATGCCTCCCCTACGCCGCGTCGAGGAAGGCCGTATGCGTCATCGGACGATGGCGGAATACGCCCTCGAGGAGCTCCGGGAGGCGATCATCCTCGGCGAGCTGCAGGCCGGGACGCCGCTGCGCCTGGACGAGCTGGCGCGTTCGCTCGGGATGAGCATCTCGCCGATCCGCGAGGCCGTGCGCCAGCTGGAGGCGCTCGGGCTCGCGAAGCACGTGCCGCATCAGGGCGCGAAGGTGATCGACTTCGACCCGGATGATTTGAGAGATCTGTTCGAGGTGCGTTTGGGCCTGGAGACGATCGCGGTGCGGCGCGCCGCGGAGCGGTTCACGCCCGAGCTCGAGGAGATCGCCGCCCGGCACCTGCAGCGGCTCGACGAGGTGCGCTCGACGGGCGACGTGCGCGCGGCGATGCGGGCGCACACCGATTTCCACTTCACGCTCTACGAGGCGTCGGGCTCAGGCTGGCTGACGAGCCTGATCCGCCCCGCGTGGGACCGCTCCGAGCGCTTCCGGCCCGCGTTGCTCTCGCCCGGCGGCGAGCTGCAGGAACGCCACCGCGAGCTCGACGAGCGGCTGCTGACCGCCTGCGTCGACCGGGATCCCGAGGCGGCGGCGACGGCGCTCTACGAGCATCTCGAGCTTGCGAGCCTCTTCTTCTCGCACGAGCTTCAGGGCCGCGGGATCTTCGAGCGCGGGATCTTCGAGCATCAGGCCGGCCCGAGCCCGACGACGGCCTAGGAAGACGGTCGAATCGCGCCGCGAACGCGGTTCGCGAGCCGCACGTGGGCCGGCGGCTCGAGCAGCTGCTGCGCGACGAGGGTGCCGGAGCCGGCGCCGAGGCCCGGACCGGGGTGCGTGCTCGCGCCGATGTGCCAGAGCCGGTCGACAAGCGTGCGGTGCCCCGGCTGCGCGCCGAAGGGCCGCCAGAGGAAGTTCTGGTCGAGCGCGAGCGAGCCGCTGTACGGGTCGCCGTGGACGAGGTTCGGGTTCGCCGCCTGGAGGTCGGCGGGGGAGAGGGTCGTGCGGCCGAGGATCGACGACTCGAGGTTCGGGATCTGTCTCGCGAGCCGCGCCTGGATGCGGTCTGCGTAGCGCTCGCGGAGGTCGTCCGTCCAGGTGCCGTCGCCGACGTCGAGCTCGCCGGCGGCGTCGCCCTTGATCCGCCACGGCAGCTCCTGCAGCTGGATCCAGAGGATGCCCTTCCCCTCCGGCGCCCGTGACGCGTCGATCGTCAGCGGCTGCCCGGCCACGATCGTCGCCTCGGCGGGGAGGAGGCCTCGCTCGGCCTCGTTGACGGCGCGCGACACGCCGTCGAGGCCCGGCGTGACGTGCACGATCGCGGTGCCCCCGAGCCGCTCGTCGCCCTCCCAGCGCGGCGGCTCCGAGAGCGCAAAGTGGATCTGCATCTCCGAGCGGCCGTACCGGAAGCGCCTGCCTTTGCGGGCGACCTCCGTGTCCGGATCGCCGAGCAGCCGCCCGTAGAGCTGCGTCGGCGTCACGTTGCAGATCACCGCCTGCGAGGCGCTGACGGTCTCGCCACCAACGGTGCGCACGCCGACGGCGGTGCTCCGCTCGACTGCGATCGCCTCGACCTCGACGCCGGTCTGGAGATTGCCGCCCTGCTCGCGGATCAGACCGGCGAGCGCGTCGGCCAGGCGTGCGCCGCCGCCGCGCGGGATCGGCATGCCGCCCTCCTGCACCGCGACGCCGATCACCGCGGCCATGTAGCCCGACGCGGCTGCGTCGGGGCCGAGGCCCGTGTGCAGCACCCAGGGCGCCAGCAGGCCGTGCGCCCGCTCGGACGCGAACGTCTCCTCGAGCCAGTCGCGCGCCGAGACGAGCAGCCGGCCGGCGAACTCCGTGGCGCCGCGCCGGCCGAGCCGGCGATACGCCTGCGTCGCGAGGCCGATCCCGTGCCGCGACCAGAGCTCGGTGCCGAGGATGCCGAACGAGAGGTCGGCGTTCGGGAAGAAGTCCGCGAGCATCGCCTGCCAGGCCTCGCCGTCGCCCGCGTGATGTCGGTCGAGCTCGGCTGCGTTTGCTTCGGCTGTGCGGAGCAGGAACGAGCTCTCGCCGTCCGGGAAGAGCGTTCCCGTCGGCAGGTCGGTGTTCAGATACTCGAGCCCGTGCCGCGCCAGGTCGTCGCCGAGCTGCGCGTGCGCCGCGCCGCCGACCCAGAGCGGATGCCAGGCGCTGAAGACGTCGTGCTGGAAGCCGGGCTCGGTGATCTCCGCCGTCTGGATCGCGCCGCCGAGCCAGTCGTTCCGCTCCAGGACGCAGACGCGCCAGCCGGCCTTGCCGAGGAGCGCCGCGCAGGCGAGGCCGTTGATCCCGCTGCCGACGACGATCGCGTCGTAGTCGCTCATGAGCCGCCCTGGACGAGGGCTGTGAACTCCTCGTCGTCGACGAGGCCGCGCTTCTCGGCGCCGAGTCGCTTCACCGCGGCAAGCAGGTCCGCGCGCCGCTCCTCCGGCACGTCGAGCCCGAGCTCCTCCGCCTTGATCCGGATCGAGTCGATGCCGCTCTTCTTGCCGAGCACGATCGAGCGCTCGGTGGCCACGAGCTCCGACGAGTAGGGCTCGATCGAGGGCGGGTCGTGGAACTGGCTCGCGACGGCGCCGCTTTCGCGCCGGTAGAGCGTCTCGCCGGTGACCGGCTTCCACGGCTCGAGCGCGTAGCCGGACAGCTCGCGCACCCGCTCCGAGACGGCGCGGATCTTGTCGAGGCGCAGGTTCGTGTCGACGCCGTAGAGGGCCTGCAGCGTCAGCGCCACCTCGCCGAGGTTCGCGTTGCCGGCGCGCTCGCCCATGCCGTTGATCGTGCCCTGGACCCAGGTTGCGCCCGCGCGCACCGCGGCGACCGCGCTGGCCGTGGCGAGGCCGAAGTCGTTGTGCCCGTGGAAGTGCACCGGCACATCCAGCCCGACGAGCGAGACCGTCTCAGCGACGAGCTCCGCTACTGACTCAGGCGACGCGATGCCGAGTGTGTCGACGACGACGACCTCCTTGGCGCCCGCCTCGACCGCGGACGAGTAGACCGCGCGGTAGAAGTCCGGTTCTGCCCGCGTCGAGTCGACTCCGAAGAACGCCGCGTGGATGTCGTGCTCGACGGCGAAGCGCATCGCCTTCGTGATTCGCTCCAGCATCGACTCGCGTGAGACGCCGATCGCCGTCAGCTTCAGGTCCGAGATCGGCGACTCGATCACCGAAAAGCGGACGTTCAGCTCCGCCAGCGCCTCGAGGTCGGCCGGCACGGCGCGCGAGAATGCCCAGACCTCGGCGCGGAGCCCGGCGGCGGCGATCCGGGCGACCGCGTCCCAGTCGTCCTGGGAGACGCGCGGGAAGCCCGCTTCGATCCGGTCGATCCCGAGCTCGTCGAGCAGGCGGGCGATCTCGAGCTTCTGCTCAGCGTCGAGCACGACGCCGACCGTCTGCTCGCCGTCGCGCAGCGTCGTGTCGTAGAGGCCGATGTGACCGCCGATCCGGTGTGGGTCGTTGAGGGAGCCGGTCCAGATGAGATCGCTCATGTCGTCACCACTCCGTCCGGGAAGGGCGAGAGCTTCTCGGCGCCCTCGCTCGTGATCAGGAAATTGTCCTCGACGCGAAGACCGCCGCCGTCGTCCCAGTAGCAGCCCGGCTCGATCGCGAGCACCATCCCCTCGGCGAGCTCGCCCCCGCCGGCCTGGTGCGCGTAGGGCGGCTCGTGCGCGCGGGCGCCGATGCCGTGCGCGATCGGGTGTGTGGGCTGGCCGGGATAGCCGATCGCCGCGATGCCCTCGCGCACGAGCCGGTCGAGCTCCGCGAGGCTCGCGCCCGGGCGGCAGTGCTCGATCGCCCGGTTGTAGACGTCCATCAGCCCGGCTTCGAGCTCGCGATACTCGGCCCGCAGCTCACCGGGGCAGAGGAGCTTCGTGTGGTCGGCCCAGTAGCCGTCGGCGCAGACCCAGATCTCGAAGAGCGTCGGCTCGTCGGCGGCGACGGGCCGGTCGCCGGTCGCGGTGAACGTCCGGATACCGGCGCCCGACCAGACGAGCGAGAAGCCGAGCGCGAGCTCGACGGTGCTCCCGCCGGCGCCTTGCCAGCCGGTGCCCTCGCCGTGGACGAAGCCCTGCCAGATCGCGGCCGCCTCGCTCTCCTTCATCCCGGGCCGGAGCTCTGCGCGCACGTGCTCCATCGCGGCGGCGCAGATCTCGTTGGCGAGCCGCATCCGCTCGATCTCCTGCGGCGTCTTGATCGCGCGCGCCGCCGCGAGGAGGCGGCGTCGCGTCGGCGGCGTCCGGCCAGGCGTCGAACCACGCCTTCGTGAACGTCGTCGGCTCGCCGACCATGCGGTCGGACGCCTGCGTGCCGAGCGAGAGCTCGAGCCCGACGCGGCCGTAGTCGCGCGACGCCGCCAGCGCCAGCTCGAGCGTCCGCGCCGACGGCGGCCGCGGGTCGTCGTTCGCGTAGCCGGCGAGGTAGCGAACGTCGTCCGGCCACGCCGTGCGCGCCGCGTCGTCGGCGGATGCCTCGAGGCAGATCAGCACCGGCTCGCCCTCGCGCGGGAAGACGCAGGCGTCGTAGCCCTTCATGCCCCAGAAGTTCGTCAGGTAGAGGACGTTGTCGGGCGCGCGGACGACGACCGCGTCGAGCTCCTGCTCGGCGATCAGCGCGCGGACGCGGTCGAGCTTGGCGTCGTCGCGCGGCCAGCTCATGCGCTCGCGCGGGTCGTCGCGGCGGGGCGGGTCGCGCGGGCCGCGGTGGTCAGGCGGGGCGGCGCGGTTTGCCGCGACGCGGTCGCGGGGCGAGGCGTGTCGGTCGTGCGCGACGCGCCGGTCGCGCGTCGCGTGACGCTCTTTTCCCACAATTGGCTCAGACGCGTGCGCAGCTGGCCGGTATCGTCGACCGCGAGGGAGGCGGGTCGTTGAGCCCCACCCAGGGTGGGGGCGTGGGAAGGGACATGGCCGCGAAGGCCCCTCACCAGCGGACGCGCGGTGGTGCCGGCTCGCCGTGGGCGTCCTGCCACGAGACGACGGGGTTCCGCAGCACGCCGATCCGCTCGATCTCGGCTTCCATCACGTCGCCGGGCTTGAGGTAGAGCGACGCGGCGTCCTCGCTGAAGCCCGCGACGCCGGAGACGGTGCCGGTCGAGAGCACGTCGCCCGCGCTGTAGCCGAGCGCCGAGTAGTGGCTGAGAATCTCCGGGATCGTCACGCACATCCGGCCCGAGTGCGACACCTGACGCGACTCGCCGTTCACGCGGAGCTCCATCGCCAGGTCGTGCGGGTCGGGAACCTCGTCCGCGGTGACGATCCACGGCCCGAGCGGGCAGAACGTGTCGATTGCCTTGCAGAAGCTGAAGACGCCCGAGCGCATCTCGCGCCGCTGGATGTCGCGCGCGGTGATGTCGTTGAAGATCACGTACCCGGCGACGTAGTCCATCGCGTCCTCCGGGCCGAACCACTTGCCGCTGCGCTTCAGGATCACCGCCAGCTCGAGCTCGTAGTCGAGCTCCTCGGTCAGGTGCTCGGGATAGACGACCGGCTCGTCCGGGCCGACGATCGCGTCGACGTTCTGGAAGAAGACGATCCACGGCGCGATCTCGTGCGACCAGTCGACCTGCTTCGACTCCTCCTCGTGCTCGCGGAAGTTGCCGGCGGTGTGGAAGAACTTCTTCGGGATGATCGGCGCGCGGAGTGTCGCGGTCTCGAGTGCGACGCGCTCGTCCGCGTCGTCGGCGCCTCCGCGCTCGAAGTACGTCCGCAGGTCGGGCACGTCGAGGCGAACGATCTCGTCGCCGTCGATGCGTCCGACCTTGCCGTCGTCGTAGGTGACGAGCTTCATCCGCAGATCCTCTGCGCCGCGAGCGCGTACACGTGCGCCATCTTCACCAGCCCGTCGATGTCGAGATTCTCGCCGTCGGTCGTGTCGAGCAGCCCGGTCGACGTGCCGTAGTTGACCGTCGGCACGCCGTAGCGCGTCAGCGCCGACGCGTCCGAGAACCAGCGTGTCACGTCGCGCTCGGGCCGCGCGCCGAAGACCTCCTCGTGCGCCTCGTCGACCGCGGCGACCAGCGGATGCGCCTCGTCGATCTCGGCGCCGGGAGCCGTCACGTAGACCTCGGACTCGATCCCGTAGTCGGGGAACCGCTCCTGCAGGCCGCGCACCATCGCCAGCACCTGCCCGCGCGCGGCGGCCATCGGCTTCGTCGGCGGCACCCGCACGTCGAGGAAGAGATCGGTGCGATGCGGCGTCCGCGAGACCCGCCAGCCGAAGCCGCCCTGGATCGCGCTGACACCGACGATCGCGCTCGCCCCGCGGTACGCGTTCTCCGGGTCGCCCTCCCAGGCCGGGATCCACTCCAGCACCGCGTCGAGCACTTCGCGCATGCGCAGGATCGAGTTCTCGTCGCGCTTGCCCTCGCTGAACGCCGTGTGGATGAAGTTGCCCCGCGTCGAGACGCGCAACCAGAGCGAGCCGAAGTGGCCGAGCACGACCTTGCCTTCCGTCGGCTCGCCGAGGACGCACATGTCCGCGACACCGCCGTGCGAGACGAGGTAGCGCGTGCCGGCCGCGTAGCCGCGGTACTCGGCGCCCTGCGCGTCGCCCCACTGCGTCTTCTCGATCTCGCCGCAGACGGCCGCGAGCAAGACGTCTCCCCGTAGCCGGACGCCCGCGTCCTGCAGCGCGCGCACGGCCTCGACGTAGCAGGCGAGCGCGCCCTTCATGTTCGAGATTCCGAGCCCGTAGAGACGCTCGTCCTTGACGAAGGCACTCGGCTGGAAGCCGGGCACGTGCGCGAGCCAGGGCTCCTTGCCGGAGTACGACGTGTCGACGTGGCCGTTGAACATCAGGCTGCGGCCGCCCCCGGAACCGGCCCAGGTGCCGAGCACGTTGGCGCGGCCCTCCTCGACCTGCTGCCACTGCACCTGCAGGCCCATGCCCGCGAACGTGTCGGCCATCAGCTCGGCCATCGCCTGCTCGTCGCCGGTGAAGCTCGGCGTGCCGATCGCCTGCGACGCCCAGTCGACGAGCCGCTCGCGGTCGATTGCGACGTCGACGCTCATCCGCGGACGTGGGGCAGGACCTGCTCGCCGAAGAGGCGGATCTGGTCCAGGCGCCGGTCGCCCCACAGCTCGAGCATCACGTGCGTGCAGCCGGCGTCGCGGTACTCCTCGATCGCGGCGATGCAGTCGGCCGGGGTGCCCGCGATCGGCTTGCACTTGTCGAGCAGCGCGTCCGAGACCTCCGCCTTCGCCGCCAGCCGGCCGCCGCGCTCCATCGCCTCTGCAACGGGGCGGATCTCGTCCTGCTCGATGCCGGCGAGGTCGAGCAGCGTGTCGGCCGAGCCCTGGATGTTCTGGACCTTGTTCGCGAGGTACATGCCGGCGATCTCGCGCGCGCCGTCGCGGCCGGCCTCGCGGTCCGTCTCGTGGATCGAGGCGACGACCGTGCAGCCGATGTCGATGTCCGCGCCGACGTTCTCGCGCGTGTACCGGACGAACGGCGGCGTCGTGATCGACGGCGTCAGGCAGCCGTCCGCGATCTCGCCCGCGAGCGCCTGCATCTTCGGCGCCGTCGCGGCGACGTAGACCGGCGGCACCCCGCGCGGCGTGTGCGCCTCGGCCTGGAGCGCCGGCACGCTCGCGCTCCACGTCGAGCCCGTGTACTCGAACTCTTCGCCGCCGAGCACGCCGCGCACGATCTCGACGGCGTCGCGCATCGGGCCGAGTGTCTTATTCGTCTGCATGGCGGCGTTGTTGAGGAAGATCTTCGAGGTTCCGAAGCCGAGGATGAAGCGGCCCGGCCCGGCGGCCTCCTGGACGACGCGCGCGTCCATCGCCACCTGCACCGGGTGCCGCGTGAACGGCGAGATGATCCCCCAGCCGATCGTCAGGCGCTTCGTCTCGCGGGCCATCAGCGCCGAGACGACCGTCGACGAGCGCGCCTCCATGCCGTGCTTTCGCCACCACGGGTACGCCTCGGCGAGCCAGATCGTGTCGAGGCCGGCTTCGTCCATCGTCCGGGCCGACTCGAGCATCTCGTCGAGCGGCTCCATCGTCAGCTGCATGACGCCGATGCGGAAGGGGACTGCCATCGTCGCCGCCGCGGTCTAGCCGCGGTCTTCCGTGGTCGACGGCTCGGCGCCCGACGGAGGCGCGGCTTCGCCGGTCGACGCGCCTGCGACGGCGTTCTGCACCTCGAGCTCGAGCGCGCGCAGGACGTGCTGCACCTGCTGGTTGACGATCGGCTGCAGCACGCGCTGGCCCATCGAGCCGATCGTGCCCGCGACCTTGACGTCGGCGGACCACTGCATCGTCGTCGCGCCTGCGTCGGTGTCGCTCAGCTCGAACGACGTCTGCATGCTGAGCATCGCGCCGACGCCCGCGCCCTTGACGTTCAGCTTCGCGAACTCCAGCTCGCGCTCCTCGGTCTTGTCCATGTCGATCTTCATCTTCAGGCCGCCGAGCCCGAGTGGGATCTTCACGTTCGCGGTCCACCGCTTGTCGTCGTGGACGTCGAAGCTCTCGACGCCGGGCATCGCCTTCGCCATCGATGCCGGGTCGTTCAGCACCTTCCAGACGGCGCTCCGGGGCGCCTCGAACACGCGCTCGCCCGAGACGTTCACGCGTCCGCCACCGAGACCCGCTTGCGCGCTTCCTCGGGACGCTGGAGCATCTCCCACACCCGGCGATACGGGTTGCAGCTGTCCCACACGATCGGGTTGCCGTGGCCGCGCAGCGCATCCTGCACCGCCGCGCAGACCGCGTGGATGCCGGCGCCGCCGCCCTCGCCCATGCCCTTCGTGCCGAGCGGGGTGAACGGCGAGGCGCTCTCGATGAACCCCGTCTTCAGCGGCGGCATGTCGAGCGCGTGCGGGACGTGGTAGTCGTAGAAGTTGGGCGTCAGGTGGTTGCCGTCCTCGTCGTAGACGAACTCCTCGTGGACGGCGGCGCCGAGCGCCTGGGCCGTCGCGCCCATCACCTGCCCCTCGATGATCTGCGGGTTGATCCGCTTGCCGCAGTCGTCGATCGCCACGTAGTCGACGATGTCGTAGTGCCCCGTCTCGGGGTCGATCTCGATCACGGCGACGTGCACCTGCGCGGCGTACGTGAGCGTCAGGTTGCCGAACTTCTTCTCGATGTCCGGCACCTGGAACGGCGGGCGGTAGACGTAGCGGCAGTTGAGCGTCACGTCGAGGTCCTCGGGCAGGCCCGCGTTGTTGGCATTGATGATCGCGCCGCACGCCATGAAGGGCAGTGCCGCCTCGGGCACGTCCTTGATCCGGACGTGGCCCTCCGCCAGCTCGAGCGCCTCCTCCGGCGCGCCGAGGATCACCGAGCCGAGCTTCTTGATCTCCGCTGCGAGCATGTCCGTCGCGCCCTTGACCGCGCCCAGCCCGGTGACGGCGAACTGCGACGCGTAGGTGCCCGAGAAGCCGGCGTGCGAGTTCCAGTACGAGTCGTGGCCCGCGCGGACGTGGACGTCGTCGAACGAGCAGCCGAGGATGTCGGCGACGACCTGGGCCGCCGTCGTCTCGTGCCCCTGCCCCTGCGGCGTCGTCCCGAGCGTGACGACGATCTCGCCGAAGATGTCGAGCTTGACCGTGGCGACCTCGTTGTTGCCCGAGAACTGCAGCTCCGGGTTGATCATCCGCGACTGGCCGAAGTTGTTCGTGCCGGAGTCGAGCGTCGAGCCGATGCCGACGCCGAGCAGCTTGCCGCGGGACTTCGCGTCCTCGCGCTTCGCGTCGAGCCCGTCCCAGCCGACGAGCTCGAGCGCCTGGTCGAGCATCGCCGCGTAGTCGCCCGAGTCGTAGACGCAGCCGTTCGGCGTCTCGTACGGCATGTCCTCGGCGCGGATGTAGTTGCGCTTCCGGATCTCGACCGGGTCGAGCTCGAGCTCGTGCGCGACGATGTCGATGATCCGCTCCGTGAACCAGAGGTGCTGCATCCGCGAGTAGCCGCGGTTCGGCGAGACGGGCGCCTTGTTCGTCGCGACCTGCGTGAACTCGAGGCGGATGTGCCGCCAGCGGTACATGCCCGGCGTCACCTGGGCCCAGATCACACCGCCGAGCGGCTCGTAGCGCAGCCACGCGCCTGCGTCGTCGAGCGCCTTCGTCCGGAAGCCGAGCAGCGTCCCGTCGGACTTGACGGCCACCTCGGTGTCCTGGAACCAGCGCTCGTTGCCGTGCGACATCGAGAGGTGGAAGTCGGTGCGCCACTCCGTCCACTGCACGGGGCGGCCGAGCTTGCGCGAGAGCAGGCAGCAGACGACGAGCTGCGGGTGCGAGGTGATCTTGTTGCCGAAGCCGCCGCCGATGTCCTGCGTGACGAAGCGGAGCTTGTCGAGCCCGCAGCGCATCGCCGGCCCCATCATGATCGCGGCGAATCCGGGGAACTGGTTGTTCGTGTGGATCGTCCACTGCCCGGTGCCGCGGTTGTACTCGACGAGGGCGCCGTCGCATTCGAGCGGCGTCGAGTTGAAGCGGTGGAAGTGGAGCTCGTCGATCTTGACGATCTTGTCCGCCTCGGCGAACGCGGCGTCGAGATCGCCCCACTCGTAGACGCCCTCCCACATCAGATTCGAGCCGGCGTCTTCGTGGATCGTGGGCGCGTCGCCGAGCGCCTGTCGTGCGTCGGTGACGGGCGCGAGCGGCTCGTACTCGACCTCGACCAGCTCGGATGCGTCGCGGGCGAGCTCGCGGGTCTCGGCGACGACGGCGACGACCGGCTCGCCGACGAACCGCACCTTGCCGAGCGCGAGCGAGTAGTCCTTGATGTGCGCGCCCGGCGGCGACGAGATCTGGAAGAACGGGTCGGTCAGCGAGGCGACCTCCTCGCCGGTCAACGTCCCGTAGACGCCCTGGATCTCCTCGGCCTTCGAGACGTCGATCGAGGTGATGTGCGCGTGGGCGTAGGGCGAGCGAACGAAGTGGATGAAGCCCATGCCGTGCCGCTTGACGTCGTCGACGAAGACGCCCTGGCCCTGGACGAGCCGCCGGTCCTCCTTGCGCGGGGCGCTCTGGCCCTTCCACTGCTCGGCCGGTGCGGCGACCTCAGTCGTCGTCGGTGCGTCGGTGGTCGTCGTGCTCACTGCGACGCCGCCTTGACGGCCTCGAAGATGTTCCAGTAGCCGGTGCAGCGGCAGATGTTGCCCTGCAGCGCCTTCTTGATCTCCTCGTCGGACGGGGTCGTGTTCGCGCGCAGGAGCGCGGTCGCGCTCATCAGCATCCCCGGCGTGCAGTAGCCGCACTGCAGGGCGTGGTGGTCGCTGAACGACTGCTGGAGCTTCGAAAGCTCCTCGCCGTCCGCGAGCCCCTCGACCGTCTCGATCTTGGTGCCGTCGGCCTGGACCGCGAGCAGCATGCAGCTCTTGACGAGCGTGCCGTCGACCAGCACCGAGCAGGCGCCGCAGTTGCCGGTGTCGCAGCCGATGTGGCTGCCGGTGAGATCGAGGTCGTCGCGGATGAAGTGGATCAGCAGCTTGCGCGCCTCGACCTCGCGCTCGTAGGTCGTGCCGTTGACCGTGACGGTGATCGTCTTGGACGTGAAGAAGGCCGCAGCGTCTGGCATGGGTCAGCTCCTCGCTCTGCCGGTGGCTTCGTCGACCGCGCGCGTGGCCAGCACCTGCGCGAGGTGGATGCGGTACTCGCCCGACGCATGCACGTCGCTCGGCGGGTCGAGGTTCGCGGCCAGCACGGCGGCGCGCACGGCTTCCGCGTCGGCCGACTTCGGCTGGACGAGCGACCGGCACCGCGTCGACGCAGCCGAGCGCGACGCGTACGCCGTCCTCGACCGACGCCGCGGCGCTGACGATGCAGGTCCCGTCGGCGCCGAGCGTCACCGACGCGAAGCCGTCGCCGCGTGCCGGCGGGCACCGTGATCTTCGTCAGCAGCTCGCCGGGCCCGACGGCGGTCATGTAGACGCCGAGGAAGAACTCCTCTGCGGGCACGACGCGCTCGCCGGCGGCGCCGGCGATCGTCAACCGGGCGCCGATCGCGACCAGCAACGGGGGCAGATGGTTCGTCGGGTCGTTCGAGCAGACGTTGCCGCCGATCGTGCCGCGGTTCCGCACCTGCACGTCCGCGATCTGCGCGCACACCTCGCCGATGATCGGCCGGGCGCGCGCCTCGACCGAGTCGACGAGCTCCGTGTAGGTCGTCATCGCGCCGATCTCGAGCGTTCCGTCGGCGCCGAGCTCGATTCCCTTCAGCTCCTTCAACGAGCTCAGGTCGACGAGGCCGTCGGGTGAGGCGGTGCGCGCCTTCATCACGTTGACGAGCGTCTGCCCGCCGGCGAGCGCGCGGGCGCCCTCCATCGGCCGAGAAGGCCGAACGCCTCATCGAGCGACGACGGCCTTGCGTATCCGACCTCGCGGAGAAGCATCGCTGAGGGTCTTATAAAATGTTTCTAGGTCGAAAGCAAATGGGACCGGTCAGCGACCGGTCAGGCGGGGGCGAGCAGCGCCGCGGTGCCGGCGCAGCGCGGCGAGCAGCGACGTCGATGTCGTCGTCGGTGTTGTAGGCGTGCGGCGAGACGCGGAGGTTGCCGTCGCGCTCCGAGATGACGACGCCGTCCGCCAGCGAGCGCGCCGACGAGCGCGGGCGCATCGGTCGAGCGGATGCAGACGAGCGCGCCGCGCCGCTCGGGCTCGCGCGGCGTCACGACGACTGCCGCCGAGCTCGTCGACGCCGGCGATCAGCCGCTCGTTCAGGCCGTTCACGTGCTCGCGCGTCTCGGCGATGCCGATCTCCTCCATCAGCTCCATGCCCGCGATGCCGGCGTAGATCGCCGGCACCGGCGGCGTGCCCGACTGGAAGCGCGTCGCGGTCGGCGAGGGCGAGTAGTCGTCGATGTCCATCTCGAAGATGTCCCGGTCGGCGAACCAGCCGGTCTGCGTCGGCGTCAGCTGCTCGACGAGGTCGCTGCGGCACCAGAGGAACGCGAGCCCCGCCGAGGCGAGCAGGTACTTGAGGACGCCCGCCGCGAGGAAGTCGACGCCGAGCGACTCGACGTCGAGCGGGTACGTGCCGATCGCCTGGTAGGCGTCGAGCAGCACCAGCGCGCCGCGCTCGTGCGCGAGCTCGGCGATCTCCTCGATCGGCAGGCGCGAGCCGTTGCGGATAGCAGACCGCGGTGACGAGCCACGAGCGCCGTTCGCTCGTCGATCGCCTCGGCGAAGCGCTCGAGCGGGATCTCGGCGCCGTCCGGCCGGCACGTGGACGACCTCGGCGCCGCGCAGCTCCTGCGCGTGCCAGATCTGCCCGATCGTCGGGAACTCGAAGTCGCTGACGACGACCCGTGGCCGCCGCTCGAAGTCGAGCCGCGCTCGCGAAGGCGAGACGCCGGCCGAGACCGACGTCGTCACCGCGACGTCGTCCGGCTCCGCTCCACGAGCCGGGCGAAGCGTCGCGCGCGCGGTCTCGGTGCGCTCCACCCAGTAGTCCCACGGCGCACCGCGCTCGTCCCAGCCGGTCGAGGTAGTCGCACGTAGGCGGCGCGCACCGCAGTCCGAGAGCGCGCCCTGCGAGCACGAGTTGAGCGTAGACGAGCCGCTCGAAGATCGGGAAGCGGTGCCGGCAGCGCGCGGGCAGCGAGGACGAGCTAACGGCCAAGGTAGGCCTTCCGCAGGTCGTCGTCCTCGATCAGGTCCTGCGCCTTGCCGTGCAGCACGAAGCGGCCGGTCGAGAGCACGTAGCCGCGGTCGGCGATCGAGAGCGACACGTTCGCGTTCTGCTCGACGACGAGCATCGCGACGCCCGATTCGTGCACCTGCTTGATGATCTCGAAGTTCTTCTCGACGAGGATCGGCGCGAGCCCCATCGACGGCTCGTCCATCAGCAGGAGCTTCGGGCGCGACATCAGCGCCCGGCCCATCGCCACCATCTGCTGCTCCCCGCCGGAGAGCGTGCCGGCGAGCTGGGAGCCCCGCTCGTGCAGGCGCGGGAAGAGCTCGTAGACGCGTTCGAAGTCCTCCTTGCTGCCGCCGCCGTGCAGGTAGGCGCCGAGCTCGAGGTTCTCCAGCACCGTCATCGGCGCGAAGAGGCGCCGGTTCTCCGGGACGATCGCGAGCCCGCGCGCGATCCGGTAGCTCGTCGGCCGCTTCGTCACGTCCTCACCGGCGAGCCGCACGGTGCCGTTGCGCGGCCTGACGATCCCGAGGATCGTCTTCAGCGTCGTCGACTTGCCCGACGCGTTGCCGCCCAGCAGGCAGACGAGCTCGCCCGCCTCGATGCGGATCGAGAGGCCCTGGAGGATGTGGATCTGCCCGTAGTAGGTGTCGACGGCGTCGAGCTCGAGCAGCGGGTGGCCGTTCGTCGCGCTCATTTCGTCTCCGTCGCGCGGAGGCCGAGGTAGGCCTCGATGACGCGCTCGTCGGTGGCGACCTGGTCGAACGACCCCTCGGCGATCTTGACCCCGTGGTCGAGCGCGACGACGCGGTCCGAGATGCCCTCGACGACGTGCATGTCGTGCTCGATCACGAGGATCGTGTAGCCGCCCTCGACGCGGAGCTGGCCGATCAGCTCGGTGATCTCGTGCGTCTCTGCCGGGTTCATCCCGGCCGCCGGCTCGTCGAGCAGCAGCATCCGCGGGTTCGTCGCGGTCGCGCGTGCGATCTCGAGCCGGCGCCGGTTCGCGTACGAGAGCGAGTAGGCCGGCTGGTCCCAGCGGTAGCCCATCAGCCGCTCGCCGAAGAAGGCGAGCCGCTCCTCGGCGAGCGCCGCGATCTCGCGCTCCTCGCGGCGCATGCCCGGCGTGCGCAGCATCGAGCGGAACACACCGGCGTGCGTGTGCCCGTAGGCGGCCGCCATCACGTTCTCCTTCACGGACATGTTCAGGAAGAGCCGCAGCGTCTGGAAGGTGCGCGAGATGCCGCGCTGGCTGATCTGGTGCGGCTGCAGGCCGACGATGCTGCGGCCGTCGAGCAGGATGTCGCCCTCGTCCGGGCGGTAGATGCCCGTGATCAGGTTGAAGAGGGTCGTCTTGCCGGCGCCGTTCGGCCCGATCACGCTGACGATCTCGCCCTCGTCGACGTGGAGGTTCGAGCGCGGAGACGACGGTCAGGCCGCCGAAGGCGAGCGAGACGTCGCGCAGCTCCAGGAGCGGCACTAGACGATCTCCACGCGACGCTCGCCGAGCAGCCCGTTCGGCCGCACGATCATCAGCGCGATCAGGATCAGCGCCGAGCACGATGTAGCGCGTCGGCTCCGGCTTGGCGAGCATCACGTTCTCCCAGACGAACGCCGCCAGGTAGAGCGTCGGGACGAGCAGGACGAGGCGAAGCCGACCGTGCACCAGCGTCAGAACGAGCGCCGCGGCGATCAGGCCGATGTACGTGACCGGCGCGATCCAGGACGCCGGGCTGCGCGGGCACGACCACCCAGTGCGCCATCACGGCGGCGAAGCCGCCGGCGGTCTCGCCCGCGACCCACGAGGAGTCGATCGCCGCGAGACCGCGTGCAACGCGAAGCCGAACACGACCGTCGACCCGGCGACGACTGCCAGGGTGCGGGAGAAGCGATACGCCAGGATGAGGCCGCCGACGAGTGCGACGTAGAAGACGACCCGCGACTTGTCGGGGTCGCGCAGCACCTCCAGCAGCGGGCCGATGATCAGCGCGCCGAGCACGACGCCGGCCTGGCTGCCCGAGCCGCCGAGGATCACCATCGTGTAGACGATGATCAGCAGCACGAAGTAGAAGGTGAGCGGGAAGACGCTCGTGTTCAGTGCCGCGAAGAGCGTGCCGGTGAGCGCTGCGACCGCGGCGCCGAACGCGAAGCTCAGCAGCTTCAGCCAGTTGACGGGCATGCCCATCGCCTCGGCGGCGAGCGGAGTCCTCGCGCAGCGAGCGCCAGGCCCGGCCGGTGCGCGAGTGGTTGACGAAGCGCAGCGCGACGTAGACGACGACGAAGAAGGCGAGCGCCACGTAGAGGTAGGAGACGGCGAAGAGGCCCTCGTGCTGAACGGCGAGGTCGTGGCCGAAGAAGTGGAACGGGTCGACGCGCAGGATCCCGTTCGGCCCGCCCGTGAGGTTGTGGCCGAACACGTTGTCGCCGTTCGTGGTCAGCGTCTGGAACAGCTGCAGGAAGAAGAGCGTGACGATCGCGAGGTAGTCGCCGGTCAGCCGTCGCGAGGGCAGCCCGAGCGCAGGCCGAGGATGCCGCCGATGATGACGACGATCGGGATCGACACGAGCGTCGGGAAGTGGATGTCGAACTTGTCCGAGTCGAGGATCGCGTACGTGTAGGCGCCGATCCCGTAGAACGCGACGTAGCCGAGGTCGAGCAGGCCGCCCCAGCCGACGACGACGTTCAGGCCGAGCGCGAGCAGCATGTAGAGCACGGTGTCGAAGGCGACCTGCCGCACGTAGCCGCTGGACTCGACGGCAGGAAGCAGCGCGAAGACGCCCACGAACAGGGCGAGCCACGCCCACCAGGGGACGCGGTGCAGGCGGTCCTCCAGCGGGCCGAGGAACTTCCGCCGAGCAGCCGCCGCTCGGTGTGGCGCGCGACCCACTCGTCCTGGCCGACCGCCGGCCCGGTGGCGGGAGGCTGGGACGAGGGGGGCGTCGGGTCGCTCAACTCAGACCTTGCGGATGTCCGGCCGGCCCAAGAGGCCCTGCGGCCGGAAGATCATGAACGCGATCAGGATGCAGAAGACGAACAGATCCGACCACTTCGTGGACAGATAGCCCTGCGTGTACGCCTCGGCGAAGCCGAGGATCAGGCCGCCGGCCATCGCACCGGGGACGGAGCCGATGCCGCCGATCACCGCTGCGGTGAAGCCCTTCAGGCCGGCGATGAAGCCGATCGGTCACGTTGGTCGGGACGCGGAGCGCGAAGAGCACGCCTGCCGCGCCGGCGAGCGCGGAGCCGAGCACGAACGTGAACACGATCACGCGGTCGATGTCGATGCCCATCATCGCCGCAGCCTCGCGGTCGTACGAGGTCGCGCGCATCGCCTTGCCCGTCCGCGTCTTGTTGACGAGGAACCAGAGCGCGAGCATCAGCGCGAACGCGGAGACGATCGTGATGATCCGCAGCAGCGGCACTCTCACGTTGCCGACGTCGAAGCCTTTGAAGTAGAGCGCGCCCCCCGAGAGCGCGAACGTGTCGTAGTTCCTCGGCGCTGCCCCGAACAGCAGTTGCATCGAGTTCGCGAGGAAGAACGAGACGCCGAGCGCGCTGATCAGCGGCGCGATCCGCGGTGCGTCGCGGAGCGGCCGGTAGGCGAATCGCTCGATCACGACGCCGAGCGTCGCGCACCCGGCCATGGCGGCGAACGTGACGAGCACGAGCAGCAGCCACACCGGGACGATCGGGTCGGCGGCGCCGCCGAGCAGCTGCAGGACTCCGAAGCCGATGAACGAGCCGACCATGAAGACGTCGCCGTGCGCGAAGTTCAGGAGCTTCAGCACGCCGTAGACCAGCGTGTAGCCGAGCGCGATCAGGGCGTAGACGCTGCCAAGCGTCAGGGCGTCGACCGTGAGCTGAATGAATGTGTCCACGCCTCAAATCCACCAAGAGTGCGAGCGGCCCGGCCGGGCGTCGGCCGAGCCGCTCGCCGATCGTTCGTCGTTCTTGCGTCTAGACGAGCTTGTACGAGCCGTCGGACTGGATCTTGAAGATGTAGAACTTCGCGTTCAACGGGTCGTTGGACTTCGTCGACCAGCGGAAGCTCCCACCGAGGATCCAGTTCTTGATCGTGACCTTCTTGATCTGCCGCAGCACGTCACGCCGCTGCTTGAGCACGCCCTTGTCCGCAACGCATGCCTTCTTGATCGCGTTGAGGACGACCTGCACGGCGCCGTAGCTCGGCGGACCGAACGAGCCGACGGGCTTGCCCTTGTTGTCCTTCTTCCAGCCGGCGATGATCGCCTTGTCGGCGGCGATGCCGGTGATGTCCGGGGCGAAGTTCGAGACGTAGGAGCCCGGGACCTTGAACTGCGACGCGTCGTTCGAGCCGTCGCCGCCGAACACCTTCGCCTTCTTGCCCTGCTCGAGCAGCTGCTGCGCGAACGTCTGTGCGTCGCCCGGCTTCTGCGTCGGGAAGAACACGATGTCGGCGTCGCTCGGCACCTTCGTCACGAAGGCCGAGTAGTCGGTCGTCGTGTTCGGTGCGGACAGCCGCGACGTCGAGACGCCGCCGGCCTTCAGCGTCTTGTCGACCGCATCGGCGAGACCGGTCGAGTACGGCTCCTGGAAGTCCATGATCACGACCTTCTTCACCTTGAGGGTGTTGATCATGAACTTCGCGTCCGTCGGGCCCTGGATGTAGTCGCCGGGGACGACGCGGAAGAACGCCGCCGAGCCTTCCTTCTTGCCGTTCTCGGTCTTCGTCAGCGTCGTGCGCGTCGCGGACGGGGAGACGTGCGCGATCCCTGCCGCTGCGTAGGCGTCGGTCGAGGCAGCAACCGCACCCGAGGTCGACGGGCCGAGCACCGCGACGAGCTTGCCGTCGGAGACGAACTTCTGAGCCACAGTGGTTGCGACTCCGGCGCCTTGCTCGACGGGCGTGTCACCCGTGACGAGCTGGATCTTGAGGCCGAGGCCCGGTGCCAGCGTCTTGACCGCGTACTTCGCCCAGCTCAGCTGCTCGTTGCCGAGGAAGCCTGCGCCGCCGGTGAGCGGCGTGACGAAGCCGATCTTCATCGTGCTCTTGCAGTTGATCGCGGTCGAAGCCGTGGCGGCCTTCTGTCCGCCCTGTGCCGTGGCGGCAACGACCGCCGGCAGGAGCACGGCGAGCGCCAAGCCGATGCCCTTCTTCATGTGTTTCCTCCTTGCTGGGAACGATTGTCGGGTGGATCTCTTCGGGGTTGCGACTCCGGCGCGGCGCGGAAGTTAACGCAGACTTAATACTCGGGCCGGCTTGCGCGAGTCTCACAGCCCCGGGCGTGGAGGTCAATGGTTGTTGTCATTGATCAAATCGTCAGCGCGGCGACCCAGCCCGCGGTGTCGAGGAACTGGCGGAAGCGCACCGCCTTCCCGTCCCGGACCGTCCAGACGTGCACGAAGGGGACGTCGAGCCGCTTGCCGGTCTCCTTGGCGACGCCGCGGTAGCGGCCGAGGACGACGACCTCGGCGCCGGCGTCGAGGAACTCGTCCGGCTCGGCGGTGAACTCGTCCCACCACTCCTCGTCGAGCGGGTCGAAGATGTTGCGCCGCACCTCGTCGACGCCGCGATAGAAGCCTCCGTGCGGCAGGCCCTGCGCCTGGTGCCATTCGATCTCCGGGTCCATGTCGGCGAGGACTGCGTCCAGGTCGTCGCGCGCGAACGCGACGTAGGAGCGCCGGACAAGCTCGATCGCAGACACGCGCGTAGCGTAGTCCCGCGATGCTCTAGATTCAGGCCGTGCAGTACTGCCTGCAGGCGAGCGACGCAGCACCGGCCCGCCCGGCGGGAGACGACGTGGGCGTGCAGCGCCTGTTCGACGAGGCGCGCGGCTGCGACACCTTCGACCAGCGGATCCTGCGCTTTCCGGCCGGGCCGCGCGCCCGAGCGGCTCGACACGCAGTCCGACGAGGTGCTCTACGTGCTCGAAGGCGCCGGCGAGCATCGCGGTCGCCGGCGAGGAGCACCGCGCTCGCACCGGGGACGGCCGTCTTCGTCGCGCGCGGGACGCCTGTGGTCGATCGAGGCGAGGGACGAGCTCGCCGTTCTCTCGGTGCTCGTGCGACCCGGACGCCGCGTCCGGGGCGCCACGCCGGTGGTCGACGTCGGCGCCGTGGCGACGCACGGCGCCACCGCCGGCCGCCAGTTCAGCCTCGCCGCGACGCCCGAGGTCGGCTGCATGTCGGTGACGCAGTTCGTCGGCTACATCCCGGTCGGTCGCGCGCCCGACCACTTCCACACCTACGACGAGGTGGTCTACGTCCTCGAGGGCGAGGGCGTCCTGCACATCGACGGCGAGACCGCGCCGCTCGCGCCCGGAAGCTGCGTCCATCTGCCGGCCCGCCTCGTGCACAGCCTCGAGAACACCGGCAGCTCGGAGATGCACGTGCTCGGCGTCTTCCGTCCCGCCGGCTCGCCCGCGGAGGCCTACTACCCCGACGGCACGCTCGCCGTCGTGCAGGAGTCGTAGCGGTGCCGCGGATCACGCGCACCTCGACGGCCGTCTGGGAGGGAAGCGTCGCCCGCGGCACCGGCAGTCTCAGCGCGGACAGCAGCGGCGCATTCGAGCTGCCATTCTCGCTCCCGTCCCGCATCGGCTCGCCCGAGGGCAAGACGAGCCCGGAGGAGCTGCTCGCCGCCGCGCACGCCGGCTGCTTCGCGATGGGCCTTGCCAGCGAGCTGACGACGCTCGGGCTGCCGCCGGAGAGCCTCGAGGTCGAGTGCGAGATCCTGATGGACGAGGTCGAGGGCCAGGGCCACCAGATCGTCGGCTCGAGCCTCAAGGTCACCGTCGCGGCAGCCGTCGACACGGACGTGCTGGCGGGCGCGCTCGAGCGGGCCGATGACGGCTGTCCGTTCTCAGCGCTGCTGAAGCGGGCAGGCGCCACGGTCGGCGTCGAGCTCGCCGGCGCATGAGCTACTCCGAGGCCGAGAAGGCATTCGGAGCACTCGAGGAGTTCGACCCGGCCGACGGCGTCACCGTGCTCGAGCCGCAGGCGCCGGGCGCGGGGAACTGGGTGGGTTGCCCGACGGTGGTCCACGACCCTTCGCGCGAGAGCGTCCTGATGACGTACCGGCGGCGCCGGCCCCGCGGCGGCCCGCCGCCCGACCGCGGCCACGAGTGCGTGATAGCCGAGAGCCGCGACGGCGTCACGTTCACCGACATCTGGTCGGTGACGAAGGACGTCTTCGACACGACCTCGATGGAGCGCTTCTGCCTGCACCGCGACCCCTCCGGTCGGTACCTGCTCTACACGAGCTACGAGCACCCCGAAGACGGGCTCTGGCGGATCGACGTGATCGAGGCGACCTCGCCGGATGCCTTCGACCCGGCGGCGGCGCGCACGGTCCTGACGCCGGGCGGCACCGGCACTGACGCGGTCAAGGATCCGTACGTGATCCGCGTCGGGCCTGCGTACTACATGTTCGTCAGCACCTTCATGACGGAGGCCGGGCCGGCGCCGACGTCGCTCGCGGTCAGCCTCGACGGGACCAGCTTCCGCTGGCTCGGCCAGACACTCGGCGTCGGCAAGTCGTGGGACCGCTACCAGACGAGGCTCTCGTGCGTGATCCGGCGCGGGCCTCTGTTCGTCGGCCTCTACGACGGCGCGGGCGACCCGGCCGAGGACACCGAGGAGCGCCTCGGCGTCGCCGTCTCGTTCGACCTCCGCCACTGGCACCGGCTCTCGGTCGACGAGCCCTGGCGCGTCTCGCCGCATGGGACGGGGTCGCTGCGCTACCCGGACGCGATCGAGCTCGACGGCGTGCTCCACCTCTACTACGAGTACGCACGGCCCGACGGCTCGCACGAGCTGCGGCTGAACCGCCTGGGCTAGCTACGACGAATGGCTGCTGCTGTAGCGCCGGCCGGAGAGTGCGCGGACCCACGCCGCCCCGAGGTCGCGGAACGCACGCTGCGCCCGGTCCCAGGAGGCGATGCAGCCGGCGTTGGCCAGCACGACCAGCAGCACGATGAGCGCGATCGCTTGCGTGCACCCATGGTACGCCCCGCTAGGCGGTCTGGGCGAGCGCCGCGGCGCCGAGGCGGGTGCCGCTCTCCGGATCGAAGAAGTGGAACCGGCGCGGGTCGACGGCGAGCCGCAGCGGTGCACCGACCCTCGCCGAGCTGCCTGAGCCGACGCGGGCGTTGAAGACCGAGCCGTCGCCGGCGAGCAGGGCGTCCTCCTCGGCGGTCTGGCGCAGCTCCTCGGTCTCGACGCGCGGCGCATCGACTGTGAAGATCACGTGCGTGTCGGCGCCGAGGTCCTCGAGCACCGCCACGTCCACGTCCACCGTCGGCAGGGCCGGATCGGCGAGCGCCGCGTCGTCGAAGGCCTCGGGCCGGATGCCGAGCACGACCTTGCCCTGCGCGGCGGCGCGCCGCGACGGGGATGCGATAGCCGCCGAACTCGACCGCGTCGCTCGTGACGGTCGCCTCGACGAGGTTCATCGCAGGCGACCCGATGAAGGCGGCCACGTAGAGGTTCACCGGCTCGCGGTAGAGCACCTGCGGCGTGTCGATCTGCTGGATCCGCCCGTCGCGCATCACCGCCACGCGCTGGCCGAGCGTCATCGCCTCCACCTGGTCGTGCGTCACGTAGACGGTCGTCGCGCCGAGCCGCGCGTGCAGGCTCGACAGCTGCGCGCGCATGCTGACGCGGAGCTTCGCGTCGAGGTTCGACAGCGGCTCGTCCATCAGGAACGCCTTCGGCTCGCGAACGACGGCCCGTCCCATCGCGACGCGCTGGCGCTGGCCGCCCGAGAGGGCGGCCGGTCGGCGGTCCAGGAGCTCGTCGAGCCGCAACATGTGCGCGACGCGCTCCACCCGGGCGGTGATCTCTGCCTTGTCGGTCTTGCGGACCTTGAGTCCGTAGCCGAGGTTCTGGCGCACCGTCATGTGCGGGTAGAGCGCGTACGACTGGAACACCATCGCGATGTCGCGGTCCTTCGGCGCCAGGTCGGTGACGTCGCGGCCGCCGATCACGATCTGCCCGGCCGTCGCCTCCTCGAGCCCGGCGATCATCCGCAGCAGCGTCGACTTGCCGCAGCCCGACGGGCCGACCAGCACGAGGAACTCGCCGTCCTCGATCGTCAGCGAGACGTCGTCCACCGCGGTGACGCCGCCGTCGAACACCTTGGTCACGCGTTCGAGGACGATCTCAGCCACGGCCGTGGCTCCTCGCGTCGGGACGGGTCACGCGGCCGCCCGTTCGCGGCCGGCGAGCAGGACAGTCGTCAGCTCGAGGCGATCGTCGAGCACGACGAGGTCCGCCCGGCCGCCGACGCGCAACGCGCCGATGTCGTCACGACCGAGCACACGAGCGGGCGCGATCGTCGCGGCGTTGACGGCCTCGACGAGCGAGGCGCCGAGCGCGTGCAGGTTGCGGACGGACTGGATCATCGTCACGACGCTCCCCGCGAGCGTGCCGTCGTCCTTGCGGGCGACGCCGTTGACGACCTCGACGTCGACGCCGCTGAGGCGGAACCGGCCGTCGCCGACCCCGGCCGCTGCGATCGCGTCGGTGATGAGGACGAGGCGCCCCGCGGCGGCCTTGAGCACGAGCTGGACCGTCTCGTCTGCGAGGTGGACGCCGTCGACGATCGCCTGCACGATCACGTCGTCGCGTGCGAGCGCGGCGCCGGCGAGGCCCGGATCGCGATGGCCGAGCGGGCGCATCGCGTTGAAGAGGTGCGTCACGGTGCGGACGCCGCGGTCGAAGGCTGCGTGGGCCTCCACGGCCGTCGCGTCGGAGTGCCCGCACGAGACGACGACGCCGCGCGCGTGCAGGAGGTCGATCAGTTCCAAGGCGCCGGGAAGCTCGGGGGCGATCGTCATGTAGCGCGCACGGCCCCGCTGCGAGCAGCCGCTCGAGCAGCGCGGGATCCGGGTCGCGGCGCGCCTCCGCGGGATGGGCGCCGAGCCGGGCGGGGGAGAGGAAGGGGCCCTCGAGATGGACCCCGAGCACGCGCGGATCGGCCGGCACCTCGCGGAGGGCGGCCACGACGTCCTCCTCCGGCGCGGTGATCAGCGTCGGTTGGAAGGCTGTGACACCGGTCTCGAGCATCGCCTCGGCGGCGCGCTCGTACGCGGCGGAGTCGGCGGACGCGAAGTCCACGCCGGCGAAGCCGTTCACCTGCAGGTCGACGAAGCCCGGCGCAGCGATCCCGCGCCCGGGCCGCCCGCCAGCCCGACGGCGGCGATCCGGCCGTCCTCGATCTCGACGTCGCCCGGCAGGAGCGCTCCGTCGACGATCGCCGCCTCGACGTTGAGCCTCACAGTGCTTCCCTCACGACCCCGCCGGCGGCGTCGAGCCGCGAGCGTGCCTCGGCGGCGTCGACGTCGGCGAGCAGGGAGACGATGGCGACCTTCACCTCGCCGCCTGCAGCCTCCAGCGCCTCGTCGACCTGCGAGTCGCCCGCGCCGGTCGCGAGGGCGACCGCGCGGCGGGCGCGGCCGCGGAGCTTCGCGTTCGACGCGACGACGTCGACCATCAGGTTGCCGAACGTCTTGCCCAGTCGGATCATCGTCACGGTCGAGATCGTGTTCAGCACGAGCTTCTGCGCGGTGCCTGCCTTCATCCGAGTCGAGCCCGCGACGACCTCGGGGCCGACCTCGGCGACGATCTCATGCTCGGTCAGGCTGCCGAGCTCCGAGTCGTGGGCGCAGACGACGGCGACGGTCAGTGCACCGGCCGCGATCGCCGCGCGGGTGGCGCCGAGCACGTAGGGGGTCGAGCCGCTCGCGGAAAGAGCCACGATGGCATCGCGTTCGCTCACGCTCGCGGCGGCGACGTCGGTCGTGCCCGCGTCGAAGTCGTCCTCGGCCGCCTCCTGCGCAACCGCGAGCGCGGACGCGCCGCCGGCGACGAGCGCGAGCACCTGCTCCGGCGGGACGCCGAAGGTAGGGCCGCACTCCGCGGCGTCGACGAGCGCGAGGCGGCCCGACGAGCCGGCGCCGACGTAGACGAGCCTGCCGCCTTCCCGGAGCCGCTCGACGATCGCGTCGATCGCAGCGGCGAGCTCGCCGGAGCCGCTGCGAACGGCGTCGGCGACCTTCGCGTCCTCGTCGTTGATCAGCTCGACGAGGTCGAGCGTGTCGCGGAGATCGATGTCTGCCTGGGCGGCGACGTGATGCTCGGTGACCGGCTCCATCGTCGGGGCAGTGTAATACCGGTCCGGTCGAAAGGCAACGATTGGTATTGACCACCTTCCGTCAGGTCGGTTACCATGCGCTCGGTGACGACGACGCCGCGCATGACCAAGCAGAGCCAGACACGCGACAGCGTGTTCGAGCTCGTGGAGCAACTCGGCATCGGCAGTGCGATTCCGTCCGAGCGGCAGCTCAGCACCGACCTCGGAGTCTCGCGGCTGACCGTTCGCGCCGCGCTCGAGGAATTGGTTCGGGAGGGCTACCTCGTCCGCCGCCGCGGCAGCGGCACGTTCGTCAGCGAGCCGAAGATCGCGCAAGAGCTGACGCTGACCTCGTTCAGCGACGACATGCGCCGGCGCGGCATGCGGCCGGCGAGCAAGACGCTCTCGCTCGAGATCACGATGGCGGGCGCCTACCTCGGCCGCTGCCTCCACGTCTCGCCCTCGGAGAAGATCGTCGTCGCCCGGCGGCTGCGGCTCGCCGACGGCGAGACGATGGCGATCGAGACGTTGCACGTGCCGGCGTCGGTCGTCCCGGACCTCGATCCGAAAGACCTCGAGGAGGGCTCGTTCTACGACCTGCTCGAGAACCGTTACGGCGTCACGATCGCCGGCGGCATCCAGACGATCGAGCCGACGGTGACGAACGAGGAGGAGTCGGCCGCGCTCGGCGTGCCGCTGCACGCGCCCGCGTTCCTCTTCGAGCGGACGTCGCGCTCCGAGGACGGGGTGATCGTCGAGTTCGTGCGCTCGATCTACCGCGGCGACCGCTACCGGCTGGTGACCGAGCTGAACCGTCGCGACCGGGCTTCCGCCGGCCCCGTCTTCGTGCCGCGCGACGGCTTTGGGGTCTAAGGGGCTTCGCCACGTGAGCGCAGCGGCCGCGCCGCCCAACAAACTCGTTCCGGGTGCGGTGCTGCTGAGCGAGATCCGAGAGCAGCCTGCAGCCCTCGAGCGCCTGCTGGAGCACGCCGACGCGTACGCCGAGGCCGCGAAGCACGCGTCGAAGCAGCCACTCGTCCGCATGGTGGGGCACGGCTCGTCGGACAACGCCGCCTCGTACGGCGTCTATGCCTTCGGCTTGCTGCCCGCGTGGACGGCGCTGCGCGACTCGATCTCGCTCTCCGTCTACTACGGCGCCGAGGTCGACCTCCGCGGCTCGACCGTCGTCGCGCTCTCGCAGTCCGGCCGCACCCCCGACGTGCTCGACTACCTGAAGCGGGCGCGCAGTCGCGGCGCGTTCACGATCGCCGTCACGAACGAGCCCGATTCGGCGCTCGCCGAGGCGGCCGAAGCCGTGCTGCCGATCGGCGCCGGCACGGAGCATGCGGTCGCCGCCACGAAGACCTACACGGGCCAGGTCGCCGCGCTTGCGCTGCTCGCCGGGTACGCGGCGGGCCGCGGCCCCGAAGTGGCGGACGGCATCCGCCGCACGGCCGCCCTGCTGGACGAGCTGCTGCCGGAGCTCGAGCAGCGCCTCTCCGAGATCGCGGTGTCGCTCGCCTTCGTCGGGCGCATGTTCGTGATCGGCCGCGGCACGGAGTTCGCGACCGCCCGCGAGATCTCGCTGAAGCTGCTCGAGACGTGCCGCGTCGCAGCCGAGCCCTTGACCGCCACCGATCTCATGCACGGCCCAGTAGCCGCGCTCGACGGGCTCTTTCCCGTCTGGACGATCGCCTCCGACGACGAGACCCTCCCCGCCGTCCGCGAGGCGTGCGTGAAGGTCCGCGCCGCGGGGGCGACGCTGATCGCCAGCGGCACCGCCGGCGCATCGATCGAGGGTGCCGAGCACACGGTGCCGGTGCCGAAGCCGCCCCTGCCGCTCCTGTCGCCTCTGCTCTCGGTGGCACCGGGGCAATTGCTCGCCTGGGCGCTTGCGCAGGCGAAGGGACTCGATCCCGATCGGCCGAGCGGTCTGAGCAAGGTCACACTCGCGCTCTAGCGCCGGTCTGTACCACCTGACCTCTGTTAACGGCTCTCATGCAGGGCTTGACACGATCGGTCTAGTGTGCAAGCCTCCTGGTCGTGACCAAGTGGTCAGTACCAATCGCCTCCAGGAGGCCCCATATGCAACTCAGGATCCTTGCGGCGTCGACCCTCGCGGTCACGCTCGCACTGGCTGCAGCTTCCGCGACCGGCGCCCGCACGGCGGCACCCGCGAAGCAGCAGAAGGACAACATCACCGTCTGGCTGATGACGGATGCGCAGAGCAACTGGCCCGAAGCGGTCGCCGCCGCAACCTCGGCGTTCAAGGCGAAGAACCCGAACGTCGACGTCTCGGTGCAGTACCAGGGCTGGGGCGACTACAAGACCAAGTTCGAGGCGACGCTCGCCTCGGGGAACGGGCCGGACGTGCTCGAGTTCGGCAACACCGACATCCCGAAGTACAACGCGGCCGGCGCGCTCGCACCGCTCAACAAGGGCGACTTCCCGAACTCCAGCACCTGGCTCTCGGCGCTGGCGAAGGCGGGCACGTACAACGGCAAGCTCTACGGCGTCCCCTACTACGCAGGGGCCCGCGGCGTCATCTACCGCACGGACTACTACAAGGCGGCCGGGATCAAGAAGGTCCCGTCCACCCTCGCGGAGTTCAACGCGGACGGCGCCAGGCTGATGGCGAAGTACGGCGGCAAGAAGGATCCGAACTTCTCGGCCGTCTACTTCCCGGGCCGGTACTGGTACGCCGCGATGTCGTACGTCTACGACTTCGGCGGCCAGATCGCCAAGACGAGCAAGGGCAAGTGGGTCGGCAGTCTCGACTCGCAGCAGTCGCTCGCCGGCCTCAACGCCTGGAAGAACTCGGCACTGAAGCTCTCCCGCGCCAACAAGACCGGTGACGAAGGCACGCCGCAGCAGGCGCTGGTCTTCGCGAAGGGTCACGTCGGCTCGTTCATCGGCAACGGCTGGGAGTGGCCGTACGCACTCGACACCAAGGTCGGGAACCCGGCGCTCACCGGCAAGATCGGCGCCTACCCGATGCCCAGCCACATCAAGGGCCGCTACATGCCGACCTTCCTCGGCGGCTCGAACCTCGGCGTTCCGGTCACGAGCAAGAACAAGGGCCTCGCGGCCGACTGGATCGCCGCCTACACGAGCACCTCGAACGAGTCGCTGATGGCCTCGCAGGGCGGCGTCATCCCGAACACGACCTCGCTCGCGAGGATCAACGCCTCGAAGCCGACCCTGGCCCCGTTCGCCGAAGCGGCCAAGTTCAGCTGGTTCGTCCCGTCGACTCCCAACTGGGCGAACGTCGAGAGCGCGAACGTGCTCCAGAACCTGCTCAGCGGGATTCTCCGGAACCCCGGCAAGACGACGCAGCTCGCGCAGAAGGCAAGCGGGCAGATCACGGACATCCTCAACGGAGGCTCCTAGAGGCTTGATGCAAAACCCGGGCACGCACGGCTGGTGCGCCAGACACGGCGCGGTTCAGCCAGATCGGGCTAGCCCGTAGCAACCACTATGGCCTGCGCCCGATCTGGCAGACCCGCTTGGTCTGACGCATCCCCGCACGCACCCGAGTTCCACATCAAACCTCTAGCTACTAGCGCGTCAGACTGGAGCCGATGAGACCCGACTCCACCGTCGCCGCCGCCGTCCCGGCCCCTGTGCCGGCACGGCGGCGGCGACGCCTCGTTGCGCGAGCGAGCTCGCCGTACCTGCTGCTCGCGCCGGCGGCCGCCGTCATCGCGGCCGTCCTCGGCTATCCGCTGTACAAGCTCGTGACGCTGTCGTTCCAGCAATACGGGCTCTTCGAGCTCGTCGCCCACCAGGGCAAGTGGATCGGGCTCGACAACTACTCGAAGATCTTCCACGACAGAACGTTCTGGGAGGTCCTGCTGCGGACGGTGATCTTCACGGTCGTGAACGTCGGGCTGACAATGGTGCTCGGGACCCTCGTCGCGATCCTGCTCACGAAGCTGGGGAGCGCCATGCGGCTGCTCATCACGACAGGGCTCGTGCTCGTCTGGTCGATGCCTCCCGTCGTCTCGGTCAACATCTGGAACTGGATGGTCGACTACGAGTTCGGCGTCCTGAACTGGACGCTGACGAAGCTCCACCTCGGCAACTTCATCCACCACGACTGGTTCGCGAACCCGATCCAGGGCTTCGCGGTGATCACGGCGATCGTCGTCTGGGGCGCGATCCCGTTCATCGCGATCACGATCTATGCCGGCCTGTCGCAGGTCCCCGGTGAGCTGATCGAGGCCGCGTCGATCGACGGCGCGGGCGCCTTCCGCGTCTTCCGCGACATCACCGTGCCGATCCTGAAGCCGATCCTCGTCATCCTCACGAGCCTGTCGGTGATCTGGGACTTCCAGGTCTTCATCCAGATCTGGATCATCCGGAACTCGCGGCCGGAGGCGGACTACTTCCTGATGAGCATCTACTCGTTCGTGACCTCGTTCAACATCAGCCAGTACGGGCTCGGCTCGGCGATCGCGCTCGTGATGATGGTGATCATGTTCGGCGTCACGTTCGTCTACATCCGCCAGATGGTGCGGATCGGAGAGATCAATTGACCGCCGGCGCGCTGCCTCATCGCAAGCCCAGCCGTCGCCGCCGTGCGCGCCGCGTCGGGGTGAACCTGCTCGGGCTGGCCGTCTTCTTCGTGATGGTCTTCCCCGTCTACTGGATGGTCAGCACCGCCTTCAAGCCGGGCAACGACATCCTCTCGCTCAAGCCGCAGTGGTTCCCGCGTCACCCGACGCTGCTGAACTTCACGGACGCGATCCACCGGCCGTACTTCTGGACCGACGTCAAGAACAGCCTGATCATCACCGGGGTCGTCGTTGCGCTCTCGCTCGTGCTCGCCTTCCTGGCGGCGCTCGCGCTGGCGAAGTTCCGCTTCTACGGGCGCAAGGGCTTCATCGTGATCATCTTCGCCGTGCAGATGGTGCCGCTGAACGCGCTGATCATCCCGCTCTACATCGCCCTCAGCAGCGTCCACCAGGTCGACAAGCTGAGCGGCGTGATCGTGACCTACCTCACCTTCACGTTGCCGTTCTGCGTCTGGACCCTGCGGGGCTTCATCCACGGCGTCCCACGGGAGCTCGAGGAGGCCGCGATGGTCGACGGCAGCACACGCTTCGGCGCCTTCCTCCGGATCCTGCTCCCGCTGGTTGCTCCGGGTCTCGTGGCGACCTCGATCTTCGCGTTCATCCAGGCCTGGAACGAGTACATCCTCGCCTACGTGCTGCTGCAGTCGCCCGAGAAGCAGACGCTGACGATCTGGCTCGCGAACTTCACGACGCAGCGTGGGACCGACTGGGGATCGCTGATGGCCGGCGCGACCCTCACCGCGCTGCCGGTGGTCGCGTTCTTCGTGCTCGTGCACCGGCGGATCGCGTTCGGCCTCACCGCCGGCGCCGTCCGCGGGTGAGCGCCGCGGCCGAGATCGACCGTGACGCGGCGGCCGTGCTGATGCCGTCGTTCCCGGGAGCCGAGGCGCCGGACTGGGTGCTGCGCTGGCTCGAGCGCGGCCTCGGCGGGATCGTGCTCTTCGCCTACAACACGGGGCCTCGCCTGCCGGAGCTCTGTGCCCGGCTCCGCGAGGTGTCACCCGGCGTCGTGCTCGCCACCGACGAGGAGGGCGGCGACGTGACGCGGCTGGAGGCCGAGCGGGGAAGCTCGTACCCGGGGGCGCTCGCGCTCGGCGTCGTCGACGACGTTGGGACGACGCGCGGCGTGGCGGCTGCGATCGCGGCTGATCTCGCGGCGATGGGCGTGACGATGAACCTGGCGCCGGTGGCGGACGTCAACTCGAACCCGCGCAACCCCGTGATCGGCGTCCGCTCGTTCGGCGCCGACCCGGAGCTCGTGGCGCGGCACGTTGCAGCGTTCGTGGAGGGGACGCAGTCCCAGGGGATCGCGGCGTGCGCGAAGCACTTCCCCGGGCACGGCGACACGCACGAGGACTCGCACCTCGCCCTCCCGTCGGTGGACGAGCTTCCCGAGCCGGCGCCGTTTCGCGCGGCCGTTGCCGCCGGCGTCCGCGCGGTGATGACGGCGCACATCGTCGTCCCGCCGGACGACGTTCCTGCGACGGTCAGCCCGCGGGTGCTGGGCCTGCTCCGCGACGAGCTCGGCTTCGACGGCCTGGTGATCACCGACGCGCTCGAGATGCAGGGCCTCGCGGCGTCGGTCGGCGTCGAAGAGGGTGCCGTCCGGGCGCTCGTCGCGGGAGCCGACGCGCTCTGCATCGGGCACGACCTCCATGAGGATTCGGTCGAGTCGATCCACGCGGCGATCGTCGCGGCGATCCGCAACGGCCGGTCTGCCGGCGGAGCGCCTGGCCGAGGCCGCCGAGCGCGTCAGGGGCGTCTCGCGCGGTCTGCCTCTTGCCGGCGAGGCGCCGGATCGCGCGATCGGCGCCGAGGCGGCTCGGCGTGCGCTGCGCGGTGACGCCCGCGCCGGTGCGATGCCGCTCGTCGTCGACCTCGTGCCCGAGCCGGGCATCGCGGCGGGCTTCGTCCCGTACGGCTTCGGCGAGGCGGCGCGCGAGCGGTGGAGTCAGGCGGACGTCGTCACCGTCGGCGAGGGAGGCGAGCTGCCGGAGCTCGGTGACACGCCGGTCGTGCTCGTGCTGCGCGACGCCGGTCGCCATGCCTGGCAGCGGTCGCTCGCGGTAGAGCTCCGCGCTCTGCGGCCGGAGGCGGTGATCGTCGAGACTGGCCTGCCCGACGGCAGCCCTGCGACGGTGTTCACGCACGGTGCGGCGCGGGTCAACCTGCAGGCGGCGGTGGCAGCGCTGTGATCGCGGTCGTCTCGACGCATCTCGACGATGCGGTCTTCTCGTGCTGGTCGGTGCTCGCCGGGGCGGAGGACGTGCGGGTCCTGACCGTCTTCACCGGGGTGCCCGAGGGTGTGCAGAGCCCCTGGGACGGCGACGTGCCCTCGGATGTGCGCGGCGCGGAGCGGATCGCGGAGGACCGGGCCGCGCTGGCTCTCGCCGGCCGCGAGCCCGTGCACCTCGGGCTGTATGACGAGGCGTTCTCGATGGGCGAGCAGCCGATCGCCGAGAAGCTCCTGCCGTGGCTCGCGGACGCCGAGGTCGTCTACGCACCGCTCGCCTTCCAGAACACGGACCACCTGCGCGTGCGAGCCGCGGTGCTCTCGGTCCGGCCGGACGCGATCCTCTACGTCGACCTGCCGTACGCGATCAGCGCCGAGCCGCCGGAGTCGGTTCCCCGCCGCCAGCGCGAAGACGTCGAGCTCTCACCGGCGGAGCTCGAGCGCAAGCTCGAGGCGTGCCGGTGCTACGCAGGCGAGCTGCCCCGGCTCGTGATGCACGGCGACTTCCTCGCCGACCCACGCATGGGCCGCGAGACGTTCTGGCGCCCAACCTTCTAGAACCACAGCGGCGCAACGGGGCGATTCGTACCTGGTACGGAACCAGGTACGGCGAGTGTCACAAATGCGCGTCTGCAGGCATTTGCTCTTTTGAACCACCTTTTCGTACCTGGTACCCGACCAGGTACGGATGGGTCGCCTCGCCGGTGCGTCTCGCGATGCCGACTAGCCGAGGCCGTAGCGCGTGAGCCTGCGTTCGCCGGACGGGGTGCGGACGATCAGCTGGCGCGCCCAGTAGATCCGGAAGACGCGCGGGTCGCGGCGGATGCGCCCGGCGTAGCGGCGGATCGCGTCGACGTAGGCCCACGATGGGTTGTAGCGGTACAGCGCGCGGCGCTCGTCCGGCCAGCCGGCGGCGCGCAGGAAGCGGCCCGCGGCGAGGACCGACTGGTGCGGGTCGTGGATGTCGCCGCGTCCGTAGCTCGCCCACGTCGAAGGCATGAACTGCATCGGCCCCTGTGCGCCGGCGACGCTCGTCTCCCGCACGCGCCCGAACGCCGACTCGACGTAGTTGACCGCCGCGAGCACCTGCCAGTCGACGCCCGAGCGCCGTTCCGCCTCGCGGTAGTAGCGCTCGAGCAGGTCGGGAAGGAGCGCCCGGCCGACGCGGAACGCCGAGAGCGGCCGCGGCGGCGTCAACCGCGTCAGGCCGCGTCGCGCGTCGACGTCGTCCCGGATGTCGCGGGCAAGCGAGTGCGGCACGCGCGCGAGCACCGCACGCTCCAACGCTGCGTCGTCGTGAAGCCGGTGCTCGGCGCGCTGCTCCCAGAGCGCCCAGCGGGCAACGTCCTGCGGCAGCGCGCCGCTTCGCCACCGCGTGACGGCCGCCCGCAGCTCGCGGTCGGCACGAACGAGGCCCCGCGCCAGCGCCGCGGGGTCGCGCGGAATCTCGCTCACAGGGGCCGGCGCCGCGGCATCCGCCGGCGAAACGAGCACCGCCCAGACGAGCAGCGCCGCCGCGAGTGACGCTAAGACCTGTCGCGAGCCCACGCGGCCATGATCCCGCGGTAGTGCGCGACGAACTGCTCGTGCTCGTGGGCCGGGAACGTCGACTGCACCGTCTGCACGATCAGGTCGTCGAACTCAGGCGAGGTGAACCATTCGGAAACGATCCCGTCGAGGTGGCCGAGCTTCGTCGCGCAGAACTCCTCGTACGCCTCGATCTGGAACTCCTCGTCGGCCAGCTTCCGGTAGGCGGCGAGCTTCTCCTCGTAGGGCAGGTCGTCGCGGTCGCCGACCTCGAAGTAGCGCCGGAAGCTCGTGTTGACGCCGGCGCGCCGGTTCGTGGCGAGGCAGAAGACAGACCAGCGGACGAGCGCGGTGATCGCCCACGGGAAGTAGTAGTGCAGCGACGTCAGCGCGACATCAGGCGACGCATTCGCGTAGTCGATCGGGTACGCGACCCCGTCCTTGACGATCGTCTCGCACGAGTTGAACTCCCAGCGGAAGAGCGCGTTGACGAGGCGTGAGATCGAAACGACCTCGTCGCCGAGCTTGGGGGAGAGGAAGTCGTGCTTGATCTGGTAGCGGTCGTGCAGCGGCCGCGACGGATCGAACCACATCGACATCGTCTCGGCGCCGATCGAGAGCGACCGCACGAAGACGTCGAAGTCCTCGAGTCCCGCCTGCAGGTGCATCATCCGGTGGCCCGACTCGTCGTAGGCCTTGCGCAGCTCCTCGGGCGACCCGATCCGCGTCACTCCGACCCACTGGCCGCCGTCGAAGGGCTTCATGAAGAGCGGGAAGCCGATATGCCGGCCGATCGCCTCGAGGTCGAACGGGGCGTTGTAGCGCTCGGCCGTCGCCTCGAAGCGCTCGTTTGCGGGCGGCAGCTTGTGCGGGATCAGCCACGTCTCCGGCACGCGGATGCCGAGCCGCATCAGCGCGCAGTACGCCGAGTGCTTCTCCATCGCCTGGAACGTGAACGGGTTGTTCAGGAGATAGACGTCGTCCATCAACATGACCTTCTTCAGCCAGGCGCGCGGCAGGTCGTACCACCAGGCAAGGCGGTCGATGACGAGCGCGTAGCGCGGCGGGTACCGGAGGTCGAACGGCTCGTTGACGATCCGCTCGGTGCGGAGCTCCATGCCCTCGACCGGGCCGAGGCGCGAGACGAGCGCCTCGAAGGCCGTCGGCCAGTCCTCCTCCGTGCCCAGCAGCAGGCCGATCGTCTTCTCGCTCATACGAACCTCGGCAGGTGGTGGGCGAGCTGGCGCCGCCAGGAGGGCCAGTCGTGCGGGACGTCGTGCCCCCAGAGGTCGAGCTCGTGGGGGATCCCCTTCTCGGCGACGAGGCCGGCGAATCGCCTCGTCGAGTCGAGCGCGCCGGTCGTGTCCTCCCACTCGCCCTGCCCGCAGACGAGCACGAGGTTCGCGCGCTGACGCAGCCAGTCGAGGTGGTCGCCGTCGAGGTTCGCAACGTAGTCCATCGGGTTGTTGAAGTACACCGCATCGCCTCTTTCCCAACCTCCGCCGACGACGCTCACGTCGTAGACGCCGCTCATGCAGAGCGCCAGCGGGAAGAGATCGGGACGCTTGAGCGTGAAGTTCGCAGCGTGGTAGGCGCCGAACGAGCAGCCCGCGGAGAGCATCTCGGCCGCGTTCGAATCGTGCTGGACCCACGGCACGACGCGCTCGAGAACCCAGTGCTCGTACGTGCCGTGCTCGCGCGCCCGCTGCTCGAGCGAGAGGTCGTCGCGGTGCCAGCTGCCCGAGTCGTGGCTCGAGAGCGAGTAGAGCTTGACGCGTCCCGCCTCGAGGAGCGGAGCGGCCGAGTCGATCATGCCGCGATCCTCCCAGTCCCACGGCGCGCCTTCCTGGGACGGGAAGACGACGAGCGGGCGGCCCCAGTGGCCGTACACGTTCACCTGCACGCCGTCGATGTCCTCAACTCTCATGCGAGCAGCTCCGTCAGGTGCGGGTCGAAGGCGTCGCGCCAGCAGGTCCAGTTGTGGGCATCGCGGATCGTCGCGAAGCGGACGTCATAGCCCTGCTCGGTGAGCGCGGACGCGACGGCGCGGTTGTTGGCGAGATTCTCCTCCGCGATGCCGACGGTGATCGCGACCGGGATCGGCGCCGCACCCCGGCCGGCGAGCACCTCGCCGACGAAACGGCTGATGCGCCGGAAGCGGGGGAAGCGCGACTCCTGCTTGTCGTAGCGCTGGCGGAAGTAGCTCCCGGACTGCAGGAACAGCGCGTCGAAGAGCTTCGGATGCCGCCGGTGCGCGTGCAGCAGCGCGAGTGCGCCGAGGCTCGCGCCCATGCCGACGAGGCGCTCGTGCGGAATCGCGTTGCGAAGCGACGGCACCAGCTCGCGCGCAAGCGTCGCGCCGTAGACCGCGGACGCCGAATACGTCTCGTTGCGGTCGACCGGCGGCAGCAGCGCGGCGGTGAGGCCGGGGATCCGTCGCTGCGCGTACATCGCGCCGAGAAAATGCAGAAGCGAGGAGTACTCCGCGTACTCCGGCCCGTCGTGGACGATCAGCAGCGTGTGGCCGGCTTCGCCGATGCTCCAGACCGGGACGTCGAAGGTCGTGTGCAGGCGACCGGCCCGGATCGCCAGCGTGGTCGCCAGGCCGTGTGGCGGGTCGACGTCGAGCCAGTGCGGCGGCCGATAGCCGTCGAGCTCGACGACCGACTTGTCCCCGAACGGGCCGGGCGCCCGCAGCGGGTTGGCCGGGTCGGTGGTGAGCTCGCTGCCGCCGCGTCGCCACGTCAGCTCGAGCAGGTACTCGAATCGGTCGGCGTCGGGACGCGGGAAGTCGCAGAGCCAGACGTCGCCGCTTCGCTCGAACGCAGGCCCGAGCCGCGGCCTCGCCACCTCCTGCGCCAGCACGACGTGCTTCAACCGCCGGTCCGCATCCGCCACGGCGAACCGGATCCTGGACGGCTCGACGAGTGGGCCCGCTGCGACTGCCGTGCTCACAGGCGGCCGAGCATAGCCGTGGCGGCCGTTCGTACGATCCGCTGATGGAATTCACGTCGCACGACTCGGCCGTGCTGCTCGGCCTCCTCGTCGCGGGCGTTGCGCTGGTCGCGCTGGCGCCGGTCCTCCGCGTCCCGTACCCGATCCTGCTCGTGCTTGGCGGCCTGGCCCTGGGCCTCGTCCCCGGGAGTCCCCGAGCTGACGCTCCCGCCGGACCTCGTGCTCGTCGGGATCCTGCCGCCGCTCCTCTACGCCGCGGCCTTCTACACGTCGCTCCGCGAGCTGCGGCGCAACGCGGGCTCGATCGGCTTGCTCGCGGTCGGGCTTGTGCTGATGACGACGGTCGTCGTCGCCGGCGTCGCGCACTGGGTCGTCGGCCTCGGCTGGGCGACCGGCGTTCGTCCTGGGCGCCGTCGTGTCGCCGACCGACCCGCTGGCGGCGACCGCGATCGCGAGCCGGCTCGGCGTCCCGTCGCGGATGGTCAGCGTCATCGAGGGCGAGAGCCTGATCAACGACGGCACCGCGCTCGTCGCGTACCGCTACGCTGTCATCGCCGTCACCGCCGGGACGTTCTCGCTCCTGCACGCGAGCGTCAGCTTCGTCTTCAACGTCGTCGGCGGGCTCGTGGTCGGCCTGGTCGTCGGCGAGATCGTGCGGTTCTTCCGCAAGCGGATCGACAACCCGCCCGTCGAGGTGACGATCGCCTTCCTGACCGGGTACTTCGCCTACCTGCCCGCGCACATCGTCGGCGTCTCCGGAGTGATCGCGGTCGTCACGGCCGGTGTGTATGTCGGCTGGCACACGCCTGAGCTGACGACGCCGGAGGTGCGCCTCTCGGGCGCCGCCTTCTGGGCGATCCTCGTCTTCCTGGTCAACGCGCTCCTGTTCGTCCTCGTCGGCCTGCAGCTGCCGGCGATCGTCGACGCACTGGGCGAACGGTCCGCGCTGTCGCTCGTGCAGGACGGCCTGCTCATCTCGATCGCCGTGATCGTGGCGCGGATCGTCTGGGTCTTCACAGCCCGCGCGACACCGCTCTCGGGGTCGAGCGAGCCGTGGCGGCAGACGGCGTTCATCGCCTGGACCGGGATGCGCGGCGCCGTCTCGCTCGCCGCGGCGCTGGCGATCCCGAACTTCACCGATTCCGGCGCGCCGTTCCCGGATCGCGCGCTGATCGTCTTCCTGGCGTTCACGGTCATTCTGTTCACCCTCGTCGTTCAAGGTCTCTCGCTGCCGGCTCGTGATCCGGCTGCTCCGGCTCGAGGACGACGGGCTCGACGACAAGGAGGAGGCGAAGGCGCGCATTTACGCCGCCGACGCTGCGCTGGTGCGGCTGGAGGAGCTCGTCGGCGAGGGTTGGGTGCGCGAGGACACCGCCGAGCGGACGCGCGGCCAGTACGCCTTCCGGCGCCGACGCTTCCGCGCGCGCTTCGACGACGAGGACGACGGCGAGATCGAGGAGCGCTCGCTCTCGTACCAGCGACTGCGCCGCGAGCTGCTCGACGCGGAGCGGTCGGCCGTCTTCGACCTGCGCCGTCGCGGCGTGATCAACGACGAGGTCCTCCGCCGCGTCGGCCGCGACCTCGACCTCGAGGACCAGCGCCTCGACATCTAGCTCGTGCGGGAAGCCTCCCCTTAGTGCTTCTTCTTCCGCATCGCCTTGGTGCGGATCTTGTGCTCGCGCACCTGGGCCTTCCGTAGCAGCACGTTCTGCCGCGCCTCGAGGGCGTTCAGCTCGCGCTGCAGCTTCGCGTAACTGTCCCAGCGGTCCCGGTCGAGCTCGCCCGAGGCGAGTGCCGCACGCACCGCGCAACCAGGCTCGGTCTCGTGGGCGCAATCCGAGAAGCGGCACTGCGCGGCGAAGCCCTCGACGTCCTCGAACGCGTGCGAGATGCCCTCGTCGGCGTTCCAGAGCTGCAGCTCACGGAGCCCCGGCGTGTCGAGCACGATGCCGCCGGACGGGAGGACGATCAGCTGGCGACGCGTCGTCGTGTGGCGCCCGCGCTGGTCGGACTCGCGAACCTCTTGCGTCTCGAGCAGCTCCTCGCCGGCCAGCCGGTTGACGATCGTCGACTTGCCGACGCCGGACGAGCCGAGCAGGACGACCGTCTCGCTGCCGGTGACGTATGCGCGCAGCGCGTCGAGGCCCTCGCCCGTGATGTTGCACACCGTGTGCACGGGGACGCCCATCGCGATCACCTCGACCTCCGCCACGAGCCGCGGCAGGTCGTCGCCTGCGAGATCGGTCTTCGTCAGCACGATCACCGGGCTGGCCCCGCTCTCCCAGACCGTCGTCAGGTACCGCTCGAGCCGGCGCGGGTTGATGTCGATCGGAAACGCCTGGACGAGGAAGACCGTCTGCACGTTCGTCGCGAGCACCTGCTCTTTGACCTCGAGCCAGGGTGTCTTGCGTGAGATGAGGCTCGTGCGCGGCAGCACCCCCTCGATCCGGCCGCGGCCCGGTTCGTTGACGTCGATCGCGACCCAGTCGCCGACCGCGGGCAGGTCGCGCGCCTCGATCGCTTCGTGCCGGAAGCGTCCCGCGAGGTCCGCGTGCACCTCTCCCTCCTCGGTGAGGGCGACCGAGACTCCTCGGTGCTGCGTCGAGACGCGGCCCGGTGTGAGGCCCGCCTCCGAGTGCGGCTCGAAGGCCGCCCCAAGCTCATCTGTCCAGCCGAGTGCTTCGAGGCTGGTGTCGGGCAACACCTGTTCGGCTGCCCCTTCTGCAGTGCCTGGCACTGTGCTCCTTCCGGGTGGGGAATCGTCGCGCGGGTTCACCGCGTCGTTTCTCGCCCGGAGCGGTCGCCTAGGAGTGCGCGCGCAGCCGGGCGGCGAGATCGACGTCGTACACAGGCTTCTTCATCTCGCATCACCTCCCGGCAGTCGCTGACAGCTACCCATTGTGCGGGCTCGGTACACGTTGCGCAAGCGGAGGATGCGAGTTACCGTGCCGTGCGTCACGCGCCAAACCCCCTGAAAGGCGGTTCCGACTCTGATGCACGGCTCCCACAAGGCGATCGTCGCCTCATCTCTCTGCGCGCTGGTCGTCGCGGTCGCCGGGTGCGGCGGCGGCGGCAGCAGCTCCGACAGCTCCGGCGGGGCGGGCAATCGTCCCACCGGCGGCGCCGGGGTCAACGGCATCTCGCTCGGCAATTGCCTCGGCGACGAGAACTGGCTGATCCAGCCCTCGCAGACCGAGCTCGACGGCCAGACGGAGGACGGATCGAACGTCCACATCGTCACCTACAAGACGGCTGCGGAGGCGACGAAGAAGGCCACCGGCGTCAAGGGTGCGGTCCCCGTCGAGACGGTCGTGATCACGTTCGTCGGCAACAAGACGCCCTACGAGCCGGGGAAGGCCCTGCCGAAGGCGAACCAGGCGGCCGTGAACACGATCAAGAAGTGCGTCGACTCGCTCAGCACCGGCTAGCGGGCCACCGTTAGGAGCGTTCCACTCGGCTCAGCTTCGCGGCTTGGCGAACGCCTGGCCGCGAACTGCCCGTACCTCGTCCCGTACCAGGTACGAAATGGTGTTGCAAACGAGGAAATGCCTGCATGCGGGCCACATGGCCCCGTGCGCGTACCTGGTCGTGTACCAGGTACGGAATGGTGGTTGAAAACGAGGAAATGCTGCGTGCAAGAAGGAACTAGCGGCCGGCCGCAGCGGTCGCGGCGCGCAGGCGACGTGCTTGTGGCGCGGTCAGCTGCCCGCGCTCGAGGCGCCACGACCAGTTGCCAGAGGCCGTGCCGGGGCGGTTCATGCGGGCCTCGGCGCCGAGTCCGATCACGTCCTGCGCGGGGATCAGCGCCAGGCGCGCCGGCGAGGCGAGCGCGAGCTCGATCAGCGACCAGTTCGGCTCGGCGGGGTCGAGCCCGGTCCGGCGGTGGAACGCCTCGCTCTGCTCGCGCCACCAGCCGATCGTCGTGTTCGTGTCGTGCGTGGCGGTGTAGACGACCGCATCCTGCTCGTGGTTCTCGGGCCGGTGCGGGCTTCGCGGGTCGTCGCCGAAGGCCCAGTGGAGGACGACCATGCCGGGGAAGCCGAGCTCCTTGCGGAGCGCCGTCACCGGGGGCGTGATCACGCCGAGGTCCTCGGCGATCACGGGCAGCGGCCCGAGCGCAGCCTCGGCGGCGCGGAAGAGGTCGCGTCCCGGGCCCCGGCGCCAGTGGCCGTTGCGCGCCGTCTTCAGCCCCTCGCGCACGGCCCAGTACGAGACGAAGCCGCGGAAGTGGTCGATGCGCGTCAGGTCGACGAGCTCGAACGCGCGGCGAAAGCGCTCGATCCACCAGCGGTAGCCGTCGCGGCGCATCGCAGTCCAGTCGTAGAGCGGGTTGCCCCAGAGCTGCCCGTTCGGCGCCAATGCGTCGGGCGGCGCCCCGGCGACCTCGCCCCGCCGGAAAAGCTGCGGGTGAGCCGTCTCGTCGGCGCCGCCGCCGGCGACGTAGATCGGCATGTCGCCGATGATCCGGACGCCGCGCTCGCCCGCGTAGCGGCGCAGGGCGCTCCACTCCCGGTCGAAGCGAACCTGATCCGCGAGCGCTTCGCCGCCCGCGAAGTCGATCCAGTCCTCGATCCAGGACGCGTGCCGCGAGCGGAAAGCATCCAGCTCGGCGCGGGTCACGCGCGCGTCGGGGCGCTCGAGCAGCGCAGGCGAGCCGGCGAACGCGGACGCCGACGCGTACGGCGAGCCGGTGCCGTCCGGCGGCCCGAGCGGCAGCACCTGCCACCAGGACTGACCGGCCGAGGCGAGCCAGTCGACGAACCGGCGCGCGTCCGGGCCGAGTGTCCCCGACGGCAGCGATGTCGGATGCAGGAGGATGCCGCTCGACCGACGCATTTCCACCTCGCCCTGTTTACCGTTTCGCACTCTCGGTAGCCACCGGCAAGCGCATGCTCCCCAAGAAACGGCCACCCCGGATCCAGATCGAAAGCGTCTGGCCGCAGCTCGACTGCGGCCGGTACGCCGTCAAGCGCACGGTCGGCGAGGAGCTGACCGTCTTCGCGACCGTCTTCCGCGACGGCCACGACCAGCTTCGGGCGGCGGTGCGCTATCGCCGCGGCGGCGGCCGCTGGCGCGAGGTGCCGATGGAGCACGTCGAGGCCGACCGCTGGACCGCCGCTTTCACGCCCGACGCGCCCGGCGACTGGCAGTTTCACGTCCGCGCCTGGGTCGACCGCTACGCCTCGTGGCGTGAGGAGATCCGCCGCAAGTCCGAGGCCGCGCAGGAAGATCTCTCGTCGGAGCTCGCAGAGGGTGCTGCGCTCTTCGGCCGCGAGTCGATCACCGTCGCCGAGGGACTGGCGTCGACCGAGGAGGACCGCTCGGAGGTGACCGACTCGCCGACCCTGCCGGTGACGATCGACGGGCTGCTCGCACGGTTCGGCGCCTGGTACGAGCTCTTCCCGCGCTCGTGGGGCGGCTTCCGCGGCGTGGCGAAGGTGCTGCCCGAGCTTGCAGAGCTCGGCTTCGACGTCGTCTACCTGCCGCCGGTGCATCCGATTGGCATCACGAACCGCAAGGGGCGGAACAACGCCCTGACCGCGGGCGAGGGAGACCCCGGCAGCCCGTGGGCGATCGGCTCGGAGCTCGGCGGCCATGACGCGATCAACCCGGAGCTCGGCACCTGGGACGACTTCGACGCGATGATCGCCGCGGCCAAGAAGGTAGGGGTCGAGATCGCGCTCGACTTCGCGATCCAGTGCTCGCCCGACCATCCGTGGCTGAGGGAGCACCCGGAGTGGTTCCACCGCCGGCCCGACGGGACGCTCAAGTACGCGGAGAACCCGCCCAAGAAATATCAGGACATCTACAACGTCAACTTCGACTCGGAGGACTGGCAGGGGCTCTGGCAGGCGCTGCTCGACGTCGTCAACTTCTGGGTCGGCAAGGGCGTCGTCGTCTTCCGCGTCGACAACCCGCACACGAAGCCCGTCCCGTTCTGGGAGTGGCTGATCGCCGAGGTGCACCGCGACCACCCGGAAGTGATCTTCCTCGCCGAGGCGTTCACGCGTCCGGCGATGATGCAGACGCTCGGCAAGGCGGGCTTCAGCCAGAGCTACACGTACTTCACCTGGAAGAACACGAAGTGGGAGCTGCAGGAGTTCATGGCGCAGGTCATCTCGTGGCGCGACTACTACCGGCCGAACTTCTTCGCCAACACACCCGACATCCTCCACGAGTACCTGCAGCTCGGCGGGCGCCCCGCCTTCGACGCGCGGCTCGTGCTCGCCGCGACGCTGTCGCCGACCTACGGCATCTACTCCGGCTTCGAGCACGCCGAGAACGTCCCGGTGCGTGAGGGCTCCGAGGAGTACCTCGACTCCGAGAAGTACGAAGCGAAGGAGCGCGCGCTCGACGGGCCGCTGCTCTCGCTTGCGCAACGACTGAACGAGGTGCGTCGCGCACGGCCGCAGCTGCAGGTGGTCGACAACCTCGCGTGGCTCGAGACCGAGACGGAGCACCTGGTCGCCTACGCAAAGGGCACCGGACCGGAGATCGTCGTCTGCGTCGTCAACCTCGACCCGTTCGAGGCGCACGAGGGCGTCTGCATCGTCCCGGTGCAGACGGGCCTACCGCCTGCGTTCCACGTGCGCGACCAGCTCAGCGGCCAGCTCTACGACTGGCGGATCGGGCGCAACTTCGTCAGGCTCGAGCCCGGCCAGAGCCACGTGATGGCGGTCGAGCGGGGATGAGCGAAGCCGGTCACTGGTTCGAAAGCGACCCGAACTGGTTCAAGCGGGCCGTCTTCTACGAGATCCACACGCGCGGGTTCTTCGACTCGAACGACGACGGGTCGGGCGACCTGCGCGGGATCACCGAGAAGCTCGACTTCCTGCAGTGGCTCGGCATCGACTGCATCTGGATGCTGCCGATGTACTCGAGCCCACTGCGCGACGGCGGCTACGACATCGCGGACTTCTACTCGATCCATCCCGACTACGGGAACGTCGAGGACTTCCGCCGTCTCGTCGACGAGGCGCACCAGCGGGGCATCCGCGTCATCGCCGACCTGGTGATGAACCACACCTCGGCCGACCACCCGTGGTTCCAGGCGTCGCGCGCCGACCCCGACGGGCCGTTCGGCGACTACTACGTCTGGGGCGACGACGACAAGCGCTGGAGCGAGGCGCGGATCATCTTCCTCGACACCGAGCCCTCGAACTGGACGTGGGACCCGGTGCGCGGCCAGTACTACTGGCACCGCTTCTTCGCGCACCAGCCCGACCTGAACTTCCGCAACCCTGAGGTGCAGCAGGCGATGATCGACGTGCTGCGCTTCTGGCTCGACGCCGGCATCGACGGCTTCCGTCTCGACGCGGTTCCGTATCTCTTCGAGGAGGACGGGACGAACGGCGAGAACCTGCCGGAGACGCACGACTACCTGAAGCGCGTCCGCGCCGAGATCGACGAGCGCTATCCGGACCGCGTGCTGCTCGCCGAGGCGAACCAGTGGCCGGCCGACGTGGTCGAGTACTTCGGCGACGGCGACGAATGCCACATGGCGTTCCACTTCCCGGTGATGCCGCGCATGTTCATGTCGGTCCGGCGCGAGGACGCGACGCCGATCTACGAGATCCTCCGCAACACGCCGGCGATCCCGGTGAACTGCCAGTGGGGGCTCTTCCTGCGCAACCACGACGAGCTGACACTCGAGATGGTCACCGACGAGGAGCGCGACTACATGTACTCCGAGTACGCAAAGGACCCGCGGATGAAGCTCAACCTCGGGATCCGCCGCCGGCTCGCGCCGCTCCTGGACAACGGTCGCGACGAGATCGAGCTCATGCACGCGATCCTCTTCTCGCTCCCCGGTTCACCGGTCCTCTACTACGGAGACGAGATCGGGATGGGCGACAACATCTTCCTCGGCGACCGGGACGGCGTCCGCACGCCGATGCAATGGACGACCGACCGCAACGGCGGCTTCTCGCGCGCCGACTTCGCCCAGCTCTTCCTGCCGCCGCTGATGGATCCGGTCTATGGCTTCCAGGCCGTGAACGTCGAGGCGCAGCTGCGCACGCCGACGTCGCTGCTGCGCTGGATCCACCGGCTGATCGCACTGCGCAAGGAGCATCCCGTCTTCGGGCTCGGCACCTACGAGGCGCTGATCACCGACAACCCGCACGTCTTCGCGCATCTGCGGCGCTGGGAGGACGACGTGCTGCTGTGCGTGCACAACCTCGCGCGGTCGGCCCAGGCCGTGCAGCTCGACCTGCAGTGGTTCGACGGGATGATCCCGGAGGAGATGTTCGGCCGCTCCCGGTTCCCGGCGATCGGCAAGCTGCCGTATCTGCTGACGATGGCGCCGCGCGGCTTCTTCTGGTTCCAGCTGCAGGAGGCGCCGTCCGAGGAGGGGGAGCCCGAATGACCGTCGACGTCCAGAGTCTCGTCGCCAAGCTGTCGGAAGACGACCTGCGCGCGTACGTCGTCGGCCGGCGCTGGTTCGGGGCGAAGTCGCGCGAGCTGTCGCGCGTCCACCTCTCGGATGCACCCGTCGCGCGGACGATCGAGCCGGCTCTTGCACTGGGGCTCGTCGACGTGCGCTTCCCCGAGGGGACACACGAGACGTACTACCTCCCGGTCGGCGTGCGGCCGGCCGCCGAGGGCTGGAGCGAAGGCGTGATCGGCGAGGTCGACGGCTACACGCTGTACGACGCGCTGACCGATCCGCAGCTCGCGCGTGAGCTCGTGCACCGCATCCGCGCCCAGCAGCCGATGACCTTCGAGAACGGCGTCGTCGAGTTCCATCTCCTCGAGAGCGCTCCCGCCGACGTGCCGCTGACGGCATCGCGCGCGATGGGCGCCGAGCAGTCGAACACCTCGGTCGTCTTCGACGAGTCGATCGTGCTGAAAGTCTTCCGCCGGCTCGAGGCGGGCGTGAACCCCGAGCTCGAGCTGCTCCGGTTCCTCACCACCCGAGAGTTCGAGGGGATCCCCGCTCTGCACGGCTGGGCCGCCTACATCGGGCATCCGCTCGAGGCGACGCTCGCGATCCTGCAGGAGTTCGTCCCGAGCGAGGGCGACGGCTGGGACGTCGCGCTCGACATGCTCGGGCGCGACCCGGAGGCATTCATCGAGCGGGTGCGGCCGCTCGGCGAGCTGACCGCGCGCATGCACACGGTGCTCGCCTCCGACTCGACCGATCCGGCGTTCGCGCCCGAGGCGCCCAGCACCGAGGCGCTCGCCCTCCTGACGGCGTCGGTCGACGACGAGATCGAGCACGTCTTCCTCGACCTGCCGGAGGACCTGCCGGAGCTGGAGCCGATTCGCGGGCGCGCCGAGGAGGTGCGCGACCGGTTGCGGATGCTCTCGCACGTCGGCGCGGTCGGCCTCGTCATCCGCCACCACGGCGACTACCACCTGGGGCAGGTGCTCTGGACCGGCGAGGGCTGGGTCGTGCTCGACTTCGAGGGTGAGCCGATGCGGTCGCTGCCGGAGCGGCGCCGCAAGCGCTCGCCGCTCCGTGACGTGGCCGGGATGCTCCGCTCCTTCGCGTACGTGGCGTCGGCGGCCGAGATCACGAGGGGCGTGAAGCCGCCCGACGACTGGGAGCAGCGCTGCCGCGAGGAGTTCCTGTCCGGCTACGTGGCCGAGGTCGAGCCGGCGCTGATCCCTTCCGGGCAGGCGCTCGACAGGGTGCTGCAGATCTTCGAGCTCGAGAAGGCCGTGTACGAGCTCCGCTACGAGCTCGACAACCGTCCCGACTGGGTCCGCATCCCCGTCGCCGGCATCCAGCGCATGCTCGAGGAGGAAATGCAATGAGCGTCCAGCCGGAGGGCGGGCCGATCGGGCTCGGCGAGCTCGACCTGTATCTCGCCGGCGAGGGCAGGCACGAGCGGATCTACGAGAAGCTCGGCGCGCATCTCGACGAGAGGGGCACCCGGTTCGCCGTCTGGGCGCCGAACGCGACCGCGGTCTCGGTCGTCGGCGACTGGAACAACTGGGACGGGCGGGAGAACCCGATGGAGCAGATCGGCGTCTCCGGCATCTGGGAGACGCACGTCGACGGCGTCCGGGCCGGTGCGCTCTACCGGTTCGAGCTGAAGACGCGCGACGGCCATCTGCTGGTGAAGTCGGATCCGTACGCGTACTGGGCCGAGGTGCCGCCGGCCAACGCCTCACGCGTCTTCCAGTCGAGCCACGAGTGGACGGATGACGCTTGGATCGAGCGGCGCCGCACGCAGGAGCCTCTGCGCGGGCCGATGTCGATCTACGAGGTGCACCTCGGCTCCTGGCGCTGGAACCCGCTCGAGGGCAACCGGCCGCTGACGTACCGCGAGCTCGGCGTCGAGCTCGCCGACTACGCGTCCGATCTCGGTTTCACGCACGTCGAGCTGCTGCCCGTGATGGAGCATCCGTTCTCGGGCTCGTGGGGCTATCAGGTGACCGGCTACTACGCCCCGACCTCGCGCTTCGGGACGCCGGACGACTTCCGGTGGCTGGTCGACCACCTGCACTCGCGGGGCGTGGGGGTGATCCTCGACTGGGTGCCGGCGCACTTCCCGCGCGACGAATGGGCGCTCGCCCGCTTCGACGGCACTGAGCTCTACGAGCACGCCGACCCGCGGCGCGGCGCCCATCCCGACTGGGGCACGCTCGTCTTCAACCTCGGCCGCAACGAGGTGCGGAACTTCCTGCTCGCCAACGCGCTCTTCTGGCTGAAGGAGTTCCACGTCGACGGGATTCGCGTCGACGCCGTCGCGTCGATGCTCTATCTCGACTACTCGCGGAAGGCGGGCGAGTGGGTGCCGAACGAGTTCGGCGGCCGCGAGGACCTCGACGCGGTCGCGTTCCTGAAGGAGTACAACGAGCTCGCGTACGCCCGCGAGCCCGGCGTCATCTCCGCGGCGGAGGAGTCGACGGCGTGGCCGGGCGTCTCGCGGCCGACCTACCTCGGCGGGCTCGGCTTCGGCTTCAAGTGGAACATGGGCTGGATGCACGACACGCTCTCGTACTTCCAGAAGGAGCCCGTGCACCGGCAGTACCACCACCACGAGCTGACGTTCTCGATGGTCTACGCGTGGAACGAGAACTTCATCCTGCCGCTGTCGCACGACGAGGTCGTGCACGGCAAGGGATCGCTGCTGAACAAGATGCCGGGCGACGAGTGGCAGAAGCGCGCCAACCTGCGCGCGCTCTACGCGTACATGTGGGCGCACCCCGGCAAGCAGCTGCTGTTCATGGGCTGCGAGATCGCCCAGCCCGACGAGTGGAGCGAGTCCCGTTCGCTCGACTGGCATCTGCTGGAGCTGGTCGAGCATGCGGGCGTCCAGGACCTCGTCCGGACGCTGAACCAGGTGTACCGCGACGAGCCGGCGCTCTGGGAGGTCGATCACTCGCACGAGGGCTTCCAGTGGCTCGAGCCGAACGACGCGGCCGCCAATGTGCTGGCGTTCGCGCGCTGGCCGAAGGACCGCAAGCGGCCGGTCGTCTGCATCGCGAACCTCTCGCCGCTGCCGCGCGAGGCGTACCGCGTCGGCATGCCGCTCCGCCGCGAGTGGCGCGAGCTCGTGAACACCGACGCGTCGCAGTTCGGCGGCTCGAACGTCTGCACCCCGGGGGCGATCACGGCGGACGAGAAGCCGTGGCACGGCCAGCCGTTCAGCGCCGAGGTGACGCTCCCGCCGCTCGGCGTCGTCTGGCTCGCGCCGGCGGACTAGCGCGGGGGAGGGCGCGGGCTCTTACGCGTTCAAACTCGGATTCCGTACCAGGTACGGGACCAGGTACGCCCGCGCGCCACAATGCCCCGTATGCAGGCAATTCGTCGTTTGAAACGACTTTTCGTACCTGGTACGGGACGAGGTACGGAGAGGTGTAACGCGCGAGCCAAATGCCTCGCAGTCCGGGCGGCCGGAACCTAGTCCGCGGTCTGGAAGAACGCTGCGATTGCGCCCGCCGACCCCGCGACGACGACGACCGCCCAGAGCTGCAGTCCCACGTCGACGACTCGGCCCAACGGCGTCACCGGGTTGCGGAGCTGCGACGAGACCGTGAGCAGCTGCACGGTCGAGAAGAAGAGCGCCTGTCCGATCGTGTGCACGTCGGTCCCGGCGGCGTTGCGCTCCAGGAGGTAGATGCACACGGTCCCGACCGCGTCGAGGAGCAGCGTGCCGAGGAGGACGATGAGCAGTCGCGCCACCAGGCGGCGATGGCGCTCCTCCCAGGTCATCAGCCGGCGGATCTCCTCGGTGAGCACGACCCCAGTTTCCCCGCCCCGCCGGACGGGTAGCCTCGAGTCCATGCGTTGGCGCGATCGCCGCCGAGGCCGCAGCACCCTCCTCTCCCGGCTGCGCGGGCTGTTTCGGCGATGACGGAGATCCACCTGATCCGGCACGCGCACACCGAGCCCCGCGCGGACGTGCCCTCGCCTGAGTGGGGGCTGACCGCCGAGGGGCGGGAGGCGGCGCGCGTGCTGGCGCTCCGCGACGAGTGGCTCGAGCTGACCCTCGTCGCGTCGAGCCAGGAGCCGAAGGCGCGCGCCACGGCAGAGCCGATCGCCGTGGCGGCCGCGCTCGACCTGCGCATCGAGCGGGACCTGCGCGAGGCCGGGCGGCCGTGGGTCGACGGCGACTACGCGGAGATCGCGCGGCGGTATCTCGCCGGCGAGGAGATCCTCGGCTGGGAGCCGGCGGACGAGGTGCGCGAGCGGATGCAGCGGGCCGTGCGCGTCCTCTCGGTCGAGGCCGGCGGACCGCTCGCGATCGTCTCGCACGGCCTTGCGCTGTCGCTCCTCCTGGAGCTCTCGCCCGCGGACTGGGAGGCAATGCCGTTCGGCGAGGTGATCGCAGTTCTCGACGGTTCCCCGTAGTCCGCGTCGGCGGGCGAGAGAGAATGCGGCGATGAAGATCCGTCACGCCGAACCGTCCGACTATGGCCGCGTAATCGGCGTGCTCGACGTCTGGTGGGGTGGCCGGCGCATGTCGCCGATGCTGCCGAAGCTCTTCTTCGTCCACTTCGAGGGCACGAGCTTCGTCGCTGAGGACGGCGACCGGCTCGCAGGCTTCATCTGCGGCTTCCTCAGCCAGACCCACGACGACGAGGCGTACGTCCACTTCGTCGGCGTCGACCCGGAGTACCGCGGACAGGGGCTGGGGCGGGCTCTCTACGAGCGGTTCTTCGAATCCGTTCGCGCCGCCGGCAGGACGGTCGTCCACGCGGTGACCTCGCCGGTGAACACGCCGTCGGTCGCGTTCCACGAGTCGATCGGCTTCGAGGTCGAGCGCGTCGACGAGGACTACGACGGCTCCGGCGAGTCGCGCGTCCTGCTGGCCAAGCGGCTCGAGTAAGAGAACGGGCGGCCCGGAGGCCGCCCGTCTGCTCCCCCGCAGGGCCGTCGCTAGAGGACGGCAGGGCTCTGCTGCTTGCGGCGGCTGGCGGCGAGGAACGCGCAGCCGAGGAGCAGCAGGCAGGTGCCGACGGCGCCGAGCGCACCGACGCCCGCGGCGTGCCAGTCGAAGCCGTCATCGGTGGTGCCGGTGACCGTCTGCGTATCGTCGACGGCGCGGATGCCGCCACGGTCGTCCGGGCGGAGCGCGCCGTGCACGTCGTTCGCAACCTGGGCGCCGGGCACGTAGCCGGGCGACGTCGGGTCTCCGTTCGGGAACAACGCGCCTGGATCGAACGAAGCCGTCGCTGCGGCCTGCGCCTGTCCCCGCTGGGCCATCGCGTCGAGGGCGGCCTGCGAGTAGTAGCTCGAGGCAGGGCGGGCGCCGTACGACTCCGCGATCGCATTCCAGCGGGCGCCGATTGCATCGAGGGCCGCCTGCGACGGCGTGCTCTCGCTCGCGCTGACGATGCTCGTCCGGGCGCCGACGTTGCGGTCGTCCGGGCGGATACCCGCGTGGGCCAGCTGCGTGCAGGCGGCGGCGACGAAGAGTGCCAGGGCGGCCTGCGTCTTGATGATCTTCCAGAGGTTCACTCTGGCTCCTTTCGCTCGCCCGACCGCCTGGTGCGATCGGTGACTGAGAGGAGAGTGCGGCCGGGCGGTCAAGCGGGACCTAAGGCCCGGTAAACCCGCCAGAGCACGAGAAAGGCGGCCGTGAAGCCGCCTTTCGACCTGGGCGCGGGGCGAGGCTCAGGTGCGGTACGCGTACGGGTGATGGAACGCGTCGAGCGCCTTGTCGCGGTCGACCGAGAGGCGGAACGACTCGTCGGCCTTGCTGTCGTGCACCTCGACGGTGACGGCGTTCAGCGCCGGATTCCAGAGGAGCTTGACCTCGACGCCGTGGGCCGAGCGGTAGTCCAGCTCATGCTCGACGTCGATCGTGGTGGTGCCGGTAAAGCTCATCTCATCATCTCCTTCGGTCGTTCGGCCTGAATACATGAGACGACGGGGCGCTCAACGCGCGGTAAGGCGCCGGTTAATGTTGGCGCGAGGTCGCGATGGAGCTTCGGATCCTGGGTCCGTTCGAGGTCGTCGACGGAGGTCGTGCGGTCGACCTCGGCGGCGGACGCCAGCGCGCGCTGCTGGCGCTGCTGGCGCTCCGCGGCGGCGAGGCTCTCTCGGTCGACCGGATCGTTGACGAGCTCTGGGAGGAGAAGCCGCCGGAGACGGCGCGCAAGATCGTCCAGGTGTACGTGTCGACGCTGCGGAAGGCGCTCGGCGAGACGGCGATCGCGACGCTCGGCGGCGGGTATGCGCTGCGGCTTCCACGCGGAACGGTCGACCTGGAGCGCTTCGAGGATCTCCTCGACGGGGCACGACGCGCCGAGCCGGCGGCCGCGGCGGCGCAGCTGCGGGAAGCGCTGGCCCTCTGGCGCGGGCCGCCGCTCGCCGACTTTGCCTACGACTCGTTCGCGCAGGGTGAGATCGGCCGGCTGGAGGACGTTCGCCTCGCCGCGGTCGAGGAATGGGCGGAAGCCGAGCTGGCGGCCGGCGGCGGCGACGGGCTCGTGCCCGAGCTCGAGCGCCTCGTGCGCGCCCATCCGCTCCGCGAGCGCCTGCGGGCGCGGCTCATGCTCGCGCTCTATCGCGCCGGCAGGCAGGTAGACGCGCTCGAGTCCTACCGGGAGGGGCGGCTGCTGCTCGCCGAGGAGCTGGGGCTCGAGCCGGGCGAGGCGCTGCAGCAGCTCGAGGGCGCGATCCTGCGCCACGATCCCTCGCTGCAACCCGCGGCGGCGGCGCCCGCTCGCCCGGAGCGCTCGATTCTGCTGGCGCCCAGCGGCGACCCGGACGCGCTCCTGGCCCTCGCCGAGCCGCTGGCCCGCGGCGAGCCGCCGCGCGAGCTGATCGTGGCGCGGATCGTCGGCGCCGAGGCACTGACCGCGGAGACGCTCCAACTGCGGGAGCTCCGCGAGCGGCTCGCGAACCGCGGCGTCGTCGCGCGCGGGGCGGCGTTCACGTCCGCGAGCCCCGGCGCGGACCTGGCGCGGCTCGCCTCGGAGCAGGACGTCGACCTGCTCGTGCTCGCAGCCGGCCCGGACGCCCTCACCGGCGCCGGCGAGGTGCTCGACGCCGCTCCCTGCGACGTCGCCCTCGTGCTCGCCGCACCGACCGCCGGCCCGGTGCTCGTTCCCTTCGGCGCGGCCGAGCACGACTGGGCCGCGCTCGAGCTGGGCGCCTGGTTCGCGCGCGCCACGGGCGCCGAGCTGCGCCTGCTGGGGACGTTCGCCGGCGACGGCCGCGACGCCAGCCGGCTGCTCGCCGACGCGTCGCTCCTGCTGCAGCGCACGGCCGGGATCGCCGCCGAGCCCCTGCTCGCCGAGCCTGGCCGTGAAAGCATCGCCGAGCTGGCTCGCGGCGCCGGCCTGCTCGTCGCCGGGCTCTCCGAGCGGTGGCGGCAGGAGGGTCTCGGCGAGACGCGGACCGAGCTCGCGGCCACTGCGTCCGGCGCCGATCGTCTTCGTCCGCCGCGGCCTGCGGCCGGGCGGGCTGGCGCCGAGCGCCAGCCTGACCAGGTTCACCTGGTCGCTCGGCGGCACTCGGTGACGACGCCGATCAGGACCGCCGAGCGCGACGGCGTCGCGATCGCCTACCAGGTGACCGGCCGCGGGCCGCTCGACCTGCTCGTCGTGCACGACTTCGCCGGCCATCTCGAGCTGGACTGGGCCTTCCCGGGGGCTGCGCGGCTCTTCGAGCGGCTGGGCGCCTTCGCCCGCGTGATCCGCTTCGACAAGCGCGGGACAGGACTCTCCTCGCGGGAGGCCGTCATCACCGGCGCCGACGCCGACGCCGCGGACGCTCTCGCCGTGCTCGACGCCGCCGGCTCCGCGCAGGCGGCGGTGTTCGCCTGGGGCGACGGCGCCGCCGCCGCGCTGCTCCTCGCCGCACGCAATCCCGAGCGCGTCTCGGCGCTCGCCGTCTTCGGCGGCTCGGCCCGGCCGCCGCACGCGCTCGGCGAGGCGATGGCCGCCGCGGAGCGCGTCACCGGCGCCTGGGGCGAGCGGCTGCCACCCGGCTTCGCACCGGACGCGGATGATGCGCTCCGCCGCTGGTGGACGGTGCGCGCCCGCGCCGCGGCCACACCGGCCGCCGCGGGCGCGCTCGTGCTCACCGGGGCGCAGGTCGACGTGCGCGACGACGCGGCCAACGTCGTAGCGCCGACGCTCGTCCTGCACCGCGCCGGCGACACGGCGATCCCGCCCGCCGCCGGCAAGGAGCTCGCCGGCCTCGTGCCATCGGCCCGCTACATGGAGCTTCCGGGCGCCGCGCACCTGCCGTACGTCGACCCGGACGCGATCGCCGACGAGCTCGAGACGTTCTTCATGGGCACCCGAGCCGATGACGGCCGTCCCGGTCCCGCCGGCTACGAGCTCGAGCGTGAGCTCGGCCGGGGCGGTATGGGCACCGTTCACCTGGCTCGGGACACGAGGCTCGGCCGGCACGTGGCGCTGAAGCTGCTCCCGCCCGAGCTCGCGGGCGACGTGCAATTTCGCGAGCGCTTCCTGCGCGAGCAGCGGATCGCCGCCTCGATCGAGCACCCGAACGTCGTGCCGATCTACGACGCGGGCGAGACCGACGGCCGGCTCTACCTGGCCATGCGGTACATCGCGGGCACCGACCTGAAGCAGCTGATCGAGGCCGGCGCGCTCGAGCCGGTGCGGGCCGTCCGGATCGTCGAGCAGGTCGCCGCTGCCCTCGACGTCGCGCATGCCCGCGGCCTCGTCCACCGCGACGTCAAGCCGGCGAACGTCCTCGTCGACCCGAGCTCGCACGCGTATCTCTGCGACTTCGGGCTGACGAAGGAGACCGCATCCGGGTCCGGCGTCACCGCGACCGGCCAGCTCGTCGGCACGCTCGACTATCTCGCCCCCGAGCAGATCCGCGGCGGCGAGCCCGACGGCCGCGCGGACGTCTACGCGCTCGGCTGCGTGCTCTACGCGTGCCTGACGGGGAGGCCGCCGTTCGGCGGGCGAAGCGAGGCGCAGACCCTCTGGGGGCACATGCAGGAAGACCCGGCGCCGCCGTCCTCGCTCGCGGCCGGGGTGCCGCCGGAGCTCGACGCCGTCGTCCTGTGCTCGCTCGCCAAGGAGCCGCAGGACCGGTACGCGTCCGCGGGCGAGCTCGCGGACGCGGCCCGCGCCGCGCTCGGGATCGACGCTCCCGCCGTCGTCCGGCAGCGAAAGCGCGGCAAGAGCCTGTTGGCCGTGGGCGCGCTGCTGCTGGCGATCGCTGTGGCCGCGGTCGTCTACCAGCTCCTCGGCAAGCTGCCCCTGGGCTGACGTACGCAGCCGGGGCTGTCTGGGTGCCTGCGAAGGCGAGGGAACCGTCGTCCGCATCGACCCCGCGAGCCATCGCGTGCGTGGGCGGCAGCGCTCGCGACGTGGCCTCCGACGGGCAGCTCGTCTGGGTCGCGGTCACCTGACCGAGGTGTCGAACGCGGCTGCGCGGGTAGCCTCGCGCGAATGCACGGGCTGGGAGCAACACCATTGGATGACGGGCGGACCGAGTTCCGCGTCTGGGCGCCGCAGGCGGCCAACGTCGCCGTGCGCGTGAACGGCCGGGATCACGAGCTCGCAGCGGAGGACGACGGTGCCTGGTCGGCACGCGTGAGCGCCTCACCCGGCGACGACTACGTCTACGTCCTCGGCGGCGCCGAGCTGCCGGACCCGTGCTCGCGCTTTCAGCCGGCAGGCACCGGCGGCCCGTCGCGCGTGGTGCGGATCCCCGAGGTGCGCCCCGGCCCGGACCTGCGTCTCGACGAGCTCGTGATCTACGAGCTGCACGTCGGCACGTTCACCCCCGAGGGCACCTTCGAGGCTGCCATCCCTCACCTCGCCGACCTGCGCGAGCTCGGCGTGACGGCGATCGAGCTGATGCCGGTCGGCACCTTCCCGGGCGATCGCAACTGGGGCTACGACGGCGTCTACATCTGGGCGCCGCACCCGGTCTACGGCGGGCCAGAAAGCCTCGCGCGGCTCGTCGACGCGGCACACGCCGCCGGCCTCGGCGTGATCATGGACGTCGTCTACAACCACATCGGCCCGGGCGGCGACGCGATCGGCGCCTTTGGGCCGTACTTCACCGACCGGCACGAGACGTTCTGGGGCGCCGCGCTCGACTACTGCGCAGGCGGGCGTGCGCGAGTGGGCGATCCAGAACGCCGAGCTCTGGACCCGCGACGTACCGCATCGACGGGCTGCGCCTCGACGCCGTGCACGCGGTCTTCGACGACTCGCCGACCCACGTCCTGAAGGAGCTGAAGGAGCGCGTGCCCGGCCTGGTGATCTCCGAGATGGGGCCCGAGGACTTCCGCCCGCTCGAGGAGTGGGGCCACGACGCGATGTGGCTCGACTCGCTGCATCACGAGCTGCACGTGCTGCTCACCGGCGAGCGAGAGGGCTACTACGAGAGCTTCGGCTCGGTGGACGGATTGCTCCGCGAGCTGCGGCGCGACCGGCCGGAGCGGCTCGTCGTCTGCGCGCAGAACCACGATCAGGTCGGCAACCGCGCGCTCGGCGACCGGCTCCCGCCGCGACCTCCATCGCGTCGCGCTCGCGGTCGTCCTCTTCTCGACGGCGACGCCGCTCCTCTTCATGGGCGAGGAGTACGGCGAGACCCGTCCGTTCCAGTTCTTCACCGACCACGTCGACCCGCTCATCGCCGACGCGACGCGCAAGGGCCGCAAGCGGGAGTTCGCGCGGTTCACCGCCTTCTCCGGCGAGCAGGTGCCGGATCCGCAGGACACGGCCACATTCGAGCGCTCGAAGCTCGCCCGCCGCGAACCGGACCCGTTCTACCGCGAGCTGCTGCGGCTGCGCCGCGAGCTGCCGCGTGAGCTCGACGCGCACGCCGACGGCCGGCGCGTGACGCTCCGACGGGGCCCTGCGACGCTCGTCGCCGACCTCGATGCGAAGACCGTGGAGCTGCTGCGTGCCGCGTAAGGTCTGGCCTGGCCGGCCGTTCCCGCTCGGACCGTCGTGGGACGGCGAGGGGACGAACTTCTCGATCTTCTCGGAGACGGGCGAGGGCGTGGAGCTCTGCCTCTTCGACGACGACGGCAACGAGGAGCGCATCCGCCTGCGCGAGCGCACCGCCTTCCACTGGCACTGCTACCTGCCCGACGTCCGGCCCGGGCAGCTCTACGGCTATCGCGTCCACGGGCCGTACGACCCGGAGCACGGCAAGCGCTTCAACGCCGACAAGCTGCTGATCGACCCGTACGCGAAGGCGATCGAAGGCCCCGTCGAATGGCACGCCGCGAACGCGCTTCCGTACGTCCCGACCGGAGCCGACGACGCCGACCTGACCCGCGACGAGACGGACAGCGCTGCCGCGATCCCGAAGTCGATCGTGATCGACGAGGCGTTCGACTGGGAGGACGACGACACCGTGCGGCCGCGGACGCCGTGGCACGAGACGGTGATCTACGAGGTGCACGTGAAGGGGTTCACGAAGCGCCATCCCGAGGTGCGCGAGGACCTGCGCGGCACCTACGCCGGGCTCGCCTCGGAGCCGTCGATCGCCTACTTCCAGGACCTCGGCGTCACGGCGGTCGAGCTGCTGCCTGTGCATCACATCGCCGACGAGAGCTTCCTCTCCGACCGCGGCCTGACGAACTACTGGGGCTACAGCTCGATCGGCTACCTCGCGCCGCACTCGCTCTACGCGGCGACCGGGCAACCGGGGCGAGCAGGTGCGCGAGTTCAAGGGCATGGTCAAGGCGCTGCACGCCGCCGGCATCGAGGTGATCCTCGACGTCGTCTACAACCACACGGCCGAGGGCAACCACCTCGGCCCGATGCTCTCGCTCAAGGGCGTCGACAACGAGTCGTACTACCGCCTCGTGCCCGAGACGCCCCGCTTCTACATGGACTACACGGGCACGGGCAACACGCTCAACCCGGTGCACCCCTCGGTGCTGCGCCTGATCATGGACTCGCTGCGCTACTTCGTGATCGAGTGCCACGTCGACGGCTTCCGCTTCGACCTCGCCTCGGCGCTCGCGCGCGAGTTCTACGAGGTCGACCGCCTCTCGGCCTTCTTCGACATCATCCACCAGGACCCGGTGCTCTCCCAGGTGAAGCTGATCGCCGAGCCGTGGGACGTCGGGCCCGGCGGCTACCAGGTCGGCAACTTCCCGGTGCTCTGGACGGAGTGGAACGGGATCTACCGCGACTCGATGCGCGACTTCTGGCGCGGCGAGAGCGCGATCGCCGACTTCGCATAGCGCTTCACCGGCTCCGCGGACCTCTACGAGCTCGACGGCCGGCGCCCGTTCGCGTCGATCAACTTCATCACCGCGCACGACGGCTTCACGCTGCGCGACCTCGTCTCGTACAACGAGAAGCACAACGAGGCGAACCTCGAGGACAACAGGGACGGGACCGACGACAACCGCTCGTGGAACCACGGCGTCGAGGGGCCGACCGGACGATCCGCAGATCAACGAGCTGCGCGCCCGCCAGCAGCGCAACTTCCTCGCGACGCTCTTCCTCTCGCAGGGCGTGCCGATGCTGCTCGGCGGCGACGAGATCTCGCGCACGCAGGGCGGCAACAACAACGCCTGGTGCCAGGACAACGAGATCTCGTGGTTCGACTGGGAGCACGCCGACGGGGAGCTCTTCGCCTTCGCAAAGCGGTTGATCGAGCTGCGGCGCAGGCATCCGGTCTTCCACCGGCGCGACTTCCTCGGCGGGCACGAGACCGGCTCCGGGCTGCCCGACATCTGGTGGTTCCGGCCCGACGGCCGCAAGATGGCGCAGCGCGACTGGGCGCGCGGCGACGCGCTGACGCTCGGCGTCTTCCTGAACGGCGAGGAGATCCCGACGCCCGGCCCGCGCGGGGAGCCGCTCGGCGACGACTCGTTCCTGCTCCTCTTCAACGCGTGCCACGACCGGATCACGTTCAAGCTGCCGGCGCGCCGCTTCGGCCTCCGCTGGGCCGTCGAGCTCTCGACCGCTGACCAGAACGGCAACGGCACGCGTCCACGCGCCGCGCGAAGAGGTGCCGGTGGAGGGGCGATCGCTGCTCCTCCTGCGTCGTGACTTTTAGAGCGACCTACCGGCTGCAGCTGACGCCCGACTTCGGCTTCGCCGCCGCCCGCGAGCTCGTCCCGTACCTGCAGCGAGCTCGGCATCTCGCACCTCTACCTCTCGCCGGTGCTGCAGGCGCGCGCCGGCTCGACGCACGGCTACGACGTCGTCGACCCGCGGCGGATCTCGGACGCGCTCGGCGGCGAGGAGGAGTTCCGGCGCCTGGCGGAGGCCGGTCTCGGCGTCATCCTCGACATCGTCCCGAACCACATGGCGGCGGTCGACGAGAACGAGTTCTGGCGCGTAGAGCGGCTGCGGGAGATGTACTTCGACGTCGACCTGCACACCGGATTCCATCGCCGCTTCTTCGACATCGGCGAGCTCGGCGGGGTGAAGCAGGAGGACGAGGAAGTCTTCTGGACGATGCACGCGAAGGTGATCGAGCTCGTGCGCGCCGGCCTCGTCGACGGCATCCGCGTCGACCATCCCGACGGGCTCGCGAACCCGACCGAGTACTTCGAGCGGCTCGAGGAGGCGGGGCGTCGAGCACGTCTGGGCCGAGAAGATCCTCGAGCCCGGCGAGGAGCTGCGCGACTGGGCCGGTCGAGGGGACGACCGGCTACGAGTTCCTGAACGACGTGATGGCGCTCTTCGTCGACCGCTCGGCGGAGCCGGCGTTCACCGCGCTCTACGAGGACTTCACCGGCGACACGCGCCGCTACGAGGACATCGCCGCGCTCTCGAAGCTCGAGGTGGCCGTGAACACCTTCGAGCCGGAGCTGCGCCGGCTCTACCAGGAGCTCGAGGTCGAGAACCTGCCGCTCGCGCTCGCGTCGCTTCCACGTCTACCGCACCTACATCGAGCCGTGGGGCGGGGTCGTCGACGAGGCCGACCGCGAGGAGATCGCGCGCGCCGGGCGTGCCGGAGTCGCTCGCGCGGATCCTGCTGCTCGAGGAGCCGGGTCGCGAGGAGTTCGTCACTGCGCTTCCAGCAGACGACCGGGCCGGTGATGGCGAAGGGCGTCGAGGACACCGCGTTCTACCGCTACTTCCGGCTCGCGGCGCTGAACGAGGTGGGCGGGAATCCGGGGCGCTTCGGACTGTCCGTCGCGGAGTTCCACGAGGCGAACCGCAAGCGCGCGCGAGCGGTTCCCGCGCACACTGCTGACGACGTTCACGCACGACACGAAGCGCTCGCCCGACGTGCGTTCGCGCCTGGTGGCGCTGACGTGGCTGCCGGAGGAATGGGCGGCGAACGCGTGCACGAGTGGCACGCGGCGCACCGGCGGGCTGCCGGACCGGCGGGAGGAGCTACCTCGTCTACCAGACGCTCGTCGGCGCGCTGGCCGATCGCGCCCGATCGGCTCGACGGCTACCTCGAGAAGGCGCTCCGCGAGGGGAAGGTCAACTCGAACTGGCTCGAGCCGGACGAGGAGCACGAGTCGCGCGGTCAAGGAGTTCGCGCGCGAGCTGCTGCCGCGGCTCGACGGCGATCCGTTCGTCGAGCGAGTGCGCGAGCTCGGCGAGCACGTCTCGCTCGGCGCAGCTCGTCCTCAAGCTGACGTGCCCGGGCGTGCCGGACATCTACCAGGGCGACGAGCTCGAGGCGCTCGCGCTCGTCGACCCGGACAACCGGCGGCCGGTCGACTGGGCGCTGCGCAGGCAGTTGCTCGAGCAGCTGCGGAGCGGCGGCGATGTGCCGCGCGAAGCCCGCAAGCTCTGGGCCACCTGGCGCGTGCTGCGGCTGCGGGCGGAGCACGCGGAGGCGTTCCTCGGCAGCTACGAGCCGGTCGAGGCCGGGGAGGACGTGGTCGCGTTCCTGCGGGGAGGCGAGATCGGGGTCGCCGTTGCGCTGCGGCCGGGCGCCGCGCTGCCGGAGGTACCCGGCGAGAACGTGCTCGACGCGGGGCTCGGCCTCGTCGTCTCGCGGCTCAGCGCTTAGGCTTCCGGCGTGTCGATCTTCGAGGCGATCGAGGCGGGCGACACTGCGCGCGCGAAGGAGCTCGTGGAGGACAGATCCGCTCCAGGCGGTGGCGCGCAACGAGCAGGGCGTCTCGGCGCTGATGCTCGCGCGGTACCACTCGCAGACCGAGATCGTCCAGGTGCTCCTGGACGCGGCGCCGGAGCTCGACGTCTTCGAGGCGGCCGCGCTCGGCGTCGTCGAGCGGCTCGCGGCGCTGATCGACGAGGACCCGTCGAAGGCGAAGGCCCGCTCCGCCGACGACACGACCGCACTCCACTTCGCGGCGTTCTTCAACCAGCCCGCGTGTGCGCGGCTCCTCGTCGAGCACGGCGCCGACGTGCACGCCGTCTCGCCGACCTTCGGCAACGTGACGCCGCTGCACAGCGCCGCCGCGGCCGACTCGCTGGAGATCGTCCGCCTGCTGGTCGAGCACGGCGCCGACGTCAACGCGCGCCAGCAGGGCAACTTCACCGCGCTCGACGCCGCGGTGCAGAACGAGAACGAGGCGCTGCAGGCGTACCTCGTGGAGCACGGCGCCGAGCGCGGCGTGGTCGAGCCTGCCTAGAGCTCCCGCTCGTACCGGACCTCGGCGACGCCCGGGACGTACTCCTTCTCGGAGCCGTCGAGGCGCCAGCCGTGCTTCTCGTAGAAGCGCCGCGCGCGCAGGTTGTCGCGCAGCACCCAGAGCGTCGCCTGCGGATAGCCGAGGTCGCGCAGCTCCTGCTCGCCGGCGGCCATGAGCTCCGAGGCGATGCCCGAGCCCCAGTGCGCAGCGCGGAGGTAGATGGCGTAGAGCTCGCCCCAGAGCGGCCGGTCGGTCTCGCGTGTCGGGCCGACGTTGACGAAGCCGACGACGACCCCGTCGATCTCCGCAGCGTGAGTCACGTAGCTCTTGCCGCCCAGGATCTCGCGCCACCGCAACTCGCGCTCGTCGACGTCGCGGCGGTCGATGATCTCGTCCGGGACGAGCCCGCGGTATGCCTCCTCCCACGTCAGCGCGTGCACCTCGGCGAGGGCGCGTGCGTCCTCGATTCGTGCCCGGCGGATCACGATCCGATTGTCCCCCGAATGGGCGAGGCGGGCCAGCCGACGAAGAGGCGAAACTTCCCGGATCGCCGCCGCTGCCACCTATCGTGGTCCGTTCGGGCCTGCCCAAGCCGAGCGTCTTCTCTGGCGCGCGGGCTTCGGCCCGCGCCCGGGTGAGGCGAAGCGGCTCGCGAAGCTCGGCCTCGACGGTGCCGTCCACTCGCTGACGCGGCCCGGCCGGGAGCGCTTCGTCGGCCCGGCGCCCAAGGACTCGAAAGGCCGCGCGCTCGCACCCGAGGACGCGTGGGGCCACGACCACCTCTGGTGGCTCGACCGGATGGCCCGCACGAGCCGCCCGCTCGTCGAGCGGATGACGCTCGTCTGGCACGACTGGTTCGCGACCTCCCTCGACGGCGTCGGCTCGCAGAAGCTGATGCTGCGCCAGAACAACCTCTTCCGCAGCCACGCGCTCGGCGACTTCCGCCAGCTGCTGCTCGCCGTCACCGCCGACCCGGCGATGCTGCTCTGGCTGAACGGCGCCGAGAACAGCCGCCGCTCGCCGAACGAGAACTACGCGCGCGAGCTGATGGAGCTCTTCACCCTCGGCGCGAAGCGCGGGTACACCGAGGACGACGTCCGCGAGCAGGCCCGCGCGCTGACCGGCTTCCGCTACGACTGGAAGAAGGGCGTCGGCGCGACCGACTTCCGCTACGACCGCGCTCGCCACGACGTCGGCTCGAAGTCGATCTTCGGCAAGCACGGCACCTTCGACTGGAAGGACGCGTGCCACCTCTGCCTGCAGAACAAGGCGCACCCGTCCTTCTTCGTCTCCAAGCTCTGGAGCTACTTCGTGCCCGAGCCCGCCGACCGCGCCACCCAGCGGGCGCTCGAGCAGCGCTACCGGGAGACCTGGCAGGTGCGGCCGCTCCTGGAGACGATCCTGCGCCACCCGGCGCTCTACGACGGGGCGCGCATGACCAAGCCGCCGGTCGTCGTCACCGCCGGGATGCTGCGCGCGCTGCGCAAGGGAATCGACACCGACTCGTGGGTCTGGCTCAACGGCAGCGGCGGCCAGCGGCTCTTCGAGCCGCCGAACGTCGCCGGCTGGGATGACGCCCGCTGGCTCGACACGGCGACCTACCTCGCCCGCTGGCGTTCCGCAGGGCAGGCGCTGAACGCTTTCCGGCTCGACGCCAACAAGCCGCCGAAGGGCCTGCCGACGACCGCCGAGGGTCAGGTCGCCCTGGCGCTCCACTTCTGGGCCGAGCCGCACCTGACCGAGAAGACGCACACGCTGCTGCTGACCTTCGCGCGCCGCTCGCTCCAGGACGCGGCCAAGCAGAGCTGGAAGGAGAAGTCGTACCCCGCTCTGCTCCAGAACGCCCTCCGCCACCTGATCGTCATGTCCCCCGACTACCAGACTGCGTGACCTGCCATGGCTGATTGTTGCGACGAATTCACCCGCTCCGCGATCCTGCACCGCGCCGCCACCGAGGCGGGCGCCGGGCTGCCCACGATCGAGATGGGGATGCCGTTGCCGGCCGGCACCGGGCTGACACGACGCTCCTTCGTCGCGCGCACGGCCGGGCTCGCGCTCGCCGTCTACGGCGCGTCCCGCCTGCCGCTCTTCGACGACGGCATCGCCTCGGCCGCCGCCGCGCCGCAGCAGCGCGTGCTCGTGAGCGTCTTCCTGCCCGGCGGCGCCGACGCGATCTCGATGCTCTCGCCGGTCGGCGACCCGCTGCTCCACAAGCTGCGCCCGACGCTGGCGCTCGCGGGCGGAACGCCGTTCGCCGAGGATCCGCGCCTCGCCTGGCACACCGCCCTCGCGCCGCTCGCGACGCTGCACGCCGAGGGCAAGGTGACCACCTTCCCCGCGATCGGCTACACCTCGCCGGACCAGTCGCACTTCACGTCGCGCCACTTCTGGGAGGTCGGCGCCACCAACCCGAACCTCCGGACCGGCTGGCTCGGCCGCTGGCTCGACCAGATCGGCAAGGACGACAACCCGCTGCAGGGCCTCTCGCTCGACTACCAGCTGCAGCCGTCACTCGCGACCTCGCGCATGCCCGTCGCCTCGCTCGCGAGCCCGACCGACTACCAGTTCTGGTCCCCCGGAGTCTGGGGCGAGGTCGAGGCGCGGATGCTCGAGACGCTCGGCGCCTTCGGCTCGCACGCCCGCGGCAAGGACCGCGGCCTCGCCGCCGCCGGCGCGGTCACCGGCCAGTCGCAGCGCCTCCGCCAACAGCTCTCCTCGCTCTCCGGCAAGGACGGGATCACCTCGCCGGTGCCGTACCCGCCGGGCAAGAGCGGCTTCCCGAAGCAGCTCGCCGGGCTCGCCGCGATGCTCGGCGCCGGTCTCCCGATCCGCGCCGTCGCCGTCACTGCGCCCGGCTCCTACGACACGCATGCGGCCCAGCCGCAGGCGCTCACCGACGGCCTGACCGTGACGGCCGCCACGCTCCTTGCGTTCCAGCGCGACCTCGAGGCGCGCGGTCTCGCCGACCGGGTGCTGACCCTCGTCTGGACGGAGTTCGGCCGGCGGGCCGCCGAGAACGGGAGCCAGGGGACCGACCACGGAGCCGCCGGCGCCGCGTTCCTGATCGGCACCCGCGCCAGCGGGCAAGATGGTCGGCGAGTTCCCCGGTCTCGCCGCGCTGGACGAGCACGGCAACCTGAAGGCGACGAGCGACTTCCGCGGGCTCTACGCCGGCCTGCTCGAGCAGTGGCTCGGCGCCGACGCTGGCGGGATCCTCCCCGGCGCGAAGCAGTTCCAGCGGCCGACGCTCGTCAAGTGACCCGCCTCGCGGTTGCGACGGCAGCGCTTGCGGCCGCGCTCGCGTGTGCGCCGGCGCTCGCTGCGGAGCGCACAGCCCGCGTGCAGGTCGCGGCGCGCGAGTTCGGCTTCTCGCTCTCGAAGCTGAAGATCGTCCACGGTCAGGCGATCGTGCAGCTCGTCAACTACGGCGAGGACCCGCACGACCTCCGCCTCCGCCGCGTCGGCGGCAAGAGGATCTACCGGCTCGCGAAGACCGCCCCCGGCGAGCAGTCGGAGCTCACCTTCCGGACCCTGGCTGGTAGATACATCCTGTGGTGCTCGATCGCGGATCACCGGCAGCGCGGGATGAGCGCGGTGCTGACCGTCAAGTAGCAATCCGCGGCGGCCGCCTCGTCGGCCTCGCGGACGTCGGCGATCCGCACGGGGCGCCCGTCGTCTTCTTCCCGGGCGGCGGCGACTCGCGCCTGACGCGGCACCCCGACGACTCGATCGCGGTCGGGCTCGGGATCCGGCTGCTCGTCGTCGAGCGACCCGGCTGCGGGCTCTCGGACTGGACACGCCGTGGCGACCTGGCCGACTGGGCACAGGACGTCGACGCGCTTGCCGACGCGCTCGCGCTCGAGCGCTTTGCGGTCATGGGCTGGTCGGCGGGCGGCCCGCATGCGCTGGCGGTCGCCGCGGCGCTGCCCGGTCGCGTCGAGCGGGCCGTCGTCGTTGCCGGCATGCCTCTGCCCGAGTGGTCGGACGTCCTGAGCCGCGACCTGCGCGCAGTGCTGAGACTCTCGCGGCGGGCGCCGGTCCTGGCGCGGCAGCCACTCGCCCGCTGGGGCAAGCGCCCCGTGCCGCCGACCGGCGGCGACGACTGGGACCGCGCCTACACGGCCGGACGCGTCGAGTCGTTCCGCAACGGCAGTCGCTGGCTCGCCGCCGAGCTCGGCGTGCTCGCGCGGCCGTGGGGCATCGACGTCGCCGCGATCGAGCGGCCGGTGACCCTCTGGTACGGCGAGCGCGACCGCGTCTGCCCGGTCGAGATCGGGCGCCGCTTCGCCGAGCGGATCCCCGGAGCGGAGCTCGTCGTCACCGACGACGGCCATCAGCTGATCTTCCCCCGCTGGCGCGAGCTGCTTCAACTCACGCTGGGCGGAGCCGCGCCTCGAGCCCCCGCCTGACCGCGGGCCACTCGTCGTCGGTGATCGCGTACCACGCCGAGTCGCGGATGCCGTACTCGCAGACCATGTGCTTGCGCGCGATCCCCTCGAACCGGGCGCCGAGGCGCTCCATCGCGCCGCGCGACCGCTCGTTGCGCGCGTCTGTCTTCAGCTCCACCCGCTGCGCGCCCCAGCGCTCGAACGCATGCTCCAGCATCAGCAGCTTCGCCTCGACGTTGGCGCCCGTGCTCCACGCCGAGGCCCGCAGCCACGTCGAGCCGATCTCGAGCACGCGGTCGGCCTCGCGCACCGCCAGGAAGCGCGTCGATCCCAGCGCGCGGCCGGTCGCGGCGTCGAGCGTCGCAAACGCCACGTCGCCTGGCGCGAGCTGTGAGAGGAACGCATGGAAGAGCTCGCGCGATGCCGAGTAGTCCGCCTTCATCCAGCGCCAGATCGAGCGATCCTCGGTGGCCGCCTCCCACAGCGCGTCCTCGTGTGACGCCTCGACGGGCTCCAGCACCACGCGCTCGCCTCGCAGGACGGTCCGCAGCTCGCTCATTCGGGCGGCCTCAGGAATCCGAAGGGATCCGTGATGTGCAGCTCCCGCGACTGGAAGCGGAAGACGCTCGCCGGCCTCCCGCCGGCCCGTCCGGGGGCACGATGCTCCTCGGTCTCCGCCAGCACGCCTCGCCGAACGAGGACGCGTTGCAGGTTGGTCGCCGAGACGTCATGCCCGAGAGCCGTCGCGTAGAGGTCGCGAAGCTCCGAGATCGTGAACGTCTCCGGTGCGAGCGCGAAGCCCGCGTTCGTGTACGAGAGCTTCGCGCGCAGCCGTGCCCGTCCGGCGTGCACGATCCGTGCATGGTCGAAGGCGAGGCGGGGGAGGGCGTCGACCGGGTGCCACGCAGTGTCCTGCGGCACCGCCGGGTCGACGTCCGTGGGCACGAGCCCGAGGTACGCGGTGGCGAGCTCTCGCCGCGACGGGTTGCGCCCCGGGTCGGAGAGCGTCTCGAGCTGCTCAAGGTGGGCGACCTCGCGCACGTCGACCTTCTCGGCGAGCTGGCGGCGGATCGACTGTTCGAGCGTCTCGTCCGCCCGGAGCTCGCCACCCGGCAGGGCCCAGGCGCCGCGGAACGGATCCTGCGCGCGCTCCCAGAGCAGCACCTGCAGGTGCCCTGCGCGCACCTGCAGGATGACGGCCACCGTAGTGTTGATAGAGTCTTCCAAGGTTTTCGACTGTGAGTCTAAAACATCGGGAGTCCAGACGGAGGGATCGATGACACGGATCGGGATCGGAGCAATCCTCGCGGCGCTCGTGCTCGCAGGCTGCGGCGGCTCGAGCAAGAGCGGGAGTGAGAGCACGTCCGGCACGACGACGCAGGCTGCGAAGGAGTTCAAGGTCGGGCTGGTGACCGACACCGGCGGCCTGAACGACAGGGGCTTCAACCACCTCGCGTTCGTCGGCCTGCAGAAGGCCGAGAAGGAGCTGGGGGTCAAGGGCCGCGTGATCGAGGCGAAGACAACGGGCGAATACGTCCCGAACCTGCTCGCCCTCGCGCACCAGAAGTACGACCTGATCATCGGCGTCGGCTTCACCGAGATCCAGGCGATGGGCAACGTCGCCGGCAAGGCGCCCAACTCGCACTACGCGATCGTCGACGTCTCCTACAAGGACCTGACCGGCATGCCCACCAACGTCGAGGGTCTGCTCTTCCACGAGGAGCAGGTCGGCTACCTCGCCGGCTACGCGGCCGCGCTCGCGGCGAAGGCTGCCGGCGGCAACATGGTCTCCTCGGTGGGCGGCCAGAAGCAGCCGCCGGTCGACCGCTTCATCGCCGGCTACCAGGCCGGGGCGAAGAAGGCGGTGCCCGGGATCCAGACCCAGAACGACTACTCGCAGGACTTCGTCGACCAGGCGAAGTGCAAGGAGATCGCGCTGAACCAGATCGCCGCCGGCTCGAAGGTCGTCTTCCAGGTCGCGGGCGGCTGCGGCCTCGGCGCGCTCGACGCGGCGAAGGAGAAGGGCGTGTGGGGCGTCGGCGTCGACGCCGACCAGTCGTCACTCGGGACGCACATCCTGACGAGCGCGGAGAAGGGCGTCGACACGGCGGTCTTCCTTGCGATCAAGGACGCGGAGTCGGGCAACTTCAAGGGCGGCTCGGATGCCGTCTACGGTCTCGACCAGGACGGCGTCGGGCTCGGCAAGTTCAGCCTGAAGGCCCCTGCCGAGATCGAGTCGAAGGTGGCGAAGATCGAGCAGCAGATCAAGGACGGGACGATCAAGAACATCCCGACCGTCGTGAAGTAGCCGGCAGGAGCCCCGCGCGGCGCCGCGCCTACGGAAACGCGTCGACGTCGGAACGGAGGTCGAGACGGCCTCCGTTCCGGCAGTCGATGGACTGGTAGGCGTCCGGCAACTGGTCGTAGCCGACCGCCCAGGCGACGCGGGCGGTCGCCTCGGCGTGCAGCGTGTCGGCGCCGAGGCGTGAGGCGACGTACGCCGTCCACTGGAGGCCGTAGCACTCCGTGATCGCCTCGTCGACGACGCCGCGCATGTGGAACGACTCGTGGGCGAGCGTCTGCACCGCCCACGCGTTGTCGAAGGTCACCTTGTGGCTTTCGGCGAAGCGGGCGAGCCCGTCGCAGGTCGCCGGCGCCAGGTAGGTCTGCGGCTCGGGCGGGCCGGCTGCGGTGAAGCGCACGTAACCCGCCTCGCTGGAGACGGTCGTCAGCCGCTCGAACGTGTTCGGGCAGTGAACCGTGACCGGATGCCCGACGATGGCGGAGGCGATCTCGGCCCAGCGGCTTTCGTCGTGCTTGCGGCCCTGATATTTCGACCAGCCGAAGCCGACGGCGACGACGAGCAGCACCGCGAGGACGATGCGGGTGATCATGCGGCTTTATCGGCCGGATCAGCCGCCGGCGATAGCCGCGACGACGCGCACTTCCGCGTCGGCCGCGAGCGGTACGTCCCAGTCGCGCTCGTCGCGGCCGTCGACGAAGACGTTGACGAGCGGGCGCCCGCGCCCGCGCTCGTCGAAGATCAGATTGGCGATCGGCAGCGCGGCCAGCGCTTCGCGCACCGTGCCGGCGTCGACTTCGAACCTCCGCTGCCCGCCCGCCTCCGTCGCCAAGAGCGACGGGAGGAGCACCGTTGCCATCGGCCTACGCGGCCTCGACGGAGAGGATCGGCGGCAGGTCGCGTGCGACCTCCGTCCAGCGGCCGCCGTTCGAGCGGGCCCAGACGCCGCCGCTCTGCGTGCCGACGTAGACGCCTGCTTCGTCGAACGCGGTCGCCTCGCGCAGGACCGCGAGCCACGCCTGCTGGGGCAGCCCGTCCGTCTCGAGCTCCCAGCTCTCGCCCGCGTCGTCGGTGCGGTAGACCCCGAAGCGGCCGTCCGAGGTGACGCGGTTCTCCGCGCCTTCCTCGGGCACGACCCAGGCCCGGTCCGGATCCGCCGGATCGAGCGCGATCGGGAAGCCGAAGTCCGAGGGCAGCCCGTTCCGGTCGAGCCGGTGCCAGGTCTCGCCCCAGTCGTCCGAGCGATACACGCCGCAATGGTTCTGCTGCCAGAGACGACCCGGCTTGCCCGGGTGCAGCAGCAGCTTGTGCACGCAGTGCCCGACCTCGTGCGGCCCCTCGCCCGGCAGGAAGTCGGCGGCGACACCCTGGTTCGCGGGCTCCCACGTCTCGCCGCCGTCGACGCTGCGGAACGCACCGGCGGCGGAGATCGCAACGAACATCCGGCTCGCGTCCGTCGGATCGATCTGGATCGAGTGGCAGCACATCCCGCCCGCACCCGGCTCCCACTTCTCGCGTGTCGGGTGCGAGACGATGCCGTCGACCGCGGCCCAGGTCGCGCCGCCGTCGTCGGAGCGGAGCAGCGCCCCCGGAGCGGCGCCGAGATAGAGCGTCTCGGGCTGCGAGGTGTGGCCCGGCTCGACGTGCCAGGCCTTCTCGAGCGTCAGACCGGTCGCCTCGGGCAGGCCGATGTCCTCGGCGCGCTCCCATGACTTCCCGTCGGGCGAGCGGTGCACGGTTGCCCCGTAGACCCAGTTGTTGGCGGCCGCGTAGAAGGTTCCGTCCCGCGGGTCACGGGTACCGTGGAAGACCTCCCAGCCGGTGAGCTGCGGCGACTCGACCGACCAGCCGTCGCCGTCCTCGCGGATGAAGAAGAGCCCCTTGCGCGTTCCAACCAGCAGCAGTCCCGGCATCGAGGTGGGACCGTAAAGCGAAAGGAGCACGATGGCAACGTTGAGCGAGAAGCAACTCGAGCTGCTGCGCGGCAAGCATTTCGGCGTCGTGGCGACGATCGGGCCCGACGGCGCGCCGCAGACGAGCGTCGTCTGGCTGGATACCGACGGGGAGAACCTGATCTTCAACACCACGAACGCGCGGGCCAAGGGCCGCAATCTGCGCCGTGACCCGCGCGTCAACGTGACGGTGTGGGACAACGACAACCCGTACCTGTACTTCGAGGTCGCAGGCAAGGCCGAGCTCGACACCGAGGGCGCGAACGAGCACATCAGCGAGCTCTCCCGGAAGTACAACGGCAACGACTTCCACACCCCTGTCGACCGCGTGATCGTGCGCGTCAAGCCCGAGCGGGTCTCCGGCTACCTGGAGTAACGCCACCCCACGAGACCGGCGCGTTCGGCGGCAGACGGCCGTCGGCGGTGCGCATTTGCACATTTCAACGGTTCCCGCTTGACGAAATGCGCGAGCGAAGGGATGCTCCCACCCGTGACAGGCTCACGTTGACAAGCTCGCGGGGACCGGTCAGCCGCCCACGCTCGCTCGACGCAGTCGACCGGGCGATCATCGAGGCGCTTCAGCAGCACGGCCGCGAGTCGTTCCGGCGCATCGCGGAAAAGGTCGGCGTCGCCGAGGCAACCGTGCGCGCCCGCTACGCACGCCTCGTCGAGGACGAGATCCTGCAGGTGACCGGGATCACGAACCCGCTTGGGCTCGGCTTCGACGCGCAGGCGCTGATCGGCGTCAAGACCGCCGGCGCGCCCGAGCCGATCGGCGACGAGATCGCCAGCTGGCCCGAGGCGAGCTACGTCGTGATCGCCGCCGGGCGCTTCGATCTGCTGGTCGAGTTCGTCTGCGAGGACCGGCGCCACCTCCTCGACCTGACGAATCGCATCCGCGCGGTCGACGGCGTCCTCTCGACGGAGTCGTTCCCGTACCTGCAGCTGGTGAAGCAGGTCTACGCCTGGGGCGCTCGCATCGACGACTCCCACGAGGTGGGTGCGGCGTGAGCGCGGTCGGCGAGGACGCCACGAACGTCGCGACCGTGACGGAGCCGGCCGACGTCACGCTCGAGCGGGTCACTAAGGTCTTCGAGGACGCCACGGCCGTCGACGAGCTCTCGCTCGAGATTCCACGGGGCAGCTTCTTCGCGATGCTCGGCCCGTCTGGCTGCGGCAAGACGACGACGCTGCGGATGATCGGCGGCTTCGAGGAGCCGACGAGCGGCACGATCCGGCTCGGCGGCGAGGACGTGACCGGGCGGCCGCCGCACAAGCGCGATGTCAACACCGTCTTCCAGAGCTATGCGCTCTTCCCGCACCTGACGATCTTCGAGAACGTCGCGTTCGGGCTCCGCCGGCAGAAGGTCGCCAAGGACCAGATCGGCGGTCGGGTCGAGGAGCTCCTCGAGATGGTCGGCCTCGGCGGGCTCGGCAAGCGCACGCCGCGCCAGCTCTCCGGCGGCCAGCAGCAGCGCGTTGCCCTGGCACGTGCGCTCGTCTGCAAGCCGCAGGTGCTGCTGCTCGACGAGCCGCTCGGTGCGCTCGACCTGAAGCTGCGGAAGCAGATGCAGCTCTTCCTGAAGCGCCTGCAGCACGACGTCGGCATCACGTTCGTCCACGTCACGCACGACCAGGAAGAGGCGATGACGATGGCGGACGTGATCGCCGTCATGAACGGCGGCAAGATCGAGCAGCTGGGTGCGCCACAGGAGCTGTACGAGCGGCCGCGCACCGCCTTCGTCGCGGGGTTCCTCGGCGTCTCGAACCTCCTCGACGGCGTCGTCTCGGGCGACTCGACGGTGCAACTCGACGGCGCGGGCGAGGTCCGCGTCGCGGACAAGCTCCCCGCCAGCGGCACGCGCGTCGCGATCGGCGTCCGTCCGGAGAAGGTGCGGATCGACGGCGACGACCCGAACGCGCTCGACGGCACCGTCTTCGAGCGCGCGTACATCGGCGTCTCGACGCAGTACGTCCTCGACACGGCGGCCGGCCGCGTCGTCGTCTACGTCCAGAACGCCGATGCCGGCGCGAGGCCGGCCGAGCCCGGAGACAAGCTGCGCATGACCTGGGATCCCGAATCGACGTTCGTCGTCGAGCCAAGAAAGGAAGCGGAATGACTTACAGGATCACTCGTGCGGACCTGTTGCGGCGGGGAGCCGCGGCGGGTGTCGTCCTGGGATTCCCGACCATCGCCGCCGCGTGCGGCGGCAAGTCGTCGTCGGGCACCACGTCGTCCGCGAGCAGCGGCTCGCAGCAGCTCGCCAAGACGCTGCACTTCTCCAACTGGACGCTCTACATCGACGTCGACGAGAAGACGAAGAGCCACCCGACGCTGAACGCCTTCGAGAAGAAGACCGGCGTCCACGTCGACTACATCGAGGACATCAACGACAACGCGTCGTTCTTCGGCAAGATCCAGGGGCCGCTGTCGCGGGGCCAGTCCATCAACCGCGACATCATCGTCCTCACCGACAACTCGCGGTTCCCGTCGCTCCTGATCAAGAAGGGCTGGGCCGATGAGCTCGACAAGGCCGCGCTGCCGAACATCTCCAACCTGCAGCCCGCGCTCGCGCACCCGAACTGGGACCCGGACCGCAAGTACAGCCTGCCGTGGCAGTCCGGCATGACCGGCATCGCCTGGAACGCGAAGCTCACCGACCCGGTGACGTCGATGGACCAGATGCTCGACGACCCGAAGCTGAAGGGGAAGATCACCTTCCTGAACGAGATGGCCGACGCGATGAGCCTCGTGATGCTCGCGAACGGCGACGATCCGAGCAAGGTCACCGACGCCACATTCGACAAGGCGTACAACCGGATCAAGAAGGCCGTCGACTCGGGCCAGATTCGCCAGTTCACCGGCAACGACTACTCCGGGCCGCTGGCGAAGGGCGACCTGAACGCGGCGATGGCCTGGTCGGGCGACATCGTCCAGCTGCAGGCCGACAACGACAACCTGAAGTGGAACCTGCCGGAGACGGGCGGCGACATCTGGACGGACAACATGCTGATCCCGAAGGGCGGCAACGTCTTCACGGCGTCGACGTACATGAACTACGTCTACGACCCCGTCGTCGCGGCCAAGATCGCCGCCTACGTGAACTACGTGACGCCGGTCGTCGGCGCGAAGGAAGTGCTGGCGAAGACCGATCCGAAGCTGGCGGCGAACCCGCTCATCTTCCCGACGAAGAAGATGCTCGACCAGGTCCACATCTTCGACGCGGCGGCGCTTCAGAACCAGAAGTACCTCGAGAAGTGGCAGTCGCTGGTCGGCGGCTGATCGCATGGCGTTCGTCCACCGGCACAAGTGGCTGACCCCGTACCTGCTGCTCGCTCCAGGGCTGCTCTGGCTCGGGGTCTTCTTCCTGGTGCCGCTCGGCTTCCTGGCCTACCAGTCGCTCGAGTCCGGCAGCTTCGACGTCGGCTACTCGTACTCGTGGGCCTGGCAGAACTACTGGGACGCGCTCAGCACCTACCACGAGCAGTTCATCCGCTCGATCGTCTACGCGGGCCTCGCCACGGTCATCGCGCTGGCGATCAGCTATCCGCTCGCGTACTGGATCGCGTTCCGCGGCGGCCGCTGGAAGAACCTGCTGCTGCTGGCCATCATCGCGCCGTTCTTCGTCACCTACCTGATCCGCACGCTGGCCTGGGAGACGATCCTCTCGGACAACGGCTTCGTGGCCAACTCGCTCCGCCAGATCGACCTGCTCGGCACCGACGGCAGGCTGCTCGCCACGTCGGTCGCCGTCGTCGCGGGGATCACCTACAACTTCCTCCCGTTCATGGCGCTGCCGCTCTACGTCTCGCTGGAGCAGATCGACCCGCGCCTGATCGAGGCGGCGCAGGACCTCTATGCCAGCAAGGCGAGGGCGTTCCTGCGGGTGACGCTGCCGCTGTCGCTGCCCGGCGTCTTCGCGGGGACGCTGCTGACGTTCATCCCGGCCGCGGGCGACTTCATCAACGCGCAGCTGCTCGGCACGCCACGTCAGCACATGATCGGGAACGTGATCCAGTCGAAGTACCTGGAGCTGACCGACTACCCCGCGGCGGCCGCCCTCTCGTTCGTCGCTGATGGCCGGCATCCTCGTGGGCGTGCTGCATCTACGCGCGCGCCCTCGGCACTGAACGGTTGACCGGATGACCGCGTCGGCCGAGACGCTGCCCGGTCCACTTCGGGCCCCGGCGCGCTCGCGCGGGCGCTCGCCTTCGCGCGGCGCCACGTGCTGACCGTCTACGCGATCCTCGTCTTCGTCTACCTGCTGGTCCCGATCGCCGTCGTGATCCTCTTCTCGTTCAACGATCCCGCGGGGCGCTTCAACTACACCTGGCGGCAGTTCACGCTCGACAACTGGCGCAACTGGGACGGCGTGCCGGGCCTGAGAGACTCGATGGTGCTCTCGCTCGAGATCGCGTTCCTTGCGGCCATCGCCGCCACGATCCTCGGCACGCTGATCGCACTCGCGCTCGTCCGCTACGGCTTCCGCGGCCGCGGCGCGACGAACCTGCTGATCTTCCTGCCGATGTCGACCCCCGAGATCGTGCTCGGCGCGTCGCTGCTGACGCTCTTCCTGAACGTCAACATCACCCTCGGGTTCTGGACGATCGTGATCGCGCACATCATGTTCGACATCAGCTTCGTGGTCGTGACCGTGAAGGCGCGCCTCATCGGCTTCGACCGCCATCTCGAGGAGGCGGCGGCGGACCTCGGCGCCGACGAGTGGACGACCTTCCGCAAGGTGACGCTGCCGCTGATCGCGCCGGCGATCCTCGCCGGCGGGCTGCTCGCGTTCGCGCTCTCCGTGGACGACTTCGTCGTCACGTACTTCAACGCCGGGCCGGAAGTCACGTTCCCGCTCTTCGTCTGGGGCGCGGCGCGCGTGGGCGCGCCGCCGCAGGTGAACGTGATCGGCACCGTCATCTTCGTCGTCGCGCTGACGGCGATGCTCGTCAATGTCCTCCTGCAACGCCGAAAGGGAGCTGCATGACCGCACCGTTCACGACGCCGACCGGGCTCGACCTCCAGCAGGCCGCACGCGACCACCTCTGGATGCACTTCACGCGCATGGGTGCCTACGGCACCTCCGAGATCCCGATCATCGTCCGGGGTGACGGCTGCTACCTCGAGGACATCAACGGCAAGCGCTACCTCGACGCGCTCGCCGGCCTCTTTGCGGTGAACATCGGCTACTCCCACGGCGAGGAGATGGGCCAGGCCGCGCTTGACCAGATGCGCGAGCTGCCCTTCTACACGAACTGGTCGTACGCGCATCCGCGCGCGATCGAGCTGGCGCACGAGGTCGCGCAGCTCGCACCGGGCGACCTGAACCGCGTCTTCTTCGTCTCGGGCGGCTCCGAGGCCGTCGAGTCGGCCTGGAAGCTCGCCCGCCAGTACCACCTGGCGCGCGGCGAGCGGCGCTGGAAGGCCGTCGCGCGACGGGTCGCCTACCACGGCACGACCATGGGCGCGCTCTCGATCAACGGCATCTCCTCGCTGCGCGCGCCGTTCGAGCCGCTCGTCCCTGACGCGATTCACGTCCGCAACACCAACCGCTACCACCGACCGCCGGAGGAGACCGAGGAGCAGTTCACGGCGTTCCTGCTGGAGGACCTCGACTCGGCGATCGAGCAGGCGGGCCCGGAGACGGTGGCGATGGTGATCATGGAGCCCGTGCAGAACGCGGGCGGTGCCTTCACGCCGCCGGCCGGCTACTGGCAGGGCGTGCGCGAGATCTGCGACCGCTACGGGATCCTGCTCTGCGCCGACGAGGTGATCACCGGCTTCGGCCGCCTCGGCGACTGGTTCGCCTCGAGCATCTACGACATCAAGCCCGACCTCATCACCTCGGCGAAGGGGCTCTCGTCCGCCTACGCCTCGATCGGCGCCGTGATCGCCACCGACCGGGTGGTGGAGCCGTTCCTGGCGGAGACCGCGAGCTTCGCGCACGGGATCACCTTCGGCGGCCATCCGGTCCAGTGCGCGATCGCGCTCAAGAACATCGAGATCATGAAGCGCGAGAAGGTGCACGAGAACGTGCGCGAGCTGGAGTCGTACTTCCGCGCCTCGCTCGAGCAGCTGCTCGAGATCCCGATCGTCGGCGACCTCCGCGGCCGGGGCTTCTTCTACGCACTCGAGCTCGTGAAGGACAAGGCGACGCGCGAGTCGTTCACCGACGAGGAGTCGGAGTCGCTCCTCCGCGGCTTCCTCTCCGGTCGCCTCTTCGAGCGCGGGCTGATCTGCCGTGCCGACGACCGCGGCGATCCGGTGATCCAGATCTCGCCGCCGCTCGTCGCCGGCAAGGCCGAGATCGACGAGATCTGCGGCATCCTCGGCGACGTGCTGACGGAGGCCCTGCAGCATGTGGGCAAGCCGGGTGGCGGCCGCTCCGTCGACCGGGTCCGTCCCTGACCTGAGAGAACGCTCCGTAGTTTTGCGCGATCGTGATCGGCGTCCGCGCCGATGCCTCGTAGGCGCGGCGGCCACAGAATTCACCTATGACCTTCGCGGGGCTGATCGCGAAGAACCTTGTGCGCCAGCGCACGCGCACGGCGCTGACCGTGCTCGGCATCGGCGTGGGGATCACGACGGTGGTTGCGCTCGGCGTCGTGACAGCGGGGATGCGCCAGACGCTCGGCACCATGCTTCGCACCGGCGGCGCCGACTTCATGGTCGCGCAGAAGGGGGCATCCGACCTCTCGTTCAGCACCCTGCCGCAGCGCGACTGGGACGCGATGCGCGAGGTCCCCGGCGTCGCGCGCGCGGTCGGCGCGGCTCTGCAGGTGAGCAAGGTCGGCGGCAACCCGTACTTCCTGACGTTTGGCTTCGATCCCGGCCAGCTCGCGGACGACCCTCTCGAGCTGCTGTCGGGCAGGCGAATTCGCGCCGGGGCCGGCGGCGAGCTGATGCTGGGCGATAAAGCAGCGCGCGACCTCGACGCGACTAGCGGCTCGACCGTGACGCTCGAGCGGCGCACGTTCCGCGTCGTCGGCGTCTACCGGACGGGCGAGCTGCTCCGTGACGCGGGCGCGATCGCCTCCCTCGCCGACGTGCAGAGGCTCACCGGGAAGCCCGGGATGATCATGGCGGTGTTCGTCACCGTCGACCACGGCGCCGACATGTCGGCGGTCGCTGCGGCGATCGAGCGGAAGATCCCCGGCGTGACCGCGATCGAGAAGGTCGCTGAGTACGCCGAGGTCGACCAGGGGATGCGCGTGCTCGACGCCGTCAACATCGCGATCTCGCTCCTGGCGGTCGGGATCGGTGCGATTGGCGTCATGAACACGATGGTGATGTCCGTCTTCGAGCGGACGCGGGAGCTCGGAACGCTGCGCGCCGTCGGCTGGCGAGGCTCGCGGGTGGTCAGGCTCGTCGTCGGCGAGTCGCTCCTGCTCTGCCTGCTCGCATCCGTCCTCGGCGTCGCTCTCGGCGTGCTCGCGAGCCGGGCGATCATGCTCGTTCCCGCCGTGTCCTCGTTCCTCGTGCCTTCGTACGAGCCTGGGGTCTTCGCGCGCGGCATCGCCGTGGGAGTCATCGTCGCCCTCGTCGGGGCGGCCTATCCGGCGTACCGCGCGGTGCGGCTCTCGCCGATGGAGGCGCTGCGTCATGAGTGAGCGCGCCATCGAGGTGCACGGCCTCGTCAAGCGCTACGACGAGGGGCGCATCACCGCGCTCGACGGCATGGAGCTGGTGGTCGAATCGGGCGAGTTCGTCGCCGTGGTCGGACCCTCGGGCTGCGGCAAGTCGACCCTTCTGCATCTGATCGGCGCCCTCGACCGACCCGACGAGGGCCGGATCCTCGTCGGCGGTCACGACCTCGGCGATCAGAAGGACCTCGACCACTACCGGGCGCACCACGTCGGCTTCGTGTTCCAGCTGCACAACTTGCTTCCGGGCCTGACGGCCCGAGAGAACGTCGAGGTGCCGATGTTCGAGCTTGCGCTCCCGGCCCACGAACGCAGCCGTCGCGCGCGTACCCTGCTCGGCGGCGTTGGGCTCGAGGGCCGCGACGGAAATCGCCCGCCGCAGCTTTCCGGGGGCGAGCGGCAGCGGGTCGCGATCGCCCGGGCGCTCGCCAACGAAGCCCCGGTCCTGCTCGCCGACGAGCCGACCGGCAGTCTCGACTCCGCTGCCGGTGTCGCCGTCCTCGACCTGCTCGAGCGCTTGCGCGCCGAGCGCGGGCTGACGATCCTCCTCGTGACGCACGACCTCGGCGTCGCGGCTCGCGCGGACAGGATCGTCTCCATGCTGGATGGCCGGCTCGTAGCGATGGACGAGCCGACCGTGGTTGCAGCCGGCTAGCGGGCGCCCACCAGTCCTGACTGCCGGCTGCTGCGGGCGTCCAGGGACACGTAGTCCCGCTCCGCCGCGCCGGTGTAGATCTGACGCGGCCGGGCGATCTTCTGCTCCGGGTCGCCGAGCAGCTCCAGCCACTGCGCGAGCCACCCCGCCGTCCGCGGGATCGCGAACATGACCGGGAACATCGCCGTCGGCAAGCCGAGCGCCTGGTAGATGATCCCCGAGTAGAAGTCGACGTTGGGGTAGAGCTTGCGCGAGATGAAGTACTCGTCCTCGAGTGCGATCTTCTCGAGCTCGAGCGCGATGTCGATCAGCGGGTTGCGACCGGTGACCGCGAACACGGCGTCGGCGGTCTCCTTGATGATCGACGCGCGCGGGTCGTAGTTCTTGTAGACGCGGTGGCCGAAGCCCATCAGCCGTCCTTCGCCGGCCTTGACCCTCTCCACGAACTCGGGGATCCGGCGCACGGAGCCGATCTCGGCCAGCATCTTCAGCACGGCCTCGTTGGCGCCGCCGTGGAGCGGGCCGTAGAGCGCGGCCGCCGCGCCCGCCATCGCGGAGTACGGATCGACGAGGCTCGAGCCGATCGCCCGCATCGCATTCGCCGAGCAGTTCTGCTCGTGGTCTGCGTGCAGGACGAACAGCACCTCGAGTGCCCGCTCCAGCGCCGGGTCGGCAGTGTACTTGGGCTCGGCGATCTTGAACATCATCGAGAGGAAGTTCCCGGTGAAGCCGAGGTCGTTCTCCGGGTACACGTACGGCAGTCCGAGGCTGTGGCGGTACGAGAAGGCGGCGATTGTCGGCACCTTGGCGATCAGGCGGATCACCTGCGCCATCCGAACCTCCGGCTCGGTGACCCGGTTCGCCTCGGGGTAGAAGGTCGAGAGCGCTGCGAGGGTCGACACGAGCATCCCCATCGGATGCGCGTCGTAGCGGAAGTTCTCGATCAGCGTCTTGACGTTCTCGTGCAGGAAGGTGTGATGGACGATCTCGTCGGTCCACGCGTCGAGCTCGGGGGCGTCCGGCAACTCGCCGTGGATGAGCAGGAAGGCGACTTCCAGATAGGAGCTGTGCTCGGCGAGCTGCTCGATCGGGTAGCCGCGATAGCGGAGGATGCCGCGGTCGCCGTCGATGTAGGTGATTGCGCTGCGCGTCGACGCGGTGTTGAGAAAGGCCGGGTCGTAGCTCATCAACCCGAAGTCGTCCTCGTTGACCTTCAGCTTGCGGAGGTCGGTGGCGTGGATCGTCTCGTCGACGATCGGCACCTCGTAGGTGCGGCCGGTGCGGTTGTCGGTGATCGTCAGGGTGTCGTCGGGCATGGATGCCTCCTGGAATACGTCGTGGTTATCGGGTTGCGAGGTTCGGTGCTCGGCGGGCCGGCGCCGTCGCGATGGCGAGGTTGCGCAGGAGCTCCTCGACTGCGAGGGCGCGCGCGATGTCGAGCGTCGAGACGACCCCGAGCGGCCTGTCGGCGTCCGGCTCGACGACGACGAGGTGCGCGGATTCGTGCTCGGCCATCAGCTGGGCCGCGCGCTGGAGCGTCTCGTCGGGCGCGACCGTGACGAGCGGCGTCGCCGAGACGGAGCCCGCGGTGAGCTCATCGGCGGCGCCGGCCGAGCCGACAAGGTCGAGGTCGGAGACGATGCGCCAGTCGGCCTCGTCCTCGACGACGATCGCATGCACGCGGTGCGTCGCCATCAGCCGGGCGACCGTCCGCAGCGGCGTCGCCGGGGCGCAGCTGATCACGCCTGGCGTCATCACGTCGCTGACGACGGCCTTCCCGAACGGGACCGAAAGTGGGCGCGTCACGCGCACAATCGTCGTCTCCAGCCTGCGGCCGGTCATCCGCGGGGAACCGGCCTTCGGCTGCGGGAAACCACCGACTGGCTAGAGTACGCTCCGCCGCGTGCCGTCACCGAGCACAGACGTGACGATCTGCGACGTCGGCCCGCGCGACGGGCTCCAGAACGAGGCGGAGACCCTCGCGCCGGCCGTGCGGGCCGAGCTCGTGAACCGGCTCGCGGCGGCAGGGCTGCCGCGGATCGAGGCCGTGAGCTTCGTGCGCGGCGACCTCGTGCCGCAGATGGACGGCGCCGAGGAGGTCGTCGCGGGAGTGCGCGAGACCGGTGCCGAGCTCTCGGGGCTCGTGCTGAACGTCCGGGGCTGGGAGCGGCTGCGCGACACGCGGCTCGACCGGGTCAACTGCACGCTGGCGGTGACCGAGTCGTTCAACCAGCGGAACGGGAACGCGACGCTCGCGGAGGCGACGGCGCGGGTCGAAGAGATTCTCGCGGCGGCCGACCGGCCGGCGACGGTGACGCTCTCGGTCGCCTTCGGGTGCCCGTTCGAGGGCCGCGTCGACCCGGGCGCGGTCGTCGAGCTCGCACAGCGCTTCGGCGGCGGCGAGGTGGTGCTCGCGGACACGATCGGCGTCGCGACGCCCACCGCCGTGCGCCGCCTCGTCGAGGCGACCGGGGCGGCAGGCTTTCACGGCCACAACACGCGCTCGACCGGCTATGCGAACGCGCTGGCCGCGCTCGGGGCGGGGGCGAGCGTGCTCGACGCCTCGGTGGGCGGGCTCGGCGGCTGCCCGTTCGCCCCGAAGGCGACCGGCAACATCGCGACCGAGGATCTCGTGTACCTCCTCGAGGGCGAAGGCGTCGAGACGGGCGTCGACCTCGACGAGCTGATCCGCGTCTCGGAGTGGCTGGAAGGCGTACTCGGGCGGCAGCTCGAGGGCTACGTCTACCGGGCGGGCAACTGGCCCTGAGCGGCGCTACCGGTCGGGGACAACCGCGTCGCGCTTAGGACATGCCGGACGTGACGGGTACGGCACTCGACATGGGCCAGTATTCGGGAATGTCACCTGACGGGTTGTGCCTGATTCGGCACTACTATCGTCAGAGGGCCGGGGGAAACGGAGGTGAGCAGTGGCACGCACATGGAGCCTGCTTGGACGCTTTCTCGCAGTGCTGTTGATGCTGACGTTCGCGTTCGTCGAAGCGCTGCGTGGCGATACCTGGTCGGCGGTTCTTTCGGCGGGATTCGCGTCTGTCTTGCTGCTGCTGAATGTTGTGAACTCGTTGTCCTCGCCGAACCAAGCCTTGTACCGTGCGGCGAGCTACGTCTACATCGGTGCGTTGGTGATGGCTCCATCCATCGTCGACCACGACGTTCTCTCCTGGGTTGTCTTCGCCATCGGACTCGGAATCTTCGGAGTGGGAGTCGTTCGAGTACGAACGGTGTTACAAGCGAGGAACGCGTCGGCCTGATCACGGCACCACGCGATAGACGCCGGCATGTGTCAGCGTCCTGTCGCGCGAACGCCCGCGGTGCGCGAGTTCTCGCCGCTACGCGGGCACCGTGGCGGCCTGGAATGCGCCGAGTAGCCGCGCGACGTCGTCCTCGGTGGTCTGCCAGTTCGAGACGGAGACGCGGATCGCCTTGCGGCCGTCCCACGCCGTGCCGCTCAGCCACGCCTCGCCGCTCTCTTGCACCGCGGCGAGCGCGGCGGCGGTGCGCTCGTCGGAGTCGAAGCGGAACAGCACCTGGTTCAGCACGATCTCGTTCAGCACCTCGACGCCGTCCATGCGTGCGAGCTCCTCGCCGATCCGCCGCGCGTGGCTGCACGTGCGGTCGACGATGTCCGCGATGCCCGTGCACCCGAGCTGGCGGATCGCCGCGTAGACGGCAAAGCCGCGGGCGCGGCGTGAGAACTCGGGCGTCCAGTCCACCTGGTCGCGCGCCGCGTCCGGATCCTGGATCAGGTAGTCGGCGGTGATGGACATCGCGGCGCGATGCGCCTCCGGGTGCCGCGTGATCGCGAGCCCCGAGTCGTACGGGACGTTCAGCCACTTGTGGCAGTCGGTCGCCCACGAGTCGGCGCGTTCGGCACCGGTCGTCAGGTGACGAAGCTCAGGGCTTGCCGCCGCCCACAGCCCGAACGCGCCGTCGATGTGCAGCCAAGCGCCCGCGCTCGCCGAGACGTCCGCCAGCGCGTCGAGGTCGTCGAACGCGCCGGTGTTCACCTCGCCGGCCTGGCCGCAGACGATCGCCGGGCCGTCGCCGGCGGCGAGCGCCCGCTCGACCGCCTCGACGTCGATCCGTCCCTGGTCGTCCGCCGGCACGACGACGAGCGAGCTCGTGCCGATCCCGAGCAGGCGCAGCGCCCGGTCGACGGTCACGTGCCGCTTCGCGCCGACGACCACGCGGATCGGCGGCGCGCCGAAGAGCCCGTCGCGATTGACGTCCCAGCCGGCGCGGTGCAGCACCTCGTAGCGCGCGGCGGCGAGCGCGGTGACGTGCGCCATCTGACAGCCGGTGACGTAGCCCACCGACACATCCGCCGGCAGGCCGAGGAGCTCGGCGAGCCACTCGTTGGCGACCTCTTCCACGACCGAGGCCGCCGGGCCGCCCACGTAGAGACCCGCATTCTGGTCCCAGGCCGAGGTGAGCCAGTCCGCGGCGAGCGCTGCGGGCACCGCGCCCCCGATCACGAAGCCGAAGTAGCGACCGCCCGGGATCGCGACGATGCCGCCGTTCGCGTCGGCCGCGAGGTCCGCGATCACCTTGCGCGGCTCGGTCGGCCCTTCGGGCAACGAGCCGCCGAGCCGCTCGCGCAGCTCCTCGACGCTCGCCGGCGGAAAGACGCCGCGCTCGTCGAGCGACTCGAGGAAGTCGGAGGCGATCTCAGCCGTCAGGGCCAGCAGCTCGCGCGTGTCGTTCATCCTCAAAATGTACGCGGAGCGGCCAGGGCTACGATGCCCGCCGCTGCGAGCGACCTGATCGCGTCCTCTTCGTAGCCCGCTTCACGCAGGATCTCGGACGTGTGTGCGCCGAGCGGCGGTGCCGGTGAGCCGAGTCGCGTCCGCTCGCCGTCGAAGGAGAGCGGCGGCGCCACCGTCGTGTACGGGCCGAGGTCCTCGAGGATGCCGAGCGCCTGGGTCTGCTCGTGCCGAGTCGCCTCGCCGATGTCCTGCACCGGTGCGGCGGGCACGCCCGCGGCGCGGAGACGCTCGAGCCAGTGCTCGCTCGGCGCGGTCGCGAGGCGGGCCGAGATGAGCTTCGCCAGCTGTTTGTGGTTCCGCACGCGGTTCGGGTTCGTCGCGAAGCGCTGCTCGTCCGGCAGGTCGATCGCCTCACGGAGCGCCGCGTACAGCCGGTCGTTGGCGGCGCACACCATCAGCTCGCCGTCCGCGGTCGGGAACGCCTCGTACGGGACGATGAGCGGGAAGCCGGTGCCGCTGCGCCCGGGCACGTCGCCGGCGCCGAGGAAGCCGGTCACCTGCGTGCCGACAAGCCCGAGCGCGACCTCGAGCAGCGAGAGCTCGATCGTCCGGCCGCCGCCCTCGTGCAGCGCGGCCACGATCGCGAGCGCAGACCAGAGGCCGGTCGCGAGGTCGATCAGCGACGTCCCGACGCGCACGCCCGGCCCGTCCTCCTCGCCGGTGATCGAGACGATCCCGGAGAAGCGCCTGCAGCAGCGGGTCGTAGCCCGGCTCGTCCGCCAGCGGGCCTGCCGAGCCGAACGCGCCGATCGACACGTAGACCAACCCTGGATTGCGCGACCGCACGTCGTCCGGGCCGATGCCGCGCCGCGCCGCGAGCCCGGGCCGCAGGCTCTGCACGAAGACGTCGGCGCCGTCGGCGACCCGGAGGAGCGCCTCGCGTCCCTCCGGGCTGCTGAACGAGAGGGCAAGTGACCGCTTGCCCGCGTTCGCCGCCTGGAAGAGCGGCCCGGCGCCGGCGACGAACGGCGGCCCCCAGTGGCGCGCCTCGTCGCCGCCGTCCGGATGCTCGACCTTGATCACGTCTGCGCCGAGCGAGCCGAGAATCTGCGTGCAGTACGGTCCTGCCAGGGACGTCGTCACGTCGACGACGCGGACGCCGGAGAGAGGGAGGAACCCGCTGGCCATCGAGTCGCGACCTTACGCGAGCCCGGACGACCTCCGGACGATGCAGCGCCTCGTCCAGGAGGCGTGGCAGCTCGTAGGCCTGCAGAACGAGCGGCACGTCGGCGACCTCGCCTGGGGCGCGTACCAGCACGTCGGCCGAGAGCCGGAGTGGGAGCGGCGCCTGTGGTTCGACGACGGGCGGCTCGTCGCCTACGGCTGGCTGTACCGGCCGGAGAAGACACTCGACTGGCAAATCCATCCCGAGCGCCCGGAGCTGCTCGGGGCTGTGCTGGACTGGTTCGAGGGCATCCTCGACGGCGAGCTCGTCACCTCCGCGTCGGCCGGCGACGCAGCCGCGATCGAGATGCTGGGCCGCCGCGGCTACGCCGAAGTCGAAGGGGAGCCGTGGATGGCCGCCCTCTGGCGCGACCTCGCCGAGATCGAGGAGCCGCGCGTCCCTGACGGCTTCGAGCTGCGGACCGTCGGCGAGGCCGACGTCGAGTCGCGCGTCGAGGCGCACCGCTCGGCCTTCGAGCCGTCGCGGGTGACGGTCGAGAGCTACCGCAACGTGATGCAGGCGTGGCCGTACCGGGCCGGCCTCGACTGCATCGCCGTGGCGCCCGACGGCCGCGTCGCGTCATACGTCCTCGCCTGGCTCGACGACGAGAACCGAGCCGGCGAGTTCGAGCCCGTCGGCACACGCGGACTTCCGCCGCCTAGGCCTTGCGCGCGCCGTCAGCCTCTTCGCCCTGCAGCGCCTGCGTTCGAGCGGAGCCGCGAGCGCGATCGTGGCGTGCCGCGGCGACGACTCCTACCCGGCGCCGAAGCGCCTCTATGAGTCCGTCGGCTTCCGGCAGAACACGCGCTCGGTCGAGTTTCGGCGAGCCTGAGCTCAGTCGGGTCGAGCGCGGCGCAAGTTGCCGCATCCGTGGGCGTCTGTTCCGGTGTCCCCAAGAGAATCGGAGTGCCCAGATGAAGAAGTCCCTGCTCGTCCTCCCGGTACTCGCCGCGCTCGCCGTTCCCGGCGTCGCCTCGGCGGCACGCGGTGTGGTCGTCAAGGTCGACCGCACCAGCAAGGTGGCCGCCGTCGCGCAGGCGTGGGGTCAGGTCGCGCTCGTGCACGCGGCCAAGCTGTCGGGAGCCAAGGTCGGCAGCCGCGTCTCGTTCTCGGGCCGCACGCTCGCCAACGGCACGCTCGCCACCAGCTCTGTTCGCGTGCTCGGTCACGCGAAGCGGACGCACGTCCGGGGTGTCGTGATCGCCCGGCGGCACAACGGCTTCGTGCTCTCCGCCCACGGCGCCCTGCTGAAGATCGGCAAGGCCCGCGCCGCGCGGTCGACGGCGTCGGCCAACGACACCGGCCTGCCGCCGGTGGGCGGGCAGCACCGTCGACGTCGACGTCGACACCGACGACGACGCACTCGAGGCAAACAGCGTCCAGATCATCTCCGCCACGACGGATGCGGGACTGATCCGCGGCAAGCTGACGATCGGCACCGACAGCACGGTGACGGTGACCGACGAAGGCGTCACCCTGTCCTTTGCGGTCCCGACCGGCTTCGACCTCTCGAAGTTCAAGACCGGCGACAAGGTGCTCGCCTTTTTCACCCGCAACGCCGACGGCACGCTAGCGCTGAAGGTGCTGGCCGGAGACGCGAACGCTCGCGAGGCGGATGACGAGGACGAGGACACCGGTGACGACGACGGTGATCACCACGACGGCGACCACGGCGGCGGTGGTCACGACGGCGGCGGCGACGACGACTGACGAGTCCTAGCCGGCTGCCGAGCGGGACGAGGAAGCTCCGCGTGAACTCGATCACGACCTCGTCCCGCTGGTTCAGCCCGCGCGTCCGCACGGTGACGATGCCGTAGGCCGGGCAGCGACGTCGACTCCCGCTTCGCGAGCACCTCCGTCTCGGCGCGCAGTGTGTCGCCCGCGAACACCGGCGCCGGCAGCGTGACCTCCTGCCAGCCGAGGTTGACCGCGCCGCCTCCGAGGTGTCGGGCACCGAGAGTCCCATCACGAGCGCCAGCGTGAACGTCGAGTTGACGAGCGGCCGGCCCCACTCGGTCGTCGCCGCGTACTCCGCGTCGAAGTGGATGCGGTTCGTGTTGTGGGTCAGAGCCGTGAACCACACGTTGTCCGCGTCGATCACCGTCCGGCCGAAGCGGCTGCGGTACACGTCACCGACGGTGAAGTCGTCGTACAGGCGGCTCACGTCGCCATGATCCCACCTCGTGGTCGACTCGATCTACCACCTGCTCACCGACGCGCCGCAGGCGTACCTGATCCTGTTTGCCGTCTGCGCGGGGGATGCGGTCTTCCCGGTGCTGCCGGGTGAGTCGTCGCTGATCGTCGCGGGACTTCTGACGCAGGTCGGCGACCTGCAGGTGGCACCGGTGATCGCGGCGGGCGCGCTCGGCGCCTTCGTCGGCGACAACACGACGTACTGGCTCGGGCGCAAGGTGGGGAGGCCGGTGCAGCAGCGGCTCTTCATGGGCGAGCGGTCGCTCAGGCTCGTCGGCTGGGCGGAGAAGCAGTTGGACGAGCGTGGGGCGGTGATCGTGCTCGTCTCGCGCTTCATCCCGGGCGGGCGCACCGCGACGACGTTCAGCGCAGGGCTCGTCAGATTCAGCTGGCCGCGGTTCCTGCTCCTGACCGCGATCGCCGGCGTCATCTGGTCGACGTACGCGACGCTCGTCGGCATGGTCGGCGGGCGTCTCTTCGAGAACCATCCCTGGCTGGGCCTGGTGGCCGCGTTCACGCTCGCGCTGGTGATCGGCGTCGCGGGCGAGGGCGTTCGCCGGCTCAGAGCACGAGCTTGAGCAGCAAGACGATCACCACCATCGTGAGCACGAACATGATCAGCACCGTGAAGCCGACCGCCGCACCGCCGAGGGCGAGCTTCGCGGGCGCCTTGCCGGCTGTGAACGACGCCTCGACGTCGCGCTCGACCTGCTCCTGGATCCGCCGCGCGAGCCGGTCGCCCCAGTCCTCGGTCTCCGGCTTCGGCGTGGTCTTCAGCGGCGGGAACTCGCGGTTGTCGCCGTCGAGCGCGAGCTCGTACACGTGCTCGTGCTGGATGTCCTTCAGATGCGCCTCGCCGAGATCGTGGATCGCGACGCCCGCCGGCAGGTTGTTGCCGATCAGGGCACGCGTCGTCTCGGAGAGCAGGATCTGGCCGCCGTGCCCGGCCGCGGAGATCCGAGCCGCGCGGACGACGTCGAGCCCGATGTAGCCCTCGTCTCCGACCGACGGCTCGCCGGTGTGCAAGCCCATCCGCACGCGAACCTCGATGCCCCCGGGCCAGGCGTGATCGCGCATCGTCCGCTGTGCCTCGACCGCCGCCGTGACCGCGTCGCGCGCACGCGGAACGAGTAGAAGAACGCGTCGCCCTGGGTGTCGATCTCGGTGCCGCCCGCCTCGCCGAAGCGATCGCGGATCAGCCGCCGGTGGATCGACGACGACCTCGCCGTAGTCGTCCCCGAGCTGCTGGAGCAGCTGCGTCGAGCCCTCGATGTCCGTGAAGACAAAGGTGACGGTGCCGCCGGGAAGCACGCTCATCGGCCAGTACCGTACAGCGCGTGAACCGCCTGGCCCAGGAGACGAGCCCGTACCTCCTCCAGCACGCCGAGAATCCGGTCGACTGGTACGCCTGGGGCGAGGAGGCGCTCGCACGCGCGCGCGAGCTCGACCGCCCGATCCTCCTCTCGATCGGCTACTCCGCCTGCCACTGGTGCCACGTGATGGAGCGCGAGTCCTTCGAGATCCCGGCGACCGCGGAGCTGATGAACCGCCTCTTCGTCAACATCAAGGTCGACCGGGAAGAGCGACCCGACCTCGACTCGGTGTACATGGACGCGGTCGTGGCGATGACCGGGCAGGGCGGCTGGCCGATGACGGTCTTCCTGACTCCGGACGGGCGCCCGTTCTTCGGCGGCACGTACTACCCGCCCGAGCCGCGCCACGGGCTGCCGAGCTTCCGCCAGGTGCTCGACGCCGTCGGCGAGGCGTACCGCGAGCGCCGCGCCGACATCGACCGGCAGGGCGAGGAGCTGGTCGCCCACATCAGGCAGGCGAGCGAGTCGCCGCCGTCGACCGATCCGCTCACCGAGTCGATCCTCGTCGAGGCGCAAGCGGGTCTCCGCAAGGGCTTCGACCCGCGCTGGGGCGGCTGGGGGCGAGCGCCCAAGTTTCCCCCCGCGTCGGCGATCGAGTTCCTCCTGCGCCGCGGCGATCTCGAGCCGGTCCGCCTGACGCTCGACGGCATGGCGCTCGGCGGCATGTACGACCTCCTCGGCGGCGGCTTCCACCGCTACTCGGTCGACGAGCGCTGGCTCGTGCCGCACTTCGAGAAGATGCTCTACGACAACGCGCTGCTCGTGCCTGCCTATCTCCATGGCTGGCTCGTGACGAGGAAGGAGCGCTGGCGCGAGATCGCCGAGGAGACGTGCGACTACCTCGTGCGCGAGCTGCGCCTCCCGGAAGGTGGCTTCGCGTCCGCGCAGGACGCCGATACGGACGGCGTCGAGGGGCTGACGTTCACGTGGACCGAGGAGGAAGGCGTCCCGGCGGAGCTCCTGCTGCCGTTCGAGGACGGCCGGTCGGTGCTGCGCGGCGAGCTGGACGCGACGACGAAGGCCCGGCTCTTCGCGCTTCGCGAGCAGCGGCCGAAGCCCGCGCGCGACGACAAGGCGATCGCCGCCTGGAACGGGCTTGCGCTTGCCGCGCTTGCGGAGGCGGGCCGCAGACTCGACCGGCCCGATCTCGTCGACGCCGCACGCGCCTGCGCCGAGTTCGTCCTCGGCCCGCTCTCCCGGGAGGACGGCCGGCTCTGGCGCACCTGGCGCGGCCGCGCCCAGCACGACGGGGTCCTCGAGGACTACGCCGACGTCGCGAACGGGCTCTACGAGCTGCACGTGGCGACCGGCGAGCTGCGCTGGCTCCAGGAGGCGCACCGGCTGGCGACGCTCGCAATCGAGCTCTTCGGCGACGCGGAGCGTGGTGGGTTCTACGAGACGGCCTCGGACGCCGAGCAGCTGATCCTGCGCAAGAAGAGCTTCGACGACCACCCGACGCCGAGCGGCAACTCGATGCTCGCCTCCGTGCTGCTCCGTCTGTCGCGGATCTACGGCGACGACGAGCTCGAGCAGCGCGGAGTCGGAGCGCTCCGCCTGGTTCAGACCGCGCTCACCAGGATGCCGAGCGCCTTCGGCTGGGCGCTCTGCGCGCTCGACCTGCACCTGTCGCCGCATCGCGAGCTCGCGATCGTAGGCCCGCCGGGTTCTCCGGTCGCCCGCGCCGCGCTGGCGGGCTTCGACCCGAATGCCGTCGTCGCCTTCGGGCCCGCCGACGGCGTGCCGCTCCTCGCGGGGAAGACGCCGGTCGACGGCAAGCCGACCGTCTACGTCTGCGAGCGCTTCGTCTGCCGAGCTCCGGTCACCGAGCCGGCGGAGCTCCAGGCATCCTGATCCGTTTGCGGGCGGTACCGATCGGGCACTCGTGCGGCATGGGAATTGGAACGAGCATGATCGTCGTGGCTGCGGGAGCGATCCTGATCTGGGCCGTCGACGTCACGGTGAGCGGCATCGATCTGACCACCGTCGGTTGGATCCTGCTTCGTGATCGGCCTCGTCGGGACATTCCTGTCGCTGATCTTCTGGACGAGCTGGGGCGGGTTCCGCGGCGCGCACCGCGAGCTGCCCCCGCCGCCGCCTGCGCCCTAGCTAGGACGCCCAGCTCTCGAACGACGGCAGCGCTTCGAGCAGCGCGTCGGTCTGGACCGAGAACACCGCGTTCGGCGTCCCCGCCGCGGCCCAGATCGTGTCGTACCGGCGCAGCGACTCGTCGACGATCGTCGGCAGCTCGCGGTCGTGACCGAGCGGCGGCACGCCGCCGACCGCGAACCCGGTCGATTCGCGGGCGGTGTCGGCGTCCGCGCGGACGAGCCGGAGCCCCTTCTCGTCGACGTGGCGGTCGCCCGCACAGAGCACGATCACCGGCTCGTCGTCCCGCAGGAAGATCAGCGACTTGACGATCTGGCCGATCTCGCAGCCGCACGCCTCGGCCGCGTCCTGCGCGGTGCGAGTCGAGCCCGGCAGCACCTGCACCTCGACGTCGAGCCCTCTCGCCGCGAGGCGCTCCTGCACCTTCCGGGCGGTCGGATGCAGCGGCTCGTCACGTCCGTTCGACACGACCCTTAGGCTACTGCGCGCTGTGGCCCTCTTGCGCGTGAAGAACGTGACTCGCAGATTCGGCGGCATCGTCGCCGTCGACGACGTCTCGCTCGACGTCGAGGCGGGGCAGATCGTCGGCCTGATCGGGCCGAACGGCGCGGGCAAGACGACGCTCTTCAACATCGTCACGCGTCTCTACCGTCCGGACGCGGGCGAGGTGGAGCTGGCGGGGCGAAGCCTGCTGCGCACGCCTGCGTACCGCGTGGTCAAGCGCGGGCTCGCGCGCACCTTTCAGAACGTCGAGCTCTTCGGGACGATGACCGTGGGGGAGAACGTCCTCGCCGCCGCCCCGTCGCGAGCCGCCGCGCGCGAGGCGCTCGACTACGTCGGCCTCGGCGCCGTCACCGACCGCCGTGCGGGCGGTCTCCCGTTCGGGACGCAGAAGCGGGTCGAGCTCGCGCGGGCGCTCGCGTCGCGCCCGCAGCTCCTGCTCCTCGACGAGCCGGCGGGCGGGCTGAACCACGAGGAGGTCGACGATCTCGGCAGCTTCATCCGCAAGATCCGCCGCGACTACGAGCTGACCGTCCTGCTCGTCGAGCATCACATGGGCCTCGTGATGGGAATCGCCGACCGCGTGCACGTGCTCGACTTCGGTAAGAAGATCGCCGAGGGCACGCCGGCCGAGGTGCAGCAGGATCGCACGGTGATCGAGGCCTACCTCGGAGCCGACGAGTGAGCGCCGGAATTTGAGCGTCGACCTCGTCTGGGACGGTTGCGTCAACGTCCGCGACCTCGGCGGTCTCGCAACCGAGGACGGCGCACGGACGCGCAGCGGCGCGGTCGTTCGTGCCGACAACATCCGCGATCTGACCGAGGCAGGCTGGCAGGCGCTCGTCGGGCACGGCGTGCACCGCGTCGTCGACCTGCGCTTCGACCAGGAGCTCGCCGAGGATCCGCCGGCGGACGTGCCCGTCGAGGTCGTCCACGTCTCGGTCTTCGGCCACTGGGACGAGGAGTTCGAGCGCGAGGTTCGCAAGCGTCAGCGCGGGGAGGGCGCCTGGGAGGACACGCTGCACTGGCTCTACCTCGACGCGCTCGAGCGGAATCCGGGCCAGTGGGGCCGCGCCGTCTCCGCGGTCGCGACCGCGCCCGAGGGAGCGGTTTGCATCCACTGCTACGCCGGCAAGGACAGGACGGGAATCCTCGCTGCACTCCTGCTCCGGCTCGCGGGCGTCTCCGTCGCGGACGTCGCTGCCGACTACGAGGCGAGCGAAGGCAACGTGATCAGGCGGTTCGCGTTCTGGATCGACGAGGCAGCCGACGACGAAGAGCGCGCGTGGCGCCGCCGTCATGCGCACACGCCCGCGGCCGCGATGCGCCGCGTGCTCGAGGATCTCGAAGCGCGGCACGGCAGCGTCGAGGGCTATCTCCTCGCCGCCGGGGTCGCGGGTGCCGAGCTGGACGCGGTGCGTCGGCGCCTCCGGGAGCCCGCGTGACGCCGATCCTCGAGCTGAAGCCGTTGGGGCGCGCTACGGTCAGGTGCAGGCGCTGCACGACGTCGACCTCGCCGTCGAGGCGGGCGAGATCGCCGCGGTGCTCGGTGCGAACGGCGCCGGCAAGACGACCACGCTGCGCGCCGTGTCGGGCACCGTGCGCCGGAGTGGCGAGGTCATGTTCGAGGGCAGCGAGCTCCGCGGCGGTCCCGACACCGCGGCCCGCCTAGGCATCGCGCACGTGCCGGAAGGGCGCGGCACCTTCATGGAGCTGTCGGTCGCCGAGAACCTCAGGCTCGGAGCGTGGACGCGGCGCGGTGACACGGGCGGCGACGTCGAGCGGGTCTATGCCATCTTCCCGCGCCTCCGTGAGCGCGAGGCCCAGCAGGCCGGGACGCTCTCCGGCGGCGAGCAGCAGATGCTCGCGCTCGGCCGCGCCTTGATGGCACGGCCGAAGCTCCTGCTCCTCGACGAGCCGTCGCTCGGCCTCGCGCCCCTCCTCGTCAAGGAGATCTTCGAGGTGCTCGCGCGCCTGAACGCCGAGGAGGGGCTCACGGTGCTGGTCGTCGAGCAGAACGCCTCGCTCGCGCTCCGGGTCGCGCACCGTGCCTTCGTGCTCGAGACGGGCCGCGTCGTCCTCGCCGGCCCGGCGGAAGAACTACGTGAGCACGAGTCCGTCCGGCGGAGCTACCTGGGCTACTAGGAGCTAGGTGGCTCTCCCGACGACATTCACCGGCGCCCGGCCTGCGATCACGCGGCGCGCTGCGGCGTCCTCAGTCGCCCCGGTAGGCACCGCTACCGAGGCTCCCTGCGTCCTTGCAGCGCTTGGTGCTCGCAACCCGGGCATCCGCCAATGCCGCCGGAAGAGCCACCGATGACGCAGTTCTGGCAGCAGGTGGTGAGCGGGCTCGCCTCGGGAGGGATCTACGGCTCGCTCGCGCTGGCGCTCGTGCTGATCTACCGCTCGACGGGGGTCGTCAACTTCGCGCAGGGCGAGCTCGCCACCTTCTCGACCTACATCTGCTGGTCGCTGCAGGACCATGGGCTCTCGTTCTGGCCCGCGTTCACGATCACCCTCGTCGCCTCGTTCGCCGGCGGCGTCCTGATCGAGCGGACGCTGATCCGACCGGTCGAGAACGCACCGGTGCTGACGGTCGTCATCCTCACGATCGGGCTGCTGATCCTCGTCAACGGGCTGACGACCCTCTTCTGGGGCGGTGCGTTCAAGCAGTTCGATGGGCCGTTCTCGCAGCGCCCGATCCACATCGGCGGCGTCGCCTTCTCGATCCAGGACATCGGCGTGATCGCCGTCTCGATCGTGACGGTGATCCTGCTCGGGCTCCTGTTCCGCTTCACGAAGGTGGGCCTCGGCCTGCGCGCCTCGGCCGTCAACCGCGGGTCGAGCCGTCTCGTCGGCATCCGCGTCGGGTGGATGATCGCGCTCGGCTGGGGCCTCGCGGCGATGCTCGGCGCGGTCGCCGGGACGATGACCGCGCCGACGTTCGGGCTGCAGCCGAACATGATGCAGACGGTCTTGCTCTACGCGTTCGCGGCCGCCGTGCTCGGCGGCTTGGACTCGCCGATCGGCGCCGTCGTGGGCGGGCTGCTGCTCGGCGTGACGATGAACCTGCTCGGGACCTACGTCGACTTCATCGACGGGAAGCTCCGCCTCACGTCCGCGCTCGCGGTGATCCTCCTCGTGCTGCTGATCCGGCCGGCCGGTATCTTCGGACGCGTTGCGGTGAGGCGCGTATGAACCGCCGTCTCGCCCTGCAGCTGCTTGCGTTCGCCGGCCTCGTCGTCGTCGTCGCGATCCTGCCGCGCGTGATCTCCGACTTCCGCGCCTCGCAATTCGCCTTTGTCGGGCTGTACTTCGTCGCCATCGTCGGCCTGAACGTCCTCGTCGGCTACTCCGGGCAGATCTCGCTCGGCCACGGCGCCTTCATGGCGATCGGCGGCTACACGACGGCGATCCTGATGGTCGACCACGGCGTCCAGGACGTCTACACGATCCCTCTCGCGGCGCTCGTCGCCGGCGGTGCGGGCCTCCTGGTCGGCATCCCGGCGCTGCGGCTCTCCGGCCTCTACCTGGCGATCGCGACCTTCGGGCTGGCCGTTGCGATGCCGGAGCTCCTGAAGAAGTTCGACGGGCTGACGGGTGGCACCACGGGCAAGAGCCTGTTCGGGATCCCGGAGCAGACGGGCCTCGGCGTCGGCCCGAAGATCCTCGGCAGGCAGCTGACCGGGAACGACTGGCTCTACTACCTCAGCTGGGGCGTCGGGCTCGTCCTGTTCGCGCTCGCGTGGGCGCTCCTCGCCGGCCCGGTCGGCCGCTCGCTCCGGGCGGTGCGCGACAGCGAGGTCGCGGCGGCTGCCGTCGGCATTCATCCGGCCCGCTGGAAGGTGCTGGCGTTCGGGATCTCGGCGGCCTACGCCGGTGTTGCAGGCTCGCTGCTGGCGATCAACGTCGCCTTCGTCAACCCCGACACGTTCCCGATCTCGCTCTCGTTGACGCTGCTCGTCGGTGCCGTCATCGGCGGCCTCGGCTCGCTCTACGGCGCGGTGCTCGGAGCGGGTTTCATCGAGTTCCTGCCCGTCTGGGTGCAGGGCTGGTCGAAGCAGGCGCCGCAGGTGATCTACGGTGCTGCCATCGTGGCGCTCATGCTGTTGCTCCCGACCGGCTTCGGCGGTCTGCTAACAAGACTGCGACGCGGTTAGTCTTATCGTTTGCAAGTCTTACGTCCCTCCCCCTGACAGGAGCCCCATGCCTCGCAAGCTCGGCGCCATCGCGATCGCGGTCGCTGTCTTGAGCCTCGCCGTCCTCGGCGCGGCGGCCGCCCGCACGAGCGCGACTCCGGGCGTCACCTCCAAGTCGATCCTGCTCGGCGGGAGCGGGCCTCTGACCGGCGAGGCGGCCGCTGCCGGCGGTGTGCTCCGCGGCGCCGATGCCTACTTCAAGTACGTGAACGGGCGCGGCGGCGTGAACGGCCGCAAGATCAACTTCAAGTACCTGGACGACGCGTATGACCCGGCGCTGGCGGTGCAGAACGCGCGCCAGCTGATCCAGCAGGACCAGGTCTTCGCGCTCTTCTCGACGGTCGGGACGAACAACAACCTCGCCATCCGTCCGTTCGCCAACGCCTCGAAGGTTCCGCACCTCTTTCTCGCGAGCGGCGCGACGACCTTCGGCCGCGACTACAAGCAGTACCCGTACACGATGGGGTACCTGCCGACCTACTCCGAGGAGGGCCAGGTCTACGCGCGGTACCTGCTGGCGACAGCCGGCAAGAAGTCGAAGGTGGCCGTCCTCTACCAGAACGACGACTACGGCAAGGACTTGCTCGCGGGCTTCGAGAAGGGGCTCGGCCCGAACAAGGCCAAGCTCGTCGCCAAGACGTCCTACGAGCCGACCGCGACCGACGTGCAGTCGGAGATCGCGCAGCTGAAGGCGTCGGGCGCGAACACGTTGATGATCTTCGCCTTCGGCAAGTTCGCGATCCAGGCGTACCAGTTCACGTTCAAGCTCGGCTGGAAGCCGCAGATCTACGTCAACGACGTCGCATCCGCGTCCGCGATCATGAAGCTCCTGCCACAGGGCACCGCCGCCGGCTCGATCTCGATCGCCTTCGGCAAGGATCCGGACACGCCCGCGTTTGCCAACGACGCCGGCACAAAGCTCGCGGCGCAGATCATCAAGAAATACGTGCCCGGCGGGAGCGCGAAGGACGGGTTCCTCGTCGCGGGCATGGCGTCCGCCTTCACGATGGTCGACGCGTTGAAGAAGGCCGGCAAGAACCTGACGCGCGAGTCGCTGATGAAGGCGGCAACGAGCCTGAACGAAGCGAACAACCCCTTCCTCGTGCCCGGCATCGTCGTCAAGACGAGCGCCACGCAGCGCTTCCCGATCACGCAGGTGAAGCTGCAGCGCTGGAAGCAGGGGCACTGGCAGCTGCTCGGCGGGCTCGTCTCCGTCAAGCCGTAGGACGGTTTGGCGGAATGTCGCTCGTCGTCGGGGTGCGATGCTCGTTCCGAGCCAAGGACGCAGGGAGCTTGCGTAGTGGTGCCTACGGATGCGACCGAGGACGCTGGATCGGGGCGAGCAGCGCGGCCCGGCGGCAAAGCCGTTATTTCGCCATACCGTCCTTGGGCACGAGAACCGAGCGGGGTCGCGGCGCCCCTCGCCGCGACCCCGCTGCTCCTCGCCCGACTAGGAGGGCGGAAGGAGCACCTTGTCGACGACGTGGATGACGCCGTTCGACGCGGTGACGTCCGTCTTCACGACCTTGGTCGAGCCGTTCAGGTAGACCGAGCCGCCGCGGACGGAGATCCGCACCTTTGCGCCCTCGAGTGTCGTCGCGGAGCGGAGCTTGACGACCTGCGCGGCGCGGACGTTGCCCTTGACCACGTGGTAGAGCAGGACGCGACGCAGTTGCGCCTTGTCCTTCGCGAGGGCAGCGAGGGTCGCCTTCGGCACCTTGGCGAACGCCGCGTCCGTGGGTGCGAACACGGTCAGCTTGCCCTTGCCCGTGAGCGCGCCGGCGAGGCCGGCCTGCTTGGCGAGCTTGACCAGCGTCGTGAACTGCCCGGTAGAGGCTGCGGTCTGGACGATGTTCTGCTGCGGTGCCGCGCCGGCGGTGCCGGCGGCGACGCCGAGCACGACGGCGGCCGTGACGGCCGTCAGGTGGGCGAGGGGGCGCATCAGATCGCCCTCGCGGCCGGCTCGGACTCGCGGGCGAGCGCCGGCAGGCGGAACAGCTCGTAGACCGCCGCCAGGCCGACGAGCGTGTAGACGACCCGGGAGGCGGCGTTCGTCTCGCCGAAGTCCATGCCGCCGAAGATTGCCGCCACGAGGTCGAACTTCGCGACGCCCACGAGCCCCCAGTTGAGACCGCCGACGATGATGAGCGCCAGGGCGGCGAGGTCGAGCTTCTTCATCTTGCCTCCTTCTGTCCAGGATTTGTCTAGAGATAGTACAGAGTGCTGGGCAGTCTTGTCAAGTTTTTGTCCAGAGTTCTGCTAGGGTCGAGCCGTGAGCACGCTTCGGATCGGCGAGCTGTCACGGCGGACCGGCGTCAGCCGCGACACCTTGCGCGCCTGGGAGCGCCGCTACGGGCTGCTGCGGCCGGTCCGGACAGAGGGCGGCTTCCGCCTCTACTCGGCCGACGACGAGCGCCGGATCCGCGACATGCAGCGCCATCTCGAGCGTGGAGTCGCGGCCGCCCAGGCAGCGCGGCTCGTCGAGGCGGGCGGAGCGGCCGAGGGATCGGCGAGCCCTTCGCAGCCCGGCGACCTGTTCGACCGGCTGCTCGCGTTCGACGACGAGGCCGCGAACCACCTGCTCGACCGGGCCGTCTCGCGCCTCAGCGCCGAGTCGGTGCTGCAGGAGCTCGTGCTGCCGGTGCTGAGGCGGATCGGCGACGGCTGGGAGCGCGGCGAGGTCTCGATCGCGCAGGAGCACTTCGCGAGCAACCTCGTGCGCGGCCGGCTGCTCGGGCTCGCGCGGGGCTGGGATCAGGGATCCGGTCCGCGAGCGCTGCTGGCATGCGCGCCCGGCGAGCTCCACGACATTCCGCTCATCGCCTTCGGGATTGCGCTTCGCGCGCGTGGCTGGCGGATCGTCTACCTCGGCGCCGACACGCCGCTCGAGACGGTGCGCGAGGCCGCCGTGACCGTCGAGCCGGACCTGATCGTCGTGGCTGCCAGCCGGCCGGAGCCGGAGGTCGACCTGGAGGAGCTTCGTCGTCTCGGCGACGCCACTCCGCTCGCTCTCGCGGGCCCCTGGCGCGCCCCCGAGTGGGCGTTCCGCCTCGAGGGCGACCCGGTCGACGCGGCGCGCGCAGTCGCGGAGCGGTAGCAGGAGCCCGGAGCAGGAGGTCAGGGCTGGGCCGCGAACTTCTGCGGTCCGTGCGTCTCCGCCTGACCTCTTTCGTGGCGGCGCTTGCCCTTGTGGCGGCAGCGCTCGCGTTGGCGACGCCTGCACGGGCCGGCGTCAACCCCCAGCTCGCAGGGCTGCAGGTCGCGCTGCGCGCCCATGGGCTCTATCTCTCGGAGATCGACGGCGTCATGGGCCCGCGCACACGCGCCGCGCTGAAGACATTCCAACGGCAGAAGCATCTCCCGGTCGACGGCGTCCCCGGACCCCGCACGCGCGCCAAGCTCGGGCCGCTCGGACGGCCGCTTTTCGGCGCCCGAACGCTCGTCCCCGGCCGCTTCGGCAACGACGTCTCCGTGCTCCAGTTCCTCCTCACGCGCCGCGGTCTCTACAGCGGAGCGCTCGACGGCTATCTCGGTCCGGAGACCGCGAAGGCGCTGCGCCGGTACCAGCGCAACCAGCAGCTCTCGGCAGACGGCGTCGCCGGACCGCGGACGCTCGCCTCGCTCGGGATCAAGGGCAACGTGCCGCTGCCCCAGCGCAGCGTGCCGGTCGTGCGGCGCTACGTCGTGCGCCCCGGCGACAACCTGACCGTGCTCGCGTCCCGCTTCGGGACCTCGCTGCGCACGCTCGCCAAGGTGAACAAGCTCGATCCGGCGCGGCCGCTGCTGATCGGGACGAAGCTCGCGCTCCCGGCCGCGACAGCCGCGACGTCCTCGGCCTCGGTTCGCGAGATCCTGACGACGACGGCACGCCGCTACGGCGTCGACGAGCGGCTCGTGCGCGCGCTCGCCTGGATGGAGTCCGGCTACCAGACCTCGATCGTCTCGTCGGCCGGGGCGGTGGGCGTCATGCAGACGCTGCCGTCGACGCGCGAATACGTGGAGACCGTTCTCGCCGGGCGGAAGATCCCGCGCACCGTCGAGGGCGACGTCGAGGTCGGCGTGCTCTACCTGCGCAGCCTGCTGCAGCACTTCAACGGCAACGAGAGCCTCGCCCTCGCCGGCTGGTACCAGGGCGAGAAGGCCGTGCGCGAGATCGGCGTCTACAAGATGTCGAAGCCGTTCGTCGCCAACGTGCTCGCGTTGAGGTCGCGCGTCTGACGTAGGCTCCTCGCATGGCGCGCGAGCTGCTCGAGGCCCCGCTCGACGAGGTACTGGCGGAGGCACGCCGCTTGCGGGACGAGGGCCACGGGCGTCTCGTCACGTACTCGCCGAAGGTCTTCATCCCGCTGACGAAGCTCTGCCGGGACGTCTGCCACTACTGCACGTTCGCGAAGCCGCCCCGTCGCGGGCAGCGCGCGTACATGACGATCGACGAGGTGCTCGACGTCGCGCGCGCGGGCGCCGCCGCCGGCTGCCGCGAGGCGCTCTTCACGCTCGGCGACAAGCCGGAGCTGCGCTACCGCGTCGCGCGCGACGAGCTCGCCGCGCTCGGCTGCTCGTCGACGCTCGAGTACCTGGCGCGCGCGGCCAAGGCGGTGCTCGACGAGACGGGGCTGCTGCCGCACCTCAACCCAGGCGTGCTGACCCGCGAGGACCTCGAGCTGCTGCGCCCCGTTGCGCCGTCGATGGGGATCATGCTCGAGACGACGTCGCGCCGGCTCGGCGAGCGGGGCGGGCCGCACTTCGGCTCGCCGGACAAGGAGCCCGCGGCGCGTCTCGAGACGATCCGCCTCGCCGGCGAGGCGCGCATCCCGTTCACGACCGGGATCCTGATCGGGATCGGCGAGACGCGCGCGGAGCGGCTCGAGGCGCTGGCGGCGATCAAGGATCTCGGCGACCGGCACGGCCACCTCCAGGAGGTGATCGTGCAGAACTTCCGCGCCAAGCAGGGCACGCGGATGGCCGCGGCGCCCGAGCCGTCGCTCGAAGAGCTCCTCTGGACGATCGCGGCCGCGCGCGTGCTGCTCGCGGCGGAGTGGTCGATCCAGGCGCCGCCGAACCTGACGGACGACTTTCCGCGCCTGCTCGACGCGGGCATCGACGACTGGGGCGGCGTCTCGCCGGTGACGATCGACCACGTCAACCCCGAGGCGCCGTGGCCGGAGCTGGAGCTGCTGCGCGCGGGCGACCGAGAGCCGCGGCCTCGAGCTCGTCCCGCGGCTCACCGTCTATCCGGGCTACATCGACGGCGCGTGGATCGACCCTGCGGTGATGCCGCGGTCCTGCGCGCGTCCGACTCGCTGGGGCTCGCGCGCGAGGACGCCTGGTCGCCCGGCGAGACCTGGGTGTGCCGTTCGTCTCCGCGCGACGCGCTGCCGGTGGACACGCACGACGAGCTCGGCGAGGACGAGCTCGTGCGCCTCTTCCGAGCGCGCGGCGACCGAGCGCGAGCGCGTCTTCGCGGCGGCCGACCGGCTGCGGCGCGAGGTCAACGGCGACACCGTCACCTACGTCGTGACGCGGAACATCCAGTACACGAACGTCTGCTACTTCCGCTGCGGCTTCTGCGCTTTCTCGAAGGGCAAGCTCGCCGCGAACCTGCGCGGCGCGCCCTACCTCGTGCCGCACGAGGAGATCGCGCGGCGCGTCGTCGAGGCATGGGAGCGCGGCGCGACGGAGATCTGCCTGCAGGGCGGAATCCACCCGGCCTTCGACGGCGACTACTACCTCTCGGTCGTCCGCGCCGTCAAGGACGCGGTGCCTGAGATGCACGTGCACGCCTTCAGCGCGCTCGAGATCTGGCAGGGCGCGGCGACGCTCGACCTGCCGCTCGCGTCTACCTGGAGCGGCTGCGCGACGCGGGGCTCGCGTCGCTGCCGGGGACGGCGGCCGAGGTGCTCGACGACGAGGTCCGCCGCGTCATCTGCCCCGACAAGATGACGACCGCGCAGTGGCTCGACGTGCACGACGCGGCGCACCGCGGTCGGTCTGCGCTCGAACAACACGATCATGTTCGGGCACGTCGACGGGCCGGTCAACTGGGCGCGGCACCTGCTTGCGGTGCGCGAGCAGCAGCGGCGGACGGGCGGCTTCACGGAGTTCGTGCCGCTGCCGTTCATCCACATGGAGGCGCCGATCTACCTGAGAGGGCCGCGCGCGCCAGGGGCCGACGTTCGGCGAGATGCTGCTGATGCACGCCGTCGGCCGGCTCGCGCTGCACCCGTGGATCGAGAACGTCCAGGTGTCGTGGGTGAAGGCGGGCCCGGAAGGCGTCGAGGCCGCGCTCCGGGCCGGCGTGAACGACCTCGGCGGGACGCTGATGAACGAGTCGATCTCGCGCGCTGCCGGCGCCTCGTTCGGACAGGAGATGTCGCCCGAGCGGATGGAGGCGCTGATCCGCTCCGCCGGGCGGGTGCCGCGCCAGCGGACGACGCTGTACGACGACGCTGCCGGCCGAGCGGGTCGAGCGCGTCGTTCGGCGCCCCGCCGTGCCTCGAGCCGCTGAACCCGCACGTCAACGAGGCTGCGCTCGAAGCGCACCGCCCAAGCTCGTGCGCCCCGGCTTGCGGCCGGCGGCGCGCTAGGGCCGTCTACTCCTCGAGCGCGAGCAGATCGTCGATCGTCTCGCGACGGCGGATGAGCCGTGCCTTGCCGTCCGCGACGAGGATCGCCGCCGGCCGGGGCGAGGCGTTGTAGTTCGAGGCCATCGCCAGCGTGTAGCCGCCCGTCGCCGGGATCGCGAGCAGGTCGCCGCGGCGGGGCTCCGGCAGCTCGACGCGGTCGATCAGGACGTCTCCCGACTCGCAGTGCTTGCCGGCAACCGTGTACGCGCCGCTGGGCGGCTCGCCGGCCCGGTTGGCGAGCAGGGCGGTGTACCGCGCGCCGTAGATCGCGGGCCGCGGATTGTCGGACATGCCCCCGTCGACGGCGACGTAGGTGGTCGACTCGCTGGCGCGCTTGACCGATCCGACGCGATAGAGCGTGACGCCCGCCCGGCTGACGAGCGAGCGCCCGGGCTCGAGGATGAGCCGTGGCCGGGGCAGGTCCTGCAGCGACCATGAGCGCTCGATCTCGCCGACAAGCTCCCGGACGAACTGGCCGATCAGGGGCGGCCTTTCCTCCTGGACGTGGCGCACGCCGAGGCCGCCGCCGAGGTCGATCAGCTCGGGCGCCCAGTCGATCTGCGCGCGGCAGCGCGCCGAGAAGAGCGAGAGCCATTCGACGGTCATCGAAGCCGCGCGCAGGTGCAGCAGCTGCGAGCCGATGTGGACGTGCAGGCCGAGCACCTGGAGGCCGGCGTCGCGCAGGCGCTCGATCGCGACGATGGCGTCCGCCGGCGGCATCCCGAACTTCGAGCCGTGGTGCGCGGTGCGGATCGCCTCATGCGTGTCGGCCTCGATCCCGGGCGTCACGCGGACCAGCGTGCGCTGGACGCCCGCGGCCACCGCGCGGTCGACCTCGTCGAGCGCGTCGACGACCACGAGGGCGCCCGCCACAGCAGCTGCGTCGAGCTCCTCGTCCGACTTGTTGTTGCCGTGCACGACGAGCCGCTCCCCCGCGATGCCAGCACGGCGCGCGAAGGCGAGCTCGCCGAGCGTCGAGACGTCGGCGCCGAGCCCCTCCTCGGCGAAGAGCCGAAGGAGCGCGACCGACGGCAGCGCCTTCGTCCCGTAGACGACGAGCGCGTCCGGCGCCGCTTCCCGGTACGCGCGGGCCAGCCCACGGATGGTCGATTCGCAGAGGACGAGGAGCGGTGTCCCGTACTCGCCGGCGAGCTCGGTCGCCTCGACACCGCCGAGCGCCAGCGAGCCGCCCTCGAGGCGCGCCGAGTCGGGAAGCAGGTCGAAAAGGACGTCGGACATCCCGGGATTCTGCCGACCGCGCGCAATCGTCACGGAAAAGTTGCAGACACGTGCGCCCGAACGCGGTACTTTCGGTCCCCGGGTGGGTGGGGGCTAGGGACGGTCCCCGCGCATACGCGCGCGCCCGCGCACGCGCGAAAGAGCAGACGTGAAGTAACGCGCGCCGCCCACCGCCCGGCCGCGGCCGCGCCTACCCGCCCCACCAGCCGGGCTCGGTGTTGCCGTCGCCCGGCCCCGTGCTCGGGGCGCCGATCGCCAGCAGCGTCGCGCCCTCCGGGCCGCCCTCGTAGGCGCGCATCCCGGCCGGGGCGACGCGGACTGCCGTCAAGGGCGTCAACTCGATCACGTCGCCGTCGACGTTCATCCGGCCGCTGCCCTCGATGCAGATGTAGATCTCCTCTTGCGTGTTGTGGCTGTGCCCGAACGGCGCCCGGAAGCCGGGCCCGAGTCTCACCAGGCTGAGCCCGGAGCTCTGCGCCTCGATCGGCACGCGCGCCATCCGGAGCTGCAGGTCGCCCTCGTCGAAGCCGAACTTCACCCCCTGGTTCTCCACCTCGCCGAGGTTCACGACCGTGTAGTTCGCCATCAGATTCCTCCTTCGCGGACGAGGACGCGAGGCTACGCCCTTGCTAAAGTCATGGTCAATGCGGGAGCTTCTTCACTAGCGCAGGAAGCCAGCGCGCCCGGTCGAGACCGGCGCGTCACAGCTTCCCCTGGCCTCTCATCTGAGAGGCTTTTTCGTCTCTGAGATCGAAAACGACGAGCGGATCGAATGAACAGGACCGACATGGACAAGTACGAGCCACACGAAATCGAGCGGCGCTGGCAGCAGGTCTGGGACGACGAGCGCGCCTTCGAGGTCCAGAACCCGGCTCCCGGCGAAACGCGGAACCGGAAGAAGCGCTACATCCTCGAGATGCTCCCGTACCCGAGCGGGACGCTGCACATGGGCCACATGCTGGTCTACACGCTCGGCGACGTGCGCGCGCACTTCTACCGGCGCAACGGCTGGGAGGTCCTGCGACCGATGGGCTTCGACTCGTTCGGCCTGCCCGCCGAGAACGCGGCGATCAGCGAGGGCGGCCATCCGCGCGACATCGTCGAGCGGAACATCCGCACGATTCGGCAGACCATGAAGCGCGTCGGCTGGGCGATCGACTGGCCGCGCGAGGTCTCGTCGCACGAGCCGGAGTACATCCGCTGGAACCAGTGGCTCTTCCTTCGCCTGTACGAGGCCGGGCTCTCGTATCGCAAGGCCTCGATCGTCAAGTGGTGTCCGAAGGATCAGACAGTGCTCGCGAACGAGCAGGTGCAGGACGGCCGCTGCAAGCGTTGCGGCTCGGTCGTCGAGGCGCGGAACCTCGAGCAGTGGTTCTTCAAGACGACCGCGTACGCCGACGAGCTGCTGAGCTTCGAGGGGCTGGACTGGCCGGAGCGGGTCATGGCGGCGCAGCGCCACTGGATCGGGCGCTCCGAAGGCGCAGACGTCCTGTTCCGGATCGAGGAGCTGGACGTCGACGTGCCGGTCTTCACGACGCGTCCCGACACGCTCTATGGCTCGACGTTCTTCGTGCTCGCCCCGGAGCACCCGCTCGTCGAGGAGCTGGCCGCCCGCTCCCCGAGCGGCGACGAGATCCGCGACTACGTCCGCATCGCCGCGGCCAAGCGCGGCGAGGAGCGCGCCGCGTCCGACGCGAAGAGCGGCGTCTTCACCGGCTTCTACGCGACGAACCCGGTCAACGACGCGCCGCTGCCGATCTGGATCGCCGACTACGTCCTGATGGACTACGGGACGGGCGCGATCATGTCCGTGCCGGCACACGACGAGCGTGACTTCCAGTTCGCGCAGACGTTCGGCCTGCCGGTGAAGACAGTCGTCATGCCCGCCGGCGGCGAGGCGCCCGAGGGGGAGGTCTTCTCACCTCACACCGAGAACGAGGTGCTGGTCGACTCGGCGCAGTTCACCGGCCTGCCGGCGCCCGAGGCGAAGCGCGCGATCGTCGAGTGGCTCGACGAGCGCGGACGCGGCAAGCCCGCCGTCAACTTCCGCCTCCGCGACTGGGGCTTCTCGCGCCAGCGCTACTGGGGCTGCCCGATCCCGATCGTCTACTGCGAGGACTGCGGGACCGTCGCTGTCCCGGACGACCAGCTGCCCGTGCTGCTCCCCGACATCGACGACTACCGCCCGAAGGGGCAGGCGCCGCTGGCGTCCGCGGAGGAGTGGGTGAACGTCGACTGCCCCAAGTGCGGCAAGCCCGCGCACCGCGAGGTCGACACGATGGACACCTTCGTCGACTCGTCGTGGTACTTCCTGCGCTACTGCGACCCAGCGAACACCGAGGCGCCGTACGACCGGGAGATCGCCGACTACTGGGGCCCGGTCGACATCTACCAGGGCGGCGTCGACCACGCGACGGTGCACATGATCTACGCGCGCTTCTACATGAAGGCGCTGAACGACCTCGACCTGATCGGCTTCCGCGAGCCCTTCGTTCGCTTCCACGGCAACGGCTGGGTCCAGCTGGGCGGCACCAAGATGTCGAAGTCGAAGGGGAATGTGCTCGGGCCGGATCAGTTCGTCGACGAGTACGGCGCCGATCCGACGCGTCTCTACTCGCTCTTCATCGCGCCCGCCGACCAGGACATGGACTTCACCGAATCGGGCCTCGAGGGCATGACGCGGTTCGTGCGCCGGCTGTGGCGGATCGTCAACGAGGTCGCCGAGGCCGAGGCACGCGACGGTGAAGCGGGCGCGCTGACGAGGAAGGCACACGAGACGATCGCCAGGGTGACCGACGACATCGGCAGGCGCGAGGTGTTCAACACGCCGATCTCCGCCGTCATGGAGCTCGTCAACGAGCTGGCGCCGGACCCGGCCGCCCCGGATGCGCGCTTCGCCGCCGAGACTGCCGTTTCGCTGATCCAGCCGTACGCCCCGCATGTGGCGGAGGAGCTCTGGGAGCGCCTGGGCCGCGAGCGGCTGTGGCTCGAGCCGTGGCCGCAGGTCGACGAGTCGCAGCTCCAGCGCGACACGTTCGAGCTCGTGCTGCAGGTGAACGGCAAGGTGCGCGACCGGATCGAGGCGCCCGCCTCGGCGTCTCAGGACGAGCTGGTCGCGCTCGCGAAGCAGTCACCGCGCATCCAGGAGTTCGTGAACGGGAAGCCGATCCGCCGCGAGATCGTCGTCCCGGGCAAGCTCGTCAACATCGTCGTCTAGCGGGCTAGGCGTCTAGCGGATGCCGGTGTCGGCCGCGAAGTTGACGAGCCGGTAGCGCCCTGCGATGACCCGGACGCGCGCCGGCGTCGGCACTCGCCGGATCCCGACGCTCGTCCGCACGCCGTACCAGCCGGGCGCGAGCGTGACGCGATAGGCGCCCTTCGAGTCGGTCAGAGCGCTCTTCGTCCTGCCGGCGCGGGTGAAGTAGAGCTTCGCGTGTCGTGCCGGCCCGTTGCAGTCGGTCCCCTTCTCGCAGACCGGTTGCGTGGGGCCGATCGAAAACGTGCCGCGGAGGCCGCTTTTGACTGTGGTGCCGCTCGCGGTCGCGCCGCAGGCGGCCAGGGCCGACGCCACGAGCGCCGCCAGTACGAGTCTCATGTGCACATTGTTGACGCCCGGGACGGAAACGGAACCTTCGGGCGTAGCACAATCGTGTCCATGCGCCCGCAATCGGACGGCGATCTCGTCGCCTCGGCCCGCGCCGGCTCCCGCGAGGCGGCCGCGGAGCTCTTCGAGCGGCACTGGCCCGGCGCCTGGCGCGCGGCCTACGCGATCACCGGCAGGCGGGCGATGGCCGATGACGTGGCGCAGGACGCGTTCGAGCGGGCCTTCGCAGCGCTTTCACGTTTCGACCAGCGGCGGCCGTTCGCCCCGTGGCTGCACCGGATCGTCGTCAACCGCTCGCTCGACCTGCTCCGGAGCGAACGGCGTCTCGTCGGCGGCGAGGTCGTCGAGCGCGAGTGGCACGATCCCGATCAGGGAGCCGAGGGCGGCGACAAGGCGCTGCTCGAGGCCGTCGCCACGCTGCCGCTGCAGCGCCGTGTCGTGGTAGTGCTGCGGTACGGGCTCGGCTTCGCGCCGGCGGCGATCGCGTCGATCCTCGATCTGCCCGAGGGAACGGTGCACTCAAGACTCGCGCGGGCGCTCGAGCAGTTGCGCGAGGAGCTGGAGGTGAACGGTGTCGAAAGAGCTTGAGGCACGCCTCGAGGCGGCGCTCGGCGCGCTGCCGGGGGCCGACGAGCTCGTGCGCGGCCGGGCGCGGCGGGCGGCGCTCGACGCTCTGCCGTCGGGACGCGGTCGCGGCAGGCTGGTCGTGGCGTTCGCCGCGGCGCTTGCGGTCTTCGTGCTCGGCGCGGCGGCGCTGGCTGCGATCGGGACGATCCGCGTCGATCTGTCGCCGCAGCGCGAGCGCTCGCCCGTGCCGGAGGGCGTGTCGACGCCGGCCGGCGCGCACGGGATCGCGCTGGTCGTCGGTGGCCGCTTGTGGCTCTCGGCCGGCAGCGCGCGCATCGAAGGGCTGCGCGCTCAGGCGGTCGACCTCTCGCCGCACGCGCTCTACGCAGCTGTCGGCGTCGGCCGCTCGCTCGTCGTCACGGCTCCGAATGGGCGTCGCGCCTGGACACTGCGTACGCCCGGACGCGTGAGTGCGATCGCCTGGTCGCCCGATGCGCTGAAGATCGCCTACGTCGCCGGCCGGGATTTGCGGATCGTCGAGGGCGACGGGGACCACGACCGGCTCGTCGAGCGAGGTGTGCGCGCGGTGCGTCCGTCCTGGCGCGCCGACTCGCTGGCGGTGGCGTACGTCGGCGGGCGGGGGAGGGCGGTTGTCTACGACCTCGGCCGGCTCTCGCGCCGGGTGATCCGTCCGACCGTGACGCAGTTCTCGACGCCGGAGTTCCCGTGCAGCTCTCTCGGGCCGCTGGTTGCAGTGGCGTTCGCGCCGGCCGGCTCGGCGCTCGCCGGGGCGTCGGCCGACGGGGTCGTCATCGCCGGCGCGAGCCATGTGTTCTGCAGCCCGTACGAGCCGAAGGTGCATCCGACCTCGCTGGCGTGGCTGTCGGCGACGGAGGTCGCGGTCGGCGAGCGCACCGATCCTCCGGTCACGACGAGCCGGATCTGGCGAGTGCGCCTCGGGGCCGGGCGTCTCCTACAGCCGGGAATCATCGAGTCACCGACGGGGATCGTAGGTCTGAGCCGACTCGGCGGCGGCCGGTTGGTGGTCGCCCGGCGCGTCGGCGGCACGGTCGTGTTGCAGGTAGTCGGCGCGCGGGCTCTTTCCAGCGCCGACGGCGCGCTCGTGGGGCCGAGCCTCGGGCGGGTGCGCGGCGCTGGGCCGCTGTCGATCGTCGTCCGCTGAGCGCGGACACTTTCGTTCCAGATTTGTGACAGACACGTGCGGCTGTCGCCGCGATCATCGAGGAGATGCTCGATCGCCTGCACGGACGCCGCCGCCAGGTCGTCGCGGCGGCTGCCTTGGCCGTCGTCGCGCTGCTGGCAGGACGGTTGCTCGCGTCGGCCGGGGCTCCCGCGGAGCACCCGCTCGTGCGTCCGCCGGTGCAGGTGGCTTCGGCGCCCGCTTCTCTCGGTGCGCCTGCGGCACCGGCGGCGGCCGCGGCGCTCGTCGTGGATGTGGTTGGAGCCGTGCGGCGCCCAGGGTTGTACCGACTGCCACAGGGCTCGCGCGTCGCCGACGCTGTGGCGCGGGCGGGTGGCGCCACGCGTCACGCGGACACGTCGCTCGTGAACCTCGCGGCGCCGCTCTCGGATGGCGTCCAGATCGTCGTCCCGCGCCGCGGCGGCGCCGCGCCGGGCTCGGGTGCCGGCGCGGCCCCGGGTGGAGTGGCCGGCGGACCGGTGCATCTCAACTCCGCGTCGGCTGCCGATCTCGATGCGCTGCCCGGGGTCGGGCCGGTGACGGCGCAGAAGATCATCGACTACCGCCAGCAGCACGGGCCGTACACCGCCCTCGACGATCTGGACGCAATCCCGGGCATCGGCGCGGCGCGGATCGAGCAGCTGCGAGGTCTCGCCGAGCCGTGAGCGGACGGCCGCACCTGCCGGCTCTCGCCGCCTGCTGTGGGCTCGCGCTGGCGTCCGGGATCCGGGTCGGCACCGTCGGCGGGGCGATCGTGGTCGCGGGCTTCGTCGCCGCGGCTCTCGCCGGCGCCGAGCACCGGCAGGTGGCGTTGTGCGTCGCCGTCGCCGCCGTGGGCTGGTGGTGGGGAAGTCTCCGTCTCGACGCCCTCGACCGAAGTCCGCTCGCAGCGCGCGTCGACGAGGCGGGTCGCGCCACGGTCGTGACGACCGCACCCGCGCGCGTCGGCCGCTTCGGCGTCCGCGTCCAGGGTCGCGTGCGCGCCTTCCGCGAACGGCCGCTTTCCGAGCCTGTGCTCCTGGAGCTGCCCCGAGGCCGGGCGCCGCCGCAGGGAGCTGTCCTCGACACACTTGCCGTCGTGCGCCTGCCGCGCGGGCCTGAAGACGGCTTCGACGAGGCGGCGTGGCTGCGCCGCCACGGCGTCCACGTGGTGCTGCACGTCGACGCCTGGCGTCAGATCGGCCACCGGGAAGGCCTCGGCCACGTCTCCGACGTCCTGCGCGAGCGCTTGAGCGGCTCGATCGCGCCGGGGCTCGCGGGCGAGCGCCGCGGACTCGTCGAGGGCGTCGTGCTCGGGGACGACAGCGGTCTCTCGAGCGAGCTTCGTGACCGCTTCCGATCGTCGGGGCTCTATCACCTGCTTGCCGTCTCGGGACAGAACGTGGTGCTGGTCGCCGGTGGGGCGCTCGCGCTCGCCTGGTTGCTCGGGATCCCGCGGCTGCTCGCCGAGGTCGTCGCGCTGCTCGCGATTCTCGGCTACGTCCTCGCCGTCGGCCCGCAGCCGTCTGTCGTGCGAGCCGGTGTCGCCGGGTCGCTCGGATCGCTGGCGTGGCTCGCTGCGCGCCCGCGCGATCGCTGGTACTTCCTGCTCCTAGGGGCTCTGGCGCTGCTGATCTGGAATCCCTACACGGTGCTCGACCCGGGCTTCCAGCTGTCTTTCGCAGCGGTCGTCGCGATCTTCGTCCTCGCGCCGGTGCTGGCTGACCGGCTCGAGGGGTATCCGCTGCCGCGCGGGCTCCGCGAGCTTGTGGCGATCTCCACTGCGTGCGGCGTCGCGACCGCGCCCGTGCTCTGGCTGCAGTTCGGCGCCATTCCGCTGCTCTCGGTGCCGGCGAACGCGCTCGCGGCTCCCGTGGTGATTCCTCTCCTCGGCCTGTCGTTTCTCGCAGCGGCGTTGACGCCGATCTCACCCGGGGCTGCAGTGGGCGTCGCCTGGCTCAACGGCTGGTGTGCGGCGTACCTGGCCGGCTGCGCGCGGCTCGTCGGCGGGCTCCCGTTCGCCACGGTGCAGTCGGCGCCGGCCGCCGCGCTGATCCTGGGTGGCGCTCTCGCAGCCGGCGCCTATGCTTTGCGGCGGTGGCAGACGAACTGAAGCCCGTCTATCTGCTCGCCGGCTCGGACAGGCCGAAGATCGAGCGTGCACTGCGCCGTCTCCGCGGCCGCTTTGCTCCGGATGCGGTCGAGTTCCACGCCGCGGCCGCTGTGAGTGGGGAGGACGTGGTGGGCTCCGCGAACGCGATGGGCCTCTTCGGAGACGGTGGACGGCTGATCGTCGTCGAGGGCGTCGAAGCCTGGAAGGCGGCGGACGCGAAGGCGATCGCGGCGTATCTCGCGAGTCCGACGCCGGACACGGTGCTGGCTCTCGCCGGTGCCGAGGTGAAGCGCGATTCTGCGCTCGCGAAGGCCTGCGCCAAGGTCGGCGAGGCGCGCCACTGGGACGTCTCGAAGCGAGACCTGCCGCGCTGGGTCGCCGAGCAGTTCAAGTTGCACGGCGTCGCGGCCGACGCCGACGCGTGCCGCGCCCTCGTCGAGCTCGTGGGCGAGAACCTGCACGAGCTCGCGACCGAGGTCGACAAGTTGACGACGTGGGCCGACGGCGAGGCGATCACGGAGCGGGAGGTGGAGACGCTCGTCCCGCCACGCGCGGAGACGTCGGCATTCGTGCTCACCGACGCCTGGGGCACCCGTGACGTCCGTCGCGTCCTCGACGCCTGCGAGGCGCTGCTCGAGCGGAGCGGCGATCCGCATTCGCGCACCATTCCGCGCGTCGTCGGGCTGCTCGGCGGTCACGTCGCGCGCGTCCGTGCCTGCCAGACGCTCGACGCCGAGGGCCTCCGTCCGAAGGATGCCGCGACCCGGCTGAAGATCCACCCGTTCGCGGCCGAGAAGGCCTTCGGACACGCGCGCAACTTCGGCGTCGACGAACTGCGGGATGTGACGCTCCGGCTCGCGAGGCTCGACTTCGCGCTCAAAGGCGGCTCGAGGCTCGCTCCCGAGCTCGAGCTCGAGCGGGCGCTGATCGACATCACGCGGCGCCGCGAGGCACCGGTGAGAGTCGCCGGCTAGCTGGCGGGCTATTCGGCGGACGTGATGCGCGCGACCTGAGACTTCTTGCGCGCAGCGGCGTTCTTGTGCAGTGAGCCGCGGGCCGACGCCTTGTCGATCAGACGCACGAGCTCACGCTGCTCGGCTGCGACGCGCTCCTTGTCGCCCGCCTCGACGGTCGTCTGCAGGCGCTTCGTCAGCGTCTTGATCGTCGACCGGTAGCGCAGGTTCTCGAGCCGCTGGCGAGCGGCGGAGCGAACGCGCTTCTTCTGCTGATTGATGTTCGGCATAGAAAGAGCCCGCAACCCGCGGGCGCCGCGATGGTAGCAAAGCGCGGCTCCCGGCCAGCGAAAAAGCCACCGATCCGCTGGGGCACCCCGACCCACCACCCACCGTCGATCCTAATCAGAAATTTGTGACAGGACCGTGACGCAAGCGGGAAATCTCTCGCACGAAGCGTCCACAGGCCGCGACCACCGTGCTCCCTATACTCGCGGCGTGGAGGAGCGGGACTCGCGCCGTCGGCTCGCCCTGTCAACGGCGATCGTCGCCCTCGCCACAGGCCTCTCCCGCATCTTCGGCCTCGTCCGCGAGATCGTCGCCTCCTACTACTTCGGCGCCGCCGGGAAGATCAACGCGTTCACCGTCGCGTTCCAGATCCCGAATCTCGTCCGCGCGCTCGTCGCGGATGCAGCCCTCTCGTCTGCATTCGTGCCCGTCTTCAGCGAGCTGCTCGAGAAAGGTGAGCGCAAGCGCGCCTGGCGCGTCGCATCGACCCTCTTCTGGTTGATGCTGCTCGGGCTCGGAGCGCTGACGGCGATCTTTATCCTGCTGGCGCCGCTCGTGATCAGGCCATTCGGGGACCCGGGCGGCGACGTGGACCTCGCCGTCAGCCTCTCACGGGTCCTCTTCCCGATCGTGGGGCTGCTCGGCATCTCCGGCATCGTCGTGGGCATCCTCAACAGCTACGGCGAGTTCACGGTGCCGGCGCTGACGCCCGTCTTCTGGAACCTCGCGATCATTCTCGGCCTCGTCCTCGGCGTCCCTCACGTCTCCGGCGACGACGCGAAGCTCTACGTCTATGCCGGCTCGATCCTCGTCGGCACGGTGATCCAGGTGCTGCTGCCGATCCCGTGGCTTCGCGGTCTCGACGATCGCCTCCACTTCGTGCTCGACTGGCGCGACCCCGCCGTCGCGCGAGTCTTCAAGCTGATGTTGCCCGTGACGCTCGGGCTCGGGCTGATCAACGTCAACGCCGTCATCGACTCGATCTTCGCCTCCCGCTTGATCGACGGGAGCCTGGCGCCGACCGCGATCGACAAGGCGTTCCGGGTCTACATGCTCCCGCAAGGCGTGTTCTCGGTCGCCGTGGCGACTGTCCTCTTCCCGTCGCTGTCACGGCTCGCGACCCGCGGGGATCTGGACGGTTTCCGGCACATGGTTTCACTCGGCCTCCGCCAGATCTCCTTCCTCCTCGTCCCGGCGAGCGTCGTCTCCGCCGTGCTCGCCGAGCCGATCATCCGGCTGCTGTACGAGCGCGGCGCCTTCGACGCGGCGCAGACGCGCGTCGTCGCCGGCGCCCTCGCCGCCTTCTGCATCGGGCTCACCTTCAACGGGATGATGCTGCTGCTGAACCGGGCGTTCTTCAGCCTCCAGTCCAACTGGATCCCGACCGCCGTCGCCCTGGCGAACCTGGGCGCGAACGCGTTGCTCGATGCGGTCTTCTATCGCCTTGGCGTCTGGGGGATCCCGCTCGCCACGTCCGTCGTCAACATCATCGGCACCGCGTTGCTGTTCTGGTTCCTTCGCCGTCGACTCGGTCACTTCGAGCTAGGCGAGACCACAAAGGCGACACTGAAGATCGTCGCGGCGTCCGTGCCGCTCGCGATCGTCTCCTATCTCGTCTGGCGCCCGCTCGACGACCTGCTCGGCCGGTCGGCCCTGGCTCAGATCGCCTCACTCGGCTCCGCCCTCGTCGTCGGCGGCCTCGTCTACTTCGCCGGCGCCCGCGCGCTCGGGGTTCGCGAGCTAGATGCGTTGCTAGCGTTGAGGCGCCGAAGCCGGCCCGCGTAGCCATGCCTCAAGACCGCATCCGCAACTTCTCGATCATCGCCCACATCGACCACGGGAAGTCGACGCTGGCCGATCGCATCCTGCAGGCGACACACGCCGTCGCCGACCGCGACATGCGCGAACAGCTGCTCGACACGATGGATCTCGAGCGCGAGCGGGGGATCACGATCAAGGCGCAGGCCGTACGGGTCGAGTGGAAGGGCCACCAGCTGAACCTCATCGACACACCCGGGCACGTCGACTTCACCTACGAGGTCTCCCGCTCACTCCAGGCCTGCGAGGGAGCGCTGCTCGTCGTCGACGCTGCCCAGGGAATCGAAGCGCAGACGCTCGCGAACGCCTATCTCGCGATCGAGAACAACCTCGAGATCGTCCCGGTCGTGAACAAGATCGATCTGCCGCAGGCCGATCCCGACGGAGCCGCGCGCGAGGTTGCCGACCTGATCGGAGACGATCCCGACCACGTCATCCGCATCTCCGCCAAGACCGGGGAGAACGTGGAGGACGTGCTGGACGCGATCGTCGAGCGCATCTCGGCGCCCGCAGGCGATCGCGACGCCCCGGCACGCGCGCTCATCTTCGACTCCTCGTACGACCAGTACCGCGGCGTCGTCGCGTTCGTCCGCGTCGTCGACGGGCAGTTCTCGACGCGTGAGCCACTCAAGGCAATGGCGCTCGGCACGCGCTTCGAGGCCGAGGAGATCGGTTTCTTTGGCCCCGACCGGCGCCCGACCCAGCTGCTCTCGGCCGGCGAGGTCGGCTACGTGATCACCGGCCTGAAGGACGTCTCCAAGCTGCGCGTCGGCGACACGATCACCTCCGACCGGAACGGCGCCACCGATCCGCTCCCCGGCTACAAGGACGTCAAGCCGATGGTCTTCGCGGGCCTCTTTCCGACCGATTCCGACGATTATCCGGAGTTGCGCGACGCGCTCGAGAAGCTGAAGCTGAACGACGCGGCGCTCTTCTACGAGCCCGAGACGAGCCAGGCGATCGGCTTCGGCTTCCGCTGCGGCTTCCTCGGCCTGCTGCACATGGAGATCGTGCGCGAGCGGCTCGAGCGCGAATTCGACCTGGACCTCCTGGTCACCGCGCCGAACGTCGCCTATCGCGTGCGCGAGCTCAACGGCGAGTGGATCGAGGTGCACACGCCCTCCGACATGCCCGACGCCTACGAGGAGGTCGAGGAGCCGTACATCAGGGCCTCGATCATCGTCCCCAAGGACTTCGTCGGGGCGACGATGGAGTTGAACAACGACCGCCGCGGCAAGTTCGATCACCTCGAGTACCTCTCGGAGGAACGCGTCCACCTGACCTACGAGCTGCCGCTGGCCGAGATCGTCCTCGACTACTACGACCAGTTGAAGTCGCGCACGCGCGGCTACGCGAGCTTCGACTACGACCTCGCCGGCTTCCGCCCGGGCCAGCTCGCGCGGATCGACATCCTCGTCGGCGGCGAGCCGGTCGACGCGCTGTCGCTGATCCTCCATCGCGACGCCGCCTACGAGCGGGGGAAGGCGCTCGTCGAGCGGTTGAAAGTCGAGATCCCGCGCCAGTTCTTCGACGTCGCGATCCAGGCGGCGATCGGCTCGCGGATCATCGCCCGCGAGACCGTGAAGGCGAAGCGCAAGGACGTGCTCGCCAAGTGCTACGGCGGCGACATCTCGCGCAAGCGAAAGCTGCTCGAGAAGCAGAAGAAGGGCAAGAAGCGGATGAAGAACGTCGGCGGCGTCGAGGTGCCGCAGGAAGCGTTCCTTGCCGTGCTGAACCTCGGAGACTCGAAGCGATGACGAGCCTCGGCGCCCGGCATCTCTACGTGCACCTTCCCTTCTGCGCGCATCGCTGCGGCTACTGCGACTTCGTCACGGCCGTCGGCCGCGCCGAGCAACATGCCCCGTACGTCGACGCGCTCCTCGCCGAGCTGGAGCTCGAGCGCGGGTCGCTCGCTCCCGAGCTCGAGACGATCTTCGTCGGCGGCGGCACCCCGACTTTCACCGAACCGGCTGCGCTCGCGCGGCTCCTCCAGGGCCTGCCGCACGCGCGGGAGGTCACGGTCGAGGCGAACCCGGAAACCGTCACGCCCGAACTGGCCCGGCTCCTGTCCGAAAACGGCGTCAATCGTGTCTCAATAGGCGCACAATCTTTCAACACCGCCCTTCTGGACGTGCTCGAACGACGCTCAGGGCCCGACGACGTCCGCCGGTCCGTGCACGTTCTGAGAGATGCCGGTTTCGCCAACATCTCGCTTGATCTCATCTACGGCATTCCGGGCCAGAGCTCCGCCGATCTCGAACGCGACCTCGCAGAGGCCCTGGCGCTGGAGCCGGAGCACCTCTCCTGCTACGAGCTGGAAGCGAAGCCCGGAACGCGCTTCACGCACGCCCACGGAGACGAGCTCGCACGCCAGGCAGACGCGATGGAGACCTACTTCGAGCAGGTCGTCGAGACACTCACTGCCGCCGGCTATCGCTGGTACGAGACGGCGAACTTCTGCCTGACCGGCGCGCGGGCGCGCGGGCGCGACCTCCGCGCGCGTCACAACCTCGGCTACTGGCTCGGACGTGACTACCTCGGCCTCGGCGTGGGCGCCGTCAGCACAATCGAGAACGTTCGGCGGCGGAACACGCCACGCCTTGCGCCATACGTGGAGGCGCTGTCTCGCGGCTCCGCGCCCGAACGCGAGCTCGAGCCGATCGACGACCTGACCCGGCACACCGAGCGAGTGATGCTGGGCCTGCGCCTCGACGAGCCGCTCGTCCTCGCGGGGCTCGAGGACGCGTTCGATCGCGGCGCGCTCGCGCGGATCGAGGAGCTCGGTCTTGCCACGCGCACGGCCGGCGGCGAGAGCATCGTGCTCACCGAGCGCGGCCGTTTCGTCGGCGGTGCCGTCACGGCAGAGCTGCTCGCGCTGGATGCAGGCTAAACTTCCTGCAAATGAACCGATTCATTCCTGACGTCGAGCTGACGGCGCGGCAGCGCGAGATCCTGCGACTCGTGGTCGACGAGCACGTCGAGACCGGCGAGCCGGTCGGCTCGAAGTCGCTGGTCGAGAAGACGGGCCTCCCGGCGTCGCCGTCCACCGTGCGCCACGAGCTCGCCGAGCTCGAGCGAATCGGCCTGCTCACGCACCCGCACACCTCGGCGGGCCGCGTTCCGACCGAGCAGGGTTACCGGTTCTACGTCGACCGCCTGCTCGACCGGCTCGAGCCGCGCCCGGGCGCGTTCGCGCTCGACCTCACGACCCTGCGCCGCGAGGTCGAGGATGCACTCCAGCAGACGACCGAGATGCTCTCGCAGGTGACGCACCTGCTCGCGGTCATCTCGGCGCCGGCTCCCAACACCGCCACGATCCGCCACGTCGAGGTGCTGCTGCTGCAGCCCCAGCTCGTGATGCTGGTCGTGATCACGTCGAGCGGCGGGATAACGAAACGCACCTTCGCGTTCGTCGAGCCGCTCGACTCGGGCCTCGTCTCGTGGGCGGGGCAGTACCTGAACGAGGAGCTGCGCGGGCTCCAGCCGGGAACGACCATGCTCCGCCGCCGGCTCGAGGACTCCGGGCTCTCCCAGCGCGAGCGCGCGTTCCTCGACGTGATCCGCCCCGTCTTCACCGAGCTCGTGAACGACGACCAGCGGCTCTTCGTCGGCGGTGCGGCGACGCTGCTCGATCAGGCGCGCGGCAGCGAGCTCTCCTCGTACCGCGACCTGTTCGAGATCCTGGAGAAGCGCGCCGCCCTACTCGACCTGATCGCGCAATCCCTCGACCCGAGGCGGCCGTTCGTCCGCGTCGGCGACGAGCTCGACCACCCGGCCATGCGCGAGCTCGCGCTCGTCGGCGCGTCGTACGGTCTCACGAACCGGACACTCGGTGCGGTCAGCCTGCTCGGGCCGCTGCGCATGGACTACGACAAGGCGATTCGCTCCGTTCGGTCCGCGGCGCACGAGCTGTCCCGGTTCGTCGAAGACGTCTACGCAGAGGAGTAGCGCCCGGGACCCGGGCTACGCTTCGACGATGGCGACGACGGAGCGCGACTACTACGAGCTGCTCGGCGTGCCGCGCGAGGCCGACGAGCAGCAAATCAAGAAGGCGTTCCGCCGGCTCGCCCGCGAGCTGCACCCCGACGTCTCGGAGGCGCCCGACGCCGAGGAGCGCTTCCGCGAAATCACCGAGGCCTACGAGGTGCTGTCGAATACGGAGACGCGCCAACTCTACGACCGATACGGCCACGCAGGCCTCCGCGGCGGCGGCTACACGCCGGGCCACTTCGACTTCGGCAGCCTCTCGGATCTCTTTTCCGCCTTCTTCGGCGACGACGTCTTCAGCGGCGGTCGCGCCAGCCGCGCGCGTGGCGGAGACATCGCCGCGCAGGTCGACATCGAGCTCGCCGAGGCAGCGATCGGCGTCACGCGCCAGGTTCCCGTCCGCGGGGCCGTCCCGTGCGAGACATGCGACGCGACCGGCGTCGAGCCGGGCACGACGCCGACGGCCTGCGTCAGGTGCACTGGCTCCGGGCGGCTGCAGCAGGTCTCGCAGAGCGTCTTCGGCCAGTTCGTGCGCACCCAGGCCTGCCCCGACTGCGGCGGCCGCGGCGAGGTCGTTGAGCACCCGTGCGAGAGCTGCCAGGGCGCCGGCCGCGTGATCGAGGAGCGCACCGTCGAGGTGTCGATCCCGCCGGGCATCCACGACGGCCAGCGGATCCGCCTCTCCGGCGAAGGGCACGCAGGCGCATTCGGCGGCAGCCACGGCGACGTCTACGTCCAGGTGCACGTCCGCGAGGACGAGCGCTTCGTCCGCCAGGGAAACGACATCTTCTCGACCGTCGACCTCAATATCGTCGAGGCCTCGGTCGGGGCGGAGAGGACGGTGCCGACGCTCGACGGCGACGTTGCGCTCGAGTTCGCGGCCGGCACGCAGCCGGGCGAGCTGCGGGTGCTGCGCGGCAAGGGGATGCCGGTGCTCCAGGGCTTCGGCCGCGGCGACCACCGGATCCTCGTCAACGTCACCGTGCCGCGCCGGCTCACCGATGAGCAACGGAAGCTGCTCGAGGAGTTCGAGCGGCTCTCGCAGGACGACACCTACAAGGCCGACGAGGGGTTCTTCGACAAGCTGAAGAGCGCCTTCCGCTGAGGCGCGTCGCGATCACGGTCCCGCTCGACGAGGCCGAGGAGGCCCGGGCGCGACTGGTCGAGCTCGCCCCCGAAGGATTCGAGGAGATCGAGCGTGCCGACAGCGTCGAGCTCGCCGCGTACGGCGAGGCCGGCGAGCGAGTGGCGGCCGAGTTCCCCGCCTCGCACGCCGAGGAGGTCGAGCCGGGCTGGGAGGATCGCTGGCGCGAGTTCCACCGGCCGGTCCGGATCGGAGCGCTCTGGATCGGGCCGCCGTGGGAGCCCCCGCCGGCCGGCGCAATCGTGGTCGTCATCGACCCCGGGCGTGCGTTCGGAACCGGAGCCCACCCGACGACGCGCCTTTGCCTCGAGCTGCTCCAGGAGCTCGAGCCGACGAGCCTGCTGGACGTCGGCTGCGGTTCCGGCGTGCTCTCGATCGCAGCCGTTGCGCTCGGCTTCGGCCCGGTGACCGCGGTCGACGACGACCCGGCCGCGATCGAAGAGACCGAGCGCAACGCTGCGGCGAACGGCGCGCGGCTCGACACGCGACTCTTCGACGCGACCGAGGGCGAATTGCCGGGTGCGGGCGTCACGGTCGCGAACATCTCGCTCGAGGCGGTCGAGGCGCTGCGCCCGGCAGGCGAGCGGCTCGTCACCTCCGGCTACCTGGCACGCGACACGCCTCACGTGCGCGGCTATCGGCGCCTGCTCCGCCGCGAGCTCGACGGCTGGGCGGCGGATCTGCACGAGAGAACGTCCTCGCGAAAGTCTTAGAGGGCTTGGCGAAACAGCAGCTGTGCCGTCGGGCCGCGCTGCTCGCCCCGATGCGGCGTCCTCGGTCGCGCCCGTAGGGCTCCGCTACGAACGCTCCCTGCGTCCTTGCCTCGGAACGAGCATCGCACCCCGACGACGAGCGAAGTTCCGCCAAACCCTCCTAGACTCCCGCCGATGGCGACGTTCACGGTCGGCTTTCTCGGCTGCAAGGTCTCGCACACCGACGCGCGCGAGGTCCGCGAGCGCCTGCTCGCGGACGGGCACGAAGAGCGCCCGGACGACGCCGAAGTCGCGATTCTCAACACCTGCTGCGTCACGAACGAGGCCGTCGCGAAGTCGCGCAAGGCGGCCGCCCGCGCCGCGCGCACCCACAAGAAGGTCTACGTCACAGGCTGCGCAGCGAACCTGCAGTCGAACGCCTTCGCGGGCCTGCCGGAGAACGTCGTCGTCGTCGACCGGCGCAGCGAGGAGACGCCGCGGTTCGTCGCGGGCGACGTCGGCGCGATCGGCTGCGTCCAGGCCGACGCCCGGCTCGACCGGGTGCGGGCGTTCGTGAAGATCCAGGACGGCTGCTCATTCTCGTGTGCGTTCTGCGTCATCCCGCTCGTCCGGGGCGCGACGCGCAGCCGCAGCGCCGGCGCCGTGCTGGGCGAGATTCGCCGCCGCGTTGCGCAGGGCCACCGGGAGGTCGTGCTCACCGGGATCAACCTTGGGTGCTTCCGCGACCGCGAGGCGGGCTTCACGCTTGCGCGCCTGATCCGCGAAGCGGGGGAGATCGACGGGCTCGCGCGCCTACGACTCTCCTCGATCGAGATCAACCACGTCCACGACGAGCTGATCGCCGCGCTCCGTGAGACGCCGGTCGTCTCGAAGCATCTCCATGTGCCGCTCCAGTCGGGAGACGACGGCGTGCTGCAGGCGATGGGCCGCCGCTACAGCGTCGCGACCTACCTGAAGAAGCTCGAGCCGCTCACGGACTTCAACCTGACGAGCGACGTGATCGTCGGCTTCCCCGCAGAAGACGACGCGGCGTTTGCCAACACCGTCGCCACGGTGGAGCGGGCCGGGATCACGAAGGTGCACGTCTTCCCGTACTCGCCGCGCCCCGGAACGCGCACCGCCGGCGACGACACCGTGCCTCCCGCCACGAAGAAGGAGCGAAGCGCGCAGGTGCGCCTGGTCTCCGAGCAGGCGTGCCGGCACCGCTGGGAGTCGAAGCTCGGCGCCGAGGACGTCGTGCTCGTCGACCGGCCGGGACGCGGCTACGGCGACGACTACTCGCCGTGGCTCGTGGACGGCAAGGTGGGTGAGCTCGTCCGCGTCCGCGCCGCCGCCGTCACCGAGGAGGGGATCCGTGCCGCCTGAGAACTGCCTCTTCTGCGCGCTGGTGCGCGACGGCGCCCATGTCCACAAGGCAGACGGCTTCGTCGCTGTCGCGGACATCAATCCCAAGGCCGAGACGCACCTGCTCGTTCTGCCCGAGCACCACGTCGACACCTTCCGGGACGTCGGCGAATTCACTGCCGACGAGGCAAAGCGGATGCTTGATTTCGTTGCCGCGACTGCAGCCGCCGCCGGCCTCACCGACTACCGTGTGCTCGTCAACGTCGGCCCGGCCGCGGGGCAGACGGTCTTCCACCTGCACTGGCACATCCTGGGTGGCAGGCTCGACCCGGATAGTGTGCGCGGTCTCGCAGAGGAAGCGCAGGAGGTGGCGGTGCCGTGACGCTGATCGGTCGGCTCGAAGAGCAAGTGAAGGAAGCGATGCTCGCGCGGGACGGCGAGCGCCGCGACGCGCTGCGCCTGATCCTCTCGAGCCTCAAGTCCGCCGAGAAGGAATTGCAGCGCCCGTTGGCGGAGGCCGAGGAGCTGCAGGTGCTCCAACGCGAGCGGAAACGTCGCGTCGAGGCGGCCGAGGCGTTCCGCGCGGGCGGTCGCGACGAGCAGGCCGACGCCGAGGAGTTCGAGCTCGACGTGCTCGAGGAGTTCATGCCCGAGCCGCTCTCCGAGGACGAGCTGGAGCAGATCGTCGACGACGCGATCGCCGAGGTCGGGGCGACGAGCCTCCGCGACCTGGGTCGCGTCATGGCGGACGTGATGCCCCAGACCGCCGGCCGTGCCGACGGCTCGGCCGTCAGCCAGATCGTCCGCGAGAAGCTGGCCTGACCGCCGCGCGGCGCCGGCCCTGGGCCGGCTCTAGCCGCGGGCCGAAAACGCCCTGCCCGAAACGCCCAAACTCCCCCAAGGGGGCGCGAGCCCCCCTGCAGTCACGCTACCGGCAAAAAAGCGCACGTGTCTGTGAAAAAAGCGGCAAAGAAGCGACACGCGCCTAAACTGCGTCCGGATGCTCAGGAGCCAGTGCAAGACACGCTAGAGATCTCGAACGATGTCGCCGCGGAGCTCGCGGGGGTGGGGGACGGCGTGCTCGATGCGCTGCGCGAGCGGCTCGGGACGCAGATCCGCCTGCGCGGCAACCGCTTGACGATCGAGGGCGACGATGCCCACGTCGCCGGCACCCGCGCCGTGCTCGACGAGCTCGTCGAGCTCGTCGAGGGCGGGCACGAGATCGGCCCCTCCACGGTCGACGCCGTGCTCGGCGCCCTCGACTCGGCGGAGGACATCCGTGCCGTCTTCGAGGACGTCGTCTGGCGCCATCGCGGCAAGAAGATCGCGCCGAAGACGGTGACGCAGAAGGAGTACGTCGACTCGATCCGGCGCTGCACGATCACCTTCGGGATCGGGCCTGCCGGCACCGGCAAGACGTACCTGGCGATGGCGCTCGCCGTCGCGGCGCTCCACGAGAAGGAAGTGGCCCGCATCATCCTCACGCGCCCCGCCGTCGAGGCAGGCGAGCGTCTCGGCTTCCTGCCGGGCGACATGCTCGCGAAGGTCGACCCGTATCTGCGCCCGCTCTTCGACGCGCTCTACGACATGATGGAGCCGGACCGGCTGACGACCTACATGGAGCGTGGGACGATCGAGGTCGCGCCGCTCGCCTTCATGCGCGGGCGCACGCTGAACGACTCGTTCATCATCCTCGACGAGGCGCAGAACACCTCGCCCGAGCAGATGCAGATGTTCCTGACACGGCTCGGCTTCGGCTCCAAGGTCGTGGTCACGGGCGACCAGACGCAGATCGACCTGCCGCGCGACCAGGCGTCAGGCCTGATCCAGGTGCAGTCGATCCTCCATTCGGTCGACGGGATCGGCTTCGTGCGCTTCACGCACAAGGACGTCGTCCGGCACAAGCTTGTCCAGAGGATCGTCGAGGCGTACAAGCGCCACGTGGAAGAGACCGGCACCGACCGGAAGCACTGAGCGAGTCAGTTGGTGATCGAGGTCGAGCTGGAGAACCGCAGCGGACACGAGGTCGACGAGACGGGTGCGGTCGAGCTCGCGCGCCGGGTGCTCGCGGCCGAGGGGATCGAGGACGGCGAGCTCGGGCTCGCGTTCGTGCCGGCCGACGAGATGCGGTCGCTGAAGCGCGACCACCTCGGCGTCGACGAGCCGACGGACGTCCTCTCGTTCCCGCTCGACGGGCGCGACGACCTGCCGCCAGGTGTGCCGCGCGCGCTCGGCGACGTCGTGGTCTGCCCGTCCGTCGTCGGCGATGAATGGCGCTGGCCGCTGACGCACGGCCTTCTGCACCTGCTCGGCTACGACCACGGCGAAGAGATGGAGCGGCGCGAGCAGGAGCTGCTCGGTTGAGGCGCGCGCCGAACCTCCTCGCGAGCTTCAACTTCGCCTTCGAGGGCGTGATCCACGTGCTGCGCACGCAGCGCAACATGCGGCTCCACTTCCTGATCGCCGTCGCGGTGCTGATCACGGCCCTCGTCACGAACGTCCAGAAGCTCGAGCTGATCGCGTTGCTGCTCTCGATCTCGTTCGTGCTGATCGCCGAGATGATCAACACGGCGATCGAAGCGGCGATCGACGTCGCCACCACCGCCTTCGACCCGATGGCGAAGCTCGCGAAGGACATCGCTGCGGGCGCCGTGCTGATCGCGACCGTGAACGCCGTCGCGGTCGGGTATCTCGTCTTCGCCGGCAGCGTGTCGGACCGGTCGTCGCGCCTGCTCGACCGCCTGCGTGACGCGCCCGCCGAGGTGACGATCGTCGCACTCGTGCTGACGGTGTTCGCGGTGATCGCGGTCAAGGCGTACACCGGTCGCGGCTCGCCGCTCTCGGGGGGCCTGCCGTCCGGCCACGCGGCGGTCGCGTTCGCTGCGTGGATGGCGGCGACGTACATCCTCTCCGACTCGAGCCACCGCTTCCTCGTTTCGTCGCTGACGTTCATCCTCGCGCTGCTCGTCGCCCAGACGCGCGTCGAGGCGGGTGTGCACTCGACGCTGGAAGTGGCGATCGGTGGCATGCTGGGCGCACTCGTGACCCTCGCCGTCTTTCAGTTCTTCTCGTGAGTGCGGATCTCGTCGAACGCGCCGTCGTCGCGGCCGAGCGGTCGTACTCGCCGTACTCCGACTACAAGGTCGGCGCGGCCGTCCGCACGCGTGACGGGCGCGTCTTCGACGGCACGAACGTGGAGAACGCCGCGTACCCGCTCGGAATCTGCGCCGAGAAATCCGCGATCGTCGCTGCCGTCTCTGCCGGGTACAAGCCCGGCGACCTGGAGGCGATCGGGATCACCGCCTCGCCGTGCGGCGGCTGCCGGCAGTGGCTGCACGAGTTCCGCATCGACCAGGTGAGCTACCGGCGGGCCGACGGCCAGATCGTGACGACGACGCCCGGCGACCTGCTTCCGGATACCTGGGAGTTTTGAGGTCGGGCTTCATCGCGGTGGCCGGGCGGCCGAACGTCGGCAAGTCGACACTCGTCAACGCCCTCACCGGCGAGAAGGTCGCGATCACCTCCGACAAGCCGCACACGACGCGGCGTCGCGTCACGGGCATCACCACGACCGACGAGGCGCAACTGCTGCTCACCGATCTGCCGGGCTGGCAGCGGCCGATCGACACGCTGACCGAGCGGATGCAGCACACGGTCGACTCGTCGCTGGAGGACATCGACGGCGTCCTCTTCGTGCTGTCGGCCCGCGAGCGCATCGGCGCCGGCGACCGCTTCGTCGCCCGGCGCGTCTATTCGCTCGGCGTCCCGGTCGTGATCGCGCTGAACAAGGTCGACCGCCTCAAGGCCGGGCACATCGCCACGCAGATGAAGACCGCCGCGTCGCTCGGCGACTTCCTCGCGCTTCATCCCGTCAGCGCGAAGACCGGCGACGGCATCGGCGCCCTGCGCGACGAGCTGATCGGGCTACTCCCGGAAGGCCCGCTCTACTTCCCGGCCGAGCAGACAACGGACCTCCCGCTCGAGGCGCAGATCGCGGAGCTCGTCCGCGAGCAGGCGCTGCGGCTCACGAAGGAAGAGGTCCCGCACGCGATCACGGCTGAGGTGATCGAGATCGACGAGGCACGGGTGCACGTTCGCATCTACACCGAGACCGAGAGCCAGAAGCAGATCCTGATCGGCAAGCGCGGCGCGATGGTGAAGGAGATCGGCGTCTGGGCGCGCCCGGCGATCGAGCAGCTGCTGGGCCGCACGGTCTACCTCGAGCTGCAGGTGAAGGCCGCACCGAAGTGGCGCCGCAACGCGACCATGCTCGAGCGGCTCGGCATGTAGCGCTCAGGTCACGAGCTCGAGGCCCTCGATTGCGAGCTCGAGCTCTTCGATCACGACGTCGTTTCCCTTCGCGTTCAGCGACGGCGCGGTGTACTTGCACGGCCACGCGTCCCGGAAGACCCAGCGCAGCACCGGCTGCCGTTCGCTGTCGAGCAGCACGATCGCGCCGTCCCTCCGGTCAGCCTTGCCGTTGCGGACCGTGTTCCACCAGTTCCAGAGGTCGTTGTTCTTCGTCAGCCCGCGCTTGAGGACGATGTTGCCGTAGCGCACGCGGCCGGGCAGCTTGCGCGAGGAGGAGAGCGGGTCGCTGCCCTCCCGGTACTCGATCACCTCGATGGACGACTCCGGGAGCTCGACCTCGCTGAACGCGCTGCTCGCGAGCCCGTCGATCTCGACGAGAAAGCCAAAGTTGCGGTACGGGTCATTCCGTTGTGCGGCCGGCATGCGGCTCCTTCCGTGTCACGTAGGCGAGCTCTCGGTAGATGGCGAGGTCGTGCTTGATGCGGTGCGTGCGCCGGCGGCCGGCTCCGTCGCGCCACGAGACGTCGGCCGCGAGCTTCGCCGGCTGACGGCGGGCGAAGTAGGACGCCGCGGTATCGACGAACGTGCGGATCTCCTTGCCCGGCGCGAGGAACTCGATGTTGCGAAAGAGCGCGATCGACGTCGTCTCGCGCGTGCCGCCGAGGCCGGTGAAGGGCTTGTCGAAGACGACCGAGACACGATACGCCGGCTGCTCGGACAGGTTGCGGACGGCTGCGTACAGGAGGCCGTCCTCGAAGTCGAAGTCGACGATGACCTCCGGCTCGTCTTTCTCGGTGAGTCGTCCGGCGGGCGCGCGCGGCATGGGCGCAGTCTCGTGTCCCGCGCTGCGGCGCGCAAGCGGCCATGCACAGCGGCGACGCGAGGCGGCGCCGGCGAGAGGCCGACGAGAGAAGTTCCAGAATTGTCTCGGTCCTGTGTGCCGGCGGCGGCTACCGTATTCCGCCCCGTGGGTGGGTGGGGGGTGGAGAGGTGGGGACCGCGCGTGGGCGCACCGCGCTGGGCTATTTCGGACAGAGGGCTATTTCGGACCGGGCTATTTCGGAAAGGGGCCATTTCAGACATGTCGCCATCTCGGACATGTCGCCATCCCGAGCCTTGTCGATCCACGGCAGGCGGTTTTCCGCGAGCCGCTACACGCGCCGGGCGCGCGCCCGGCGGACGACGAGCACGATCAGCCCGGTGAAGTAACCCGCGTAGGCGCCCGACACCGCAGCGCGGCCGGTCGGCGGAAGCTTCCCCCAGAGCGGCGCCGTCACGAGCAGGAGCAATGGCACGCGCCCGGGCAGCGGGCCGCGCCGCTGCAGCAGCGTCGAGATCCAGAGGGCGACCGCGACGCCCGCGACCAGCGAGGCCGCGAAGGCGAAGAACCCGATCGCGCTGTCCGCGGCACGGAGGCCGTCCAGTGCGAAGAGCGCCGCGACGCCCGCGAGCAGCACGCCGGCGATCGCGAACACGGTTCCCGGCCGCATGGCGCGAGCCTACTCGGGGCTACACTCCACTCGATGGCGCAGGCGCCCGCACTCCCGCGTGGGTTCGAGCTTCCGCTCGAGCCGCGGCTCCCTCGCATCGGCTCCGTCGACCAGGTCGCGGTCGAGGCGCGCGCCGGCGAGCTCGCCAAGCGGTCGATCAAGAAGGAAGCGAAGCTCTTCGCGCTCGACCTGGCGATCCGCGTCATGGATCTGACGACGCTCGAGGGCTCCGACACGCCCGGCAAGGTCGCCGCGCTCTGCTCGAAGGCGATCCGGCCCGACCCGACCGACCGCACCATCCCCTCCTGCGCGGCCATCTGCGTCTATCCGAACCTCGTCCCGATCGCGAAGGAGCGCCTCGCCGGCTCGGGCGTCAAGGTCGCCTCGGTCGCGACCGCCTTCCCGTCGGGCCAGAGCCCGCTCGACGTCAAGGTGCGCGAGACCGAGGAAGTCGTGCAGCTCGGCGCCGACGAGGTCGACATGGTGATCGACCGCGGTGCGTTTCTGTCCGGCCGCTACGCCAAGGTCTTCGACGAGATCGTGAAGATCAAGGAAGCATGCGGCGACGCGCACCTGAAGGTGATCCTCGAGGTCGGCGAGCTCGGCACCTACGACAACGTCCGCCGCGCGTCGCTCTTGGCGATGGCCGCGGGCGCCGACTTCATCAAGACCTCGACCGGCAAGCTGCCCGGCGCCGCGACGCTGCCGGTGCAGCTCGTGATGCTGGAGGCGATCCGGGACGTGCACGACGAGACGGGCCGGAAGGTCGGCATGAAGCCCGCCGGCGGCGTCCGCACCGCCAAGAACGCGATCCAGTACATCGTCCAGGTGCACGAGACGCTCGGCGTCGAATGGCTGACGCCCGACCTGTATCGCATCGGCGCCTCGTCGCTTCTGAACGACGTGCTGATGCAGATCCGCTTCCAGCGCACCGGCGCCTACCAGTCTCCGGACTACTTCACCGTTGACTGAGCTCGAGCGCAAGCAGGACGCGGCGCCCGTCCCGGCCGGCTGGGACTACGCACCCGCCCCCGAGTCGCGCGACATCGTCGAGATCCGCGACCGCTACGGGATCTTCGTCGACGGTAAGTGGCTCGAGCCACGCTCGGGCGAGTGGTACACGACGATCGACCCCTCGACCGAAGATCCGCTGGCGGAGATCGCGCAGGCCGGGGAGGAGGACGTCCAGCTCGCGGTCGCGGCGGCGCGCAAGGCGTACGACGGCACCTGGTCGAAGACGAGCCCGTCGGAGCGCGCGAAGTACATGTTCCGGATCGCACGCATCCTGGCCGGAGCGCGCGCGCGAGTTCGCGGTGCTCGAGTCGCTGAACGGCGGCAAGCCGATCAAGGAGTCGCGTGACGTCGACGTGCCGCTCGCTGCGGCGCACTTCTTCTACTACGCGGGCTGGGCCGACAAGCTCGAGTACGCGTTCCCGAACCGGACGCCGCGCCCGGTCGGCGTCGCCGGGCAGATCATCCCGTGGAACTTCCCGCTGCTGATGCTGGCGTGGAAGATCGCGCCGGCGCTCGCCGCCGGCAACACGGTCGTGCTGAAGCCGGCCGAGACGACACCGCTGACCGCGCTCCTCTTCTGCGACGTCCTGCGCCAGGCCGAGTTGCCGCCCGGTGTCGTCAACATCGTCACGGGCGACGGCCGCGCCGGCGCCGCGCTCGTGAAGTCCGAGGTCGACAAGATCGCCTTCACCGGGTCGACCGAGGTCGGCAAGGCGATCCAGCGCGAGCTCGCGGGAACCGGCAAGAAGCTGACGCTCGAGCTCGGCGGCAAGGCGGCGAACATCATCTTCGACGACGCCGCCGCTCGACCAGGCGGTCGAGGGCATCGTCAACGGCATCTACTTCAACCAGGGCCACGTGTGCTGCGCGGGCTCGCGACTCTTCGTCCAGGAATCGATCTACGACGAGACGGTCCGCAAGCTCAAGCGCCGCCTCCAGACGCTCCGGGTCGGTGACCCGCTCGACAAGAACACCGACGTCGGCGCGATCAACTCGAAGATGCAGCTCGACAAGATCAAGGAGCTCGTCGCGTCGGGCGAGGAGGAGGGCGCGGAGATCTACCAGCCGCCGTGCCGCCTGCCGGAGAAGGGCTACTGCTTCGCGCCGACGGTCTTCACGAACGTCGCCCAGAGCTACCGCATCGCGCAGGAGGAGATCTTCGGGCCGGTGCTCTCGGTGCTGACGTTCCGGACGCCGGACGAGGCGGTCGAGAAGGCGAACAACACGCCGTACGGGCTCTCCGCCGGCGTCTGGACGGAGAAGGGCTCGCGGATCCTCTCGATGGCGGACCGGCTGCGCGCCGGCGTGGTCTGGGCGAACACGTTCAACCGCTTCGACCCGGCTTCGCCGTTCGGCGGCTACAAGGAGTCCGGCTTCGGCCGCGAGGGCGGCCTGCACGGGCTCGAGCCGTACCTCGCCTTCGACGGCCGGAGCGAGGGTGGCTGACCGGCTCCCCGTCAAGAAGACGTACAAGCTCTACATCGGCGGCGCGTTCCCGCGCTCCGAGTCCGGGCGCACCTACGAGGCGGAGGGTCAGAACGTCGCCCGCGCCTCGCGCAAGGACCTGCGCGACGCGGTGCAGGCCGCCGCGCGCGGCGCAGCGCGAAGTGGGCGGGCGCGACGGCCTACAACCGCGGCCAGGTGCTCTACCGGATCGCCGAGATGATGGAGGCGCGCGCGGCCGAGCTCGCCGAGCTCTCGCACCGGCCGGCAGGAGGTCGAGCGGCGCGATCGACCGCTGGGTCTGGTACGCGGGCTGGTCGCCGACAAGCTCGCGCAGGTGCTCGGCTCGTGCGAACCCGGTCGCGGGGCCGTACTTCAACTTCACGGTTCCCGAGCCGACCGGCGTCGTCGGCATCGCTCGCGCCGGACGAGCCGCCGCTCCTCGGGCTCGTCTCGCGGATCGCGCCGGCGATCGTCGGCGGCAACGCGGTCGTCGCGGTCGCCTCGGAGACGCAGCCCGCTCGCCGCGGTCGAGCTCGCCGAGGTGCTCGCGACCTCCGACGTGCCCGGCGGCGTCGTCAACCTCCTGACCGGCTACCGCGCCGAGCTCGGCGCCGTGGCTCGCCGCGCACATGGACGTGAACGCGATCGACCTCACCGGCGCGGACGGCCTCGGCGCCGACCTCGAGCGCGCCGCCGCCGACAACGTCAAGCGCGTCGTCCGCGGCCAGGCGGACGGGCAGAGCGCTGGGACATCTCGGCGTTCCTCGAGCTGAAGACCGTCTGGCACCCGATCGGCGTCTGACCTTTTCGCCCAAGTCGCTCGTGGCCACGTCCTGAACTGGCCTGGCCGGAACGTCCACTCAAGGTGCACCCGGCCTCCTCCCCACTGCGATCGTAACGGGGAAACACGCACCTGTCTGTGACGGAACTGCGACAAAAGCGTGCGCTTCACGACCCCGCCTCGGCGGTGCGCCTCGCCGCCTCGACGAGCTTCGCCGGCGCGACCTCCGCGTAGGCGTCCTCGATCACACCGGCGACGACGTCCCACTCGAGGCGGCGGTCGAGGCGAACGCCGATCCAGCCCCGGTGCCCCACATACGGCGGCACGAAGAACGCCTCGGGATCGCCTTCGACGAGCACGCCCTGCATCTCCACGGGAGCCGCGCACCAGAGGGCGAAGCGGCCGTCGCCGTGGTGATCCGTGAGCACCATCACGAACGCCCGCTTGCCCCGCACGAAGAACGTCGGTGCGCCGTGGCTCGGCCGCTCGCTCGTCTCGGGCAGCGAAAGACAGAGCTCCCGCACCCGCTCCAAAGCCCGCTCGCGCTCCGCCGGGTCGACCATGCGGGCATCGTCGCAGCTACTCTCGGCGCGATGCGATCGTCGAGTTCCGCGCACGACACGATGGGCGGCGAGCTTTAAGCTGATGCCAGTGGCCGGGACTCGTCGTCTCAGTCAGGCGATCGCTGAGGGCGACGGGATCTCCGTCATCGTCCATGTCGGCGACCCATCGGCCGCACGCGAGGCAGAGGACGCAGCGCGCCGAGGCGATCGCGATCTCCGGCGACGTCGAGGGCGTCCGCGATGCGGTGACGCTGCCGGTGCTCTGGATCGGAGGCGGTGCACCGAGCGACGCACACGGATCGGGAGCAGACGCGTGGCGGCTTCCGGTCGAACGCTACGCCGACGACGACGGCGAGCTCATCGCCGTGCACGGGCGCGCGACCGCGCTCGGCCTCGAATGCGTCGTCGAGGTCCGTGACGAGGACGAGCTGCAGTTCGCGCTCGACCACATCGATCCCGAGGTGTTCCTGCTCGCGGCTCTGCCTGACGAGGACGACGATCCGCTCGACCAGGTGCTGGCGCTGCTCCCGGATGTGCCGGCCGGTAAGCTCGCGATCGCCGAGGTGCCGGTCCGGGACCGCGACGAGGTCGTCTCGCTCGAGCGCGCAGGCTTCGACGCGGTGCTCGTCCCGCCCGGACACGTGGGCGACCTCGTCGGTGGCGTCCCTCCCCAAGTCTGAGGGCCGCTGGGGTGGCCCGTGGATGGGCCTCTTCGGGTTGCTCCTCCTCGCCGCGGCGCTCCGCCTCGTCGGCATCCGCTACGGGCTGCCGTTCCCGCTTCTGAACCCGGATGAGCGGACGATCGTCGGCGCCGGCTGGAAGATGGTCCACGGCGGCGGCCTCGACCCGCACCGGTTCGACTATCCGTCGCTCCTGATGGAGGCCGTCGCGCCGTTCCAAGCGTGGCACGCCGCACCGTGGTACCTCGGCGGCCGGATCGTCGCCGTGGCACTCGGGCTCGGCGGCGTCGCTGCGGCCTGGTGGCTCGGGCGCGTGGCCTACGGCGATCTGGCCGGGTTCGTCGCCGGTGCGGCGACGGCCGTCGCGACGACTCACGTTGCCTACTCGAGGGTCGCGGTCACGGACGTGCCGATGACGCTCGGGATCACCGTCTCGCTGGCGCTGATGATCGGCGGCCGGCTCGAGCTCGCCGGAGCCGCGGCCGGGATCGCCGCCTCGTTCAAGTACCCGGGGATCCTCGTGCTCGCTCCGCTCGTCATCCTCGCGTGGGGCGCCTGGCGCCGCCTTGCCGTCTCAGTGGGTCTCGCGGCGCTGACGTTCGCGCTCACGAGCCCCTACGCCGTCATCCACCCGCTGCGCGCGTGGGACGACTTCCGCGACGTCTCGCAGCTCTCGCGCGACGGCTGGCTCGGGTTCGAGCACGACCCGCCCGCGGTCGTGGCGTTCGCCGAGCGGCTGTGGGACGGCATGGGCCCCGCGCTGCTGATCGGCGTCGCCGGGCTCGTGGTGGCGCTCGTCGTGCGACGCCGCGCCGACGTTGCGCTCGCCTCGTTCGCCCTCGTCTGGTACCTGCAGCTTCTGCCGGTCCACGCCCACCACGACCGCTACACGCTCCCGCTCGTGCCCGTCCTCGGCGCGCTCGCCGGCCGGTTCCGGTCGCTCGTCCCGGTGACCCTGCTCCTGCTCGTTGTCCCGTTCACGTGGTCGGTGCAGGACGACAAGAAGCTGACGAGGGAGGACACCCGCATCGTCGCGCACGAGTGGATCGGCAGTCATGTCCCGCGCGGGGCGAAGGTCGCCAGCGACTCCTCGACAGCCGACCTCACTGGGTACGACGTCGTGCCGCTGCGCCTGCCGGGACCCGGTCGCCCGTTCGACCCGCACCGCGATCTCGTGAGGCTCCGACTCGACGGCGTCCGCTACGTCGTCATCACCGGCGCGATCGAGGATCGAGTCCTCGCCGCACGGGATCACTATCCACGCGAGGCCGCGGTTCGTAGCCCAGCTCCGGGCCGGCGCCAAGCGGGTCTACCGGGCCCAGGAGGGCGAGAATCTCTCCGGCCCGTGGGTCGACGTCTACCGTATCGCCTGATGAGGCCGGGTCTCGCCGTCGCCGTTGCGGTCTTCGTCTCCGGCGCGGCGCTCCTCGCGGTGGAGATCGCAGCCAGCCGCGTCGTCGCCCCGTTCTTCGGCAACTCGCTCTTCGTCTGGGGCGCGCTGATCGGCGTCGTGCTGACGGGCCTCTCGCTCGGCTACTGGCTCGGCGGCGTCCTCGGCGACCGCTTCCCGGCGCTCTGGCTCCTGCTCGCGGTCATCGCCGCCGCCGCCGCGGCGGTCGTCGCGATCCCGGCGCTCGACGGCCCGGTCCTGCGTGCGATCGTCGGCTGGGATCCCGGCCCGCGCGCCGACCCGCTGCTCGCGGCGATCGCCCTCTTCGGCGCGCCGAGCATCCTTCTTCGCCACCGTGACGCCGATCGCGGTGCGGCTGAGCGCGGGCGACCTGGCCCGGATGGGGAGGACCGCCGGCCGGCTGTTCGCGATCTCGACGGCCGGCTCGATCGCCGGCACCTTCGCGACCGCCTTCTGGCTGATCCCCTCGCTCGGGACGACCAAGCTGCTGGGGCTGATCGCGGGCGACCTGCTTCGCGACCGTCGCGCTCGTGGCCGCCTCGCTCCGCCTGCTCGCACCGGCCGCGCTCGCCGTGGGCGCGGCCGCCGCGGCGATCGCTCACGGCCGGCGCGCTCGAGCCCTCGGGCGGGCGCCTCACCGGCGCCGAGGCGCAGAACTGGTCGCCCGTCTACCGGCTCCGTGGCGAGTCCACCGGCCCGCCGGTGAGCCAGCAGGGCTTCGACGTTCGCTTCCAGAAGGACACCCAGTACCACCGGCTCGCCGTCGTCGACGACGACGACACGCGCTTCCTCCGGTTCGACAGCTCCTTCCAGAGCGCGATGTTCCTCGGTCGCCCGTACGCGACGAGGTTCCAGTACACCGACTACTTCGAGCTCGGCTTCGCGTACCGGCCGCAGGCCCGCTCGGTGCTCTTCCTCGGGCTCGGCGGCGGCTCCGCGCCGAAGCGGATCTGGCGCGACTTCCCGCAGACCCGCTCGCAGGTCGTCGAGCTCGACCCGGTCGTCGCGCAGGTCGCCCGCAAGTGGTTCGCCCTGCCGAGCTCGCCGCGGCTCGACGTCGCGGTCGACGACGCCCGCATCTGGCTCGACCGCCACGACCGGCGCTTCGACCTCGTCGCCGTCGACACGTTCTTCTCCGACGGGATCCCGTTCCACCTGACGACACGCGAGTTCGTCGAGCTCCTCCACAGCCGTCTCGAGCCGGGCGGCGTCGTGCTCGTCAACGTCATCGGCGCCCTGCGCGGCGACAGCTCGAAGCTCCTCCGGTCGCTCTACCGCACCTACCACGAGGTCTTCCCGACCGTGGTGCTGCACCCGGTCTGGACGCAAACCGGCCGCAGCCCGGAGGAAGTTCGGAACGTGATGCTCGTCGCCACCGACGGGCCCGCGCCGGAGAAGTCGTTCCTGCTGCAGCGCTGGCGCCAGATCCGGGCAGATCGCCCGCAGGCCGCCGACCTCGCCGGGCCGATCGCCGGCCGCTGGGACCAGCCGGTGCCGGTCGACGACGTGCCGACGCTGACCGACGACTACGCGCCCACCGACGCGCTTCTCCTGAACTGATGTGCCCTGGGCTACCCTTTCCGCCGTGACCAGGGTCGTCACTGCATTGGCGCTTGCGGCCGCCTGCGTGCTGCTCGCCTCCGGCTGCGGCAGCGACAGCGCGAAGCCGGTCGCCGCGGCCGCGCCGAAGCAGGCATCGTGCCCGAAGGCGTGGCTCGCCGGCTGGCAGCGGCTCGCGACGAAGATCGACGCCTCCGTCTACTGCCCCTCCTGGCTCCCCGATCCGCTGACGGGTGAGCTGAAGGGCCGCTGGAACAACATCAACTCGGTCGACAAGGACCGTTCCTATCTCGAGAGCTTCGTCTGGCAGGAGACGGGCGGCGGCGCCGCGGGCGGTGAGCTGCACGTGAACCTGCGCGGCTATCCCGGCACCACGAAGATCCCGACCTGTAAGACCGTCGACGTGAACGGCAAGATCGTCACGCGCGGCACCACGCCCTGCTTCGCCGACGCGCGCGGCGTCAAGCGCGCGCGCGGGATCACGGCGACCGTCTACACGGTCAACCAGGACGCCGACCAGTGGCACGTCCTCTACGCCTGGCGCCACCAGGGGTCGCTCTACACGCTGAGCGAGCACGTCGCGCCGCCGCTCAACTACCAGAAGGTCGTCGCGAATCTCGACCGGATGCTGCGCTCGCTCGCGCTCGTCGAGCCCGCCCAGGCCTAGGCCTTGAAGCTCACCCGCAAGCAGGTTCTGGCCGGCGCTGCCGGCGCGGCGCTGGGCGCAGCGGGCGTCTACGAGCTCGTCGACCAGCTCGCCGGATCGCCCGAGCGCACCCCGGCAGCAGCACCGCACGGGCCCGAGCAGCACCTGCTCGGCGGCGTTCGCGAGGTGACCGACAACGGCGTCGAGGTGCTCGTCCCGCCGCTGCACCACCAACTGGTGACGGCGACCGTCAAGGTCGACCCGCAGAACCTCGTCGAGGCGCAGGCGAAGCTCGAGCGCGTTCTCGCCGATCTCGACTCGCGCTACGACGCGACGCCCGCCGGGCTCGGCGTCACCCTGGCCTGGGGAAGGCCGTACTTCTCGCGCTTCGTCGAGGCGCAGGCCGCCGAGCACCTCCCGTGGGACCGGCGGGCCGGCAAGGAGGCGCTGCTGGAGGCCGTCCGGTTCCCGAGCGACCCCGCCGAGACGGTGCTCGAGCAGAACGACGTCGCCATCCTCCTGCGCAGCGACTCGCTCGCGCGCGTGGGCGAGGCGTGGGAGGAGATCGAGGCCGCCGGCGTGCTCGCGCCGACGTCGATCCGCAAGGGCTTCGCCGGCGGCGGCTTCGAGGGTGGGACGAGCCTGCCGAAGCAGATGGCAATGGCGGCAGGCGTCCCGGGCGCCGACCTGATCCCCGACACCTCGGAGCTCTACCTCGGCTTCACGTCCACGCAGAAGGCCGGCCTCGGGCCGGCGCGGATCGCGAATCTCGAGACGCTCGGCTACGCCGACCTGAAGAGCGGCTACTTCCACGGCGGCACGCACATGCACGTCTCGCACCTCCAGGAGGACCTGGAGGCGTGGTACCTCAACTTCGACTTCCGCGAGCGCGTCGACACGGCGTTCCGGCCGAACCTGGACGTCGCCGCCCGAGACGCAGACGGTGCCCCAGGATCCCGACGACGTCTCCACCGAGGCGCAGGTGCGCAGCGACTTCGAGAAGACCGGGCGGATGGGGCACAGCGCCTCGATCCAGACGACCTCCCGGCTGCTGCAGGACGTCGTCGCGAGCGACGGCACGCTCTTCCCGAAGGGCACTGCCGTGCCGCAGCGGGCCGACTTCAACACGCTCGACAACCCGTTCTTCTGGAGCTCGGAGGCCGGCGTCGTGCAGGACGGGCCGCTCGCCGGGCTCCACTTCGTCGTCTTCAACCCGACGAGCGACGACTTCCACCGGAACCGGCTCGCCATGGACGGCGTCCTGCCCGACGGCGAGAAGCTGCCGTTCCAGCCTCGCGCCCGCGGCCAGGGGTTCAACGCCGTGCTGCGGACGACGCACCGGCAGAACTTCCTCGTCCCGCCCCGCCGGCACCGCTCGTTCCCGCTGGCGGAGCTCGCCGCGTGACCTTCGCGCTCGGCCTCCTCGTGCTGCTGCTCGGCCTCGGCGTCGTCGCGGCGACGGCGGGGCTCGTCGCGCTCGCCCTCCGTCCGGACGGCCCCGCGTGGTTCCTGCTCGCGACTTACGTGCTCGCCTGTGCCGAGGTGCTGCTGCTGACGCAGCTGCTCTCGCTCGTCCATCTCGTGCGCGGCTCGACCTATCTCGTGCTGGAGGCGCTGCTCCTCGCCGGCGCGGTCGCCCTCTGGCGCCGGGCCGGCTCGCCGCGACCGCCGCGACCGCAACTCGGCTTTCTCCGGGACGACCGGCTCGTCGCGGTGTTCGCAGCGCTCGTGACGATCGGGCTCCTCTACGAGCTCTTCATCGTCTTCACGTCGCCGCCGAACACGTGGGACTCGATGACGTACCACCTGCCGCGCGCGGTCGAATGGTTCCAGCGGCACGCGGTCGAGTACATCCCGAACGCCGCGACCGAGCGGATGAACGCCTTCCAGCCGAACGCGGAGATGCTGATCCTCTACGTCTTCGCGCTGGCCCACAACGACCTGCTCGCCGAGCTGCCGCAATGGCTGGCCGGCGTGGCGTCGCTCTTCGCCGTCTACGGGATCGCGCGCCGCCTCGGCGCAGATCGCGCGCCCGCGGCCTTCGCCGGACTGCTGACGCTGACCCTGACGGAGTTCGTGCTCGAGTCGATGACGACGCAGAACGATCTTGTCGTCGCCTCGTATGCCGGCGCGGCCGCCTACTTCGCGATGGGCAAGCGGCGAGAGGATGTCGCGCTCGCGGGCATCGCGATCGGGGCGGCGCTTGGCACGAAGCTGACCGTGGCGCTCGCACTGCCGGCGATCGTCCTGATCGCGTTCACGTTCGGCGGCGCGCGCCACGTGCTCCGCATCGGGCTCGCGAGCGTCGTCGCCTTCCTCGCGATCGGCTTCTACGGCTTCGGCCTGAACCTGGTCGAGACGGGGAAGCCTCTCGGCGACGCGCCCGAGGCGACGTACCTGCAGCCGAAACGGACCTTCGGCGGCACGGTCTCGACCGCGGCACGGGTCACGAACAAGCTCGTCGACATCTCGGGCTTCTACCCCGCCTACGACCCGCACGCGCCGCCAAAGGGCTGGCGAACGACGGCCATGAATTGGTACACCGGCGCGTCGAAGTGGACGTTCGACCGCCTGCACATTCCGATCAACCCGCCCGAGTCGTCGCTGACGACGTTCACGTTCGCCGTCAACACGTTCGCCGAGGAGGACAACTCGTACTTCGGCCCGCTCGGATTCCTGCTCCTGGTGCCGCTCGTGCTCGTCGTGCTCGTTCTCGCCGGGCTTCCGGCGGCTGAGCTGGAAGTACGCCGTGATCGCCCTGGCACTGCCGCTCTACATCCTCGGCATCGCGCTGGCGTACCGCTGGAACGAGTGGATCGGCCGCTTCATGCTGACGCCCGCGGTGCTGGTGATGCCGCTCGTGGCGCTCGGCTACCGCTACCGGCTGTTCGCGATCCTGGCGACCGTGCTCGGCGTGGCGACGCTCTACCTGGCGCTAGCCCATGACTCGGTGAAGCCCTCGGGCCGCGACGGTACGACGCCGGTCTGGAAGCTCTCCGCGCCGACGCGATCTCGCTGCGCCTGCCGGTGATGAAGCAGACGCTGACGACGGTCGACCTCGCGATCCCGGAGGACGCGCGCGTGCTGGCCGTCGTCGGCGAGAACGACTTCATCTATGCGTTCTACGGGCCGAAGCTGAAGCGCCACGTGACGACGATCCACCCGTCGGACATCGGCTGGCCGAAGTTCCAGTGGCTGCTGCGCTACGCCGACAGGACGCGGTCCGACTGGATCCTCGTCAACGGCACGATCGGGATCGGCAAGACCGACGCCTGGGAGGGCGTCTCCTACTTCCCGGACAACGGCTGGACGTTGCTCCGTCGGCGCTAGGAGGGTTTGACGAAATAGCGACTGTGTCGCCGGGCTGCGCTGCTCGCCCCGATGCGGCGTCCTCGGTCGCGCCCGTAGGGCTCCGCTACGAACGCTCCCTGCGTCCTTGCCTCGGAACGAGCATCGCACCCCGGCGACGAGCGAATTCCGCCAAACCCTCCTAGCCGAAGAACGCCTTCGCGACCGCGTACCAGTCGTCGGGCACCGTCTTCAGCTCGGCTGTCGCCTCCTCGAGCGAGACGTCGACGACGTCGTCGCCGTGGAGTGCGGCCATGCGGCCCCAGATACCCGCCTCGACGAGCTCGGCCGCCTTCAGGCCGTAGCGCGTCGCGAGCACGCGGTCGCGCGCGGTGGGGGTGCCACCGCGCTGCACGTGACCGAGCACGGTGACGCGCGTCTCGTAGCCGGTGCGCTCCTCGATCTCGCGGCCGAGCGCGTCGCCGACACCGCCGAGCTTCACGTGCCCGAATGCGTCCAGTGACTCGTCCTGGGTCACTGCGCGCTGATCGCCGGAGTCGAATGTGAGCTCGTAGCCCTCGGAGACGACGACGATCGAGAACGTCTTGCCGCGGCCGTGCCGCTTCTGCAGCTCGGCGCAGGCCTCCTCGACGGTGACGCGGCGCTCCGGGATCAGGATCACGTCGGCGCCGCCGGCGATGCCGCTCATGACGGCGATCCAGCCGACATGGCGGCCCATCACCTCGACCACCATCACCCGGTTGTGCGACTCCGCGGTCGTGTGCAGGCGGTCGATCGCCTCGGTGCAGACCGAGACCGCGGTGTCGAAGCCGAACGTGTAGTCGGTGCCCGAGAGGTCGTTGTCGATCGTCTTCGGCACGCCCACGACCGGGAAGTCGTACTCGCGGTGCAGTCGCGCCGCGACGCCGAGCGTGTCCTCGCCGCCGATCGCGACGAGCGCGCCCAGGCCGGCGTCCTTGAAGTTGGCGAGCACCTTCTCGACCGCGCCCTCGCTGCTTGTACGGGTTGGTGCGCGACGTGCCGATGATCGTGCCGCCGCGCGGGAGGATCCCCGAGATCTCGCGCGTCCCGAGCGGCTCGAAGATCCCGTCGACGAGCCCCTTCCAGCCCTCGCGCACCCCGATGACCTCGTGCCCGTGGTCGACCGCCTGCCGAGTGACCGCACGGATGACTGCGTTCAGCCCTGGACAGTCGCCGCCGCCGGTGAGGATCCCGATCTTCATCGAGGCGGAGTCTAGAGAGGCCTGTTCCGCGGGGGCGGCGGGTTCTGCACGTAAGCCGGCGCCACAACGAGCCGGTGCCGTCCTAGACTCACGTTGTGCCGGTCTGTTCGAGTTGCGGCGCCGAGAATCCTGACGGTTTTCGCTTCTGCGGGAGCTGCGCCGCCCCACTGGGCGCGCCGGAGCCGGCACGGGAGCTTCGGAAGGTCGTCACCGTGGTCTTCTCGGATGTCGCGGGGTCGACCGCGCTCGGCGAGCGGCTCGATCCGGAGAGCTTGCGCCGGCTGATGAGCCGGTACTTCGAGGAGATGGAGACCGTGCTCGTACGCCACGGCGGGACCGTCGAGAAGTTCATCGGCGATGCCGTGATGGCGGTCTTCGGCCACCCGGTCATGCACGAGGACGACGCGTTGCGTGCGGTGCGCGCGGCGGTCGAGATGGAGGAGGCTCTCGCGACGCTGAACGAGCAGCTGGAGCGGGAGCAGGGCGTCACGATCGCCGTCCGGATCGGTGTCAACACGGGTGAGGTGGTCGTCGGCGACGGTGGGCAGGGCCAGTCGTTCGCGACCGGCGACGCCGTCAACACCGCGGCCCGCCTCGAGCAGGCGGCTTCGGCCGGCGAGATCCTGATCGGGGAGCAGACGTTCGGGCTGGTCCGCGACGCTGTGGCGGCCGAGCGGGCGCCGCCCGTCGAAGCAAAGGGGAAGGCGCTACCGGTAACCGCTTACCGCCTCCTCGCCGTCCATCCAGCAGAGCGCGGGCGGCGGCGGCGCCTTGACGCACCGATGGTCGGGCGAGAGCGCCACCTCGCGCAGCTCCGACAGGCATTCGGCAACGCGGTCGCCGACGACTCGTGCCAGCTCTTCACCGTGCTCGGCGGCGCGGGCGTCGGCAAGTCGCGGCTCGTGGGCGAGTTCCTCGCGTCGCTGGGGGAGGAGGCGCAGGTTCTCGCCGGACGCTGCCTCTCCTACGGTGAGGGCATCACGTTCTGGCCGTTGGCGGAGGCGCTCAAGGAAGCTGCCTCACTCGGTGACTCGGAGCCGGCTGAGCAGGCTCGAGCCAGGCTGGCCGCGCTCGTCGAGGATGACGACGAGGCGCAGCTGATCGCGAGTCGCGTCGCCGAGCTGATCGGGCTCGCGCCGGGCCAGGCGACCAGCGAGGAGGGCTTCTGGGCGGTCCGGAAGCTGCTCGAGACGCTGGCACGGCGCCGGCCGGTGGTGTTCGTGGTCGACGATCTGAATTGGGCCGAGCCGACCTTCCTCGACCTCGTCGAGCACCTGGCGGACTGGTCACGGGACGCGCCGATCTTGATCCTGTGCATGGCGCGGCCGGAGCTGCTCGATGTCCGCCTTGGCTGGTCCGGCGGGAAGCTGAACGCGGCTTCGGTGCTGCTCGAGCCCCTCTCCGACGGCGACTGCGAGGCGCTGATCGCGAACCTGCTCGGAAAGGCGACCCTTCCGGCCACTCTGGAGGCTCGTGTGCTCGAGGCCGCCGAGGGCGTTCCGCTTTTCGTCGAGGAGCTCCTCGCGATGCTGATCGACGACGGCTCGCTCGAACGGCGGAACGGCGCCTGGGAGGCCACCCGGGACCTCGAGACGGTGCCCGTGCCGCCGACGATTCAGGCGTTGCTCGCCGCGCGGCTCGACAGGCTCGCTGCGGAGGAGCGGATCGTGCTCGAGTGCGCCGCCGTCGAAGGCAAGCTCTTCCACCTCGGTGCAGTGACGACGCTCGCGCCCGAGACGATCCGGCCGGAGGTCTCCGAGCGCCTGCAGAGCCTGGTGCGGAAGGAGCTCGTACGGCCGGCGGGCGCCTCGTTTGCCGGCGAGGTCGCGTTCCGCTTCCGCCATTTGTTGTTCCGCGATGCCGCCTATGACGCGATGCCGAAGGAACGGCGGGCGGAGCTGCACGAGCGCTATGCAGACTGGCTCGAGCAACAGGCGGGCGAGCGAGCCGCCGAGTACGAGGAGCTCCTCGGCTACCACCTCGAGCAGGCGCACCGTTACCTGGCCGAGCTCGGCCCGCTCGACCGGCGCGGGCGCGAGCTCGGGGACCGTGCCGCGACGCGGTTGCTCGCGTCCGGATATCGGGCGATCACGGCGCGCGAGGACGTGCCGGCGGCGGCCAACCTGCTCGAACGGGCCTGCGCGCTCCTGCCCGCGGATTCTCCGGAGCGGCTTTCCGCGCTGCCCGAGCTCGCCGCGGCGCTGATCAGCATCGGAGAGCTGGCGCGGGCGGACCCGATCGTGGAGGAGGCAATCGAGACGGCCAGGGGGGCCGGCGACGAGCGCGTCGAGGCCCGTGCGCTGCTCGTGCGAGTGTCCCTGCAGGCCCAGACGGACCCGGCGCACGATTTCGGACGCTCCGAGGTCAAGCGTCTGATCGGGGTGCTCGAGCGCGTCGGTGACAACGTGGGGCTCGCGCGCGCCTGGATCGAGATCGGGAAGGCGCGGATCTGGACCGGGCGCGGCGAGGCGGCGACCGATGCGCTGACGCGTGCGGTCGACTTTGCGGAGCGCGCGGGCGCTCGTGCCGAGCGGCGTGATGCTCTGACCTGGCTGATCTGGGCGATCCTGGTCGGGCCACTGCCGGCAGCAGACGGCATCGTCCGCTTCGAGGAGATGCGCCGACACCCGGAGTGGGGGGCGGAGGTGACGTCGACGGCGCTCGCTTGCGGGGCACAGCTGAAGGCGATGCAGGGGCGATTCGACGAGGCGCGCAGCGAGATCGCGGCCAGTCGGGCGAGACACCTCGAGCTTGGCCTGGCGCTCAGCTGGGCGGGAAACTCGATGCTCTCCGGGATGATCGAGCTGCTCGCCGGCGACCCGGCGGCGGCGGAACGAGAGCTCCGCGAGGGGTACGAGGCGCTCGACCGCCTGGGAGAGACCGGATTCCTGTCGAACGTCGTCACCCTGCTCGCCGAGGTCGTGCGCGTGCAGGGCCGGCACGAGGAGGCGCTGAAGCTGGCCGAGGCCGGTGAACGCGTGTCGGCGCCGGACGACGTCGAAGCGAATGTGGGGTGGCGCAATGTCCGGGCCAGGGTGCTCGCCCATGAGGGCAACTCGGCCGAGGCCGAGCGGCTCGCTCGCGAGAGCATCGCCCTCTTGGAGCCGACGGATCTCCTGTTCCTCCAGGCGATCTCGTTCCGTGTCCTTGGCGACGTCCTGCTCCTGGCCGGACGTCGTTCAGACGCCGTCTCGGCCCTCGAAGAGGCGCTTCGTCTCGCCGAGCTCAAGGGCGACGTGGTGTCGGCCGGACAGACGCGCGCGCAGCTCGACGAGCTGGCGATCGCCGGTCCGTAGCGCGACAGGGCGCCGTGGTGCGTGCCCTGTCTGTATTGATACGCGGATGCTCTACACGCCCGAGTCGCACGAGGAGCTGATCCAGCGTCCGTGGGATCCCGAGGCGGCGCTCTCGGCCATCCGTGAGATCGTCCGCGACTGCGAGACGTCGCTCGGCCCGTCCGGGTACTGGCCGGTGCACCCGCGCGACGGCGAGGACGACGGCCCGTTCGCGACCGTCTACCTGGGATCAGCGGGAGTGATCTTTGCGCTCGACCTGCTCGCCCGGCGGGGCCTCGTTGATTCGTCGCTCGACTTCGTGCCGGTGCTCGAGCGCCTCGTCGAGAGCTACCGCGCGGAGCCGGAGTTCGAAGAGTGGGCGCATCCGCCGAGCTACTGGATGGGCGAGACCGGGATCCTGCTCGCGCTTCACCGGCTCGCGCCCTCGCCGCAGTCGGCGGAGCGGATCGTGGAGCTGATCGCGGCCAACGCGGGCGATTCTCACAACGAGTTCATGTGGGGCAGCCCGGGCACGATGCTCGCCGCTCGCGCTCTCGAGCGGCCCGATCTCTGGCGCGAGAGCGCGGATCGTCTTCGGGCCTCGTGGGAGCCGGACGGCCTCTGGACGCAGGCGATCTACGGCAGCACCCCGCAGTATCTCGGCCCGGCGCACGGCTTTGCCGGCTGCGTCGTAGCGCTCGCGCACGAAGCCGACGACGAGCTGCACCGGCGGGCGAGCGAGACGTTCAAGCGTTACGCGATCGAAGAGGAAGGCGTCGCAAACTGGCCGCCGGCGACCGACGACGACCTCGTCCACCACCGTGACGGGACGATTCGCGTCCAGTGGTGTCACGGCGCGCCCGGGATGGTCGCCAGCCTCGCCGCGATCGCACCGGGCGACGACGAGCACGAGCGGTTGCTGCTCGCGGGCGGTGAACTCGTCTGGCGGGCCGGCCCGCTCGCCAAGGGAGCGAATCTCTGCCACGGCACCGCGGGCAACGGCCTGGCGTTCCTGAAGCTCTTCCAGCGCACACAGGATGAGCTCTGGCTCGATCGCGCCCGGTCGTTCGCGATGCACGCCGTAGCGCAGGTCGACGCGGAACGGCGCACCGTCGGCCGGGGCCGCTACTCGCTCTGGACCGGCGACCCCGGCACGGCGCTCTACCTCGCGCTGTGCCTCACGGGAGACTCGGTGCTGCCCAGCTTCGACGACTACGACTTCGTCTAGGAGGGCTTGGCGAAATAGCGACTGTGCCGCCGGGCCGCGCTGCTCGCCCCGATGCGGCGTCCTCGGTCGCATCCGTAGGCACCACTACGAAAGCTTCCTGCGTCCTTGCCTCGGAACGAGCATCGCACCCCGACGACGAGCGACATTCCGCCAATCCCTCCTAGCCTCGACGGCCCGGCAGCCCGCCGAAGCGGGTTGCCGGGAGTCGAGTCGAATCAGGAAACGGGCACCGTCGTCAGGGCGAAGGCCGCCTGAAGCGGCACATCGAACCGCGCGACGCCTGCAGCATTCGTGATGACCGGGCCGGCGATCGAGTTCGTGCCGTCGCCGGTCGCGTTCCAGAGTGCGAGCGTGAACGTCGTGCTCGGCGGCAGCCCGCCGATGCTGTACGACGAGGACTCACCGTTCGGCGCCGTCAGCGCGCCGCCGTTCGTGTCGAGGCCGATCAGAGTGAGCTGGCCGCCGGGGCCCTGGTACGCCGCCAGCTCCTGCTCTGGCGTATCGCGTGTCAGCTCGTCGAAACGGGCTGCCGCGTCGTCTGCCGTCCATGGCTCGACACCGAGAACCTGCCACCCGCGTTCCGTCGTCTGGAGCAACAGACGGAGTGCGTAGTAGGACGGGTACAGCGCCCATCCTTCCTCGGGCGGGCCGATCGTCCAGAACGACTGGTTCGGCGGGTTCGTCCTGTCGTAGACCCCCCAGTAGAGGTCCCAATCGGAGGCGCCGTCGAACCCGAGCTGCGCCGAATTGATGCTGAACCACAGCTTGTGGAATCCGGCGAGCGGCATTCGCCGCAGCTGCGTGCAGTTCGCGTCGGCGTAGTACGCGAACTTCACCAGCGGCTGCGTGCCGCAGGTGTCGAAGCCGCGAACGCCGTACTCCATCAGCAGCGTCGGCTTCTGCGCGGCTGCGGGGAGCTCGTCGTGGACGAGGTGAGCGACGTCCTTCAGCCGCTCCTCCATCCGCCACGTCTGGTCGTAGCGCCAGTAGATGTGCTCCGACCACGCGTCGAACACGTCGTTCATGTGCGTGACCATGTAGTCGAACCACGCGCGGTGGCCGCCCGCCGTCCCCTCCGTGTTCTGGACGAGGTCACCGCCGATCAGCCCGATCTGACTGCTCAGGCCGCGTGCGACGAGCTGCGCGTCGAGCGCGCGATTGAGCGCCTCGTATTGCGCAAGCGTGAGAGTCGTCGAGTTCGGCTCGTTCGCGACCGTCACCCAGCGCACGCTGGTGAGACCGCGGTTCTGGACGAGATCCTGGAGGACAGCTGCGAACCGCGTCATCCAGGTCACGGGGTTGGTCTTCGCGGTCGCGATCGTCTGATAGTCGATCACGACCGTCGCCCCCGCGTCCTGCGCGAGTTGAACGGTCCGCCGGAACGAGTCGAGATTCTGCTGCCATTCCGGGAAGTTGCCGTTCGCGTTGGCCTCCCAGTTCTCGTTGTAGAAGATCCGGACGAGCTGCGGGCCGAGTGCCTTCACCTTCGACTCGAGGTCGGGCAGTGTCTCCGGCGGCGGATTCGTGATCGGCGCATAGACGTGCTGATTGAACTGGAAGCCGTAGCCGCCGAGGCTCTGCACGAGCAGAACCGACGGCGCGAGCTGGTTCTTCGTGATCTCGACCGTCGCGGTCAGCGCGTTGTTCGTGACGTCGGTCTCGGTCGGCGCAACGCCGCTCACGGCCGCCGTCAGCTCGACGGGAACCGCTGAGGCGAAGCTGACCGGGAAGGAGACCGTCGTGCTGCCGCCGCGGGGGACGTCGACGTGCTGGAAGGCTCCCGGCACTGCGGACAGCGTGACGTCCGCGCTCGCGCCAACGTCGCCGTTTCGCTCCGAGATCACCGCGTTGACGCTGAACGTCGTTCCCACGAGCGCCTGCTTCGGCGTGATCTCCTGGACGACCAGATCCGGCCGCAGGAGCGTCTTCGTCGTGCTGCGGAGGACGACTGTCTGGTTCGGCGATCCTGTCTCCACGACCACTTCCGCGTCGATGCGCCGGTCGCGTGGGATCAACCCGAGGTCGAGGTTCGCCACGCCGCCGGGCGCGGGAACGTTCTCGATGCTTCGTACCCACGCGAACCTCTGCGCGGGGTCGAACGTCTTCAGCTGGATCGTCTTGAGCGCTTCCGGCGCGGCGCATTGCGACGCCGCGTCGGCGACGACGGCGACCTTGAGATCGGCGCCGCCCGCGCCGGTGAGTGCCGTCAGCTGAACGCTGTACGGCGGGTCCGCGGAGCTCGAGCACGCGGCGCCGGCGGTTGCGCGCGCGCCGGTCCCGCCGACCGACGCGGCTGCGCACACAAGCGCGAGCGCGCACAGAGTCCTCAGCCGCCAGCTTCGCTGCGGTTGATGGTGCTTCATCTCTTTCGCCTCCCCTTACGTGGTCGGAACATGCGACCCGGCATCAGCCTGATCCCCAGTGCCTGATCCGCAGTGTGCGCCGGCCGTCTAACAGCCCTCTAACAGGCCGGGACGCGCAAATGCGCCTCCTAGACTCGGGTGACGAACGAGGTCACGCTCCCCGCGCGTGGCGGGCCTCTGATCAGGTGCCGAAGGTGGGAATCGAACCCACACGCCCTTTCGGGCACCGGATTTTGAGTCCGGCGCGTCTGCCAATTCCGCCACTTCGGCCTGGGCTCATGGTACTCGGCGGCCCGCCGCCGGCCGGTTCGGCTTGAGCCTCCGTGCCGAAACCCTGATACTTGCGCCCTCGCATCGGCAAGGCCTCTCGCGCGACCCGACTTCAGTGGCCACGAACGCACAAACCCGAGCGCTGCCCAGACGCTTCCGGCCGAGTGTCCCGGCCGTGCTCGGCTCCGCGATCGTCGGGTTCGTCTTGTTCGTGCTGGCGGTCAACGCCTACAAGTACCCCGCCGACTTCTTCAACCTCTTCCTCGTCGGGCTGACCGTCGGCATGGTCTACGGGCTGATCGCGCTCGGCTACTCGCTCGTCTACGGCATCCTCGAGCTGATCAACTTCGCGCACGGCGACGTCTTCATGCTCGGAGCGATGATGACCGTGACGCTCGTCAACGAGTTCGGGATCAAGGGCGGCGAGCAGAGCAAGGTGCTGACGCTGATCGTGCCGATGCTCCTGATCGGCGCGGTCTTCTGCGGCTTGCTGAACGTCACCATCGAGACGATCGCGTACCGGCCGCTCCGCAACGCGCCGCGCCTCGCGCCGCTGATCACCGCGATCGGCGTCAGCTTCATCCTCCAGAACGTGGGCCTCGTCTGGAAGGGGCCGGCGCCGGTGAACATCGCGGACAACATCCTGCCGCGCGGCCAGATCTTCAACATCGGCGGCGCGACGTACACGTGGAACAAGCTGCTCGTGCTCGTCGTGACCCTGCCGACTCTCGCGCTGCTCGTCTGGCTCGTCCAGCACACGAAGCAGGGAAAGGCGATGCGCGCCACCGCGCAGGACAAGGAAGCCGCCTCGATCATGGGGATCAACGTCAACCGGACGATCTCGTTCACGTTCCTGATCGCCGGCGGGCTCGCGGGCGCCGCGGGGCTTCTCTACGCGCTCTACTTCACGAGCGTCAGCTTCGACACCGGCTTCCGGCTCGGGCTCTTCGCGTTCACCGCCGCCGTGCTCGGGGGCATCGGCAACCTGCCCGGCGCCGTGCTCGGCGCGCTGATCATCGGCATGGTCGAACAGTTCAACAACGGCCTCTCATGGCACATGCCGGGCAGCGACTGGACGAACTCGATCATCTTCTCGATCCTGATCCTGATCCTCGTCTTCCGCCCCGAGGGCCTGCTCGGCGAGCGAACGCCGGAGGGAGGCTAGGTGCGCAGCCTCGCCGGCCTGAAGGCGTACTGGCGCTCCCGGCCCAAGCGGATTCGCTGGGGGATCGAGCTCGCGCTCGAGGCGATCCTCGCGGTGATCTTCATCTTCTGGGAGTCGCAGGTCGGCTGGGCGATCGTGATCGTCACCGCGATGTTCTGGGCCCCGAAGCTGCCGACGTATTACCGGCTCGGGGTCGAATTGGCGGTCGTGATCGCGACGCTGATCTTCGTGAGGCCGCTCGGCGTCATCCTGGGCTTCCTCGCGCTTCTGTTCTGGATTCCGCGCGACCTGCGGATCCGCGGGGTGCCGGTGCGGCAGACCCTGCTCGTCGGCGGGACGATCACCGCAGCGGTGCTCTACCCGTTCTACGTCGACAACCTCTTCACGATCCCGATCTTCGGCGACTTCCCCGACGTGCTCGACAGGCGTCGTGATGATCGTCTTCATCATGATGGCCGTCGGCCTGAACATCGTCGTCGGCTACGCGGGTCTGCTCGACCTCGGCTACGTCGCCTTCTACGCCATCGGGCGCCTACACCGTCGCCTGGTTCGCGTCGCTCCAGTTCCCGCACGCGAAACGTTCATCTCGGGGCGGTCGGCGATCGACCCGACGCTGCCCGGCATTCCACATCTCGATCTGGCTCGTGCTCGCTGCTCGCAGGCATCATCACGGCGGTGGCCGGGCATCCTGATCGGCCTGCCGACGCTCCGCCTGCGCGGCGACTACCTCGCGATCGTGACGCTCGGGTTCGGCGAGATCCTGCCGCAGATCGCCCGCAACGGCGACAACTTCTTCGGCACCGGCTTCAACCTGACGAACGGCCCGAACGGGATCACTCCGATCGATGCGCCGGGGTGGGGGACGACGCTCTCCAGCTGGTCGGGCGGCTTCCTGCCGGAGAACTACCTCTCCAATGCCCACCCCGACCGCGTCTACTTCTGGACGGCGCTCGTGCTGCTGCTCATCACCGTCTTCTGCTCGTGGCGCCTGCGCGACTCGCGTCTCGGCCGCGCCTGGATCGCGATCCGCGAGGACGAGATCGCCGCCTCGGCGATGGGCGTCCCGCTGATGCGGACGAAGACCTGGGCGTACGCCACGGGCGCGTTCTTCGGCGGCGTCGCCGGCGCGTACTACGCCGCGTTCAAGAGCGCGACCTTCCCGGGCGACTTCTTCTTCAACATCTCGGTCTTCATCCTCTGCATGGTCATCCTCGGCGGCATGGGCTCGATCTGGGGCGTCATCGTCGGCGCCGCGCTTCCTCGCATACCTGGACCGGGTCGGCCTCGCGAACACCGGCGCGTGGATCAACGAGCACTTCGGCACGTTCGATCGACGTGCCGAAGTACGCGTCCGGCATCTACGGCGTGATCATCCTGGTCGTGATGCTCTTCCGTCCGGAGGGCCTGATCCCCGACCGGCGACGCCAGCATCGAGCTGCACGAAGGCGTCGAGGACGAGCCGCTCTACGACGTGACCCACGCTCCGGAGAGGTGACCGACTGATGGCGGACACCCTCCTCCAGGTCGAAGGCTTGCGGAAGGAGTTCGGCGGTCTCGTCGCCGTCAACGACGTCGACTTCGTCGTGCCGGAGCGCTCCATCGTCAGCCTGATCGGCCCGAACGGCGCCGGCAAGACGACGTTCTTCAACATGCTCACCGGCGTCTACAAGCCGACGGCCGGGCGGATCATCTTCGCCGGCGAGGACCTCACCGGCAAGTCGCCGCACGCGGTGACCGAGCGCGGCATCGGGCGCACGTTCCAGAACATCCGCCTCTTCCAGAACATGACCGCGCTCGAGAACGTGCTCGTCGGCATGCACGCGCGGCTGCACGGCGAACCTCTTCAGCTCGATCCTGCGCACGCCCGAAGCGTGCGGCGTGAGGAGCGCGAGGCCCGGGTCAAGGGACGCGAGCTCCTGCGCTACTCGGGGCTGCGCCGCCACGTGGACACGCCGGCCAACTCGCTGCCCTACGGCGACCAGCGCCGGCTCGAGGTCGCGCGCGCACTCGCCACGGAGCCGAAGCTCCTGCTCCTCGACGAGCCGACGGCCGGGATGAACCCGCAGGAGACGGCGGACTTCACCGCGTTCGTCGAGCGCCTGCGCAACGAGCGCGGCCTGACGGTGCTGATGATCGAGCACGACATGCGGGTCGTCATGGGCGTCTCCGACCGGGTCACCGTGCTCGACTACGGCGAGAAGATCTCCGAGGGCACGCCCCTGGAGGTGCAGAAGGATCCGAAGGTGATCGAGGCGTATCTCGGCTCCGCGGCGCTCGAAGGGCACAATGAGGCAAGCGATGGCGACTAACGGCCTGATCCTCAAGCTCGAGGACGTGCACACCTACTACGGGTCGATCCACGCGCTGAAGGGCATCTCGATCGACGTGCGCGACGGCGAGATCGTGACCCTGATCGGCGCGAACGGCGCCGGCAAGTCGACGACGCTCCGCTCGATCAACGGGCTGAACCATCCGCGCGAGCGGCAACGATCGCCTTCCAGGACCAGGACATCACCCACGCCTCGCCGCACGAGATCGTCTCGATGGGGATCGCCCAGTCGCCCGAGGGACGCCGCCTCTTCCCGCGTATGAGCGTGACGGAGAACCTCGAGATGGGCGCGTTCCAGCGGAAGGACCGCGCCGAGATCCGCGAGGACATGGACCGCGTCTTCGACCTCTTCCCGCGCCTCGCCGAGCGGCGCAGCCAGAAGGCCGGGACGATGTCCGGCGGCGAGCAGCAGATGTGCGCGATCGGGCGGGCGCTGATGGCCCGTCCGAAGCTGCTGATGCTCGACGAGCCGTCGCTCGGGCTGGCGCCGATCTTCGTCGAGAAGATCTTCGAGATCGTCCGCGAGATCAACCAGCAGGGCACCTCGATCCTGCTCGTCGAGCAGAACGCGCTGATGGCCCTCGACGTGGCCAACCGGGGCTACGTGATGGAGACCGGCCACATCGCGCTTGCCGACGACGCGAAGGCGCTCCGTCACAACGACGAGGTGCGCAAGACGTACCTCGCCGAAGTCTGATCGTCTAGACGGCGGAGTCCAGGAGCTCGGCGTTCTCGTTCTCGGGCGGGAAGCCGTAGGCGTAGACGAGGAGATCCTCGTCGCCGTGGTTCGCCGTCTGGAGCGCCGTGCCCGGCTCGACGTGGATGAGCCCGCCCGTGGGCACGTCGACACGCTCGGGCGGGTCGCCGAGGTACATCGTCAGCGATCCCGAGAGGACGACGAATGTCTCCTCCTGCTGCTTGTGCCGGTGGCGTCGTCCCTTGGCCCCGGGCTCGTAGCGCCAGACGTTCGCGCGTGTGTGCGCGAAGCCGGCCGGGTCGCTCAGCTCCGCCACGTGGCGGGCCGGCTCATCGGGCTCGTGGGGACGCGTGATCCACTCGAGCTCGGCGGGGATGACCGCGCGAAAGGCCACACGGGCAGCCTAGTCGGATCGGTCTAGATGGAGGACCCGAGGACATGTTCCGGTCGAGCGTGTGGGGGAGCCTCGAGCGGGATCGCGTCGTCGATCGCGCGACCTGGACGGAGCCCCGCCGATCCCGCGCCGTCTGAGCTTCCTGACGGTGGATGTGGGCGGGCTCGCCCGGCCGCGCAGGGGCGCCTGTGCAGCCTCGCCCGCCTAGGCCTTTTGCGCCACGCCCCTGCCTCAGAGGCACGGACATGTCCCAACGGGGCAATTTGCCTGCATCCGAGGCGGGGCAGGTCCGGACCGGCGCGGCCCGCTTGGCCGTGTCCCTCCCTCAGAGGCTGGGACACGGCCGGACCGGCCGTGTCCCGGGGCTGGCAGCGCCGCCTGGCGACCGCTTGCGGACAATGTCCCCGCGTCAGCGCGCAAGCTCGTCCGGATCACCCTCCGTGGAGCCGGTGGCTCGGCAGCGGCCACCAAGGAGGCCCGGATGGAACAACGCTCTCAGGAACTACATCTAGATCGCGACGCGGAGCTCGAGGGTCGTCCCCTCGATGCTGGTGTGCTCGATCGGGCCGAGATGCCGGACGAGCTGCAGCCCGGGGCGGTTCGTGCTGAGCACAACGGCCCGGAAGTGGCGGATGCCGAGCTCGCGCGCACGGCCGGCCAGGCGGTCCGCGAGGCTCGTCCCGATCCCGCGGTGCTGATAGTCGTCGGCGACCCCGCAGGCGAACTCCGCGGTCGACTCGTCGTTGGCATCGCGGACGAAGCGGCAGATCGCGACCGGCTGCTCGTCCTCGATCGCGACGAGCGCGACGTGATCGTGCCCGTCGGTCGCGGCGAGCCAGTCGAGCTCCGCCGCGGAGAGCTCCGGCTTCGGGCCGAGAAAGCGCAGCCGGCGCGTGCGCTCGCCGAAGCCCGCGAACACGCGCGCCACGGTCGACCGGTCACCGGGGCAGAGAGTGCGGACGATCATGTCTCTTCAACGCCCGAGCACCTCCCCGTAATCCCGTCCGGGTCAGCTGCGGACGACGAGCGGCGAGTAGGGCGGTGCGAGCACGAAGCCGATCAGGGCCCCCGAGCCGCTGCGCCCCTCGGCCATCGCGAGCGCGGCTGTGAGGCTGTGCGCCGGCACGAGCTGCAGCGCCCGCGCCGCGGTCGCGTCGCGGCAGCCGGCGACGACAACCCGGCTGAGCCGGTCCCGGGCGGGACGGCACGCGTCCAGCTCGACGAACGGGAGCAGCGGGTGGTGCGTCCGTCCGGCCCGGTACTGCTCGAGGAGCTTCGGGTCGCGGCCGAGCTCGAGCTCGGCGTTCCCGAACGACTCGCGAAGCGAGTGCGGCGCGAAGAGCGCGCGGTACGGACGCTGGGTCGGATGCGGGAACGTCCGGTTGAAGCGGTGCACCAGGATCGCGGTGCCGCCGTCGAGGACGGGGAAGCGCTCACGCCAGAGCCGGAGCGCGAGACCGAGACCCAGATACGCCACCGCCAGCGGGTTCGGACGCTCACGCGGCAGCACAGCGGTCACCGGCGGCAGCCCGATGCAGATCGCGTCGAGCGGGCGTTCGAGGTCGATTGAGCGCACGTCGATCGAGCGCAAGAGCGCCTCTGCGTGGGCCACCGAGGGTGGGCCGCCGAACACGCCGGCGGCGGTCAGCTCGAGCGGGACGCCGCGGAGGATCCGGCGCCGGAAGAAGCCGGGAAGCAGGCCGAAGCCGCGGCGGAGATTCGTCGTCGCGAGTCGCTCCGCCGTGCCCTCGGCGAACGGAAAGCTGCGGGTTGCGCCGACGTGGCGCGGATGGTTGAGCGCGACCGAGACGCCGAAGGTGGGCACCTGCGCCGCGAGCGAGCGCTCGAACGCGCGGGCGAGCGTCCAACCTCGGGAGCCGGCGGTCTCGAGCAGCGATCGTGCGGACGCCGCGCGCAGCGCCTCGGGCCCGCCGGCCGCCAGAAGCGCCGCCGGGCCGCCGTGGAGAACCGTCTCCGCCGCCGAGACGACGACCACGGCGTCGGTCTCGATGAGCTGCGGGCTCACCGTGAGCGGCACGTCGCCGTCGGCGCCGAGCTCGACGAGGTCGGGGCGCTCGACGTCGTGGACGACGACCTTGCCGCGAAAGCGGCGGCGGAACTCATGCGTCACGAGGCCGCCGATCTCACGTGGTCCGTACCGGCGCGCCAGCCCGCCCGCGATCAGGATCGTCTGCCGCTCGGACGCGACGCCGATGCGCTCGAGCTCGTCGACGACCGCCGAGATCGCCTCCTGGCGCGGGTCGCGCGCCGCCCCGGGCAGCGGCAGGGCCGGCGGCTCGATCACGATCGTCACCGAGCCGCCCGGGGTCACGATGCGTTCCAGCGCCGCACCTTCCAGCGGGAAGCGCATCGCATCCCGCACGGCTGCGGCGATGTCGGCGATGTCGTGCTCGGGCGGGACGGGCGGCCGCAGGACGAGCGAGCGCTCGCCCGTGTCGACGACCGCGAGCCGCGAGCCGGCGAGCAGCGGGACCCGGGGCATCTCCTGCTAGCCGATCAGCCGGTGCAGGCGGATGAACGTCGGCCGGAAGCCGCGCGCCGTCCAGAACCGCGACGCGAGCAGGTTCGTGACGCGCCAGTCGGTCGTCATCGTCTCGTACCCGTGCTCGCGCGCCCATGCGAACGACGCATCCATCAGCTTCAGCCCGGCGCCGGTGCCGCGCACCTCCGGATCGCTGATTGCGAAGGCCAGCAGGATCGACCCGTCGTGGCGCGTGACGCCGACGTGCGTCGAGGAGACCTCGACCGGCGCGAGATAGAAGTTGGCGACGATCCTGCCGTCCTGCTCGGCGACGAGCGAGGCTTCGCGCTCGTTGGCGTGATCCTCCTCCAGTTCGGCGCGCAGCTCCGCCTCACTCTGCCGGGTAAGGCCCCTGGCGAACACCGGTGCCTGCTCCTGGTGGTCGGCCAGCAGGGGCGCGAGTCGCACCAGCTCGTCGAAGTCCGCGCGGCCCGACAGCCGTGTGCCCTCGGGCCATGAGACCTCGGCCGGCACTTCCTGGATCGCGAACGCCTGCTGCTGGCCGAAGCTGAGGCGGAACCAGGGCTCGAGCGAGGCCGGATCCGCGGGCGCGACCGCGTAGTGCGCATTCCAGCCGGCGGCGAGCCACTCGGCGCCCGCCGCCGCGTAGAGATCGCGCACGACCTCCGGCTCCTCGGCCGCGTGACCGGCCGGGTCGACCCAGACGTTGGCTCCCCAGCTCTCCGCCTTGCGGATCCCGACCATGTAGCCGACCACTCGCCCGTCGCGGATCGCGACGGCCCCAGGCGTGTCGTCGGTCTGCCAGAGCGCCTCCACCTCCGCCCGTGCGGCGGCAGGATCCTCGTAGCGCTCGGGCACGAGCGGCTCCATCTCGCGGTGCCGCCGCTGGCGCGCCGCCAGCAGCTCGCCGGCGGCGTCCAGGTGCTCGTCCGCGAACGGCTCGATCCGGAGACGGGACATCGGGCGAGGACGATACCGTGCCCCTATGCCGAAGACGCTGACGGGAGCGGAGCTCGAGCTCGACGACGCGCCCGCCCGCGACTCCGAGCTCTTCCTCGTCGACGGCAACAACCTCGCCTACCGCGCCTTCTTCGCGCTGCCGGAGGAGCTCGCGACGAGCGAGGGCGTGCCGACGAACGCGCTGCTCGGCTTCACGAACATGCTCTTCAAGCTGCTCTCGGACTACCGGCCGAAGGGCGTCGCGGTCGCGTGGGACTCGCGGCCGGTGCATCGCGCCGGCGATCGCCCGAGCGCGGACGTCGTCTACAAGGAGGGCCGCAAGCCGATGCCGGACCTGCTGCGCGAGCAGTTCCCGCACTTCCGCCCGATCGTCGAGGCGTTCGGCTACCGCAACCTCGAGTTCGAGGGCTGGGAGGCCGACGACGTGATCGCGACGCTCGCGACGCGCGCCGACGCAGGCCGGGATCAAGACGTGCGTCGTCTCGACCGACCGCGACGCGTTCCAGCTCGGCTCCGACGAACGTGTGCCTGATGATGACGCCGCGCGGCGTCGCCGACGTCCACGTCTACACGCCGGAGCGCGTCGAGGCCCGCTACGGCGATCCGGCCCGACCAGGTGCCCGACTTCATCGGCCTCAAGGGCGACACGTCCGACAACATCCCGGGCGTCCCGGGGATCGGCGACAAGACCGCCGGGCAGCTGATCGCGCAGTACGGCTCGCTCGAGGCGGTGATCGAGCACGCGGACGAGCTCTCGCCGGCGCGCGCGAAGAACATCACCGAGCACGCCGAGCAGGCGCGCGTCTCGAAGCAGCTCGCGACGATGCGCCGCGACCTCGACATCGACTGCGACCCGGCCGCGCTCGTGCTCGCGCCGCCCGACCGCTCGCAGCTGAAGGAGATCTTCCGCCGCTTCGAGTTCCGCGAGCCTGCTTGAACCGCGTCGACGAGCTGGACGAGGCGTTGCCGGCCGGCGCCGATGATCCTCACCGGCGTCGACGTGCCGTGGCGCGAGGGCGACCTCCCGAGCTCGACGGCGGTCGTCGGCGATCGCGCCGACGGCGACCGGATCGCCGTCGCGACGGCGGGACGAGGTCGTCGTCGCGCCGCGGCCGCTGCGGCTCGAGGGCGAGCTCGTCGTCCACGACGCGAAGGCGCTGCGCGTCGACGCCGCCGACGACACGATGATCGCCGCGTACCTGATCGAGCCCGGCCGCGGCGACCTACGAGCTCGACGACCTCGCCGCCGAGTACGGCGTCGAGCTCGTGCCGGACGCCCGAGCCGCCCGACGAGGAGACCGCCGCGCTCGTGCGCCGCGCGGCGGCGACGCTGCGGCTGCGCGAGCCGCTCGCTCGAGCGGGTCCGGAGCGCGGCTCCGAGCACCTCTACCGCGAGATCGAGCTGCCGCTCGCGCGCGTCCTGGCCGCGATGGAGGACACCGGCGTCAAGATCGACACGTACCGGATGGGCGAGATCACCGCCCGGCTCGCCGACCGCGTCGAGGAGCTCGAGGCGCAGGCGTACGAGCTCGCGGGCGAGGAGTTCATGATCGGCTCGACCGCAGCAGGTCGCGCGGATCCTGTTCGAGAAGCTCGAGCTGACGCCGGGCCGCAAGGGCAAGACGGGCTACTCGACCGACACGCGCGTCCTGCGCACGATCCGCGGCGAGCACGAGATCGTGCCGGTGATCGAGGAGTGGCGCGAGTACTCGAAGCTCCTCAACACCTACCTCGGCCGCTGCCGACCCTGATCGGCGACGGACGGCCGGCTGCACACGACGATCAACCAGACCGTCGCCGCGACCGGCCGCCTCTCGACGACGAACCCGAACCTGCAGTCGATCCCGATCCGCACCGGAGCTCGGCCGCGAGATCCGCTCGGCCTTCATCGCCGAGGAGGGCTTCCGGCTGATCTCGGCCGACTACTCGCAGGTCGAGCTGCGCATCCTCGCGCACGTCTCCGGCGAGCCGACGCTGCGCGAGGCGTTCGCGCGCGGCGAGGACATCCACCCCGCGACCGCCGCCGAGGTGCTCGGCAAGGACCCGGCGACGCTCACGAAGGACGAGCGAAACGTCGCGAAGATGGTCAACTTCGGGATCATCTACGGCATCTCCGCGTTCGGCCTCTCGGAGAACCTCGAGATCCCGCGCGAGGAGGCGCAGGCCTACATCGACACCTACCTCGCGCGCTTCCCGCACGTGCAGGACTTCATCGCGCGGACGATCGAGCAGGCGCGAGCGCGACGGCTACGTGACGACGCTGCTCGGCCGCCGCCGGCCCGTCCCGGAGATCCGCGCGCGAACCGCCAGACGCGGTCGCTCGGCGAGCGGCTCGCCGTCAACTCGATCATGCAGGGCACGGCCGCCGACATCATCAAGGTGGCGATGATCCGAATCCACGACCGGCTGCGCGACGAGGGCCGGTGCGCGGCTCGTGCTCCAGGTGCACGACGAGCTGCTGCTCGAGGTGCCCGAGGCCGAGGTCAGCGGGGTCGCGAGCTCGTGCGCGAGGAGATGTGCGGCGCCTATCCGCTCGACCCGCCGCTCGCGGTCGACGTCGGCGCCGGCGACAACTGGGCCGAGGCGAAGTCGTAACGGACCGGTGACCGGCGCTGGAGTTCTCCTGCTGAGGGAGTAAAATCGCCCACGGGGAGCGCCGCTGCCGACCCCGGCCGGGGTCGGCTGAGACAAGCAACGAACGAGTCCGCCGCCGAGGGGCCGATTCGCCGCCCGGCCGTCTACACTGCCCCGCGCAAATTCGGGGGAGCCACAAGAGGGGAGAGTCAATGCGTCACCTTTGCCGCCTGGCCGCAAGCCTGGCCGGAGTCTTCGCAGTCGTGCTCGTCGCGTCCGGATCGGCCTTCGCCGTCGGCTCGACGAGCGTGGTCATCAGCCAGGTCTATGGCGGCGGCGGCAACGCCGGCGCGCCGTACCAGAGCGACTTCATCGAGCTCTTCAACCGCAGCGCCTCGCCCGTCGACCTCACCGGCTGGTCGGTGCAGTACGCGAGCGCGACCGGCACGGGCAACTTCGGGTCGGCGACGAACCTGATCACGCCGCTCTCCGGCACCCTGGCCTCGGGCCAGTACGTGCTCGTCCAGGAGGCCACCGGCGCGACGGGCGCCCCGCTGCCGGCTCCGTTCATCTCCGACACGACCCCGATCAACATGAGCGCGACGGGCGGCAAGGTCGCGGTCGTCTCGACGACGACGCCGCTCGGCTGCAACGGCAGCACCGCAAGCCCGTGCTCGCCGGCGGCCCTTGCGACGATCGTCGACCTCATCGGCTACGACGGCGCCAACTTCTTCGAGGGCGACGCCGCGGCGCCGACGCTCTCCAACACGCTCGCGGCGCTCCGCGCGGACCAGGGATGCCAGGACACCGACCGCAACGTGATCGACTTCACGGCCGAGAGCCCGGCTCCGCGCACGAGCCTCAGCTCGCACGACTGCGGCGTCGTCACCGACGCGGCACCTGCCGTCTCGAGCACCTCGCCCGCGAACGGCGCCACCGGCGTCTCGCGCACGGCGAACATCTCCGTGACCTTCTCCGAGCCGGTGACCGTCGCCGACGGCTGGTACTCGATCTCCTGCCCGAGCGGCGTCCACACGGCCGTCGTCACCGGCGGGCCGACCACCTACACGCTCGATCCGGCGACCGACTTCGACCTCAGCGAGACCTGCACCGTCACGATCACGGCGGTCAACGTCGGCGACGTCGACACGATCGACCCGCCGGACACGATGGCGGCCGACTACGTCTTCTCGTTCACGACCGCAGGTCCGCCGCCGCCGCCGACGGAGATCTCGGCGATCCAGGGTGCCGGGCACACCTCGCCGAAGGCGAACCAGGACGTCGCGAACGTCCAGGGAATCGTCACCGGCCTGCGCACGAACGGCTTCTACATGCAGGATCCCGCCCCGGACGCCGACCCGGCCACCGCGGAGGGCATCTTCGTCTTCACGAGCTCCGCCCCGGCGGTCAGCGTCGGCGACGCCGTCGCAGTCGACGCGCACGTCCAGGAGTTCCGTCCCGGCGGCGCGTCGAGCGCCAACCTGACGACGACGGAGCTCAGCGCACCCGTGATCCAGGTGCAGTCATCCGGGAACCCGCTTCCCGCCGCGACGATCGTCGGTGCCGGCGGCCTGACGCCGCCGTCGAGGTGATCGAGGACGACGGCTTCGCCAGCTTCGACCCAGGCAGCGACGGGATCGACTTCTGGGAGAGCCTCGAAGGCATGCGCGTGCAGCTGAACGACGCCGGTCGCCGTCGGGCCGACGAACAGCTTCGGCGAGACGCCGGTCGCGCCGGACGTCCGACCGCCTCCGTGCGGACGCCCGCGGCGGCCTGTCTCCTGCAGGCGGATGACTTCAACCCCGAGCGCGTGGTCCTCGACGACGTGATCACGCCGCTGCCGAGCATGAACGTGGGCGACCGCTACGCCGGCCCGATCGTCGGCGTCCTCGACTACAACTTCGGCAACTTCTTCCTGGAGGTGACGCAGGCGCGGCCCGCGTCGACTCCGGTCGGCCTCCGCGAGACGACCGCCGACCAGAGCTCGCGACAGGTCTCGGTCGCGACCTTCAACGTCGAGAACCTCGCCCCGACCGACCCGCCCGTCGAAGTTCGGCCGGCTCGCCGGTCTGATCGTCAACAACCTGAAGGCGCCGGACATCGTCGCGATCGAGGAAATGCAGGACAACTCCGGCGCCACCGAACAACGGCGTCGTCGACTGCGACGATCACCATCGGACACGCTCATCGCGGCGATCGACGCCGCCGGCGGGCCCACCTACGAGTACCGCCAGATCGACCCGGTCAACGATCAGGACGGCGGCGCGCCCGGCGGCAACATCCGGCAGGGCTTCCTCTTCCGCACCGACCGCGGCCTCGCGTTCGTCGACCGGCCGGGCGCCGGCTCGACCACCGCGAACAGCGTCGTTCACCGACGCCACGGCGGACGCATCTGCACGTTCAGCCCGGGCCGCATCGATCCGGCGAACCCAGCGTGGCATCGACAGCCGCAAGCCGCTGGCCGCGCGAGTTCACGCTTCAACGGCCAGACCGTTCTTCGTGATCGCCAACCACTTCAACTCGAAGGGCGGCGACGACCCGCTGTATGGGCCGCTTCCAGCCGCCGGTCCGGCAGCTCGGAGGCTCAGCGGCACCAGCAGGCCCAGGTCGTGCACGACTTCGTCGACTCGATCCTGGCCGTCGACCCGAACGCGAACGATCGTCGTGCTCGGCGACCTGAACGACTTCCAGTTCTCCGACCCGGTCCAGATCCTCACCGCAGGCGGCGTGCTGCACGACCTGATCGACACGCTGCCGCTGAGCGAGCGCTACAGCTACGAGTTCGAGGGCAACTCGCAGGTGCTCGACCACATCCTGGTCAGCTCGACGCCTGCAGGGCCGTCGTCGACTTACGACGTCGTCCACGTCAACGCCGAGTTCGCCGACCAGGCGTCGGATCACGACCCGTCGGTCGTCCGCATCACGCTCAACCGGACGCCGTCGGTCGACGCGGGTGGGCCGTACACCGTCGCCGAGGGCAGCACGATCACGCTGGCCGCGACCGGCAGCGACCCGGACGGCGACACGCTCACCTATGCGTGGGACCTCGACGGCGACGGCGTCTTCGAGACGGCGGGCCAGAGCGTCCCGTTCACCGGGCTCGACGGCCCTGCGACGAAGACGGTCTCGGTGCGGGTCAGTGACGGCGACAAGACGGCGACCGCCTCGGTCGACGTCACCGTCACGAACGTGGCCCCGACCGCGTCGCTTGACGTGCAGTCGACCGCAGTCGAGGGAGCGACCGTCACGGGCACCGGCTCGGCGACCGACCCCGGCGCCGACACGCTGACGTATGCGTGGAGCGTCACCAAGGACGGCGTCGCCTACGCGTCGGGCACGGGGACGCACCCGTCCTATGTGCCGAACGACAACGGGACGTACGCACTCACCTTCACGGCGACCGACGACGACGGTGCGTCCGACTCGGTGACGAAGGAGACGGTCGTCTCGAACGCCGCGCCGGTCGCGACTCTCTCTCCGGCTCCGGCAACCGTGCCCGAGGGCGCAACCGTGACGCTGACCGGGTCCGCGCTGGACGGCGGCTCGGGCGATGTCGTCACGACCGCCTGGACCGTGACGAAGAACGGTCTCCCGTTCGCGTCCGGCACGGGTACGTCGATCTCGTATACGACCGATGACAACGGGACCTACGTGGTGACGTTCACGGCCACCGACGACGAGGGCGGCACGGGCACGGCGACCGCGACGACGACCGCGACGAACGTCGCCCCGACGGCGACCTTCTCCGGGGCGGGCGACGTGTTCCCGTTCCTCTCGTTCCCGCTGTCGCTGACGGGGCCGAGCGATCCGTCGCCGCGCGACACCGCGGCGGGCTTCAAGTACGCGTTCGACTGCGGCTCCGGCACGCTGTCCGCCTTCGGGACGTCGTCGACCGTCAACTGCGCCGGCCGGGCTCCCGGGACGTTCGTCGTCCGAGGAGCCATCCGCGACAAGGACGGCGGCGTCACGACCTACTCGGCGACCGCCAGGTCGGCGATCACGCCGCAGTCGCTGTGCGTGCTGATCCATCGCCTGATCCACGATCAGGCGCTCGCGGACAAGCTCTGCGCAGCGATCGACGCGCACAAGCCCGACAGGCTCAAGAAGGAGATCGACAGGGCCGGGCACTCGATCTCGCCCGAGGTCGCGGCCCTGCTGAAGAAACTCGTAAGCCTCCTGTAAGGAAGCGCCTGCCAGGGGCGCGGTCCCGCCGCGCCCCTGGCACACTGCTCGCTTGGCATTCGCCAGATTCAGACGGAAAAGAGACGCCGTTGCGCCGGTTGAGCGCAGACCGGCCAATCCGGGTTGGGTCCAGGCGCCGTAGCTATACTGCGCCCGCTCATGGCGAACGAGACGATGGAACCGTGGACCGAAGACCCCCAACTCGGGCAATCCGACTTCGACGACCCCAAGCACGAGGATCCCAAGCTCGAGGCCGGCGTCTGGGTCGAAGGCCCCGACGGGGAGCTGATTCCGGACTACGACTCGACCTTCCCCGAGATCAACGAGGGACAGGTCGTGCACGGCACCGTGGTCCGCGTCGACAAGGACGAGGTCCTCGTCGACATCGGCTACAAGTCCGAGGGCGTCATTCCGGTCTCCGAGCTCTCGATCCGCCGCTCGGTGAACCCGGCCGACGAGGTGTCGGTCGGCGACGAGATCGACGCGCTCGTGATGACGAAGGAGGACGCCGAAGGGCGTCTCATCCTCTCGAAGAAGCGCGCCCGCTTCGAGCTCGCCTGGAAGAACATCGAGCAGGCCTACGAGAACGGCGACCCGGTGACGGGGCGCGTGATCGAGGTCGTCAAGGGCGGTCTCATTCTCGACCTGGGCGTGCGCGGCTTCCTGCCGGCGTCGCTCGTCGACATCCGCCGCGTGCAGGACCTGGACGAGTTCCTCGGCCAGGAGCTGCTCGCGAAGGTGATCGAGCTCAACCGCTCGCGCAACAACGTCGTGCTCTCCCGCCGCGCCGTCCTCGAGGAGGAGCGGAAGGAGCAGCGCCAGAAGATTCTCGACCGCCTGCAGCCGGGCGACGTCGTCGAAGGCCAGATCTCGAACATCGTCGACTTCGGCGCGTTCGTCGACCTGGACGGCATGGACGGTCTCATTCACATCTCGGAGCTCTCGTGGTCGCACGTGAACCACCCGAGCGAGGTGCTGGAGATCGGCCAGGACGTCAAGGTCAAGGTGCTCGACATCGACCGCGACCGCCAGCGGATCTCGCTCGGCCTCAAGCAGACGCAGAGCGATCCGTGGCAGCAGGTGATCGACACGTATGCCGAGGGCGACGTCGTCCAGGGCAAGGTCACGAAGGTGGTCACGTTCGGCGCCTTCGTCGAGATCCTGCCGGGCGTCGAGGGCCTCGTGCACATCTCCGAGCTCGCCCAGCACCACGTCGAGAACCCGCGCGAGGTCGTCTCGCAGGGCCAGCCCGTGAACGTGAAGATCATCGAGGTCGACGGCGAGCGCCGCCGCCTGTCCCTCTCGCTGAAGCGCGTGGAGGAAGGCGAGGGCGACGAGCTGCCGGAGCACACCCGGCCGGCGATCGACCTCTCCGAGGACGTCTTCGCCGAGGACTCGACGGCCGCCCCCGAGGCGCCGCCGCTCGAGCCGCCCGCGGACGCCGGCGAGCCGGTCGAGGCGCCGGAAGCAGCGGCCGACGAAGCCCCGCGGCTGACGAGCCGTGGCCGAGGCCGCGCCTGAGGCGGAAGCCGAGGTCGCTGCAGACGATGCCGTCGCCGAAGAGACCGTCGAGGCGCCTGCCGAGGAGCCCGAGCCCGAGCTGCCCCCCGCCGCCGAGGCCGACGAGCCCGCCGAGGCGGACGAGCCTGCCGCCGAGGCCGAGGCTACGGCCGAAGGCGATGCAGAAGTCCCTGCCGCGGACGAGGCCCGCCGAGCAGGACGAAGATCCTCCCGCTTAGGGTGCGCAGCGCCGTCCACCGCGCCCTGGCGGCTGCAAACCGGCGCGCTGCGGCGCCTCGTCGCGCGTAGACCACTACCGCGCTCCCTGCGTCCTTGCAGCGCTTGTTTCGCGTGCCATGGACCGTAACGACCTGGCGGCCAAGTGCCGGCACCGATCGCCGTCGCGATCACGGGTGGGATCGGCGCCGGCAAGAGCGAGGCGCTGAAGGCGTTCGCCCGTCACGGCGCGGCGGTCGTCTCCTCCGACGAGATCGTCCATCACCTGCTGCGCACCGACGAGGACGTGAAGCGCGAGCTCGTAAGCCGCTTCGGGCATGGGATCGTCAATCCGGACGAGGGCGTCATCGACCGGAGCGCGGTCGCGTCGATCGTCTTCGACGACCCCGAGGCGCTCGCGTACCTGGAGAGCGTCCTGCACCCACGCGTCGCGGCCGAGTACCTGCGCTGGCGCGAAGCGCTCGGCGAGTTGGACGACCCGCCCGCCGTGTGCGTGACCGAGGTGCCGCTCCTCTACGAGACCGGCGGCCAGGAGCGGTTCGACAAGGTTGTCGTGATCACGGCGCCACGGCAGCTCCGCGACGCCCGCACCAACGGCCGCTCGACCGGGCGGGAGGAGCTCCTCGTTCCGGACCGCGAGAAGGTGAAGGCCGCGGACTGGGCCTACGTGAACACCGGCGGGCTCGACGAGCTGGACGCCTTCGTCGCCGGCGTCATGGCCGAGCTGGCGCCGTGAAGCGCCTCGTCCAGGTCACCTTCGTCGTCGCGATCCTCGCGGGCGTCTTCCTGGTCGTCGACGAGACGAGCCCGCCCTGGTACGAGCGGCTCCGCTATCCGCTGCGCTACGAGGCGATCGTCCGCTCGCACGCGCGCAACTACGACCTCGACCCGGCGCTGCTCGCGGCCGTCATCTACCAGGAGTCGAAGTTCCATCCGGGTGCGAAGTCGCCCTCCGGCGCCGTCGGCCTGATGCAGCTGACTCCGGAGACGGCGAAGGGGATCGCGATTCGCACGGGTGGCCATGCGTTCACGACCGACGACCTGCTCGACCCGGAGATCAACATCCGCTACGGCTCGTGGTACCTCCGGCACCTCTTCCAGAAGTACGGCCAGGAGCGCCTCGTCCTCGCCGCCTACAACGCGGGCCAGGGAAACGTCGACGAGTGGCGCGCGAAGGGCCAGGAGATCCAGTTCTCGGAGACGCGGGCCTACGTCGACAAGGTCGAGGACCTGAAGAACATCTATCGCGACGCGTACGGGCTCTAGCCTCTGGCTGCTCAGCCGCGCCAGGAGCGGAACGCCTCGAGCAGTGCCTCGCGCGCCGCCGGGCCGAGCGTGTCCAGCGACTCCTCGTCGAGGCGGCCGGTCAGCTCGATCGTCGTCCGCAGCTGCGCCAGGTAGCGGCGGCAGCCCTCACAGGTCTCGATGTGCTCCTCGAAGAGGCGCCGGTCGGCGTCGCTCAGCGCGCCCTCGAAGTAGGCGGTGACGAGCTCGACGAGCTCCTTGCAGGTGAGTTCATCGCGAATCATGTGTCTGCCAGGTACCTCTCGAGCGCCGCGCGCACCTTGGCGCGCGCCCGGTGGAGCAGGACCCGTTGATTGGTCTCGGAAAGCTCGAGAACGTTACGGACCTCCTCGGAGCTCCAGCCCTCGATGTCGCGGAGCGTGATCACGGTCCGCTGCGTCTCGGGCAGCCGGTCGATCGCCTCGCGGATCACCGCCATCGTCTCGTCGGCGACGAGGCGCGCTTCGGGGATGACGCTCCAATCCTCGGGATACGACGTCCAGTGCCCCGCGAAGCGATCGCCGTCGGGGCGGAAGCGGTCGGCGTCGACAGTGCCTTCGTCCTCGTCGCCGGCGAGCGCGGAGAACGGCGTGCTCCGACTCTCCCGCACGCCGCGGGTCTTGGCCGTGTTCGTGAGGATCCGGTAGAGCCACGTCTTGAACGAGGAGCGCCCCTCGAAGCGGTCGATGCCGCGCAAGACGCCGACCCAGGTCTCCTGGACGACGTCCTCGGCGACGGCCCGGTCGCGGACATACAACCGCGCGAGGCGGAGAAGCGAGGCGCCGTACATGTCCACGAGCGCCATAAACGCGGCCTCGTCGCGTGCCCGCAGCCCTGCGATCAGGGTCGCCTCCTCGAGCGTGCTCACGCGTCGAACCTATCCCACGGAACGTTGTAACGAGCGCGCCGGGGGCGGAGACTGAGCGGCTTCCGTCAGAGAACAGGAGCGAGCCATGCCCGAGCGCGATGACCCGAACCACTATGACCTGATCGTCCTCGGCGCCGGCTCGGCCGCGCGCGACGCGGCGACGAAGGCGATCCGGGAGCACGGAGCGCGCGTCGCGATGGTGGAGCGGGAGCGGTGGGGCGGCAGCTGCCCGAACATCGCCTGCAAGCCGACGAAGGCGTATCTCGTCGTCGCGGATCTGATCCACGACGTGAACGCGCTTGCGGAGGAGCGGGGGATCGAGGTCTCGGAGGCGCACGTGAACCTCGCGAAACTGAGGCAGTGGAAGCTGTCGATCCAGCGGTCGCAGCCGGGCTGGGTCGAGCTCATCTCCTCCTGGGGCGTCGAGACGTACGAAGGCGTCGCGACCTTCACCGGCGCGCGGGCCATCCGCGTCGGCGACCAGGAGCTGACGGCGGACCGGATCTTGATCTCCACGGGCTCGCGGACGGCTGTGCCGCCGATCGAGGGCATCGACTCGATCGACTGGATCGACCACATCTCGGCGCTGGAACTCGAGGAGCTGCCGCGGTCGTTCGTCGTGCTGGGCGGCGGCCCGGTCGGGCTCGAGTTCGGCCAGATGTTCTCGCGCTTCGGCAGCGAGGTGACGATCGTGAACGGCGGCCCGCACATGGCCGCGCGCTCGGACCGCCAGGCGGCCGAGGAGCTGCAGCGCTCGCTCGTGGAGGAGGGGATCCGCCTCGTGCACGACGCCCGGGCCGCGGCCGTGCGGCAGGACGGCGACGAGATCGTGCTGACGCTCGAGAGCGGCGACGAGCTTCGCGCCGAGAAGCTGATGCTCGCCTCGGGCCGCACGATCAACGTCGAGGAGCTGAAGCTGGAGGCGGCCGGCGTGGAGCACACGCCTCGGTCGATCCGGGTCGACGAGCACCTGCGCACGACCGCAGAGGGCGTCTGGGCCTCCGGCGACGTGACCGGCATCCAGTTCACGCCGGTGGCCCAGTATCAGGCGCGGATCGCGATCGACGACATGTTCGGGCTGGCCGCCCGCCCGGCCGATTACACGTTCCTGCCGACGGCGATCTTCACCGACCCGGAGATCGCCGGCGTCGGGCTCACCGAGGAAGAAGCGCGCGCCCGGGGCGTCGACGTCGACGCTGTCGTGCACCCGGTGAAGTACGTCACAGCGCGCGCAGTTCACCAGTGCGAAGCACGGGCTCTACAAGGTGGTCTTCGACCCGGTGAGCCGGCGGGTGCTCGGGATCCACGTCGTCTCGCGCGGAGCGAGCGACATCGTCCAGGGGCTCGCGATCGCCCTGCAGCTCGGCGTCACGGTCGAGGAGCTCGCGCTCTCGCACCACGCCTACCCGACGTACGGTGAAGGGGTGAAGGCCGCCGCCGAGCAGGCGCTGCGCCAGCCACAGCGAGCGTGACGTCTTTGCGGCGCAGGTAGCTTGCCCGCATGGAATCTGACCCGTGTGGACGTCCCCGTCGAGATCTTGGAGCTCACCGAGAACGCCAACACCTACACGCCGCTCGGCCCATCAGACCAGCGGATCGTCGATGACCGCTACGTCCTCTGGATGGGCCGCGGCGACGCGCCGGGCTGGAACGTCGCCCAGCGGTTCCGGATCGGCGACGACGACGTCGAGGCAGTCGTCGAGGAGGTGCGCGAGATTGTGCGCGGACGGGGACGAACGGCGCTGACCTGGGAGGTCGGTTCGTCGGCGACGCCGGCTGACCTCGCCGAGCGGCTGCTCGCGCTCGGCATGGTGGACGACAGCGATCCACACGTGATCGGCATGGTCCTCGACAAGCCGCCGGCGCAGGCCCCGACGGACGTCGAGGTGCGCCGGGTCGAGACGATGGAGGAGCAGCGCATCGCGTCGCGGATCGCCGCGATCGGCTTCGGGATGAAGCCCGACGAGGTCGGCGTCGAGGATCCCGAGCCGCCTGTGCCCGGGATCGAGACGTATCTCGCGTACGTCGACGGCGAGCCGGTGGCGCGCGGAACGGCCGCGTTCAGCGAGTACGGCGTCACGCTCTTCGGCGGTGCAACGCTGCCGGAGGCGCGCGGCCGCGGCGCCTACCGGGCGCTGGTCGCCGCCCGCTGGGAGGACGCCGTCGCCGCCGGCAAGCCGGCGCTCGTGACGCAGGCGGGCGCGATGTCCCGCCCGATCCTCGTCCGCCTCGGCTTCCGCGAGATCTGCGAGATCCGCATCCTCCTCGACGAGCTCGTCCCGGCTGCCGGGCCTGCGTAACCGAGGACGATGCTCGCGCTCGAGATCTCTGATCTGTCGAAGCGGTACGGGAGAACGCAGGCGCTCCGGGGGGTCGACCTGACCGTCGGCGAGGGGGAGCTCGTCGGTCTGCTCGGCCCGAACGGGGCGGGGAAGTCGACGCTCGTCAAGATCGCCGTCGGGCTCGTTCGGCAGTCTGGAGGCGTGGCGCGCGTCTGCGGTGCGCCGGCCGGCTCGCGTGAGGCGCGGCGGGCGATCGGCTATCTCGCGGAGCTCTTCCGCTTCCCCGGCTGGGCGAGCGCCGACGAGGTCCTGACGCTCCATCAGCGGCTCACGAGCTCAGCTGGTGGCGCGCGCGAGCGAGGCGAGCTGCTCGAGCTCGTCGGGCTCAGCGAAGCGCGGGAGACACGCGTGGCGGCGATGTCCAAGGGCATGCAGCAGCGGCTCGGCATCGCGCAGGCGCTCGTCGGCGATCCCAGGCTGCTGCTCCTCGACGAGCCGACCTCGGCGCTCGACCCGGCCGGCCGGCGCACGGTGCGCGCCCTGCTCGAAGGGCTGCGCGACCGGGGCGTCGCCGTGCTGCTCAACTCGCATCTCCTGAGCGAGGTCGAGCTCGTCTGCGACCGCGTTGCGATCATCGACGGCGGCGCCCTCGCAGCAGCCGGGACGCCGGCTGAGCTGACCCAGAGCGGCGGTGTCGAGATCGAGACCGGCTCTCGGCGTCCGCACCTACCCGGACGCGACCCGCGAGGATGCGCCTCGCCTCGTGGCGGAGCTTCGTCGGCGCAGGCGAGCAGGTCTTCGGCGTGCGGGTCGTCCGCTCGAGCCTGGAGGACGTGTACCTGGAGGTCGTCGATCGACGACGATCGTCCTCTACTCGCTGCGCGAGAGCCTCCGCCGCAAGATGTTCGCCGTCGTGCTCCTGCTGACCGCCGGGTTCCTCGCGCTCTACGGCTGGGGTGTCAACGCCGCGTTCAAGGACACCGCGAACTTCGTCGGTCACCAACGAGCAGGGTCTCGACTCCCGCACCGTCGCCGGCGCGATCGTCTTCGGCCTCGCGATGTTCGCGACGCTCTTCCTCGGGACGATCCTCGCGGTCTTCCTGACCCTCGGCGCCGTGCGCGGGGAGGCCGAGGCGGGGCTCCTGCAGCCGCTCGTCGTCCGCCCGCTCGGCCGCGCGCAACTCCTGGCCGGACGCTTCGCCGGTGCCGCGGGCGTCTGCGTCGTCTACGTGCTCGGCGTCTACGGAATCGCGCTCGCTTTGACGAACCATGCGGGCGGGTGGACGCCCGATCGCGTCGTCACGCCGGGGCTCGAGCTCGCGGGCGCCGTCGTCATCGTCGCGGCGCTCTCACTGCTCGGCTCGATCTTCCTCGCGCCGATCGCGAACGGGATCGGCGTGCTGATGATCTTCGGCGCCGGCCTCACCGCGGGCCTGCTGGCGGAGATCGGCCACGCGATCCAGTCCCACCGGCTGGAGCACATCGGTCGCACCGCCTCGTGGTTTCTCCCGTTCGAGGCGCTCTACCAGGATGCGCTGCACCGCCTGACCGTCGACAGCTTCGGCTTCACGCGCTTCGTGCTCGAGCTCGGCCCCTTCGGCGGCTCCCGGCAGGCCGGAACGCACCTGATCGTCTGGTCGGGCGTCTATCTCGTGCTGGTGGGCGCCGTCGCCGTGCTCGCGTTCCGCCGACGGGACCTTTAGACTCGGGCCCAATTGGCAACAGAGGAGGACGGGATGAGCTCGGGACCTTCCGGAGTTGCTGCGGCGTGTGACCTCGTCTGCGAGGGCGGGGGAGTGAAGGGCGTCGGCCTGGCCGGCGCGTATTCCGTGCTCGAGGAGCGCGGCTACAAGGTTCAGAACGTGGCCGGAACCTCGGCCGGCGCGATCACGGCGGCGCTGATTGCCGCCGGGTACGACTCGGCGGCGTTGAAGGACATCGTCTTCGGTATCGACTTCAAGCAGTTCATGGACACGGCCTGGGAGGACCGGATTCCGGGCGTGGGCAAGGGCGGTGTCGATTCTGAAGGATCAGGGTGTCTATGAGGGGAAACGCTTCGTCGAGTGGATGAGCGAGTTGCTGGCGACGAAGCACGTCAAGACGTTCGGGGACTTGCGCACGGGCGACGAGGATCCGCGCTATGCGCATCGCCTGCAGGTGATCGCGTCTGACGTCTCGTCACGACAGCTGCTGATCCTGCCCCGCGACGCGAACGTCCTGGGCGTCGAGCCCGACGATCTCGAAGTCGCGCTCGCGGTGCGGATGAGCATGTCGATCCCGTTCTTCTTCGAGCCGGTGCGGGTCGACAACAAGAAGACGAACCATGAGCATCTGATCGTCGACGGCGGGATGCTCTCGAACTACCCCGTCTGGCTCTTCGACTGCAACGCCGGCGAGGTGCCGGAGTGGCCGACGTTCGGTCTCCTGCTCGTCGAGCCGGATCCGAAGACGCCGATCACGGCACGGTTGCCGGAGCCGGAGCACGCACCGGGGGGAGCTAAGGGTGTGGTGAGCCTGATCAGCGCTCTCGTGCACACGATGATGGAGGCGCACGAACGCCTCTACGTCGAGAAGGAGCAGTACGCCCGGACGATCCCGATCAAGACGCTGGGCATCGGGACGACCGAGTTCGACCTCACGGACGAGCGCAAGCTCGCCCTCTACAACTCGGGCCGCACGGCCGCTGAGGAGTTCCTCGCCACGTGGGACTTCGACGCGTACATCGCCGAGTTCCGCGAAGGCAAGCCGCACTCGCGGCGCGCCGACATCGCGAATCAGCTGCAGACGGCGGAGGTCAGGTGATGCGCGAGCCCGAGAAGTACCAGCGCTGGTTGAAGCGCGACATCTGCGAGGTGATCGAGACCCTGAAGCTGCCGGAGATCCAGAAGCACGCCCTTCGGTCGCGCTGGGTCGACCGCGTCGTGTGGACCGAGCGGCAGGCAACCCGGTCGCGGCGCGCCTACTACTGGTTCCGCCTCGTCGCGATCTGCGGCGGCGTGCTCGTTCCCGCCTTCGTCTCGCTGAACCTCGACGGGAGCGGCGCCTCATTCGTGCGCTGGCTCGCCTTCGTGGTCAGCCTCCTCGTGGCGCTGTCGATCGCGGTCGAGGAGTTCTTCCACTTCGGCGACCGGTGGCGGCATTTCCGGCGCACCGCCGAGTGGCTGAAGATCGAGGGGTGGCAGTTCCTGCAGCTCTCGGGCGACTACCGAAGAAGACGCACGCAGAGGCTTTCCCGCTCTTCGCGCACCGGGTCGAGGGCGTCATCCATGAGGACGTCGACACGTTCCTGACGAACGTCGCCTACGACAAGCGCGATCCCGGTATCCAGCACGGCGTCAAGGCGGAGGACGTCGAGCCACCCGCTCCGCGCGCCGCGGAGGCTGCAACGACCTAGGTCTTGACGCGTCCCTGAGGTACTCCGCGAGTGCCTCCCGAACCATCCCGATGGGGGTGGAGGGGATCCGGGCGGCCGCGTAGGCTCCCGAGGGCGGGTTTGTCGGCTATCCTTGAGGGGTCAAGCAAATGAGCACCAACGTGGCCACAGATACAAAAGCGCGCTCCCGCCAACTCGATGCGTGGGTGCGTCTGCTGCGCGTGCACGCGGCGATGACCCGTCAGTTCAGCGGCGAGCTGATCGCGGAGCACGGTCTGACGATGAACGACTTCGACGTGATGATGCAGCTCTCGATCGCGCCCGAGGGCCAGCTGCGGCGGGTCGACCTGGCCGAGCGCGTGCTGCTCACGCCGTCGGGGATCACGCGCCTGCTCGAGGGCCTGGAGCGCGCCGGCTACGTCGAGCGGCGCAGCTGCGCGAGCGACGCGCGCGTCTCGTACGCGTTCCTCACCGACGCCGGGCGCGAGAAGCTCGACGAGGCCAAGCACACCCACCAGGCGAGCATCAAGACCCTCTTCTCGGAGCGGTACACCGAGGAGGAGCTGGTCACGCTCGCCGCGCTGCTCGAGCGCCTGCCGGCGGTCGACTCGTCCTGCACCGAGTAGCGCGCGAGACCTAGAGCCCTGGCTCCGGGACGGGATGTCCCGGCAGTCCGTGCACGGTATCGGCCGCGCCGCGCAGCTCCTGCGCGAGGCGGCGGAACGGGCCCTCGGTGGCGAGCAGCTCGTCGAAGCGGCCGCGCTGGACGATCTTCCCGTGCGCGACGACGAGGATCTCGTCGGCGCGCCGGACCGTCGACAGGCGGTGCGCGATGATGATCGAGGTTCGCCCGCGGAGCAGCCGGTCGAGCGCCGTCTCGATCAGCACCTCACTCGGGCGGTCGATGTTCGAGGTCGCCTCGTCGAGGATCAGGATCCGTGGATCGGCAAGCAAGGCGCGGGCGATCGAGATCAGCTGGCGCTCACCCGCCGAGAGCCCTGAGCCGCCCTCTCGAACGTGGTGCTGGAGCCCACCCTCGAAGCGGCGCGTGACGCGGTCGACGCCGACCGCCTTCGCGACGTCCGCAACCTCGTCGTCGGTCGCCTCCGGCCGCGCGAAGCGGATGTTGTCGGCGATCGTCCCTGCGAAGAGGAACGGATCCTGGAGCACGACGCCGAGCTGGCGGCGATACGCGTTCAGCTCCAGCTCGCGCAGGTCGGCGCCGTCGACCGACACCGAGCCCTCGTCCGGGTCGTAGAAGCGCCCGATCAGCTTCGCCAGCGTCGACTTGCCGCCGCCCGACTCGCCGACGAGCGCCAGGCAGCCGCCGGCCGGCACGCCGAACGTGACGCCGTGCAGAACCGGGTCGGCGCCGTACGCGAAGACGACGTCCTCGAGCTGCAGGTCGCCCTCGATCCGGCCGGGCGCCCGCGCGTCGGGCCGGTCGCGGATCTCCGGCTCGGCGTCGAGCACGGTGGAGATCTTCTCCATCGCGGCGCCGGCCGACTGAAGCTGGCCGTAGAGGTCGGACAGCTCCTGCAGCGGCTGGAACACGAGATTGAGCAGGAAGATCGCCGAGATCAGCGTCCCCGGAGTCAGCGTCCCCGCATCGAGGAATCGGCCGCCGACGAAGAGCACGCACGCCACGGCGACGACGCCGAGCAGCTCGATCGCCGGGAAGAAGAACGAGTTCAGCTTCTGTGCGACCTGGTTCGTCCGCAGGTTCGCCAGGTTGACCTTGTCGAACTCGTCGAGGAACGCGCGCTCGCGGTTGAACGCCTGCACGATCGCCACGCCCGAGACCGACTCCGCGATCTGCGCCGTCATCGCGGAGATCGTGTTCCGCACGTCGAGGAAGGCCGCGTGCGATCGCACCTGGAACCAGCGCGTCAGGACGAGCGTCGGCGGCAGCACGACGAGCGCGACGAGGCCGAGGCGCCAGTCGAGGATGAAGAGTCCGATCACTGCGGCGACGAGGGTCAGCGAGTTGGCGATGAGCGTCGAGAGTCCCTGCGAGAGGACATCGGAGATCGCGTCGACGTCCGAGGTGAGCCGCGCGATGATCCAGCCAGCGCGCTGCTTCCCGAAGTAGCGCAGCGACAGCCCGGTCAGGTGCTCGAAGAGGTCCTCGCGCAGCTCGAGCACGATCGACTGCCCCAGCCGGGCGAGACCGCGGATCATCGTCGTCGTCAGCACCCAGGCGCCCGCGTTGACTCCGAGGTAGATGGCGACGTCGATGGCGAGCCGGCGCGTGTCGTTGGCGCGCATGCCGTGGTCGATTGCGTCTTGCACGAGCAGCAGCCCGATTACGGGGCCGGACGCCGCGCCGACCGAGATCAGCGAGAGCAGCGCGACGCGTCCGAGCTTCCCTTTCAGGTACTTCGAAAGACGGCTGAGCCCAGTTCTACGCTGCGACAACTTCGTCTCCGAAGAGGCGGGCGAACGGGCCGTCACCCTCCAGCAGCACCCGCGGGTCGCCGTCCTCGACGATCACGCCGTCGTCGAGCACCACGGCACGATCGGCCGCTTCGACGGTCGAGAGGCGCTGCGTCGCGACGAGGACGGTGCGCCCGGCGACGGCGGGGCGGAGGTTGTCGACGAGCAGCCGCTCCGTCTCGGTGTCGACGGCGGAGAGCGGGTCGTCCAGCACGATCACACGCGAGCCCGCGATCAGCGCCCGCGCGAGCGCGACACGCTGCCGCTGGCCGCCGGAGAGGTTCACGCCGCGCTCGCCGATCAGCGTGTCGAAGCCGTCGGGGAGGTCGTCGACGAACTGTGCGACACCTGCTGCGTGACACGCGGCGACGACCTCGTCCCACGGCGCGTCGGGGCGCGCGGCCGTCAGGTTGTCGCGCAGCGGGATCGAGAAGAGGATCGGCCGCTGCGTGACGATCGCCACCGAGTAGCGGAGCTCCGCCACCGGCACGTCGCGGGCATCGACGCCGCCGAGGAGCACGCGTCCGCCGGTCGGGTCGTAGAAGCGCGGCAGCAGGTTGAGGAGCGACGTCTTGCCGGCGCCGGTCGGACCGCAGACGGCGACGATCTCGCCTGCATCGACGGCGAGGTCGACACCGGAGAGCACCTCCGAGCCGGTGAGATACGAGAAGTGGACGCCCTCGAAGCGGACGTCGAGCGGCCCTTCGGGCAGCGCGCGCGGCGCGGCCGGCTCGGGGATCCGCTCGACCCCTTCCAGCCAGGCGAAGGAGCGCGATGCGGACGCGATCGCCCGCTGGCCGAGATTGATGATCCAGCCGAGCGCCTCGAGCGGCCAGACGAGCTGCAGGAGCAGGGCGTAGAAGAGCGTGAACTCGCCGAGCGTCAGCTCGCCGCCTGACACCTTCCGGCCGCCGAAGTAGAGCACCGCGGCGATCGAGAGCGTCGGCAGGAAGAGCAGGCCCGGCAGGTACGCCGACTCGACGCGCGCCTGGCGCAGAACGCCGTCGCGCACCGCCTCGGCCTTGCCCGCGAAGCGCCCGCGCACGTCGTCCTCGCGGCCGAACGCCTGCACCATCTCGATTCCGACGACGGCCTCGTCGGCCGCCTCCGTGACGTCGGCCTTGAGCTGCTGCACCTCGCGCGAGATCGGCATCACCTTGTGCGCGAACACCCACGCGAGCACGCCGACGAGCGGCATCGCAATCGCGCCCTCGAGCGCCAGCACCGGGTTCACGAGCACGAGCACGATCCCGACGCCGACGATCATCATCACCGACTGCGCTCCCTGGACCATCCCCCAGCCGATGAAGTAGCGGATCGGGTAGAGATCGTTCGTCGCCCGCGAGACGACCTGCCCGGTCGCGTGCTGGTCGTAGAACGCGCGCGGGTAGCCGAGGAAGGCGTGGTAGAGCAACTCGCGCATGCGGGCCTCGATCCGGATGCCGACCCGCGCGGTCGCATACCGGCGCGTGAAGTTGAGCGCGAAGCGCACGAGAGAAGCGCCGACGATCAACGCGAGGTACGGCCACAGCGGATTGCCGTTCCCCTTGGTCTGGGGGATGATCGAGTCGTCGATCGCGTGGCGGATCAGCAGTGCGATGCCGATCGAGAGCGTGGTGACCGTCAACGCGCAGGTGAGGCCGACCGCGACCAGGCGCCACTGCTCCCGCCAGAGGCGGAGCAGGCGCACGGCAGTCAGCCCGAAGGCGTAGTCGGGCGGGTCGACCGACGGATGGCCGTGATGTTCAGGCACAGAGCAGTTCAGGCACAGAGTGTTCGAGCACAGAGAAAGACGGCCTCGCGGGGCCGCCTCCTTACCGTATCGGATCGGCGTGTCGGATCGGCGTCCCGAAATCGGACGCGGATCCGCGACTCGGCCCCGGCCCCCGCTGGGGGAGGACGGAAGGCGGGGACGGGGCGAGTCTTTGCGCGGCTAGGCGGCTGCGGGCCGGAGGCGCGCGCCACCGAGCATCCAGCGAGCTCCTTGCACCGTCCAGCCGCCGATGGCGAGGAGCAGCACGCAGAGCGCCAGACCGGTGATGAGGAGTCGCTTCTTCATGTCATCCAAGGTACGGGGACGGGGGTCTCGGGGCATCGGCCGCACCGATGATTCGTCCTCGTCCGCCGGATGGATCTGTCCCTCATCTCCGGGGATGAGAGGCGCAAGGCAGGATGTGCCGATGTCGGCCGCGCAGCCCTTCGTCGATCGTGAGCTGGTCGGCCGCCTCGAGCGGGTGCTCGATGCGTTTTCCGTTGCGTGGCTCGAAGGGCTCGTGGAAGGCCCCGCCGGTGTGCGGCTCGAGCGTCTTGGCGCGGTGACCGTCTCGGTGGCCCCGAGCCGTCCCGAGCTCGACTTCATGAACCGCATCCACGGGCTGCCAGAGGACCCCGGGGTGCTGGACGACGTGCTGGCGCTCTACCGGCGGGAGGGCATTCGCCCCTGGGTCGAGCTCCCGCCGGGCAGCGAGGAGCTTGCGGCGCGCTTCGCGGGCGAGGGCGGTCGCCCGCTGGATGTGGTGTCGGTGCTCTACGGGCTACCGACCGCACGGGAGATCGTGCCCGGTGTCGAACTGAGGCGCGTCGGGCCGGACGAGGCGCTGGACTTCGGTCGCGTGCATCTCGAGGGCCACGGCGTCCCGGCCGAGATCATCGAGGTCGACTTCACGGGGTTCGCCGCCTCCGTCGGCCGCGCGGACATGGTGCATTACCTGGCGCGGGTCGACGGCGAGAACGCGGGCGCCGGCGTGCTCTTCTTCCACGGCGGCGACGCGGCGCTCGCGAACGCAAGCACACTCGAGCGCTTCCGGCGCCGCGGCGTCCAGACCGCGCTGGTGGCCAAGCGGCTCGGCGTGGCCGCCGAGGCAGGCGCCGGGCTGATCACGGGTCTGACAACCTTCGGCTCGGACAGCCAGCGCAACATGGAGCGGGCCGGACTGCGGATGGCGTACACGAAGACGGTCTGGCGGCTCTAGCGCGACAGGCCCAGCGCGACGAGACAGTGGTGCGGTTAACCGCACCACGACGGTCCGGCCACCCGTACAGGCACCGTCGATGAGGCGAGGCGTAGAGTCGCGGCGTGGACGAGCAGCCGTTCGCGCTGGCGGTCGAGGGCGGTGCCCTGCACGGGCACCACGGCGGCTCCGGGGCGCCGGCGCTCCTTCTGCACGGCGGCGCGGCGGTACCCGACTACCTCGACGGCTGCGCGGCGGAGCTCGACGGCCTGTTCTCGACGATCCGCTATACGCAGCGCGGGACACCGCCCTCGCTCGCGGACCCTCCGTACTCGGTCGAGGCGCACCTGGCGGACGCCCTCGCGGTGCTCGACTCCTTCGGGCTCGAGCGGGCGTGGGCGATCGGGCACTCGTGGGGCGGGCATCTCGCGCTCCACCTGCTCGTGGCCCATCCGGAGCGGCTCCTGGGAGTGCTCTGCATCGACCCGCTCGGTGCCGACCCCACCGTCTTCGACGACTTCCGGGCGACGGTCGGCCCCAAGATGACCGACGAGCAGCGAGCGTGGAACGAGGGCGTTGAGGCGCGGCGGCGGGCCGGAGCAGAGGTCACCGAGGCAGATCTCGTCGAGCGCTTCGCCGTCGTCTGGCCGCACTACTTCGCCGGCGGCAAGCCGGCGTTGTCGCCGCCCTTGACGGTCGGAGTCGAGGCGTCGATCGGGACGAATCGATCGCTGATCGAGCACTTCGAGCAGCGGACGCTGGCGCGCGGCCTGCCCGGCGCGCGGCTACCGGCGCTCTTTGTCCACGGCGATGACGATCCGTTGCCGCTGCGGTCGTCGACCGAGACCGCCGCACTGATCGACGGCGCGCTCGTCGAGACGATCCCGGGCTGCGGGCATTTCCCGTGGCTCGAACGGCCGGCCGAGTTCCGCACCGCCGTGGAGCGGCTGCTGGCGGCGCGAACACGGTCCGCAAGCAAGACTCAATCGCCCTGAAACGCCCAAATTGGGAGGTTCCGGGGCGCGCGACCGCTGCGGCAGTCCGACACACCGCGTAGGCTGGCGCGGTGCCCGATGAAGCATCTCTCATCCGGCCGCAGACGTCTGCCTGCAGTCTGGACGACATTGTGGGGCCGCGGTGAGAATCGCGATCGTCAGCGACTACTACTACCCGCAACTCGGAGGGATCACCGAGCACGTCCACGGCCAGGCGACCGAGCTCAGCCGGCGTGGCCATGACGTCACCGTCGTGACGCCCCGGCTGCTGCACGTCCCGAAGACGGTCGACGTCGACGACCTGCCCGACCGCAACTTCGAGATCGCCCATGCCGCCCGCGCCGTGCCGTTCTACGTCAACGGCTCCGAGAGCCTGCTCTCGTTGAGCCCGAAGCTCTCCTTCACGCTCGACCGCCTCTTCGCGCGGCGGCGGTTCGACGTCATCCACGTGCACAACCCCTTCGGCGGGATGCTGCCGCAGATGGCGATCCTGCGCAGCCGGGCGCCGGCGACGGTCGCCACCATCCACAGCGTCGTGCCACAGGGCTACGGGCCGTTGCGCGTCTTCAGGGCCTACCTGAACCGCGTCTTCCAGCGCCTGGACGAGATCGTCTGCGTCTCGGATGCGGTCATCGACTCGATGCGCCCGTTCTTCCCCGACCTGAGCTTCCGCACGATCCCGAACGGGATCGACGTCGACTTCTTCTCGCCGGATGCCGCGCCGCTGCCGGCTCTCGACGGCAAGCGGAACATCGTCTTTGTCGGCCGCTTCGACCCGCGCAACGGGGTCAAGCACATGATCGGCTCCTTCACGGCGTTGCGAGAGACGCGTGACGACGTGCGGCTGGTCGTCGTCGGCGACGGCCCGCTGCGGCCCGTGGTCGAGAGAATGGTCCCGCACGAGCTCCGAGGCGACGTGCACTTCACCGGCCGCGTCAACCGGTTGCGCGCGCGCTATCTGGCGGGCGCCGACATCCTCTGCACGCCGTGCAGCCTCGCGTCGTTCGGGATGGTCCTGCTCGAGGGCATGAGCGCGGGCCTGCCGGTCGTCGCCAGCCGTCTTCCGGGTTTCGAGCTCGTGATGCGTGACGGCATCGACGGGCTGATGGTCGACCGGGCTGACGACGAGCTCGGCTTCGCTCGTGCGCTCGGGACGCTGCTCGACGACCCGGCACGTTCGCGGGCGATGGGCGAGGCGGGCCGGAAGCGCGCCGTCGAGGTCTTCGCCTGGACACACGTGGCCGACCGCCTCGAGGTGCTCTACGACGAGCTCTTGCAGCGCAAGGAGGGACGCGCGGCCGCACGACTGGCTGCGTGATGGGCAAGTACGGCACCTGGCTCGCGTGCGGGGCCGTCGCGCTGGCCCTGGTCGCCGCCGGAGTCGCCGTGGATCTGGCGCTCGGCACGACGCCGCTCCTGGCGATCGCGGGGGCGCTCGTCGCGGGCGTGTACCTGCTCGGCACCTTCCACCAGAACGCGCCGATCTTCGGCCGGGTCGTGCGCACCGCCACGACCGAGGGGCGATTCGCGCTGACCTTCGACGACGGGCCCGACCCGCGCCACACCCCTCGGATCAGCAGCTACCTCGCGGGCCGCGGGCACCGAGCGACGTTCTTCGTCCTCGGCCGCGCGGCCGCAGCGCACCCGGCCGTCGTCGCACAGCTCGTTGCCGACGGGCACGAGATTGCGAGCCACGGCGACGACCACCGGCTGCTCGCATTCACCTCGCCCGCAGGCGTCCGCGCTCAGTTGGCGGCCACCGAGGACGCGGTCGTCCACGCGACCGAGCAGCGTCCGGTGCCGCTCTTCCGGGCGCCGCACGGCGTGCGGAGCCCATGGCTGGCCGCGACGCTCCACCGCCACGGCTACCGCATCTGCGGCTGGCAGGGACGGATCTTCGACACGAGCCTGCCGGGAGCGGAGACGATCGTCGGCCGCGTCGCGGCGAGGCTTCGACCAGGGGCGGTGATCCTCCTCCACGACGGCGACGGCTCCGGCCGCGGTGAGACGCGGGATCAGACCGTCGAGGCGCTGGCCGGCATCCTCGACGCCGCCGAGGCTCGCGGACTGACTTCGGCCCCGCTCGGCTCGCTCGTTCGCTGACCGGCGATAATGCGGAGATGGCCGACACCGATCCGGTGCTCGAGCGGGAGCGGCGAGAGTCCGAGGCCGCGCGAGACAGGGACTTCCTGCGCAAGATCGCCGACGCAACGCCCAGCCTGCTCATCGTCGTCGACGACGAGGCGACGATCGTCGGCAATGCGGTCAACAAGGGCTTCGAACGCGCGATGGGCTGGAGCGAGGAGGAGATGCTCGGACGCAGCCTGCTGGACCTCTTCCGTCCGGCGGAGCGAGACTCGGCGTCGGTCGTCGTGGCCGAGGCGGCCGGCGGGGTGGAGATGGCCGAGCGGGTGTCGCACTGGCGAACACGGGCCGGCCAGGAGCGGGTGATCGGCTGGACGGCGGCGCCGATCGTCGACCTGAGCGGTCGGGACCTCGTGCTCGTCTGCGGCCTCGATCTCACCGAGCGCTACCGCCACGAGGAGGAGCTGCGGGCATCGCGGGCGCGGATCGTCCACGCCGCCGACGAGGCGCGCAGGGGGCTCGAGCGCAACCTCCACGACGGCGCGCAGCAGCGGCTGGTGACGCTGTCGCTGTCGCTGCGGCTCGCGCAGGCGAGGATCGAATCCGATCCGACCGAGGCGAGTCGCCTGCTCGACGACTCGCGCCAGGAGCTCGCGCACGCGCTCGAGGAGCTACGCGAGCTCGCGCGCGGCCTCCACCCTGCGATCCTCACGGAGCGAGGGCTGGGCGGTGCGCTCCAGGCGCTCGCGGCGCGCTCACCGGTTCCCGTCCGGCTCAACGTGCTCGAGGACCGCCTGCCAGGCCACGTCGAGGCGGCGTTCTACTACGTCGTCGCCGAGGCGCTGACGAACGTCGCGAAGTACGCCCAGGCGACCGACGCGGAGATCCACGTCCACCGCGAGCTCGACCGTGCGGTCGTCGACGTGATCGACGACGGCATCGGCGGAGCCGGCGACCTCCTGGCCGGGGGCGCCGACAGCAGCGGTCTGCGTGGCCTCGCCGACCGGGTCGCCGCGCTGGGCGGCACGCTCGTGGTCGAGAGCCCGCCCGGCGGCGGCACGCGGGTGCACGCCGAGATCCCCCTCACCTAAGCGCTCGCCGCCCCTTCGCCGCCGGGGTTCGATCATGCTGTCGCCGGGCGTGACCGCAGGCATCCTCATGACCGAGCTCACCGACTTCGGGGCGATTGTCGTCGTCGCCGGAATCGCGTTCGTGGCCGCGGTGCTCGCCGCGAAGGTGACCGCACGCGTTCCCGTGCCGACGCCGGCGCTCTTTCTCGTCGCGGCCGCCATCGCCTCGGACCTCTCGCCGAGAATCGAGCACGCGATCTCGGTGGAGGACGTGACGCGGATCGGCGTCGTCGCGCTCGTCGTGATCCTCTTCCACGGCGGCATGGGCATCGGCCTGCACCGGTTCCGTGTCGCGGCAGTTCCGATCCTCGTCCTCGGCGTTCCCGGGACGTTCGCGACGGCGGCGATCATCGCCGGCGTCGCGCACTGGGGGCTCGGGTTCGAGTGGGTGACGGCTGGGATCATCGGCGCCGCGATCGCTCCCACCGATCCCGCCGTCATGTTCTCCGTGCTCGGAGGCCGCGAGGTCGGAGGCCGCTCGGGAACGATCCTCGAAGCCGAATCCGGCACCAATGACCCGGTCGGGATCGCGCTGATGATCGGCATGATCGAGCTCGCGCTGCATCCGGACTCCTCGTTCGCGGTCGTAATCAAGGAGTTCGCGCTCGAGATGATCGTCGGCGCCGTTGTCGGCGTCGCCGCCGGCCGGCTCCTGCTCTGGGTGAACAACCGGGCGGCACTGCCGAGCATGCCGCTGTATCCGCTGCTGACGCTCGCCTGCGCGCTGACGATCTACGGGGTGACCGCGGTGCTGCACGGCTCCGGCTTCCTCGCCGTCTTCATCGCCGGGCTGATCGCGGGCAGCAGCGACTTCGTCGCGAAGCGCGAGACGGAGCGCTTCCACGCCGCGCTGGCAAGCCTCGCGGAGATCGTCGTCTTCGTGGCGCTCGGCCTGACGGTCGACCTCACCGACCTCGGACACTGGAATGTCGGCGGCTACGGGCTCGTGCTCGCGGTCGTGCTGGCGCTCGTCGCCCGGCCGCTGGTCGTGCTCCCGCTGCTCGCGCCCGCCCGCCTCCGCTGGGGCGAGCGGCTCTTCATCGCCTGGGCCGGGCTCAAGGGAGCCGTGCCGATCCTGCTCGCCGCGTTTGCGCTGACGTCGAACGTCGACGAAGCCCAGCGCGTCTACCTGATGGTCTTCGTCGTGGTCGTCTTTTCGGTCGTCGTCCAGGGATCGCTGATCGAGCTCGTCGCGGCCCGCCTCGGCGTGCCGATCGTGCCGTCGGATGCGCGGGACGAGCAAGACGCGTGATCGCCTCCAAGGAGCAGGCGCGTGGCTCTTCAGCCGAGCTCGGACAGCCAGCGATGGCCGGGATGAGCGAGCTCCAGCGCCTCGGCAAGCCACCGCCGCCGCTCGGGCGGAAGCAGCGGCAGGACTGCGGCGAGATCGCCGTCGTCCTTCGGGCGCGTGTGCTTGGCCTTGAAGAGCAGGATCGTCTCGGGAAGCGCGTACGGAACGCCGTCCTTCGTCCGTTGGATCAACCGCTCGTAGGGGAGGCGGATGCTCTCGTGACGGCGCGCGATCCAGGTGTCGCCGTCCGAGGGCTCGCGGAAGACGTCGAGTCGCCAAACACCCGCGGCGCGGTCGAGCAGCCACGTCTGGTGGTACGTCTCGAGCAGCTCGCCGGCGCGCGCGAGGGGACAGGCGATGTGCTTGCCGACGACGAAGAACTCGTAGCCGCTGAGTGCCTCGACGATCTCGCCGAACCGGTCGCTCGGCACCGCGATCTCCAGATCCTCGTGCTCGCGGCGCTGCCCGCCGAGGAAGAGGTCGATCGCCCAGCCGGCCGCGACGTACCAGGGCGCTGCGACATCCGCGAGCAGGCGGTGCGCCTCCTCGGGTCGCCAGGCGTCCCACTCGAAGAACAGTGGGTCGAACCCCTCCGGTGCCGGCCCGGGCCATGCGCTCTCGGTCACACTGCCCTCCATGGAGACGACGCTACTGCCTGAGCCATGCCAGGAGGCCGCGTGACCAGCGGCGACGGCCGAGTCCTGCGTGACGTCGTCGAAGCGGACCTCGCCGTCTTCCTCGAGCACCAGCGAGACCCCGAGGCGAATCGCATGGCCGCCTTCCCCGCCCGCGACGAGGAGGCGTTCATCGCGCACTGGCAGCGGATCCTCGCCGACGATGTGCTGATCAAGAAGACGATCATCTGGGACGGCGAGGTCGCCGGGAACGTCGTCAGCTTTGAGGGAGACGGCATGCGGCTCGTCGGCTACTGGATCGGACGGGAGTTCTGGGGCAAGGGCCTCGCGACGCGGGCGCTGGCCGAGCTGCTCGAGGAGGTGGTGACGGTGCGGCCGGTTCACGCTTATGTCGCGGCGACCAACGTCGGCTCGATCAGGGTGCTCGAGAAGTGCGGTTTCGTCGAGGTGAGCCGCGCGACCGCGCACGACGCGAAGCTCGGTGCCGAGCTAGAAGAGCTGCTGATGGAGCTGCGCTAGCGCATCAGTCGGTGCGCGCCGCCCAGCCCTCGATCTCGATCGTCATCTGCGGCCAGACGAGCGCCGGCACGACGACGAGCATCGACGCCGGGCGGGCGGAGCCGAGGAAGCCCGCCCGGATCGCCGCGTGAGCCGGGATGTCGTCGGCGTTCGTCAGGTACTGCGTGATCTTGACGAGGTCGTCGACGCCGAAGCCCGCCTGCTCGAGCGCGGCGCAGACGTTCGTCCACGCCTGCGTCGCTTCCTCCTCGAAGCTGTCCGGGACGGTCCCGTCGCTCCGGATGCCGGGCGTGCCGGAGAGCGCCAGCCAGCGGGACCCGGGAGGGGCCTCGACGGCGTCGCTGTAGGCGCCGATGTGAGCTGCGACGCCGATGTCGTGAGCGGTGTTCACGCGCTGAACCTCTGTGTTTGCAAGGGGTCGCGCGACGGCAGCGCGTGCACGTAATCGGTGTGTAAAACCGGTGTTAGCATCGCCGCGTAGGAGGATACGTTGCGAACTGCGTGCAATGTCCAGCCGTGACGCGCCCGTATCTCGGTGTCCGTCCCGGCGAACCGGTCCGAGGAAAAGGAGAGACCGATGACCAGTAGACGAGCTCGGCTCTCGCTCGTCGTCGCGGTAGCCGCCCTCAGCCTCATCGCCACATCGTTGGCAATCGCAGGGGGCAAGCACGACAAGAAGGGGGGCGACTTCCAGGCAAACCTGATCGGTTTGAACGAGGTGCCCTCGCTGAACACACCCGGCCACGCCGAGCTTGCTCTGACCGTGGCCGACGACAAGCTCACGTTCAAGCTGACGTACGCTGATCTCACGGGGCCGCCCGGGGCAGCGCACATCCACGTCGGCCAGCGTGGAGTCAACGGCGGCGTCTCCGTGTTCTTCTGCGGCGGCGGTGGCAAGCCCGCCTGCCCGGCTGCCAACTCGGGGACCGTCGAAGGGACCATCGTCGCCGCAGACGTCGTCGGCCCGACGGCGCAGGGTTACAACGCCGGCGACCTCGCTCCGGTGATCACGGCGATCAAGGCCGGCGTCACCTACGCGAACATGCACACGGCGAAGTTCCCGGCCGGCGAGATCCGCGGTCAGGTCTTCCCCGATCGCGGCCATCACCACGGCGACCATCACTAGCTAGCAGGTCGCTGACTGTTCGACGGTTGAGCTGCCGGGTCCCGCTCTCGGGATCCGGCAGCTTCGGCCTGGTCGGCTCCCGTAGAGTCGCCCTGTGAGAGTCGAACTGTGAGCTTCGAGGTCGCCGCCGAGGCATACGACCGCTTCATGGGCCGGTATTCGGCCAGGCTGGCGCCGGCGCTCGCCGACTTCGCCGGCGTTGCCGCGGGCCAGAACGTGCTCGACGTCGGCTGCGGGCCGGGCGCCCTGACGGCGGTGCTGGTCGACCGGCTCGGGGCCGGGTCGGTCGCAGCGGTCGACCCCTCGGAGTCGTTCGTGGCCGCGGCGCGATCGCGCCATCCCGCTGTCGATGTGCAGCGCGCGCCGGCCGAGAGCCTGCCGTACGACGACGGTGGATTCGACGCTGTGCTCGCGCAGTTGGTCGTCCACTTCATGACCGATCCCGTGGCGGGACTGCGCGAGATGGCGCGGGTGGCGCGTGCGGACGGCGTCGTCGCGGCCTGCGTGTGGGACTTCGCGGGCGACCGGTCGCCGATCAGCGTCTTCTGGCAGGCGGCGGGCGAGCTCGATCCGAGCGTCGAGAACGAATCCGCTCTCGCCGGCGCACGCGAGGGCCACCTCGTCGAGTTGCTCGACGCCGCGGGGTTGCGCAGGGTGGAGGAAACGGCGCTTCCCGCCGCCATCGAGTATTCGAGCTTCGACGAGTGGTGGGAACCGTTCACCCTCGGTGTCGGCCCGGCCGGCGCGTATGCGCACGCGCTCACCGAGCCCTCGCGTGTGAAGCTGCGCGCGCGCTGCCGCGAGCTGCTCCCGCCGGCGCCGTTCACGGTCAGCGCCTTCGCCTGGGCCGCGCGCGGCGTCGCCTAGCGCAACGCCTAGACCGGCGGCTGCGGGTCGTACTGTATGTAGCGGCGCACGGCCTGGGCCCGCTCGACCGAGTCGAGCCGGGCGACGAGGTGGAGCGCCATGTCGATCCCCGCCGAGACGCCCGCGGCCGTGACCACGTTGCCGTCGTCCACGAAACGTGCGTCCGCATCGACCCGTATGTCATTGCCGAAGCTCGCCAGCCGGTCGAGCGCGCCCCAGTGCGTCGTCGCCGGCCTGCCGTCGAGGAGCCCCGCCTTGGCGTAGACGAGCGCGCCGGTGCAGACGCTCGTCATCAGCGTGCCGCCTTCGGCGAGGTCGCGCATGCGCTGGAGGAACCCCTCGTCGGCGACGAGCGGCCGCGAGTCTCCTCCGGGCAGCACGAGCAGGTCGAGCTCGCCCACGTCGTCCCAGCTGACGTCGGGGACGATCTGCAGGCCGTGCGAGCACCTCACGACGCCGGTGCCGTCCGCGACGATGCGCACCGTGATCGGACACTCGCTCTCCCGCGCCCACGCCGTGAGGACCTCGTAGGGACCGGCGAAGTCGAGCTCCTCGACGCCGTCCCAGACACCAACTGCGATCGTGTAGTCGTCCATGGGCGGGACCCTAGTCGCCGGCAGCACTTGACCTTGAGACAGCTTTCGTTATTTTTCGGTCATGCACACGGTGGCGGCGGTCGTCGACCAGGGAGCCTTGACGTTCGACTTCGCGATCCCCTGTGAGGTCTTCGGGCTCGACCGCAGCGACATCGTCGATCCCTGGTACGAGTTCCTCGTTGTCGCCGCAGGCGAGCGGCGGGTCCGGACGCAGACCGGCTTCTTCCTGGAGGCGCCGCATGGGCTCGAGGCGCTGAAGCGAGCCGACACGATCGTCGTGCCCGGCTGGGCTGATCCGGATCTCGCGCCGTCGCCCGCGCTCGTGCAGGCACTCGTCGCCGCCCACGCGCGCGGCGCGCGCATCGTCTCGATCTGCACCGGCGCGTTCGTCCTCGCGGCGGCGGGGCTCCTCGACGGCAGGCGCGCGACGACCCACTGGATGTACGCGGAGCGACTCCAGGACCGTCATCCACTCGTCGACGTCGATCCGGCCGTGCTCTTCATCGCCGACGGCAACGTGATGACCTCGGCCGGCACGACCGCGGGCATCGACCTCTGCCTGCACCTCGTCTCGGCCGACCACGGCGTCGACGTGGCTGCGACGGTCGCCCGGCGCCTGGTGATGCCGCTCTTCCGCTCGGGCGGCCAGGCGCAGTACGTCGACACGCCGGTGCCACCTGCTACGGGTGACGCCGTCAACGCTCTGCTCGAATGGAGTCTCGCGCACCTCGCAGAGGGCGTGACCGTGGACGACCTCGCGCGGCAAGGCTCGATGAGCCCGCGCACGCTCAACCGCCGCTTCCGGGCTGCGACCGGCATCCCGCCGGGGGAATGGCTGCAACGCGAGCGCCTCCGGCTCGCTCAGCGGCTCCTGGAATCGACCGACGATCCGATCGAGTTGGTGGCGCGCCACGCCGGCTTCGAGACGAGCGCCGCGCTGCGCGCACAGTTCTCGCTGCGCCTGCAGACCTCGCCGCGCGCGTACCGCCAGACCTTCCGCGCGGCGGCGCCGGTCTAGCCCGAGCGCCGGCGCCCGCGCAGCGCTTCGATCCGGCGCCGGTCCTGCTTCGTCGGCCGCGCTCCGAGGTCGGCGCCGGGCGGCAGGGCGAGGCGCCGCTCCTGGGCATGCCGCTCGCGGCTTGCGCGCGAGTCGGGCGTCTCGTCGTACAGCGTCGCCGCAACCGTCGCCGAGCCGCGCTTGTCGGCGATCGCCCGGACGACGACCGACCACTGCACCTGGCCGATCCTCACTTCGACCGAGTCGTCGGGGTGGATGTCCTTGGCGGGCTTCACCCGCACGCCGTTCACGTGCACGCGACCGCCGAGGACGGCCTCGGTTGCCGCGCTGCGCGTCTTGAAGAAGCGCGCGGCCCAGAGCCACTTGTCGATCCGCGCCTGCTCCATGCCGCAATGATCGCAGCCGGTCGCGACCCGCGGAAGTCTTGGCTCAGGCGGGAACTGGGATGGCGGGCACGCCGGCGTCCTCGCCCCTGAGCGCCTCGACGATCTCGCGCAGTGGGCAGCCCTTGACGAGGAACGTGCTGGCGCCGACCAGCTTTGCTTCCTGCTTCAGCGCCGGGTCGTCGTAGGCGGAGAAGAAGACGAGCCTGACGTCGCTGTCGGTCTCGCGGATCTGCTGGCCGGCTGCCAGGCCGTCGAGCTTCGGCATGCGGACGTCGAGCAGGATGGCGTCGGGGCGGGTCGAGCGCGCCAGTTCGACGCCTTCGATTCCGTTGCGGGCCTGGCCGACGACGTCGAAACCTGCGTCGTCGAGTACCTCGCACAGCATCGAGCGGACGATCGGCTCGTCGTCGACGACGAGGACGCGGAGCACGTCGGTCATGCTGCGGCCCTGCCTGGCTCGTCGGCTTCCCGAGCTCGTGGCATGTACGGCAGCGTGGCTTCGATGCGGGTCCCGGTCGCGAGGTTGGTCTCGAGCCGCCAGGTGCCGCCGACGCCTTCGACCCCTTCGCGCATCGTGATCAGGCCGTAGCGGTCGTCCCGGGCGCGCGCCGGCTCGAAGCCGATGCCATCGTCGCTGATCGTCAGAAGGACCCGTGCCTCGGAGACGTCGAGGGTGACGCGTGCGTGCTCGGCGTCGGCGTGCTTACGAATGTTGGTGAGCGCTTCGCGGACGACGCGGTAGATCGCGGTCTCCAGCTCAGGGACGAGCTTCTCGTCGCCGAGCGTGCATTCGAGCTCGAACTCTGTCGACTCGCCTGCGAGGACGCCCTCGGCGCAATCGCGCAGCGCGACCTCGATCCCGCGCTGGTCGAGGATCGGCGGCCGCAGCTCGACCATCAGGCGGCGCAGCGACACCATTTCGCTTGCGACCGATTCGCGCAGCTGGTCGACGAGCTTCGGCGTGCGCTCGTGGTCTCCGCGTTCGAGCTTGCTGGCGAGGAGATCGAGTCTCAGCGTGACGGCGGTCAGATGCTGGATCGGCCCGTCGTGCAGGTCTGCCGCCAGCGCCATGCGCTCGGCCTCCGCGACCTCGACGGTCCGGGCGAGCAGCCGCTGGCGTTCGCGGTCGAGCTCGACGAGCACCTTCTGTGCGGCTTCGAGCTCCGCGACGACCCGGCGCAGCTCCTGCGCCTGCTCGACCTCGCGTGATGCCTGCACGCGCAGTTCGCGGGTCTTCTCGTCCACGAGGCGCATCGCCCGTGCCCGTCCGTTGCCGAGGACGGAGACGAGGAGGCCGAGGAGCAGGCTGAGCGCAATGCCCAAGCCGAGGAGTGCGAGAGCGCCTCCGTTCGCAGTGACGCCGGAAGCGGCGGCGGGGGCGACGTTGGTCACCGTCCAGCCGTTGTGCAGGTCGATCGTCAGCGACTCGGCGTGCTTCGGCGCCGCGCCCGCCGTGAAGACGACATTCGATGCTCCCTTGCGGTATTCCATGGTCACTGCGGTGCCTGGATGGCTCTGCAGAACGCGGCCGATGACGACGTTCGGGACGACGGTCATGCCGACCCAGCCGATCAGCGCCTGGCGCCGGGCTGCGACGGTCGCGGGCGTCGTCCCGCCTTGATAGACCGGACCGAATACCCCGAGTGTCTTCGTCTTACCAGCCTGGAACGGCAGATAGGTCAGCCGTCCGGAATCTCGAGCCTCCAGGACTTGCGATCGCAGCGGCTCGACGGCGCAGAGATCGAAACCGGGAGGGTAGGTGGATTGCACGCCGCGCTGGAACCCGCCGACCGCCAGGCAGTAGAACGGCCGCCGGCCAGGAGGCGACACCCGATCGAGGAGCCGAGCTCCGGGCAGACTGGAGTGCTTCACGGCGGCGATGAAGCCTGCGAGCTGCGCGTCGGGAATGACGCGTACGTACCCCATGCTCAAGAGCTCCGGGTAGCGCGGCAGCGCCTTCACCGAGTTCGCCCAGCGGATGAACTCGCCGTTGGATGTGTTCGGCTGGGCGACGACGAACCCGCCGGCGCTGACGATCAGATCTTCCTCGTGCTGGATGGCGAGCTGCAGCGTCGACGCCGCGTGGGCCGACGAGGCCCGGAACTCACGCTGTGCCTTGCCCGTCTCGTTCTGCGCCAGCGCGCTGGCCGCCAGCCACGATCCTCCGAGGAGCACCGCGAAGACGAGCAGCGCCGCAATGCCCCACGGGCTCCGACCAGCGAGCTTGCCGGTCACCGAGTTGCTGGAGGTCGCGCTGGTTGAGGGCCGCAGTGCCATCCCTCTAGGTCTCGGCAGGCGCGAGGCTCCTGTGAATGACCGATTCCCCTGATCGGCGTCCCCGGAACAGGTGAGAGGGCGTCCTTAGCCGCCGGCCAGCTTGACGGTGTAGCCCTGCGAGGTCAGGCGCAGAGCGATCTTGTCGCGGTGGTCGCCCTGGATCTGGACGGCGGCGTCCTTGACCGCCCCGCCCGAGCCGCAATGCCGCTTCAGGTCGCGCGCGACGCCGTCCAGGTCGGCGGCCGGCAGCCCGCGGATCACCGTCACGACCTTGCCGCCGCGACCGCCCTTTTCGCGAAAGATTCGCACGACGCCGTCGTTCGGGAGTTGCGGGCTTTGCCTGGATGGCTTGACCGCGGGGCGGCGCTTGCTCGTCTCGCTGCGATGGTCGCCGGAGTCGGTTGAGTAGACCAGGCGGCTGTTCGACCCAGGACTTTGCGGCATGGGGCTCGCTCAGGCGACGGGCGTCTGGGTGTGAGGCGCGTCGGGCGTGGAGTGCTCGAGGAGCCAACCGGTTCGCAGCTCGCGCGCGCGGACGTCGAGCTCGTCGATCCGTGCCCGCAGCTCGCGCAGCTCCGGCCGGAGCGTGTCGATGCGGCGCAACTCGTCGGCCATGTCCGCGAGCAAGCTCTCCGGGTCGTGCTCGAGAGCGGCGAGACGGGCCTCGCTCGCCGCGAGCTGCCCGGCCAGGGTCCGCGCCCACGCATCGGTCTCCTCCGAGAGTTTCCGCAGCTCCACCTCGCTCGCCGGCGCGCCCGCGAGGACCTCCCTCAGGCGCGCCAGGAGCGCGAACTCGAGCCTCTCGCTCGTTCCGTTCCATCTCGGTGGGAGCAAGGCTCAGAGCTTGACAGACGGTGCCCGGCCGGGACGGCCGAACGTGCCGCCTACTCGGTCGCCTCTTGCACGACGTTCGGCCCGTGCTTGTCCTCGAAGCGGTCGAGCACACCCGATTCGACGAGGCGACGCTGCGACTCGGTCGCGTCGTCGAGGGACTCGAACTCGAGGAAGATGAACACCTGGTTCGGGGTCGTCGACGGTGCGGAAGACCCGCTGCACGATCGCCTTCTCCCGCGCTTGCGGACGGTCCTGGTCGAACATCGGCCTCCAGGTTTCGTAGTCGCCTACCTGGATCCGGGTGATGATGAACGCTGACATCGGCACTCCTCACCTGTCGGTTCGGCGACCGTAACAGGGCTCGGCCAGGCGGCGGCGATTTCGTTCTTCCGGATGAGCCGAGTTCGTCCCCGCGGGCGATGCCGACCGCGGGTGCCCGCCCGTACCGTGAAGGCACACGAAACGAAAGGCCTCAATGCTTCCGCCCACCTCCTCCCGGCGCGGGGTCGTCGCGGTCGTCGCCGCGTCCTGCACCATGTTCGCCACCCTCACGCTCGCCACCACCGCCGGCGCTCGCCCGACCGGATGCACGCCCGGTGTGAAGACGATCGGCGGCGCTGCCCGGTGGGACCTTCGCCGGCAACCCGTTCGGCGGCGGTCACGTCACCGGCTCCTTCAGCTGCTGAGCCGGGGCTGACCCGAGATCCGGCCGATTGACGCGGCGTTCGCCGCGGGCTTATCCTTGAATCGATTCAACGCGCCGATCGCGGCGTGCTCACGATGGCGTACGGACTGTTCATCACGTGTCTCGTCGACACGCTCGCGCCTGACGTGGGCCGTGCGACCGTCAGCGTCCTGGAGCGGGCGGGGTTCGAGCTCGAGCTTCCCCGCGAGCAGACCTGTTGCGGGCAGATGCACTACAACGCCGGCCATCTCGACGAGGCGAGGGCGCCTTGCGCGAGAGGCTCGTCCGACGTGTTCGACGGCTACGAGGCGATCGTCACGCCGTCGGGCTCGTGCGCCGCGCATGTCCGGAAGCATGTCCCGCAGCTCGTGCGACGACGATCGCGGTGTGCCGGCACGGACGAGGGAGCTCTCCGAGTTCCTCGTCGAGCGGGGTGGGCGTGCGTTCGACTCGGGCTCCTCGTTTCGCGGCTCGCTCACGTATCACCCCACGTGTCACTCGCTCCGCTTGCTGCGCGTAGGCGACCGGCCGCTGTCGCTGCTCCGTGGTGTCCCCGGCGTCGAGCTCGTCGCGCTACCCGACGCGGAGGAGTGCTGCGGGTTCGGCGGCACGTTCGCCGTCAAGAACGCCGACGTCTCGGCGGCGATGCTCGACGCAAAGCTCGACAGCATCGTCGCCAGCGGCGCCGACGCCGTGTGCGCCTGCGACGCGTCGTGCCTCATGCACATCGGCGGTGGGCTCCGCCGGCGAGGCTCTCGCATTCGGCCGGTTCATCTCGCCGAGGTCCTCGCCGGGTGACGCAGGCCGACCGGACGGCGCGGCCGGAGGCGTTTCCGCGGGCGGCGCGCGAGGCGCTCGCAAGCCGGCAGATGCGCGCGAACGTGCTCCACGCGACGACCACGATCCGCGCGAAGCGCGCGCTCGCGGTCGCCGAGCTGGCCGACTGGGAGGAGCTTCGCGACGCCGGCGCGGCGATCAAGGACGGCGCGCTCCGGCTCGCTCGACGCCTCCTCGTCGAGCTCGAGGCGGCGGTGACCAGGCCGCGGCGGCGTCGTTCACTGGGCGCGCGACGCGGGCGAGGCGAACGCGATCGTGACGCAGATCGTGCAAGCCGAAGGAGCGGACGAGGTCGTGAAGGTGAAGTCGCTCGCGACCGACGAGATCCGTCTCAACGAGGCGCTCGAGGCGGCGGGGATCCGCGCTCTGAGACCGACCTCGCCGAGCTGATCGTGCAGCTGGCAGGCGAGCGGCCGTCACACCTGCTGGTGCCCGCGATCCACAAGAACCGGACCGAGATCCGCGACCTCTTCCGGCAGCGGCTCGGCCTCGCAGATCTCACCGACGACCCGGCGAGTTGACCGCGGCGGCGCGGGGGTTCCTGCGCGAGGCGTTTCTCCGGGCGCGGGTCGCCGTCTCGGGAGCGAACTTCGCCTGCGCCGACACGGGCAGCGTGGTCGTCGTCGAGTCCGAGGGCAACGGGCGGATGTGCACGACGCTGCCCGAGGTGCTCGTGACGGTGATGGGGATCGAGAAGGTCGTGCCGGCTTTCCGTGACCTCGAGGTGATGCTGCAGCTCCTGCCGCGCTCGTCGACCGGCGAGCGGATGAACCCGTACACCTCGATCTGGACGGGTGTGCATCCGGGCGACGGGCCGCGTGCCTTCCATCTCGTCCTGCTCGACAACGGACGCACGAGGGTGCTCGCCGACGAGGTCGGGCGCGACGCCCTGCGCTGCATCCGCTGCTCGGCCTGCATCAACGTGTGCCCCGTCTATCGCCAGACGGGCGGGCACGCCTACCACACGCCGTACGCCGGGCCGATCGGCGCGATCCTGCAGCCGCAACTCGACGGCGAGCACGGTCCGGCGGCGTCGCTCCCCTTCGCCTCGACGCTCTGCGGTGCGTGCGCCGACGTCTGCCCGGTGCGGATCGACATCCCCGCGCTGCTGGTCCACGAGCGCGCGAAGGTCCTGGCCGCGAAACGGCCGGGTGCGGAGGAGCTCGAGCCTCAAGCTGCTCGGCCGCGTCTTTCGCTCGCGCCGGGCGTACGAGCGCGCTCAGCGACTGGCGCGCCAGCTCCAGAAGCCGGTCGTGCGCGGAGGCTGGATCCGGCGCTTCCCGCCCGGGCCGTTGCGCGCGTGGGGGCGCAGCCGCGACCTGCCCGCCGTGCCGGCGCAGACGTTCCGAGAGTGGTGGGAGTCTCGTTGAGCGCCCGCGACGCCGTCCTCGAGCCGCGTCAGGCAGGCCATCTCCGGTGCGCCGCCGGTCGAGTTCTCGGCGCCATTACGTCGAGCACGGTACGACGCCGCATGCGCGACGTCGTCGAGGCTTTCGTCGACCGCGTTCGCGATTACCGGGCGACCGTGGTTCGCACCGACGATGCGGCGACCGCAGCGGCCGAGGTGCTCGGCGGCCAGGGTGCCCGGCGGATCGGCGATCCCCGGGATCTCGACGAGCGGCTGCGGCCGGCCGGCGTGGAGCTCGTCGTGGACGACGCCCTTGTGCCGCAGCAGCTCGACGAGCTCGACGGTGCGCTCACGACGTGCGCCGTGGCGTGCGCGGTCACCGGCACGATCGCGCTCGCCGGCGGGCCGGGGCAGGGGAGACGGGCGCTGACGCTGCTGCCCGACCTCCACGTCTGCGTCGTGCGTGACGATCAGATCGTCGAGACCGTTCCCGAGCTCCTACGCCGCCTCGAAGCGCGCCGCAACCGAAGGACGCCCGATCGTGCTCGTCTCCGGCCCGTCCGCGACCTCCGACATCGAGCTCCGAGCGGGTCGAGGGCGTCCACGGACCGCGGCGCCTCGTCGTGATCGTCGAGCGCTAGCGCGCGGCGCGCCGGTCGACTCGCGCTCGACCAGGTGCGGGGAAAAGAGCCGCTGCTCGGGCTCGGAGCCGCTGCGCAGCAGCTCGTAGGCGGTGGCGCCGAGCTCGTAGGTCGGCTGGTGGACCGTCGTCAGCGGCGGGTCAGTCATCGCGGCGAGCTCGACGTCGTCGTAGCCGACCACGGCGACATCGTCGGGCACGCGCAGGCCGCGCTTGTCGGAGGCCGTGGATGACGCCGATCGCGAGCAGGTCGTTCGCGCAGAAGACCGCCGTCGGCGACGAGGCGGCGAAGAGCTCCGTCGACCGCGGCAAGACCCGACGGCGCGTCCATCGACTCGACCTCGACCTCGACGAGATCGCACTCGGGGTCGAGTCCGGCATCGCGTCAGCGCCGCGACGAGGCCGAGCCGCCGGTCCTCGCACTGCGGGATCGTCGTCGGCCCGTTCGACGAGTGCGATCCGGCGATGGCCCAAGCTCGAGCAGGTGCTGCGGCAAGCCGGCCGCCGAGGACGTCGTCGACCACGACGGACGACACGTGGTCCGGCCGAACGGCGATGGTCGAGCAGCACGAGCGCGATGCCACGCGTCGGTCAGCCATTCGAGATAGCGCTCGTCCTCGCCGGCCGGGTTGATGATCACGCCGCGAACGCGCTGCCGGGCGAGGGCGTCGAGCGCTCGCCGTTCGTCGGCGAGCAACCAGTCCGTGTTGCAGATCACGATCGCCTCGCCGTTGGCCGCCGCCAGATCCTCGACGCCGCGGGCGATCTCCGTGAAGAACGGGTTCCGGATGTCGGGGACGATCAGGCCGACGAGCGTCGCCTGCCCGGCCCGGAGCGTCGCGGCCGAGCTGTTGGGCACCCACCCGAGCTCCTCGATCGAGATCGCGCACCCGGTTGCGGGTGCTATCGGCGACCCGGTCCGGGCCGGTTGACGACGTTCGAGACGGTGCCGACCGAGACGCCGGCGTGCTCCGCGACGTGGCTGATCGTGATGCCGGGGTCGTGAGCCACAGCACAAACATTAGTGGCCGGTTGATTCGATTCAACCGTTCGTGTTTGAATCCATTCAATTCGTGGCTGTCGACGACGACACGCGCCGGGCAACGACGTCCCCCGACGCGGCTCCTCTCGTGGAGCTGCGCGGTGTATCGCGCAGCTACGGCGGCGTCCAGGCTGTCGCGGACGTCAGCTTCGCGATCCGCTCCGGCACCGTCCATGCGCTCGTCGGCGAGAACGGCGCCGGCAAGTCCACCCTCGTCAAGGTCGCTGACCGGCATCATCCAGCCCGACGACGGGCGAGATCGCGATCGACGGCGCGGCGCGACGCATCTCGGACCCGCAGGCGGCCCACCGGCTCGGCGATCGTCGCCATGTACCAGGAGCCGACGGTCTTCCATGACCTGACGGTCGCCGAGAACGTCTTCGCCGGGCGTCACCTCCGCGGCCGGTTCGCTCGGTCGACTGGGGCGCGATGCGCACCGAGACGGCACGGATCCTCGACGAGCTCGGCACCGAGATCGACCCCGATACCCCGGTGCGCGGGCTCGGCGTCGCGGACCGGCAGCTGCTCGAGATCGCGAAGGCGCTCTCGTCGAGCGCGCGCCTCCTGATCATGGACGAGCCGACCGCGGCGCTCTCGCTGCACGAGGTCGACAGCCTGTTCGCGACCGTGCGCCGCCTGCGCGACCGCGGCGTCGCCGTCCTCTACATCACCCACCGCCTCGAGGAGGTCGCGCGAGCTCGCCGACGGCGTGACCGTCCTCCGCGACGGCCGGCAGATCGCGACGCAGCCCGCGGATGAGCTCTCGCAGGCGGAGATGATCCGGCTGATGGTCGGCCGGTCGCTCGACCAGCTCTTCCCGAAGGAGGAGGCGGAGATCGGCGATGTCGTCTTCCGAGCCGAGGGGCTCTCGCGCGGCGGCCTCTTCTCCGACGTCTCCTTCGAGCTGCGCCGCGGCGAGATCCTCGGGCCTCGCCGGGTTCGTCGGCGCCGGCCGGACCGAGGTCGCCCGCGCAATCTTCGGAGTCGACCCGCTCGACGAGGGCAGGCTCTGGATCGAGGACCGTCGCTTCAGGCCGCGGTCGCCGCGCGCCGCACTGCGCCGCGGCCTCGCCTATCTGCCCGAGGACCGGATCCACCAGGGCCTGATCCAGACGATGTCGATCTCGCAGAACGCGACGCTCGCGGTGCTCCCGGACCTGACGCCCGCAGGCTTTCTGCGGCCGCGCCGCGAGCTTGCGCTGACGCGGAGGTTCATGGATCAGCTGCGCGTGAAGGCGACCTCGCCGGCGCAGGTCGTGCGGAGCCTCTCCGGCGGCAACCAGCAGAAGGTCGTCCTCGCGAAGTGGCTCGCCGCCGAGCCGCGGATCCTCATCCTCGACGAGCCGACGCACGGCGTCGACGTCGGCACGAAGGCGGACGTGCACCGCACGATCTCCGCACCTCGCCGCGGAGGGGCTGACGATCCTCCTGATCTCGTCGGAGCTGCCGGAGGTGCTCGGCATGAGCGACCGCATCCTCGTCGATGCGGGAGGGACAGCTCGTCGCGGAGCTGTCGCGCGGCGAGGCGACGCAGGAGCGCGTGATCGAGGCGGCCGCAGGGGTGACGGCCGCATGATCGCCCAGTTCCGCGGCCTGAAGCCGCACCAGATCGCGGCTGCGGCATTCCGGCTCCGCGAGATCGGAATCGTGATCGCGCTCCTGGTCGTCGATCATCTTCTTCGCCGTCCGCGCCGAGAACTTCCTCTCGGTCGGCAACTGGCAGGACATCGCCAAGGACGTCGCGATCGTCGTGGTCGTCGCAGTCGGCGAGACGATGGTCGTGCTGACGCGCAACATCGACCTGAGCGTCGGCTCGATCGTCGGCCTCAGCGCGTACCTCTCGGCCGACTTTCTCGCCGGGCACACGGGAGCGCCGCTGCCGCTGGTCGCGTTGATCGCGATCGGCATCGGGACCGTGCTTGGCCTCGTCAACGGCGTCCTCGTGGTCGTGGCGCGGATCCCGGCGATCATCGCCGACGCTCGCGACCCTGGCGATCTACCGCGGCCTGTCGTTCGAGATCACGGCGGGGAACCAGGTGTCGGCCTTCCAGCTCCCGGACTCGTTCCTGAACCTCGCCTCGGAGAAGCCGCTCGGGCTGCCGACGCTCGCATGGTTCGCCGTCGCAGTCGCGATCGCCGGGGCGGCTGTGCTGCGGTGGGCGCCGTGGGGACGTGACTTCTACGCGATCGGCTCGAACCCGACGCCGCCCGCTTCGCGGGGATCCCGCCGGCCGGCGCGTCATCCTCGCCTTCACGATCTGCGGTGCCCTCGCCGGGCTCGGCGGCTTCCTCTGGGCCGCGCGCTTCCCGAACGTCGACGCCGTCGCCGCAACCGACTTCGAGCTCGACGTGATCACCGCGGTCGTGATCGGAGGCGTGAACGTCTTCGGCGGCGCCGGGTTCGATCCTCGGCGTCGTGCTCGGTGCGGTGCTCGTCGCCACGATCCAGGACGGCTTCACGCTGCTGCGGCTGTCCGAGTTCTGGAAGATGTTCTTCAACGGGGCGGCGATCGTCGTCGCGGTGACGATCGACGCGCTCGTGACGCGGCGGCTGCAGGACGCGTTGCGACGGCGCCGGGCCGAGGTGCTGGCCGCGCGGCACGAAGCGGCCGGCCGGCCGGGAGAGGCGCCGTCGTGAAGCGCCTGCTGCTGCGATTGGTCGTCCGCTGGGAGACGCTCCTGGTCGTCGCGATCATCGGCGTCGGCATCTGGAGCACGACGCTCTCGCCGTTCTTCCTCACGCGGGTCAACCTGCTCGACCTCGCTGACGCCGTACGTGTTCATCGGACTGCTCGCATTCGGTCTGACGTTCGTCGTCATCGCCGCCGAGATCGACATCTCGGTGACCTCCATCCTCGCTGTGTCGGTCGTGACGTTCGCGCAGCTGTTCGACCACGGCTTGAACGTCTGGTTCGCAGCCGTCGTCGGTCTCGTCGTCGCGACCGGGCTGGGGGTCGTCAACGGCGCGCTCGTCGCGCTGCTCGAACTGCCGTCGCTCGCAGTCACGCTCGGCACCCTCGCCGCGTACCAGGGCCTGGCGTTCGTGATCCTCTCGGGCGAGGGCGTCGCCGAGTTTCCGCAGAGCTACATCAATCTCGGCGGCGGCTACATCCGAACGGAGCTGCCCGTTGCGTTCGTCGGGCTGGTCGTCGCAGCCATCGTGCTCGGGGTCGTGCTCCACGCCACGCGGTTCGGCCGCTACCTGTTCGCGATCGGAAACAACCGTGAGGCGGCGCAGCTGTCGGGGGTGCCGGCGTTGCGGATGCGGGTGACCGTGTTCGCGCTTTCCGGATTCATGGCCGGAGTCGCCGGCATCGCCTACGTCGGCTACTTCGGCTCCGCCCGCGCGGATGCGGCCCAGGGCTCGCTGCTCGACGTCGTCACCGCCGTCGTGCTCGGTGGCGTGAACATCTTCGGCGGCGCCGGCTCGATGCTGGGGGTGTTCCTCGCGTTGATCCTCGTCGCCGTGCTGCGGAACGGGATGCAGCTCGCGAATCTCGGCGGCGACACGCAGAACATCGTCATCGGTGTCCTTTTGCTGGCAGCCATCATCGCCGGCAACCTCGTGCGGGCCGCGCAAGACGGCAATCTCAGCCTGCCGAGCCTCCGGATCAGGCGAAAGGGGGGTGATCCGGAACGACCCACCCAAGGGGGAATCGCCAGGACGTTGGAGTCTCACACCTCGAAAGGAAGGGAAATGATGCGCAGAAAGAGGCTCGGAATCATCAGCCTCATCGGTCTCATTGCGGCCGTCGTGCTCGCAATCGGCCTCTCAGCTGGAACCGGTAGCGCGGGCACGCAGCGCGCCGCCAAGGGACACAAGATCTTCTTCCTGCCCAAGCTCATCGGCGTGAACGTCTTCACCGAGAACGGCAAGGGCGCGAAGGATGCCGCCAAGGAGCTCGGCGAATCGGTCACCTACAACGGCCCGACGGAAGCGTCGGCCGCAAAGCAGGTGCCGTTCATCGACTCGGCAGTTCGCCAGGGCTTCAACGCGATCGTCATCTCGGCGAACGACCCGAACGCGGTCGCCCCCGCGCTGAAGCGCGCCCAGGCGCGCGGCCTGAAGGTGATCTCGTACGACGGCGACGTTCGCAAGGATGCACGGACGATCTTCGTCAGCCCGCCGACAGCTTCGGCGATCGGTGCGTTCCAGGTCGAGTGGATGGGCGCCCAGATCGGCTACAAGGGCGAGATCGCAATCCTCTCGGCGACCCCGACGGCTGCGAACCAGAACACGTGGATCAAGTTCATGAAAGCGACGCTGGCCAAGCCCAAGTACCGGGGCATGAAGCTGGTGAAGACTGCGTACGGCAACGACAATCCCACCGACTCGGCCAAGGAGACGCAGGCGCTCCTGCAGGCGTACCCGAATCTGAAGGGGATCATCTCGCCGACGACCGTCGGCATCTCGTCGGCTGCCCAGGTGCTGGACCAGGCCGGCAAGTGCAAGGCGGTCGCGCTGACCGGGCTCGGCCTGCCGGATCAGATGCGCAAGTACGTGAAGAAGGGCTGCGCGAAGAAGTTCGGGCTCTGGAACGAGCGGCAGTTCGGCTACCTGGCGACCTATGTCGCGAGCCTCGTGCTCGACGGGAAGCTGACCGGGAAGATCGGCCAGACGTTCACCGCTGGCTCGCTCGGCAAGCGCACGGTCGTCACGAGCGACGGGAACGCGCCGGTCGTCGTGCTCGGCAACCCGCTCGTCTTCACGCCGCAGAACATCGACAAGTTCCACTTCTAGGAAGGGACGGGGTGGGCCGGGCGCCGCTTGGCGCCCGGCCCCGCTCCGATCGGAGGCCAGGATGACGGACAAAGCAGGCGGCAGGCGGCGCTGGTACGTGCCGGACGCATATCTCCCCGGGGACTCCTCGCACGGCGTCGAGAGCCATGAGAGCGCGTGCCTGCTCAACGCCGGCGGGGACGACGCGGCGGTCCGCCTGACCTTCTTCTTCGAGGACCGTGACCCGATTGGGCCAGTCGAGATCGTCGTCGGTGCGAGGCGCACGCGGCACGTGCGGCTGACCGATCCTGCCGCGCTGGCCGGTGTCGAGCTTCCGCGCGACGTCCCGTTTGCGTACTCGGCCGAGAGCGACGTGCCCGTCGTGCTCCAGCACTCCCGTCTGGACACCTCGGCCGGTGCCTACACACTCGCTACGACTGTTGCCTATGGCGAGTAACCCGCTGGAGCACCCGGAGATCGTCGCGCTCGTCGAGCGGTCGCGCCGCCTCGGCTCGGACCCGCGCGTCACGAACTTCGGCGGCGGCAACACCTCGGCGAAGGTCGAGCTCGAGGATCCGATCACCGGCGAGCCGCGCCTCGTCCTCGCGGTGAAGGGCTCGGGCGGCGACCTCGGCACGCTCGAGCCGACCGGGCTCGCGCTCGTCGACCTCGAGCGGCTACGGGGGATGGAGCGCGTCTATGAGGGCATCGACCACGAGGACGAGATGGTCGCTCTCCTCGATCACGCACGCTTCGGCCCGGGCGGCGCCGTGCCGTCGATCGACACGCCCTTGCATGGATTTCTGCCGGCCGCGCACGTAGATCATCTCCATCCGGATGCGCTGATCGCGTTCGCGACCGCCGCCGACGGGCAGGCGCACGTGGCCGACGCATTCGACGGCCGGCTCGGCTGGCTCGACTGGCAGCGCCCGGGATTCGACCTCGGGCTGCGGCTCCGCGACCTCGTGGCTGCGACGCCCGAGCTCGTCGGGGTCGTGCTCGGCGGCCACGGCGTCATCTCGTGGGCGGCCTCCTCGCAGGAGTCCGAGGAGCTTTCCCTCGCGCTGATCGAGCAGGCGGAACGCCACCTCGCGGAGCACGGGCGGCCGGAGCCGTTCGGTGCGCCGCGGCCCGGCTACGGAGCGCTCCCGGAAGCAGAGCGGCGTCGCCGCGCGGTCGCGCTCGGGCCGACGATACGCGGCCTCGCCTCGACGGATCGCCACGTCGTGGGACGGCTCACCGGCTCCGGCGCCGTGCTCGACTTTCTCGCTTCCGAAGCTGCCCCGCGCCTCGCGGCGCTCGGCACCTCCTGTCCCGACCACTTCCTCCGCACGAAGGTGCGGCCGCTCCTGCTCGACCTCCCCGCAGATGCCCCGGTCGAAGACCAGGCGGCGCGGCTGCGCGAGCTTCACGCCGAATACCGGGAGGACTACCGGCGCTACTACGAGGCGAACGCGACGCCGGAGTCGCCATCGATGCGCGGCGCCGACCCGGCGATCGTGCTCGTTCCCGGAGTCGGCATGTGGAGCTTCGGCGCCGACTCCCAGACGGCGCGGGTCGCGGGCGAGTTCTACGTCAACGCGATCAACGTCATGCGCGGCGCCGAGGCGCTCTCGTCGTACGTGCCGATCCCCGACTCCGAGAGGTTCCGCGTCGAGTACTGGCAGCTCGAGGAGCGAAAGTTGCGGATGCGTCCGCCGGCACCGGCGTTGACCGGCCGAGTCGCATTCGTGACCGGCGCCGCCTCCGGCATCGGGCTCGCGATCGCAAAGCGGTTGCACGGGCTCGGCGCCGCCGTCGTCCTCGCAGACCTGAACGACGAGGCCGCGAGGCGCGAGGCCGAGGCGCTCGCGGACCCGGACCGCGTTCTCGCGGTGACGGTCGACGTCGCAGACGAGCAGTCCGTGACGGCCGCGCTGGAGGAAGCCGTGCTGCGCTTCGGCGGTGTCGACCTCGTCGTCAACAACGCCGGCCTTGCGAGCTCCGCTCCGCTCCTCGAGACGGAGACTGCCGACTACGACAGGCTCCACTCCGTGATGGCGCGCGGCTCGTTCCTCGTCAGCCGCGCCGCGGCGCGCGTACTGGTCGAGCAGGGCATCGGCGGCGACATCGTCTACATCGCGTCGAAGAACGCCGTCTTCGCCGGTCCGAACAACGTCGCCTACGGCAGCGTCAAGGCCGCTCAGGCTCACCAGGTGAGGCTGCTCGCGGCCGAGCTCGGCGAACATCGAATCCGCGTCAACGGCGTGCATCCCGACGCGGTCGTCCGCGGCTCCGGGATCTTCGCGGGCGCCTGGGCCCAGGAGCGCGCGGACGCGTACGGAGTCCCGGTGGAGGAGCTCGGCAGCTTCTACGCCGAGCGGACGCTCCTGAAGACGGAGATCCTCCCCGAGCACATCGCGGACGCCGTTGCAGCTCTCGTCGGCGGCGACCTCAGCGTCACGACCGGCACGTTCATCCCCGTCGACGGCGGCATCCCCGCCGCCTTTCCCCGTTGAGTCCGGAGGTATCGCAGTGCAGTTGAATGTGGAGACGATCGCGGCGCTGGAGGCGGACAGGCACGGCCGTCACGATCGCGCGCTCACCGCGGCCGTGTCGCTCCTCGAGATCCAAGGCGTCGACGCCGAGCGAGTGATCGAGGAGGTGCGCAGGTTCAGCGTCGCCGCTCCCTCCTGGGCGCTCGGCACCGGCGGCACGCGTTTCGGGCGCTTCCCCGGCGCCGGCGAGCCGCGGACGATCGAAGAGAAGCTCGAGGACGTCGCGACCCTGAACGCGCTCACGAGCGCGAACCGCACGGTGAGCCTGCACGTGCCGTGGGACGAGCCGGAGGATCCGGCGGCCCTGCGTCAGTACGCGGAGTCGCTCGCGCTCGGCTTCGACGCCATGAACTCGAACACGTTCCAGGACAACCCCTCGACGACCGGCGACGGCGCGACCAGCTTCAAGTTCGGGTCGATGGCCGCTGCCGACGAGGCGGCCCGCGAGGCTGCCGTCGAGCACAATCTCCATGTCATCGAGCTCGGCCGGCAGCTCGGCTCGTCGGCGCTCAGCATCTGGCTCGGCGACGGGACGAACCATCCCGGGCAGGCGAGCTTCCGCCGCCAGTTCGATCGCGTCGCGGATTGCCTGCGCCGCGTGCACGACGGGCTTCCCGAGGGCTGGCTGCTCTTCACCGAGCACAAGCCGTACGAGCCGGCGTTCTACTCGACCGTCGTCTCCGACTGGGGCTCCTCGCTGCTCCTCGCGCAGGCGGCCGGCCCGCAGGCGCGCTGCCTCGTCGACCTCGGCCATCACCTGCCGAACACGAACATCGAGCAGGTCGTCTCACGACTCGCGATGACCGGCCGGCTCGGCGGGTTCCACTTCAACGACTCGAAGTACGGCGACGACGATCTCACCGTCGGCTCGATCCGGCCCTACGAGCTCTTCCTCGTCATGCTCGAGCTGCTGGAGCACGGCGGCGGGACGATGCCCCCGCTCGCGTACATGATCGACCAGAGCAACAACCTCAAGGACCCGATCGAGGATCTGCTGCAGGCGACCGACGCAATCCAGCACACGCTCGCACTGGCGGCTTGTCTCGATCGCTCGGCGCTGGCCGCCGCGCAGGAAGGCGACGACCCGGCGCTCGCGGCCGAGATCCTCCAGGCGGCGTACCGCACGGATGTGCGGCCGCTCGTGGCGGAGGCGCGCTGGCGGAACGGCGCCGCACTCGACCCGCTCACCGCGTACCGGCGCAGCGGCTACCGCGATGCAGTCACCGGCGCCCGCGGCTCGGGGCACGTAGCGACCGGCCTCTGAGATGGCGCTGCGCGTCGCCGCGGTCGACATGGGAGCGACGTCCGTCCGCGTCGCCGTGGTCGACCTCGACGCCGATGCGCCGCGGATCGAGGTCGTCCATCGCTGGCCCCACGGGCCGGAGACGCGTGCCGACGGGTCGGTGCGGTGGCGGTGGGGCGAGCTGCTCGAGAACGTCCGGGTCGGGCTCGGCCGCGCGCTCGAGACGGGGCCACTCGCATCGATCGGCGTCGACGGCTGGGCGGTCGACTACGGCCTGCTCGACGAGCGTGGCACGCTTCTCTCCGACCCGCACAGCTACCGGAGCCCCCGCACGGCGCACTGGCGTGATGTCGTGGACTCGATCGGCGAAGCCGAGCTCTACCGGCGAACGGGTGTCCAGCTGATGCCCATCAACACGATCTTCCAGCTCGCCGCGCACGACCGGGCCGAGCTCGACCGCGCCGCGCGGCTGCTGATGCTGCCGGAACTCGTCGCCTATGAGCTGACGGGTGAGGGAGTCGCGGAGCGCTCGAACGCCGGCACGAGCGGGCTTCTGGACGTGGCGACCGGTGACTGGGCCGCCGACCTCGCCGCGGCCGTCGGCGTGGCCGCGGAGATCCTGCCGGCGGTCGAGCCGGCCGGCCGGCTGCTCGGCGAGCATCGAGGCGTGCCGGTCCACCTCGTCGCCGCCCACGACACCGCGTGCGCGGTCGCCGCAAGCCCGCTCGGGTCGGCGGACCGCGGCTTCGTCTCCGCCGGGACGTGGTTCCTCGTCGGCGTCGAGCGCCCGTCGGCGGACACCTCGGAGACCGCCCGCGCGGCGAACTTCTCGAACGAGCCGGGCGCCTTCGGCGGGTATCGCTTCCTGAAGAACGTCCCGGGGTTCTGGCTCCTCGAGCGCTGCGCTGCGGAGTGGGGAGATGCGACCACGCGAGAGCTGCTCGACCTGGCCGGGGCCGGCGAGTCGGCCGGGCGCGCCTTCGACGTTCGCGACGAACGGTTCCTCGCGCCCGATCGCATGGAGGACGAGGTCCGTGCGGCAGCCGGGCTTCCCGCCGACGCGACGCGCGCGGCGGTCGTCTCGTCGATCGTCCGGTCGGTCGCTGCCGGCGTCGCCTCGGTCGTAGAGGAGCTACGCGCGATCCAGCCGGTTCACGAGCTCGCGCTCGTCGGCGGCGGTGCGGCGTCGCCGGTCGTCAGGCGGGCGCTCGAGGTGGCCGCGGGCGTTCGGGTCGTCACGGGCGCGGTGGAGGCGGCGGCTCTCGGCAACGCGCTCCTGCAGGGGTTGTCGCTCGGTCGGTTCGCGAGTCTCGAGGACGGCCGCGCGTGGGCCGCGGCCGAACCGGCGATCGCCGGCTGACCGCGCGCGGCGACCGGGGCGCCGTGGCTCACGACGGCCCGAGCGCTCCGCCGGTCACGGGCTCGCGCGACTCCTTCAGCTCGACGAACAGGACGTGCGTCGGCGTCGAGCCGATGTTCTCGCCGCTGTGCGTCTGGGCGTCGAGCCAGCGAACCGCGCCAGCCTCGAGATCGACGTCGCGACTCTCGCCGTCGCCGCCGATCAGCCGGCGCCGGAAGCTGCTCAGCGTGTACATGACGCTGTCCGGGTGATCGTGCGGGCTCGTCTTCTGACCGGGCTCGTCCCGGTACTCCAGGACTCGCACACGGTCGTTCTCGAAGATGACGTGGTACTTGTCGGGATCGGTCGTCGTCGGATCGGGCACAGGGTCTCCTCGCGTCCAGTTGTCGGGAACGCGGTCAACTACATCAGACCTCGGGACGACAGCGGTTCGTCGGCGCAGCCCTCTCCGCGCCACGTAGCGTTGGACGGTGACGAGACGCGGCCTGATTCTCTTCGCGGCGATGTCCGTGATCTGGGGCATCCCGTACCTGCTGATCCTCGTTGCGGTCCGTGATCTCAGCCCGGCGGTGCTCGTCCTTTCGCGGACCGTGATTGCCGCCGCCTTGCTCCTGCCGCTGGCGGCTTGGCGACAGGAGCTGCGGCCGCTCCTGGGTCACTGGGTGCCGCTGCTCGCGTTCGCCGCGATCGAGATCGCGATCCCGTGGGTGCTGCTCGGCACGGCGGAACAGCACGTCTCGAGCTCGTTGACCGCGCTGCTGATCGCCGCCGTGCCGCTCGTCGGCGCCGTGATCGCGCGGACGACGGGAGACCGGGAGCGGCTTGGCACCCCGAGCCTCGTCGGCTTGCTGATCGGGCTCGTCGGCGTCGCCGCGATCGTCGGGCTGAATCTCGAGGGCTCGGGAGTCGTTCCGCTCGCGGAGATCGCGGCCGTGGCCGTCTGCTACGCCGTCGGGCCGGCGATCCTCCAGCGCTACCTCGCCGGGTTGCCGGCGCTCGGCGTGATCGCGGCGTCGCTGGCGGTCACGGCCGTGGCGTACGCGCCGATCGCGGCCTTCACGCTGCCGAGCGAAAGGCCTCCGGCGGCGGCGATCGCCTCGGTGCTGACACTGGCGATCGTCTGCACGGCGATCGCCTTCGTGTGCTTCTTCGCGTTGATCGCCGAGATCGGACCCGTCCGCGCGACGGTGATCACCTACGTGAACCCGGCCGTCGCTGCGCTCCTCGGCGTGGCGATCCTCGACGAGCACTTCACCGTCGGCGTGGGAGCAGGATTCCTGCTCGTGCTCATCGGCTCGGCGCTCGCGACGCGTCCGGGGCTGCGGCCGGAGCAGCCCGTCCCGATACTCGATCCGGCGAGCGACACGGGCTAGCGGCTAGCGGCTCAGCTCTCCGTGTCGCCCCACCAGCCCGGCACCATCTCGGCGTCGAGCGGGTCGGTGCCCGCGCCGAAAGCGAGGTACTCGACGCCGTCAGGACCCGCCTCGACTGCGCGCATCGTGTCCTTGTCGATTCGGATCGCATCCCACTCGCCGAGCTCGACGATCTCGTCCTCGACCATGATCCGTGCGGAGCCGCGCACGATGACGTAGACCTCTTCCTGAGCCGCATGCCTGTGGCCGAAGGGGATCCGGAAACCGGAATCGAGCTTCAGGAGGCTCAGGCCGAGCGTCTCGCCGTCGAGTGCTGTCCGGCCGAAGCGCGCCTCGATCTCTGCCGGCATGTTGAACTTCGGCGCCGAGTCCTCGACGTCTTCCTTGAGGTTCTTCTTCGTGTATCCGCTCATGGGCGCGATTGTACGAAACGGCTCTCGTCGCTTGACGCAGACAATCTGAGCCGGGCTACGGCCTGCTCTGCAGGGCCGCGAGCAACTCCTGGTGGCGGCGCTCCTCGTCCGGCATGCCTTCCTCGGCGGGCGACCGCTGCGACCTAGCGAGCATCAGCTGCACCGGCTTGACGACGAAGAAGAAGACGGCGGTGGCGATGGCGACGAACTGGATCACGTCGGTGATGAACGCGCCGTAGTGGAAGACGGCGTCGTTGATCGTGAACGTCAGCCCGCTGAAGTCGGGCTTGCCGATGATCATCGCGATGATCGGCATCACGAGGTTGTTGACGAGCGAGTTGACGACCGCGGCGAACGCAACGCCCATCACGAACGCAACCGCGAGCTCGACGATGTTCCCGCGGAAGAGAAAGTCCCTGAGCTCTTTCAGCATCGAGCGCTCCTTCGTCTAGGCGATGAGCCTCGATCCTCTCACGCGTGCCGGGAGGGGTTAGACGTATCTGCCCATGCCGCCGGCGACGTCGATCGAGGCGCCGGTGATGTACCCCGCGCGGTCGCTGAGGAGGAACGCGACGAGGCCCGCGACCTCCTCCGGTGTCCCGAAGCGTCCGAGGGGCACCTCCTGCTTTGCGATCGTGTCGAAGAACTGCTCGCGCGGCAGCTCGGGCGCGCGCCGCTGGTGGATGTTGTCCCACTGCGGCGTGGTGACGAAGCCGATGTTGACGCCGTTGACGAGGATGCCGTCCTTCGCGAGCTCGAGGGCGAGCGTCTTCGTGAACGAGTTGCCTGCGGCGCGGTTCACCGACGTCGCGAAGAACGTGGGGTCCGGGTAGCGCGAGTAGACGGCGCCGATGTTGACGATGCGGCCGCCGCCCGCGTCGCGCATGTGCGGGAGCGCCTCGCGCGAGCAGCGGATCAGCGAGAAGACCTTGACGTCGAAGTCGCCGGCCCAGTCCTCGTCGGTCAGCGACTGGAAGTTCCGCCGGGTGCGCGCCGCCCGCGTTGTTGACGAGGTGGTCGATGCCACCGAGCTCCTCCGCGGAGCGCGCGACGAAATCGCGCACCTGCTCGGGATCGGTGACGTCGGCGGCCTGCGCGTAGACGTACCCGCCGTCCGCGCGAAGCTCCTCGGCGGTGGCCATGATCTCGTCCTCGTTCCGCGAGCAGATCGCGACCCGGACGCCCTCGCCGACGAGCTCGCGTGCGATCGCCGCGCCGATGCCCCTTCGAGCCGCCGGTGACGAGCGCGCGGCGTCCTTCGAGACCGAGCTTCACTTCTGCCGGAGGTACGCGTCGGACCCGTCGAGCCAGTCCTGCCGCGGCGGGCAGAAGATGTCGACGTCGAGGGTCGTCTCGAGCGCCTCGGCCTTGTGCGGGAGGTTCGGGGGAAGGTGGAGGACCTCGCCCGCCTCGACGTCGACGACCTCGGACTCGTCGTCGCCGAGCCAGAACCTTAAGACGCCTTCGAGGATGTACGTCAGCTGCTCGTTCTCGTGCGAGTGCTTCGGGACGATGCAGCCCTTCTCCAGGTAGACGTGCGCGCAGCATCATCCGGTCGGTCGAGATGAGCCGGCGCCCCAGATCCGGCTTGAGCGCCTCCTTCGGCATGTCCTCCCAGCGGTAGTGCGTCGCTCCTTGGCCGCTCATGTCGGTCCTCCTTGGCTCAGGTCGTGACGAGCGACGCGAGCCGCTCGATGCCGTCGTCGATCAGCGCCTCGTCGACGAGGCTGAACGAGAGCCGCACGGTGTCCGCGCCGCGCCCGTCCGAGAAGAAGAGCGTGCCCGGCACGATGCCGACGCCTCGTTCCACCGCCCGCCGCGCAAGCTCCGCGGAGTCCCCGCCCGGCGGCAGCGTCAGCCACGAGAAGAAGCCTCCCTGCGGCTGGGTCCAGTGAGCGCCGTCCGGCATCGAGCGCTCGAGTGCCGCGAGCAGGCGCTCGCTCTTGCGCCGGTAGAGCGCCCGCGACAGCACGAGCTGCTCGTCCATCCACCCGCGGCGAGCGGTCTCCTCGAAGAGGCGCTGCCCGAGCGCGCCGGCGCACTGGTCGGTGGTCTGCTTTGCGGAGACGAGAAGGGCGCAGACCTCGGCCGGCCCGACCGCCCAGCCGAGCCGCACGCCGGGAAAGAGCGTCTTCGACGTCGTGCCGGCCTGCAGCACGACGTCAGGAGCCAGGCTCCAGAGGCTCGGCAGCGTCTCCCCCGAGAAGCTCAGCTCGCGGTAGGCGACGTCCTCGACGATCAGGAATCCGTACTGGCGCGCGAGCTCGACGAGCGGAGCCCGCCGCTCGGTGGAGAGGCTGACGCCGGCCGGGTTCTGGTGGTCGGGAATGCTGTAGACGAGCTTTGGCCGCAGCCCCGCGGCGAGACGCCGCTCGAGCTCGTCCACCTCGAGCCCGTGCTCGTCCATCGGCACCGCGACGAGCTCGGCCTCGAAGCTGCGGAACGCCTGAATCGCGCCGAGGTACGTCGGGCCCTCGACGACGACGACGTCGCCGCGGTCGAGGAACGACTTGCCGACGAGCTCGAGCGCCTCGATCGCACCGCTCGTGATCAGCAGCTCGTCGTCGGCGGGACGGCGACCCTGGAGCGTCTCGAGCCGGGTGGCGAGCGCATCGAGCGGTCCGGCGAGGCCGCGGGTCGGCGCGTACTGGAAGGCGAGCGCTTCGTCCGCGGCCGCGAACTCCTGCAGCAGCGCCGACACGCGCTCGCGCGGGAACGTCGCCGGGTCGGGGAAGCCACCGGCGAACGAGATCAGGTCCGGCAGGCCGAGCATCGCCAGCACCGAGGCGATCCCCTCGCCGACTTCCCCCCGCGTGCGCGCGGCGACGAGCGCGTCCCACCGTCCCGTCTCGGGCGTCACCGTCACAGCGTCAATCCTAGACATGCCGCCGTCCCCCAGAACGTTCAGGGCCGCTTCCAACGACGCGACTCGCGCAAGGTTCCTGGACGGCGGGCGTCAAAGATGGTGCCGGTTCGCGAGACGGGCCGAGCACCTGTTCGAACAAAGGAACCTCATGGGTCTACTCGTCATCCGTCTGTGGTCACGCGCTTTTCACGGGCATCATCGGCACGCCGGGCTACGTGATCGCCAAGCGGAGTGGATCTCAGAATCCCTGGGTCGCCTTCGTGCCGTTCCTCGGCCTCTGGATCGTCTTGCTCGAAACGACAGGGCAGCGGGGCTGGATCGCGATCGTCGCCTTGTTCCCGCTGCTCGGCTTCGTCATGTCCCTCTGGCTCGCGTTCGGGGTGCCGAGAGCTCACGGTCGGAGCACAGTGGTGGACCGGCGCCTTCGTCGTGCCGGGCGTCAACATCATCGGCTACTGGTGCTACGCATTCACGCTTCCGCGCGACGGCGACACTCATTTCGCGAACGCCTGGATGTAGCGCACGGATTGGGAACGACAAACCGCCCGTTTCCAGGCGGTTTCGGAGTGGAGCGTACCGGGATCGAACCGGTGACCTCCGGCTTGCAAAGCCGGCGCTCTCCCAGCTGAGCTAACGCCCCTCAGCCGAAAGTGTAGAGCCGGACGCGGCCCCTCGCGGACCGCGTCCGGCTCGCGCCCCTGAGTGCTACGCGCTGATGCGCAGCGGGGGCAGCATCGATGCGCCACGATCGGCCTGCGCCTGCGTCATCAGCAGCTCGGCGCGCCGGTAGCGCTGGTGGAACGTCTCCACTTGACCGCGGAGGTTGCGCTCGACGTCAAGGAGCTCTTGCTCACGACGGATCAGAGCGGACTCCCTGCGGTTGAGCTCGGCCTCGCGGAGGTCGAGCTGTATCTCGGGAGTGACTGGTGCTACGACAGACAACAAAACGGCTCCTCTCGGCGGAAATTGCCCTCTCTCCTTGCCGCAGTGCCGCTGCTGTCTCTCTCTATAGGCCGAGACCACCGTTTGCGTCAATCACCCGTTTGAGCGCGCGACGGTCGATCTCGTGTCGCTGCCCCAGCATGCCGCCGCCCGGCCTCGACGGCCGGGCGGGCGAAGGGATCGCTAGGCGGCGCGGCTGAGCCGCTCTTCGACGCGCGCGCGATGGATGATCTCGTCGCGCTCGCCGTTCCGCAGGCGTGCCTTTTCGGCCCTCGCCGAATCCCAGAGATGCGCGATCGACTCCTCGAGCTGCTGATGCTCCGCTGCAAGGGTGGCGTCGTGGCCTTCCGAGAGGAGGTGGAACACCTCTGCCCGGCGTGCCGTGAGCCTGTCGATCTCCTGTTTGATGGCGCTGAGGTTTCGCATACGTGGTGAAACGCGCTGTGCCGAGCACCTATTCCCGTCGCCAGGACGCCCGGGCGGGCCATATTCTCAGCGGCGCGGGCCGAGGAAGAACGCCACGAGAATGCCGGCGCCGACGACCGCGCAGGCGACGGCGAGCCAGGTCAGGAACGCGTCGCTCACTCGTAGCCCAGGTCGGCGAGCTGCTGCTCGTCGAGGCCGAAGTAGTGGCCGATCTCGTGCAGAACGGTGACCCGGATCTCATGCTCGAGCTCGTCGGGGTCGGGGAAGTCCTCGACGAGCGGCCGCCGGTAGATCGTCACCTTGTTCGGGAAGAACTCGCCGCCGTCCTCGAAGAGACCGTAGAGATCCGGATCGCTCTTGTCGTACTCCTCGACGACGATGGCGATGTTCTCGAGCCCGCGTCGCAGTTCCTCCGGCAGGGCCTCGAGCGCTCGCGTGACGTGCTGCGCGAAGTTCACCAGCGCGGCTGCAGCGGTCGCCGGATCTGGAACGCACGCACGAAGAGCACCCCGAACGCAAAGCCGCCCACGTGGGCGAAGAATGCCACTCCGCCGCCGCTCTCGGGATGCGAGACGCCGAGCCCGCCCAGCCAGATCTGGAACGCGAACCAGATGCCGAGGAACAGGAACGCCGGCAACGGGACTGGGAAGAAGCCGACGAGTGTGAGGACGCTCGCGCGCGGCAGCAGCACGAAGTAGGCGCCGAGCACCGCCGCGATCGCACCGGAGGCGCCGATGTTCGGGATGCTCTCGCCGGCCGGGCCGGCCGTGGCCAACGTGACGACCGTCTGCAGGGCAACGGCGGCGAGCCCGCCGCAGATGTAGAAGAGCACGAACCGCAGCTTGCCCATCACGTCCTCGACGTTGTTGCCGAAGATCCAGAGGAAGAGCATGTTGCCGAACAGGTGCGCCCAGCCGGCGTGCATGAAGATGCTCGTGAAGGCACCTTCGATCCACGAGACCTCGCGCAGCGTCGCCACGCCGACGCACGAGTCGACGACTGCGCACGGGTAGTAGCCGTACTTGACGATGTGGTACTCGATACCGCGCCCGCCGATCTCCCAGACGAAGACTGCGACGTTGGCGACGATCAGTGCGCCGGTGACGAACGGGAGGCTGCGTGTCGGAACGTTGTCGCGGAGCGGCAGCACCGGTCAGCGGACGATCAGCGCCAGCAGCGCCTTCTGCGCGTGCAGGCGATTCTCGGCCTGCTCCCAGGCGATGCAGCGCGGGCCGTAGAGCACCTCTTCGCTGATCTCCTCACCGGCGTGCGCCGGCAGACAGTGCATGACGATCGAGTCCGCGGTGGTGAGCGAGACGAGCTCGGCGTCGACCGTGAAGCCCGCGAGGTCAGCGAGACGGCGCGCCCGCTCTTCCTCCTGGCCCATGCTCGTCCAGACGTCGGTGTAGAGCACCTGCGCGCCCTCCGCGGCCTCGCGCGGGTCGTTCGTCAGCTCGACCGAGCCGCCCTGCTGGATCGCCACGCCGCGTGTCTGGCTCACGGCGTCCGGAGCGGGCTCGTAGCCGACCGGCGTTGCGGCGATGAACCGCATGCCGAACTTGGCGGCGGCGCGCATCAGCGACCGGCAGACGTTGTTGCCGTCGCCGACGTACGCGAGCCGGACGCCGGAGAGCCGGCCCAGGTGCTCGCGGATCGTCATCAGGTCCGTCAGCGCCTGGCACGGATGCGTCACGTCGGTGAGCGCATTGATCACCGGCACGAACGCGTACCTCGCGAACTCGTCGACGTCGGCCTGCGAGGGAGTGCGGATCGTGATCGCGTCGGCGTAGCCGGAGAGCACGAGTGCGCTGTCGCGGACAGGCTCGCGGGTGCCGAGCTGGATGTCGTCGGTGCGCAGATCGACGGCCGCGCCGCCGAGGTGGGTCATCGCTGCCTCGAAGGAGACGCGCGTGCGCATCGACGGCCGGTTGAAGATCATCGCGAGCGTGCGGCCGGGGAGCAGCTGGTGCGGCTCGTGGGCGCGCTGCAGCTCCTTCAGCTGGTCGGCAAGGTCGAGGCACATCAGCAACTCGTCATGGCTGAAGTCGTTGACCCGCGTGAAGCTGCGGCCCTTGAGCTCTTCGGAGACCTCGATCATCAGGCGCGGATCGTACGTGTCCGCGCCGGTCCGCCGCGAAACGGGGCCTTCAGGCCGATTGCGGCGAGTCGACGCCCGCCTCGCGGAGCAGCTCGCGGAGCTTGGTCAGGCCGGTGAACATGCGGCTCTTGATCGTCCCGAGAGGGAGCCCTAGGCGCTCGGCGAGCTCGGATTGGCTGAAACCGCCGTAGTAGGCAAGCTCGAGCGCCTCGCGCTGCTCGTCTGGCAGCTGGCGGAGCGCGTGCTGCACGAGCTGGCGCTGCTCGCGGATCGCCGCCTCGTCCTCGGTCGGCTCGCCGAGGGGCTGGGGCGTGTCGTCCTCGAGCGGGTCGGTGCGCCGGCGCTGCTCGCGCCTCACGAGGTCGACCGCGCGCCGGTGGACGAGCGTCAGCAGCCAGGTGCTCGGCTTCGCGCGCGCCGGGTCGTAGCCGGCGGCGGTGCGCCAGGCCGCCAGGAACGCATCCTGCACCGCGTCCTGCGCGAGCGCCTGGTCGCGGAGGATCTTCAGGGCGAGCGAGTATGCGACCCGCCCGAACCGGTCGTAGAGCGCCGCGAGTGCGTCGTCGTCGGCGCGCGCGACGAGCGCGACGACCGCCTCGTCGGAGAGGTGTCCGAGCTCTCTGCCCATCCCCTTTTGCCCCGAGCCCGACCCTGACACCGCCTTCATCACGAGACCCTCGCCCGGTAGAGGACGGGTGGCGTCATCGCGGCGCTGCCGCGGCGCTCGCGCGTGACCGCGACGGTGGTGCCAGGCGGGACGGGTCGCGAGAGCAGGACGGTCGAGCCCGAGAAGTCTCCGGCCGGGAGCACACCGCCGGCGCCGACGACCCAGGCGCGGTAGACGCGGCCGCTGCCGGCAGCCGGCAGCCGGTGGAAGACGATCGCAGCCTCGCGGCTCGGCGTGACGAACACGGTTCCGTCGCCGCCTGTAAGGCGAACGCGCTGCGCGTCGGGGCGGGCAAGCAGCTCGACGAGTCGTGCGTTCGCGGACCGCTCGTCGCCGAGCGAGCGATGGAGCGAGGCCGTCCACAGGCCGAGGACGACGACCGCCGCGACGGCTGCGGCCGCGATCGCCCACATCGACCGGCGGGGCCGGAGGGCGACGACGTTGCTCGGCCGCTCGCTTCGCGCTCGCTCGAGGATGACCTCACCGAGGGCCCGGGGAGGCGCCGGGCCGGCGACCGCCCAGGCGAGCGCCGCGGTCGTCTCGTGCAACGAGTCGAGCTCGTCGCGGCAGTCGCTGCACGCCGTGAGATGCCGCTCGAAAGCCTCTCTCTCAGGCTCGTCGAGTGCATCGAGTGCGTAGCTCGCGACCGCATTGTGATCGATCACAGGTAGTACGGGACCAGCTCCAGTGCTCCGAGGAAATACCAGGCGCCGAACGCCAGGCTGGCGACGCCGAACGCCGGCGCGAGTGCTGCGAACGCTGACTGTACGCGCGGGCGGCCGAGCGCGAGCCCGAAGCCTGTCGAGAGCGCCGCCATCGACAGAGCGGTGCACACCGCGAAGAGCGCGAGTGCGATGACCGCCACGGCGCGGCTCTGGATCGTTGCGAGCAGGAGCACGCCGACGCCCGCGCTGCCGCCCATCCCGTGGACGACGCCGATCCCGTAGGCGCCGAGCGGCGTCCGGGTGCGTGACTTGTGTGCGTGCCCGTGGCCTCGCTCCTGCCCGTGGAGGTTGAGATGGGTGTGGTCGTGCAGGTGCAGCAGGCCACGGCGCCACCGGACGAGCAGCCACACGGCGAGGGCGGCGATCACGATCCCCACCGAGGCTTCGGCGCCCTGCTGGACCCGCTCGGGGAGATACGCCTCGAAGAGGACGATCGGCAACCCGAAGACGAACAGGCTCGTCGCGTGGCCCAGGCCCCAGACGAGGCCGAGCCGGGCGGCGATGCTCGCGGCGCGGTCGCGCTTGGAGGCGATGAGCGTCGTGACGGCGGCGAGATGGTCGGGGTCGCTCGCGTGGCGAAGGCCGAGCACGACGGCGGCGATCAGGACGAGCCCGAGGGTCGCTCCGTCCGAGAAGTGGGCGATCCAGTCGTCGAGCCCGAACATCAGAGGCTCACTTTCGGGAGGGCCCGCACGGTCATGGCTGCGCCGGCGAGGAGGATGACGAGGGCGCTGAAGGCGGGGAGGAGGGCCAGCGCCCCCCGCTCGAACGACACGCGGGCAAACGCCCGCTTTGCGAGCACCGCAAGGAGGCCGACGCCGGTGATCGCGAGCGCGAGGCCGAGGCTGAACGCAACGATCAGCAGCATCCCGAAGGCGACGCGGTGCAGCGAGATCGCGGCCAGCAGCACGACGAGCGCGGACGGGCACGGGAGCAGTCCGCCGGAGATTCCGACGGCGATCAGGCCGCGGCGGCCGGGAGCTGCATGGTCATGGCCGTGGTGATGACCATGCACATGTACATGCATGTCCATGTCGTGGTTGTGGCCGTGTGCGGGCTTTTTCCCATGGTGGTGACCATGGGCATGTATATGCATGTCGTGCCCGTGGCTCTGGCGCCCGCGGAGCCGCGCCCGCAGGACGGACGCACCGATCGCGACGACGAGGACGCCCGACAGGAGCTCGATCCACGGATAGAGCGTCTCGGGGACGATGAACTGCGAGAGCAGGAGCGTGACGCCTCCGAGGGCGAAGACGCCGACGGTGTGCGTGACCGTCGTGATCAGCCCCAGCAGCGCCGCGTGGCGTGGCGTGCCCCGGCTGCCGACGAGGTATGCCGTGACGATCGTCTTCCCGTGTCCGGGCGAGAGGGCGTGCGCGGCACCCCAGAAGAGCGCTGCGCCGAGTGCGAGCAGGATGCCGAACCATGAGAGCCCGTCCTTGCCGACAAGCCCCGTGAAGCCACTCTCGGTCGCGTGGTCGGGCGTGGCGAGCGACTTCGCGCTCGACAGGCGGGGCGGAACGTCGGCGCCGCCGCCCGGCGAAAGCGACGCCGTGACGGACCTGACGTCGAGCGGGCTCTCGAGTGTGTTCTTCGGATAGGCGCGCAGCTCCGCGGAGCGACTCGGCGTCGCGGCGCCGACGACGATCTCCCGCCAGCCGATCCGGCCGGCGAAGTTCGTGTCGCGGTAGGAGATCCGCGCCGGGCCGTCGAGGCGTGGTCCTCGCAGCACGACCTCGAGCCGGGTCGTCTTCAGCCCGCCGGCTCCCTGAGGGTGAGCCAGCCGGTGCTCGATCGGAACAAGAGTGACGGGGCGGCCGTCGACGCTCAGCCTCGCGCCGCGGGCGATGCGCCGCGAGTAGGCCGCCGCATCGATCCGCCCGGCCTGGAAGGTCGGGATCTCGGCCAGGTCGAGGACGTAGCGCACGTAGATGCGTGGTCCGGACACCTCAACACGACTGAAGTGATTGACCGTGAAGTTGCCGAGCGGGTGAGCGGAGGCGAGGGGCGGCGCCACGATGGCCGTCAGCAGCACGAGGAGGACGAGCAGCCGTTTCATCGCAGCGCCGCCTTTGCCTTGGCGGAGAAGAGGAAGGAGAAGTGCGGGTTCAGCGCCACCGCGCGTGCGTACCACGATCGGGCCTCGGCGTCGCGGCCGAGGCAGCGCTCTATCTCGGCCCGGTGGAAGAACTTGACGGCGTCCTGCGTGCCGAGCCGGAGCGCCTGCTTCGACCAGCCGAGCGCCTCGGTGCAGCGCCCGTTGCGGGCGAGCGCCCAGGCGAGGACGTCGTCGCCGTCGATGGACGGCCGCTCCATCTGCGCCGTGCGGGCGCGCTTGAGCGCCTCACCGAGGCGGATCCCGTGATCGACCTGGAAGAGCGCGATCTCGAGATCGGTGAGCACGCCGTTGGCGCGCAACAGCCGGTCGATCGCGCCGATCAGGGCGTACTGCCGCCGCGCGAGCGCAGGCTTCCCGTCCGCGCGGTACAGATCGCCGAGGAAGCCGACGAACTGCGGCAGCGGCACGGCGTCGACCGCACGCCGCTCGAGACGGATCGCGCCGCGGAGGTTCCCCTGCGCGGCTTCGACCTGGGCGAGAGCGTCGAGCGCGCTCACGTAGCCGGGGAAGACACGCAAGGCGGCGCGATACTGCGTCGCGGCGGCCGCGATCTTCCCGTGCGAGAAGTAGAGCTTGCCAAGCTGGACACGCGTCCATGCCTCAGGCTCGCCCTGGTTGGCGGACGCTTCGAGCGCGAGTTGCATCGCCTGCACCGCGCCGGCCTGCTTGCCGAGGAGCTCGCGTGCATAGGAGACGCGGGCGTAGGAGGAGAGCGACGGCTTGAGACGGGTCATCGTGTCGAACGAGCGGAACGCCTTGCGGTAGCGGCCGAGCTCGACGAGGGCATCGCCGACCACGCCGTAGGTGCGCGCCGTCGAAGGGGAGATGCGAAGCGCACGCCGGCCGAGGGCGAGCGCCTCGCGAAAGCGGTGGCGAGAGAGGGCGAGCGAGCCGAGCCCGCCGACTGCGACGAGGTCGTTGGCGTCAAGGCGCTGTGCGCGGCGGAGCGCCGTCTCCGACTTGCCGTAGTAGGCCGGATCGGCGGTCTCGCGCGCCCGCTGCTGGTACGCGAGGCCGAGCAGGCCGAGCGCGTGACCGTCGGTCGGCCGCGCGTTGACGTCGGCCTCGAGCGAGGCGACGAGGCTGCGCGTGTCGCCGGCGGCGAAGCCGGACGAGAGCCGCGTCGAGGCGACCTCCGGAGCGACGCCCGAGGCGACGGACGAGCTCCGGAAGACACCGCCGAAGAGGAGGGCGGCGGCGGTGGCCAAGGCCACCGCCGCTCCCGTTGCTGCCTTGCGAGCCACTACTGCTGCTCGCCCTTGCTGTTCGCGAAGCCGCTCTGCGGATCCGCGACGTACGGGAAGCTGCCCATGTTCTGGGTGTCGCCTCTGTCGACGCCGTCGCCCAGCGGGAGCTTCTTGCCCTTCAGGAAGCCGCCCACTGCCTGCTCGGCGATGTCGATCACGTCGTCGCCCAGCCGGCGGCCGTTCGGCCAGCCCTGGTTGTCGCCGCCGAGGACGCCCAGCCGCGAGAACTTGGCAGCCGGAGTCACCGGGACGGACAGGTTGACACGGAGCTCGTCGGCCAGGGTGTTGCCCGTGAACGTGACATCGGGGATGCCCGTCAGGAGCACCGAGACGAGGTCGTCACGGCCGGTCTCCGGCGCGCCGAGCTTGTACAGCTTGTTGATCACGGCGGCCAGGATCGGCTCCGTGTAGTACTTCTTGAACTGGTCGTCCTGCGAGGGCTTGACCCGGTTCCACTTGTCCTTCAGCGGGGTCGGGATGATCACCTCGTTGATCAGCGGGTTGGCCAGGCGGGAGACCTGCGTCCACTTCCAGCCCTTGCCGCCGATGTAGTTCGCCCGCCGCTCGGCCGACGTCCAGACGCCGACGGTGTGGCTCTTCGTGTCGAGCTGCGAGATGGGCAGCTGCAGGCCGATCGTGTGCACGGCGTAGCCGGAGAAGAAGTCCTTCCCGCCACCCTGGTTGCCCGTGCCCTTGCGGATCGCGAGCAGGTCGAAGATCGCGCCGACGTCGCCGAAGAACGGGTCGTCACGCTGGCCGGCGAAGACCGTCGAGCCGTCGCTGCCCTTGAGCACTCCCTTGGCGGCGAGATCGCGGTAGCTCGGGGTCGAGCGCGGGCCGATGTTGTTCGGCGGCGTCGTGCCCCGGGCGATCACGGTCTGCTTGTGGCCGACGAGCTTCGTCACCGTGTACGGCTGCGTTGTGTCGCCGAGGAAGAACGGGCCGTTCTTCCGGTCGAACGCGAACTTGTAGGAGACGTCTGCGAGACCGTCACCGTTGCGGTCGACGTGGAGGTAGTAGCGCACGTTCGGCGAGAACGTGTAGTAGTTCGGCCCCGCTGCGGGGTCCTCGCCGGGGATGTAGTTGGCGAGAATCGTCAGCGTGTCCGGCTTGTCCGGGCTCCGGAACGCGTAGAGGTCGGTCGAGTCGGCCGAGGGGTCCTCCGAGATGAGAGGGGCCTCGCGGTGGCTCGACGCGTTGCCCGCGTCGGGGCCCGGCCCACGCAGCACCGCTGCGGTGATGGCGAGCACACCGGCGGCGAGCGCGAGCATGATGAGTCCGAGCTTTCGCATCTGTCTGCGGCTCCTTCGGTTGTCGTGACGACGAGGAAGTCGTCGGGGGTCGGGCGTGATTCGCGCGAGGCCCGGGACCGGTTCGGGTCGACTTTTCAGCCGTGCGTCACGTACACGAGGCCCGCGATTCCGAGCGCGTAGAACACGATCACGGCGATCGAGTCGGGGCCGAGATGGAGCCACTGCCGGCGGGGCCGGAAGAGCAGCCCGACCATGTAGACGACCGTCAGGAGGATCCCGAGCGACGTCAGGTAGACGTCCGAATCCTGAGCCTCGGGAAGCACCGCGCTGCCGGAGATGAGCGTCGCGACGAGGAACAGCACCGGCAGGAACGCGTTGCCGCCGAAGATGTCCGAGACGGCAAGCTGGAAGTCGCCGATCTTCACCGAGCGAAGGCCGGTCGAGATCTCCGGGAGCGACGTCGCTGCGGCGAGCACGGTGGCGCCGAAGAGCACGCCGCTGATGCCGGCCCGCGAGGAGATGCTCTCGCCGGTTCGCTCGAGCGCGACGCCCCCTGCGAGCGTGACGATCGCGCCGATCGAGAAGACGACGACAGCCATCCTGGTCGAGATGTGGCGTTTTGCCAGCTCCTGCTCCTTCGCCTTCCGCCGGTGCCCGCGCGGCACGCTCTGCCCGTCGGGCGCGCCGCCCGACTCGTGCCAGGCAAGCCCGGTGCGCGCCCGGCTGACGAGCCAGAGCCCCGTCAGCCAGAGCGCCAGGATCGCCGCTCCGGCCGGCGTGACGCGGAGGAAGATCGCCGTCGACGACATGCGGCTGCCCATGACGACGACGGCGAGGATCGCGACCACGACTGCGCCTTCGATCACGAGCGCCAGGTGCGCCGCGCGGTACGTGAGCGGCACATCCGGGATGCCGAAGCCGTCGAGCAAGGCGAGCACGACGGTCTGGATCGCGATGCCGCCGAGGATGTTGCCGGTCGCGATCGAGAGGTCGTGGCTGAGCGACGCGCTGACGACGATCGCGATCTCCGGCAGGTTCGTCACGAACGCCAGCAGGATCAGCCCGCCGAGCGCCTCGCCGAGCCCGAGGCGCGTCGTCAGCACGTCGGTGGCGTCGGAGATCTTGATGCCCGAGAGCCAGACCGCAGCCGCCGCGAGCGCGAAGACGAGGATCAGCAGCGCGAGCGTCACGCGCGGGCGATTCCCGAACTAGCTCGAGATCTGCTCGCGCACGCGGTCGCCGACGGCGTCCATGTGCAGCTCCGAGCCGGTGACGTCCTTCAGCAGCTCCTCGGCGGTCGGCTTCTGGCCGAGCGACCAGAGCTCCTGCAGGAGGGAGCCGGCCTCGCGCTTCGAGAACCAGTCGCTGCCGAACTCGGAGCGCAGGAAGTCGCGGAGCTGCGCCTCGAACGCCCACGAGCGCAGGTACGACGAGACGTAGAACCCAGAGTCGAGGTCCGACAGGTAGTCCGTCGGGCTGGGCGGGACCTTGAGCGCGTCCGAGAGCAGCTCGACGTAGCGCGGTTTCAGCGGCTTCGGGTCGTCGGCCGCGTGGAACTCGAGCTCGTAGAGGAGCTTCGCGCAGTAGCGGCGGACGATGTAGAGCATGCGGGTCGCTCCCTCGGCGGCGAACTCGCGCGGCTTCGGGAAGCTGAGCATCCGGGTCAGCCAGGCCGGGTCGTCCGTCAGATGCTCCATCAGCGCCGCCCAGCCCTCGGTGACGGCGTTGTCGCCGAAGCGCTTCTCCTCGATCGAGAGACCCGGATCGGTGTGCGCGAAGTGCTCCGTGTGGCCGGCCTCGTGGAAGAGCGCGGCCCAGTCGTCGGCGCCTCCGATCGGCTGGATCACCAGGACGACGCGGTCAGGCACCTCGATCGGCGCGCAGAACGCGCGCGGGATCCTTCTTGGGCCGCTGCTCCACGTCGAGCTCGACATTCCGCTGCGATGCGAGGTCGATGCCCAGGTCGCGCAGCGTCCCCTCGAGCGCGGGCAGCATGCGCTCCTTCGGGAAGCCGGAGTCCCATTGCGGCGCCCGAAACGCGCGCGCCACGTCCCAGCGCTCGACCTCGCCGAGACCGACGCCGACGCGGGCTCGGAAGAAGCGGTCCGCCGAGTCCTCGAAGAGGCTCTCCGTCGAGTCGAGGAGCGCCCGGCACTGGTCCGCCAGCTCGTCCAGCTTCAGCTCGAACTTGTCGCGGTAGAGCTCCAGGTATGTCTCGACGTCGAGCTTTCGCACCTCGTCCTTCTGGATCAGCGTCGCGTCGAGGTAGGTCGACGTGAGGTGCTCCTCCTGCAGCTCGTTCCGCGCGCGCTCGAGGCGCTCGCGCTTGCCGCGGTCCTCCTCGTTCGCGATCGTCGGCCGGAGCATCCGGTACGGGATGTCTTCGCCGTCCAGGTGCGCGACGAGCGTCGCCTCCTGCTCGGCGATCTCCTGTTCCTGGCGGCGGGTCAGATTGCCGAGGAAGCCCTCGCACGCGAAGCGGTACAGCTCGCGCGTCCGGCGGTCGCCGCTCACCGCGGCGCCGACACGCCTGACCGCTTCCAGGTCGGTCAGATCCGAGTAGTCGCTGTAGATCCGCTCGAGCTCGAGCGACTCCTTCTGGCCCGACAGATGGAGGTAATACTCCTCCAGGAGGTCTGCGTTGAAGCGGTCGGCCTGCTCCCGGTAGGAGTCGAGTTCGCGTTCGGTTGGCGGCGCCACGGACACGAGGGCCTAGGATACGCACCCGTGCAGGAGATCCGCGTCACAACCGAGCGCCGCACACAGCTCGTCGAGATCACCGAGAAGGTGCGCGACGCCGTACAGGGGGACGGGGCTGCGGTGCTCGTCTACGTGCCCCATACGACCGCCGGTGTGACGATCAACGAGCACGCGGATCCAGCTGTGGCGCGCGACTTCGAGGCGGCGCTCGAGCGGCTCGTGGGCGAGGGCTGGGGCTGGCAGCACATCGAGGAGGGGGAGGAGAACGCCCCCTCGCACATCCGCGCCGCGTTGATGGGCACGCACGTCGTGATCCCGCTGCGCGACGGCGCGCTCGCGCTCGGCACCTGGCAGGGAATCTTCTTCTGCGAGCTCGACGGCCCGCGCGAGCGCTCCGTGTACGTCAGCGTGCTTGCGTAGATCCGCGGGTACCCTCAATCGCATGGCTGCCCCTGTCCGCATCGACGACGAGATCGAGGTCGCCATCGAGTCGCTCGCCTACGGCGGCAACGGCGTCGGGCGGCTGGACGGCTTCGTCGTCTTCGTCCGGCGCGGCCTGCCGGGCGACACGGTCAAGGCCCGGATCACGAAGGTGAAGCGCAATCACGCCGAGGCGCTCGCGACCGAGGTCGTCACCGTCGGGCCGAAGCACGTCGACGCGCCGTGCGCGCACTACCCCACCTGCGGCGGCTGCCGCTTCCAGGATCTGGCCTACGAGGAACAGGTGGCGCAGAAGCATGCGTGGGTCGTCGACTCGTTCCGCCGCCTCGGCGCGATGCCCGACGCGCCGATCGAGCCGATCGTCCCGGCCGTCGAGACCTTCGGCTACCGGAACCGGATGGAGTACTCGTTCGCCCAGCTCGACGATGGTCCGACGCTCGGCCTCCACAAGGCCGGCCGCTGGGACGAGGTGCTCCAGATCGACAAGTGCTGGCTGACGTCGGACCTCGGCAACGCGATCCGGAACGCCGTGCGCGGCTGGGCGCTCGAGGAGCGGCTCGAGGCGTACAACCAGGAGACGCGACAGGGCTACCTGCGGCATCTCGTCGTCCGCGAGGGCCGGAACACCGGTCAGGCGCTCGTCCAGCTCGTGACCGCGAAAGGCGACCGCTTCGAGCGCGACCACTTCGTCGACGTCCTGCGCGCCTTCCCCGAGGTGCGCTCGATCCACTGGGCGATCAACGACACGCCGGCCGAGGTGACCAACCTGCCGACCGAGCTCCTCTGGGGCGAGGATGCGATCGAGGAGGAGCTGAACGGCCTGCGGTTCCGCATCCGGCCGACCGCGTTCCTGCAGACGAACACGAAGATGGCCGAGCGCCTCTACGAGCTCGCGGTCGACGCGGCGGCTTTGACCGGCAACCAGACCGTGTACGACCTCTACTGCGGCACCGGAACGATCGGCCTCTCGATGGCAAAGGACGCCCTGACCGTGTGGGGCGTCGAGATCAGCGAGGAGGCCGTCGCGTGCGCGATCGAGAACGCACAGCTGAACAACATCACGAACGCAGCCTTCTTCGCGGGCAACGTCGGCCAGTCGCTCGACGACCTGCGTGACCGCGCAGGCGAGCCCGACGTCGTCATCGTCGACCCGCCGCGCGCCGGGCTCGCCGGCAGAGCGCTCCGCCGGCTCGGTGCCGTCGAGGCGGGGCGGATCGTCTACGTCTCGTGCAACCCGACGACGCTCGCCTCCGATGTCAAGGTACTGCGGGACGAGTACGGCTACGAGCTACGCCGGGTGACCCCGGTCGACATGTTCCCGCACACCCCGCACGTCGAATCCGTCTCGCTGCTCGAGCGCGCTCCTTCGTGACGCTCCTCAGGAGCCGCTACGCGGTTGCCGCCCGCGTGTGCTCCTTGCCGTGCGGGACGACCCGCGCGAGCGCCGCCGCGGCGATCGCCACCGCGAGCACGACGCCGAGGTAGGCGGGCCACTGCCGCGCGCCTTCGTCGACGTAGACCGTCGTCGCGATCGAGACGTCCGTTGCGTCCTCGAAGAAGCGGATCAGGACGAAGACGAGCGTGCCGACTGCCAGGAACGCCGAGGGGATCTCGGGCCGGGCGCGCCGGCGGACCATCGACACCGCTTCCCAGCCGATCAGGCACAGGACGAGGATGCCGGCGACGATGCCCCAGCTCGCCCAGCCGGAGCTGCCGGTGCTGACGTGTATGAGCGGCGTGGCGACGGTGAGCTTCCGCCAGTCGAGGAACAGGTCGACGAACAGCAGGACGGCGCCCGTGAGCACCAAGCCGCCTGCGAACCGGTCGAACTTCTCAAGCATGATGGGCCTCCTTCCGCTCGCAACTCCCCCTGCGCTCCGGCGCGGAAATCAGGGAGTTCGCGGATTCCGGTGCCGCCGCCAGCGGATCCAGAGCAGGTCGGCGTTCGCCAGCAGGAAGGCCGCCGAGAGGAGCGGCAGCGCCGGCAGGCCGCCGACGTCGAATGCGACCGCCAGCGCGGTCGTGGCGCCGAACGACGCGGTGAGCAGGATCCACGTCAGCCACGGGCGGAGCCCGAAGCGGGCGGACGCCGAAAGGAAGACGGCGAAGAAGAGGAGATCCGGCAGCCCGAGGTTCGCCGAGCTCGACTCGCCCGGCACGGGGAAGGCGAACGACAGGGTCGTGAAGAGCTCGCGCTGGTTGTGGACGATGTGCCGCGTCGGCCCGCGCCAGACCGAGTAGCCGTCCACCCACGGGATGATCGCGGCGACGAGCACGACCCAGGAGACGCTCTCGAAGAAGCCGAGGAACCAGAAGCCGGCGAGCGTGACGGCGCCGAGCTTCGAGAAGTTTGCGAGCACGTCGAGCCCCGTGACCTGGAACGCGACGGCCGCGACTCCGAACGCGGCGGCGACGGCCAGGGTCCCCTTCGCCTGCCAGAGCGGCAGCGCGAGCCCGACGAGGCCGAAGACGGCCGGCATGAGCACGACGGCGATGAACGCGACGTCCCACCAGAGCGAGAGGTTCGGCAGCTCGTCGGCGAAGCCGTAGTAGAGGCCGAGTGCGACCGCGAGCCCTGCGAACGCGAGGACGCGAGGGTTTAGTAGGGAGGAAGCTCGGCCCACCAGGAGCCGATCTGCTTGAAGGCGTTCCAAAAGCGGGTTTTGGCCGGTTGCTCGTCGAGCGAAGCGTCGATGTCCGGCACGTAGAGCGCCTGGACCGTGGGCGTGAAGTCTTGCAGTTCACCGATCGTCGGCTCGATCTCCCTGGAAAGCGGGAACTTCAGGCTGTTCAGGAACGCGAGGGCGTCCTCGCCCATGACGACGATCAGCTTCGGCTGGACGATGTGCAGCTCGCGGCCGAGCCAGGTGCGCGCCTGCTCCTCGTCGTCGGCGTCGCCGAACTTGAGGCAGTTCGTCCCGTAGATCGCAAGCGGGTCGACGTGCAGGCGCTGCAGCGACTTGAGGATCGCCTGGCCCGCGCGGCCGAAGAAGGCGACGCCTTCCTGCGACTCCGTCGCGAGCGGGCTGTACTTGAGCAGCATGATGTCCGCCAGCGGATGCCCGGAGCCGAGCACGGGCACGCGGAGCTCACCTGCGGCATGGCTGATCTCGTCACCGAGCGCGTTGATCTCGGTGATGGCCTTTTGCAGGTACTTCTCGTAGATGTCGTCGGTCTGCACGGCGCTCACGGGGCCGGGTCCTGTTCGCGCCTACCTGACCTTTTCCTTGACCTGCGCGACCCACTTCAGCGACTGGAGGTACGCGAGCGACTTCGGACGGCGCAGGATCTCTGCCGTGTGCAGCGAGATCATGAACTCCTCCGGGTCCCGGAACGCGCGCATCCGCAGCGCTCCGGTGCCGACTCCCTGGAGGACGTGCGCGTCGGAGCCGGCGCCCATGACGAGGTTGTACTTGCGGGCAAAGCGCAGCGCCTCGTCGTTGTAGCCCTCGAAGAGCAGGCGCGCGTTGTAGACCTCGAAGACGTCGATGTCGCCGACGTGGCGGTGCAGCGTCTGCGGATCCGGGATCGCGTGCATGCGGTCGAAGGGGTGGGGGAGATAGACGAGACCGCCCTGCTCGCGGATCGCGGCGACCGTGTCGGCGAACGGCATCCCGCGCGGGATCTCCTCCTGCAGGAAGAGCCCGATCACCTCGCCCTGGTTGTCGGTCTTCACCTCCTCGCCGGGGATCACGAAGAGGTCGCGCCCCTCGGCGCGCTCGACGGTCTCGAGCGCGCCGCTGAAGACGTTGTGATCGGTGACGGCGATTGCGCCGAGGCCCTGTGACAGCGCGTGCTCGACGAGCTCCGCCGGCTCGATCGAGCAGTCGTGCGACCACGAGGTGTGCATGTGGAGGTCACAGATGATCCACGGGCGGTCCGCGAGCCGGTCGGCCGAGCGCCGCTTCCGCTTCCGCTCGGCGAGGCCGCGGTAGATCTCGTCGAGCTGGCCGGCGAGCGCCGTGAAGCTCCGCGGCTCGGCGTGCTCGCGGGCCTTTGCCCCCTCGCGCTCGCGCAGCTCCTGATCCTCGGCGAGCCGGGCGGCGGCGGCCGCTGCGAGCTCGGGCTGCTCGTCGACTCCCGGCGGCGCTGCGATCGCACACCCGGCCGCCTCCGCCTCGAGGCGAAGCCGGGCCAGCCCGCCCGGTGCGGGCACGAAGACGGCGGCCTCGTTCAGAAGCTCGGCCCGCTGTGTCCCCGAACGAAGCGTCCGGATCCGCACGCGCGGGCGCAGGTCTCGCGGCACCGCGGGGCGGCCCATCAACGGCTTCGTCCGCAGCAGCACGAGCTCCACGTCCGGCAGCTCTCGCATCGCCGCCAGAAGGCTGCGCAGCGTCGTGCGCGCCGTCGGCCGCAGCTCGAAGACGATCACGTTCCGCTTCGGCGCCGGCTGGAAGAGCTCGGTGTCGACACCCGGCGTGACGACGCGGAAGTCGCCGGTGAACCGCACCGCCGCGGCTACTGCGGCCTCCTCGCTCGTCGCCAGCAGCGCGTCGATCCGTCCCAGCAGCTTGCCCCGCTGGGCCTTGCCCGGCGGATAGCCCAGGCGATCCGGAGAGCTGAACGTGGCGACGCCGAGCGCGTTCGAGTCGCGGAGCGCGAGGTACGAGAGGCTCGGCAGCCCAGGCTCGAACCCGTGCACGACGTCGTAGGCGCCCTGCGAGAGCGCCAGCGCCAGGTTCGCGCGGATCCCCACGGGCACCCCCATGTGCGACCGCCGCGACACGGGCACGGCCGGCCCGACCGCGATCACCTCGGCGTCTTGGCCGCGCGTAAGCGCCCGCCGGCCGGCGAGCAGGTCGGCGGCGCGGGCGGACGGCGCCAGCACGGTGACGGTGTGCCCGA
>CAVQYE010000013.1:0-179133 GCA_963718065.1 uncultured Actinomycetes bacterium | reverse complement strand
TCACAAAAATGTCATATAATGTCACCTAAATGTCGCAAATACTCCCAATAATTTCGTCAAAAATCGTCAGGCAATCGTCAGATAATTCATCAGATAATCATCAGATAATGAGTTGATCTCCCCTTCCCCGCCCTTTCTGACTTTTCGTTGCAATTCGTTAGCAAATTCATTGCATACGTCTCACACAAGTTTATAATAAGCATTTTTGCATTTATTTGCTGAAAGAATCTAATCATAATCGTTTACCTTTTGGGAAGATATTTAACATTTCTACCTTTGCCTTAACGTGATGGCTATCTTCAGAATCCTCAAACTCTTTTTCTACCAAGCCTTCAACTTCCTTTTTGACTTCCACATGAGAGAATTGAAGTTCTTGCTGTTTTTCTCTTACGCTCTTATCCAGTAAGTCATAGACCTGTTTATTTGTGCTTATGCCAATAAGAATCCTTACTTTCTCGGTTCCCTCTAAGGCGTTTCCGTAGCAATGGAACAGAAAGTCGGTATAAGCATAGTGGGATTATTTTTACATCGCACTAACCATTATAAATATTGGGTTCTCTAACCTATGCGTTTTTCCTTGTGGAAGAAAACGACCGTAATTTCCATCGATAGTGTTACAGAAATGGATTGGGTTTTGTCCTCTGTATATGCTGATCTTTGCTGTGTTCTAGCTTTTCTTCCACTCCTTAACACTATTTTCTGTTCGGATGCTACGGAGACCCCTCTAAAGACTTGTAAATTGCATGGAATCCGCTGGTATAAAAATATCCCACGAGACAATCAAAGAAACGGGTGTCTTTTATCAGGACATTGAACGGATCTCTAAGGTTCTGATTTTCTTCGTTGGTTATAAAAGTTAAGTCTGTTGACATTTATTTTGATTCCGAAGTCTGGATTTAATTTTTGCATAATTCCATTCATAATCGTCACCCTAATCGTCACCCTAATCGTCACCCTAATCGTCACCCTAATCGTCACCTTTTTATACCATATTTAACTCCTCTACCCTTACCCTCTCTAATTAGAAATTCCTTTTCCAGCATATCGCTCAATTCCATATGAGCTGTTTTATGTGACACTTTGTTCATTTCCATGTATTCTTTTCTCGTGATATGTCCTTTCCTAGTCGCATAAAACAAAGCATTTATCTTCTTCATTCAACTTTTCAGAAATATCGGTTATGTCTATATATGTCGTTTCCTGAATTGGTGAATCAAAAATAACTTTTGTCTCAAGTGGATGAAGGTTATAATATGGCTCTTTATTTCCCCACTCCCTGCATAACCTTTTCATCATTTTTATTCCTGAACCATACTTCTCAATAAAACCAGCGTCATATATAAGTTGACTGATAATGAGATTCACAGGCTTGTGGATTGGTTCATCTGGACTCACACCTTCAGGGAAACTTCCAGGGTTTATAACCTCAATCCTGTTGTCGAAAATAAAGACACGGACATCCGCTGTTTCTGTATAATTCCTATGGATCAGGGCATTTATCATAGCTTCCCTTAAAGCGTCAATCGGATATTCAAATTTATCTTCTCTCTGAAAACTCGTGGACACTCTATAGCTCAGAAGTCTGATATTTCTTCTTATGAATTCCTCTGACTGCTCAAGCATCTCCCACAATGTTCCTCTGCAATCCATCCTATACAGGATGCGTGACATCGCTTCCCCTTGAACCTTGCTATTCTCAACTGAGAATTGATGAAAAATCTTTGTGGTTCTATCCCAAAGAACAAGATCTCACGTTTGTTCGGATTCCTGACTTCTCCACTAATAGCGCCAATATTTACAAGAAGCTCTTCAATGCTCATATCAGCAGGCTTTTTAACATTCCTATAACTCTCACGCCTTTCAAGAAACCAATCAACTTTCTTTTGATCGATGTCTTTTAAGCTAGCGCCATCGCAGATTCTTGCATCCCATGTCAACGTTTTCTTTTCTTGTTTAGCAAGCTCTCTTATTTTGCTAACGGAAATCCTTGGACTGGTTCTCCCAACTCTTTGATAGACATGACCCATTGAAAATACAGGTTTCTCATCAGATTCCTTGACTACTATCTCAATTATATTCTTACCATCCACTTTATGCGTTAAAATCTGGGGATATATTCGGGGATCAGTGTTCTCTTTTATCCAGTTAGCCAAATCCTCCAACGTCTTTTTTCCGATTTCAACTCCTAAAATATCACCATCGGTCCGCTCCCGTGCGGGCGCCGAGTGCGAAGACCACTTGCGGTCGATAGTCGGGCCGGAACTCGTAGAGCACCGCCACGCGCGATGACGACGGGTCGGGCGCGCTCCTGACCGCCAGCCCGTTCCAGGCCAGCGTCCCGCCCGCGGGGAACGCGAGCGGGGGTGCTGCTCGCGCTCCCGGCGTGAAAGCCGTGAGCGCGAGCAGCAACGTCCCGATCGTCCTAACCGGTGACCTGCGGCGGTTCGAAGGCACCGCTGATTCCGATCCGCTTCGAGCAGGTGAGGACACCCGGGGCCGAGATTCTCACAACCCCTGGGCTCGTCGCCGTGCCCGCCAGGCGAGCCATTCCGGCGGAGTTCGTCGTGGCTGAGAGCGACACGCCTGCTCCGCGGGCGACGACGCGGACGCCGACAGCGGGCTTGCCCGCGATCCGCACCCGAACCGTCAGGCTCAACGGGCCACCGACCGTTGCGGCCTTCGGCGTCACCGTCAACCCCGAACAGCTGCTCGAGATCAACGCCCGCACGGCGAGCGCCCCTCCGCAGGAGGCGCCGCTGATCGCGATCGGCGTGCCACTGCGCGGTGGAGTCACGGTGACCTTCGCCACGCCGTTCGCGTTCGTGACCACCGTCGCGTGACCGGCGCCACCGCGAAGCGTGACCCGCACGCCCGCTACAGGTGAGCCGTCGTCATGCGTGGCTGTGACGGGGATCACCGTACGAACACCGGCGGTGACCCTCGACATGTCGCTGACGAGGGAACAACCCGACGGAGGCGTGACCACGGGTGGAGTGAACGGGCCCTGCACCGTCGTGACCGCCGAGGCGACCTGGTTGTTGCCGACGTTGGGATCCGCCACCGTCGTGCCGACACCTGCGGTGTTCGTGACCGTGCCCGCCGTGTCGGCGCGGACGACGATCGTGACCGTCACGACCTCATTCACGTCCAGCGTTCCAAACTCACATTGGACCGCGACGCCTGCCCGGACGCACGAGCCCTTCGTCGTCGCGACCGAGAGGAACGTGACACCCGCGGGAAGCGTGTCCGTCATGGCGCTGCCGGTAGCGACGCCAGGCCCGTAGTTCTTGACCGTCATCGTGTAGGTGATGTTCTGCCCTACCGACACCGGATCGGGCGAGTCCGTCTTCGTGACGCCGATGTCCGCAGGCGGAGTCGGCTTGGCCGCAGGCGGGGCCTCAGTGCCCCACGTCTTCGTCACGACGTTCGACTCCTGCAGTGTCTCGCTCCTGTCGACGTATGTCGCCTGGATCGTGTCCGTGCCGGCGCCGCCTTCGTCGTCGTAGGTGAAGGACGCTTGCCCTTCGTCGTCCGTGTAGCTCGAGCCGGTCACGCCGGCATTCGGGCCAGTGAGGACAGTGAACGTGACACGGGTCTCGACGACCGACTCGCCGTTCTCCCTGACCGTCGCCGTGACGGTGTGCGACGTGCCGACCGGGTTGGTGGCGCTGTCGGGCGTCAGGTCGATCTGGCGGACGAGACGGAGCCCTTCGCCGCGCGCGAGAACGTACGGCACGCCACTCGTCCCGTCGGGGAACCTCATGCTGCCTGGCAGCGGTGAGCCGCCGGTGTCCTCCGCGATCACGAGCGGGAGGAACTCGTCCGGGAACGAGTCGAACGCCTCGTGCACCGAGCACGACCAGTTCGACAGCGAGCTGTCGGTGAGCGACGTCAGCGCCGGATGGGTCGCGACGATGTGAGCGTCGTTGTAGCACCCGACCCCGGTGGCGGTGAAGTCGCCGAACGGATCGAGCAGCGGCACCGGTGTGCCAGCCGCAGTCGCGTGGTAGTAGCAACTGAGCGAGACCATCATCCCGGTCTTGTCAGCCGCATCGGCCGCGAAGGCGACACCGTTCCTCGTCACCTGCAAGCCACCCTGCGACGAGTGGTAGACCTCGTCGGTCCCGATTGCGATCACGTTGCCGTCGACGGCCGCGCCCCACACGGCGCTGTTCGCCGTTGCGGTCGCGGCGCCCGAGCCGAGGCCGATGCAGGTCCGATCGCCCAGGATCAGCGCCTGGTACGCAGCGAACTGCCCCGTGGTCATCGCTGCCCAGTCGGAGTCCGAGACCACGTCGGCCCCGAGGCCGATCGCCAAAGCCGATTGGGCCTCCTCGCTGGAGGCGCCGCCGGTCACGGTCGACCCGAGAATCAGAACCTTGCCGTTCTTCGCCGCCTGGGCCTGAACCGTGCCCAGCGTCGCGACGAGGGAGAGCAGCAGAACTGCGAGCACCGCGACGCGCGGTGCATGCTGCCTCCACCCACTCTTCGCCGTCGTTCGTTTCGTGCGTCGTTCGATAAAACGCATTGCCGCATTCCCCCTGTTCGTGTGCCGCCGCTAACCCCCCTGACGAGTCGCACGATGAGAAGCGCGAAGGTTTTCCACAACTGAACGGAGGGATAGTCCGTGCAAGAAAGCACGCAGACAGCCCGAATCCCACGCCGTGACGCGAGCCGGTGCCGAGGATTCGACACGGTCTGGCGCTCGTAGTGTGGCGTTACAGTGAGCGGGTCACTGGCCCCCGTAGCTCAGTGGATAGAGCAGCGGTTTCCTAAACCGCGTGCACAAGTTCGATTCTTGTCGGGGGCATCCCCAGTATCTACGCCGATTCGGGACGGAATCCCCGCAAATCAGCCGAATTGGCGTGTCGACCGTGTTGCCTCTCTAGGAACCGCTCCGTACCGTTCGAGACCGTATTCCCACGGTCTAGGGACGGTCCGACGGTCTGCGCACGGTCTCAGAAAAGTGCGGCTAGCAGCTGTCGCAGCACCCTTCGCCGCGCCAAGACTCGCGCCCTTCCTTTAGTGCGACGCCCGCAATTACGAGGGCAGCAAGAGGATCGGCCCACCACCAACCCGCGAGGGCGTTGGCGAGTAGTCCGACAAGCAGCGCGATCGAGAGGTACGCGCATAGCTGTGTCTGCGACGCTTCCTTGACTGTCGCGGAGGAATGCAATTTCTCGCCAACCCGCCGCTTGAACATCGCAAGCACAGGCATCGTGGGAGCGGTGAAAGCAGCCAGAGCGATCCCGACCCAGGACGCATCGGGATGGTTGCCGCCGACGAGAGAACGGATCGCCTCTACTCCGACGTACGCGGCGAGGAGGTAGAAGCTGAGCGCGATCAATTGCTGCGCCCGCCGCTCTGCGTTGGCGGACCCGACCCGGCGCCCGGTGAACAGCCACAGCACGACGAAACCGGCCATTGCCTCGATGAGGCTGTCCGCGCCAAATCCAATCAGAGCAATGGAGCCCGCAGCGATGCCTGCGGCCAGCGCGATAGCGAACTCGATGACGTGCCACGCGATCCCACCCCAAGCAAGCTGGCGCGCTCGGCGCTCCAGCCGATTCCGCTCAGCGAGCCGCAGCACGCCCGACGACCTGCTGAGTGACGTGGCGGAGATGAGAGCGTCGGTCACGCCTAGAGCGTAGCGAGGCCGAGTCCGGGTACTAGCTCGGCGCAACCCAGCCAAGCTCGTAACGCGCCGGGCGGACGACGGTCCTCGCGTTACCCACCGAAGACCGCGACTGCGTAGGCGTCCTCGACTCTCTGGTTCACCGCATGTCTCGGCGCGGCCATGCCGAGGTCCTCGAACATCGCCATCGCGTGCTCGACGGCGTCCCAGCGCGTGACGAACTCCTCGGCCCAGGATCTGGCTGCTCGGACGCTTCAACCGCGACCCCGGCCTCGACGTCCATGCGCTGGCCGACGCCTACGCCATCGACCCGCTCCGGCTCGACAACGCTCAACGGGCGCTCGCCGACGCAGGTCTCATCGAGGGCGGCGGCACGCCCACCGAAAAGGGCAAGCAGACACTCGGCACGCTCATCAACTGCGGACGTGACCGGCTCGACAAGCTCTCCGACGGTTGGCAGCCAGAGCAGCACCCGGAGCTACGCGAACTGATCCAGGATCTGGCCCGCCAGTTCATCGACACCACCCCCGTCGCACCGAGAACGCCCCAGCCGTCAGCCCCGTAACGGACCTGCGGCAGGAGACGAGCTCTCGCGCCCTGGCCCCACACCCGCGAGCGCCGGCGGGCCGGCGAAGATGAAAGCGTTACGGTCGGCGGATGGAATGGTCGCTGGCCGTCATCGCGTTCTCGCTGATCGCGTTCGGCTTCGTCTCTCGCCGGGTCGATGGCACGCCGATCACGCTCGCGATCATCTTCGTCGGCGTGGGGTTGCTCGTCGGGACGGAGGCGCTCGATCTCATTCAGAGCTCACCGAGTGGTGAGGCCGTCAAGGTGCTGGCCGAGGCGACGCTGACGGTCGTGCTGTTCGCTGACGCTTCACGAATCGACATGCGGAAGCTTCGCCAGGAGTACGCCGTCCCGGCGCGCCTCCTCGGTTTCGGTCTGCCGTTGACGATCATCGCTCGGTGCGCTCCTCGCCGCGGCGCTCTTCGGCGCGCTCTCGATTCCGGAGGCGTTCGTCCTCGCGGTGCTGCTTGCCCCCACCGATGCCGCGCTCGGGCAGGCCGTCGTGACGGAGCCGACGTTGCCGACACGGATCCGCCAGGGTCTCAATGTCGAGAGCGGCCTCAACGACGGCATCTGCGTGCCGCTCTTGTTCATCGTGCTCGCGGTCGCCGAGGCTGATGCCGGTCAGGTCGGTGCGGCGCACGCCATCCGGCTCGTGGTCGAGGAGATCGGATACGGAGTGGCGGGAGGGGTGGTCGCGGGCATCGCGGCGGCGGCGGCGATCACGTTCGGCAGCCGTCGCCGCCTGATCGAGCGGAATCTGGCTCCAGATCATTCCGGTCGCGGCAGCCGGGCTCGCGTATGGAATCGCAGCGCCGCTCGGCGGCTCCGGCTTCATTGCCGCGTTCGCTGCGGGAATGACGTTCGGTGTTCTCCGCCTGCCGTCGGACGGCGGTGAGGTGACGTTCTTCACAGACGAGCTCGGTGAGCTGCTGAACGGAGTGACGCTGCTCGTCTTCGGAGCGGTATTGCTCGGGTCGGCGCTCGCAGACCTCAGCTGGCGCATCGGCCTCTACGCGGTCGCGAGCCTGACGGTCGTGCGCATGCTGCCGGTCGTCGTTTCGTTGCTGGGCACCGGCGCGCGAGCCCCGACGATCGCATTCCTCGGATGGTTCGGCCCCCGCGGGCTGGCGTCCATCGTGTTCGCACTCATCGTCGTGCAGGAGGCGGACCTACCGCATGTGAACACGATCCTGCTGACGACCTACGTCACAGTCGGTCTTTCCGTCCTCGTCCACGGGGCGACCGCGGCGCCGCTCGCGCGCCGCTACGCGGCGTGGTTCGCATCACACCCGTCCGACGGGTTGCCGCCGATGGAAAGCGTGCCGGCGGCCACCCATCGCTGGCGACGCCAGCCGCTCGGCCGTGGCACCGCCGGCTAGCCGTCAGCTGTTGAGCACGGAGAGGCAGAAACCAACTGCCGTCGCGGCGCCGGCAAGCGCTCCCCCGCGCTCGAAAGAGAAAGGCATCAGAGAGTTCGTCAGCATTGCGAGCAGGCCTCCGGCAGCGAGCGCCGCCGCGCGATCGCCCTGTACCGCCGCACTCAGGTCGGTCGCGAAGAAGCCGAGTGCCGCGGCGACGCCGCAGGCGAGGACGACGAGAAACCACAGTTGGCCGAGCCGTCGTGGACCCCATCCGCTCGTCGCGAGATCGGCCGAGGGCGCGATTGCCTGCGGGATGTTCGAGATGAACACTGCGGCGACGAAGCCGAGGCTGATCGTGATCCCGGCTCCGACCTGAATGCCGAGGATCATCGACTCGGGAACACCGTCGACGACCGAGCCCACGACGATCCCCATCGCGCCGGCCGCTCCCGCCGAGCCGAAGCGTCGGTCGACATACGCGTCGGCAAGGAGAAAGACAGCCACACCGACGAGCATCCATACCCCGGTCTGCCAGGGCTCGATATCCGTCTCCGCCTCAGGAAGGAGGTCGAACGAGACGGCGGCGATCATCGCACCGGCTCCGAACCCACCGAGGATCCCAACGACCTTCGTGGGCACCGTGACCCAGCAGACGAGGAGGCCTGCGACGAGCAACGAGGACTGCGCCAGAAACCCCCAGCCGAACGCCTCGAGCATTCGCCAACCCTAAAGCACCCCGGTGGCTCGATCCGCTGCGGGCTCAGTCGATCAGTCGTGCCTCGATCTGGCCGAGACGATCGTGAAGCTCCGCGATCGCGGTTCTCGTCTCCGTCAACCCGTCGACGATCGTCTTGGTGTGCAACTCAGCGTCGGCACGGCCGGCCTCCGCTTGTGCCGCTGCCCCGCGCCGGATCACGGCGCTCGTCACCCCAGCAGTGACGAACGCGATGAAGGAGACGCCGATCACCATCTCGATGCCACCAACCACTTGTCCTGCAGCCGTCGTCGGTACGACGTCGCCGTAGCCAACGGTCGTGATCGTTTGCAGCGTCCACCAGACCGCCGTGCCCAGAGACGGGACGTTCTCCTGATCGATGATCCGCATGACGATCGCACCGAGGAGCGCCAGCACGACGAACAGCGCCGCGAGACCCAGAGTCACGGATCGCGAGTTGGCGATTCGTTGAACCTGGCGCTCGACGAGAGCCGGCTCCGTCCTCGCTGGATCGCCGTCGGCCGTCATGCCCTCGCATTCAACTTTGGCGTTGGTGTTCCTCGTCTCGCGTCAGGAGAGCGCGCGCTCGAGGGCGGCTCGGTCGGTGGGCGCCCCGTGCGTCGGAAGCACGAGCTCGACCGGCAGCTCGAGCAGCGGGCGCAGCGCCTCGAGGATCTGCTCTGGCGGGACGCCCTTCGGCGCCCAGGCGACGGGGAACACGAGGCCGTTGCCGCCGCGGTCGACGAGCGTGTCGCCGAAGACGAGCGCCCGGCGGCTCTCGACCCAGAGCACGAGATCGTTCGATTCCATTCCCGGAAACGCCTCGACGCCGACCGGCAACCGGTCGCCGGCTGTGAACACGTGGCCGTCGAGCGGGTTCGCGTCGCTCTCGTCCGGCGGCGGCGCGTAGAGCGACGCGCCGAGACGCTCCGCCAGGCTGCGGGCGTCGCGCGCGTGCCATTGGCACGTCAGCACGATCGCCGTCTCGCGCTCCGCCGCGAGCTCTTCGACCGGGCTCGGCAGAGTCAGCGGATCGAGGAGGAGCAGCCGCTCGCCGTCGTCGATCGCGTAGGACGAGACGTACTGCGCCCAGCCCTCCGGGCCGCCGTCCGTCGGTTTCCAGCTCGGATGCGGCGCCTCCCAGTACCACAGGCCCGTCTGCAGCTCCTGCACGACGCGATGCTAACGCGTCGCTGCGGTCGAGCTGGTCGTCGTATCGCTACCTAGACGGCGTCCCTCAGCGCGCCTGCTCCTCCATCTGCTCGAGCCGGGTGTAGTAGTCCGCGAACTCGTTCAGATGAGCCAGCGCGATCTTGCCGGTCACGATCGGGTCGTCGTCGGTGACGTTCGTCGCCAAGTCGTGGGTGCCATGCTCGAGCTCGACGTTCATTCCGCTTCTGAACTCCTCGACGTCGAAGGGCGCCGAGTCCCAGTCGATCCCTATCTCGGTCCCAATTCGCCTCGCGTCATCGAGCGAGAAGCCTTCGTGTGCGGACATGAATCCTCCCTAGGTGAAAGCCGCGTGCACAGGGTCGATTCTTGCGCACCGCACGTCACGGAACCACCAGCGTCAACGCCGCGGCGCCGAGGAGGGCGACCGCCCAGACGCGGTCGATGTTGACCCATGCGCGGCGGAGGACGCCGACACCGACGACGTCGTAGACGAAGAGGGCGACGATGCCCGCGGTAAGGACCATCGCCAGCGTGTGCAGCAGGGCGGCGGCGCTCGCCCACGCGAGCCCGGCCGAGACGGTGTGGTGCGCATCGGCGATGTTGACCGCGACCGGCAGCAGCATCAGCCCGGCGCCGTGCGCGGTCGACATCAGGAACGACCAGAGCGCCAGCTCGGGCAACCCGATCCGGAGCCCGACCCAGCGGGGATGCGAGCGCGCCGCGACGAGCTTCCAGAGAGCGAAGCCGACGAGCACCGTGGCGGCGGCGATCTTCACCATCTCCTCCGAGACGAAGTGCCGGCTGCCCTGCACGATCGCCATCGTCGCGCCGACCGATGCCTCGTGGCCGAGCGCGATCGGCACGAGCGCGATCGCGATCGCCCGCCGCGACGCCTCCTGGAGTCCCCGCAGGACCGCGAAGAGCCAGCCCATCGCCGGATTGACACCGTGCAGGGCGCCGAGCAGCGCCAGGCTCCAGAGCTGCCAGGCGCTCACGGGAAGCAGTACGAGTCGGACGAGGCGTCCCCGCCTTCGAGCCGGATCTGATGCGGCCTGCGGCCGTCGAAATCGGTGACGAGGAACTCCGGGTCGACCTCCATGCCTCCGCCCTCGCCGACGTCCAGCTTCGCGATCCAGCCTTCGAAGCCACCCGGGTAGAACTGCTCGTCCCACTTCGAGTAGAGCGAGTTGGAGACGTAGATGCGCTTGCCGTCGCGGCTCACTTCGACCATCTGCGGGCCGCCGCCGAGGGCGTCCGCCTTCGGGTGCCCGGCGCGGGAGACGATCCCGCCGAGCCGCACCTTTCCGGCCAGCACTGGCGCCATCGGGTCGCTGACGTCGTACTGCAGGAAGTCGCCGGTGCCCCACGCCGAGACATAGAGGTACTTGTCGTCGAGCGAGAGGTTGATGTCGGTGACGAGCGGCGGCACCGCGCCGAAGCCGGCGAGCAGCGGCGGCAACTCGGACGCGTCCGCGGGCTCGGCCGGGATCGTGATCGTCTTCTTGATCTCCCAGCGATCGCCGTCCCGGTACCAGGTCCAGATCGACGCGGAGAGATCTTCGACGCTGACGACGACGCCGACGAACCCGTACGTGTGGCGCGGGTCGTGCGCCGGCCGGAGCTCGAGCACCATCTGATGCTCGTCGCCAAGGTCGAGCTCCTGGATGTGGCGGCGCTTGCGCAGATCCCAGACGTGGATCTTGTGCCCGTACTCGCGACCGAGCAGCTTCTCCGGCACGACGCCGTTCTCGAACATGTCGGGCGTCGCCCACTCGCTCGTGATCACGGTGTCGTAGCCGAGGTGCCACCAGAAGTCGTAGGCGAAGCGCTGCGGTCCGCGGTCGACCTCCCACGCGCCGAGCGGCTCGAACGAGTCGCAGTCGAGCAGGAAGATCCCGCCCGGGCCGCCGCCGTTGCCGTTCGCGTTCCCGAGTGCGCTGACGTAGATCGCGTCCGGGCCGCAATGCGTCGTGTGCGGCCGCGAGTAGCCGGTGCGGTGGCCGACGTCGGCCGCAGAGATCGTCTTCGCCAGTTTCGGGGCGCGGGGGTCGGGCTTGGTGTCGACGATGTGGATGTCGGACGACTTGAGGCCCGGCACGAGCAGGTAGCGGCGCTCGACGTGCGGATGCGACGACGACGGGCAGAGCGCAGCGCTGCAGGCGTTCCAGCCGAAGTGATGCAACTCCGCGCCGGGCTCGCCGAGCTCGAGCGTCGAGACGATCTGCGCGTACGTGTCCGAGCTCGCATCGAGATCGACGACGCCGAGCGCGTCGGGCCGGGACTGCTGGTCGGGCTCGAGCAGCGCGACGTAGCCGAGCGTCTCTCGCGGCGCCTCCATCGCCAGCCGGGGAGAGGGATAAAAGCTTGGGTCAGGCGTCCAGCGAGCCATCGGGGACCTCCTCGCAGCGTCGGGATCCACCAACTTTACAGAGTGAAGTAATGCCGGCGAAATGCCCGGATCCGGGCGCTCGCTAGCCCGCCAACAGCGACTCGACCCGGCTCCGCACGTCCGCCGAGTCCCGGCCGGTGACCGACAGGGTCGTTCGCCGGCGGAGCACGTCCTCGGCGGTGAGCGCCCACTCCCGCTCGCGCGCGTAGAGGACCTGCGCCTCGACCTCTACGACGCCGTCGCCGAGCGAGGCGAGCGGGCCGGCGGCGATCACCTCGCCCGCGAGGGCGCCGTAGGCGCCGGCCAGGTGTGCCGCCAGCGACGGATCGAGCTCCGGATGCCGGCGCAGCAGAGCGTCGACCGCGACATCGGGGTCCGAGGCGCCGGGCAGCGGCCTTGCGCGCCGGTCGATCCGGTGCAGCTCGAGCTCCGTGCGGAGCGCGTGCAACACGGCGAGGGCGATGCGACGGTAGGTCGTCAGCTTCCCGCCTGCGACCGAGACCATCCCCAGCGAACCAGTCGACAGCACCGTCTCGCGGGAGGCCCGGGCGGTGTCCCCGACGCCGCCCGGCAGAACGCGCACACCGGCAAAGCGCGCCCGCACGCTGCCCACTGCGTCGAGGTCGACGGCAACCCCGGCCTCGTCGAGGATCTGCTGCTCTTCCGCATCGGTCGGCTCGATCGCGCGGGCGTCGCCCTCGAAGACGGAGTCCGTCGTGCCGAGCAGGAGCATCCCGGCCCAGGGGACCGCGAACGCGACGCGGGCTCGGTCGAGCGGAGTCGTCAACGCAGCACCCCATTCGCCGGCCCGCTCGAGCACGAGGTGCGCACCCCGGCTCAGCGTCACCGACGTGCCGGCCCGCGCGTCCTCCAGCCGCCGGATCTCGTCGATCCACGGCCCGGCGGCGTTCACGACGGTGCGCGCCCGTACTTCCAGGAGCTCGTGTGCCACCGTGTCGCGCAGCTGGGCGACCGGCCCGCGCTCGAGCCCGGCGAGCTCGACCCGGTTGAGCACGACGGCGCCCGCGTCGGCCGCGCCGCGCAGGTTCGCGAGACAGAGCCGGGCGTCGTCGGTCTGCGCGTCGGGATAGAGGCCGGCGGCGCGGAGACCTTCGAGGCGCAGCGGCGGGACGAGCTTGGACGCGGCCGCCGGGGCGACCATGCGGCCGCGCTCGGAGACGGCGCCCGTCAGGCCCGCGTACGACCAGAGCGCGCCGCGAATCGGGATCCGCCCGTACGGACCGCCGCGATACACCGGCAGCACGAAGTTGATGGGCCGGACGAGGTGAGGCGCGACGAACCGGCTGAGGACATTGACCTCGGCCAGCGCTTCGCGAATGAGGCTGAACTGGCCGAGGCGGAGGTAGCGGAGCCCGCCGTGGATCAGCTTCGACGACGCGCTCGACGTGCCCGACGCAAAGTCGTCTCGCTCGACGAGGGCGACCGCGAACCCGTGCCGCGAGGCGACCTCGGCGATTCCGGCGCCGATGATCCCGCCGCCGACGACGAGCAGGTCGAAACGCTCGGTCCGCAGGCGCTCGAGGTCGAGCGGACGCTCGTTCACGCCTCACGCGCGGCGCGGGCGAGCACGCCGCGGCACGCATCCTCGGAGCCGCACATGGCTCCGACGATACAAGCCTGGAGCCCCGCGGGCCGTCAGGCACCTGCCCCGGAAAGGCGGTAGGCGACGAGCTGCGGAACCGGATGTGCGATCCCACGATGGGGAGCGCCTGCCGGCACGAGGAGTGTGTCACCGGCGACCGACGGACAAGCGTTGATCCCGGCCTCCGTTCGATCGCTCCAGAGGATCTCACCCGTCCGTGCCGACAGCGCGTAGATCCACCCGTCGTAGGTCGGCGTGAAGACCACGTCGGAGGCGACCGTCGCGCACGCGAACGGCGCTGACGGCAGCGTCCGCGTCCACAGCGGTCGCCCCGTGGAGGCATCGAGGGCGGCGACGACGCCGGTGCCCTCCTCGGGCGGCCGCTGCAACACCGAGGACGTCTTCACGGCACTCTCCTGCATGCACAACTCGACGACCGGGACGAACACCCTGTCATCCGCCAATGCCATCGGAGTGAGGGCTCCCCCGAACAGGCCGGGGCACACCTCGATCGCCCTCCTCGGCAGAGGGCCGAGGTCGTTGCGGTGCGTGCCCACGGCCTTTACCCAGATCCGCTCGTGCGTGTCCCGATCCCAGGCGAAGATGCGGCCTCCCTTGCCCCCTCCGATCACGAGGTCGCGCCCTCCGACGGTGGTGAGCATCGGCGAGAGCTGGAGATCGAAATCCCTGACGTCGTGCGCCAGCACCTGGTCGTACCATTGAAGGTGCCCCGTGGCACCGTCCAAGACGACGAGCGAGTCGGTGTACAGCGTCTGACCCCGGTACAAGCCGCCGTTCGGGAATCGCAACGACCCGCCCCACGGGCTGGGGTTCGCGATGCCCGCATAGACACGACCTTCTCGATCGACGCTCAGGGCCTGCCACGCACCGCCGCCGCCTGCCTCGCGGTGCTGCCAGGGGTCTCTGATCGTGTCGAACCTCCAGCGCTGCTTTCCCGTTGCGGCGTCGAGCGCGTAGATCGCGCCTCGACCTCCGGGTGGCAACCCGACAGTGCTGACGTAGACCCGGCCGCGATCGACGACAGGAGCGATATTGACGAATTGCTCCGTCCTGCTCACGAGCAGCGTGCTCCACAACTCGCGGCCGTCGGAGGCCGCAAGCGCGAAGACCGATGAGTCCGTGGCGCCGTAGAGCGTGTCACCGACGAGTGAGAGGCCGTTGGGCCCGTCGTTCGGTTCCCGCTTGAGCCACGCCCACCGTTTGCGGCCTGTGGCGAGATCGATCGCGTACACGCTCGATGTGGTGTCTTGCAGGTAGGCGACGCCGTCCCGCATCAGCGGGGTCGACGAGAGGAGCCCGAAGGCGCCGCCCTTCCCGTGGACGCGATAGCGCCAGGCGACGCGAAGCCGCCCCACAGTTTGTGCGGTGATGGTGGACTCCGCGGCCGAGCGTGTGCTCGACAGGTCGCCGTTCGGCCAGGCCCAGGACGCCGGCTCGGCGGTCATGTCCGACCGCCGGTGCACCACGAAGAGAGCCGCGACGACAGCCAATCCCGCGAGGAGGGAGACCGCCGCACGCCGGGATCGTTGGCTCAAGGGCGTCAGCTAGAGGCGTGTGGGGGGCGAGACGCTTGCGTCTCGCCCCCCACCACGAATACGTCGCCTAGTGTGTCGCCTGGTAAACGAACGCAGCGATGTTGTTCAAGTCCGTCTGGCTCATGTTGGAGAACGCGGGCATCGAGACCCCGCCGCTCGTAGAGCCGTTCTGGACGAACTGGCGCACCGTGGCCTGACCCGGCTTCACCTGGTCGAGGTTTGGCCCGTAGGTGCCGTTCGCACCCGCGGCGGCCAGCGTGTGGCACGAAGCGCAATTGTTCGCGGCAAAGACGGACCTGCCGGCAACCGGGTCACCCTGGAGCGTCTCGGGACCGGTCGTCGTCGGCGTTGTCGTTGTCGTCTGCGTCGTCGTGTGCGTCGTGGTCGGCGTCGGCTTAGGCGCCGCGACGCCAACACCGAACTTGCCCTTCATCCCTGACTGCGCATGACCGGGGAGCGTGCAGAGGAAGGCGATCACGCCCTTCTTCGGGAACTTGACCGTGAGCGTCGTCTTCTGTCCCGCGTTCAGGATCTTCGTCTTCTTGGCGCCGATCTTGAAGTCGTGCGAGATCTTCCCCTTGTTGATGACCGTGAAGATGACGGTCGACCCCGCCGGAACCGTCTTCTTCGAAAGCACGAATTTGAATTCGGAAGCGGTAACGGTGATCTTCTTCGGTACCACCACAGATGTGGTCGCTCCTCCACCGGACACCAGAACCCCGGCTGCGAGTCCGGCTACCGCGAGAGCCACCAGCGTCAACAGCCTCAATCTACGACCCACCGGCATTCTCCTCGTCTGGAAGTGTTCTTTTTATCGTCTGGAAGTGCTCTCTCGCGCCACGCTACCACGTACAGGTAACGCGGTGGGCCGCTTTTTAGGCGGCCCACCGCTGTTGCCTTCCATCCTTCGTCGTGCGGCTACGGAAGCACGAACGTGTAGACGTAGTCGCCGCGAACGCGACGCCCATCGAGGAGGCCGAAGGGCCGGGTGACGTCGTTGTGGCCCGAGCCACCGACCTCGACCGTCACGTACTGCTTGCCGTCCACCGAGTAGGTGATCGGAGCAGCGGAGGCCGGATACGGCATCGGGGGCGACTTCCAGAGGGACTTGCCCGTCTTCGTGTCCATCGCCTCCAGGTAGCCGTCACCCTTTGAGCCGTCTCCGGTGCCGAAGTGGCCGACGAAGGTCACGCCGCCGGCAGTGTTCGCCGTGCCGGAGTAGCAGATCTCACGCCAGTGCTGGTGCACCTTCATCCTGCCCGTCGTGACGTCGAGCGCGGAGTAGTTGCCCGAGTTGCTGATCGGCGTGGAACCGTCGCCGACGCTGAGCCGGTTGGCACCGAGACCGCCGAACTGACTTGGGACCTGCGCGGCGGCCGGGATCTGCTCGAACGACGTCGCACGTCCGGTAACGCCACAGGTGATCATCGTGTGGTTCTCCGGGCTGTACGAGCTCGCCGGCCAGTCCATCATCTCGAACGGCGTGACGACGTACTGCGTCGTGTCGTACGGGTCGTAGGCGCAACCCATCTTGTACGGCTTGCCGTCAGGTGCAGTGGCCGTCGCATACGGGACGCCCAGGTTCGTGACGGCATCGGGGGTCGTGCACGGGATGCCGGCGTTCACGGCAGGGAACTTCTTCGCGCCGGGACGCCCATAGCCACCCGGGTTGAACAGGACGTTGTCCGTCCGCGGCACGGGCTGCGTGGGCCAGCTGTTCACGCCGTCGGCCTTGGACACGGGAACCTTGACCTCGTCGACCGGGATCAGCGGCTTGCCGTTGTCGCGGTCGAGCACGAACGTCATGCCGACCTTGTTGACGTAGGCGACAGCGTCCTTGCTGACCATCTTGCCGTTGACCTTGAACTTGCCGGTGAACATGACGCCGTTGTTCGGCAGGTCCGAGTCCCACAGGTCGTGGTGAACCTGCTGGAAGTGCCACTTGAGCTGACCCGTGTACAGGTCGAGCGCGACGATCGAGTCGGAGTAGAGGTTCGACCCGGGGCCGCGCGAGTTCCACGGCTCGGGGTTGCCGGTGCCGACGATGAGCATGTTGCGCTTCGTGTCGATGATCGGGGACTCCCAGAACGAGCCGCCGCCGTAGAGGCTGCTGCCGTTGCCGCCCTTGCCATCGTTCGTCCAGCTCTTGTAGCCGGGCTGGCCGGGAGCCGGGATCGCGCTCCAGGTCCAGAGCTTGCCGCCGTTGGCTGCCCGGAAGGCCGAGATCGTGGCGCTGGCGCCGCCTCCGTCGCCCGAGCCGTCGCCGACGATGACCATGCCGTTGACGTAGATCGGGGCGGTGGAGATCTTCGCGTTCACCTTGTAGGAGCCGACGAACGCTTCCCACGCCTGCTTGCCGGTCACCTGGTCGAGCGCGACGAGGCGGCCGTCGGGGAGACCGTTGAAGACCTTGCCCTCGCCGACCGCGACACCTGCCCTGCGGCCGCCGCTGCCCGGCGAGAACTGCGCACCGCTGTTCAGGAACTCGCCGGCGTACGACGGCGTGGACTTCCAGATCGTGGCGCCCGTCTTCGCGTCGATCGCCCAGACTGCGCCGAGCGGGGCGTTCGTGGTGTAGAGCACCCCGTCGATTGCGACCGGGTTGGACTCCATCGAGCCGCAGTTCGTCGGGTTGTTCGTCGCTCCCCGCGGCGCGCCCGGGATCACGGGATCACCGGCGATGATGCCGGCGGTGCAGCTGCCGAGGCTGATGTGCCAAAGCTCCTTGAGCTGACCGACGTTCGCCGTTGTGATCTGCTTCAGCGACGAGTAGCGCTGACCTGTCAAAGCGCCGTAGTACGAGTGCCAGTTGGCGCCGGCCGGAGCCGAGAGCGTGCTGGCCGGCCAGACGGGTGACGGCGATATCGCCCGCGTCTTCTGACCCGATGAAGAGGCAGCCGATGCCACGACGCCTGTGATGACCGCGGCCACCATCGCAAGTGCTACTACCAGGGCCGTTCCTGGCCGAACTCGGGACGAGTGCATTGCGTATTGCCTCCCTCTCGTAATTGCCTCCCTCTCGCAGTTGCCTCCCTCCCTGGAAACTACGGCGGTCGGGCCCTGCGGAAACGATCACCCGACAGCTATCGCCGGGATGCGCCGGACTATCTCATTTCGGTGAAGACTGCGCAAGAATTGGTGAAGCCAAGAGAGAAAAGGGTAAACCTGTGTGCAGCATCCGGGCCATTCCGGCTACCGGCGCCCGTTGACGGCCACTGACGGCAACTGCGGCGAGCCTATGTATTCGGGAGGAGCCTGATGCTCCCGTTCTTGAGCACCTGGCATCTTGCACTCGGCTTCGCGAACACGTCGCCACCGTGGGCTACCAGGATCTGCCGGCTCTTCCTCGCCTGGTCCGGCCCGTACCGGGAGAGCAGCGTCGTGTCGACCGACGCTCGATTCACCGTCCGACCGTCCCGGTTCAGCCTGCCACCCGGAAGGACCGGTTGGAGAGTGCCGAGGTGGAACGTGCTCTTCCGCGGGTCATCCGTGAGGTTCATGTTGAGCCAGACGTACGGCGTGGCGGCAAGCCAGGGGATCCAGAAGATGTAGACCTTGAATGTGTTCGGGTTCCGCGACGCGACGCGAATCCGGCACGCCGCCGGGACGCTCTGGACCCATTGAGTGATCGTCACGAGCTGGAGCGAGATATTCGAGTTCTGCAGCGAATCCACGGCGCCTTGAGCGGTCTTTCGGTCGCGGGCGGTGAGCCCGCCGGAATCCACGGCATCACTCCCGCACCCCGCGAGCGCGAGCATCCCCGCCGCGATGACGATCAGGAGCCGTGCCTTCCTGCCCAGCGTGCGGTATGTCATGCGCTGGTCATCCTGTGAGGTAGCCGGGGATCGGATCGAAGACGAGAGTCGCCGCGCGCATCCTGAGCTCACCTGCGCCTCCCCCGTAGTCCTTGTCGGTGACGAACGAGATCGTCACGGCGCCGCCGTCACCCAGGCAGGTGCAGCTCGGGGGCTTGAGATCGAGCTTGTCGCAGAGAACGTCCGGATACAGGACGAGCGTCGGGAACTGGCTGCCGCCGAAACCCGTCAGGCCCGTGAGAGTGCAGCGGCCTTGGGAGCTGCCGATCAGCTTGACGATGTGCACGCTGGTCGGCGGGTACCACTGGAACGAGTTGATGGCACCAAGATTCGAGGTGTTTGAAATCGTGATCCTGTAACGGTGCGTGCCGGGCAGGGGAGCCAGCGTCGTGCTGAGGTCGTTCCGATGCACCGTCGGATCGAGGTCCACAGGGATCCCCCCGCCGATGACCGGGAGCTTGGGTCTCGTGACGGAGATCGGTGCCCACGGCCCCGTCGTCGGCGCAGATGCAGTGCTGTCGTGCCCGACGACGAGCGCAGCGATCACGCCGCCGACCGCCACTGCGCACACCACCAGGACACCTGCGAGCATGGCGGGCCCGCGCGGTCGTCTCATCGCAGCCGATCATAACCAAGGCCGACCGAACCCAAAAGACTGGAGCCCTGCGCGCCGGTGTTACAGTCTGGTCGAGATGGGCGACGGCATGAAAGGCCGCAGCGATGTGCGGCGCTGCGCCGCACATCGGCGCAGCAACATTGCGATCGGGCCTCGTGCGCTGACCGCGATCGTCGTCGTGGCCGGGCTCGCCCTGGCGTCGATCTCAGCCGCATCGGGACAACCACAACGGTCTTCGGCACAACGGTCTTCGGCACAAGCACCGTGGATCGTGTTCACCGCCCGTTCCCCCGGACACGGGGTCGAGCAGATTTTCCGGATCAAGCAGTCTGGCGCAGGTCTCAAGCAGCTCACGCGAGGCGCCTATCCCTCGGCAGCCCCGGCGTTTTCGCCCGACGGAAAGCGGATCGCCTTCGCACGCCTGGGAGCCGGAATCTTCAGCATGAACCTCGATGGGACGGGCGCCCGCCGCCTGACCACCAACGACCGCGACAGTTTCCCCACCTGGTCCCCGGACGGCAAGCAGATCGCTTTTTTGCGGCCGCTCGCGAGCGGCTGGAGGGTCTTCGTCATGTCGGCGTCCGGCACGGGTGAGCAGCTGCTCCGCCAAGCGCCTCCAGCCGGCCGGCCGTCCTGGACGGGCCGCGGGCTCGTGATTCCGACCGAGGGCGACCTCGCGAGAATCGATCCTCGATCCGGGCGTGTTCAACAGCTGTACGGTGCCCCCATCGACGCGTCTGTCGGCATGGACGCGACCTCTGTCTCCCCCGATCTCTCCACCCTGACGTTTGTCGGCGCCCGGCCGCCGGATCGCGGGGACAAAGAGTGCGGCGATGGCCTTGCCTGTCCGCGGTTCGCGCTCTACATCCACGATCTTCGCAAGCACACGGCGCCGCGAATTCTCGTCCGCGATGCCGGACCGGCGTCGTTCTCGCCCAACGGAAAGAGCGTCGCGTTCGTGGCTGGTGCGCATCGGATCGTTCTCTGGCTTCTCGCGAACGGCACGTCGAGGCACGTCAAGACCGGGAAGCTCTCGCCGACGCTGAGCAGTCCTCCGGTTTGGCAGCCGCGCTGAGCGTAAGCCGCAGGTTCTGAGAGTCGCCTCAGGTGACGCGGAAGACGCCTTGGACCTTGGCCTTGCCGGCGTCACCGACCGAGACCGGTAGCAGTCCACGGTAGGTGAGGTACAGCAGAATCCGCTTCCGCTCGTTCTTTGCGAGCTTGACGGCGAAACCGGTACCCCTTCGATGAGTCAGTGAGGCATCTCCGACGGCGAGTACGCGCGAGGCCGTCGCGCGATTGGACAGAAGGAAGATCGCGGTCGAGCCGCGCGCCGCGTGCGTCGGGCTCACCGTGACACCCTTGTCCGTGACGGTGACCCGGACTGTCATGTACCCACCCGGATTCGTCGTCTCCGGACGAGCAGATCCGCTTGATACCAGGCCGAGGAATGCCGCAGAAGCGGCTAGCAGGAGCGCAAACGACCTCACGCGCCCCAGGCTAGCACCATCTCACCGGCTCGCAACTTGGCTTGTCTACAGGAGCCGGAAGCGAATGATCTGAATGTTCTTGATGCCCGTAGCCCTCGACGTCAGCTGCCCGTGGGCTCCCGAGTACAGGCCTGTGCCACCGATCACCGGCAGGACGATGTTCGGGCTGTCGAGTGTCGCTGGACCCGACGCGACCATGGTTCCACCGTTGAGATTGAAGTCGGCCTCGCAGATCGCTTCCTGGGCGAAGTTAAACGTGCACGAGTAGACGGCGCTGCCGATGGGTCGCGTCAGGTGGAGGTCGGAATACAGCGTGAAGCTGAAGAGCGCGTTGTCCCCGGCCCGGGCTCCCTTCTTTGCAGAGTTGGCCTTCGGAGGTGTTGGAAGTGACTCCGGATTGAACGGGTTCCTGATGGTCCCGCGCTTCCGGTCGTCGCTGTGGTTGATGAACTGCGCTCGGGTCGGCTTGGCGTACACGACGAACGAACGTCCTTGCGTCGTCGCCCGTCCCTGCGTCGTGGCCCGTCCCTGCGCCGTAGCCTGTCCCTGCGGCGTCGACCGTCCCTGCTTCGTCGCCAACGCGAGTGTTACCGCGACCGTCGCAGCAAGAGCCAACGCCACGAGTGCTGCCGCGAGTCTCCTGCTCATCTCGTCAGCCCGGTCACTTTGAGGTCGAACCGCTGTGCGTTCCCGGCAGCCGGCTTGGAGTCCAGTTGCCCCAGCGCGCCGAAGTACGCACGCGTGCCGCCGGTGACCGCGAGTGTGAAGTGTCTCGCGCCGAACCGCACTTGCCCGGATGCGAGCAGGAGGCCCCTGGCGAGGTCGAAGTACGACTCGCAGGTCGCGCGCTTTGCGAACCCGTAATAACAGGTGAACATCGCCGTCCCGATCGGCTTGGTGCGTTTTGCATCGGCATAGACCTTGAAGGCGTAGAGGATGTCGTCGCCCGGGAACGGGCCATTCCCTTTCTCCTTCCCGTTGGCGCCGAGGATCACCGCCTCTGCCTTGAGGTTGAAGGGGTTGGTGCTCATCCCGCGGAGCCGGTCGTCAGCGTGGTTCATGAACTGCACCGTCGCCGGAACAGCGTAGACCGTGAGGTTCTGCGATTCACGCGACGCCCCCGACGCAGTTGCCGCCGGGAGCGCCGTCGCGAGAAGCACGATGGCCGGGAACAGAAGCCGGATCGACATCGTGCGATTCATCCGATCAACTTGAAGTCGATCCTCTGAGCGTGGCGCGCGGCGGCGACGACCTTGGCCTCGCCTCGGACACCGAGGTACTTCGCCGTGCCCCCGGTTACGACGATCGTGAACCCCGAGCTCTTGAAGTCGACGGGTCCAGAGGCCACGAGCGTGCCCCCGGCCGCGAGCTTGTAGTACGCCCGGCAGAGGGCGTGCCGGTCATAGTTGAAGTAGCAGGTGTACACGCCCGAACCCGCAGGTCGCTTCAAGGTCGGGTTGCTGTACAGCTTCATGGCATAGACGGCGACGTCGCCTGCGAAAGGCCCGCGCCTGCTTCCGGAGCTCTTTGGCCACAGCTTGCTGGCCGAGCTGTCGAGAGGGTGATTGGCCTTTCCGCGCGCCCGATCGTCCGCGGTGTTGATGTACTGCAGCCCGGTCGCGACGCTGTAAACGGTCACCACCTGGTTGCCGGTCGCGCCGGCACCCGCAACGAAGACCGACGCAACGACCAGCCCACAGACGGCGCCGAGGAAACCCGCCTCGCGACCGCGGTTGCAGGCCCGGCCGCTCCAGCCGGACCGAACCACACGCTTACCTGGGCTTGCCGGCGCACCTCTGAGGGACATCACTTACAACAGTAGCGCGAGAGAAAGGCCAAAAACCTTATGACGGTCTCGCCCAGTGGTACGGGATTGACGCCACGCTGAGCGATACGCTTTAGCCGGTTTGGTGCAAGCGAGCGAGCCGACGATCGGGGACGAGGCGAACCCCGTCCACGAGACGGCGCGCCGCCTGCTCGCGAACGTCGAGCAGGTGGTGATCGGGAAGCGCGAGGAGATCGCCCTGGTGCTCTCGGCCCTCGTGTCGGGAGGCCATGTGCTGCTCGAGGACGTTCCCGGCACCGCGAAGACGATTCTTGCCCGTGCGATCGCGCAGTCGATCGAGGGTGCGAGCTTCGCCCGCATCCAGTGCACGCCTGACCTGCAGCCGACCGACGTCACCGGTCTCTCGATCTACAACCAGCAGACGCGCGACTTCGAGTTCCGGGCCGGGCCGATCTTCGCGACGATCGTCCTCGTCGACGAGATCAACCGCGCCATGCCGCGGACGCAGTCGGCGTTGCTCGAGGCGATGGCCGAGCGGCAGGTGACCGTGGACGGCGTGACGCGGAAGCTCCCGGAGCCGTTCCTCGTCATCGCGACGGAGAACCCGATCGAGCAGGAGGGCACGTTCCCCCTTCCCGAGGCGCAGCTCGACCGCTTCGCGCTCCGCTCGGGACTCGGCTATCCGGAGCGGGAAGACGAGGTCTCGATCGTCCTCGCCCAGCGCCACGGTCATCCGCTCCAGGCGCTGAAGCCGGCGGTCTCGGCGGACGAGGTCCGCGCGCTGCTCGGCGCAGTGGAGGACGTCTACATCGACGAGCTGCTCCTACGGTGGACCGTCGACATCGTGCGGGCGACGCGGGACGCGGAAGGTGTCTCGACCGGCGCCTCGGTGCGCGGCAGCCTGACGCTCGAGCGCACCGCACGCGCGTGGGCGCTCCTGCACGGGCGCGACCACGTCGTGCCCGAGGACGTCGAGCATCTCTTCCTGCCGGTGCTCGGCCATCGCCTGCTGCTGACGACGAGCTTCCTGGCCGACATGCGGGCGCTCGGCCGGGACGAGGCGCTGGCGCGGATCCGGGAGCAATGCCTCGCGATCGCCCCGCCGCCGGCCCCGAACTGGGACGCCTAGAGAAGTGGCGACGGCCGAGCGGCGAACGTTCCCGCTCGTGCCGCGGCGCCGGCGGCTGACCGGGCTGCCGATGGGCGATCTGCCGAGCCGCCGCCGTGGACACGGCAGCGAGGTGATCGGCTCCCGCCCCTACGCCCCCGGCGACCCCGTCGCCACGATCGACTGGTTCGCCTCGGCGCGCCTCTCGGCCGCCACGGGGGGCGACGAGTTCATCGTCCGCGATCGCGCCTCGGATGAGGCGCCGCGGGTCGCGCTCGTCGTCGACCGCCGGCCGGCGATGGGCCTCTACCCGCCGCCGCTGCCGTGGCTGTCCAAGCGCCACGCCGTGCGAGAGGCCGTGACGTCGATCGTGGCGAGCGCCGTGGTGGCCCGCGCGGACATCGCCTCGCTCGACCTCGCAGGCGGCGAGCCGGCCTGGATGCCGCCCGGTCGCCGCGACCGGCCGCGGCTGATCGCCGAACGCGAGAGTGACGAGACGCCGTTCGACGCACCGGAGGACAACCTCGACCGCGCCATCACGTTCCTCGGCGGGCATCGCACAGTCCTTCCGGCCGGCAGCTTCGTCTTCGTGCTCTCCGATTTCCTCGCACCCTTCGAGAGCTCGCGCTGGCTGGAGGCGGCGGCGCACGGTTGGGACCTCGTGCCCGTCGTGATCCAGGATCCGGTCTGGGAGCAGAGCTTCCCGCAGGTCGGCTCCGCTGCGGTACCGGTGGCGGATCCCCGCACGGGCGCGGTTCGCCTCGTGAGGCTGAGTCGCCGGCAGGCGGCGGCGAGGCGGGCGGCAAACGCGGATCGCCTCCGGCGGCTGCTCACCGGGCTCGAGGCACTCGGGCTGCGCGCCGTCGTGCTCGGGACGAGCGAACCCTTCGAGGTCGACCGGGCATTTCTCGAATGGGCCGAGGACCGGCGTCGCGGACGGTGGGCTCGTTGAGCGCGCGGGCCTGGATCGCAGCCGGAATCGCGGCCACAGTCGCAGTGCTGGCAGCCGTCGTCATCGTCCTCGTCGGGCACACGGGCTCGACGTCGTCCGTGACGCCGGCATCGCCACTGTCGGTGCGCGCGTCGTTCTCCCCCGCGGCAGTCCAGTTCGGGGACCCCGTGACGGCGAAGGTCGTCGTCCTGCTCGACCGAGACGCCGTCGACCCGGGCAGCTTGCACCTCGTCGACAGCCTGGCGCCGCTGACGCCACTCGGGACGACCCGGGTGACGATGACGACGCGGGGGCGGCTCGTCGTCGTCTCCTACGAGAGCCCCGTCGCGTGCCTCTCGGACCGGTGCGTCGCCGACAAGGGAGCGCAGCGGCTCGAGCTGCCGGCTGTCGCAGCCGACGCGAAGCGCCGCGGCGGCGGCGGCCTCCACGCGGCGGCGGCCTGGCCCACGCTCCAGATCGGCGGGCGCGTGACCGCAGCCGACGTCGCGCGGGCGAAGCCGCCGTTCCAGGCCGACACGACACCGCCCGCGCCCGACTATCGGCTCTCGGCCTCGACGCTGGCACTTCTCCTCGACCTGCTGGCTGTGATGGCGGCGGTCGCCGGAATCGCGCTCGCGACATGGGAGGTCCTGCGCAGGCTGCGGCGAAGCGGGCCTGTCCCGGCCGACGGCGCCCTGGCCCGCGCGCTGCGGCTCGCGCGCGAAGCGGAGGCGCGGCCCGCACCGGACCGGCGGCGTGCCGTCGGCCTTGTCGCGCGCATTCTCGGCGATCGCGACCGCGGGCTCGCCACCGCGGCCAGCGACCTCGCGTGGTCGAGGCCGAAGCCTGACGGGACCGCCGTTGCGGAGCTCGTGCACGAGGTCGAACGGAGCGTGGAGCCGTGAGCGCGATCCCGCTCACCGATGCGCCGGCGCTGAACGGGGCCGCTCGCGTCACCCTCGCCGTCCGTGTCGTGCTCGCGGCAATCGCCGTCGGCGCCCTCGTCGCTGCGTTCCTCGTCTCGCGACACCCGCACGCGCAGACGATCGTCCCCATCGACAGCCACGCCGACAACGTGCTCGTGCTGGACGTGTCGGCCAGCATCTCGTCCGACACGTATTCGCGGATCGGCGCGACGCTCACCTCGCTGACGCGCAGCGGCGGCCGCTTCGGGCTCGTCGTCTTCTCCGATCAGGCCTACGAAGCCCTCCCGCCCGGCACTCCCGCGGCCGACCTCGCGCCGCTCGTCCGCTACTTCACGCTGCCGAAGCAGACGCGGCCGGGCTTCGCGCCGATCTTCCCGCCGAACCCGTGGCAGAGCTCGTTCAGCGCAGGCACGAAGATCTCCGCGGGACTGACCCTCGCGCACACGATCGCCGTCGCCGGCAAAGCGCGGCCGGCGAGCGTCGTCCTCGTCAGCGACCTCGAGGACGACCCCGGCGACGTGAACCGCCTCGCGGCGATCCTGCTCGCCTACCGTCGTGACCGCGTCCCGGTCCGGATCGTCGGCCTGAGCCCGCAGCCGGCCGACCTGGCGCTGTTCCGCCGCCTGCTCTCGCCCGCGCCGGCCGTCGTCGAGGCGCCGACGCGGGCCCAGCAGCCGGCGCGCGACTCGACGTCCTTCCCGTGGGCGATCGTCCTGCTCGCCGTGATCGCCGCGGCAGCCCTGGCGTCGGCCGAGGCCTGGGCACCGCGGCTCGAATGGGGGAGCGGCTGAGCGTGATGCGCCTCCTCGCTTCACTAGGACTGCTCGTGCTTGCGGTCTTCGCCGCGCTCGTCGCGGCGGATGTGCGCTCGTGGCACGACTCGGTCGAGAGCGGCGACGCCCTCTACGCGGCGGCGCCGGCCCGCGCCGACTGGACACCTTCCCCGCGGGTCGACGGCCTGGCGGAGGGCCTGCTCGGGGTGCACGACGACGTCTCGCTGCGGCGGGCGCTTCAGCTCTATCGGTCGACGGCCGGCGTCACAGTTCGGCTCGACAACGCGCTCGGCGTGCAAACGCAGCGGGCGCGCGCGCAGGACGCACTGGAGGCCGTCGCCCGCGGAGCGAAGCGCCGCCGCGCAGCTCAGGCGAGGACGCTGCTCGGCGTGCTCGCGTTCCGGGCGGTGGCGCGGGGCGCGGAGCAGAGCCAGCTGGAGGCTGCCGCAGCCGACTTCGCGGACGCGATCCGCGCCGACCCGTCGGCCGAGCCGGCGAAGTTCGACCTGGAGCTGCTGCTCAGGCTGACCGCGGCGCACGGGACCCGGACCGGGGCGCAGCCGGGGGCCGGGACCGGCGCCGCGGGGCGGCGGGGCGCCGGCGCGGGGACACCCGGACGGGGTTACTGAAGGTGATCGCCGCCTCCTTCTCGCTGCTCACTCCCAGCGCCGCGGTCGTCTGCCTGGCGGCGCTCCTCCCGATCGCGGCGGCACTCTCGGGGCGGTCGCGGACAGAGTCGATTCGCCGTGAGCTCCGGCTCCCGGCCCCGTCACGCCTCGGGATGGCACGGGTTGCCGCGCTCGCGGGCGCGATCGTCCTCGTCGGGCTGGCAGCGGCCCAGCCGGTGCTGACGAGCGAGTCGAGCCGCCGCGTCCGCGGCGATGCCCAGGCGCTCTTCGTGATCGACACGTCTCGCTCGATGGGCGCCTCCGGATCCGCGAACGGCCCGACGCGGCTCGACCGGGCGACAGCCGCGGCGTCCCGCCTGCGCGCAGCGATCCCCCAGGTCGAGTCGGGAGTCGCCACGCTGACGGACCGCGTCCTGCCGGACCTGCTCCCGGTCGCCGACGAGGCGGGGTTCGACGCAGTCGTGTCGCGGGCCGTCGCGATCGAGTCGCCGCCGCCGAGCACGACCAGCGTGCGCGCGACGAGCTTCGGCGCGCTGGCGGCGATCCCGGCCGGTGGCTACTTCGCACCGGCCGCGAAGACCCGCGTCGTGGTTCTCCTGACCGACGGAGAGAGCGTCGCCACCGACACCGCCGCCGTCGCACGGACCTTCGGCGCTCCGCCCGGCTACAAGCTCCTGACCGTCCGCTTCTGGCAGCCCGGCGAGGCGATCTACCGCGGCGCGAAGCGCGAGCCCGCGTACCGCCCCGACCCGACGGGCGCCGAGTCGCTCGCGGCACTGGCGCAGGCCACCCGCGGCCGCGCCGTCGAGGAGGGCGACCTCGGAGCCGGCGCGAACTTTCTCGAGCGCGCCGTCGGAAACGGTCCGACGGTCGCCGCCGCCGGCACGACGCGCACGCAGACACCGCTCGCCCCGTACCTGATCGCCCTGGCGCTGCTCTTGCTGGCGGCAGTCGCCGCCTGGCCCGCGCTCGAGCGGCTCCGATCTAGGCTGAGCGGATCTAGCCGGGGCGGCGAGGCTGGAATAGGATTGGCGATTCGATGACGCGCCTCCCCCTCAAGGCGCTCGCTGTACTGGTCGTCGCGGGCATTTCGGGAATCCTGCTCACCGCCGCCGCCGCGCGCACAGGCGCCGCCGGCGACGTCGGCTGGGGCGGGTTCGGCAACACGCCCGACGAGAACCGGCACTCGCCGCTGACCCAGATCACGAAGGACAACGTCGCCCAGCTCGGGCGCGTCTTCACCGTCGACTTCCGCGCCATCGACCCGTCGATCCGCCGCGGCCAGCAGTCGTTTCCCGTCGTCAAGGACGGAACGCTGTACATGTCCACGAACGACAACAACGTCTTCGCGCTCGACGCGACCACGGGCAAGGTGAAGTGGCGCTGGGCGCCCGACGACGTCGCCGTCTTCCGCAACTTCGGCATCGTCGCCAACCGCGGCGTCGCCCTCTGCGACGGCCATGTCTTCCTGCTGACGCTGAACATGACGATCGTCTCGCTCGATCCCGCCACGGGCCAGCTGGAGCGGCGCGTCCCGATCGCGAAGGCGGTTCCCGGTGCGTCGTCGAGCTACGGCTATTCCGAGACGAGCGCTCCGATCTGCGCGAACCACCGGCTGATCCTCGGCGCCGCCGGCTCCGAGTACGGCGTGCGCGGCTTCGTGATGGCGTACCACACCGATCTGACCCCGGCCTGGTCGAACCCGTTCTGGACGATCCCGCCGCAGGGAACGAGCTGGCGCCGGTTCGGGCGCCTCGTCGGCGGCGGCGTGGTCTGGACGCCGACGACCGTCGACACGTCGACCAACACGCTCTACTTCGGCACGGGCTCGGCGACGCCGCTCTACTACCCGGCGATCCGCCCCGGGTCGAATCCTCGCGCCGACTCGCTCATCGCCGTCGACCTCGGCACCGGGCGGATGAAGTGGTGGCAGCAGCAGCTGGCGCACAACGAATGGTCGTACGACACCGCGCAGCCGCCGATGGTCTACACCGGCAAGATCGGCGGCAAGACGCGCCGCATCGTCTCGGTGGCGACGATGGAGGGCGTCTGGTTCGCGTACGACGCGCGCTCGGGCCAGCCGATCTATCAGCGGGTGAAGGTCGTCGACCGCACCGAGCACCCGAGGCTGCAGCCGGGCAAGCCGGTGGCCGTCTTCCCGTCGTCGCTCGGCGGCGTCAACTATTCGCCCGCGTCCTACGACCCGAAGACGAACTACGTCTTCAACGGTGCCGCCGAGACTGCGGCGGTCGACATCCAGGTCAAGCTCACGCCGACGCAGAAGAAGCGCAAGCGTGTCCTCGGCGACGTCTTCCTCGGCCTCGCGAACGGGAACTTCGGCCAGGTGCTCCCCGGCTGGCACGACCACGGGTCGATCAGCGCCATCGACATCAACACCGGTCGCCGCGTCTGGAAAGTGACGACGCCTGAGCCCGAGCGCGGCGGGGTCAGCACGACAGCGAGCGGCCTCGGCTTCGCCGGCGGCGGCGACGGCGTCTTCCGGGCCTTCGACCTCAAAACCGGCAAGGTGCTCTGGACGTTCCAGACCGGCCATCAGATCGCGGGCGGAGCATCGATCTACTCCGTCGACGGCAAGCAGTACATCGCGATCACCTCGGGCGGCACGCCGACCTCGTCAGGCGGCGGCACCGCCAGTGAGCTGCAGGTGTTCGCGCTCGGCGGCTCGACGAAGGAGTCGCCGCCGCCGGTGCTGCCGCTGACGCTCGCGGGCGCCCGGCAAGCCGCTGTCCCGCCGGTGCAGCGCACGCCGCAGGCGGTGCATCGCGCCGCGCACAAGGCGGCCGTCTCCGCCGGCCAGCGGGTGCTCACCCAGGGCGGTCTCGTCGTCCAGCCGTGGGACGCCAACTCCTCCAACGTCCGGGACGTCACCGGCCGCGTCATGCTCGGCGGGGCACCCGTCGCCGGCGCGCGCGTCACCGTCGACAGCTTCCAGGTCCCGCGGGCGACCGCCGCGGACGGGAGCTTCCACTACGACGTCGACATGACGGTCGCGAGCCGCCACGCGGCGCGGGTCACGGGCGTGACGCAGGCCACGGTGCGAGGGAAGCGCTTGACGGACGCCCAGCGAACCGCGCTGCTCTCGGCTGCGGGCGGCTTCAGCGTCGGCTACCGGATCGACGACCTGCAGTCGAAGATCGTCAAGGGCGGCAACGTCCTCGTCACCGGTCGCGTGCGCGACTCACGAGGCAGCGCGCCGCCGCCGGTCGTCCTCTACACCTACCAGCTGAAGGGCACGATCACGGACGCCGCGGGGAAGCCGGTGCAGAACGCTGTCGTGGTCACCCGGACGCAGGACCGCGACTTCTGGACCTTCTCCTCGGCGACCGACGCCAACGGCCACTACACCTCGTTCTTCGCCGCCTCCGACGAGACCGACGCCAATCCCGTCTCGCTCAGCGTCGGCGTCGCCTCGGGCGGAACGTCGTACGGCGGGGTGACGGGCACGAACGCCCCGTTCGACCGCCTGCGGAGCCACACGATGGACATCTCCCTCGGTTCCGGTGGCAGGTACACGATCCAGAAGCCCACCTCGTACGCCGGCGCGGTCTACGAAGGGCTCGTCATCGGCGCCTCTGGCCCGGGCGGAGTGATCAAGCCGCTGGCGGAGCACTGGCCGGACGCAGCGGGCCGCTTCTCGATCTTGCTGCCGTCGTCCGTACGCGGCAGGACCCTCAACTTCTGGGAGAACCAGCGCCAGTTCTTCTCGACATTCCCGGCGAAGCCGGGTGGCCTCGTCGACCTGAGCGCGTGGCCGACTCAGCTCGGGCCGGCTGCGCCGAGAGGCATCGCCTTCCTGAAGGTGCCGGGCACCTAGCGGCCGGCGCGCTCGGCGCTGACGAGAGCGCGCAGGCTCTCGTGCTCCTCGCGGCAGGCGGGGCAGCCGGCGAGATGCGCGCGCAGGCCGGGGATCGCGGCGTCGACGTCCTCGCCCGCGAGCTCCAGCTCGACGTAGCGGTCGAGCTCGTCGAAGCAGGCCTCACAGCCGACCTCCGGCTCGGCGGGTCCGAGGACCCGGGCAAGTGCTTGCTCGAGCTTGGGATCGGTCACGGTGTTCCTCCTCTCCCGGAGTCGACGACGAGTCCGCAGTCGGCCAGATGCCGCGCGCAGCTTGCGGCGCGCGTCGTGGAGCGTCTTGTAGAGAGCGCCGCGGGTCGTGCCGAGCCGCTCCGCGAGCACGTCGATCGGCACCCCGTTCAGCGCCAGGGCGACGAGCACGCGGCGTTGATGCGGCGTCAGCACCTCGGCGATCGCCTCCTGCACGGTCGCGAGCAGCTCGCTCTGCTCGGCCTCGGCGTCCGGCTCCAGGTCGGCGCTGGAGTAGAGCTCCCAGACATCCGGCTCGACCGGCACCTCGCGGCCCTGCCAGGCGCGCTTGCGCAGCTTCACCGCCGCCTCGAGCAGCGCGAACTTGTAGACCCAGGTCGTGAACCTGCTCTCGCCGCGGAAGTCGTCGAGGCGTCGGAGGACGCTCAACAGCGCGTCGGCGGCCGCCTCGTGCGCGATCTCGTCGAGCTCGTCTCCGCGCAGGTGCGGCAGCGATCGGCCTTGCCGGCGGTCGACCTCGAAGCGGGCCGGCGCGGAGGAGCAGCGCGTGCAGGCGCTCGACGGCGGCGTCGTGGGTCGGGCCTTCGTCCCGCAAGCGCGCTCAGCCAGCGCCGCGATTCCTCGTCGAGCGACGGCTCGGACGGCGCCGCGACGGGTTCGGCGATCGGCTCCACGCCCGCGACGATAGGGAACGCGGCCGCCTTCATGCGGAGGGCCCCGGCTCGAGCGGCGCCTGAATCCGGACGGCCAGCTCGTGGGGACAGCCGCGCTCGACGAGCTCGATCAGCGCGTGGAGGTCGTAGCGCGTGTCGCGTGCCAGCCTCGCCGCGAGCCTCGGCTCGAAGCCGGCCTCGACGAGCTGGAGCCGCCGCCAGCCCCTGACGCCTGTCGCCTGCTTCGAGCCTCCGAGTTCGACTTGCATGACTCGTTGGTGTCGGCCCGGCGCCGGACCTTACGGATCGCGTCCGCCCCGAGGCGAGATGCCCCGGGGCGGGTGACTCGCAGGACCCGGCAGCTAGAGGCTTGATGTGAAACTCCGGCACGCACGGCTGGTGCGCCAGACGCGGCGCGGCTCAGCCGGCTCGGGCTTGCCCGTAGTAACCACTATGCGCTGCGCCCGATCCAGCTGACCCGCTTGGTCTGGCCCATCCCCGCACGCACCCGAATTCCACACCAAGCCTCTAGCGGAACCGCTTCGGGAACTGCGCGATGAGACCGGTCGAGAGCGCGTCGGCCATGCCGAGCGCGTGCCGGTGGATGCGGTCGTATGCGGCGACGTCGGCCGTCCAGTCGCCCTGCAGGCGCGCGACGGCCTCCTGGGTCGTCAGCCGCAGGTGCTCGAGGAGCATCGCCAGCAGCGGCCCGCGATGCCAGTAGCGCGGATTGGCCTTGCTCAGCAGCGTTGCGATCTCACCGGCGTTTGCCTGCCAGCGAGCCTGCTCCGCTGCGAGCTTCGTCTGGTCGCCGGACTTGGCCGCGGCGATCAGGTCGGCTGCGATCAGGATGTGAGCGCGGAGCTCCGCGGTCAGCGCGTCACCGGCGGCCTTGCCGTAGAAGGGCTTCACGGCGTCGCCGATGTCGGCCTGGTTTCGCAGCAGCCGCGCGACGGTCGCCTCGGTGTCCGGCGAGCCGGCGACGAGGCTGATGACGGCCAAGCGTGTCCACGTGACGTGGTCCTCCCAGAGCTTGCGCATGTCGTTTCGGAACGCGAGCTCCTTCACGGTCACGCTCTTCGAGTCGTGGTTGCCAACGACGTGTGTGACGACATGCGGCTGGTTGCCGTGGGCGTGAGCGCTGTGCCCGTTGGTGACGGCGAGCGCGGCCAGGGCGCTGAAGAAGGCGACGAGCGCCGTCAGTCCGAGCGGGATCGGCCGGGTGCGTTGATGAGTCATGCGAGTGTTCCTCTCGGTCGAGGGAATGGGTGTCTGACGGCGGTCGCGACGGACGGAGCGAGCAGGTGGCCGGCACAGAGCAGGCCGACGAGCTCGACTGCCTTCGTGAAGAGGGCGAGGCCTTCGACCGGCTCCGCCTCCGGGTGCAGCAGCGGCACTCCGGTGGTGATCGCCAGCGCGTAGCTCCCGAGCAGGCCCGCGAGCACGGCCACCGCGCCGGCGAGAGCCGCCGTGCTCTGCCGGCGGGTCAGGGCGACGACGAGGCCGGCAAGCAGGACGACCGAGACGGCAAAACCGCCTCCGGCGCCCACGCCCTCCTCGAAGTGCTCTGGCGTGAGAGCCGCATGGATGCCGGCGCTGATCGCACAGGCGACGATCACGAGGTCCCGTTCCAGGTCGGCGCGCGTGATCACTTGACGATCACCTCGCCGTCCATGTCCTTGCTGTGCAGCGTGCAGATGTAGTGGTAGGTGCCGGGCTTCGCGAAGCTGATCGCGACGCTCTTGCCCCGGTCGACCTTGTGGTCGTCCTCGCCGTCGACCTTGACGGTGTGAGTGAAGTTGTCGTTGTTCGTCCAGGTGACGGTCTGGCCCTGGTCGATCACGATCGCCTTCGGCTCGAAGCGGTAGCTCTTTGCCATCGTCACCTCGGTCGTCGCCACGGGAGCGCTCGCTTTTCCGGAGCCGCCGCAGCCCGCCGCGAGCCCGATCACGGACATCGCGGCGAGCGAGGCGGCAGGCAGGACGAAGCTCCGCATCAACGACCCGCTTCGGGGACCGGCCGCCGCACGGCCGCGGTCTGCCACACGGCGGCGGCGAAGACGAGCACGAAGGCGACCAGGTCGAAGACCTCGGCGATCGTGTGCGCGAACAGGAAGACGGTCCAGTCCAGGTGGTAGGTCATGTAGGTGAGCTCGGCGACGCCGAAGAGCGAGAACGCCGTCCCGAGCACCCGCAGGTCGCGCTTGAACGCGAGCCAGGCGAAACCGGCGGCGAGTGTGAACGCCGCGATGTGGACGACCATGAAGAACGCGGTCGGCACGTCGTTGATCCAGGAGCCCCAGGGCATGTGTGTTCCTCCTTGTCGGGTTCGTGCTGTCGGAGGAGTCGGTGCGCACGGCACCCCGCCTCTTACCGGCCGGCGGGACACGGGTAAGAACGCCGCGCCGGCGGACACTCATCGCTCGCCGGGGCAGAACGGCCGACTATCCTCAGCGGCGTGCTTCGGCTCTATCAACGCGAGGGAGCCGGCAGGCCTCACCGGGTCCGCTGGGCACTCGAGGAGGCCGGCGCTCCGTACGAGTACGTCGTCATGAGCCCGGAGGTGGGCCACGGCGAGGAGCACGGGCGCCGGCATCCGCTCGGCCGCGTGCCGGTGCTCGAGACCGACGACGGGTTGCTGTTCGAGTCGGCCGGGCTCTGCCTGCACGTCGCCGACCTGTACCCGGAGGCCGGGCTCATCCCGGCGCCCGGCAGCTTCGAGCGAGGGCAGGTCTACCAGTGGGCCTTCCTCGCGATGGATGAGCTCGAGCCCGCCGTGATCCGCACCTTTCTCGCGCGGCGGGGCTCAGATGCCGAGGCGACCGCCAAGGCGGAGGCCCGGCTCGCCAAGGTCGGCGACGTCGTCGCGGACGCATTGGACGGCCGCTCGTACCTCGTCGGCGACCGCTTCACCGTCGCGGACATCGTGGTCGGCGGCGTCCTCGAGAGTGCGCGGCGCTTCGAGCTCTTCCCCGAGGGCGCGTCGACGCTGCTGGACTATCTCGAGCAGCTCGACGAACGGCCCGCCAAGCAGGTCGCCTTCGAGGACTAGCGGCCGGTGACGCGGTGCGTTCGTCCTCGCGTCACTGGTCACGCTCCGCGGCGAAGCTGACGTCGAGCGAGCCGTCGGGCATCCGCCCGAGACGCAGCGGCCACGAGTTGCCGTTGCTCGAGTGCAGGCGGAGCTCCACCGGTGCAGGAGGCGGCGTGGCTCCCACCTCGCGCCGTGCCGCGACCAGCTCTCCGTGGCGGACGGCGGCGGCGCGGATCGCCGCGGCGACGTCGTGCTCGCCGAACGGCTTGACGAGGTACGCGAAGATGCCGGCGCCGACGGCCCGCTCGACGAGCTCGCGGTCGCTGTAGGCGGTCAATGCGACGATCGTCACCGGCCGCTCGGCGTAGATCCTGCGAGCCGCCTCGATCCCGTCGAGCCGTGGCATCTTCACGTCGACGAGGACGACGTCGGGCTCCAGCTCATGCGCCAGGGCCACCGCCTCCTCGCCGTCGCGCGCCTCGCCGCAGACGACGAAGCCGTGATCTTCGAGCAGCGCGCGCAGGTCGAGACGGATGATCGTCTCGTCCTCTGCGATCAGCACCCGTAGCGGTTCCACATCGACCTCCCCGTTTCGGCAACAAAAAAGCCCCCAGAAGCAAGAGCTTCTGAAGGCAGCTTCGCCTCCTGGGTCACGCACGTCGGCGACCCGAAGTGCTCTTACCGTAGCGGAAGGTCGCGCTGCCGGGAACCGCCGCGATTCTCGGCGGTCGCGACGCCGTCACTCAGGCGTCACGTACGCAGCCGTCAGGCCGCCGTCGACGAGGAAGGTCGAGCCGTTCACGTACGACGACTCGTCGCTCGCCAGGAACAGGGCCGCGTTCACGATCTCGCGGGGCTTCGCGAGCCGCCCCATGGGCAGGTGGATGCGCCGGCGCTCATAGGCGGCCGGGTCGTCGCCGAAGATCCGCAGCAGAAGCGGCGTCTCGACCGGCCCAGGACAGAGCGCGTTGACGCGGACGCCCTGGCGGGCGAATTGCACCGCCAGCTCGCGCGACATCGAGAGCACGGCGCCCTTCGAGGCGGTGTACGAGATCTGCGAGGTCGCGGCGCCGAGGATCGCGACGAAGGAGGCGACGTTGATCACCGAGCCGCCGCCGCGCTCGAGCAGATGCGGGATCCCGTGCTTGCAGCAGAGGTAAACACCCCTCGTGTTGACGGCCTGGACGCGGTCCCACGCGTCGGCGTCGGTGTCGAGAATCGAGCCGTCGTCCGCCGGCGAGATGCCTGCGTTGTTGTAGAGGACGTCGATGCCGCCGTAGCGCCCGACGGTCGCGGCCATCATCGCGGCGACGCTCGTCTCCTCGGCGACGTCGACCTGCACCGCGAAGGCCTCGCGGCAGCTCGCAACCGTCTCCTCGGCGGCCTCGGCGTTGACGTCGGCCGCACAGACCGAGGCGCCTTCCTCGGAGAAGAGCTGGGCCGCGTCCCTGCCCATGCCGCCGCCCGCGCCCGTGATCACGACCACCTTGCCGTCGAGCCGCCCCATCTAGCCCACCCTTCTCATCGATCCGTCGCGTAGTAGACGTTCTTCAGCTCGGAGTAGCCGTCGAGCGCGTGCATCCCGAGCTCGCGGCCGAAGCCGGACTGCTTGAAGCCGCCGAACGGCGTCGAGACGCGCACGGAGGAGTTGGAGTTGATCGAGAGGACACCCGTGTCGATCGCGCGGGCGACCCTGAGAGCGCGTGCGCCGTTCTCGGTCCAGATCGAGCCCGAGAGCCCATAGGGCGTGTCGTTCGCCTGCGCGATCGCGTCGGCTTCGTCCGCGAACGGGATCACGGCCGCGACCGGGCCGAAGACCTCTTCGCGCGCGATGCGGTCGTCGTTGCGCGCCTCGACGAGCGTCGGCGGGAACCAGAAGCCCGCGCCGTCCGGCACGTCTCCCTGGTAGGCGACATCGCCGTCGACGAACGAGGCGACCGTCGCGCGATGCTGCGCGGTGATCAGCGGGCCCATCTCTGTTGCGTCGTCCTCGGGATCGCCGAGCCGGACGCCGCGCGTCGCCTCGACGAGCAGCGCCAGGAAGTCGTCGTAGGCGGAGCGCTCGACAAGGATGCGCGACCGCGCGCAGCAGTCCTGCCCGGCGTTGGCGAAGACGGCGTAGGGCGCCGCGGCGGCGGCGGCCTCGAGGTCCGCATCCGCGAAGACGACGTTCGCCGACTTGCCGCCGAGCTCGAGCGTCACCCGCTTGATCGTGCCGGCGGCTGCCTCCATCACCGTGCGCCCGACCTCCGTGGAGCCGGTGAAGCCGACCTTCGCGACGTCGGGATGCTCGGCCAGGCGTTGGCCGACGACCGAGCCCGGGCCGACGACGACGTTCAGCACTCCCTGCGGGATGCCCGCCTCGAGCGCAAGCTCTCCGAGCCTGATCGCGGTCAGCGGTGTCAGCTCGGCCGGCTTCAGGACGACGGTGTTCCCGCAGGCGAGCGCAGGGCCGAGCTTCCACGAGGAGATCGCGATCGGGAAGTTCCACGGCACGATCAGGCCAACGACGCCGAGCGGCTCGCGGAAGGTCATGTCGATGCCGCCGGCGACCGGGATCGTCTCGCCGAAGTGCTTGTCGACCGCGCCGGCGTAGTAGTGGAAGACGTCCGCCACCATGCCGACCTCGCCCCGGGAATCGCCGATCGGCTTGCCGACGTTCCGCGTCTCGAGCAGCGCCAGCTCGCCGGTGTGCTCTTCGACGAGTGTCGCAAGCCTGCGCAGGAGCCGCGCCCGGTCGCCGGGCGCGACGGCGCGCCAGGCCGGGAAGGCGGCTTTCGCGGCAGCGACGGCGGCGTCCGTCTCGCCGAGGCCGGCGCTCTCGAGCTCCGCGATCGTCTCCTCGGTTGCCGGGTTGACGACGGCGAGGGTCACGCCGCCGATTCAACCACGCTGGCTCGCCACAGCGCGTCGTCGACCAGGCGGACGTAGCGCGCCCGCCCGCGTGCCGGGTTGCGGGCGAAGTGCCCGAGCAGCGCGCCGACGTCGTGGAACGGCCGCGGCGGGGCGTGCCCGGCGGTCGCGGCGTATCCGCTCCATTCCCAGTCGGCGGGATCGGCGCAGAGGCCGGCTTCGATCGGGTTGAGCGCGATGTACGCACAGAGGGCCAGGAACTGCGACTCGTCGACGATCTGCTTCGAGAAGAAACGATTCTTGAACGTGTGGCCCTCGCCGGTGCGGCCGTGCTTGAGGTTGAACCAGCGGGAGTAGCCGCCGACGAGCTCCTGCATGCCCTTCGAGAGGCCGTCGTCGTTCAGCTTGACGAAGAAGTGGACGTGGTTGTGCAGCAGCACCCAGTCGAGCGTCGTCCAGCAGCGCTTTGTCGCGGCCCGTTCGTAGAGCTCCAGGAACTTCAGAAAGTCGTCCCGCTCCTCGAAGACGTCCTCGCCGAAGTTCCCTCGCGTACCGAGGTGGTAGTAGCCCTGAGGGTCGACGATCCGATGTGCCGCCATCGCAACGACGGTACCGGCGGATCGCCCCGGCACACCCCAGTGTGGAACGAATTTCCCACTTCCGTCACAGTTGGTCTGACCACGGAAAGTGGGCATGCGCCGCATGGCCACACGACATGTGGAAAGGCGTTCACACTTCTGTGGCAGTTGGTCTGACCACACTGGGGAGGCGCTGGCACCGAGCCTGCGTCACCGCTGACCGCGGGATCGTGTACGGCCCGTGCGCCGCTAGGCGCGGTGGGCTGCGCGGTACGCGGCGGCTTGGCGGACGAGCTCGTCGAAAAGCGCGGCGTCTTCGCCCGCCTCGGGATGCCACAGCACGCCGAGGGCGAATCGCCTCGACGGATCCTCGACGGCCTCGATCGTCCCATCGTCCGCGCGGGCGGACTCGCGCAGGCCCTCGCCGAGGCGCCCGAACCCCTGATGGTGATGCGACTTCACCGGCGCATGCTCGCCGAGGATCGCACCGAGTCGCGTGCCCGGCGCGATTGCGACGTCGTGGTCGGCGTAACTCCCGGGCGTGTGCTTGTGCTTCTCGTCGCCGACGACGTCGGGCAGGTGCTGGACGAGGTCGCCGCCGAGCGCGACATTCAGCACCTGGCTGCCGCGGCAGATCGCGAGCACCGGCAGGTCGCGGTCGAGCGCCGCCTTCAGCAGCTCCAGCTCCGCCGCGTCGCGCTCGGAGCGGATGCCGTTCGTCTCGGGATGCGGCTCGGCGCCGTACGTCTCCGGATCGAGGTCGGAGCCGCCGGAGAAGATCAGCCCGTCGAAGACGTCGAGCGTCTCGTCGATGCCGATCGAGCTCGGCGGCACCAGCAGCGCGCGACCGCCGGCGACCTCGACCATCTCGACGTAGTTCAGCGGCACGAGCGCCGTCGGTAGATCCCAGACGCCCCAGCGCACCGACGGCTCGGCGTAGGACGTAACGCCGATCAGTGGCCGTCTGCCCGTCACGATCGTCTGCTGGTCACTTCAGCCACGCTCGAACATTCGCTCCCGCTCGTAGCAGGTGACGACTTCGTCGAAGAGGCGCTGCTCTGTCCTCGCATAGTTCAAATAGTGCCCGACGACCTCGTCCCCAAGCGCGGCGCGGGCCATCTCGCCCTCCTCGAGCGCGGCGATCGCCTCGCGGAGAGTCGACGGGAAGCGCGCCACATCGGACTCGTACGCGTTGCCCTCGAACGCCTCGCCCAGCTCGAGCTCGTTCTCGATCCCGTAGAGCCCGGCCGCCAGCAGCGCCGCGAACGCGAGGTACGGATTGGCGTCGGCGCCCGGGATCCGCGTCTCGACCCGCAACGCCGGGCCGTGCCCGACGACGCGGAAGCCGCACGTGCGGTTGTCGTGGCCCCACGCGAGCGTCGTCGGCGCCCAGCTGCCGGCCGCGTAGCGCTTGTACGAGTTGATCGCGGGTGCAAAGAAGATCGCGAGCTCCCGCGCGCAGGCGATCTGGCCGGCGACGAACTGCTTGAACGTGTCGGTCTCGCCCGCGAACGCGCTCTCGCCGTCGCGCCAGAGGCTCGAGTGGATGTGACACGAGCTGCCGATCGACGTGTGATCCGGCTTCGCCATGAAGGTGATCGAGCAGCCGTTCAGGAACGCGATCTCCTTGGCGCCGTTCTTGTAGACGACGTGGTTGTCGGCCGTCGTCAACGCGTCCGCGTAGTGGAAGTTGATCTCGTGCTGGCCCGGCCACGCCTCGCCCTTCGAATCCTCGACCCGCATGCCCGCGGCCTGCATTCCGTTCCGGATCTGGCGGATCAGCGGCTCGTCGTACGTGGTCGCGAGCAGGTGGTAGTCGAGGATGTACGGCACCGACGGCGTCAAGTCGCGGTAGTGCTTGGCATGCGCCTCGGCATACGTCTCCTGGAAGAGGAAGAACTCGAGCTCGGAGCCGAACATCGCTTCGTAGCCGGCGGCCGCGACGCGGTCGATCTGCGCGCGAAGCACCTGCCTCGGCGATGGCCCGACCGGCGAGCCGTCGTTCCACGTCACGTCGCACAGCACGAGCGCGGTCGCCTCGAGCCAGGGCGTGCGTCGCAGCGTCGCCAGATCGGGGCGCAGCGCGAAGTCTCCGTAGCCCCGCTCCCAGCTCGCGAGCTCGTAGCCCGGCGTCGGCTCCATCTCCATGTCGAGCGCGAGCAGATAGTTGCATCCCTCGACCGGATGGCCGCCTTCCACCTCGTCCAGGAAGAACCGCGCATGCAGGCGTTTTCCCATCAGCCGGCCCTGCATGTCCGTGAACGCGGCACAGACCGTGTCGATCGTGCCGTCCTCCACGGCCCGCCGCAATTCGTCGAGGCTCAGCATCGCGCGCCGAGTCTATTGCTTGACAGGGATTCCGACGCAAGAGTCAAATAGCACGGGGGCCATCACTCGAGGGAGGATTAATGAGCACGGGAACGAGTTCTGCCGGCGGCGAGCAACTCGGCGACGAGCAGCAGCTTCACAAGCTCGGCTATGCGCAGGAGCTCTTCCGCTCAATGGGAGGCTTCGAGAACTTCGCCATCTCGTTCACGATCATCTCGATCCTGGCGGGCTGCCTGACCTCGTACTTCATCGCCTTCAACAACGGCGGTCCGGTCGCGATCACCTGGGGCTGGCTGCTGGTCGGCGGCTTCTGCATCATCGTCTCGCTCGCGATGGGCGAGATCGCCTCCACCTATCCGACGGCGGGCGGCCTCTACTTCTGGGCGTCCAAGCTCGGCAGCCCGGCGTGGGGCTGGTTCACCGGCTGGTTCAACCTCCTCGGGCAGATCGCGGTCACCGCGGCGATCGGCTACGGGTGCGCGATCTTCACCACGTCGCTCCTGAACCTGCTCTTCGACTACCCGAACACGACGCGCTGGGTGATGTTCACGTACACCGTGATCATGGTCGGCGCGGGGCTGATCAATCTCTTCGCGGTGCCGATCACGGCGATGCTGAACAACATCTCCGCCTGGTGGCACATGATCGGCGTGCTCCTGATCGTCGCGATCCTGATCGTGGTCCCCGACCACCACCAGTCGGTGGGCTACGTCTTCGGGAAGACGATCAACAACTCCGGCTTCTCCGGCTCGGGTTGGGGCAGTCTCACCTTCTGGTTCGTCTTCGGGATCGGCCTCTTGATGGCGCAGTACACGATCACCGGCTACGACGCCTCGGCGCACATGAGCGAAGAGACACGTCAGGCGTCACGCGGCGCCGCAATCGGCATGGTGATGTCGGTCGTCGTCTCGGTGATCTTCGGATTCGTGCTGCTCGTCGCCGTCACGTTCGCCGTGCCCGACACGCAGGGGACGCTCGGGGCCGGCGCAAACGCGGTCACCTACATCTGGGAGACCGCGATGAGTCGACGCTGGGCGGAGTTCCTGCTCTTCATCGCCGTCGTCGCGCAGATCTTCTGCACGATCGCCTCGGTGACGTCGGCCTCGCGGATGATGTTCGCGTTCTCGCGCGACGGCGCCGTGCCCGGCTACAGGCTGTGGCGCAAGGTTTCCCACCGCTTCCGCGTCCCCGTCAACGCCGTCTGGGCGATCGTCGTCCTCTCGTGGGCCCTGATGCTGCCGACGCTCTCGAACGCGGCGGTCGGCTACCTCGTCGGGCACCTCGATCGCGGTGATCGGCCTCTACATCGCCTTCGGGCTGCCGATCATCCTGCGCTGGCGCGCCGGCGAGAACTTCGAGCGCGGCGCCTGGCATCTCGGCAATCACTACAAGTGGATCGACCCGCTCGCGATCGGCTGGATCGTCCTGATCTGCATCCTCTTCCTGATGCCGACGGTGCCGACCGGCATCCCGTGGAAGACGGGCTTCGACTGGAACGTCGTCAACTACGCGCCGCTCACGGTCGGCGGTGCGTTCGTGCTCTTCGGAGGCTGGTACCTGCTCTCGGCCCACAAGTGGTTCAAGGGCCCGGTGCGGCAGGGCACCGATGAAGAGCTCGCCCGGATCGAGGCGCAGTACGAAGGCGGCCCGACCGCCCCGTCCGCGCCCGAGCCCGTCTAGGCGACCTCGTTATTCACGGCCGCAGGGCTGCGCGAAAGCGCGGCTCTGCGGCCGTGCGTGCCAACCGCTCGAAATGCTCCTCGGCGTAGGCTGGGAAGTCGAAGTCGATGCGCGAGATCCCCTGCTGCACGACCCCCCACATCGCCTCCCGGAAGTCCGACATGAAGCGCATCAGCGCGACGCCCGCCGTGTCGTCGGAGCCGTACGCCGCGAGCAGCTCCGCCTCGCCGTCGGGGTCGAGCTCGTGGTTGACCGCGTAGTTGCCGAGGTCGAAGCACGGGTCGCCCATGCCGGCGTACTCCCAGTCGACGATCCGCAGCCGCGTGCCGTCGTCGATGAAGTTCGCGTTCAGCAGGTCGTTGTGACAGGGGCGGGCCGGCGGCGAGCCGCGGCGATGCTCGATCTCGCGGGCGAGCGCCTGCGCCTCGTCGTAGGCCGCGGGAACGGCGACACCGTGCGCGGCCGCGGTCGACCGGTACGCCTCGACCACGCGAAAGCTGTCGAACCGACCCGGGATCGGCGGCCCGTCGTGGACGAGTCGGATCGTCTCGCCCGCCCGAGTCGCATCGACGCGGCCGACCTCGCCTTCGATGAAGCGTGTCACGAGAAAGCCCTCCGGCTCGAGGAACGCAACGACCTCAGGCCCGACGCCGAGCGCCGCGGCCATCAGCGACGCGCCGTGCTCGACGGAGCGGTCGATGCCCAGGAGCTCCGTGTCGTTGCCGCCGACGCGCAGCACGAAGAGCTCGCCGCCGACTGCGACGCGGAAGTTGTGATTCGTGATCCCGCCCCCGATCGGCTCGATCTGCACGGCCTGCCCGGGCCAGACACGAGCCGCCAGCTCTTCGAGGTTCATGCGCGGATCCTCTCGCCCGCCGGGTCGAAGAGCGGCTCCCGCGCCACGCGCCCCGGCACCCACTCGCCGAAGATCTCGACCGCCACTTCGGTGCCCTCCGCCGCGTCAGCCGCGGGCAGGTACGCGTACGCGATCGACTTCGCGACCGTGTAGCCGTAGCCGCCGCTCGTCACCCGGCCGACGACCCGCTCGCCGACCCGCACCGGCTCCGAGCCGAGAGCGACCGCGCGCGGCTCGTCGAGGACGAGGCAGCAGAGCAGACCGCTCGGGCTCGCCAGCCGCGACCAGCGCCTCGCGGCCGATGAAGTCGCCCTTGTCGAGCTTCACCGCAAAGCCGAGCCCCGCCTCGTACGGCGTCTCGTCGGGCGTCATGTCGGCTCCCCAGACGCGATACCCCTTCTCGAGGCGGAGCGAGTCGATCGCCTTGTAGCCGCCGGCGACGAGGCCCCGCTCGCGGCCGCTCTCCCAGATCGCGTCCCAGAGGGCGAGCCCGAACTCCATCGGGCAATAGAGCTCCCAGCCGAGCTCGCCGACATACGTGACGCGCAGCGCGAGGCAGGGCACGAAGCCGATCGCCAGCTCGCGCGCGCGCATATACGGAAACGAGAGCTCCTCGCTCGCGAGCGGCTGCAGGATCTCCCGCGCCGCGGGCCCCCAGAGCCCGAGGCACGCGTAGCGGGAGGTCACGTCGTCGACCGCCACGCTCCCGTCGTCCGGCGCCTGCGAGCGGATCCAGGCGAGGTCGTGCCGCCCGAACGCCGTGCCCGTGACGATGCGGAAGCGGTCCTCGGTGAGGCGGGTGACCGTGAAGTCGCATTCGATCCCGCCGCGGGCGTTCAGCATCTGCGTGTACGTGATCTGGTTCACGTCGCGCGCCACCTGGTTGTCGCACAGCCGCTCGAGGAACGCCGCCGCGCCCTCGCCCGACACTTCGATCTTCGCGAACGACGTCTCGTCGAACAGGGCCGCCGTCTCGCGGCAGGCGAGGTGCTCGGCGCCGATCGCAGGCGACCAGTGCCGCCCGGCCCAGCCCCGCGGGCGCAGGGACTCGTCGCCTCGGGCGGCGTTCGGCTCGAACCAGTTCGCGCGCTCCCAGCCGGACTTCTCGCCGAACGAAGCGCCGAGCTCCTGCAGGCGCCCGTAGGTCGGCGAGGTGCGCAGCGGCCGCCCCGCTTCGCGCTCGTGGCCGGGGTACTTGACGTCGTAGTAGGTCGAGTACACCTCGAGCGTGCGCGCCAGCGTGTAGGCGCTGCTGGTGTACGCGGCGCCGAAGCGGCGCGAGTCCATCTCCCACGTGTCGAGCGACGGCTGGCCCTCGATGATCCACTCGGCGACGAGCTGTCCCATCCCGCCGGCGCCGGCGAGGCCGTGAGCGCAGAACCCGGCGGCGACCCAGAAGCCACGTACGTCCGTCGGGCCGAGGATGAACTCGCCGTCCGGGGTGAACGCCTCGGGGCCGTTGACGAGCTTGACGACCTCTGCGTCGGCGAGATCCGGGACACGGACGATCGCGTTCTCCATCAGCGGCTCGAAGCGGGGCCAGTCCTCCGGGAGCAGCTTCGCGTTGAAGTCGGAAGGGATACCGTCGAGCGCCCACGGCGCCGGGTCCCGCTCGTAGCCGCCCATCACGAGCCCGCCCGACTCGCCCCGGAAGTAGACGAGGAGCGAGGGGTCGCGCATGGTCGGCAGGTCGAGCGGCAGCCCACTCGGACGCGTGACGAGGTACTCGTGCGCGAGCGGGACGACGGGCACGTTGACCCCGGCGAGCGCTCCGATCTCGCGCGCGTAGATGCCACCCGCATCGACGACGACGTCCGTCTCGATCGCGCCCTTGTCCGTGACGACGCCGGTGACCCGCCCGCGCTCGATGTCGATCCCGGTGACACGCGTGTGCGTGTAGAGCTCGGCGCCGTGCCGCCGCCCACCCTCGGCCAGCGCGAACGTGAGCTGGCTCGGGTCGACGTAGCCGTCGGTCGGGAGATACGCCGCGCCGAGCACGCCGTCGGTGGACATCGGCGGGAACAGGCGCTGGGCCTCTTCTGCGGACACGAGCTCGAGCGGCAGGCCGAACGTCTTCGCCCAGCCGGCCTGGCGCGACAGCTCCTCGAGTCGCTCCGGGGACGAGGCAAGGCGCAGCGATCCGACCTCGCGCCACCCGGTCTCGAGCCCGACCTCAGCCTCGAGCGACCGGTAGAGCTCGACCGAGTTCATCATCATCCGGGTCAAGCTGAGCGAGCCGCGGAGTTGTCCGACCAGCCCGGCCGAGTGGAATGTCGAGCCGCTCGTGAGATCGGCCCGCTCGCAGAGGACGACGTCGCTCCAGCCGGAGCGCGCGAGCCAGTACAGGATCGCCGTGCCGCCGACGCCTCCGCCGACCACGACCGCGCGCGCCGAGGATCTCACGCGTCAACCCTATGCTGCCGCGAATCAGGCTTCTGGGTCTGCCGCGGCGCCGTTCTCGGGCTGAGCGGGCAACCGGAAGCGCATCAGCGTCCCACCGTCGCCGGCCGCCTCGGCACTCACCTCGCCGCCGTGCGTCTCGGCGACCTGGCGGACGATCGAGAGGCCGAGCCCGGACCCGGGCATTCCACGGGCGGCGGGCGCCCGGTAGAAGCGGTCGAAGACGAACGGCAGGTCCTCGTCGGCGATCCCCGGCCCGCGGTCGCGCACCGTCACCTCGCCGTCGCGGACCGTGACGTCGACGACGGTCCCGTCCGGGCTCCACTTGCCCGCGTTGTCGAGCAGGTTGCCGACGGCCCGCTCGAGCCGGCTCGGCACGCCGTGGACGAGCGACTCGTCCGCCTCTAGGCGGAAGTCGACCTTCGGCGCGTTCCGCTGCGCACGAGCCACGGCGTCCGCGACGAGCAGGTCGAGGCGGACGTCCTCGGGGTCGAGCGGCTGCACGTCCCCGCGCGCGAGCTCGACGAGCTCCGAGATCAGCGCCGTCATCTCGGTCAGCTGCTCGACGACGTCGCTCAGCAGGCGCTCTCGCTCGCCCTCGGGCAGCTCCTGGTTCCGCGCCAGCACCTCGATGTTCGTGCGCAGGCTCGTGAGCGGAGTCCGCAGCTCATGCGAGGCGTCGGCAACGAGCTGGCGCTGCGCCCGGTCCGACTCCTCGAGCGTGCCGAGCATCGTGTTGAAGGTCGTCGCGAGACGTCCGAGCTCGTCGCGGCCGGGGGCCTCGATCCGCGCGTGCAGATCACGGGTCGCTGCGACGTGCTCGGCCGTGTCGGTGAGACGCCGCACGGGCGCGAGCACCGCGCGCGTGACGCCGAGCCCGAGCGCGAGCGCGAAGCCGACGCCGGCGAGCGTGATCAGGAAGAGCAGCTTCTTGATCCGCGCGAGCGAGCTGTCAACCTCGGTGAGCGGACGGGCCACCTGCAATGCCCAGCCGGGGACGAGCGGCGTGGTCAGGAGCCGGACGTGGTAGCCGACAACGTGCGCGTCGGTGAGATATTCGCCCGCCTCGCCTGCGGCGATCTTCCGGTCACGGGTCGTGACGGGGAGCGCGACGGGGTCGTGCTCTGCTCTTGCGGGCGAGCCTGTTGCCCGCACGAGCTGGATGTAGCCCGCGGCGCCGCCGAGCGCGGGGCGTGGGATGTCGACGAGGAACTCGTCGGGGCTCACCTGGTTCAGCCGCAGCGGCATGTGCGAGATGTCCTGAGCGCGGGCGCGCAGCGCGTCGTCCACCTCGCCGCGGAGCTGGTCGCGGACGACGACGTAGGTCAGAAGCGACGCGAGCGCGACGGCGGCGGCAACCGCGAGGGCGGCCGCGAGAGTGAGGCGCGCCCGGAGGCTCACGGCTCGCGCAGGGCGTAGCCGACGCCCCGCAACGTCTGGATCAGGCGCGGCCGGTCGCCCGCCTCGGTCTTGCGGCGGAGATAGCCGATGTAGACGTCGAGCGAGTTCGAGCCATAGCCGAAGTCGTAGCCCCAGACCCGATCGAAGATCACCGAGCGCGTCAGCACCTGGCGTGGGTTGCGCATGAAGAGCTCGAGCAGCGAGAACTCCGTCCGCGTCAGCTCGATCGGATCGCCGTCGCGCCGCACCTCGTAGGCGCCGGGATCGAGCTCGAGATCGGCGAACCGCAGCACGCCGTCGGTGTCGCCCTTCGTCCTGCGCAGCAGCGCGCGGAGCCGGGCGAGGAGCTCCTCGAGCGCAAAGGGCTTGATCACGTAGTCGTCGGCGCCGGCATCAAGGCCGGCGACGCGATCCTCCACCTGGTCCTTCGCGGTCAGCATCAGGATCGGCAGCTTGCTGCCGCCGCTGCGCAGCTGCCGGCAAACCTCGAGGCCGTCCACGCCGGGCATGAGCACGTCGAGGACGACCGCGTCGGGCTCGTCGCCCTCGACCTCCAGCATTGGAGCGCCTCGGCGCCGTCGACCGCGAGATCGACGTCGAACCCTTCGAGCGAGAGCGCTCGCCGGAGCGACTCGCGCACCGCCTGTTCATCGTCCACGACGAGGATCCGCATCGCTTGCATTGTGCATTCCCTCTCTGAGATCCGTCTAAGACCGATACCCGTCAGGACGAAGCCGCCGGCTGCAGAAGCGACCGGCGGCTCCGGGTGCCACAGCACTCCCGAGCAAAGGAGTGCTCTCGTGAACACGCTCACCCTCGCAATCGGGGCTAAGACGACCGTAAACGCCCCTTAAGAACTCTCTAAGGAGGGTTCGCCAGCACTTAACCTGCGTCTCAGAGTCCTCTTAGCCGGCGTTGCTGAGATTGCGGGACTATGAAACCGAGAAGGGAACAAGCATGAACTCATCAGCCCGCGCAGCCGCTCTCGTCGCGACGGCGGTTCTCGGCGCCGTCGCCGGCGCCGCCACCTACGCGAAGCTCGACGGCGGCACGACGACCGTCGTTCGCACGACGGCCCCCGCCGCGTCCACGACCACCTCGACGGCGGCCGTCAACACGAACGCCCTCAGCGTCAACGAGATCTACCGGCGTGCCCGCGACGGCGTCGTCGAGATCACCGTCACCTCCGACGGCGGCGCCGGAGGCTCCACCCAGGCGCAGGGCTCCGGCTTCGTCACCGACACCGCCGGCCACGTCGTCACGAATCAGCACGTCGCCGACGGTGCGACGTCGATCAGCATCCGCTTCTGGAACGGCAAGAGCTACAGCGCGACCGTCGTCGGCACGGACACGTCCACCGACCTGGCCGTCCTGAAGGTGAACGCGCCTGCGTCGGTCCTGAAGCCGCTCACCCTCGGCGACTCGTCCTCGCTCGAGGTCGGCGACGGGGTCGTCGCGATCGGCAGCCCGTTCGGCCTCGAGGAGACCGTGACGACGGGGATCGTCAGCGCCCTCCACCGGCAGATGACCTCGCCGAACAACTTCACGATCTCGGACTCGATCCAGACGGACGCCGCGATCAACCACGGCAACTCCGGCGGCCCCCTGCTGAACCTGCAGGGCCGTGTGATCGGCGTCAATGCGCAGATCGAGAGCGACTCCGGCGGCAACGACGGCGTCGGCTTCGCGATCCCCTCCAGCACGGTGCGCTCGGTGCTCCAGCAGATCATCAAGAGCGGCTCCGCCCAGCACGCCTACCTCGGCGTCGCGCTCGGCGACTCGACCTCCCCGCTCGGCGCGCAGATCGCCCAGGTGACGGACGGCACCCCCGCTTCGGGCGCCGGCATCAAGAGCGGCGACGTCGTCACCGCGGTCGACGGCAAGTCGATCACCTCCGGCGACGCCCTCCGCGCGGCCGTCGAGGCACGGGCGCCCGGCGACAAGCTCGACCTGACGATCGTCCGGAACGGCTCGACCGAGCACGTGACTGTGAAACTGGCATCGCGCCCGGGCGCGTAGTCATGGCAGGCTTAAGTTCTTCTCAACGTATGAGTGATTTGATCAGGGTTCAGCAAACGCTAGGAGGCCGCCGATGAGCGAGAGCCTGCAAGAGAGCCCGCGTCCCGGACAAGAGCCGGTCGACGAGCTCGGCCGGAAGCTGGAAGGAGCGCTCTTCGAGATCAAGCGCGTGATCGCCGGGCAGGACGCGATGCTCGAGCGGGTCCTCGTGGGGCTTCTGGCCACGGGCCACCTGTTGATCGAAGGCGTGCCGGGGCTCGCCAAGACGCTGACGATCAAGACGACCGCGGCGGTGCTCGGCGGGACCTTCGGGCGCGTGCAGTTCACTCCCGACCTCGTGCCGGCCGACCTCGTCGGCACGCGGATCTACCGCCCCGACAAGTCGGAGTTCGACACCGAGCTCGGCCCCGTCTTCTGCAACTTCCTGCTCGCCGACGAGATCAACCGCGCGCCGGCGAAGGTGCAGTCCGCCCTGCTCGAGGTGATGCAGGAGCGCCAGGTCACGATCGGCGGCCACACCTATCCGGTGCCCGACCCGTTCCTCGTCATGGCCACCCAGAACCCGATCGAGTCGGAGGGGACGTATCCGCTTCCCGAGGCTCAGGTCGACCGCTTCATGCTCAAGGTGCTCGTCGACTACCCCGAGCACGACGAGGAGCTGACGGTCGTCGGCCGCTCGCTCGAGCCGGCGCCTGCGCTGGCCCCGGTGCTGACGATCGAGGAGCTCCGCGAGCTGCAGGGCCGAGTGGCGTCGATCTTCGTCGACCCGGCGCTCGTCAGCTTCGCCGTCACGCTTGCCGCGGCGACGCGCGACCCGGTCGGTCACGGCGTGCCCGATGTGGCGCCCTACATCGCCTACGGCGCCAGCCCGCGCGGGCCGATCAGCCTCGTCCAGAGCGCCCGCGCCCTGGCCGTGATGCGCGGACGCCCGTACGTGACGGAGCGTGACATCAAGGATCTCGTGCGCGACGCCTTCCGGCATCGCCTCGTCCTCTCCTACCAGGCGCTCGCCGAGGAGGTCGCGCCCGACACGATCCTCGACGCCGTGCTCGCGAAGGTGCCCATCCCACGCATCGACCTGACCAAGCAGCCGGCCGCAGCGTGATCGGCGGCGCGGCCGAGAGGACGCCCGCTCGTCCGGGGCCCGGCCCCGTCTCCCCGGCGAGCCTGCGTGCGCTCGAGCTGACGATTGCCCGGCGCGTCGACGGGCTTCTGTCCGGCGACTACCGGTCGTCCCACGCCGGCGAGGGCAGTGAGCTCGCGCTCGTGCGCCCGTACGAGGCGGGCGACGACGTGCGCCGGATCGAGTGGAACGTCACCGCCCGCACCGGCATCCCGCACGTCCGGGTCGAGATCGCCGAGCGGGTGCTCGTGACGTGGCTCGTGCTCGACAACACGGCGTCGATGCAGTTCGGGACGGCCGACCGCCGCAAGACGGACGTCGCCGAGGGCGCAGCGCTGGCGATCGGGCACGTGGCCACGCGGCGCGGCAACCGGCTCGGCCTCGTCGCCTTCGGCGACGGCGAGATCCGCACGCTGCCGCCGCGCCAGGGCCGGATCGGCCTCCTCGGCGTGCTGCGTGAGCTCCGTGACGAGCACGCAGATCCCGGCTCCACCGAGTCGCTCGCCGAGGCCCTCGACAGGGTCGGCGCGATCGCACAGCAGAAGTCGTTCATCGTCGTCGTCTCGGACTTCCGCGGCCCCCAGACGTGGCGCCCGCCGCTGCTCCGCCTCGCGGGGCGGCACACCGTTGCCGCGCTCGAGGTACGTGACCCGCGCGAGCAGGAGCTGGCAGACGTCGGCGAGCTGCGGCTCGTCGATCCCGAAACGGGGCGGCAGCTCCGAGTCGACACGTCCAGCACGCGGCTCCGCGAGCGGTTCGCCGCCGCGGCCGCGGACGAGCGCCGTGCGCTGGTGACGACGCTCGCCTCCGCCGGCGTCGCGCACGTGACGCTCTCGACGGCGGGCGACTGGCTCCGCCCGCTCGCCACCTTCCTTCGCCGCAACCACCCACGCCGATGAGCTCCCGCCCATGAGCTTTGGTTCGCCTCTCATCCTGATCCTGCTGCTCGCCGTCCCGGCGGCCGTCGTAGGACATCTCTGGCTCGAGCGCCGGCGTGACGCCCGCGCGGCCGCCTGGGCCTCGCCGGCGCTGCTGCCGAACCTCACCCCCGTCAGACCGGGCTGGCGCCGCCATGTGCCGGTCGGCCTGATCCTCGCCGCGGTCGCGTTCCTGATCATCGGCGCGGCTCGCCCGCGTGCGACCTTCGCCGCCAAGCGGGAGGAAGCGACCGTCGTCCTGACGATCGACGTCTCCGGCTCGATGCTGGCCAAGGACGTGAAGCCGACCCGCCTCGGTGCGGCCGAGGAAGCAGGCGCTGCGTTCATCAAGAAGCTGCCGAAGAAGTTCCGCGTCGCCATCGTCTCGTTCGGCACGCGCCCCGCGGTCGTCGCCACCCCCGGCGCCGGCCGGGCCAGGGCGCTCGAGGTGCTGCGCACTCTCCGGACCGGTGAGGGCACCGCCCTCGGCGAGGCGATTCAGCGCTCGGTGCAGGTGGCGCGCGTCTCGACAGCCAGCTCGACGGTCCACGGCTCGCGGCCTCCCGCCGCGGTGCTCGTCATCTCCGACGGTGCCCAGACCCAGGGACGGGTGCAACCGGTCGCTGCCGCGCGCGAGGCCCGGCAGCAGGGCGTGCCGATCTACACCGTTCTGCTCGGGACTCCGGATGGGATCCTCGAGCGCCCCGTCCAGGGCGGCTTCACGGAGCGCATCGCCGTGCCGCCCGACCCGCAGACCCTCGAGCAGGTCGCCGAGGCGAGCGGCGGGCGCTTCTTCCGCTTCGCGGACGCGGCCAAGCTCGACGCCGTGTACAAGGATCTCGGCTCACGCTTCGGCAAGGTTCAGAAGGTCCACGAGCTCGCCGTCGCCGCGACCGGCGCCGGTGGCCTGCTGGCAGTCGCAGGCGGGGCGCTGTCCCTGCTCTGGTTCAGGAGGCTCCCGTGAAGCGAATAATCCTTAGCGCAGCGATGCTGCTCTGCGCCATCGCCGCAACCGCGGCCCCCGCGGGCGCGGCCGACGAGTGCCGCGGCCTGCAGGTCTGCATCAGCGTCCCGGGCCCATGGGTGGTCGTGCCGGTGCAGGGCGGCTTCGACCGGACGGCGGCGCTGTATCTCCTGGCGTGCCCCGGCGGCCGCGGCGTGGTCGGCGGCACCGACGCAGTCGTCAGCGACCGAGCCCTCGACGTGACGTTCTCCGGCCAGCTCGGCAGCCCGGTCTCGCCGGGCGTGACGACGTCGCGCTCCGCGCTCTTCTCGGCCCTCTACGCGGGCACGACGCAGAAGGCGACGAGCTTCCGGCCTTTCCTGGGCTGCATCCCCACCTCTGGCGGAGGCGGCCGGTCGACGACCTCCGTCACGTTCAAGCCGGGACATCCGGTAACGCTGCGCGCGAAGACCCTGAAGCTCGCGCCGGGCCGGGTGCAGACGATCGTTCGCGCGTGCCCGGGCCGTGAGCACCTCGTCGGCAGCTGGCACGCCGTCGCGTTCCGGACGAAGACGGCGCCCGCCGCCACGCTCCTCTCGGTCGTCACCGCGAAGCGAACCGTCGCCAACGGCCGCGTAACGATCCGGACGACCACGACCGACGCCCTTCCCGACAACGTCAAGGCAGAGCTGCAGGTCGGGCTCGCCTGCGCGAGGAGCTAGCCGACGATGGGACTCACCTGGCCACTCGGTCTGCTCGCGCTCCTCGCGGTGCCGGTCCTCGCCGGCGTCTACCTGCTGGTCTCGCGCCGGCGAACGAAGTACGCGACGACGTACACGAACCTCGACGTGCTCGCCGCCGTCGCGGCGACCGGCAAGCCCTGGCGCGGCCTTGTCCCGGCCGGGCTCTTCCTCGCCGCAATCCTGGCGCTCGGAATCGCGCTGGCGCGCCCGCACATGGCCCAGTCGGTGCCGGAGGACCGGGCGACCGTCGTGCTCGTCGTCGACACCTCGGGATCGATGCGCGCCGACGACGTGAACCCGACCCGGCTCGACGCCGCGCGCTCCGCGATCGAGCTCTTCTTGAAGAAGCTCCCCAAGCGCGTGCGGGTCGGCCTCGTCTCGTTCGACTCCGAGGTCAACGTGCTCGCGGCGCCGACGCGTGACCGCGAGCAGGTACACGAGGCGACCGGCTTCCTCGCGCCGGGCGGAGGCACCTCGCTCGGAGACGGCCTCGCCCAGGCGATCGAGCTGGCCGCCGCCGCCGTCAAGGGCAGCCCCCAGGGCAAGCACCCGCCCGCGGCGATCCTGCTGCTCTCCGACGGCAAGCAGACCCAGGGCAACATCACGCCCGCGACGGCCGCGCAGCGCGCCCGGTCGGCCGGCATCGCCATCTACACGGTCGCGCTCGGGACGCCGAACGGCGTCGTAACGTTCGGCCCGCCCGGGTTCCAGCAGTCCCGGCCCGTGCCACCCGACCCGGCAACGCTCGAGATGATCGCCCGGACGACGGGCGGCCAAGCCTTCACCGCCGGCAACGCCAACACGCTGAAGAATGTCTATCGCCAGCTCGGATCGCGGATCGGCCAGCACACCGAGCAGCGCGAGGTCACACCCAGGTTCGCGGGCATCGGCGCGATCCTCCTGCTCGCCGCGCTCGCCCTCGGGGCGCTCTGGGCCCCACGGATTCCCTGACCCTGCCGCACCTGCGCCGGGGGTCCGTAAAGATCGCGCGATGCAGCGCCTGCGCGTGCTGATCGTCGACGACGACGCCCCGTTCGCAGAAGGACTCGAGCTCGTGCTCTCCGCCGACGAGCGCGTGGACGTCGTCGCCTGCGCCGGCGACGGCGCCGAGGCACTGCGGCTGGCCCGGGAGCACCGGCCGGATCTGATCCTGATGGACATCAACATGCCGCGGATGGACGGCCATTCCGCGACGAGGCGCCTGCACAAGACGTGCCCCGACGCACGCGTTGTGATGCTCACCGGCTCGGACGTCCAGGCCGACCGAAACCGCGCCAAGGAAGTGGGAGCGGTCGACTTCCTCCGCAAGGAGGACCTTGTCCGGCTGCCCGAGATGCTCTTCGAGCTCGCCGACCGCTAAACGCTCCTAGTCCTCGGGAACCGGCACGAGCCCCGTCTCGACGGTGCGCCTGCCGGACGCCTGGTACACGAGGTCGATCGTCTCGTGCTTGCGGTAGCTGCCCGCGATCCCGAAGAAGATCGAGAGCCAGCGCCAGAAGCCGAGGCGCCCTTCCTGCGCGAGCTCGCGCTCGAAGACCAGCGACCGGCCCTCGACACGGTAGTCCGACCCGCGCTGCTGCGGGACGCCGTTGATGAAGACGTCGAAGGGCTCCGTCACATGTGACGGAAGTTGCACGCGCGAGCGGCTCGCCATCCTCCATAGAATGCCCGCGGCGTGCGTCGTCGGCTGCCCCTCGTCTTCGCTTTCGTTCTTGCCGGGCTCGCGCTCGCCGTACCGGCGCTCGCGGACAACGGCGGAATCGCGCCGCTCAGCCCAGACTCTCCGAATGCGAGCAGGACGATCGACGCCTACTGGGTGATCACGCTTTTCACCGGCATCATCTTCGTCGCCGTCGAGGGCGCGCTGATCGTCTTCATCATCCGCTTCCGCCGCCGCGGCCGCGAGCGGACGGCCGAAGGGCCGCAGATCCACGGCTCGACACGGCTCGAGCTGATCTGGACGGTCGTGCCGGTCGTGATCCTGGCGATCATCGGCAGCTTCGTCTTCTACAAGCTGCCGGGGATCGAGAACACACCGGCCTCCGCGGACGCCAACACCGTCAAGGTCGAGGGCCGGCAGTTCTACTGGCAGTTCACGTACCCGAACGGGGCGATCTCGATCGACCGCCTGAAGGCGCCCGCGGGCGGTGTCGTCCCGCTCGACGTGAGCGCCCCCGACTTCGACGTCATCCACTCGTGGTGGATCCCCGCGCTCGGCGGCAAGTTCGACGCGATCCCGGGCAAGGTCAACCACACCTGGTTCCAGGCGAAGCGGATCGGCTCCTACGAGGGCCAGTGCGCCGAGCTCTGCGGCCTGCAGCACGCCCAGATGCACGCCTGGGTCGACGTGATGGAGGACACCGCCTACCGCACGTGGCTCACGCGGCAGAAGCAACTCCTCGCCGAGGGCAGCCCGGAGCTCGGCAGGCAGATCTTCGTGGGCGTCTGCCTCAAGTGCCACCGCCTGGCGACGACCGGTGCGAAGCTGGTCGGGCCGAACCTCGGCGGGAACCCGGTATTGAAGGACGAGGAGGGCCTGCGGACGCTCGTCGAGAACGGCCGCCTCGGCATGCCCGCCGTCGGCAAGGACTGGCCCGCGGGCGAGTTCGAGGCGCTGTTCGCCTACACCAAGACGCTGGGGTCCGGGAACTGATGGCGACGAACGTCGGCACCGTCCAGCCCTATCGCGCCGACTGGCGCCGCGGCCGCGTCACGTCCTGGCTGACCACCACCGATCACAAGCGGATCGGCATCCTCTACATCGCTACGACGCTCGTCTTCTTCGTGCTCGGCGGCGTCATGGCGCTCTTGATCCGGACGCAGCTCGCGACGCCCGACGAGAACTTCATCACGAAGGACTCGTACAACCAGCTGTTCACGATGCACGGGACGACGATGATCTTCCTCGTCGTCGTGCCGATCCTCGCCGGCTTCGGCAACTTCCTGGTGCCGTTGATGATCGGCGCCGCGGACATGGCCTTCCCGCGCCTGAACGCTCTCTCCTACTGGCTCTTCGTCATGGGCGGGATCGTCCTCTTCAGCTCGTTCTTCGCGGCCGGCGGGCCGTCGTCGGCGGGCTGGACGGGTTACGTGCCGCTCTCGGACACCCATTCGCCCGGGAACGGCGTCGACCTCTGGATCCTCTCGCTGCACATCCTCTCGCTCTCCTCGCTCGCGGGCGCGATCAACTTCGTCGTCACGGTCCACAACCTGCGCGCCCCCGGCATGAACTGGATGCGGCTGCCGCTCTTCGTCTGGACGATCGTCACCTACGGGTGGCTGCTGATCGCCGTGCTGCCGGTGCTCTCCGCCGGGCTGACCCTGCTGCTCCTCGACCGCCAGGCGGGGACGCACTTCTTCATCCCGAGCGAGGGCGGCAACGCCGTGCTCTACCAGCACGTCTTCTGGTTCTTCGGGCACCCCGAGGTCTACATCATGATCCTGCCCGCGATGGGGATCATCTCGGAGGTGATCCCGGTCTTCGCCCGGAAGCCGATCTTCGGCTACAAGGCCGTCGTCTACTCGACCGTCGGCATCGCGTTCTACTCGATGCTCGTCTGGGCGCACCACATGTTCACGGTCGGCCTGCCGTGGGGCCTGAACGCGTTCTTCATGCTCAGCTCGATGGCGATCGCGGTGCCGACCGGCGTCAAGATCTTCAACTGGCTCGCGACGCTGTGGCGCGGCAACATCTCGTTCGACACGCCGATGCTCTTCGCGCTCGGTTTCCTCGCGGTCTTCACGATCGGCGGCTTGTCCGGGATCTTCCTGGCCGCGTTCCCGGTCGACTGGCAGCTGCAGGACACGTACTACGTCGTCGCCCATCTGCACTACGTGCTCTTCGGCGGCTCGATCTTCGGCATCTTCGCCGGGCTCTACTACTGGTGGCCGAAGATGTTCGGACGGCTGCTGAACGACGGCCTCGGGAAGCTCCAGTTCTGGCTCTTCTTCGTCGGCTTCAACGTCACGTTCTTCCCGCAGCACATGCTGGGGCTGCTCGGGATGCCGCGGCGGATCTACACGTACCACCACGGCGGCATCTGGGAGGCGTACAACCTGGTCTCGACGATCGGCTCGTACGTGATGGGCGCCGGCGTCCTCGTCTTCATCGCCAACGTGATCGTCACGACCCGGTCAGGGCCGCGTGCGGGCAACGACCCGTGGGTCGCCGACACGCTCGAGTGGTACACGACCTCGCCGCCGCCGCCGCACAACTTCGATCAGGTGCCGTACGTGACGTCGGCGCGCCCGTTGCGTGACCTGCGCCGTAAGCTCCAGGAGGACTATGGCCTCTAGGGATGTGAGCCCTGCTCCGGGACCGTGGCTGCGCCTGACGGCGCTCTCGGCCGCCGGTGCGACGCTGCTCGCGGTCGTCTCGGGCGCCGCGTCGCTCGGCACTGAGTCTGGGAACGCGCACCGCCTGCTCGCGGCGCTCGCGCTACCGCCCCTCGCAGCGATTCTCGTGGCCGCCTGGACGACGCATCGCCGGCTGCTCGTGCCGTCGCTCGTTGCGACCGCGCTGTTCGGCCTCGCGGCGCTGCTCACCGCTCCGGGCTTCCACCTCGCTGCGGCGGCGGCCGCCTTCGCGGCCACTTGCGTGCTGGCAGCGCTGACGCTGCGGAGCGGCGAGCCTGTCCCGAACGGGCCGTGGCGGGACTACGTGACGCTGACGAAGCCGCGGATCATGACGCTGCTTCTGCTCACCGGCGCCTGCGGGATGTTCGTCGGAGCCGGCGGCTGGCCCGGCGGCTGGCAGCTGCTGGCGGCGATGAGCGGGCTCGCGCTCGCGTGCGGCGGGGCGTCCGCGCTCAACCACGTGCTCGACGCCGACATCGATCGCCTGATGGGCAAGCGCACCGAGCGCCGCCCGATCGCCGCGGGCCGGGTGCCGCCCTCGCGGGGACTGGAGTTCGGCCTGGCGCTGTCTGCGCTCTCGTTCGCATTGCTCGCCTCGACCGTGAACGTCGTCGCCGCGGCGCTGGCGCTCGTCGGGAACCTCTTCTACGTGCTCGTCTACACACGGTGGCTGAAGCGTTCGACGCCGCAGAACATCGTCATCGGCGGCGCAGCGGGGGCGGTGCCGCCGCTCGTCGGCTACGCCGCGGCGACCGGCGACGTGACGCTCGCGGCGCTGCTGCTGTTCGCGATCGTCTTCTTCTGGACGCCGCCGCACTTCTGGGCGCTTGCACTCCTGATCAAGGAGAACTACCAGCGGGCAGGCGTGCCGATGCTGCCGGTCGTGCGCGGAGACCGCGAGACGGCACGGCAGATCGTCCTCTACACGCTTGTCCTGATCGGCGTCTCGGCGACACCGGTGCTCTGGGCGGGAATGGGTGCGCTCTACCTGGTCGCGGCGCTCGTGCTCGGCGGTGTCTTCCTGGTCCTGGCGCTCGTCCTGCAGCGGTCGCTCTCGCGCAGGCACGCGGGCCTGCTCTTCCACTATTCGCTCCTCTACCTGGCACTGCTCTTCGTCGCGATGGCCCTCGACCCGGTGCTCGCGTGAGTGAGCAGGTCGTCGCCGAGCCGGCCGTCGAGCCGCCGGTCGAGTCGAAGCCTGCGTCGTCGCCGGCCGACTCACATGCGGCGCTCGCGCGGAAGAATCTCCTCTGGGGCTGGGCGCTCTTCGGGCTCTTCCTGCTGCTCTTCGCCGGTACGGTCGGCGTCGCGCTCGTCTACCTGGCGCTCGACTAGACGTGACGTGGCTCGACTGGGTGCGACGCTTGCAGGCGGTCGCACAGAGCGGGCTCACGTACACCGAGAGCGCGTTCGAGCGCGAGCGTTACGAGGAGGTGCGACTCGTCGCTGCCGAGATGGCTTCGTCGGGCGAGGTCGAGCGCGAGGAGCTGCTCGTCGCGTTCCGCCTCGAGACAGGGCACGCGACGCCGAAGGTCGACGTGCGGGCCGCGGCGTTCCGCGACGGGCGCGTGCTGCTCGTCCGCGGGCTCGACGACGGACTCTGGACGCTCCCCGGCGGCTGGGCCGAGGTGGGCGAGAAGCCGAGCCGCGCGGCCGAGAAGGAGCTGGGCGAGGAGAGCGGCTACCGCGGCCGCGCCGTGAAGCTGATCGGCCTCTACGAGCGCGACGTGCGTGCCAAGGCACGGTGGCCCTTCTACGCCTACAAGGTGTACTTCCTCTGCGAGCTGGACGACGTCGAGCCGGAGCCGGTGCAGGCGAGCGAGATCATCGAGGCGGGCTTCTTCGCCGAAGACGACCTGCCGGAGCTGTCGCGCCGCACCCCGGCGGAGCACCTCGCGCGAGCGTTCGAGCACCTGCGCGACGCATCGTTGCCGGCCGACTTCGACTAACCCGGGCGATGCAGCCAGGCGGGGCAAAAACGCGGCCTTTCCAGCCATGGCCAAAGCGAACCACTCGTGGTCAGACCAACTGTCAAGGAAGCGTGACGCATTGTCCACAGTTGCAGGAGCCATGCGCCTTTGCCGCGATTTCCGTGGTCAGACCAAGTATCAAGGAAGTGTGACAAGCCATCCACAGCGCTTCGCAGGCGAGAATGCGGAATGGACGGCGTTTGGATCACCGAGCTCGGTGGCGGCGACGCGGGCAGGCGCCTCGCCGTCAAGGATCTCTTCGACACTGCGGGCATCCGCACGACCTACGGGTCGGCCGTCTTCGCGGAGCACGTTCCGACCGAGTCGGCACCCTCGGTGCTGGCGCTCGAGGAAGCCGGCTGGACGAACGTCGGCAAGACGAACCTGCACGAGTTCGCGTACGGCGTTACGTCGCAGAACGTCCACTACGGAACGGTCCCGAACCCGCGGGCGCCCGGCCACACAGCGGGCGGCTCGAGCGGCGGGTCGGCGGCGGCACTCGTGCTCAGGCTCGCCGACGCGGCACTCGGTACCGACAGCGGCGGGTCGATCCGCATCCCGGCGGCCTGCACCGGCACGACCGGCTTCAAGCCGGGCTACGGGCTCGTCTCGACGGAGGGCGTCTTCCCTCTCGCGCCGAGCTACGACCACGTCGGCCCGATGGGCAACGACGTGGCGGCCTGCGTCGAGCTGATGCAAACGCTCGCGCCCACGCTCGCGCGCCCCACGTTCGCCTCGCTCGCCGACGTGACGATCGCCGTCGCCTGGACGGAGCACGCGGCACCGCTCGTGCGCGCCCGCGTCGAGGCCGCCGCGGCCCTCTTCCCGCACCACCGGGCGATCGACTTCCCCGACGCGAGCGGGACGAGCGATGCGTTCATGCGCGAGATCGCCGACGTGCACCGCGAGCTCTACGCCGAGAACGCGGAGCTCTACGGCGAGAACATCCGGCCGAAGATCGAGCGATGCCTCGAGATCACCGACGCCGAGGCCACCCGGGCGACGCAGGTTCGTGACGACTACCGGCTCCGGGCCGAGGAAGCGCTCGGCGGCGCCGACCTCCTGATCACGCCCACCATGCCGTTCGTCGCGCCCCGCGCGGACATCGACGAGATCGCCGAGCGCCAGTGGATCACGCGCTTCACCTATCCGTTCAACGCGCTCGGCTGGCCGGTTCTGGCTCTGCCGTGCGGAACGGCCGAGGAGGGTCTCCCCGCTTCGCTGCAGCTGACGGGCCCTCCCGGGTCAGACGGGCTCGTGCTCGCCGCCGGGCTCCTGCTCGAGGCCGCGCTCAAGGCCTGAGCCCCGTCTGCCGAAACAAGGTGTGTGCGCAAGCTTGCGTTTCTCGCTCCGCTCGTCCTATTCGTCTGCGCCTCCGCGCAGGCGGCCGGACCGATCTCGGCTGCCGCGCCGACCGCTCCGTCGAGCCTGCGGGGCTTCCTGCTCCGCGCCGACGAGCCCGCAATGCGCACATTCCCGCGCACGCCGGCCTTCTCGTGGAACGCCTCGCGCAATGCGGTGCGCTACGAGTTCGAGCTGGCGACCAACCAGAACTTCACGGATTCCGGCATCGTCTGGAGCGACGACAAGGTCGCCCAGCCGGCCGTCTCGATCCCGTTGCAGCTTCCCTGGATGACCGGCCAGCCGTATGCCCTCTGGGCGCACGTCCGGGCAATCGCGAAGAACGGCAAGATCTCGAACTGGAGCGTCCCGTTCGGCTTCAACATGCGCTGGCGCGACAGCGACGTGCCGCAGCAGATGAACGCGCCGCCGGGGATGGTGCGCTGGGCGCCCGTCGAAGGCGCGACCGCGTACGACGTCCTCTATCCGGAAGTCACACCCGCCAAGGCGTTCCAGACGACGACGAACGTCGCGGACGAGCGCGAGTTCTACACCTTCCACGAGTCGAGCGCCTGGACGAATCCGATTCGCTGGCGCGTGCGCGCGGTGCGCTATGTCGACGCCACGATCGCCGTCAAGAACGGCCTGCCTCGCGTCTCGTACGGGCCCTGGAGCCCCACGTTCACGAGCGTCAACCCGGCCACGACACACGGAACGCTGACGCCGAACATCACCGCCTCTGACGAGTACGTGTCCGCGGGCGCAGCGAAGCCGCACGAGCTCACCCCCGGCTTCGGCTGGAGCGGCGCGCAGGCGAACATGCCGGGGATCAACGTCGGCAGCCCCCTCTATCGCGTCTACATCTTCACCGACGACCACTGCGTGAATCGCGTCTTCACCGGCTCGGTCGTCGGCAGCCCGGCGTTCGCGCCGCGCACCAAGGGCGGCCCGCTGACCCTCCCGCAGGACACGTCGGCCATCGGGAAGGCACGCACGGGCATCGTCGCGAGCGGCGGCTCCGAGGGCGCGGTGTACACCGCCGAGGGCGAGAAGGCACTCACGAACGAGGATCCGGGGAACGCGGTCGACGGCGCCGCCGGTGGCGGGGTCGCACGGGTCGATCTCTGGGACAGCGGCTGGCCAAACGGCCGCTACTACTGGACCGTCGTCCCGGTTCAGGTGCTCGCGATCGGCGACGTCGCCATCCCAGGCGACCCGCAGCCGGTCGAGTACCACGATCTGAACGTCCCGCAGGACGCCTGCGAGGCAGGGCGTCTCGGCAGCTTCGGCAAGGTGTCGAAGCCGGTCGTCGCGGAGTCCTCGACCCCGTACGTGTCCGGCGTCTCGCCGACCGGCCGCGTCATCTCCGCGGTCAAGGGCACACCGACCTTCCACAGCACTCCGCTCATCGCCTGGCAGCCCGCGACCGGCGCCATCACGTACGACGTCGAGTGGGCGAAGGACAGGCTCTATCCGTGGCGAAAGGCCGGCACGTTGCAGACGCATGCGACGTCGGCGGTGCTGCCGATCACGACCCAGGGAACTTGGTGGTACCGCGTTCGCGGCATCAACCCCTCACTCCCGACGGGCGCTCAGAACATGACGTGGTCTGCGCCGGTCGCCCTGAAGATCACGGGCAACCAGTTCAAAGTCGTCAAGTAGCCCCAGCGGCCGCGACGACAGCCTCCTCGTAGATCCGGTCGCGGCCGAACCGGTCGAGCTCGTCCGAGAGCAGATCCGCCCCCGACTTGCCCTCGTCCGCGGGACGGGGCAGCACCTCGCCGCCGAGCTGGACACCGAGCTGATCCGCCTGCTCGACCGGGCGGATCGCCCGCTTTAGCCGGGCGCCGAGCCAGGCGCGGAGAAGCGTTGCCTCGGGCATGGGCCCCCGCACGCGGATCTCCTGGCCGGCGATCGCGGGCCAGTAGCCGGCGAGCAGCCGGCGCCACGGCAGCGTGCGCGCCCAGGCGATGTCCGACACAGCGGTCCGCTCGAAGACCGCCGCGAGGTCGCCGTACCGCAGCTCGCCCCACTCGTCCGAGTCGACGACGAGCCGGTCGACCACGTCCACCATCTGCTCGAACTCCGGCTGGCCGAAGCTCGGCTCGCCGCGCCAGCGGCAGAAGGCGGGCAGGTCGGGAATCAGCAACGGCAGGACGATCGACGCCGGCGCGTGCGACCGGCCGCCGCGCAGCGTCAGCTCGATCACGTCCGCGCAGATCGCCCGCTCGCCGAGTGGGAAGCAGACGAGCGAGAGCACCGCGTCGATCCCGTCCTCGGCGTCGGGCGTCGGGAAGAGCAGGAGCGTCCGCGACGGATGGCGCTCGGCGAGCCCGGCGAGCGTCCCTCGTGCGGCGTCGAGCCAGGCCGGCGGCACCCACGCGATGTGCGTCATCACGCTCGTACGCTGCAACGAGCTCCCCGACGCCTCGCGGAGCCGCCCCAGCTCGCGCTCGATCTCGCCCATCGTCACGTCCTCGCCGGTCCAGGGATCGATGTCTAGTGCCGACGCCACGACCGTCCGTCCCGGTGCACGAGCTCGTCCGACGAACGCGGCCCCCACGTGCCCGCGGCGTAGTTCGGGAACGACGGCTTGTCCCGGCGCCACGCGGCGATGATCGCGTCGACGAGCGACCACTGCTCCTCGACCTCGTCCGTCCGCGTGAAGAGCGTCGCGTCGCCGAGCATGGCGTCGAGGATCAGCCGCTCGTACGCCTCCGGCAGGCTGGTGCGGAACGCGCCGCCGTAGAGGAAGTCCATGTGGACGGTGCGGATCGACATCCCCTGCCCCGGCACCTTGGCGCCGATCGCCAGCGACACGCCCTCGTCGGGCTGCACGTGGATCAGCAGCACGTTCGGGCGCAGCGCCTCGCTGTCGCCTTCGTCGAACGGCGGGTGCGGGGCGCGCTTGAACTGGATCGCGATCGTCGTCTCACGGCGGGCGAGCCGCTTCCCCATCCGGACGTAGAACGGCGTGTCGGCCCAGCGCCAGTTGTCGACGTACAGCTTGGCCGCGACGAACGTCTCGGTCATCGAGTCGGACGCGACGCCCTCCTCCTCGCGGTAGCCGGGCACCTCAACGCCCTCGATGAACCCTCGCCCGTACTGGCCGCGAACGACCGACTTCGGCCCCGGCGTGTGCATCGCCTTCAGCACCTTCACCTTCTCGTTTCGCACCGACTCGGCGGTGAAGTCGATCGGCGGCTCCATGGCCGTCAGCGCGACGAGCTGGAGCAGGTGGTTCTGGAAGATGTCGCGGATCGCGCCCGCACGCTCGTAGAACGCGGCGCGGCCTTCGATGCCCATCGACTCGGCGACGGTGATCTGGACGTGGTCGATGAACTGGCGGTTCCAGATCGGCTCGAAGATGCCGTTCGCGAACCGCAGCGCCAGCATGTTCTGGACCGTCTCCTTGCCGAGGTAGTGGTCGATCCGGAAGACCTCGTCCTCGGTGAAGTGCTCCTCGAGCAGCATCCTGTTGAGGGCCCGGGCCGAGTCGAGGTCGTTCCCGAACGGCTTCTCGATGATCAGGCGCACCCAGCCCTCCGCGGTCCGCCGGGCTCCGAGCGCCTTCACGAGCATGCCGATCGCGTCCGGCGGCACCGCGAAGTAGTAGACGCGGTTGCCGCCCAGCCCGCGCTCCTTGTCGAGCTCGGTCAGCTTCTCGGCGACGGCGTCCTCACCGTGCGCGTCGGCGAAGTCGGTCGACACGTAGCGACATCCGCGCGGCCAGGTAGTCCCAGACGTCGTCGCGGAACTCGTCCCGGGCGTGCTTCTGGACTCCGTCGCGCATCTCGGCGCGCCACTGCTCGTCGGAGCCCGCCGAGCGGGCGACGCCGACGATCGCGAACTTGTCGGGCAGCAGCCGGCGGAACGCCAGCGCGTAGAGCGCCGGCATCAGCTTGCGATGCGCCAGGTCGCCGGACGCGCCGAAGATGACGAGCGCGCACGGCTCGGGCGTTCGCCGCAGCCGGAGGCCCGCGAGTAGCGGGTTGTCCTGCTCCGGCGGTGTGGCGACGTCCGTCATTCGGTCTTCACCGCGTGCCCGCCGAACTGGTTCCGGAGCGCCGCGTTCACCTTGGCGGCGAACGACTCGTCCTGCCGCGACGCGAAGCGCGCGTAGAGCGAGGCCGTGATCACCGGCGCGGGCACGTTCTCGTTGATCGCCTCGAAGATCGTCCAGCGGCCCTCACCGGAGTCCTCGACGTAACCCTTGATGTGCGGCAGGTCGGACCCCTCTGCCTCGAAGGCGTTGTGGAGGAGGTCGAGGAGCCACGAGCGGACGACCGAGCCGTAGCGCCAGATGCCGGCCACCTCCTTCAGGTCGAGCCCGAACTCCGACGCGCGCAGGATCTCGAACCCCTCGGCATAGGCCTGCATCAGGCCGTACTCGATCCCGTTGTGGACCATCTTCGTGAAGTGACCCGCGCCGGGGCCGCCGACGACCGCCCAGCCGTCCTTCGGTGCGAGCGCCTCGAAGACCGGCGTCAGCCGCGAGGCCGGCTCATCGTCGCCGCCGGCCATCAGGCAGAACCCTTCGCGCAAACCCCAGACGCCGCCCGAGACGCCGCAGTCGACGAAGTGGATCCCCTTCGCCTGCGCCTCGGCATGGCGCCGCTGCGAGTCGCGGAAGTTCGAGTTGCCGCCGTCGACGATCACGTCGTCCGCCGCGGCGATCCCGAGCAGCGACTGGAACGTGTCCTCGGTGATCTTGCCGGCGGGGATCATCATCCAGAAGACGCGCGGCGCCTCGAGCTGCTCGGCCAGCTGCTCGAGCGACTCCGCCGTCGAAGCCTGCCCCGGGTCGTACGTCTGCACCGTGTGGCCGTGCTGCTCGAGGCGGCCGGTCATGCCCGCGCCCATGCGGCCGAGGCCGATCATGCCGAGTTTCATAGTTCCTCCAGTCGGACTCTCGCGACGCGGCGGCCGCGGTCTTTCAGCGAGGCGAGGTCCCCGGCTGCCTGCGCCTTGATCAGGCGTGCGAAGCCAAACTTCTGGCCCGGGATCGCGAGCTCCGGGCCGGTGTCGTCCACCACCTGGACGAAGACGCCCGTGTTGGGGCCGCCCTTGTGCAGCTGGCCCGTCGAGTGGAGATACCGCGGGCCGAGGCCCTTCGTGACGACGCAGCCGGTCTCGTGCGCGCGGGCGACGAGCGGCTCCAGCTCCGCCTCGCGCGCCGGGTCGATGAACGCCTGGATGCAGACGTAGTCGCCGGCGGCGGCGCTGCCGAGGAGCTCGTCCAGCGATCCTTCCGGCTCGACGTTCGGCTCGCCCGCCGCGAGCACCTCGTTCGTCTTGTCCTTCGCCGCCTGCACGTTCGGCTGGTCGAACGGGTTGATGCCGAGGATCGAGCCGGCGACCGCCGTCGCGAACTCCCAGCGGTAGAACTCCTGGCCGAGCTCGTACGGATCGGGAATGCGCACGTCCTGCGGCTGGCGGTCGGGCCCGTCGGGGCTCTCGCCGGGGGCCGGCACGAGGCCCTTGTCCTCCTTGCCGGTCGACTCCGCGAGCAGCTGCTCAGCCCAGAGCCCGAAGCCGTTCACGTCCTCGAAAACGACCTTGTCGCGCCCGTCGAGCCAGTTGGCGCCGAGCGACTGCCCGAGCTCGAGGCCCGGGTTTCCGTCGGCGATGCGGCAGGCCTCGGCCATCTCCTGCGCGCGGAGCAGCAGACGTTGCGCGTCGACGCCCATCAGCACCAGCGGCACGATTCCGAACGGCGAGAGCGCCGAGTAGCGGCCGCCGATCGTCGGCTCGCCCGGGAAGACGGCGCCGAAGCCGCGCTTCTCGGCGAGCCCCTCGAGCGCCGACCCCGGGTCGGTGATCGCCGCGAAGTTGTCGCCGTTGCTTGACCTTGCTCCCAGAAGTAGTCGGTGTGCGAGCGCGTCTCGAGCGTGCCGCCCGACTTCGACGCGGAGACGAAGAGCGTCCGCTGGAGGTCGAGCTGCTCGCCGAGCCGGCGGATCGCGGCCGGATGCGTCGTGTCGAGGACGTGCACGTGCTCCGGCTTCGAAGAACCGCCTCATCACCTCGGGCGCGAGCGACGACCCGCCCATGCCGAGCAGCACGACGTCGTCGATCACGCCGGCCGACTCGTCGACTCGGCGTAGCGAATCACCTCGTCCAGCTGCTCCTGCATCCGCAGCGGCTCGTCGAGCCAGCCGAGCCACTTGGCCTCGTCCTTGCCTGTCCAGGCGGACGAGTCGCGCGCCCAGATCCGCTCCACCAGCTCGGCCGAGTTCAGCGTTCGGCTCACGCTGCTACGAGCTCGTCACGCTTCGCGCGAATGCCGTCGAGGAGCTCCGCGAAGGAGTCGGCGAACTTCTGGACGCCCTCCTCCTCGAGCGTCAGCGACACGTCGTCGTAGTCGACACCCGCCGCCGCCAGATCCTCGAAGAGCTTGTGCGCCTCGTCGACCCCGTCGAGGATCGTGTCGCCGCGCACCTCGCCATGATCCTGGAACGCCTCGATCGTCTCGTCCGGCATCGTGTTGACGGTGTTCGGCCCGATCAGCTCCTCGACGTACATCACGTCGCGGTACTCGGGGTTCTTCACCGACGTCGACGCCCAGAGCGGGCGCTGCACGTTCGCACCCTTCGACTCGAGGAACTCCCAGCGCGGCCCGGAGAACGCCTCCAGGTAGTTCTGGTACGCGAGCCTGGCGTTCGCGACGGCGAGCTTGCCCTTCAGCGCCGGCTTCCCGGCGGCGTCGAGGCGCTTGTCCGCCTCGGTGTCGACCCGTGAGACGAAGAAGGACGCGACCGACTGCACCTTGGCCGGGCTCTTGCCCGCCGCGACCAGGCGCTCGAGGCCGCGGAGGTATGCCTCCATCACCTCCTGGTGGCGCCGCAGCGAGAAGATCAGCGTCACGTTGATGTTCTTCCCGCGCGCGACCGCGTCCTCGATCGCGCCGAGGCCGGGCTTCGTGGCCGGGATCTTGACGTAGAGGTTCGGCCGGTCGATCCACTCGTGGAGGCGGATCATCTCCTCGAAGGTGCTCTCGCGGTCGTACGCGAGGGTCGGATCGACCTCCCAGGAAACGAAGCCGTCGAGGCCGTCGGTCCGCTTCCACACGGGCTCCAGCAGCTCGCACGCCTCGGCGATGTCCTGGGCCGAGAGCTGGAGGAAGATCTCCTTCGGATCGGACTCCGTCTTCGCGACCTCGAGCAGCTGCTCGTCGTAGGCCCCGCCCGCGGCGATCGCCTTCTGGAAGATCGTCGGGTTCGACGTGACGCCGGTGACGGCGTCCTTCGTCATCATCCGGCGAGCTTGCCCTCCTCGAGCGCCTCGCGCGCGAGGTTGTCGATCCAGACGGACTGGCCGTGTGCCGCCAGCTCCTGCAGGCGTGACTCCGCCACGTTTCATCATCCTTTCCAGCTCTTCCACTTTGCGGAGGCGCGCGACGTAGCGCTCGCCGCCGTCGAATTTCGCGTTCAGGAACGCCGCGATCAGGTCGCGGGCGAGCGACGGGCCGACGATCTCCGAGCCGAGGCAGAGGACGTTCATGTCGTCGTGCTCGACGCCCTGGTGCGCCGAATAGACGTCGTGGCAGATCGCGGCGCGGATCCCGGTCAGCTTGCAGGCCGCGATCGAGGCGCCGACGCCCGAGCCGCAGACGAGGATGCCGCGCTCGGCGCGTCCGTCCTGGATCGCCTCGGCGAGCTCGCGCGCCTTGTCGGGGTAGTCGATCCGCACGACGTCCGAGTCCGTGCCGAGGTCGAGCACCTCGTGGCCCTCCAGCGCGGCGAGCACCGCCTCCTTGAGGTGGACGCCGCGGTGGTCGAAGGCGGCGACGATCTTCACGGTTGCTCCTGGTGCAGCTGGACGCGCCGGATCCGCTCCTCGTCGATCTCGAACGCGGCCCACAGCTCCTCCTCGACGGCGACGTCGCCCGACTCGCGCCAGACCTGCGTCCTGACGAACGGAACGAGGGCGCCGCCGGCGGCGGGCGGAATAGCCGATCGGCCGCGTGCTGATCTCCAGCTCGGGCGGGCCGCTCTGCAGGGCGAGCTCGCGGATCTCGTCGTGGCCGCGGGCAACGTGAGGGCCGATGACGATCTCCGCCTCCGGGACGAAGATCTCCTCGACCGCGTCGGCGTCGTGCTCGTTCATGACCGCGAAGAAGCGCGACACGAGCGCCTCGCTCACGAGACCCGCTCCAGCAGCGCTGTCGCCCTCGCGACGACGTTGTCGACCCTGAAGCCGAGATGCTCGAGCACCTCGTTGCCTGGCGCCGAGGCGCCGAACCGCTCGAGCCGAGCGACGTCGCCGTCGTCGCCGACCCACCTCTTCCAGCCGAGCGTGACGCCGGGCTCGACCGCGAGCCGCGCCTTCATCTCCGGCGGCAGCACCTCGTCGCGGTAGTCCGGCGACTGGGCCTCGAAGAGCTCCCAGCAGGGCATCGAAACGACGCGGACGTTCGTGCCGTGCTCAGCGGCGATCTTCTGCCCGGCTGCGAGCGCGAGCGCCACCTCCGAGCCGGTCGCGATCAGCATCAGGTCCGGCTCGCCGGGCTCGTCGCCGAGCGAGTCCCAGAGCGTGTACGCGCCCCGCTCGACACCCGACGCCGGCGCGAGCGACGAGCGGTCGAGCGTCGGCACCTTCTGCCGCGAGAGCGACAGCGCCGACCGGCCCGTCGTCGCGGTCGAGGGCGACCTTCCAAGCCCACGACGTCTCGTTCGCATCCGCCGGGCGCACGAACCAGAAGTTCGGGATCGCCCGCAGCGAGCCATGTAGTGCTCGACCGGCTGATGCGTCGGGCCGTCCTCGCCGAGGCCGACCGAGTCGTGCGTCCACACCCAGACGACCGGCAGTGCTCATCAGCGCCGAGAGGCGCACAGCCGGGCGCATGTAGTCGGAGAAGATCAGAAACGTGGAGCCGAACGGCTTGAACATGCCGCCGTGCACGGCGATCCCGTTGACGATCGAGCCCATCGCATGCTCGCGGATCCCGAACGCGACGTTCCGGCCCGCGTGCGTCCTCGAGAAGACGCCGCTCCCTTCGAACTCCGTGTAGGTCGACTCGACGAGGTCGGCCGCGCCGCCGATCATCGTCGGCGTGAACGGCTTGAACGACTGCATCACCTTCTTGCCGGTCGCGCGCGTCGGCTCGCCGTCGCCCGCCTCGAACTCCGGCGGCGCTGTCCAGCCGGGCCGCATCTTGCCGGTGTGCACCTGGTCCCAGTCCTCACGCAGCGCGGGGAACGCGGTCGACCACGACTCGAAGACGTCCTTCCACTCCTGCTCGAGCGCGACCCCACGGTCGGTCTCCGACATGTGCTCGGAGACCGCGGGATCGATGTCGAAGGTCTTGTCGGGATCGAAGCCCATGACCTCCTTCGTCGCGCGCACCTCCTCGTCGCCGAGCGGGGAGCCGTGCGACTTCGACGTGTCGACCGCATGCGGGGCGGGATAGGCGATGTGGGAGCGCAGGACGATGATCGACGGCCGCTCCGTCTCCTCCGCGGGCCGCGGTCAGCGCTGCGTCGAGCGCGTCGACATCCTCGGAGTCGTCCACGTGCTGGACGTGCCAGTGCTGGGCCTCGAAGCGCGCTCGCCGCGGTCCTCGGTGAACGAGATCGACGTCGTGCCGTCGATCGTGATGTGGTTGTCGTCGTAGAAGTAGATCAGCTTGCCGAGGCCGATGTGCCCCGCCAGCGATGCCGCCTCGTACGAGAGCGCCCTCCATCAGGTCGCCGTCGGAGCAGATCGCGTAGACGCAGTGGTCGACGATCTCGTGGTCGGGGCCTGTTGAAGCGCTCTGCCAGGAATCGCTCGGCGATCGCCATGCCGACGCCGTTCGCGAAGCCCTGGCCGAGCGGGCCGGTCGTCGTCTCGACCCCGGGCGTCATGAAGTGCTCGGGATGGCCCGGCGTCTTCGACTCCCACTGCCGGAAGCGCTTCAGCTCCTCGAGCGACAGGTTGTAGCCCGTCAGGTGAAGGAGCGAGTACTGGAGGATCGCGGCGTGGCCGGCGGAGAGGACGAACCGGTCGCGGTTCGGCCAGTCCGGGTTCGCCGGGTTGTGCCGCAGGATGCTTGGTGAAGATCGTGTAGGCGAGCGGCGCGAGCGCCATCGCGGTGCCCGGATGGCCCGCGTTCGCCTTCTGCACCGCGTCCATCGAGAGCGCGCGGATCGTGTCGATCGAGCGTGTGCGGATCTGGGCGTTGGTCACGTCACTCCTCGGTACAAAGCCGCTTGCAAGTCTCTCGCTGAACGATACGCGTCATGCCTCTCCGGGCGAGGCGCATAGGTCTCACCGAGCGGCGCCGGCCCGGGAGTCTCGCCCAGCCGCTCGAGCGTGACGACCGCGGCGCCGCGCGCCGAGCCCTCCGGCACAGCCGAGGCGGTGACCGGCACGCCGAGGACGTCCGCCATGACCTGCACCCAGTCCCGGTTCTCCAGCAGCGCCCGGCCGGTCGCGACGACCTCCCGCGTCTCCGGCATCAACTCGAAGATGGCGGCAAAGCGGTAGGCGACTCCCTCGAGCGCCGCCTGGACGATGTCACGCGGGGTCGTGTCGAACGTGAGCCCGGAGATCGCGCCCCGGGCACGCGCGTTCCACCCCGGCGCCCGCTCGCCGCCGAGCAGTGGCAGGAACGTCAGGCCGTGCGCAGCGGGCTCCTCGTCGGCAAGGCCCGAGGAGTCGACGTGCTTCAGCGTTTCCGTCAGCCACGCCCACAGGTTGCCGCCGTCGGAGAGAGAGCCACCCTCGAGGAACCGCTCGGCATCGAGCCGGTAGAGGAAGAGGCCGTCGCGCGCCTCGGCGCGGGGCGCCGCGTAGAGCGAGCGCAGCGCGCCCGAGGTGCCGATCATCAGCGCCGCGCGCTCGCGGGTCGTGCAACCGGCGCCCACGTTCGAGCAGGCGCCGTCGCCGAGCGGCGGAAAGACGTCGCCGGCGGGCTCGCCAGAGATCGCCGGCAGCCTGTCGACGCTCAGGCCAAGTGCCTCGAGGAGCTCCGCGTCCCAGCTCTCGTCGTGAACGTTCAGGAGCCCGGTTCCCGACGCGGACGAGCTGCTCGTGCGCAGCTCGCCGGTGAGACGCAGGAAGAGATAGTCCGCGAACGAGACGAAGCGGTTCGTCGCCGCGAACGCGTCCGCATGCTCCTCGGCGAGCCAGCGGAGCTTCGCCGGCCAGTAGGCCGGATGAAGCGGACAGCCGGTGCGGGCGTGCACGGCGCGGGCGTCGAGCTCGGCTGCAAGCTGCTCCGCCTGGCCGACCGAGCGCGTGTCCTGCCAGATCAGAAGCGGCGTCGACGGACGGCCGTCGGCGCGGAGTCCGAGCAGGGAGTGCCAGAAGCAGGAGATGCCGACCGCGTCCACGCCCGCCGCCTCGCGCGTCGCGTCGTCCCGGGCCGCGAGCGTCGCCTCGACGAGCTGGTCCGGATCGAGCTCGGCCACACCGCCTCGCGCGTGCCTGACGTCGTAGGTCGTCCGCGACTCGGCGTGCTCGAGCCGGCGCCCGGTCTCGTCGTAGACCAGAGCCCGCACCGAGGAGGTGCCGACATCGAGGGCGAGGACGCGCGTCACTGGGCACTGGTCATGGGGCACTGACGGGTGGCGCCGGAGCCGCGCCGGCGATGAGCGGCAGCTCGACGCGGAACGTCGCCCCCGGCCCGTCGCGGTCGACGACGTCGATGACGCCGCCGTGGGCCTCGACGATCGCCCGCGAGATCGCAAGCCCCAGCCCGGTGCCGGGAATCGCCCGCTCGGTCGCCTCGCTCGTCCGGAAGAAGCGCTCGAACAGGCGCCCGCGCTCGGCCTTGGGGATCCCGAGCCCCGAGTCGCTGACCTCGAGCACGCATTTGCCGTCCTGCTCCGAGACGCTGACCTCGATGCGCCCGCCCTCCGGCGTGAACTTCAGCGCGTTCGAGAGGAGATTGTCGGTCAGCTGTACGAGCCGCGCTCTGTCGGCGCTGATCAACGCCACGGGCTCCACGTTCAGGTTCAGCTCGATTCCCTTCACGCGCGCGAGCGCCCGGGCCGACTCGACGACATCCTCCGCCACCGACCGCAGATCCGTCGGCGCCGCCTCGAGCGAGAGATGCCCCGAGTCGATCTGGCCGATGATCAGCAGGTCGCCGACCAGGCGCATCAGCCGCTCTGTCGAGCGCTGCACGATCTGGAGGAAGCGGCGCTGCTCCTCGTTCAGCTCGCCGGCGTCCCCGTCCAGGAGCACCTCCATGAAGCCGAACATCGACGTCAGCGGCGTTCGCAGCTCGTGCGAGACGGTGGCGACGAACTCCTCCTGGAGGCGGTCCGCTTCGCGCTCGGCGCTCACGTCGCGGAGCGAGAAGATCCGGCCGATGAGGCGTCCCGCTGAATCCTTGACCGGCGCCGTGATGCCGCTGAACGTCGCGCCCGACTCCGCGATCGTGAACTCGTTCTCGTACACCAGATCTGGGTCGTCGATGACGCGCGCGAAGTCGGCGACGTAGCGCTCCGGTGTCGTCGTGCGATCCGCCGTCTCGAGCAGCCGCTCCCAGACGGTGCCCTCCGCCGGGACCCCGAACGAGGCGTAGAAGCCCTCCATCGCGCGGTTCGAAAAGAGCAGGCGCCCGTTCAGGTCGACCATCGTGATCCCCTCCCGCGTCGAGTCGAGGACCGCGCGGTTCACGTCGAGCAGACGCCGCGTTCGCCGCAGTGCGAGCGCATGCGCAACCGCGACCGCCGACTGCTCGGCGAGGCGCTCCACCTCGACGATCTCGTCGCTCGCCGTCGGCTCGCCGCTCGTCCGCGCCACGGCGACGAAGCCGATCGTGCTACCGCCGTGCTCGAACACGGCCTGCAGCTCCGGCACACCGACGTCCAGCACCTGCCGTGGATCGTCGATGCGCAGCCGCTCCGGCAGCTCGTCCTCGTCGACCCCGAGCCAGGCGGCGAGACGAAGCGAGCGGCCGCTCTCGCTGATCAGGTAGACCGCGCCCGCGTCGAACTTCGTGAGCTCAGCAATCCCGCTGAGGATCACCTGGGCCAGCGGCTCGAGGTCGGACATCGCTGCGATCCGGCGGCCGAAGTTGTACCGGGCCTCACTCAGGCGTTGCTCGCGCTCGAGATGCTCGCGATTCTCCTCGAGCGTCGCTGCCATCGCGTTGAAGCCGCGGGCGAGCACGCCGACCTCGCCCGTGCCCTCCTCCGGGACGCGGACGCCCTGCTCGCCCGCAGCGAGGCGTCTCGTGGCGCCCGCGACGCGCGAGACCGGCAGCACGGCGGCCTTGGCGAAGTAGACGACGAAGACCAAGACGAGCAGGAGGATCGCGGCGAACGAGACGCCGCCGATCTCGATCGCCGCCCGCCCTGCGTCGTCGGCGCGGTCGCGTCGCTCGTCTGCAAGCTGTGCGCGGCCGGCGACGAGGGACGCAAAGTCTGCGCGCAGCTTGTCGACACGCCGCCTCCCGCCGCCCTCGCCGACGATCTTCCGCGCCTGCCCGAGGTCGCGCCCGGCGACGGCGATCACGGGAGTCGTCCAGTTCTTGACGTAGTCGTCGACCTCACGCTCGATCGCGGCCTCCTGCCTGGTCGCCACCGGATCCCCGGCGAGGAGACTCCGCAATCGCCGCTCGGCCGCCGGCAGCTCGTTCCGGGCGCTGACGGTCGGCTGGAGGAAGCTCTGCCGGCCGGTGATCGCATATCCCCGCACGCCGGTCTCGAGATCGAGCACGAGCTTCTCGGTGGCGCTCGACGCGGCGATCACGTCCTCCGCGTGGCGCGCATCCTCGGCCGCATGGCGCAGCCGCTCGATCGCGACGAACGAGAAGACGAAGGCGAGCGTGACGACGACGACGGCGAAGCCGGCGACGATCGCGACCTGCAGCGTCAGCGACAGCGATCGAAGCGGGTGAAGCAGCCGGGATCCCATCTGCCGGAATCCTGACGGCATCCGGCCCGCTCTGACGGTTGCAGGCTATCTTCGACTGAGCCATGGCTGTCCTGATCGCATCGAATCTCCGCAAGGAGCTCTCGGGCGACCCGCTCTTCGACGGCGTCTCGTTCAAGGTCGAGCGCCGAGATCGGGTCGCACTTGCCGGACCGAACGGATCGGGCAAGACGACGCTGCTGCGGATGCTCGCGGGCCAGACCGAGATCCACGGCGGCGAGCTCGCCTTCCAGAAGGGCGCGCGCATCGCGCTCCACGACCAGCGCCCTCCGGCCGCGAGCGGCGTCTCGCTCCGCGAGTACGTCCTGGCCGGGGCGGCCGACCTGGTCGCACTCGAAGCCGAGTTGCGCCGACTCGAGGAAGCGATGTCCTCGGGCGACCACGGCGAGCAGACACTGAGGCGCTACTCCGAGGCCCAGGCACGCCTCGAACACGCCGGCGGCTACGACTGGCGCGAGCGCGCCGCCTCCGCGGTGCGCGGGCTCGGCTTCGTCGAAGGCGACCTCGACCGCGCGCTGAAGACCTTCTCCGGCGGCGAGCTGACACGCGCCTCGCTCGCCCGCGCGCTCGCCGGCGATCCCGACCTGCTGCTGCTCGACGAGCCGACCAACCACCTCGACGTCGCCTCGATCGAATGGCTCGAGAACGAGCTGCAATCGCTGGACGCCGGCATCATCCTCGTCGCACACGACCGCTGGTTCCTCGAGGCGACCACGACCGCGACGCTCGAGCTCGAGGCAGGCCGCTCGACGTACTTCCCGGGGCCGTGGCACGCGTGGCGCAAGGAGCGCGCGATGCGCCTCGCGGCGGCGTCCAAGGCGGCCGCGCGCTACGACGAGGACATCCAGCGCCTGGAGCGCTTCGTCGAGCGGTTCCGGGCGAAGAAGCAGATGGCCAAGCGCGCGCAGGCGAAGCTGACGCAGATCTCGCGCCTCGAGAAAGAGCGCAGCACCGCGAAGAACGAGATCTCGCTGCTCACGCGGCGGTCGAAGCACCTCGGCTTCGAGTTCCTGAAGCCGCCGCGGAGCGGACGCACGGTCGTCGAGGCGCGGGAACTGGTCGTCAAGGCGGGCGACAAGCTCCTGCTCGACGGCACGTCCTTCGCGATCGAGCGCGGAGAGCATGTGGCGCTGATCGGCCCCAACGGCTCGGGCAAGACCACGTTGCTCGAGACGATGCTCGGCAACCGCAAGGCCGAGTCCGGGACCGTTCGGCTCGGGCACGGCGTCGAGGCGGCGTACTTCTCACAGCACGAGGTCGAGCTCGACGAGCGCGGCTCGGTGCTCGACTGCGCGATGCACATGACGGGCCTGCGCCGGCCGGAGGCGCAGTCGCTGCTCGGGCGCTTCCTCTTCTCCGGCTGGGACGCGCACGAGAAGCCGGTGACGGCGCTCTCGGGCGGCGAGCGCCGGCGGCTTGCGCTCGCGGCAGTCGTCGCGTCGGGCTCCAACTTCCTGGTGCTCGACGAGCCGACGAACCATCTCGACCTCGAGAGCCGCGAGGCGCTGGAGGCCGCGCTGGAGGCGTTCCCCGGCACGATCCTGCTCGTCTCGCACGACCGGGCGCTCCTCGACGCGGTCGCCGAGCGCACCCTCGCCGTCGAGAACCTCGACCTCAGCCCCTACGAAGGCGGCTGGGCGGACTACCTGCGGATCAGAGGCGAGCGCGAGCAGGCTGCGTCGGCGCCGGCGCCCGCTGCCCGAGCCCCGAAGCAGGCGAAGCCGAAGTCGCCGGGGCGCCCGAAGCGGCCGCAGCCGAGCCCGATCGACCTCGTCGAGGCGGAGATCCAGCGCAAGGAGGCGGCCGTCGCCGACCTCGAGCGCCGACTGGCCGAGGACTGGTCCGACATGACGCTGCTGACCGCCCACCGCGAGGCCCGCGAGGAGCTGACGGCGCTGCTCGAGCGCTGGGAGAAGCTCTTCGAGACGACCGGCGCCTAAGAAGCTCTCGCTCGCCTGGACGCTCACCGGCGGCAACCGCAACGACGTCACCCAGCTGCTCGACCTCCTCGACCGCGTCCCGCCGGTCCGCGGCAGGGTCGGCCGGCCCAGACGACGACCCCAGACGGTGCTCGCCGACCGCGGCTACGACCACGACAAATACCGCCGCCTCGTTCGGCAACGAGGGATCAAACCGGTGATCGCCCCGTCGAACGGACGTTCGCCTGGCTCCACAACCGCCGACGGCTCCTCGTCCGCACCGACCGCCGGGACGACATCCACGAAAGCCTCCACGCGCTCGCCTGCTGCCTCATCTGCTGGCGACGACTCGAAACCTCATTCGACTAGAGCTTCTTAGGCCCGGACAAATCCGCGGCGCTCGTAAAGGCGACCGCGCGGGATTGACGGTGGCCTCTGTCGTCTCCGAGTCGTTATGGACGAATGCGGATGATCGTCTTCCCGTTGCGTCGTTCGGTCGGGTTGAGGGCGGCGACGGCATCGTCGAGGGTCGCGACGTTGCCGATGTTCGTTCGCAGTCGTCCGTCCCGGACCCGCTGGACGATCTCACGCAGTTGGGCACGATCGGATTCGACAACGAAGTCGACTGCGAGGCCGTCGGCGGGCCGCGCCTCGGGCGGCCCTACGACGGTCACGAGGGTTCCTCCGGCCCGGATCAGGCTTGCGGACCGCTTCTGGATGTCCCCGCCGATGACGTCAAATACAAGGTCGACGCCGCCGACGTCTTCCAGCGCGTCCTTCTCGAGGTCGACGAACTCCTGCGCGCCGAAGTCGAGCGCCTTCTGGCGGTCGGCGGCGCGTCCGGTGCCGATGACGTAGGCGCCGAACTCACGTGCGAGCTGCGTCACCATCGACCCGACTGCGCCGGCCGCGCCGTGCGCGAGGACGCTCCGCCCCGCCTGAAGACGGCCGTGCTCGAACAGTCCCTGCCACGCGGTCAGGCCCGAGATTGGCAGGCTCGCGCCCACCGTGAAGTCGACGTCGCCCGGCAGCGGCGCGAGGTTGCGTGCCTCGATCGCCACATACTCCGCCAGGGTGCCGTCGCGATGCCAGTCCGCGAGGCCGAACACCCGCTGTCCCACCGACAGTCCCGTCGTGCCGTACCCGAGAGCGGTAACCACTCCGGCCAGCTCGTGCCCAGGGATTGACGGTGTTCGGTCATGGTCGCGGCGATCGGTCCAGGTCGAGGGCCACGCCATTTCAGTCGGGACGAATCCCGACGCGTGAATCTGAACGATGACGTCGTTGATCGCTGCCGGCGGCGCGGGCCGCTCCACCAGCGTCATCCCGGCCGTTCCCGCAGCCTCGTCCGTCACCACGATTGCTCTCATGGGAATCGTCTCCTCGCTCATCCGTGTCTTTGGTGCTGAGACGCCGCGCGGATGCGCGCGCTCACGCCAGCCTCCTAAGATCTGCTCAGTGGGGTTCCCACGGACACGGCAACGAAACCGCACCACAGATGCGGCAGGGAACACCCTCCCGAGCTTGACGACAGGTGCCGACGGATTCGCTACCGCCGAACAGGTCCCTCCATTCAGTTAGAGCTTCTAGAGTCAATCGCCTAGGCCCAGAAGCGCTCGAACTCGACCGGCTCCGTGGGCAGCGCGCGGATCTCGGCCCACTGGCCGTCGCGGAAGCGGATCAGCAGCAGCTGCTCGATCGACAGCTCCCGCCCGAGCCGGGTGCCGCTCGCCCGGTAGACCACGACGCCGTGCTCGTCGTCGGCGAGCGCCCACTGCAGCTCTGAGAAGTACGTGCCGTCCGTCAGCGTCCGCGTCGCCCGGAACAGCTCGAAGATCTCGTGCCGGCCCGCGTAGACCCGGGCGACAGGCGTCTCGCCGGGCACGGTCCAGACCGCGTCCTCCGCGATCACCTCGAAGAGCGCACGCGAGTCGCCGCCCGTGAACGCCGCGAAGACCCGCCGGATCCCCTCGACGTTCGGATGGTCGGCATTCACCCGCGCTCCAGCGGCGCCATCGTCAGGCCGTGGTCTCGCAGCTGCTCCCAGTAGAGCTCGGCCTGCTCCTGCTCGCCCGACCACACCATCGCCTGGCCGTTCGCGTCGATCTTGTTCGCGAGCGCCATCCCGCGGTTGTAGTCGACCCCCGGCAGCGTCGATGCGAGTGCCGCGGCGACTCCCTCGAAGGTGTTGTGGTTGTCGTTGAGGACGATCACCCGCCATGCACCGCCGAGGCCGGTGCCGCCGTCGCCCCGGTCGAGCCGCTCCCTCGGTGGCGTCAGCGTCGTGCTCATGCCTCGAACGTCGCGACCACGGCCTCGGCGACGACCTTCAGCGGCCGTCCCGACACCTGGCTCGCCTTCCGCAGCCGGGCGAACGCGTCCGCCTCGGAGAGCCCTTCCTTCTCCATCAGCAACCCCTTCGCGCGCTCGATCGACTTGCGGGCGGCGAGCGCCTCGCTCAGCGACTCGGCCTCTTCGCGAAGCGCCGAGAGCTCGTCGTGCCGGGCGCGCGCAGTGGTGATCGCGGGCAACAGGTCCTGCTCGCGGAACGGCTTCACGAGGTAGCCGAAGACGCCTGCCTCGGCGGCGCGCAGGACCAGCTCGTCCTGGCCGTACGCGGTCAGCATCACGATCGGGATCGGCCGCTCGTCGAGGATCTGCCGCGCCGCCTCGATGCCGTCGAGCTCCGGCATCTTCACGTCCATGATCGCGAGGTCCGGCTTCAGCTCGCGTGCGAGCGACACCGCCTCCGCGCCGTCGCGGGCCTCGCCGCACACCTCGTAGCCGGCGCCCTCGAGCAGCTCGCGCAGGTCCATCCGGATGATCGTCTCGTCCTCTGCGATCAGGATCCGCATGCGCACGAGTGTAAGCACGACGCTCGTGATTACACTCGATCGATGCTGACAATGACACCAGAAGCCGCAGAGATCGTGAACGAGGCCACGTCGTCCGAAGGGGCGCCCGAGGGAGCCGGCCTCCGCATCACGGCAGTCGACGAGGAAGGCGAGGCGACGATCGAGCTCGTGGTCGCCGACGGCCCTGACGAGGGCGACGACGTCGTCGAGGGCGCCGGCGGCGCACGGGTCTTCCTCGACTCATACGCCTCGGAGCTCCTGTCCGACAAGGTGCTCGGTGCCCACCGGCACGACGATCACGTTCACTTCACGATCGACGACCAAGCGGACTAGAGCCGCGAGAAGCTGACGACGCCCTTCTCGGTCCACCAGCTGAAGACGTCGGCGGCCAGCGCGCCTGCCTGGACGGCCGGGTCGCTCTCTGCGAGCGCGCGGGTCTCCTCGAGATCCGTCACGTAGAGGCAGAAACCGCGCCACGACTCGTCCGGCTGGCCGTCGAAGGGGCCGGCGACCGCGAGGGCACCGCGCCGGCGCATCGCGGTCAGGTGCGCCAGGTGCTCGGCCTGAAGCGCGTCCGAGTCCTCCTCCGGCAGGTCCGGCGCGCCGGCGGGGCGCCGGAGGAGGACGAACGTGTAGCGCTCCACCTCCATCAGGCGGTCGCGAGCACCTGCGCGAGCATCCAGGGGTTTCCGTCGGGGTCGAAGAAGGTCGCGAGCCGTACCATTCCCGGCACCTCGGTGGTCTCGCCGTCGAAGCGTGTGTCGAGGCCCTCGAGGTGCGCACGCGTGGCGTCGATGTCCCGGACGCGCCAGGTCGGCACCGTGCCGCCGGTGTTCTTGACCTCCTCGGTCTGGCCGAGGCCGACGTGGATCGTCGGGTTCGCCGTGTCGAGCTCGCACCAGCCGTACTCGTCGAGCTTGTAGTTCACCGTCCAGCCCAGAGCCTTGCCGTACCAGTCGATCGACGTCGTCGAGATTCGAGACGTTGACCGAGATGACGATTCCGCCGTCGCTGTCGTACTCGAACGGGGGCATCGGCGTACCTCCTTCTTGCGGTGTCTTGCTGCTGTCAGGTCATGTTTTTATACTTCCTCTACTTTGTTGTCAACCCTCCCCGAGCTCTTCCATCACCGCTGGGCCGCGCCGGTTCTCGCCGAGCTGGAGCGCGAGCGCGGCGGCACGCGGTTCGTCCTCCTCTCGAACCGCCTCGGCGTGCCGCGGGAGACACTGTCGAAGACGCTCTCCTCGCTGATCGAGGCCGGCATGATCGGCAGGAATCCAGGCTACGGGCACCCGCTGCGCCCGGAGTACGTCCTCACGACGGCAGGGCGACGGATCGCCAAGCGGTGCCTGCCGCTCCTCGACGCGCTTCCCGACCGCGAGCTGTCGCTGAAGAAGTGGACGGTGGCGGTGCTCGCCGCGGTCGGCAGCGGCGCGCGCTTCACCGACCTCCGTGGCGAGCTGCCGGCGAGCCCGCGCGCACTGACGCTGGCGCTGAAGGACCTGCAGGTGCTCGGCCTCGTCGAGCGCGAGGTCGTCGAGGGCTACCCGCCGACGACGCGCTACCGGCCGACCGCGGCGGGCCGGCGGCTCCAGCGGCTGATCTAGGAGGGATTGGCGGAATATCGCTCGTCGTCGGGGTGCGATGCTCGTTCCGAGGCAAGGACGCAGGGAGCGTTCGTAGCGGAGCCGTACGGGCGCGACCGAGGACGCCGCATCGGGGCGAGCAGCGCGGCCCGACGACACAGCCGTTATTTCGCCAAGCCCTCCTCAGCCGGGGAAGACGACCTGCGCGCGGGTGCCCGTCCCGTTCTCCGAGCCGTTGGAGGCGAGCAGGAACTCGCCGCGGAGCTCGTCGCGCACGAGCGCCCGCACGATCGAGAGACCCGTGCCACGACGCCTCGGGATCGAGGCCCGCCCCGTCGTCGACGATCGCGAGCACGATGTCCGCGTCGCGCTGAGCGCAGCTCGATCCGCACGTCGTCGCCGCCGTGCTCGAGCGCGTTCTGCAGTAGCTCGGAGAACACGAGCGCCAGCGCCGTCGCGCGGTCGCCGGCGAGGAAGACCTCGACCAGCTCCGACTCGACGTGCTTGCCGCCGCCGATCCCCTGGACGAGCATCGCGCGCAACCGATCGAGGAGATCGGAGAGCTCGACGTCGTCCTCGCGCCGCTCGGTCAGCACCTCGTGGACAGCCGCGATCGCGAGGATCCGCGAGACGGAGTCCTCGAGCGCCTTGCGCGGGTCGATCTTGTCGGCGGCGCGCGCCTGCAGCCGCAGCAGGGACGCCACCGTCTGCAGGTTGTTCTTGACGCGGTGATGGATCTCCTGGGCGAGCACGCCGCGCATCACCGCGCGCCCGTGCTCGAGCGCGACGGCGGCGTGGTGGGCGATCGCCTCGAGCAGGCTCACCTCGTCGTCGGTGAACGGGGTGTCGCGGTCGCAGACGAGCTCGCCGATCTCGCCGCCGGCGCCAGCGCAGCGGCATGGCGGACCGCGTGCTTGCCGGCCCGTCCTTCGCGGCCACGCGATCTTCCCGTCCTCGAGCACGAGCGCCGCGCCGGTCGCGTTCACCGCCGTCATCGTCGTCTTGACGATCGCCTCGAGCGACTCCTCGAGGTAGAGCGACTCGGAGACTGCCTCGGAGATCTTCGCCAGCGCCTCGAGCTCGTGCACCCGCCGCTGCGCCGCGTCGTACAGCTTGGCGTGCTCGATCGACTGGGCCACCTGTGCCGCGATCGCGAGCAGCAGCTCGATCTCGTCGGCGGTGAACGCGCGCGGCTCACGCGTGCGGATGTTGAGCGCCCCCTCGAGCCGCTCCCGCATCAGGATTGGGCACGGCGAGGATCGACTCGTACTCGTCCTCGGGCAGGTTGGTGAAGCTCTTGAAGCGCTCGTCGAGGTGCGCCTGCGCCGGGATCATCACCGGCTCGCGCCCGAACGCGGCCGCGCCGGTGATGCCCTCGCCGGGGCGCATCCGCGGGCGGCGGGTCATCTCCTCGACGCTCGTGCCGTGAGTCGCACGCAGCACGAGCTCGTCGGCGCGCTCGTCGTAGAGGTAGACGAAGCAGGCGTCGGCCTCGAGGGCGTCGGAGACCTTCGTCGCGACGAGGTCGAGCACCTCCTGGAGGTCGAGCGACGAGTTGACGGCCTCGATCGTGTCGGTGAGCAGCCGGAAATGCCGTTCCCTTTCGTCCATCCGGCCAACAGCGTAATCTCGCGGCCGTGTCGACCTACCAATGGCTCCTCGCGCTCCACGTCACGAGCGCCTTCCTGCTCGTCGGCGGCGGCGCGTGGGCCGGGACGCTGAACCTGCTGGCGCTCGGTCGCGCCGATCGGCCGAGCGAGGTCGCGACGCTCTTTTCGCTGGTCCGTCCCGCCGTGATCGCTGATCGGCGTGGGCTCGGTCGGAACGCTCGTGTTCGGCCTGTGGCTCGTCCACGAGGTCGACTACGGCTACGGCCAGTTCTGGATCTGGGGCGCCATCGTCCTCTGGGCGCTGGCGGGTGCCCTCGGCGGCGCCGGCGGCAAGCGGGACGAGCAGACGCGCCAGCTCGCGCTCCGGCTCGCGAGCGAGGGCGACGGGCCGTCCGAGGAGCTTCGCTCGCGGGTTCGCGACCGCACGTCGCTCCTGCTGTCGTACGGCAGCGGCTTCGCGCTCCTGCTCGTCCTCGTGCTGATGATCTGGAAGCCGGGTCATTGATGCTGGCCGCGGTCCGCCCCGACTCGTGGAACCTGCCGCTCTTCCTGCACGTGCTGGGTGCGATGCTGCTCTTCGGCACGACGATGGCGACCGCCGTCCTCGCGTTCGCAGGCATGAGCTCGCGAGCGGCAGTTCCTCGTCCGGGCCACCATGAAGACGCTCCTGATGGGCGTACTGCCGGCGTGGATCCTGATGCGCGCCGGCGGCGGGTGGATCGAGTCGAAGGAGGACATCCAGGGCGATCCCGGCTGGCTCGGAGTCGGCTTCGCGGTCGCCGAGCCGGGCCTGCTGCTGCTGCTCGTGGCAACCCTGATCGCGTACCTCGGCGTCCGCAAGGAGCGCAGCTGGGCGCTCCGGACGGTCGCGATCCTGAGCTCGATCTACGTCGTCGCGCTCGGCATCGCCTGGTGGGCGATGTCGGCGAAGCCCTAGAAGGCCTCCAGGCCGTACCGTGGAAGACGCGGCCGGAGTTGTACGTCCAGTGACTGTGACGCCACCCATCCAACTCCTTACAGAAGCTTTACCGCAGGCAGAAGGATTCCATTGCATGCGGGGAATAGGTTCGAGTACATGAGCTCTCTCGCTTACGACCTCAACTCCACCAAGGGTTTCCTGGTCGCTGACGCGAGTGGGCGCGTGGTGGGACGCGTCGAAGGCCCGATGTACGGCACGGCTCCGGACCGGCCCGACGCTCTCTCTGTTCGCTCGGGCTTCCTGTCGCCGCCGCCGCCGGCTCGTCCCGGCCGAGTCGATCGAGCAGATCGACGACGGTGCGAAGGTGATCGGCCTCCGCGTCGAGCGCGCCGCGATCCGCCGCTTCCTCTAGCTTTCAGCGCCGCGCCGCACGGCCGCGATGCTCTCGAGCGCTGTCACCACCTCGTCCAGCGGCGCGCGCGTGTCGATCTCAGCCGTCGCACCCGCCCGCAGCAGCGGCTCAGCCGTCGCCAGGTCGTCGAGGATCCGATCCCGCTCGGCATCGCGCTTGCCGAACGCGTTCGACTCTCGACCGGCCACGCGCTCGAGAATCACGTTCGCAGGAGCCGTCAACAGCACAACGGCGTCGAAGCGCGGATAGAACGTCCACTGGTTGGAGACACAACCGGAGATGAACAGCATTCCGTCGTCGTGCTCGTCGAGCAGCGCTTCGATCCGATCCTCCCGCCACAGCTGCTCCGAACCGCCCGCGCCGGAAGACGGCATTTCCTCGGAATACCCGCCGTAGTCGGTGTCGACAACCCGATGTCCCCTGCGCGCGAGCTCGGCGAGAGCCGCCGACTGCCCGTCCCAGACATCCCGGTCACCAGCACCACGCCCACGCCACCACCGTAGTCGTTCGCCGGGGAACGACCACGAGCCGCGGAATCCGCGGCTCGCAGTCGGCCGTCAGGCGGCCGCGCGAGCCTGGGCACGGTCGGCGGCCGTCGAAGAGATTGTCCTGCTTGCGGGGGGTTTTGCCTAGAGGACCGCCAGGTAGCGCTCGAGCTCCCACTCGGTGAGCTGGACGCGGTAGTCGTCCCATTCCTTCCGCTTCAGGCGGACGTAGTTGTCGAAGATGTGATCGCCGAGCGCCTTGCGCATCAGCTCGGACTGCGAGAACTCGTCGATCGCCTCGCCGAGGGTCTCCGGGAGCGAGACGATGCCCTGCTCGCGCCGCTGCTCGGCCGTCAGGTGGTAGAGGTTCGTCTCCATCGGGTCGGCCAGCTCGTAGCCCTGCTCGATGCCCTCGAGCCCGGCGTGCAGGAGCGTCGCGAACGTCAGGTACGGATTGCACGCACGGGTCCGGACAGCGGATCTCGGCGCGCGTCGCCTGCTCCGAGCCCGGCTTGTAGAGCGGGATGCGGATCAGGGCCGAGCGGTTTCGCTGCGACCAGGCGACGTACACCGGCGCCTCGAAGCCCGGCACGAGCCGCTTGTACGAGTTGACCCACTGCGCGAACACCGCCGAGAGCTCGCGAGCGTGACGGAGGAGGCCGGCGATGAAGTGCTTGCCCGCGGTCGAGAGGTTGTACTGGTCGTCGCCGTCGAAGAACAGATTGCGCCCGTCCTTGAACAGCGACATGTGCGTGTGCATGCCCGAGCCGTTCTCGCCGAACAGGGGCTTCGGCATGAAGGTCGCGTAGACGCCGTTCTTGGCGGCGATCTCCTTGACGATCAGGCGGTAGGTGATCGTGAAGTCCGCCATGTCGAGCGCGTTGGCGTAGCGCATGTCGATCTCGTGCTGCGACGGCGCGACCTCGTGATGGTGGTACTCGATCGGGATCCCGACCGACTCGAGCGCCTGGATCGTGTCGTTGCGGAGCTCCGTCGCCGCGTCGAGCGCGGTCATCGCGAAGTAGCCGCCCTCGTCGAGCGTCTCCGTCCCCTTGTTGTCCTTGAAGAGGAAGTACTCGAGCTCGGGGCCGATGTTGAACGTGTCGAAGCCCATCGACTGCATCCGCTCGAGCGCCCGGCGCAACACGTAACGCGGGTCGCCCTCGTACGCCACGCCGTCGGGCTTGACGACGTCGCAGATCATCCGGCCGACCTTCGTCTCGCCCTCGCGCGCGGGCATCAGCCGGTAGGTGTCCGGATCGGGAATCGCGACCATGTCTGACTCCTCGATCGCGTTGAAGCCGGTGATCGACGACCCGTCGAAGCCCATGCCGTCGTTCAATGCGCCCTCGATCTCGGACGGCGTCACGGCGAAGCTCTTCAGATGCCCCTCGAGGTCCGTGAACCACAGCAGCAGGTACTCGACTCCCTGTTCCTTCATCTCCTTCAGTACCCGCTTGCGCGCCTCTGGATCAGATGTCGCGCGGTCCTTGCTTTCGATCATCGCCATACGCTTTTCTCTCCTCCCGGAAATGGAAAGAGCCCCAGACGCAGGCGGAACGCCGCGCCTGAGGCTCCGTCGCCTCGAAGACGCGGCGCATCCTATCGCAGTAGCGGGCCTTGCACGTGAAGCCACGCAAGCAGCGGCGTGTAGCCGAGCTTCTCGTTCAGCGCGCGCATCGGCGCGTTGCCCACCTCGTTGGCGGCGCGCAGCTCGGAGTAGCCGGCGGAGCGCGCGGCCGCGAGCTGCCGCTCCTTCAGCGCCCGCGCCAAGCCGCGGCCTCGCCAGGCCTTCCGCACGCCGGTCATCGCGTGGTACGCAATCCCGTCGTCGCCGTCCTCGAGAATTGCGTAACCCACGACCTCGCCGCCGGCGAGCGCGGCGAACGAGCAGGCGCGAACGCCGAGCGGCCCGATCCCGCGCTCGCGCCACTCGTCGAGCGTCCCGGTGACGATGTCGTCGGCCGTCGGCAGGTCCCGCTCGATCTCGACCGCAGCGTCGTAGACGAGCTCATCGAGCGCCTCGACCATCGGCACGAGCTCGACTCCGTCTGGAAGGACCGGCTCGCCGCTCGGGCGTGCCAGCTCGAACCGGACATGCTGTGTCCGCATCACCTCTGACCAGCCGCGCTTCGAGAGGAAGCCCAGCGAGTCGGCGTCGTCCTCGCGCAGAACCGTGTAGAGGCCCGTCTTTCCGTGCGTGGCGACGTGCTCGGAGACGGCGGCGAAGATCGCCGAGCCGATCCCGCGCCGCCGGTGATCGCGCACGACGCGGACGTTCGCGAACGACCACGGCCCGTCTGGGTTGTCGAAATGGCGGCCGCCCGAGCCGACGCCGACGGCGGCGCCGTCCGAGAAGGCCACGAGGTCGAGTCACTCCGGGTTGTGGCGCACGGACTCGAACGCAGCCCGGCCGAAGGGATACTCGGGCTCGATCGCGTTGCGAACGTCGAGGAAGACTTCGCGCGTCCGCCGCCGACACGACGCGTCGAAGCTCGATCATGCAGGCGCCGCCTCCGGGACCTCCGGCAGCTCGGCGAGCTCCGGCTCGAGCCCGCTGTGGCGCAGAGCCCGCAGGTAGAGCCCAATCGCCGGCACGAGCAGTGCCGCGCCGGAGAAGAGCGCGGCCGGAATGCCCCACACGTTGCCGATGGCGCCCAGCACCGGCCCGCCCGCCGTCTGCCCCACGGCGTCCGCCTGGCCGGTCATGGAGATCACCGTCGCCCGCACCGACGAGTCGGTGATGTTCTGGTTCAGCCACGTCATCTCGAGCGGTCCGACGAGGCCTCGCGTCAGGCGGTAGAGCCAATACGACGAGAGCGCGAGCGCCATGCCGCCGGCCGCGCCGAAGAGCACCGCGCCGCACAGCTGGATCACCGTCACGACCAGCAGCATCGACGCCACGGCCTTTTGCGGCCGGTCGCCGAACCGCTTGACGAGCACCGTCGACGCGACCAGCCCGATCAGCATCGAGCCGACGCCGAAGAGCCCGAACCAGTACACGCTGTCGAGCGACCCGAGCGACGGCAGCCCGACGTCGCGGATGAAGTGGGCCTCCCAGAGGCGATCGAACGCCTCCGTCGAGGCGCCGGCGAAGAACCAGATGCCCATGATCAGGAGCAGGATGGGATGCCCGCGCACGAGCCGCCCGCCCTTCCGGGCGGTTCCGAGCAGGTCGCGCCGGCTGCCGGCCTCCCGCGGCGGCGGCCGAAAGTTCTCCTCCGGCAGTGCGAGCGCACCGTAGGCGCCGAGTCCGATCATCAGCGCCCCGCCGACGATGACGGCGGTCGCGAGCCCGAACGTCGCCGCGACCACGACGCTCGCGCCCATCCCGACGAGCGAGCCGACGTACGAGACCCGCATCCCGCGGGCGAACACCGAGCCGACGCGCTCGACGCCGACCTCGTCCGTGATCCAGGCCTCGTACGAGCCGGAGCAGAAGGTCCAGCCGAGCCCCCAGATGGCATAGCCGCCGAGGATCGCCCAGTACTCGGGCACGGCGCCGACGAGCACCATCGCGAGCCCCTGGATCGCCCAGCCGATGATCAGCGAGCGCTTGCGTCCGAACGTGTCCGCGATGACGCCGGTCGGGATCTCGAAGATGAAGACCGACGCCTCCATCGCCGTCCCGACGAGCACCAGCTGCAGCGGGCTGAGGCCGACGGTCTTGACGAAGTAGACCGCGGTGACCGTGAAGCTGACCGCCCCCGCGGCCGACCAGATCAGCTCGAAGGCGAGGTACGCCGCGGTGGCTGACTTCCAGCGCATTTCTCAGCCGGCGGCCGGATACAGAGGGCCCGCGAAGTGGATCCACTCGAGGCGCGAGCGGTAGCCGAGCTTCTCGTTCACGCGCCGCATCGGGGCGTTGGCGAGGTCGTTCTGGGTGCGCAGCCGCTCGAGCCCGGCCGCCTTCGCGGCGGCGATCTGCTGCTGCTTCAGGGCCTGCGCGACCCCGCGGCCGCGCCAGTCGCGCTTGACGCCGGTCATCCAGTGCCCGCCGACGCCGGGCACGTCCTTGCCGAGGATCGCGAAGCCGACCACCTCGTCGCCGGCGAGCGCGGCGAAGCTCAGCTCCCGGAGCGCAAGCGGATCGAGATGGCGCTCGCGCCAGCGTTCGACGTCGCCGGTCCGGATCGGCGTCGGCGACGGGATGTCCGGGTCCGCCTCGAGCGAGACCGCGTGCATGCCGGGCACGAGGGCGTCCTGGACCGGCACGATCTGGATGCCCTCGGGAACGTCGACCGCGCCGTCCGCGGTGGCGAGCTCGAGCTCGACGTCCTGCATGCGACCCGTCTCGTGGAAGCCGTGGTGCTCGAGAAAGGCCCGCTGGTCGGTCGCCTCGCTGCGGAACTGCGCGTGGAGGTCGACGCCGCCGAAGCCCCGCACGTGGTCCGAGAGCCGGCTCAAGAGCGCAGTCCCGATGCCGCGCCGGCGGTGCTCGGCGAGCACGCGAATGCTGAGGTAGCCGCTCTTGCTCTCGGGATCGCCGAACTGCGGCTCGACGAACGCGCAGCCGACGGCTGTCTCGCCCTGCCACGCGATCACGTCGAGGCGATGCTTGATCTTGCGCTCCACCTCCAGGCTCTCGCGCGTCATCGGGTGCTCCGGGTCGACCGCGTCGCGGATCGCGAGGAACGCGTCGACGTCGGTCTCCGGGCCGAGCGCACGGATATCGGGGTTCACAGCTCCTTCCTCAGGCTGATGACCACCGACCGCAGCACGTACCCCAGTCCCTCGTTCACGCCCTGCAGCGCCTCGTTCCCGGTCTGCGTCCACGTCACGAGCTCCCGGATGCCGTTGCGCGAGGCCCAGGCGAGCTCGCGTGCCTTCAGCGCCGACGCGAGGCCGCGCCGCCGCCAGGCGCGGCGAACGACGGTGAGCCCGTGCTCGGAGCGGGTGTCGTCGCCCGGCCACGCCATCAACCCGGCGTAGCCGACGATCTCGCCGTCGACGAGCGCGACGTACGAGCCGCCCGGGAGGGTCGCCTCGTCCCGCAGCCACTCGTCGAGCGGGACCGAGATCGTGCCGACGGCGAGCTTGAGATCGGAGTAGCCCTCCGAGGCCAGGTCGAACGCCTGCTCGAGCAGCTCGGGCCGTTCTTCGATCGTCGCGAACTCGACGCCCGGATACGGCGGCGGCTCGGGGAGCGGGCCGTCGAGCGTGCGGACCATCTCGATCTGCCGGTCGATCTCCTCGAAGCCGCGCCGCTGCGACCCAGCCGACGGAGTGGGCGTCGTGGCCGTCGACCATCCCGCCGACCTGCGTGAAGCCCTGCGCGCGGACGTGCTCGACGAGGCGATCGAGGATCGCGCTGCCGAGGCCTTGGCTGCGGTGCTCCTCGGGGACGAGCGGCATGACGCTGCCGTGACCGAGATCGGACTTGCCCGCAAAGCCGGACGCCACGAGCTCGCCGTCGCGGTAGGCGATCAGGTAGAGGCGGTACGACTCCTCGCGCCGACGGCGCTGCAGCTCCTCGACGGGCGCGGTCCGCTCGCCCGGCTGCACGGCCAGGCGAACGGAGCGCCACGCTTCGAGCTCCTCGTCGGTCTCCGCGACGCGCAGGTCGATCATCCCGACCTCTTCAGCTTTCCGTGCTGCTTCGCGTAGCGCTCACCTGTCCGGAAGACGACGAGTCCGAGCGGCACCGAGACCGCGCCGATCAGGAGCAGCGGCCAGACGTCGTCCCACTTGAGACCCGCGCCGTTGATGATCATGTCGCGGATGCCGCGCAGCGCGTACGTCGCAGGCGAGATCTTCGCGATCCACTGCATCCAGTCGGGCAGCACCTCGACCTCGTAGTAGACGCCCGAGACGACGAGCATCAGTCCCTGCGCGATGAAGCCCAGCTGTGTCCCCTTCTCCGGGGAGATGAGCGGCAGGACCGACGTCATCATCCCGATCCCGATGAACGAGATCGAGGCAATGACGAGCAGCGCGAGCGCGCCGGGATAGTTCGGATTGTCGATCTCGATGCCGATGAACGCGACCACCACGAAGAAAAGAATCGTCGCGCGGACGAGCCCGTAGATCACGGCGTAGACACCCATGCCGAACAGGTGCACCGGCCGCGAGACCGGCGCCATGAACGTGTACTCGATCGTCCCCTCCCAGCGCTCCCACGCCACGGTCTCGGTGACGATCTCGAAGATGATCCCGAGGAACGCCCAGATGACGCCGCCGATCAGGAACTTCGTCGCCAGCGCGTTCTGCTCTTCCACCGGCACGTTGACGCCGCGCGCGATGAAGACGATCGTCAGCGTGTTGGCGATCGTCCAGAGCAGGAAGGCGACGTCCCAGAGGAAGTAGCGCTTCGTCAGATAGAGGTTGCGCTCGACCACGCCGCCAAGCCCGATCAGCTCGAGCTTCAGCAGGCCCTTCCGCTTCGGCGAGGTCGCGTCGACGGTCGCCATTACGCGAACACCTCCCTGTCCTTGTCGTCGTCCGATTGCTCGTCCTCGAAGCTCCGTCCGGTGGCGGCGAAGAACGCCTGCTCGAGGGTGTCGACCCCGTAACGCCGCTTCACGTCGGCGACCGGCTCGAGGAAGAGCAGGTCGCCGCGGTCGAGGATCCCGATCCGGTCCGCGAGCGCCTCCGCCTCGTCCATGTCGTGCGTGCAGAGCAGGATCGTCGAGTCGTGGGCCGCCTGGATCTCGCGGATGAACCGCTGCACTTCCTGCTTCGAGCGTGGGTCGAGGCCCGTCGTCGGCTCGTCGAGGAGCAGCAGCACCGGCGAGGTGAGCAGGGCGCGCGCGAGCGCCACCTTCTGCTGCATCCCACGCGACAGGTGCTCCATCGACTCGTTCCGCCGGTCGGCCGGGAAGCCGACACGCTCGAGGATGCGTGGAATCTCGACGCGGGTCTCCCGCGGCGTCATGCCGTAGAAGCGGGCCGCGTACGAGAGGTTCTCGGCCGCGCTCATCTTCTTGAAGAAGCTCGCCTCGACCGAGACGCGGTTCACGAGCCGGCGCACGGCACGGGTCTCGCGCGCGACGTCGTGGCCGAAGACGTGCGCCGACCCGCCGTCGTCGAGCAACAGCGTCGAGAGCAGCCGGACGAGCGTTGACTTCCCCGAGCCGTTCTGGCCGAGGATGGCAACGGTCTCGCCGCGGCTGATGGTGAACGTCAGGCCGTTGAGCGCGGCGACGCGCTTGCGCTTGCCTTTTGAGCGGCGCGTGAACTCCTTGCGGAGGTCGCGAACGTCGACTGCGGACGCACTACGGGCTTGGATGGGCGAGACGGTCATGCATGCTCCTGGATCGAGAAGGACGAACGGAACTTGGGCGCACTACTCCCGAGCTAACGGAAGCTCGGGAAGGGCCCTGCGTTCTCGATCCGGCACAACATGACGCCGACGAGGATAGGCGAAGAGACGCGCGGGCGCAAATACTCGTGCCTGTGGAACGTCTCTCCAGAGTGGTCAGACGAACCGTCACAGAAGTGAGACGAACGTTCCACATTTGCACAGCCATGCGGCCTGGCGCCGCATTTCGTGGTCAGACCAAGTGTCGCAAATGTGTGACGCTCACTCCACAGGCCCTGCTCAATCCACAGTCCTGCTCACTCGACAGCCCTGCGCACTCGACAGCCGTGCGCAGTCGACAGCCTGCTCAGTCGACAGCCCTGGCGCGCGCCTCGGCGATCAGTTGCTCGGCCTGGGCGCGGTTGCCGAAGCCGTACGTCTCCGTCTTCTTCTCCTCGAGATCCTTGTAGACCTGGAAGAAGTGCTCGATCTCGTTGCGAAGCTCGGCGGGGATGTCGTGGATGTCTGAGATCCGCATCCAGGCGGGATCCCGGAGCGGGACGCAGATCACCTTCTCGTCCGGCCCCTTCTCGTCCTGCATGTGGAAGACGCCGACAGTCCGCACGCGGATCCGGCAGCCGGGGAACGTCGGATCGCCGACGAGCACGAGGGCGTCGAGCGGGTCACCGTCCTCGCCGAGCGTGCCCTCGATGAACCCGTAGTCCGCCGGGTACGACATCGAGGTGAACAGGCGGCGGTCGAGCACGATGCCGCCGAGCTCCTCGTCGAACTCGTACTTGTTCCGGGAGCCGGCGGGAATCTCGACGAAGACGACGTCCACGCGGGGAGTGTAGGCCGCGGCCCGCGCAACCCTTGCGGACATCCGCTCTCGTCACTATGGTGATGGAGACGCGCTCCGCCGCCGAAGGCGGACGCGGAGGCACTGGCGCCTCACCACTCGCAGCAGTGGTGGGCGCTTTTTTTGTGCCCAAAAACAGCACAGCCAACACAGGAGGGACGAAGACCGTGGCAGCAGAGGAGTTCGAGATCAAGCACTACCTCGACGGGGAGGTCGACGCGGCCGGCGCGCTCGAGTGGGCCGGCGAGACGCGCGCCCAGATGGTCGACCTGAAGTTCTGCGACCTGCTCGGCACGTGGCAGCACATGACGCTGCCGCTGCGCGCGTTCGACGAGTCCGCATTCGACGAGGGACTCGGCTTCGACGGCTCCTCGATCCGCGGCTGGCAGGGCATCTCGGAGTCGGACATGCTCCTGATGCCGAAGGCGGACACGGCGACCCTCGATCCGTTCACCGAGGCGCCGACGCTCTCCGTCGTCTGCGAGATCGTCGACCCCGTCACCGGCGAGGCGTATGCCAAGGATCCGCGCCGTATCGCGCGGGCCGCCGAGGAGTACCTCATCTCGACGGGCATCGCCGACACCGCGTTCATGGGCCCCGAATGCGAGTTCTTCGTCTTCGACGAGGTCTCGTACGACCTCGGCCCGAACGCCTCGCACTACTCGGTCGACTCGGCTGAGGGTCACTGGAACTCGGGCAAGCCGGGCCTCGGCTACACCGTGCGCCCGAAGGAGGGCTACTTCCCGCCGGCCCCGCACGACACGCTGCACGACATGCGCACGGAGATGGTGCTGACGCTCGAGCGGCTCGGCATCCCCTGCGAGTTCCACCACCACGAGGTCGCCTCGGGCGGCCAGTGCGAGATCGACCTCCGTTTCACGACGTTGACGCGGATGGCCGACCAGATCATGGCGTACAAGTACGTCGTCAAGAACGTCGCGCGACGGCACGGCAAGAGCGCCACGTTCATGCCGAAGCCGATCTTCGGCGACAACGGCTCGGGCATGCACACGCATCAGTCCCTCTGGAAAGAGGGCACGCCGCTGATGTCGGACAAGTCGGGCTACGCGGGGCTCTCGCAGCTCGCCCGCGCGTACATCGCCGGCCTGCTCGACCACGCGCCCGCGCTGCTGGCGTTCTGCGCGCCGACGACGAACTCGTATCGCCGGCTCGTTCCGGGCTACGAGGCACCGGTGAACCTCGTCTACTCGCAGCGGAACCGCTCCGCCTGCATCCGGATCCCGATGTACTCCGACTCGCCGAAGGCGAAGCGAATCGAGTTCCGCTGCCCGGACGCGGCAGCGAATCCGTACCTCGCCTTCTCGGCGATGCTGATGGCCGGCCTCGACGGGATCGCGAAGGGCCTCGACGCGGGCGAGCCCGCGGACTACGACCTCTTCGAGGAGGACCGCGGCGTGGCGCAGGTGCCCGGCTCGCTCGGCGAGGCGCTCGACGCGCTCGAGGCGGATCACGACTTCCTGCTCCAGGGAGGCGTCTTCAGCGAGGAGCTGATCCGGACCTGGATCGACTACAAGCGCGAGAACGAGGTCGACGTCGTCCGGCTCCGCCCCCATCCGGCGGAGTTCTCGCTCTACTACGACGCTTGAGTGATTCGTCCGGTCGCGATACCGCCCTCATGGCACGCGAAAAGCAAGCCAGGCAAGGACGCAGGGAGTGCCGATAGCGGTTCCTATCGGTACGACCGAGGACGCCGCATGGCGCCGCTTTGCAGCCGCCAGGAGGGTGGTGGTCGCGGCCGGATGAGTCACTGGGTCAGGGAGCTGAAGGAAGAGGACTGGCCAGTGGTCGCCGCGATCTTCGAGGAGGGGATCGCCACGGGTCTCGCAACCTTCGAGACCGCGGCGCCCGACTGGCCGGCGTGGGACGACTCCCACCTGCCGGGGGAGCTCCGTCTGGTCGCGGAGGAGGGCGGCGAGCCCATCGGGTTCGCCGCTCTCTCCCCGGTCTCGTCGCGGCACGCGTATCGCGGCGTGGCCGAGAACATGCTCTACGTCAGCGCGCGAGCGCGAGGCAAAGGCGTCGGCACGCAGCTGCTCACCGAGCTCCTGCGGCGCGCGGAGGAGGCCGGGCTCTGGATGGTCCAGACGAACATCTTCCCCGAGAACCTGCCGAGCCTAGCGGTGCACATGCGCTGCGGCTTCCGTGTGGTCGGGCGGCGCGAGCGAATCGGCCAGCTGCGCGGGCAGTGGCGTGACACCTTGCTCCTAGAGAGGCGGAGCAATGCGCCGTAGGGCCATCGCTCGCGTTCCCGGGGGAACCTCCCGGTTCCCCCGGAGCCCCCTCCACAGGTCCGCTTCGCGGACGGGCGCTACGCGCCGGCGCGACACGCTGCTGCTCGAAAGGCGCTCACCGTGATCAAGGTCGAGGCCGTCGTCGTGCGCGAGCGGGTCGAGACAGTGATCGACGCCGTGGAGGAGCTGACCGGCCACGTCGGCGTCACCGTCGTCGAGGCAATCGGCCACGGCCGCGAGCCGGGCGTCACGCACGAATACCGCGGGCGCATCTTCGAGTCGCGCTTTCTGCCCAAGGCGCACCTGACGCTCATCGTCGAGGACCACCTCGCCGACGGCGTCGTCGCAGCGATCGTCGACGCGGCGCGCACCGGTCACGAATCGGGCGACGGCCTCACGTGGACGTCGCCGATCGACAACGTCACCCACCATCGAACCGGGGAGTCACTGTGAAGAACATCGGCTCGTGCGCGTGCGCTGAGCCCCGCCCTGTCCGGTGGCCTCCCGCAAGGGCGCAGGAGAACGCTGTGCGCCCGTTGCGGGAGACCAGTGCGGCTCCGCCTCGTCGTAGGAGGGCTGGCGAAATAACGGCTGGCCGCGGGCCGCGCTGCTCGCCCGATCCGCGTCCTCGGTCGCATCCGTAGGACCACTCGAAGCACTCTGCGTCCTTGCCCGGAACGAGCATCGACCCCGACGACGGCGACTTCCGCCAATCCGTCCTAGCCCGCCGCGAACGTCACGGTCACGGAGGCCGAGATCTGCTGCGTCCCCGCCTCGATCGGGACGTCGGACTGCTTTGCGCTGGCGGCGGCCGAGTCGAACATCGGCTGCGCGCTCGAGCCGCCCTCGACGACGGTCGTCGCCCGGCCGAGCACGACACCCGACGCGGCGGCCAGCGTCTGCGCCTTGGCGCGCGCATTCGCGACAGCGGCCTTCAGGGCGTCGACGTAGAGCGCGTCGGTGTCGCTCTTCGAGAGCGACGGCCCGAAGATGCCCGTAGCGCCGGCCTTCACCGCTGCGTCGACGACGCGCCCGGTGCGAGAGAGGTCCTTCAGGTTGGCCGTCACCGTGGTCGTCGCGACGAAGCCGGTGACGACGCCGTTGTCGGAGCGGCGCGGCTGGAGCGAGACCTGCGCGGTCTGGAGATCGGCACGCGCGATGCCGGCACTGCGGAGCGCCGTGTTGACGGCGTTGCTCTCGGTCGAGACGCGGGCGATGGCCTGGGCGGCCGTCGTGGCGGACGACTCGACGTCGAAGCTGAGCTGCGCGCGGTCGGGCACGGCCTCCACGGTGCCGTTGCCGGTGACCGTGATGCCGTTGTCGACCGCGGCCGAGCTGCCGTTCGCCGGCGAGACGAGCGCGGCGCCGGCAACGAGCGCGACCGCCGCGAGAGCGGCGAGTGTGGTGAGCATGGCGATGGGTTTCATGCCCTTGATACGCCGCCGCCGGGGCCATCTGTCACATCTCGTTGCAATGCCGGCTGGCACACTCGCGTCGTGATCTACCGCTTCGTCGACTGCCGCTGGGACCTCGCCGACTCGGAGGCGGGGCGCCGGGCCTATCTCGAGGGCCACATCCCCGGCGCGTCGTTCCTCGACGTCGACCGCGATCTCTCGTCGCCGCCCGGCGCCGGCGGGCGCCATCCGTTGCCGGAACCGGAGCAATTCGCGGCGGCAGCCGGGCGAGCGGGCATCGGCGACGGCGTCTTCGTGGTCGCCTACGGGCGCCTCGGCGGCGCGGAGCGGCTCTGGTGGCTGCTGCGCCATTTCGGCCACGACGACTGCGCGGTGCTCGAGCTCGACGGGTGGCACGGCCCGCTCCGCACCGGCGAGGAGACCGTCGAGCCGGCGACGTTCATGCCGCGCCCGCGCGGCGACGACACGGTCAGCGCAGAGGAGATCCTCGCCGGCGGGCTCGTCGTCGTCGACGCGCGGATCCCGGCTCGCTGGCGCGGCGAGGAGAACCCGATCGACAAGGTGCCTGGGAGGATCCCCGGTGCGCTCAACGCACCGTGGAACGAGCCTCTGCCGGACCTCCCGGACGGCGAGCTGGTCGCCTATTGCGGCTCGGGTGTGACGGCTTCCGTGCTGCTTCACGGGCTGCATCTCACCGGCCGTGAAGGCCGTCTTTATCCCGGTTCGTGGAGCGAATGGGAACAGCGCGACCTGCCGGTGGAACGGGGGTGACGGTTCTTTCTTGACAAAGCAGGTGGGGTATAGGCAGCATAAGATCCCATCATGAGACTTATAAGAATTCTTACCGTTGCCGCCGCCGCGCTCGCGGTGGCCGCCGCCCCGGCAGGCGCACGCGGGCTCGACACGAAGCTCAGCATCGTCGCCTACTCGACGCCGGGGCCCGCCTACGCCGATCTGATCTCCGCCTACCAGAAGACCCCCGCCGGCAAGGACGTCTCGTTCAGCCAGTCCTACGGGGCCTCCGGCGAGCAGACCCGCGCCGTGCTCGCCGGCCAGAAGGCCGACTTCGTCCATCTCTCGCTCTGGCCCGACATGTCGAACCTCGTCAAGAACGGGCTCGTCGACCGCAGCTGGGGCTCCAACAACTACCGCGGCACGCTCACCCGTTCGGTCGTCGTCTTCGTGCTGCGCGACGGCAACCCGAAGAAGGTCAAGACGTGGAACGACCTCATCAAGCCCGGCGTCGAGGTGCTGACGCCGAACCCGTTCACCTCGGGCGGCGCGAAGTGGAACATCATCGCCGCGTACGGCTCGCAGCTGAAGCAGGGCAAGACGGCAAAGCAGGCCGAGCAGTTCGTCCGGACCCTGTTCCACCACGTGCCCGTGCAGGACTCGTCGGCGCGCAACTCGCTGAAGACGTTCCTCTCCGGCAAGGGCGACGTGCTGCTGACCTACGAGAACGAGGCGATCCTCGCCCAGAAGCAGGGCCAGAAGGTCCAGTACGTGATCCCGAAGGCCACGCTGCGGATCGACAACCCGGCCGCGGTCACGCGGAGCGCACCGCCCGAGGGGAAGGCGTGGCTCAAGTGGCTCTACACCGCACCGGCCCAGAAGATCTTCGCGTCCTGGGGCTACCGCCCCGTGCTCAAGCCCGCGGCGAAGGGATTCAACTTCCCGAGCCGTCCCGACCTGTTCACGATCGACTCGCTCGGGGGCTGGGCGAAGGTCGACCCGTACTGGTTCGACCCGAAGAAGGGCCTGATGGTCTCCATCGAGCGGGATGTCGGTGGCAGTACAGGCTGACACCCCGACCCTGCCGACGGTCCGAGCCCGCCGCCCCGCGAACCTCTTCGGAGGCGTGGGCGGCGGGCTCGCCGTCTGCTACCTGAGCTTCATCGTCCTGCTGCCGCTCTCGGCGCTGATCTGGCGCTCGAAGGCCGACGGCTGGCAGGCATTTTGGGACGCGGTCACGACCCCGCAGGCGACCGCGGCGCTCCGCTTGACGCTCGTCGTCTCGGCGGTCGTCGCGGTCGTCAACGCGGTCATGGGGACGATCATCGCCTGGGTCCTCGTCCGCGACGACTTCCGCGGCAAGAACTTCGTCAACGCGACCATCGACCTGCCGTTCGCGCTGCCGACGATCGTCGCGGGATTGACGCTGCTCGTGCTCTACGGGCCGCAGAGCCCGCTGGGGATCAACGTCGCGTACACCACCGCGGCCATCTACCTGGCGCTGCTCTTCGTGACGCTGCCCTTCGTCGTGCGCACGGTCCAGCCGGTGCTGCTCGAGCTCGACAAGGAGATGGAGGAGGCCGCCGCGTCGCTCGGCGCGGGGCCGTGGCGGACCTTTCGCAGCATCGTCTTCCCGAACATCCTGCCGGCGATCCTTTCCGGCGTGGCCCTCGCGTTCGCGCGTGCGATCGGCGAGTTCGGCGCGGTCGTCCTGATCTCCGGCAACCTGCCGTTCAAGACAGAGGTCGCCTCCGTGTACATCTTCGGACGGATCGAGTCGAACGACATCACGAGCGCCGCCGCCGTCTCGGTGCTGCTGCTGGTGATCTCGTTCGGGATCCTGCTCGCGATCGGCGGCTTCCGTCGCTGGGCGACGAGGCACGACAATGCGTAAGGCCTTTGGTCGCCTCTCGCTGCGGTTCGTGGCCCTCGGCTACCTGACGGCGATCCTGCTCGCCCCGGTCGGGATGATCTTCTACCGAACGTTTGAGCACGGCCTCGCACCGGCCTGGGAGTCGCTGACGACACCGGCCGCGAAGCACGCCTTCTGGCTGACGCTCCTGATCACGGCGATCGCGGTGCCGCTGAACACGATCTTCGGCGTCGTCCTCGCGCTCGCGATCGTCAGGCGCCGGTTCCAGGGCCGCGGTGTCGTCAACGCGCTCGTCGACCTGCCGCTGGCGCTCTCGCCGGTGGTCGTCGGCTTCGCGCTCTACCTGCTCTACTCGCGCACGGGCTGGTTCGGCCCGTGGCTGACGGAGCACGGCGTCCAGGTGCTGTTCGCGTTGCCGTCGATGGTGCTCGCGACGATCTTCGTGTCGCTGCCGTTTGTCGTGCGCGAGGTCGTCCCCGTCCTGCGGGAGATCGGCGACGAGCAGGAGCAGGCGGCGGCGACACTTGGCGCGTCCTCGTGGCAGACGTTCTGGCGGGTGACCTTGCCCGCAATCCGCTGGGGTGTCGCGTACGGCGTCGTACTGACGACGGCCCGCTGCCTCGGTGAGTTCGGCGCCGTGTCCGTCGTCTCCGGGCGCATCCAGGGAGAGACCGAGACGCTGACGCTGCATGTGGAGGTCGCGATCCAGAACTTCGACGTCGTCGGCGCCTACGCGGCGTCGGTCGTGCTCGCACTCGTCGCCGTCGCCACGCTGATCCTGTTGACCGCCATCAAGCCCAAGGAGGCCGCGCGATGAGCATCCTCGTCCGCAACGTGTCCAAGACGTTCGGGGACTTCCAGGCGCTGGCCGACGTCTCGATCGAGGTGCCGACGGGATCGCTCGTCGCGCTGCTCGGGCCTTCGGGATCCGGCAAGTCGACGCTCCTCCGCTGCATCGCCGGGCTCGAGCAGCCGGACGCGGGCGAGATCCGCATCTCCGACGAGGTGATGACCGGCCGCAAGCCGCAGGACCGCGGCGTCGGCTTCGTCTTCCAGCACTACGCCGCGTTCAAGCACATGACGGTCGAGAAGAACGTCGCGTTCGGGCTCGAGGTGCGCAAGACGCCGCGCGCCGAGATCCGCGAGCGTGTGGCGCAGCTCCTGCGCCTCGTCCAGCTCGAAGGGCTGGCCCAGCGCTATCCGGCGCAGCTCTCGGGCGGCCAGCGGCAGCGCATGGGGCTCGCCCGCGCGCTCGCCGTCGATCCGAAGGTGCTGCTGCTCGACGAGCCGTTCGGCGCCCTCGACGCGCGGGTGCGCAAGGAGCTGCGCGAGTGGCTGCGGCGCCTGCACGCCGAGACGCGCACGACGACGGTTATCGTCACGCACGACCAGGAGGAGGCGATGGAGGTCGCCGACGAGGTCGTCGTCATGAACAAGGGACGCATCGAGCAGGTCGCAGAGCCGCAGCGGCTCTACGAGGAGCCGGCGAACGAGTTCGTGATGAGCTTCGTCGGCCCGGTGAACCGGCTCGGCGAGGCGTGGGTGCGGCCGCACGACCTGGAGCTCACGACCGCGCCGAACGGCGGTTCGACCCGCGAGGCGATGATCGAGCGCCTCGTGCATCTCGGCTTCGAGGTGCGCGTCGAGCTCGTCCGCGAGGACGGTGAGCGGCTCTCCGCGCAGGTGACGCGCGAGGAGTGCGAGTCGCTCGAGCTCGAGCAGGGCCAGATCGTCTACGTGCGGCCGACCAAGCAGACCGTCTTCTAAGGGAGCGCTAGTGCCGCGCCCAGGCGTCGGGGTCGCGCGTCAGCTCGAGGACGTCCTCGGGGAGCTGCCCGGATGCGAGATCGGCGAGCGTGACGTTCTCGACGACGGCGCGCAGATTGGCCCGCACGGCGATCCACACCTCGCGCAGCCGCTCCGACGAGCCGGCGTACTCAACCGTCTCGGGGCCCTGGCCGCGGACGTTCGCGATCGGCCCTTCGACCGCCCTGACGACGTCCGCGACGGTGATCTCCTCGGCGGGGCGCGCGAGCAGATACCCGCCCTCGGCGCCGCGCTTGCTCATGACGATGCCCGCGTTTCGCAGCTCGACGAGGATGTTCTCCAGGAACTTGAGCGGGATCTCCTGCGCCTGCGCGATCCGCTCGCCCTTGAGTGGGCGGTCGCTGTCGTGCGCCGCAAGCTCGATCGCCGCGCGCAGCGCGTAGTCGGCCTTGGCGGAGACCCTCATCGGCTACCGCCGGTACGGCTCCGCAAGCTCCCGTGCGCGTGCGAGCGAGATTCCGTCGCGCTGATCGCGCTCCAGTGGATGGTGCACGGCATCGAGCTCGAACGCCGCGACGACGTCTCCGCGGAGGGTGACCGTGCCATCGAGACCCAAGGTATCCGGATAGCCGACGATAGATGTCGCGAGCCGGCCGGCGTACGCGAGCCCGTCGCCGGCCTCGTACTCGCTCGCAGCGTCCTCCGCATCCTCGCGGCTGAGCTCGACCCAGATCCCCCAGGCGAACACCTCACCGGCGTCGCCGACGGGAACCTCGAGCAGCGCCCGCATGAAATGCCGGTTGGCCGTCCAGTCGGCGGCGAAGTCGGCGTCCTCCGCCCAGTAGACGTCCGGTCCCGGATCGCTGCCGAGGCCGAGCAGAGCGTCCGGCTTGGCAAAGCGCACGTCGAGCAGCTCATGGTCGTGATAGCTACCGCAGAGGGCGCACGTGAAGCCCATCAGGCCGCGGCGCCGAAAGCCGCCAGGTACGGCTCCCAGCGGGCGGGGATCTTCGGAGTCGCCAGCTTGATGAAGAGCACCGGCGCGGGCGGCCCCGGCTTCTTCGCCAGCGTCATCGAGACCTCGTGTGGAAGCCGGTCAGCCTTGCGTAAGTTGCACGGCCCGCACGACGTGACGACGTTCTCCCAGACCGAGTCGCCTCCCTTGGAGCGCGGGATCACGTGGTCGAGCGTCAGTCGGCCCGCGGTCGTGCCGCAGTAGACGCACCGCCAGCCGTCGCGCGCGAAGAGGGCTCGTCGCGAGATCTTGCGCTTGATCGTCCGCGGCACGCGCACGTAGGACGTCAGCCGGATCACGTGCGGCCACTGATAGGTGTTCGTGGCCGAGCGGAGGGGCTTGTCGAGCATCTCGATCACTTCCGCCTTGCCCTTGAAGATCAGGACCGAGGCGCGGCGCAACGAGCACACATTGAGAGGCTCATAGGTCGCGTTCAAGACGAGGACCTGCTGCACCTAGCGGAAAAATAGCAGTGGCCCCCGCTGAAGGCCGCCCCGCGTCCGACCAGGGTTACCGGGACATCGCCCTTTCGACGGCCTCCAGCTCCTCCGGAGAGAGCGCAACACCTGCCCGTCCCTGGTCGAGCTCCTTCATGTAGATCCGGGCGTAATCGCGTCCCTGGATGGCCGTGACGACGAGGCCGGTGCGCGACGCGTCGAGGATCGCGAGCGACGCCGACTGGTGACCGCCCGTGCCCTCGTAGGCGTCGTAGCGGACGATCGACGAGTTCGTGATCGACCCGTCCACGCGGCGGTCGACGCGCGCGAGCGCTGCGGCGATCTCGTCGACCGCCCCGTGCAGGTCGTCGATCCTGCCCTGCAGCGAGACGGCGAAGTCGATCAGGTCGCGCCGCCCACCGCCGAGCAGCGTCCGCTGCGCCTCGCGGACGCGGCGCACCTTCAGCCAGGCGTAGAGCCCGACTCCGAGCGCTGCGGCAGCCCCAATCGCGGCGGCGATCGCGATCCACGCCGCGACGTCCGAGGAGAATGTCACGACGCCAGTCTGCCAATTACGGCAGTGAGAAGAGCACCGGGTACTGCGCCGAGTTGTTCGACGTGTTCTTCTCGCCCGGCACCGGCTTCACGTCGACCTTGACGGACGTCTTCTGGACGAACGGCACCTGGCCGAGATTCGTGAAGGTCACCTGCGCGGTCTCGCCGGCGTTGATCAGGTCGATCGTCTTCGTCTGCACGATCGGCGTCGGACTCTTCTGAATCGTCAGCGTCACCTCGATGTGGACCTCCTGCGACTCGCCGGAGTCCTTGATCGTGACTTCGAAGCCGAGATCGGAGGTCGCCTTGATGATGTTCTCGGTACCGGTCGACAGCTCCTGGTCGGTCGGCAGCGCCTTCGTGGTGACGATGTTCGTCCCGTGGACGCCGGTCGGCGTGCCGGTCACCGAGGCGCCGTGGATCCGCTGCAGCACCGGGCCCATCGAACGGACACTCGCGAGATCCGGGTTCGTGACGAAGTTCGAGTCGGGCACGTTCACGCCCTCGATGCCCTGTTTCTGCAGTTCGGCGATGCTTGGGTCCTTGAAGAGGTCGTCCCAGATGACGTCGCTCGCGACGAGTCGCTGAGCCTGTGAGGCGAGCAGCAGCGCGTCTGCGTCCTCGTTCTTCTTCTCGGTCGCCTTCTGGAAGGTGTCGGCCAGTCCCTGCAGCCCGCTGACCCGGAACTGGAGGGCCTCGATCATGTGCCGGTCCTCTTCGCGAATGCGGCCGGGCGGGTGGAGCTTCTCGGCCGCGGCGACGTTCTGCTCCTCGCTCTGCGCGATGCCGCGGAGCGCCGAGACGAGCTCAGGCGCCTTGATGCCTGGGGTCGTCAGCTTGTCGTTCAGGTTGCGGCCGTTCTGCTCGGACGCCTTCGCAATGTCCGAGACCTTCGCCATGTAGTTCTTGTACCTGCTCGTCTTGGCGCTGTCCCGGCACCCCTGCACCCAGAGCACGAGCACGACGATGACGAAGATCGCGAAGGCGATCAGCCCGATCAGGCGCAGCAGCGGCGTGATGCCCGTCGGCGCGCGCAGGTGACGCTTCGGGCCCCGAGGGCCGCGCCCGCCGCGAGCCGGACCACGCCGCGGGGCAGCCTCCTCGCGTGTCGGGGGCTCCTCATCGAAGAAGTCGAACTCGATATCGTCGTCGCGAGTGTCCATGAGCATCTCGGACGCCCGAGATTCGGCCCACTCTAACCTGTGGCTCGGCTGGAAAAGGACTTTCTCCTACCGCGGCCAACCCACCGAGGACGATGCCGCGCGCGGCCAATGCAGTCGTCTCCGATGACCTGATCCTCGGTCGATACCGTCCGCTCCGCCCTCTGGGCAGCGGTGGCTCCGGCGCGGTCTGGCTCGTTCGCGACGAGAGAAACGGCCACGAGCTTGCCCTGAAGATCGTCGCCAGAGAGGGCAAGGCGGCGGCTCGGGCGGAGCGCGAGGCCCGCGCCGCGGCCGGCCTGCGCCACGAGAACTGCCTGCGCTCGCTCGCGCTGGCGCGGGACGCACGTCACGTCTACATCGCGTACGAGTACGTCCCCGGCCTGACGCTCCGCGAGGCGATGCGCGCGGGCCGGCTGAGCGACAAGGAGGCGATCGAGGCCGCAGCGCAGTTGAGCGACGCGCTCGCCTACGCGCACGCCCGCGGGATCGTGCACCGCGACGTCAAGCCGTCGAACGTCCTGCTCGCCGAGGGCGACACGATCTCGGTGCGGCTGCTCGACTTCGGTCTCGCCCTGCTCGCGGAGGCGGAGACGCTGACGGCGGTCGGCGACGTTCCCGGCACGCTCGCCTACATCTCGCCGGAGCGCCTCGCCGGCGACGAGTCGAGCTCGGCGGCCGACATCTGGTCCGTCGGCATCCTGCTCTGGGAGGCGCTCGCGGGCCAGCACCCCTTCTGGAACGGATCCATGCACGACACGGCTCGGAGCATCAAGGGCGGCCCGCCCCCGCTCGAGCAGTTTCGGCCCGACCTGCCCGAGTCTGTGCTGCGCGCCGTCGCGCGCGCGACGGCGGTCGAGCCGGGGAAGCGCCCGAGTGCCGAGAAGCTGGCCCAGGAGCTGCGCGGCCTGCGGCGGCGCAAGCAGGGCTCCGGTGCGACCGGGCGCGTGGCGCCGGTCGCGCTGCCGCTGCGTCTCGGCGCGGCGACGCTCGCAGGGGTCACCGCCGGCTGGACCGCGACGGCCCTGCCGTTCTATCCGCAGCACTGGCCGCTCGGGCTCGCGGCCGCCGCCGCCACGCTTGCCTTCTTCTCCGAGCGGGCCGGGTTGGCATTTGCGCTCGCGGTGCCGTTCTTCCCGCTCGCGAACATCTCGCTCGGGCTCGGAATCGTCTACGCGGTGCTCGCCGCCGGCTGGCTCACCCTCTCGTGGCGTGACGCGCGCGCCGGGCTCTTCCTCGCGCTCGGCCCGCTCGTCGCACCGGTTGCCGCGCTCGGGATCCTGCCGCTGGCGGCGCAGACCGTGCGGGGACGTGTCCGCCGCGGCGTACAGGTGGCCGCCGCGGTGCTCGTCGCAGGGATCGTCGCCGGGCTCCGCCACTCGCCGCTGCCACTCACCGGCGAGGCCTCGCCGCTGGGGCTCGGCATCGTCGGCAGCGATCGTCCGGTCGCGGTCGCCAACGCTCTGCTCGACGCCCTGCAGCGACACCCGTCACTGCCAATCCTGGCCCTTCTGCTCGGCCTCGCCGCGGCCGCGATCCCCTCCGTCCGCCGGCGCGGGCCGTGGCCGGTGGCCTGGTTTGGAGCGGCGACGATGGCCGCCGTCCTGCTTGCCGTGCCGGCCGTCGCCGCACTGCCGATCGTGCTTGCGATATGGGCCACTTGCGCCGTCTTGGTACTCGAAGGCGCACGTTAGACTCGGTTGCCGCGGGGTACATAACCGCGCGCCATGAGCGTCCTCAAAAGCATCGAGCAGAAGATCGAGTCCCTCTTCGAGGGGGTGTTCGGCCGTGCCTTCAGGACGAACGTGCAGCCGGTCGAGCTGGCCCGGAAGCTGACGAAGGAGATGGACGACCACCGCAACGTCTCGGTGTCGCGCGTGTACGTGCCGAACGAGTACTCGGTCTACCTGTCGCCGGCCGACCGGGAGCAGTTCTCGACCTACGAGACGTCGCTCAAGGACGAGCTCCAGGACTACCTCGCCGAGCACGCCAAGCGCGAGGGCTACGCCATGCTCTCGAGGCCGACGGTGACGCTGCACACCGACGAGGACCTGGAGATCGGCGAGTTCGGCATCGCGACGCGCATGGCGCAGTCCGGACCGGCCGAGGTGGGCGAGCCGGACGGCGACGGCGAGGCGGGCGCGACGATGATCTACAAGGCGCGCGTCCCGCAGCCGACGGAGGCCGCCAGCCCCGCGGAGCTCGGCGTCGAGCGCGAGACGGTCAAGCTGACCTTCGACGGCGGCGAGGTCGAGCTGACGAAGCGCCGCTCGCTGATCGGCCGCTCACGCGAATGCGACGTGCAGCTCAGCGACCCGAACGTCTCGCGCCGGCACGCGGAGGTGCGCCAGGAGGGCGCCACATACTGGGCGATCGACCTCGACTCGACGAACGGCATCGAGGTCGACGGCCGTCGCCAGAAGCGCGTCAAGCTCGAGGACGGCACGCGCTTCACGGTCGGCTCGACGGAGCTCACCTTCGAGCGGGAGCTCGCGTAGATGGTCGCCTCGGCGAGTGTCGAGACGACCCTGCTCGCTCTCAAGATTGCGTTCCTCGTCCTGCTCTACGTCTTCATCTGGCGCATCGTCCGCTCGGCGAGCCGCGACGTCAGGCTCCCGCAGGAGTCGATGATCATGGGCCCGCAGCAGGCCGCCGCGGCAGGGCTCGCGCCGAGGCGTCTCGGCTCGCTCGTCGTCGTCAAGAGCTCGGCGTACTCGCCCGGGGACGAATGGGAGCTGGACTCACAGCCGGTGACGATCGGGCGCGGCGCCAACAACGACGTCTCGCTGCCCGCGGACGAGTACGCGTCGGCGCGCCATGCGCGCGTCGAGCCGCGGCGTGACGGCGTCTGGGTCGAGGACGTGGGCTCGACCAATGGCACATTCGTGAACGCGATCCGGCTGACGCGCGAGCGCAAGCTCGTCCCCGGTGACATCGTCCGCGTCGGTGAGACGGATTTGAGGTTCGAGCGATGAAGATCAAGGCCGCCGCCGCGCACAGCGACCCGGGGCGCAAGCGTCGCCGCAACGAGGACACCTACGTCTGCGAGCCGCCGCTCTTCGCCGTCGCCGACGGCATGGGCGGCGCGCAGGCCGGCGAGCTGGCGTCCGCGCTTGCGGCCGAGGCGCTCAGGGAGGGCGCCGACGGCGGCGTCGCGGACGACCGCGTCGCGACGCTGATCCAGGAGGCGAACCGCAGGGTCTTCGAGCGCGCGAGCGCCGACGCCTCGGCCTCCGGGATGGGCACGACGGTCACCGCTGCGCTCGTCGACGAGCCGACCAACCGCGTCATCTTCGGCCACGTCGGCGATTCGCGGGCGTATCTGATCCGGGACGGGTCGCTCGAGCAGCTGACCGACGACCACTCGCTCGTCGCCGAGCTCGTGCGCAGCGGCAAGCTCTCGCCCGAAGAGGCCGAGACGCATCCGCAGCGCTCCGTGATCACGCGCGTGCTCGGCACCGACCCGAAGGTGGACGTCGACACGTTCGCGATCGACGCGCGGCCCGGGGATCTCTTCCTGCTCTGCTCGGACGGGCTCTCGACGATGGTCGGCGCCGACGCGATCCTCGACGTCGCCGAGCGCTTTCGCGGCGACCTGGACGAGGCGGTGCGCGCGCTGCTCGCCGAGGCGAACCGCGGCGGTGGCGAGGACAACATCACGGCGATCCTGTTCGAGATCGGCGTCCAGGACGGCCCCGACGAGGCGCCGCCCGACGAGACCCGGGAGTCGGTGGTCGCCGAGGCGGTGCACGACCCGGACGACGAGGACACGCTGAGCCCGCTCGACGCGATCCGCGCCGAGGACGTGGCCGCCGCGGCCGCAGCCGCCTCGAGTTCCCCGGGCGTGGAAGGCGGCGATGAGCCGAGCGTCGACGAGCCTGCCCCGCCGACCGCGGACGACACGCTGGTCGCCACGGCCGATCAGATCGAGGAACTGCGAGCCGCCGAGGCGGAGTCCAGACAGCACGGCGCGGGCCAGACCGAGCCGGTCTACGAGCCGCCACGCGTGCCGTTCTGGCGCCACCTGCTCGCGCTGCTCGTGATCATCGCCCTGATCGCCCTGATCGTCGCGCTCGTCGTCTGGGGGCTCGCGCGATAACTGCTCGTAACCGCGAGCTGATCAACCTCGTCGTCGTCGGCATCCTCACCGGCCTCGGCTTCGCGTCCGTCTACGTCGCCCGCCAGGCGGTCGTCGACACGACGTCGCTCACCTACGGAGCCTTCTTCTTCGCGCTCTACCTGACGGCTCACATGGTCGCGCGCATCGCCGTCCCGAATGCCGACCCGTACCTGCTGCCGCTGGCCGGTCTGCTGACCGCGTTCGGCGTCACCGAGATCTACCGGCTGGACGAAGGCGACGCCCTGCGGCAGTCGCTCTGGATCGTGATCGGCCTCGTCCTCTTCGCCGCGACGTTGCTGGTGCTGCGCCGCGACTACCGGCGGCTCGAGAGCTACAAGTACCTCTTCGGCATCGGCTCGATCGTCCTGCTGATGCTTCCCGCGGTGCCCGGCATCGGCACCAGCGTCAACGGCGCGCGCCTCTGGGTGCACGTCGGGTCGCTGCAGTTCCAGCCGGGCGAGATCGCCAAGCTGGCGCTGATCGTCTTCCTCGCCGGCTACCTGCGCGAGAAGCGGGAGATGCTGGCGCAATTCCGGTTGAAGGACATCGGGCCGCTGCTCGTCATCTGGGGCGGCGCCATGCTCGTCCTCGTCGAGACGAACGACCTCGGCTCCGCGCTCCTCTACTTCGGGATCTTCCTCGCCATGCTCTACGTGGCGACGGCGCGCTTCTCGTACGTCGCGATCGGCGCCGGGCTCTTCGTCGCCGGCTCGCTCGCCGCCTACCACTACGTCTCGCACGTGCACGACCGCGTCACGATCTGGCTCGCGCCCTGGACGGACAAGCCGGTGTTCTGCCCGCAGACTGGCGGCACGGCGCTGCGCCAGGACTGCCAGAGCTACCAGCTCGTGAAGTCGCTCTACTCGGTCGGGAACGGCGGCTTCGGCGGCACCGGCCTCGGCAAGGGGACGTTCACGACGACGAACGGCGACCAGCTGATCCCGTTCCTGAACACGGACTTCATCTACTCGGCGCTCGCGCAGGAGCTCGGCCTGATCGGGGTCGCCGCGCTGCTCCTCGTCTTCATGCTCTTCGTCACGCGCGGGATGCGGACAGCGATGCTGGCGCAGGACGGCTTCTCGAAGCTGCTCGCCGCCGGGCTGACGTTCGGCTTCGCGCTGCAGACGTTCATCATCGTCGGCGGCGTGCTGCGGCTGATCCCGCTGACCGGCATCACGCTTCCGTTCGTCTCCTACGGCGGGTCGTCGGTGGTCGCGAACTTCGTGCTGCTCGCCGGGCTGCTTCTCGTCTCCAACCGGGCCAACGCGCCGAGGGGCGACGCGTGAACAAGCAGATCGCGAGGCTCTCGGTCGTCACGCTGGCGCTGATGGTGGCGTTGATCGTCGCCACGACGTACTGGCAGACGTGGGCTTCCGCCAGCCTCGCCGAGAAGCAGGACAACGCGATCGAGCGCGTGGCGCAGTTCAAGATCCGCCGCGGCCTGATCTACGCCGGTGACGGGAAGACGGTGCTGGCCGCGAACGTGCGCAAGAAGATCGGCGGCCAGACGCTCTACTTCCGGCGCTACCCGACGAACGGCTTCGCCTCGCAGGTGATCGGCTACTCGACACAGGGCCGCTCCCGCGCCGGGCTCGAGCGCTCCGAGAACGCGTACCTGACGGCCTCCAATTCCGACCTTTCGACTCTCTTCGACACGACCTTCGACAAGCTGAAGGGGACGACCGTCACCGGCAACAACATCGTCACGACGCTGAACGTCCGCGCGCAGCGCGTGGCCGAGTCGCAGCTCCGTGGCAAGTGCGGCGCCGCGGTCGTGATCAATCCGAAGACGGGCGCCGTCCTGGCGATGGCGTCCACGCCGACGTACAACCCGAACCTCGTCGAGCGCAAGAACGGCTACCGCAAGATCCTGAACACGAAGGGGCCGTGCGACTTCTCGTCGCCCCTCTTCAACCGGGCGACGCAGGGCCTCTACGCGCCGGGCTCGACGTTCAAGACCGTCACGGCGGCGGCCGCACTCGACTCCGGTGTCTTCAAGGCGGACGCGAAGTTCTTCGACCCGGGGTACTGCACCGAGTACGGCAAGCGAGTCTCCAACGCAGGCAACCCGGAGACCGGCGCGGAGCAGTTCGGCAACGTCGACTTCCTCACCGCCTACGAGCACTCGATCAACGCCGTCTTCTGCGACATCGGCAAGAAGCTCGGCGCGAAGGCGATCATCGAGCAGTCGAAGAAGTTCGGCTTCTACGAGATCCCGCCGCTCGAGACGCCTGCCGACGCGCGCGCTCCGAGCGGCCTCTACGACAAGCACAAGCTCTTCGATCCGAAGCATCCCGAGACGGAGGTCGACCCCGGCCGGTTCGCCTTCGGCCAGGAGCGGCTGCTGACGACGCCGCTGCAGATGGCGATGGTCGCCGCCGCGGTCGCAAACGGCGGCGAGCTGATGCGGCCGCACGTGATCAAGACGGTCCGGACGCCCGGCGGCAAGCTCATCACGCGGACGAGGCCGCGGGTCTACAAGCATTCGATGAAGCCCGAGACGGCCGCGACGCTGAACCAGTTCATGCAGGCCGTCGTCAAGAGCGGCACGGGCACTGCGGCGGCGATTCCCGGCGTCGCGGTCGCAGGCAAGACCGGCACGGCAGAAACCGGCAAGGACCGCGTCTACACGGCGTGGTTCATCTTCTTCGCACCGGCCGACGACCCGACGGTCGCCGGCGCAGTCGTCGTCGAGAACCAGCTGAACGGGTTCGGGGGCGCAATCTCCGCCCCGATCGCAAAGGCGCTCATGGAGGCGATCCTCCCTGCGGCGTCGAATCCCTAACCTGAAGAGGTATGTCCATAGCGGATGCACGCATCAACCGGGTCTTCGACGACCGCTACAAGCTGATCCGCAAGCTGGGATCCGGCGGGATGGCGGACGTCTACCTCGCCGAGGACCAGGAGCTCGGGCGGCGCGTCGCGATCAAGATTCTGAACGACCGCCACGCCGCCGACGACTCGTTCGTCGAGCGCTTCCGCCGGGAGGCGAAGAACGCCGCAGGCCTGTCGCACGCCAACGTCGTCTCGATCTACGACCGGGGCGAGGCCGAGGGGTCGTACTACATCGCGATGGAGTACCTGGACGGGCGCACGCTCAAGGAGCTGCTCGTCCGCAACGGGCCGCCGCCGCCGCCGATCGCGATCGACTACGCGCGCCAGATCCTCTCGGCGATCGGCTTCGCGCACCGCAACGGCATCGTCCACCGCGACATCAAGCCGCACAACGTGATCGTCGGCCGGGACGGGCGCCTGAAGGTGACCGACTTCGGCATCTCGCGCGCGGGCGCCTCACAGATGACGGAGGCAGGCTCGATCGTCGGCACGGCGCAGTACCTCTCGCCGGAGCAGGCACGCGGCGCGCACGTCGACAACCGCTCCGACATCTACTCGGTGGGCGTCCTGCTCTACGAGCTGCTGACCGGCGAGGTGCCGTTCACGGGCGACACGCCGGTCGAGATCGCGATGAAGCATCTCTCGCAGGCGCCGAAGCGCCCGTCCGAGATCCGGCCGGAGGTGCCGCACGATCTCGACGCGATCACGCTGCGCGCCCTCGCCAAGGACCCGGACGACCGGTACGCGTCCGCCGAGGAGATGGACGCCGAGCTCGCCCGGGTCGCGAAGGGCCTCGCCGTCAGCCGCGAGACGGAGGAGGCGGCGACGTCCGTGCTCGCCGGCGTCGGGATCGCTGCCCCGACGATGGTCACGCGCGCGCCGACCCAGGTCACGCGCAGGCCCGCGACGTCCTACTACGAGTACGACTACGAGCCGGTCGGGCCGTCGCGCCGCTCGTTCTGGCCCTGGCTCGTCGGCGCCGCGATCATCGCGGCCGCGGCGATCGGCGCGTTCTACCTCTACGGCCAGATCCAGGACCAGCTGAACTCGAACAAGCCGGTGGCGGTCGACTATTACGTCGGCATGACCGAGCCGCTCGCCGTCGAGCGGATCCGCGAGAAGGGCTTCCGGCCGGTCGTCAAGCGCAAGTTCAACAACAGCGTCGAGAAGACGCGTGTCTACGACCAGCAGCCACCTGCCGGCGACCGCATCGACAAGGGCAACGTCGTCACGATCTTCGTCTCCGAAGGGAAGGCGAAGGCGAAGGTGCCGGACGTGCGCGGGCTGCCGCTCGCCGACGCGATCTCGCGGCTCGCCGACCGCAACCTGAAGGCGAACGTGCAGGACGTCCACTCCAACAAGCCGCAGGGGACGATCACCGGCCAGTCGCCCGCGCCGGGTGACATCGTGCTGCAGGGGTCGAAGGTGCGGATCAATGTCTCGTCCGGCCCGCGGCCCGTCAGCGTCCCGAACGTGATCGGCGAGCCGTACGCGAATGCCGCCAGCGCGCTGGAAGGCGCCGGCTTCACCGTCACGAGGGAAGAAGTCGAGTCGGATCAGCCGAAGGACAACGTCGTCGACCAGAACCCCGGGCCGGGAACGGAGGCGCCGGAGGGCTCGCAGATCACGCTGCGCGTCTCGAAGGGCCCGTCGGCGACGCTCGTCCCCGACGTCACGAGCCTCGACCAGGACACGGCGACCGCGACACTCGAGGGCTCGGGCTTCAAGGTCAAGGTCAACGACGCCGACGTCTTCGACCCGTCGCAGGACGGCGTCGTGCTGAGCCAGGAGCCGGGGCCGAACACCCAGGCCAAGCCCGGCTCGAGGGTGATCATCACCGTCGGGCGCTTCGCCGGCGAGACGACCCAAACCCCGTGACGCAGACCCCGTGAGACGGAAGGTCAGGGTCGCGGTGCTGCTCGGCGGGCGCTCGAGCGAGCACGACATCTCACTGGCGAGCGCACGCTCGGTGATCGAGGGCCTCGAGGGCGACCGCTACGAGGTCGTGACCGTCGAGATCGGGCGCGACGGCAGCTGGCAGCTCGGCCCCGGGCAGCAGCAGCGGGAGCTCGAAGGCCCGCCGAAGGAGACGCTGCCGGTCCCCGCCTCCGGCGGCTCGGTGACGAAAGCACTCGCCGAGGTGGACGTCGTCTTCCCGGTCCTGCACGGCCCGTTCGGCGAGGACGGCACGGTCCAGGGGCTCCTGGAGCTGGCCGACGTCCCGTACGTCGGCGCGGGCGTGCTGGCCTCGGCCGTCTGCATGGACAAGGACGTCTTCAAGGCGGTGATGCGCGACAACGACATCCCGGTCACCCGGAACATCACGCTGCGCCTCGGCGATGAGCCGCGCAACCCGTTCGGCTATCCCGTGTTCGTCAAGCCGGCTCGGCTCGGCTCGTCGGTCGGCATCTCGAAGGCGCACGACGACGAGGAGCTCCGTGCCGCGGTCGAGCTGGCGTTCCGCCACGACGAGAAGATCCTCGTCGAGGAGTTCGTCTCGGGCGTCGAGGTCGAGGTCGGGGTGCTCGGCGCCGGAACCGACGCGCAGGTGTCACTCCCGGGCGAGATCGTCGCGCACGCCGAATGGTACGACTACGGCGCGAAGTACGACGAGGGCGGCATGGAGTTGATCGTGCCTGCGCGCATCACCGAGGAGCAGTCGACCCGCGTCCAGGACCTCGCGCACCGCGCCTTCGTCGCCACCGAGTGCGAGGGGATGGCCCGCGCCGACTGCTTCGTGCGCGACGACGGTGAGGTGCTCGTCAACGAGCTGAATACGATTCCCGGCTTCACGGCGACGAGCGTCTACTCGCGACTCTTCGAGGCGTCAGGGGTCCCGTACGCGCAGCAGCTCGACCGTCTGCTCGAGGTCGCCATCGACCGCTGGGAGCGGCGCAAGAAGCTGCTGTTCTGAGGGCGGGCCCTCTTAGCTCGCGACGGCCGTCACCTCGTTGACGTGGGCCGACGACTGGCCGGGCGGCAGGGTCGTCAGCCAGACGACGACGTAGCGGCCCTTGACCCCGTCGCGGATCGGGAACGTCGTCACGCCGTTGACGGTGCGGGTGGCCGAGGCGTCGTTGAACGGGCCTGTGGGCGACGCGCCGAGCTGGATGCGGGCCTTGAACCCGGGTGTGTCCGTCGTCACGCGCACGCGCGCGAGCTGACCCGCGGACGGCGCACTGAGGACGACGCCGACGCCTTGCTTGCCAAGGTCGCCCGGCGTTCGGTAGCGCTGGGTCGTCCACCGCGTGGCTGCGTTCCCGTCCACCGCGAGCGGCGCGTCGGCATCGTGCTCGCCGTCGGTGCCGAACGGGTCGTAGGCGCCGACCCCGGCCAGCCGCACCGGCCCGCCCCCTCCTCCGCCGCCGCCCTTCCCGCCCTGGCCGCCGGACGAGCCGCCGAATGCGTAGTAGCCGATTGCAGCCGCGGCGGCCCCGACGGCGACCAGTAGGACGACGAGCAGCCACCACGGGCGCGCCTTGCGCCGGCGCGCTCTAGGCGCGGGACGCTGCCGGCGTCCGCGCGGCGGCGGCACGACCATCGTCTGGCCGGTGTCGCGCCTGCGCTGCTCGAGCTCGACGATGCACGCCTCGAGCTCGTCGCAGAACGCGGCCATCGTCTCCCAGCGGTCGAGCGGGTCCTTCGCGAGCGCACGATCGATCGCGTACGCGAGCCGGGGCGAGACGTCACCGCGAATGTCCTGGATGTTCGGCGGCGGATTGTTGATGTGCTGCATCGCCACCGCGACGAAGTTGTCGCCGCTGAACGGCAGCTCCCCGGTGAGAAGCTCGAAGAGCATGATCCCGAGCGAGTAGACGTCGGTCGTCGCATCGACGCGCTCGCCCTGAGCCTGCTCCGGCGCGATGTAGTCCGACGTGCCGAGCACGGTGCCTGTCTGCGTCATGCCGTGCTGGACGTCGAGGGAGCGCGCGATGCCGAAGTCGGTCACCTTCGGGCGGCCGTCGCCGTTCAGCAGCACGTTCTGGGGCTTGACGTCTCGATGCACGAGCCCGTTCTGGTGGGCGAACTGGAGCGCGCGGCCGATCTGCAGTGCCAGCTCCAGCGCCTCGCCTGCCGGCAGGGCACCCTCACGGTTGATCCGTTGCTTCAAGTTCTCGCCGTCGACGTATTCGAAGACGATGAACTGACGCCCCTCGTGCTCGCCGCGGTCGATGACGGTGACGATGTTCGGGTGCGAGAGCGAGGCGACCGAACGGGCCTCGCGCCGGAATCGCTCCACGTAGTCGTCGTCGAGCGTGAACTGCTCGTGCATGACCTTGATCGCAACCTTGCGCTCCAGCAGGCGGTCGTGGGCGCGAAAGACCGACGACATGCCGCCGCTGCCGACGAGCTCCTCGAGCTCGTACCGTTCTCCGATCAGCTCTTCGATCACCCGAGCAGCTTTCCCGACCAGCGCGTCTCTAAGCCGGGCAGGCTAGCCAACACAGCCGGGCAGGCTAGCCAAGGACTGATTCGAGCGCCTCTTCCCAGACCAGGAGCGCCTCGTCGAGCTCGGCGTCGGTCAGGACGAGGGGTGCGAGCACGCGTATGCAGTTCGAATAGGTGCCCGCCTTGAGCAGCAGCAGTCCACGCATTGCCGCCGCGGTCGCCACCGCGCTCGCGAGCTGGGGCGCCGGCTCTTTGGTCCTTCGGTCGAGGACGAACTCGATCGCGAGCATCGCGCCGAGCCCGCGCACGTCGCCGATTGCGTCCCAGCGCTCCTGCCAGGCCTGCATGCGGCTCCGCATCGCGTCGCCGAGGACGACGGCGCGCTCACAAAGCCCCTCGTCGTCGATCACGTCGAGCACAGCGAGCGCCGCCGCCTGCGCGACCGGGTTGCCGACGTAGGTGCCGCCGACAGCGTTGTCGCCGGGCGCATCCATGATCGCCGCCTTGCCAAGGACGCCCGAGAGCGGCAGCCCGGCGGCGATCGACTTCGCAACCGTGATCAGATCCGGCTCGACGCCGTAGTGCTCGATCGCGAAGAAGCGGCCGGTGCGGGCAAAGCCGGTCTGCACTTCGTCGGCGACGAAGACGATCCCGTGCTCGTCGCAGATCCGGCGCAGGCCGCGAATGAAGTCGACCGGAGCCGGGAGGAACCCTCCCTCTCCCTGGACCGGCTCGACGACGATCGCGGCGACGTTCTCGGGCGCGACGACGGTGAGGAACGCGCGCTCGAGCGCGGCGAGCGCCTCCTCGGTCGAAGGGCCGCGGTACTCCTGCGCGAACGGCACGCGGTAGACCTCGGGCGCGAACGGCCCGAGCCCCGCCTTGTACGGATGCACCTTCGAGGTCAGCGTGAGCGAGAGCAGCGTCCGGCCGTGGAAGGCCCCTTCGAAGGCGATCACTGCGGGCCGGCCGGTGTAGGCGCGCGCAAACTTGACCGCGTTCTCGACTGCCTCGGTGCCGGCGTTGAAGAACGCAGCCTTGGCAGCCCCGGTGAACGGCGCCCGCTCGAGCAGGCGCTCGGCGAGCTCGATGTAGACCTCGTACGGGACGATCGTGAAATCCGTGTGCGAGAAGCGCGCGAGCTGCTCCTGGGCGGCGGCGACGACCCGCGGATGCGAATGACCGACGTTCAGACAACCGACCCCGCCGGTGAAGTCGATGAACGTGTTCCCGTCGACGTCGGTGAGCATCACCCCGCTGCCCTCGTGCGCCACGATCGGCAGGTACGCCGAGAGCGGCTCGGCGATCACGCGCGCCTTGCGCTCCAGGATGGCGCGCGAGCGGGGCCCCGGGATCTCGGTCTTCAGCTCGATCGTCCGCGTCATCACCATGGACTCACGATATCCGAGGCGCCGGATCCATTGCATAGATGAATAGGCGGGATGCAGCCGAGGGGCACCCGTCATGCGATCGCCCGCACCATGCCCCTCGACCCGTCCCGTACGCCAAGCCCTCTAGACCGACGTCGCGCCTGGGGTCGTCCCGGGCTGCTCGTCGCGGAGCCGGGCCAGCAGGTCGTCGACGTTCTGCAGATCGCGGTCGAGACGCTCGCGGAGCGACTCGAGACGCTCCACCCACTGCTCCCGCGACGGGAACCCGCGGCGGCCGCGCCCGTGACGATGACCGTGGCGGTGCTCCTGGCGGTGGCCGGGGCCGTGCTCAGCGCCCTGCCTGCCCTCATGCTCATGGTGTCCACACATAGATGCTTCACCTCCCTTCACTGAACTATTTACTCTAGTTTCGTTAATAATTTAGACTAGCAAGGCACATGTGTGCAAGGCCCAGACACGACGACAGCCGCGACGACAGCCACGACGAGGAGCTCCACCGGCTTCTCTTCCACGTCGCGCGCGGACTGCGCCGCCAGGGACCGCCGCCCGAGGAGCTCCGCGCGGCGTTCCGGTCGGCCGGCCTCGGCCCGCGCCACGTGGGTGTGCTCGCGCAGTTGGCGACCGACGGCCCGCTGACCGTCGGCGAGCTGGCGGAGCGGCTGCGGGTCTCGCTCGCCCACGCCAGCTTGATGGTCGGCGCACTGACGCGTGCGGGGCTTGCGGAGCGCCGCGAGGACGATCTCGACCGGCGGCGGACGATCGTCACGGTCTCGGAGCAATACGGCGACCAGATCCGCGAGTGGCTGGCCGCAAGAGTCGAGCCGCTCCGCCGCGTGCTCGGGCGGCTGAGCGCGGAGGAGCGGGATTCACTGCTGCGCGTGCTGCGCCTGCTGGACGAGGAGCTGACCGGTCCCGAGCGGTGCCGCAAGGGGCCTCACCGCGGTCGGCGCCGCGACGCTTGAGCGCACAGAAATGACCTTTTTGGGCTGCGAAATTCTGTTGAGGGCTCCCCACGATCGGGCTACACTCGGGCCTCGGTCCTTGTGGAGCAGGGTCCGGAGCAAGTCAGCCACACTCACGTAAACCGGAAGGGCATTTTGATGCAGAACAGCACGAAGCACGTCTGGAGCCTCCTGGGAGTTGCGTTCGTCGCGCTCGCAGCGCTCATGCTCGCGGCGCCGGCGATGCCGGCCGCGTCCGCCGCGCCGACAATCACGATCTGGACGGACAAGGACCGGAACGCAGCGGTCACCAAGGTCGCAAACGAATGGGCCGCCACGCGCGGCGTGACCGTCAACATCGTCGAGAAGACCTTCGGCGACATCCGGGACAACCTCAAGACGGTCGCAGTCGCCGACGCGCCTGACGTCATCGTCGGCGCGCACGACTGGACAGGCGAGCTGGCCGCCAACGGCCTCGTCGTCCCGTTGTTCCCGAAGAAGGCGACGCTCACCCAGTTCCCGAGCTACACGCTCGCTGCGTTCTCGTACGGCACGGCTGTCAAGAAGCTGTACGGCGCACCCGTCGCGGTCGAGAACGTCGGCCTCGTCGTGAACACGAAGCTCGTCAAGGTGCCGACCACCTTCGCGCAGCTCGAGTCGGAGGCCCTGAAGTTCAAGAAGAAGTCGAAGAGCAACCTCGCCATCGCCGTGCAGCAGGGCGCGAACGGCGACGCGTACCACATGTACCCCTTCTTCTCCGGCCTCGGCGGCTACATCTTCGGCAAGAACAGCGCCGGCAACCTCGACGCTTCGAACATCGGGATCGCCAACCCGGCGTTCCTCAAGAACTCGAAGCTGATCGACAAGTGGAACAAGGAAGGCCTCATCAACGCCAAGGTGGACAGCTCGACGGCCCAGAACGCGTTCCTGAAGGGTCAGGCTGCATTCTGGATCACCGGCCCCTGGAACATCGACACGCTGAAGAAGGCGGGCCTGAAGTTCAAGGTGATCCAGGTTCCGGCGATCGCGAAGCCGGCGGTGCCCTTCCTCGGCGTCCAGGGCTTCCTGGTCACGAAGTACGCCGCGGACCACGGGAACGACGCTGCGGCGAAGGATCTCGTGTCGAACTACATGATGACGCCCGGCGCCCAGCAGCAGCTGGCAGCGGCGAACAACCGCTATCCGGCGAACGTCGTGGCCGGCAACAAGGTCAGCGACCCGTATCTCGCGCAGTTCGGCAAGGCCGCGAAGGGCGGCGTCCCGATGCCGAACATCCCGCAGATGAACAGCGTCTGGCAGGACCTCGGCAGCGCCTGGGTCAAGTCCACGAAGGGTTCCGGCGCCACGCGGGCGGCGGTCTCGTTCAAGGTCGCAGCCAACAACATCGCCAACAAGATCGGCTAGTCAGTCACACGGGCGGGCGTCCCGGCGGACGCCCGCCCCTTTCGACTCCAGTGAGCTCCACGACCGCCCCTACCGCCGCCGTCCCACCCGTCTTCAAGCCGAGCGGGATTGCACGGGGGATCGCCGCGTTCTCCGGCGGCCCGGGGCTCGTGATCAAGATCGCCTTGCTCGCCGTGGTGAACGCGCTCGTGGCCTGGGCGGCATTCGTGCTCGTCGACAACTCGAAGTGGATCGCGCTTGCGTCCCTCGTGCTGGCGACCGCAGCGATCGACGCGATCTACCTCCTGCCGCGCAGCTGGACGCTGCCGGCGAAGTTCCTCGTCCCGGGCACCGTCTTCCTGATCGCGTTCCAGATCATCCCGATCATCTACACGGTCACCGTCGCGTTCACCAACTACTCGACCGGCCACATCGCCTCGAAGCCGGGCGCGATCGCGGCGATCAAGGTCAACTCCCTCGAGCCGCCGCCGAACGGGCGGCAGTACACGATGGCCGCCGCACGCAACGCGGACGGGAAGCTCGTGCTGATCCTCCGGGACGACACGAGCGGGTCGTTCTTCGTCGGAGACGAAAAGGGACTTAAGCCGCTCGCCGCCGCCGACGTCAAGGCCGAGCAGGGCGGACCGATCACCGCCGCAAAGGGCTACACGTTCGTTCAAGGCGCCGCGCTCTTCGCCCTCGACGCGCAGCTCCGCACGTTCACCGTGCCGACCACGGGCGACAGCGCCATCCGGCCACAGGGAATCGACCAGGCCGTCGAGCTCCGGCCGACGCTGCGCTACGACCCCGCTCGAGACGTCTTCGTCCGCATCGCCGACGGGAAGGTCTTCCGGGACAACAACGAGGGCTCGTTCGTGGCGGGCAAGGAGGAGCTCGAGCCCGGGTGGCAGACCGGAGTCGGCTTCCAGAACTTCGGACGCATCATCCACGACAAGGTGATCCGCGACCCGTTCCTGCGCGTGTTCGTCTGGACCTTCGCGTTCGCGACGATCACGGTGTTCTCGTCCTTCGCGCTCGGGCTGTTTCTCGCGATCGCCCTCGACAAGAAGGGACTGCGCTTCCAGCGGATCTACCGGGCGACCCTCGTCATCCCGTGGGCGATCCCCGGCTTCCTCTCGCTGCTCGTCTGGCAGGGCCTGCTGAACGACGAGTTCGGCGTCGTCAACCGCCTCTTCCACCTCAGCATCCCGTGGCTCTTCGATCCGAACTGGGCCAAGGTCTCGGTGCTGCTCGTCAGCCTCTGGCTGAGCTTCCCCTACTTCTTCCTCGTCTCGATGGGAGCGCTGCAATCGATCCCCGGCGAGCTGATCGAGGCCGCCCGGGTCGACGGGGGCAGTGCCTGGCAGATCTTCCGCCGCGTGACGCTGCCGCTGCTGCTGGTCGTCACAGCGCCGCTCCTGATCGCGTCCTTCGCGTTCAACTTCAACAACTTCAACGCCATCTACCTGCTGACGGGAGGCGGCCCCGCACAGGAAAACTCGTCCGTCGCGGGCTCGACGGACATCCTGATCAGCTACACGTACAAGCTCGCGATCGCCACGGGCAAAGGGTCGGACTACGGTCTGGCCTGCGCCGTCTCGATCATCATCTTCTTCATCGTCGCGTCCATCTCGGCCGTCGCGTTCTGGCGGTCCTCGAAGTCGCTGGAGGGCATGGCATGAGCACAGTCGACACGACTGCGGGCGCACTCGCACAGCCGCACGCTGCGGAAGCGCCGGCGCCCTCGAAGCTGAAGCTGAAGGACACGTGGTGGCGGCACCTCGTCGCGGTCCTCGCGATCTTGTTCGCGCTCTTCCCCGTCGTCTTCGTGACCTCGGCGGCGTTCAATGCCGACGACTCCGTGTCCGGGACGAGCCTGCTGCCGACGCACGCGACGCTGGACAACTTCCACGACATCGTCGCGGGCACAGTCCAGGACAAGAGCTCACCGGGCTACGTCGACGCGCCGTTCCTGCGCTGGTATCTGAACTCGATGCTGGTGGCCGGGCTCGCCGCGCTCCTCACCGTCATGCTCGGCGCACTCGCCGCCTACGCGTTCAGCCGGTTTCGGTTCAAGGGTCGCCGCGTCGGGATGACGTCGCTGCTCCTGATCCAGATGTTCCCGCAGTTCCTCGCCGTCGTCGCGATCTACCTGATCATCCTCCACGTCGGCGACATCTTCGGCGTCATCGGGCTGAACACGCTCCCCGGGCTGATCATCGTCTACCTGGGCGGGGCACTCGGTGTGAACGCCTGGCTGATCAAGGGCTTCTTCGACACGATCCCCGCCGAGCTGGACGAGTCGGCGCGCGTCGACGGAGCGACGCCGGCACAGATCTTCTGGGGCGTCGTCCTCCCGCTCGCAGCCCCGGTGCTCGCGGTGGTCGGGCTGATCTCGTTCGTCTTTACGCTGAACGAGTTCGTGCTCGCGTCGGCGCTGCTCCAGACGACGCACCACTTCACGCTTCCGGTCGGCATGCGTGGATTCATCGACCAGCAGTACGGCCAGCGCTGGGGGCCGTTCGCCGCCGGGACGGTGCTCATCGCGATTCCGCCGGCTGCGTTGTTCTTCTTCCTGCAGCGGTGGATCGTCAGCGGCCTGACGCAGGGCGCCGTCAAGGGATGAGCGCAACCCAGGTGCGCGGAGAGGTCGTCGCGCCGCCCGCCGAGCCGCACCACGACGGCTCCGACCTGTGCGTGCTCGAGCGGCCGGACGAGCTCGGCGGCGAGGCCGTGTTGCGCCTCCGGTCGCGGCGGGGCGCTGCCGAGCGCGTGCTGCTGCGCTACGAGCGCGACGGCGAGCCACGGACAGCCGAGGCGGAGATCGACGAGGAGTCCGAGACCGAGACGTGGTGGCGCGCGGACCTGCCTCTCTGGAACCCCGCGGTTCGCTACCGCTGGCTCCTCGCCGGCGGCGAGCTCGGCTACAGCTGGTTGAACGGGATCGGCCTCTCGCCGCAGGAGGTCCCCGGCTCGGACGACTTCGTGGCCACGCTCGGCCCGGGCGGCCCCGACTGGCATCTCGGTTCGGTCGTCTACGAGATCTTCCCGGACCGCTTCGCCCGCTCCGGGCGGGTCGCCGCCACAAAGCCATCAGTGCCGGAGTGGGCCGTCGAGCGCGACTGGTCGACCCCTCCCACGGGCCGCGGACCGGCCACCCCGCACGAGCTCTACGGCGGCGACCTCCTCGGCGTCGAGGAGCATCTCGACCACGTCGAGCGCGTGGGGGCGAACGTCATCTACCTGACACCGTTCTTTCCGGCGCACTCGACGCACCGCTATGACGCGACGACGTTCGGGCACGTCGACCCGCTGCTCGGCGGCGACGAGGCTCTCGCCTCGCTGGCCCGGGCGGCGCGCGATCGTGGGATCCGGCTCGTCGGCGATCTGACGCTGAACCACACCGGCGATCACCACGAGTGGTTCCCGGCCGAACGCGACCTCTACTACTTCGACGACGCGCTTCCGGTCGGCTACGAGACGTGGCTCGGGGTTGCGTCGCTGCCGAAGCTCAACTGGTCGTCGCCCCGGCTGCGGGAGCGGATGGCGGACGTGCTCGGCAGCTTCGGGCTCGACGGCTGGCGGATCGACGTCGCGAACATGATCGGCCGCTTCCGTGACGTCGACCTCAACCACGAGGTCGCGCGCTGGGCACGGGAGACCGTCGGCGATCGACTCCTCGTCGCCGAGCACGGCCACGACTTTCGCCCCGACCTGGACGGCCGCGGCTGGCACGGCGTCATGAACTATTCGGGGTTCCTCCGTCCCACATGGTGGTGGCTCCGCGGCGACGAGCTCACCGAGGACGTGTTCTCATCCGCGCCGGCGCCGCGCTACGACGGCGCGGATGCGGTCGCCGTGATGCGCCGGTTCCGGGCCGGCGTGCCCGTCGGACTCGGTCCTCCACTCGTGGACGCTCCTCGACAGCCACGACACCGCCCGCTTCCGCACCGTCTCCGGCTCGCGAGCCAAGCATCTCGTCGGCGTCGGGCTCCAGATGACGACACCTGGCGTGCCGATGATCTTCGCCGGCGACGAGCTCGGACTGGAGGGCCGCTGGGGCGAGGATGCGCGCCGCACGATGCCGTGGGACCGGCCGGAGACCTGGGACGTCCCCTTCCTGGAAGAGGTGCGAAGCCTGGCCGCGCTCCGGCGCTCGAGCGCTGCGCTCGCGCGCGGTGGGATCCGCTACGTACACGTCTCCGAAGACGCGATCGCATACGTGCGCGAGACCCGCGGCGAGAGCCTCCTGTGCCTGGCGACCCGCGCGCCGCACCGGCCCATTCGCGTCCCCTTCCCGCAACTCGAGACCCTCTACGGCGAGGACGCACACGACGGCGTCCTGCCCGCCGACGGCCCCGCGTTCCACGTCTGGAGGATCCCGTGAGCTTCCTCCCGGCCGGCCCGCGCGCCGAAGATCCCTCCCGAAGGAGCTCCCCCAATGGCTGACGTGTCGTTCAACGAGGTCGACAAGGTGTACGAGAACGGCTTCCACGCCGTCAAGGACTTGACGCTCGAGATCCACGACGGCGAGTTCCTGGTCCTCGTCGGCCCCTCCGGCTGCGGCAAGACCACCGCGCTGAGGATGGTCGCGGGCCTGGAGGACATCTCCGCGGGCACCGTGTCGATCGGCGGCCGAGTCGTGAACGAGCTCAATCCCAAGGAGCGCGACATCGCGATGGTCTTCCAGAACTACGCGCTCTACCCGCACCTCTCCGTGGCCGAGAACATCGCGTTCGGCCTCCGGCTTCGCAAGGAGAGCAAAGACGGTGATCAACGAGCGTGTGGGTTGGGCCGCGCGCATGCTCGATCTGACCCCGTACCTCGACCGCAGGCCGAAGCAACTCTCGGGCGGCCAGCGCCAGCGAGTCGCCATGGGACGCGCGATCGTGCGCCATCCCCAGGTGTTCCTGATGGACGAGCCGCTGTCCAACCTCGACGCGAAGCTGCGTGTCCAGATGCGCGCCGACATCGCCAAGGTCCAGCACGAGCTCGGCACGACGACCGTCTACGTGACGCACGACCAGGTGGAGGCGATGACGATGGGCGACCGCGTCGCCGTGATGAACCAGGGCCTGCTCCAGCAGGTCGACGCTCCGCAGCGGCTCTACGACCGCCCGGAGAACCTCTTCGTCGCCGGCTTCATCGGCACGCCGCCGATGAACCTGCTGGTGCTCAACGTCGCGGCCGAGAACGGCGTCGTCGAGCTCGAGCTCGGCGCGCAGCGGATCCCCGTCGCCGAGGAGGCGCTGAAGGAGTATCCACGAGTCCGTGAGTACGCCGGCAGGCCGGTCGTCGCGGGCATTCGCGCCTCCAACCTCTATCCGGCCCAGGAGCGCCCCGACCTGCCGTCGATCAACGCGCGCGTCGAGCTGCTCGAGGCTCTCGGTTCCGAGTCGATGGCCTATTTCCACGTCGACGCGATGGCAATCCGCACCGACGTGACGTTCGACGAGACGACGGGCGAGGGCGGCGACAGCGTCGTCGGCTCGAGGCCGAACTTCGTCGCGACGTTCCCGCCGCACGTCTCGCTGCAGATCGATGACGAGGTTCCCGTGGCGATCGACGTCGGCAAGCTGCACTTCTTCGACGAGGGGACGGGTGAGCCGCTCCGCTAAGAGCGTCGCCGTCGTCCTGGCGGCACTGGGGGCAGTCATCGGGGTCAGTGCGGCCACGGGCGGCGCGCCGGGGCCGCCGACGGGAGCGCAGCTCGCGGCGCTCTCGAAGCCGCCGGTCGACGCCGCCGATCGTGTCGCAGCGCCTCTACTTCGTGATGACGGACAGGTACGCGAACGGCAATACCGCGAACGATCGCGGCGGCCGCTCGGGCGGGCGCGGCGTGACCGGCTACGACCCGACCTCGACCGGCTGGTTCCACGGCGGCGACTTCAAGGGCCTGACCGGCTCGCTGCACCGACACGAAGACGGGGCTCGCGAGGATCAAGAGCCTCGGGTTCAACGCCGTCTGGGTGACGCCGCCGTTCGGCCAGAAGACCGTGCAGGGCGACAGCGCCGCCTACCACGGCTACTGGATCACTGACTTCACCTCGGTCGACCCCCACCTCGGGCACGAACGCGGACTTCTCGGCGTTCGTCACTGCGCGCACTCGCTCGGGCTGAAGGTCTACGTCGACGTCGTCGTCAACCACACGGCCGACGTGATCACGCTCTCGGGCAGCGGCTACACCGACGCGCCGTTCCGCGACTGCAAGGGCCGGAAGTTCAATCCTGCGCGCTACGCGACGGGCAACACGTTCCCGTGCCTGAGCGCAGCCAACATGCCTCGCGTCCCCGTCGCCATCGCCGCCGACCGAAACGCAAAGAAGCCGGCCTGGCTCAACGACCCGCGAGCTACCACGACCGCGGCGACATCGACTTCTCAGGCTGCAGCGAGGTCTGCTTCGAGCAGGGCGACTTCTTCGGGCTCGACGACCTCTTCACCGAGCAGCCCGCCGTCGTCGACGGGCTGGCGAAGATCTACGGCGGACTGGATCCGCGGTACCAGGTCGACGGCTTCCGGATCGACACGGCGAAGCACGTCAACGCGGCGTTCTTCCGGGTCTGGGCGCCGAAGATCCTCGCGGCGGCGCAGGCGGCAGGCGTGCCGCGCTTCCAGCTCTTCGGCGAGGTGACGCTCGAGCCGCGCCACCGATCTGTCGGCGTTCGTCCGCGACCGCGGCCTCCCGAACGTGCTCGACTTCCCGTTCCAGGACGCCGCGGCAGGCTTCGCAGCCGGCAGCACGAGCGCGCGGGCGCTGGGCCAGCGGCTCGACGACGACGACTACTTCCGGCTGCCGAACGGCGTCCTGCCGACGCCGGCGACCTTCCTCGGCAACCACGACATGGGTCGCGCCGCGTACCAGATCCAGTCACGGTCACAGCCGTCGCCGGCGGAGCTGCTGCGGCGCGTCGTCTTCGGCTACGACCTGCTCTACCTGCTGCGCGGCGCGCCGGTCGTCTACTACGGCGACGAGGTCGGGATGATCGGCAGCGGCGGCGACAAGGCAGCGCGCGAGGACATGTCCCCGACGCAGGTGCCCGAGTGGAAGACGGAGCCCCGCGTCGGCGGCAGCCCGATCGGCAACGGGTCCTCGTTCGACGTCGTCAACCATCCGATCGAGAGCGAGCTGAAGCTCCTGAGCGCCCTCCGCGACTCCAACCCGGCGCTGACGAGAGGCGCCTCGATCGTCCGTCTCGCAAAGAGCACCATCCTCGTGGTCAGCCGCATAGACCTGGCCGGCCGCCGCGAGGAGGTGGCGGCGTTCAACACGGGCACCGCGGCGCAGACGGTGACCGTCCAGACCTCGACGGCGTCGTCCGGCTGGACGCCGCTCCTCCGCGGTGCGCCCGTCTCGAGCGGGGCGAACGCTCGCTTGACGATCACGCTGCCGGGGATCTCGGCGACGCTCCTGCGCGCCGACACGCAGCTGCCGGCGGCGGCCGCACACAAGCCCACGATCAAGGCCGGGCGCGACGACGTCACCAACCTGTACCGCGTCACCGCCGGGGTCGGCGGCGGGCCGGTGACCGTCTCCTTCGCGGTGCGCCGGGCGCAGGGCGGCTGGCGGCGGCTCGCCATCGACGACTCGTCGCCGTATCGCGCGTTCCTCGATCCGCTGAAGTTCCGCCCGAACGAGCGCGTCTATCTCGTCGCCGTCTCCCGCGGGCTCGACGGCTCGCGCGCCGTCTCGAGCGTGGCGTCTCTCGTGCTCCGGCGGGGCTAGAAACTAGCGTCGAAACTGGCCCTCAGGCCAGTGTCGCGGCAACCGTCCACACGGCTACGCTGAGCCGGATCGACCTCCACAAGAAGCTCCGAGAGACCTTCCACTTGACCAACAGAGACCTGCGGACGGGCCTGGACCCGCGGCGCGACCTGCGCCGCTGTCTGCCTGCGGCCGTGCTCGGCAACGGCTCCCTGCTCGCCACCGTCTCGACGACCGGTGAGATCGAGCGCCTCTTCTGGCCGCACGTCGACCGCGGTCAACATCTCGGCGAGCTCCGCCTCGGCGTGCACGCGCACGGCCGGGCGATCTGGCTCGACGACGTAGCTCTCGAGCACGAGCAGTCCTATCTCGAGAACGCGAGCGTCTTGCAGACGATCGCCCGCGGCGAGGGCATCGAGGCGTTCGTCCAGGATCTCGTCCTCCCCGAGACGCCCGTGCTGCTCCGCCGCGTTTGCTGCGGCGAGGAGCTGCGCCTGCTCGTCCACTGCCGGCCCGACTTCGAGGAAGTGCGTCACGGCCACGCCGCGTACGTCGATCCGACCACCGGTGCGCTCGTGCTGTACCGGCGCGATCGCGTGCTCGCGCTCGGTGTCTCGCCGCGCGGCGACGCGACGTGCGGACGCTCGCGCCGCGATGAGGACTACTCCGCCTGGGACGATCTCCAGGACGGGGAGCTCGTTGGCCACGCGGTGGCCCACCGCGGCACGGCAGGCGCACTCGTTGCGACCGGGCCGGGCGAGGTGACGCTCGCCTGTGCGTTCGGGACGACCCCGGCAGAGGCGCTCTCCCGGCTGCGGGCTGCACTGGAGCGGGGATTCGACGCCGCGCTCGCCGATCGCGTCGCTCACGACGGCGCGCGGATCGACGCGGCGCAGCCGGCGGAGGCGGCGCCGGAGCTCTACCGGCGGTCGCTGCTCGTCATGGATCTCCTGGGCGACAAGCAGACGGGTGCCTCGATCGCTGCGCCCGAGATGGACCCGACGTTCGAGTCGAGCGGTGGCTACGGCTTCGTCTGGGGCCGCGACCTCGCCTACACGACGCTCGCCCTCCTGGCCTCCGGCCGCGGCGACGAGGCGGCCGACGCGCTGCGCTGGCTCGCTCGCGTGCAGGCGCCCGAAGGCTTGTGGCTGCAGCGCTACTGGACCGACGGCCTGCTCGGCCCGTCGTGGGGACTGCACCAGATCGACGAGACGGGGGCGATCCTCTTCGCCTACGAGGCCGCCTACGCCGAGCTCGGCGACCACGGGCTCGACCGCGAGCTGTGGCCGTCCGCCCGCCGCGCGGCCGAGTTCCTCCTCTCGTTCATCGACCCGATCTCGGGGCTCCCGCTGCCGAGCGTCGACCTCTGGGAGCAGGACGACGGCGAGCACTCTTACTCGGCGGCAGCGGTGTGCGGCGGCCTGCGCGCCGCCGCGCGAATGGCGCGGCGCCACGATCCGGCTGTGGCGTGGCGCTACGAGCAGGCTGCGGCCGGCGTCGCCGAGGCGATCGAGCGGTGCCTCTGGAGCGACGAGCACGGCCGCTATCTCCGCTCGCGCTGGGTCGCCCGCAAGGAAGGAGCCGCGGAGCTGCCGGAACAGTTCGCGCGCCGGCTGCCGTACCCGAACCGAACCGCGTGGGGCGCCACCGACTCGGACGACCGCGTCGACGTGTCGCTGCTCGGGCTCGCCTGGCCGTTCGCGGTCGTCGACCCGGCCTCGCCGCGCATGCGTGCCACGGTGCAGGCGATCGAGGAGCAGCTGCTCACGCCCACGGGAGGAGTGCGCCGCTATGCCGGCGACCAGTACGCGGGCGGCAACGCCTGGGTGCTCGCGACGCTCTGGCTCGGCCTGTACTACCGCCAGATCGGCGACGAGGTGGGATTCCAGCGCTGCATCGCCTGGGCGGAGCGCTCGCAGACGCCGCTCGGCCTACTGCCCGAGCAAGTTGCCGAGGACGGGTCGCCCGCGTGGGTCGTGCCGCTCGGCTGGAGCCACGCCATGCTCGTGCTCGCCGCGAGACCGGAGCTTGCCGCCGTCGCGGCGTCGTCAGAGCCCGCGTTCGCGGCGGCGTAGCGCAGCTCGCGTCGCCCGACCCGGCACACAGGTAACTCTGTGCCGGCACAGAGGTACCTGTGTGGCGGCATACCTGTGTGTCGGTCCTCGTACAATCGCCCTGTGGTCCTCTCCGACAGGACGATCCAGCGCTTCCTCGACGAGGGCCGCATCGGCATCGACCCCTACGACCCCGGGCTCCTGCAGCCGTCGAGCGTCGACGTCCGCGTCGACCGCTTCTTCCGCGTCTTCCGCAACTCGCGCCATCCGTTCATCGACGTCAAGCAGGCGCAGGAGGATCTGACGGAGCTCGTCGAGATCGGGGACGAGGCGTTCATCCTCCACCCCGGCGAGTTCGTGCTCGGATCGACGCTCGAGCGGGTCACGCTCCCGGACGACCTCGTCGCGCGCCTGGAGGGCAAGAGCTCGCTCGGAAGGCTGGGCCTGCTGATCCATTCGACCGCAGGCTTCATCGACCCCGGCTGGGACGGGCACGTGACGCTCGAGCTGTCGAACGTCGCGAACCTCCCGATCACGATCTACTACAAGATGAAGATCGGCCAGCTGTCGTTCGTGCAGCTCACCGAGCCCGCGGAGCATCCGTACGGCACCGGCGAGCTCGGCTCGAAGTACCAGGGGCAGGAAGGCCCGACGCCGAGCCGCTACTACAAGAACTTCGAGGGCGCCGCCTGATCCCGTCGTGATCGTCGCCGCATGATCCTCGTCACGGGTGCAACCGGCTTCATCGGCCCGAAGGTCGTCCACGCGCTGCGCGCAAGAGAGCAACCGGTACGCGTCGTCGTGCGCGAGCCGCGGGACGCCTCGCAGCTCGCGGGTTGGGGCGCCGAGGTCGTGCAGGGCGACATGACCGATCCGGCCAGCCTGCGCGAAGCGGTGCGCGGCGTGGAGCGGATCATCCACCTCGTCGCGATCATCCAAGGGAGCCCGGAGCAGTTCGAGCGGATCATGGCGCAGGGGACCCGCGATCTCGTCGCCGCCGCGAAGGAGGAGGGCATCTCCCGCTTCGTCCTCCAGTCCGCCCTCGGCACGTCGGACACCGAAGCGGAGAACACCGTCCCGTACTTCAAGGCGAAGCACGCCATGGAGGAGGCGGTCAAGGGCTCAGGGCTGGAGTACGTGATCTTCCGGCCGAGCTTCGTCTTCGGCGCCGACGGCGGCGTGCTGCCGCTCTTCATCCGCCAGGTGCGCTGGTCGCCCGTCACGCCCGTGCTCGGCCCGGGCCGGCAGCGCTCGCAACCGATCTGGGTCGAGGACGTGGCCGCGTACCTCGCGGAGGGTGCCCAAAGGCCGGACGCCGCAGGGCAGACGTTCGAGCTCGGCGGACCGGACACGGTTGACTGGAACGAGCTCTATGCACGAATCGCGAAGGTGCTCGGCAAGCGCCGGCTGCAGCTTCACATCCCGTTCGGGGTCGCCCGCCTCGGTGCCGGCGTCGCCGAGCGGCTGCCGAAGACCCCGGTCACACGCGATCAGATCGAGATGCTCGCCGGAGCGGACAACGTCGCCACGAACTCGAACGCCGTCGAGACGTTCAAGCTCCCGCTCGTGCCGCTGGACGAGCAAATCCGGCGTGCCGCCTGAGGTCAAGGACGAGCAGCGGCTGTCGCTGCTGCTCGAGATCTACTCCGTGCACGCCCGGATGGGGACGCTCGTCGAGCGCGGAGCTCGTCCGGCTCGGCGTCGAGCCCGCGGGCTACGCAGCGCTCAGCGCGATCGGCGCTTTCGGCCCGATCAGGCTCACGGAGCTGGCGGCGTTGCTCGGCACGCCGCTGACGACCATGTCCGACCTCGTGCAACGACTCACGCGACGCGGTCTCGTCCAGAAGGACCCGCACCCGGACGACGGCCGCTCCAGCCTGCTGCGCCTTTCTGCCGCGGGCGATCGCGAGTGGAAGGCCGGCTGGCCTGCGCTGCGCGAGGCGACGGAGGCCATCGTGAACCGGCTCGACGCGCCCGAGGACGACGTCCGCGCCGCTCTGAGGCGGCTCGGCGCCGCGCTCGAGCAGGCGTTAACCGAGACTTAATCCGAGTTCGTAGCATTTGCTCCGGTTCCGGACTACCGTGCCGGGCATGAAGCCGTTCATCGTCTCCCTCTTCTGCGCAGGCGCGGTGACCGGCGCCGCGTGCGCGGCCGCCTCTGCGCCGCCGCAGGTCGTTGCGAAGATCGCCGGCGGCAAGCAGCCGTGTGCGGCGTTCGCCGGCGGCGGCTCGGTCTGGGTGAGCCTCTTTGGCGCCCCGACCCTGCTCCGGATCGATCCGGCGACGAACCTCGTCGTCTCGCGCACCAGGATCGGCCACGGCGCCTGCGGCATGGGCTTCGGCGCCGGCTCGCTCTGGATCGAGGACACGAACTCGAACACGATCAGCCGCGTCGACGTGAAGACCGGCAAGCGCACGGCCGCCGTCAAGGTCGGCCCGCAGCCGTATGACGCGACGTTCGCCTACGGCGCGGCATGGGCCACGAGCTACAGCTTCGGCGAGCTCTACCGAATCGACCCGCGTCGCAGCAAGGTCGTCTCGACGGTCAAGATCGGCACCTCCGCCGCGGGCGCGCTCGGCGCCTTCGGCTCGATCTGGGTCGCCGACCCGTCGGGCGGCGCCGTCGCACGCGTCGATCCGGCGCGGCGCAAGGTCGTGAAGCGGATCAAGGTCGCGGGCGGGACCTGGACTGCGGCGAGCGCCGACGCGGTCTGGATCTCGCAGGGCGGGCTGAACTCGATCGCGCGGATCGACCCGGCGACGAACCGCGTCGTCGCGACGATCGCGGTCGGCTCTGGTCCGGGCGACCCCGCAGTCGTCGCCGGAATGGTCTGGGTCCCGAACGTGCGCGACAACACCGTCTCGATCGTCGACCCGGCCACGAACGCCGTCGTGGACACGGTCCCGGTCGGCAAGGGGCCGTTCGTCGTCACCGCGATCGCAGGCGAGGCCTGGATTCCGAGCTACGGCGGCACGGACATCTGGCGCCTGCACCCCTGAGGACCGGGCGACCGGCACGGCCCGGAAAGAGGGAGAGGCCCGGCGAATGCCGGGCCTCCGATCCCACGGTAACCAGCCTTGAATTGGCAAGGACGGTTGGTCTCCTCGGAGACCGTCCCCAACGCTGGCTAGGCGATTCCCGGTGGTCCCGGGGACACGCCCTTACCGGCTGGTACCTCCACTGCCGGTACTACTTGAAATCTCCACTACCGGACCACCTCCTTTCCGCGGTAGGCGGAATATAGCGGCTCGGTCGGCGCCCATGCAGACGAATTTTTCGCGTCAGCCTTTTCGGTCAATCTGCGAGCGGGTCGCCGCTGAGAATCGTCGTCAGCTCGAGACCCCTGTCCAGCGGCACCGTCACGCTTGACAGCGTCGGGTCGGCCTGGCGCGCCCGCGAGTAGTCCCCGAGTGCCTCCACGTGCGAGAGAACGTTGTCCGCGATGACCAGCGCGCCCGGCTCGAGCTTCGTCCGCGCGAGCGAGAAGAAGTGCTCGTACTGCTCCTTCTCGGCGTCGAGAAAGACGATGTCGAAAACGTCGTCGAGGCCGGGCAAGTCTCGTACGCGTCGCCGGCGACGAGCTGGGCGTACTCCTCGAGGCCCGCGTCGGCGATGTTCCGGCGCCAGGCGTCGATCTTCTCCGGGTCGTTCTCCAGCGAGAGCACCCGGCCGCCGAGGTGCCTGACGCCCGCGGCGAGCCAGATCGTCGAGTAGCCCCGTGAGCCACCGACCTCGAGCACCTCGCAGTCGGCCTGCGGGGCGACGAGCGAGAAGAGGAACCTGCCGGTCGTCGGCACAACGGCGCGGGACCGGACCTCACTCGGCAAGCCTGCCTCGCGCTCCGCCTGGTCCTCCTCCTCGAGACGGGCGAGCACGGCGCGGACGCGATCGTCGAGCACGTCGGCAGCGTACCTCCGCGAGTACGCTTGACTCATGACTCGCGCGATCGGGGTCACCGAAGAGGGCCTCATCGTCCGGTACGGCGGGCTTGACAAGGCACTGCTGCTCGTGTCCGCGATCGTGGTGCCGCGGCAGCTGATCGAATCGGTCGAGCTCGGGCTTCGGGATGGGCCGTCGGTGTTCACGCTGCGGCGCGTCGGGGTCGCGATCCCGTTCCGGAACACCAGGCGCGGCCGCTTCTGGCGGGACGGAAAGCGTTGGTTTCTCGACGTTCGCGAGGACGCGAACGCACTCGTCGTGCGCCTGCGGCCCGACGCCCGATTCGACGTCGTCGCGATCGAGACACCCGAGGCGGAGGAGCTCGCGGCCCACCTTCGGCCAGGCTGGCCGCTTCCGAAGGCGGAACTTCAATGAGGACACAGCTCGGTGCGCTGCTCGCGCTCGCTTGCGTCGCGGCGCTGGGCGCGTGGCCGGCCGGAGCCGTCGCCCCGCCACAGTTCGCCGCCCGGGTCGACAACCCGTGGTTTCCGCTCCGCCCCGGTACGACTTTCGTCTATCGGGGCGTCAAGGACGGTGAGCCCGCCCGCGACGTGGTCTTCGTCACTCGGCGTACGCACGTGATCGACGGTGTCCGCTGCACCGTGCTCGAGGACCGGCTCTACCTGAACGGCCGCCTGGCCGAGCGGACGACCGACTGGTACGCACAAGATCGCGTCGGCACTGTCTGGTACTTCGGCGAGCAGACCGCGGAGTTGGATGCGAAGGGCCGCGTCACCAGCACCGAAGGCACCTGGCAGGCGGGCGTCCACGGTGCGAGCGCAGGTGTCTACATGCCCGCAAAGCCGAGCGTGGGCCAGACGTTCTCCCAGGAGCACTACGCGGGACACGCCGAGGACCGGTTCCAGGTGCTCAGCCTCGACGCCGCCGTCTCGACTCCTGCGACGCGCTCGAAGCGCGCCCTCTTGACCAAGGAGTGGACACCGCTCGAGCCCGGCGTCGTCGACCACAAGCTCTACGTGCGTGGCATCGGCATGGTGAAGGAAGAGACGGTCAAGGGAGCGACGGAGCGCCTGGCGCTCGTCAGCGTCAAGCGCCGCTGAGGCTCCGCTCGACGTCCGCCCGCACGTAACACCCCGCGATGTGGTCGTTGACGACGCCGCACGCCTGCATCGCCGCATAAACCGTCGTCGGGCCGACGAAGCGAAAGCCGGCCTGCTTCAGCCGCTTCGAGAGCGCCTTGGACTCGTCCGTCTGGGCGGGCAGGTCGGAGAGCGACGCGTACGCGGCATGCGGTGCGGGCCGCAACGACCAAAAAAGCTCGTGCAGCGGCGTCCCCTCCGCCCGCAGGCCGAGCGTGGCCTGGGCGTTTGCGATCGCCGCCTCGATCTTCCCGCGGTGACGGACGATGCCCGCGTCGCCGAGCAGCCGCTCGACGTCGCGCTTGCCGAAACGGGCGACGCGGTCCGGATCGAAGCCGGCGAACGCGGCCCGGAAGTTCTCGCGCTTGCGGAGGATCGTCAGCCACGAAAGCCCGGACTGGAAGCCTTCGAGGCAGAGCCGCTCGTAGACCCCGCGCTCGTCGCGCACGGGCCTGCCCCATTCCTCGTCGTGGTAGGCCTGGTACGCCGGGTCGGCGGTGACCCAGCAGCGGACCGGCTCAGACGACAACGACCTTGACGACCCCGTCGACGACGTGCACCGGATAGGTCGCGACCGGCTCGTAGGCCGGCAGGGTCAGCGGCGCGCCCGTCCGTAGGTCGAAGTTCGAGCCGTGCCGCGGGCAGACGACGGCGCACCGCTCCGGATCCCAGTCACCTTCGCAGAGCGGCCCGTCGTCGTGTGAGCAGCGATCTTCGAGCGCGAAGAGCTCACCGTCGCAGTTGTAGACGCCGATCGAGAGCAGTGTCCCCGCCTGGACGATCTTCACCGAGCCAGGGGGAAACTCGTCGAGCGGCGCGACGGCGATCTCGGCCACCTCGCGGCTCAGTCCTCGAGCTGAAGCTCGTTCGCGAGGGTCGCCCACTCTTCCGGCAGCGGCGTCCCCTTCGAGCGGTGCAAGGCCACCTTCAGAACGCCGAGGCCGAGGATCGCGCACTTGAGCCGGACGGGGCTCAGCGGGATGCCGATCTCCTCGAGCAGCTCTTCCTTCGGCAGTACCGCCACCTCGCTCGCCTTGCGGCCCTGCACCATCTCCGTGAGCATCGACGTCGCCGCCTGTGAGATCGCGCAGCCGCGGCCCTCGAAGCCGATCTCCTCGATCGTGTCGCCGTCGGCGCCGAACTTGACCGAGATCGTCACCTCGTCGCCGCAGAGCGGGTTCTGCCCCTCCGCGTGCGCGTCCGGATCGGCGATCGCCCCGTGCCCGCGCGGATTCTTGTAGTGATCGAGGATCACCTCGCGGTACATCTGGTCGAATTCACTCATCCGAAGACCTTCTGCACCTTGACGAGGCCGGCGATCAGCCTGTCGATCTCGTCCGGCACGGTGTAGAGGTAGAAGCTCGCGCGCGAGGTCGCGGCGACGCCGAGACGTGTCATCAGCGGCTGCGTGCAGTGGTGGCCCGCGCGGATCGCGATCCCCTCCCAGTCGAGCACCTGCGCCACGTCGTGCGGGTGGATGCCCTCGACGTCGAACGAGATGATCCCCGCGCGCCGGTCGGGCGGTGGGCCGAAGACCTTGATGCCCGGCAGCTCGGCGAGCCGGTCCAGGGCGTAGACCGTGAGGTCGTGCTCGTGCTGCTCGATCGCGTCGATGCCGGCGGCGGTGACGTAGTCGATCGCGGCGCCGAAGCCGACCGCCTCGGCGATCGCCGGCGTTCCCGCCTCGAACTTGTACGGCAGCTCGTTCCAGGTCGTGCCCTCGAGCTTGACGGAGCGGATCATCTCGCCGCCGAGGTTGAACGGCGACATCTGCTCGAGCAGCTCCTTGCGACCCCACAGCGCGCCGACCCCGCTCGGCCCACAGAGCTTGTGGGACGAGAAGGCGAGGAAGTCGCACCCGAGCGCCTGCACGTCGACCCGCTTGTGCGGAGCGGCCTGCGCCGCGTCGACGACCATGATCGCGCCGTGCTCGTGCGCCCACGCAGCCAGCTTCTCGACCGGGTTGATGGTGCCAAGTGAGTTCGAGATCAGGTTGTTGGCGACGACCTTGACGTTGCCCTCGGCAGCGATGCGCTCGAGCTCGTCGAGCTGGAGCTCACCGGCGTCGTCGATCGGGATCGCGCGGAAGGTAGCGCCGGTCCGCTTGGCGATGTACTGCCACGGGACGAAGTTCGAATGGTGCTCGAGCTCGGTGACGACGACGAGATCGCCCGGGCCGAGGTTGTCGAGCCCCCAGGCGTAGGCGACGAGGTTCAGCGCCTCGGTCGAGCTGCGCGTGAAGATGATCTCGCGCGTCGACTCGGCGTTGACGAAGGCGCGGACCTTCTCGCGTGCGCCCTCGTAGCCGGCGGTCGCGCGTGAGGCCAGGTCGTAGACGCCGCGATGGACGTTCGCGTACGAGGTCTCGTAGAAGTCGCGCATCACGTCGAGCACCTGCCGCGGCTTCTGGGTGCTGGAGGCGGAGTCGAGGTAGGCGAGCGGCTTGCCGTGGATCGGGTGCTCGAAGATGGGGAAGTCGGCGCGGAGCTTCTGCGCGTCGAGCTTCATGCCTGAGGCGACGGCCATCGCGCCATCGTACCGAGGCGGGGTCAGCGGACGAGTTCGACGACCCGCCAGATGCCGGCGCGTCCGGTCTCCTCGACGCGAAAGCCGCGTCCGAGCGCGGGTCCCAGGATCGCTGCCTGCGGGTGGATGTACGTGCGGAACTCGCGGCGGCCCAGGCGGAGGAAGAGATTCACTGCGGCGGCTGCGGCCCGCGCGAGCCAGATGTCAGGCGGGAAGCTGAGCGCGATCGCCGAGCGCGCGCGGTCGGCAGCGGCGCCCATCAGCCCTTCGACGTCCGGATAGCAGCAAACGACCCGGTTGAGCACGACCGTGTCGGCCTCGGGCGCCAGGTCCGGCGCCTGCACGATGTCGCCGAGGAGCCGCTCGACGCGCCCCGCCAGCACCTGCTCGGCAAGGAGCTCCTCCGCCGCCGGCTCGTACGACGGCGAGATCTCGACGTTGGTGGCATGCGTCGCGCCGGCCTGCAACAGCTCGACCTGCAGCGAGCCGATGCCGCCGCCGACCTCGAGCACCGTCTTGCCGGCCAGCCCGCGTCGCCGCAACATCTCGACCAGGCGTCGCGCCGGACGGTCGAGACCCTTGCGGCGGTACCGCTTGAGGTCGCGGCGCGCGGTTCGCTCGTCGAACATCTCGGCGTGCGCACGCGAGCAGCAGCTCATCCGGCGAGCGTACGCCCCGCTGTCGCTATCGTCGAGCGCGATGAGCAGCGAATACATCTTCACCATGTACCGGGTCGACAAGTTCTACGGCCCCGAGCGCAAGGTGCTCGAGAACATCTCGCTCTCGTTCTTTCCCGGGGCGAAGATCGGCGTCCTCGGCCCGAACGGCGCCGGCAAGTCGACGGTGCTGAAGATCATGGCGGGCCTCGAGGAGCCCTCCAGCGGCGTCGCGGAGCTCTCGCCCAACGCGACCGTCGGCATCCTGCTGCAGGAGCCCGGCCTCGACGAGACGAGGACGGTGCGCGAAAACGTCGAGGACGGCGTCCGCGAGCTGCGCGACCTGCTCGACCGCTTCAACGACATCTCGGCCAAGTTCGCCGAGCCCGACGCCGACTACGACGCGCTGCTCGCCGAGCAGGCCACCGTCCAGGATCAGATCGACCGCCGCGACGCCTGGCAGCTCGACTCCGAGCTCGACCACGCGATGGATGCGCTGCGGCTGCCCGAAGGCGATCGCCACGTGACGACGCTCTCCGGTGGCGAGCGCCGCCGGGTCGCGCTCTGCCGGCTGCTGCTCTCGGCGCCCGACCTGCTGCTCCTCGACGAGCCGACGAACCATCTTGACGCCGAGTCGGTCGCCTGGCTCGAGCGCTTCCTCGCCGACTACAAGGGCACCGTCGTCGCGGTCACCCATGACCGGTACTTCCTCGACAACGTCGCCGGCTGGATCCTCGAGCTCGACCGCGGCAAAGGCATTCCCTTCCAGGGCAACTACTCGTCGTGGCTCGAGCAGAAGCAAGAGCGGCTCGCGCACGAGGAGAAGACCGAGTCCGCCCGCCGCCGCACCCTCGCCCGCGAGCTCGAGTGGGTGCGCATGAGCCCGCGCGCGCGGCACGCGAAGTCGAAGGCGCGCCTCGGCTCGTACGAGAAGCTCCTCGCCGAGGAGGACAACGTCAAGCTGGACAGGGTCGAGATCCACATCCCGCCCGGGCCGAGGCTCGGCGACATCGTCATCCAGGCCGACGCCGTCAAGAAGGGCTACGGCGACCGCCTGCTCGTCGAGGATCTGTCGTTCTCGCTGCCGCCGGCCGGGATCGTCGGCGTCGTGGGGCCGAACGGCGCGGGCAAGACGACGTTGTTCCGGATGATCGCCGGCGAGGAGGCTCCCGACGACGGCACGCTCAGGATCGGCGACACGGTCAAGCTCGCGTACGTCGACCAGTCGCGCGACGACCTCGACCCCAAGCTCACCGTCTGGAAGGAGATCTCCGGCGGCCTCGACACGATCGTGCTCGGCAAGCGTGAGGTGAACTCGCGGCAATACACGTCCTGGTTCAACTTCCGCGGCCCGGATCAGCAGAAGCGCGTCGGCGACCTCTCGGGCGGCGAGCGCAACCGCGTCCATCTGGCGAAGGTGCTGCGCTCGGGCGGCAACGTCCTGCTCCTCGACGAGCCGACCAACGACCTCGACGTCGACACGCTGCGCGCCCTCGAAGAGGCGCTGCTCGACTTCGCCGGCTGTGCCGTCGTGATCACGCACGATCGCTGGTTCCTCGATCGCGTGGCGACTCACATCCTCGCCTTCGAGGGCGACTCGCAGGCCACGTGGTTCGAAGGCACCTGGGGCGAGTACGCCGACTGGGTGCGCGAGACGCGCGGTCCCGAGGCGCTCGAGCCACACCGCATCAAGTACAAGCCGCTCGTCCGCGCCTAGGAGCTACCGCGGCCGCGTCTTCGCGCGCGTGACGTGCTCGCAGCGCTTCAGCACGTCTCGCTGGTCCGCAACGACGACGTCCTCCTCGCTGCCGCAGTCGATCACGTCGCGCTCGCCGTCGCGGACGAAGACCACGTCCGTGCCACCGCCGCCGTCGATCGTGTCACGACCAGGCCCGCCGACGACCGTGTCCGCGCCCGACCCCGCCTCGATGACGTCGTTCCCCGCGCCGCCGCCGATCCGGTCGGCGCCTGGACGGCCGCAGATCCGATCGCCCCGGGCCGTGCCGGTCAGTTTGTCGTTCCCCCAGGTGCCGACGATGTCGCAGGGCGCCACGGTCACGGCCGCCGTTGCGACGTCCGCGTCCGGATTCACATCGCCCTCCCCCTGCCAGGCGATCCTCGCCATGTAGGCCTCCGTCACTCCGGCCGTGCTCGGCGTGCCCACCAACTCGAGCGTCAGCGCGGCACCCGGGGCAAAAGAGCCGAGCGGGCAGACCAGCGTCGGTCCGCTCGTGCAGGACGACGCGGATCCGGTGGCCGGCCGTACCGTGCCGCGGCTCGCCTCGACCGTCACGCGCGCGTCGGCGAGCGGGCGCGTGCCGTCGTTGCGCACGATCAGCTCGAGCGCGACGGGGTCGTGCTTGCCGACCTCGGCGCGCTCCGTGCGAAGCCGAACCAGCGCCGAGCTGCACTCGGTGGCGGGTTGGGCCGGCGCCGTCGGGCTCCAGCTCGGAGTGCCGACGACTTGCGGCGACAGCTGCGCGAGCGCCGCCTCGCAGCTGCCGTCCGCGTTCATCGTCCAGATTCGGGAGCCCACCCCGGTGAGCGTCGGCGCGCTCGAGGCGTAGAACAGCCTCGCGCCGCCCGGCCACCAGCGAGGCCCTGACGCACTCGTCCCCCTGGTCGACGGCGAGTCTCCGTCGACCCCGGTCAGTCGCCGCAGGCCGGAGCCGTCCGCATCGACGACGTAGACGTCGCCAATCGCCGGGGTCCCGAACCGGTTCGGCGGGCCGAGCGTGGCAAGCGTGAACGCGATCCGCCGCCCGTCCGGCGACCACGTCCCGTCGTACGCCGGCCGGCGGACGAGCACCCGCCGCCGGCTTCCGTCCGGCGCAGCGATTTCGAGACCGTCCGCGGTCGAGCTCAAGATCGCTCGACCGTCGGGCGACCACCCCGCGGAGGACACGCCGCGCGCCAGTCGACGAACCGTCCCGGTGACGGTATCCGCGACGTACGAGCCGCGATCGAGCTCCCAGCGGAGGAAGAGCAGCATCGACCCCCTCGGCTGCCAGCTCAGCTGATCCTCGACCGCGGCGTCCGAGGTCAGCCGCCGGAGCCTCCCGTCGGCGACACCGACGACGAAGACGTCGCGGCCGCCGCCGGCTTCCGAGCGGAGGAAGGCAACCTGCGAGCCGTCGGGCGACCACACAGGTTGCGTGTCGTACCCGGGCTGGCTCGGCACCGTCAGCTGCTGGGTCGCGCCGTCGAGGTCGGCGACCCAGATCCCGCTCCGTACGAACGCGATCCGGGTCCCGTCAGGAGACCAGACCGGGTCGCCGGCCGGGATCCCGAACGGGGATCTGCCGACCAGCGTCGTGAGGAGCGCGCCGCTCGACGAGAGCGAGACGATGCTCCCGTCGTTCTGCGCACCGACCAGCACCGGCGCGTCGGCCCCCGCCGCCGGCACGCTCGTCACCAGCACGAGCGCTGCGATCAGGACGCCGATCCGCGTCACCGAACCACGACCTCGCAGTCCTTCGCGACGACGTCGACCCGGTCCGCGCGAACCCGTTCGCGACCCGCTCCCGGCCAGCAGGAGACCGAGCGCGAGGCCGATCACCGGCGCACCCTGGCTCGCGTCACGTGCTCGCAATGCTTCAGCACGTCACGCTGGTCGGCGACCACGATGTCCTGCTCCGTGCCGCAGTCGACGACGTCCCGCTCGCCGTCGCGCACGTAGACGACGTCGCCGCCGCCACCCGCGTCGATCGTGTCGCGGCCCTTGCCGCCGACGACAGTGTCCGCGCCCGAGCCGGCCTCGATCCGGTCGTTGCCCGCTCCGCCCTCGATCCGGTCGGCTCCCGGACGGCCGCAGATCCGGTCGCGCCGAGCCGTGCCGATCAGCTTGTCGTTCCCCCAGGTGCCGACGATGTCGCAGGGCGCGACGGTCGCGCCCACGGTCGCCACATCGGCCGCCGTGTTCACATCCGGCTCCCCCTGCCAGCTGATCCTCGCCGTGTACTCGGCGTTGCCGACGGTCGAACCCGGTGTGCCGAGGAACTCCAATGCGAGCTCCGCGCCGCGGGGCACCGACCCCAGCGAGCAGACGAGCGTGTGCCCGTCGGCGCACACAGGGCTCGCTTGGTCCGCGGACCGGACGGCGCCCCGGGTCGCCTCGATCGTCAGGCGCGCACCCTCGAGCGGCCTCGTCCCGGCGTTCCGGAGAATGAGCTTGAGCGGAACGTCGTCGTGGAGGCCGACCTCGGTGCGGCCGGCGCGCAACCGCAGCTGCGCGGAGCTGCACTCGGAGGGCGGCACGGGGGCGGCCGTCGGACTCCAGCTCGGTACGCCAAAGAGCGGGGTGGGGCGCGCGAACGCGGCCTGGCAGCTGCCGTCCGCATTCATCGACCAGGCGCGGGGACCGGTCGTCGAACCCGGCTCGTAGGGGGCGAAGAACAGCCTGTCCCCACCGGACCACCAGCGAGGAGCGCTTGCACCGGCGATCGGTGTGGTCCACGGAAGGTCGCCGTCGAAGCCCGTGAGCCTGCGCAGGTCGGAGCCCTCTGCCCCCACGGTGTAGACGTCGGTGCGGGACGGCGTGCCCCCTCGTCCGTAGTACTCCGGGAAGCTCGTCCTGATCAGGAACGCGATCCGCCGCCCGTCCGGCGACCACGTCGGGTCCTCCACCGGGCGGCGAACGAGTATCCGCTGCTCGCCGCCGTCCACGGATGCGACCCCCAGCCCGGCCGCACTCGCGTACGCCACGTTCTTGCCGTCGGGCGACCAGCTCCCGGCGACGGCACCGTCGGCCAACAGCCGGCGGATCGTCCCCGTGACGGTGTCCGCGAGGAAGAGCTGGCCGCCGGGAACGGTAGTGAAGCTTCGGTAGAGCACGAGCGTCCCGTGCGGCTGCCAGCTCGGCGCGTCCTTCGACCCTCCACTGGAGGTCAGGCGGCGGAGCGCTCCGTCCTTCACGCCGACGACGTAGATGTCGCGATCACCCGAGCTGTCGTAGCGAATGAAGGCAACCTGTGAGCCGTCCGGCGACCAGGTCGGCATGAAGTCGAAGCCGTTCGCGACCGGCGCCGTCAGCTGCCGGCTCGCGCCGTCCAGCCCGGCGACCCAGATCCCGCCCTTCGAGAACGCGACCTGCGTCCCGTCCGGAGACCACGCAGGGAACGAGGCCCCCGACGTGCCGGGCGCGGCCACCCCGGCGAACGTCGCGACGATCGCGCCACTCGCCGAGAGCCCGACGAGACCGCCGTCTCTCAGCTGCCCCACGAGCACCGGCGCATCGGCGCCCGCGGCGGGCAGAGCGCTGACGAGGGCGAGGCTTGCGATGAACGTGACGATCTTCACGCGATCGGACGCTACGCCCCCGTCATCAACGAATCGAGAGCGCGGGGTGAGGATTCGGTTAGCGCGGCGTGGCTAGCCGCGACGACGTCACCTGAACGCGTGAGGCCGCCGAAGCGGCCCCACAAGGCTGGCTTCGACTTGAGTCTCGGTTAGACGAAAGCCTTCAGGAAGACCTCGACCTCTTCGGCCGGGAAGGTCTCCGTCTGGACGACCTCGAGCATCGCGATCTTCGCGTGGGCGCGGAACGCGGCCTCGATGTCGGGGTACTTCAGGATCGCGAAGAAGTCCCAGCGACCCATCGTGGCGAGTGTCTGCTCGAGGATCCCGCCCTCGTGCTCGACGATCGTCTTGATCTTCTCGAGGAACACAGGCGCCTGCTTCAGGTTCTCCCTGCCCTCAGGCGTGAGCTCGACGAGCGCGACATACGTGAACATGCGGCCTCCTTTGGCGGCGTAGACGCGAGCTTTATCGCCTGCCGGCGCTGCCGCGAGATCCGTAGAAAACCCGCAACCGCCGCTCAGCCGCGCTCGCCGGCGAGCCGGACTCCCAACCCGAGGAGGCCGACGCCACAAACCGCGTCCAGTGCCCGCCGCACACCGTCACGGCGAAGCAGGCCGGCGGCCTTTGAGATCGCGAAGACGTACGGCACGAGCCAGAGCAGCGTCAGCGACGCAAAGAGGAGCCCGAGGCCCCAGAGCTCGAAAAATCCCGATCCGAATTGCGGCAGGAGGCCCGTGAAGAAGATCCCGATCTTGGCGTTGCCGAGGTTGCTCAGGAGGCCCTGCCGGTACGCCTTGCGCGAGCTGCGCGTGCCGCCGCTCCAGCGCGTCTCGGCCTGCCGTTTGCGCACCGCGTCCAGGAGTGCGCGGATGCCGAGATACATGAGATAGGCGGCGCCCAGCAGCTTCAGGGCGGTGAACGCCTCGTGCGAGGCGAGCAAGAGGGCGGCCACGCCTACGCTCGTCAGGAACGTCCAGATCGCTTGCCCAGTGACAATTCCGAGGGCGGTGACGAGCCCGCTGCGCCTGCCGCCGGCGAGCGTGTTGCGGATCGTCAGTGCCGTGTCCTGCCCGGGAATCGCGATCACGACGACCGAGATGCCGACGAACGCGAGGAGGTGCTCCACAGGACGAGGCTAACCCGAGCGAGTCAGGCCGCGCGAGGCGGAGGCAGCCCTGCCTCGCCTCGCCTCGCGCGCGCCATGACGTGAACCCCGCGGTTACCCCAGGTATGCAGCGAGGCTGTCGAAGCAGCCGTTCCAGCCGTGCGCGTGCTGGCCGCGGCTTTCGTCGGTCGGCAGTCCCGTGTGCGTGAGCACGACCTCGGTGCCTTCGCCGTCCTCTCGGAACTCGATCTCGACGAGCGTCTCGCCGCCGGTCATCTCCGGGCTGCCTTCCCACACCCAGGTGTAGGCGAGCCACTCGGGCCGGCGAATCTCGCGGTACTCGCCGACGACGACGTGCTCCCGGCCGCTCTCGGTGTCCCGCATCCCCAGGCGGTAGCGTCCGCCCTCGCGCAGGTCGACCTCGGCCAAAGTCGGCGTCATCGTCGGCATGGCGGACCACCACTCGCGCAGAACGTCCGGATCCGTCCACGCGTCGAAGACCCGCTCACGCGGCGCGTTGAACTTGCGGGAGAGGCGAAGGACCGTCTCCTCTTGCTGTGTCGTCATGCTCTTGCTCCTTTCATCGTCGGCGAGCTTGCGCTCTGTTTCGATTGCGAGCTTGCGCTCTGTTTCGATTGCGAGCTTGCGCTCGACCACATCGAACTTCGCTTCCCAGAGCTCCCGGTGCAGGTCGAGCCAGTTCGTCGTGGCTCTGAGGCCTGAGGCGTCGAGGCTGAGGAGGTGCTCGCGACCGCGGATCTCCCGGCGCACGACGCCTGCCTCCTCGAGCGCCTTCAGGTGCTTCGTGACCGCCGGCTTTGAGACGGCGACGCCGCGGGTCGCATCGCCGACGGTCGCCGGCCCGCGGCCGAGCCGTTCGACGATCCGTCGCCGCACCGGGTGCGAGAGAAGCAGGAAGCCGCGATCGAGTTGAGTCTGATTGTTCACCTTCGGGTTAACTATACACGGGTTAGGCTCTGCCGGCAATGGACGCCGATCCCGTCGAGCTCCGAGTTCTCGGCAGCCTGATCGAGAAGCAGCGGACGACGCCTGACCAGTACCCGCTCTCGCTCAACTCGCTCCGGCTCGCGTGCAACCAGTCCACCAACCGCGACCCCGTCGTTGCCTATGACGAGCCGACGATCCGCACCGCGATCGACCGGCTCTCCCGGCGCGGCTGGGTGCGCCTCGCGAGCGGCCCCGGCAGCCGCGCCGCGAAGTACCGCCACCTCGTCGACGGGGCGCTCTCGCTCTCGGCGCAGGACATGTCCCTGCTCGCGGTGCTGATGCTGCGCGGCCAGCAGACGGCCGCCGAGCTGAAGGCACGCACCGAGCGGCTGCACCCGTTCGGGTCGACACGCGAGGTCGAGGAGGCGCTCGGCGACCTCGCGAAACGCGATCTCGTTCTGCGGCTCGACCGCCGGCCCGGCGAGCGCGAGGAGCGCTGGACGCAGCTCCTCGGCGGCGACGAGACGCCGCCCGCCGCGACACCCGAACGAGTCCCCGAGCCGGCCCGCAGCGACCTCGAGGAACGGGTCGAGCGCCTCGAGCAGCTCGTGGCAGAGCTGCAGCGCCGGCTCCCCTGAGTCGTCCTCGCGGACGACGACCAGTTCGTCCGCCAGGGCGACCACGAAACCTCCGAGCGGCCGATGCCGTGGGGTGCCCATGCAAGCACCATCCAACGAGTCAATTTCGAACTGGAGGTGTCGCATGGACAACCTACGCACGTTTCCGCAGCCGGCGACACCCGACGTGCGCTCGCTGCGCGCGCTCATCGCCGGCGAGGTCGTCACTCCCTTCGACGAGAACTGGGACGAGGCCCGCCAGGCGTGGCACCTCGCTGTCGACCAGCAGCCCGAGTTCGTCGCCATCCCGGAATCCGCGCACGACGTCGGCGCGATCGTCGACTTCGCCCGCGAGCACGGCTACCGCGTCGCCCCGCAGGGCACCGGCCACAACGCGCCCGCGCTCGGCGATCTCTCCGGCACGATCCTGCTGAAGACGCACCGCATGCGCGGCGTTCAGATCTTCCCCGAGCCGCGGATCGCCCGCGTCGAGGCCGGCGTGATCTGGATCGAGGTCGTCGAGGCGGCGGCCGAGTTCGGTCTCGCCGCGCTCGCGGGCTCCTCCCCGGATGTCGGCGTCGTCGGCTACACGCTCGGCGGCGGGCTCTCGTGGCTCGCCCGCAAGCACGGCATCGGCGCGAACCAGGTCACCGCGGTCGAGATCGTCACCCCCGACGGGCGCCTCGTGCGCGCGACGCGCGAGAACGAGCCCGATCTCTTCTGGGCCGTCCGCGGCGGTGGCGGCAACTTCGGCGTCGTGACGGCGATCGAGTTCCGCCTCTTCCCGATCAGCGAGGTCTACGCGGGGATCCTCTGGTACCCCGTGGAGCGCGCAGCCGAGGTGCTGAGGGCCTGGCGCGAATGGACCGACGCGGTGCCCGACGAGATGACCTCGGTCGGCCGCATCCTTCAGTTCCCGCCGATCCCGGAGATCCCGGAGCCGGTCCGCGGCCAGTCGTTCGTGGTCGTCGAGGCGATCTGGCTCGGCGACGAGACCGACGGCGCAGCGCTCCTGGAGCCGCTCCGCGCCCTCGGCCCGGTGATGGACACGGTCGCGATGATGCCGGTCCAGGGCCTCTCGCACCTGCACATGGACCCGGAAGAGCCGGTGGCCGGTGTTGCGGACGGCGGCATGGTCGACGACGTCGACGACGAGCTGATCGACCGGCTGGTGGCCAACACCGTCGGCACGCCGCTGCTCTCCGTCGAGATCCGCCATCTCGGCGGCGCGGTCGGCCGCGCCCGCCCCGAGCACGGGGCGCTCGCCTCCTTCGACGCGCCGTACGTCGTCTTCTCCGTCGGGATCACGCCGACGCCGGAGCTCTTCGCCGCGGTGCACGCGAGCATCGACGCGATGCGCGAGGCGCTCGCCCCGTGGGAGTCGTCGCACACGTACCTGAACTTCGCCGAGTCGAAGCGCAGTGCAAAGACGCTCTTCAACGAGACCGCGTATCACCGGCTCCGCCGCATCAAGGCGGCCTACGACCCGGGCAACGTGATCCGCTCGAACCACGAGCTCGAGCCCGATTCGAGCAACTGCTAGGGGACAACGCCAGGCTCCCGCGCACCGGCGCGGGAGCCTGGTGGCGACCGCTACCGTGCGAAGACGTTCCCGTTTTGAAAGGAGAATCGTCTTGCGCCATCGCACCGCGCTCGTTGTCGCCGCAGCGGCCGCAGCCGTCCTCGCCGTCCCCGCGCTGGCCTCGGCGCCGCCCGTCGGGCCGCTCCCGCCTGGGCCGGTGACGACCGTGAGCACGCATCGTGGCGAGCTCCTCGCCGTGGCGCTGCCGCGCCAGCAGGCATCGACGGGGCTCGTCTGGCGCCTCGCCCGGCCTGTGAACCAGAAGGTCGCGCGCCAGGTCTCGGAGGCCGACGTCGGCTCGAGCGTCGTCGTTGTCTACAAGATCGTCGGCAAGGGCCAGGCCTCGATCGCCTACGCCGCCACGAAAGGCGAGACGGCAAAGGCCTACAAGGCGCGGACCTATAAGGTCAGCGCGTCCTGAGTTTCACACGGGTCAATTCCGCACGGGTTCGGGGGTTGGTTGCTACTCTGGCTGGAGTTCAGAGCGAGTCCGGTTTGCGTTTCCGCGCCTTCCTAACCCGTTCGTAAGTGGTAAAGGGAGGTGTTTTTTCATGGCAACCGGAATCGTAAAGTGGTTCAACGACGAGAAGGGGTATGGCTTCATCACCCCTGACCAGGGATCGAAGGATCTCTTCGTCCACCACAGCAACATCACCGGCGAAGGCTTCAAGTCGCTCGCCGAGGGTGCAAAAGTCGAGTTCGAGGAGCGCGAGGGTCAGAAGGGCCCCGAGGCGACGAACGTCGCTTTGGCGTCCGCGTAGCGTTTCTTCCGCGGCCCGTATCGCCTCGGCGGTGCGGGCCGCGATTCGCACAACTGCAAGGAGTCGTATGGCCGAGAAGGAAGAGAAGCTCGAGTTCGAGGGCGAGATCGTCGAAGCCCTCCGCAACCGCCAGTTCCGCGTCAAGCTGGACGGCGGACACGAGGTGCTCGGCTACACATCCGGGAAGATGAAGCGCTACCGGATCCGGATGCTGCTCGGCGACCGCGTCAAGATCGAGCTGTCCCCGTACGACCTGGAAAAGGGTCGCATCGTCTACAGGATGCGATGAGCAGCGTCCCGAAGAAGCTCCGCGGCGAGCTGGTCTGGTTCAACGAGGCCGAGGATCACGGCGTCCTCGAGACCGAGGACGGCGAGCGCATGGAGTTCGCCGGCAGCGCCTTCGGCGAGGACCGCCCGATCGGCCGCGTCGGCGGCGTGATCGTGGAGTACCACCTCGACGAGTCGGGCGGAGCGACAGACGTCACCGTGCTGGTCGCCGACGCCTCGCGTCGCGCGCGCCGCCGCCGCAACTAAGACGCCGCGCTAGACCTGCGGGATGCGCGCTTCGAGCGCGTCGCCCAGTGCTTCGCGCACGGGCAGGAGCTCGATGCGGTCCAGGACGTCCTGGAAGAAGCCGCGCACGATCAGCCGCTCCGCCTCGTGGCGGGGCAGGCCGCGGGCCATCAGGTAGAAGAGCTGCTCACGGTCGACCCGGCCGAGCGTGGCGCCGTGCGTGCAGCGCACGTCGTTCGCGAGGATCTCCAGGCCGGGGATCGAGTCCGCGTGGGCCTTCGGCGAGAGCATCAGGTTGCGGTTCTCCTGGTACGCATTCGTCTTCTGCGCCTCCGGCTCGACGCGGATCATCCCGCGCCAGACGGCGCTCGCCTCGTCGCGGAGCGCGCCCTTGAAGGCGAAGTCGCTCTCGGTGTTCGGCGCCATGTGCTCCTGGAAGGTGTCGTAGTCGAGATGCTGGTTCCCGTCGGCGAAGTACGCGCCGGTGACGCGCGAGGTGGCACCCGGGCCGGCGAGGTCGTTCTGGATGCGGATCTTGCCCTTCTTCGAGCCGAAGCCGCCGGCGACCCAGTCGAGCTCGGCGTCCCGCTCGACCCGCGCGTGGTGCGACGCGAAGTGCCAGGTCTCGGTCGACAGGTTCTGCAGCGAGACGTACTCGAGCTTTGCGCCGTCCTCGACGTAAAGCTCGACGACCGCGTTCGAGTACGCGGAGAGATCCGGCCTCGACGACTGGTAGTCCTCGATCAGCGAGAAGTTCGATCCCGCCCCGGCGATCGACGAGCAGCCGCCAGAAGAGCGAGCCGCCCTCGACCGCGTTCGCGATCCTGACGTAGAGCGGCTTCTCGAGCTGGACGCCCGCCGGCACGTGCACGAGCAGCCCGTTCTGCCACATCGCGGCGTTGTGGGCGGCGAACTTCTCGTCCCAGCCCACGAGGCCGTAGAGCTTTTCGTGCTCCTCCGGGATCGGCGCGAACGTGATCCCCTCGGGCGCGCGCTCGATCTCGACGCCGGCTTCGGTGACGGTGACGAGCCCGGAGACGTCGATGTCGAGCGCCATCTCGGGCACGCTCGCGTCGCCCTCGGCCGAGAACGACTCGGGGTCGAAGCCGGCGAGATCGGTGAACCGCCACGCCTCGTCCTTCGACGTCGGCGCAGGCAGCTCGCGGTACCTCGCGAGCGCCTCAGGCTTCACTCTGGCCGGCCTCCTCGGTGGCGCCGGTCTCGACCGGGGCGTACCGCCGGTGCAGCATCAGCGCATTCCCCTCGGTGTCCGCGAAGAACGCCATGTGGCAGACACCGGTGTCGAGGATCTCGCCCTGGAACTCGACGCCCTTGGCCTCGAGCTCCGCGCGCGTCTTGGCGACGTCGGCGACGCGCAGCGCGATGTGGCTCGGGTGCGGCTTGAACTCGGCGCCCATCCTCGTCGGGTCGACGAGGTAGAGGCTGACGTTGCCGGTCTCGATCTCCGGCCAGCCGTCATCCCACGACGGGCTCGACAGGCCGAGCGTGTCGCGGTAGAAGCCCTTTGCCCGCTCCATGTCGGCGACCGGCACGGAGACGAAGTCGACCTTTTCGACCTGCATCAGCTTTCGCGGGGCGGTGAGTAGCGATGGTGGAGCATGAGCGCGTTGCCGTCCGGGTCGGCGAAGAACGCCATGTGACAGACGCCCGTGTCGAACGTCTCGCCCTCGAACTCGACGCCTTTCGCCTCGAGCTCGGCGCGCGCGGCGGGGACGTCGTCGACGTGCATCGCGATGTGCGCCTTGCGCTGCGGTTCGAACTCCAGTCCGAACTGCGCCGGCTCGTAGATCCCGAAGCAGGTCTCCCCGATCCAGAACTCGCCCTGCCCGTGATCGTCCGGCCGCAGGCCGAGCGTCTCGACGTAGAACTGCCGCGAGCGCTGCCAGTCCTGGGACGGCACCGCGATGAAATCGACCTTCTCGATCAACCCGGCCAACGCTCTACCCGACGCTACCTTCCATCTGCAGCTGGATCAGCCGGTTCATCTCGACCGCGTACTCGAGCGGCAGCTCCTTCGTGATCGGCTCGACGAAGCCGGTGACGATCATCGCGCTCGCCTCGGACTCCGAGAGGCCGCGGCTCATCAGGTAGAAGAGCTGCTCCTCGCCGATCTTGGAGACGGTCGCCTCGTGGCCGATGTCGACCTCGTTCTCGTCGATCCGGATGTACGGGTAGGTGTCGGAGCGCGAGTCCTCGTCGAGGATCAGCGCGTCGCAGACGACCTTCGACTTCGAGCCGGTGGCGCCCTTGGCGACCTCCAGCAGGCCGCGGTAGCCCGCGCGCCCGCCGTCCTTCGAGATCGACTTGGAGGTGATCACCGAGGTCGTGTTCGTGCCGATGTGGACGCACTTGCCGCCCGCGTCCTGATGCTGGCCCTTGCCGGCGAACGCGATCGACAGCACCTCGCCGTGGGCGCGCTCGCCCATCAGCTAGATCGCCGGGTACTTCATCGTCAGCTTCGAGCCGAGGTTGCCGTCGACCCACTCCATCGTCGCGTTCTCGTAGGCGACGGCGCGCTTGGTGACGAGGTTGTAGACGTTGTTCGACCAGTTCTGAATCGTCGTGTACCGGCAGCGCCCGCGCGGCTTGACGATGATCTCGACGACCGCCGAGTGCAGCGAGTCGGTCGAGTAGATCGGCGCCGTGCAGCCTTCGACGTAGTGCACGTAGGCGTCCTCGTCGACGATGATCAGCGTGCGCTCGAACTGGCCCATGTTCTCCGCGTTGATGCGGAAGTAGGCCTGGAGCGGCATGTCGATCGTAGACGCCCGGCGGCACGTAGATGAACGAGCCGCCCGACCACACGGCCGAGTTCAGCGCCGCGAACTTGTTGTCGTTCGGCGGGATGATCGTCCCGAAGTACTGCTTGACGATGTCCTCGTGCTCGCGCAGCGCCGTGTCCATGTCGATGAAGATCACGCCCTGGTCGGTCGAGGTCCTCCTGGAGCTTGTCGTAGACGACCTCGCTCTCGTACTGGGCGCCGACCCCGGCGAGGTACTTCTTCTCGGCCTCGGGAATGCCCAGCTTGTCGAACGTGTCCTTGATCTCGGCCGGCACGTCGTCCCACGTCTCGGCCTGATTCTCGGTCGGCTTGATGTAGTAGAAGATGTTGTCGAAGTCGATCTCGGCGACGTTGCCGCCCCAGGCAGGCAGCGGGCGCGCGTAGAAGTAGTCCAGGCTCTTGTGCCGGAACTTCCGCATCCAGTCGGGCTCGTTCTTGTGCGACGAGATCGCGTCCACGAGCTCGTGCGACAGGCCGCGGCCGGACTTGAAGAAGTAGTTCTCGTCCGCGTGGAAGCCGAACTTGATCTCGTAGTCGGAGCCGATCCCCTTGACGACTTCGGTCTCGGTCATGGCCACTGCGGCTTCACCTCCCACGGTTCCGGCGAGACGCCTCGTAGCCGTCGACCTCGAGCGCTTGGCGAGCTCGGGCCCGCCCTCTTCCACGATACGCCCATCGACGAACACGTGGACGAAGTCGGGCGTGATGTAGTCGAGGATCCGCTGGTAGTGCGTGATCACGAGCGCGCCCATGTCGGGGCCGACGAGCTCCTTGACGCCGCCGGCGACGACGCGGAGCGCGTCGATGTCGAGGCCGGAGTCCGTCTCGTCGAGCACGGCCATGCGCGGCTTCAGCATCGCCATCTGCAGGATCTCGACGCGCTTCTTCTCGCCGCCGGAGAAGCCGTCGTTCAGATAGCGCGACGCGAGCTCGCGGCTGACCTTCAGGCGGTCCATGGCGGCGAAGAGATCGGTGCGGAACTCCTTGATCGCGATCGGGTCCTCCTGGCCGTCGTTACGCGCCTTGCGCACAGCGTTGATCGCGGTGCGGAGGAAGTTCGTGACGGTGACGCCCGGAATTGCGTGCGGATACTGGAACGCGAGGAAGAGGCCGCGCTGAGCGCGCTCGTCTGCCCCGAGCCTCCGTGACATCGTCGCCGTCAAAGATGAGCTGCCCGCCGGTGATCTCGTAGGCCGGGTGGCCGGCGATCGCGTAGGCGAGGGTCGACTTGCCGGACCCGTTCGGCCCCATGATCGCGTGCACCTGGTTGGAGTCGACCGCGAGGTCGACGCCCTTGACGATCGGGGTCCCGTCCTCGAGCGCGACGTGCAGGTCCTTCAACTCAAGCAATGCCAACTTTGTGATCCTCTTTTCCGTTTCTTTGCAGGCAAAATCCCCCTACCTCGTAACGCAGTCTACCCGGTCCTGCCCAGCCGTCGCGCCGCTCGACGATCGTGAATCGCGGACTCGGCCCCACCAATCTCTCGAACGCGCACAAGTCTTAACCATCCCGCATTGAAAACGGGGTATCCTCAGCGCATGCCCTTTGGAATCGGAATCTGGGAAATGCTGATCCTCCTGCTCGTGATCCTGCTCGTCTTCGGACCGAAGCGGTTGCCCGAGATGGGCCGCTCGCTCGGCAAGGGGATGCGCGAGTTCAAGGACTCGGTCAGCGGCATCGGCGACGACGATCACGACGAGGCCCGTCCCGCCATCACGACGGCGGCGGTCACGGAAGAGACCGTCCGTCCGGCGCCCGAGCGCGACACCGTCCCTCCCTCGTAGGCCGTGAGGCTTCCGCGGCGCCTCAGCCACGGCGAGGAAGCGACGCTCGTCGAGCACCTCGATGAGCTTCGTTCGCGTCTGGTCGTGTGTCTCATCGCGGTCGCGGTCGGCTTCCTGATCGCGTACGCGTTCCACAACCAGCTCGTCGACTGGCTGCGCGCGCCGCTCCCCGACAAGCGCGAGCAACTGCTGACGCTCGGCGTCACCGAGCCGTTCTTCACCTCGCTGAAGGTGAGCTTCGCGGCCGGCCTCGCGCTCGCGCTCCCCGTCGTGCTCTATCAGCTGTGGAGCTTCCTGGCGCCCGCATTCGAGGAGAACGCGCAGCGCGTCGTCTCGACCATGGTCGCCTTTTCCACCGTGCTGCTCGCCGGCGGCATCGCGTTCGCGTACTTCGTCGTCCTGCCGCCGGCGCTGTCGTTTCTGACGAGTTACGACGACGACGTCTACAACGTCCAGATCCGAGCGGCGGACTACTTCCGCTTCGCAATGCTCGTCCTCGTCTCGATGGCCGTCGTCTTCCAGCTGCCGATCTTCGTGCTGACGCTGGTACGGCTGCAGATCATCAGCTCGGACAAGCTGCGCCGGACACGCCGCGTCGGGATCGTTATCGTCGTCGCGGTCGCGGTGCTCCTACCGAGCGTCGACCCTGTGTCGCTCTTCTTCGAGACCGTGCCGCTGCTGATCCTTTACGAGGGGTCGATCTGGCTCGCGGTCCTCTTCGAGCGGCGCTGGCTGCGCGCGAGCGCGTTGGCCGAGCCCAGCTGAGCCGAAGCTGCTCGAGCCGCGCGGTAGCATCGCGGCGATGACGGTGCTCTCCGCGGACTGGGTGCTGCCGATCACCGGCGAGCCGATCCGAGACGGAGCCGTCTCCGTCGCCAGCGGCACGATCGAGGCGGTCGGGACGCAGGCCGAGCTCGGGCGGGGCGAGCACTACCCCGACTCGGTGATCCTGCCGGGCTTCGTCAACGCGCATTCCCACTTGGAGTACGCGGTCTATTCCGGTTTTGGCGACGGCGAGCCGTTCGCACCTTGGCTCGCGACGCACATCGAGCGGAAGGCCCGCATCGACCGCGAGCAGATGCTGGCCATCGCACGGCGCGGGGTTTGCGACTCGCTGGCGACCGGGATCACCACGACCGCCGACTACAGCTACTCCGGAGCCGCAGCGGCAGCCTGCGACGAGCTCGGTCTCCGGGCGGTCGTCTACCTCGAGGTCTTCGCGTCCGATCCTGCCGACGCCCGGGCGCAGTTCGAGCGCTCACGGGCGCTCGTCGGCGACACGGATGCCACGATCGGCATCTCCCCGCACGCCCCGTACACCTGCTCGCCGGCCGTCTACGAGTGGTGCCTGTCGCTCGGCATCCCCGTCGGCACGCATCTCGGCGAGAGCGCAGGCGAGACGGAGTGGCTCGTCCACGGCGCCGGGCCGATGGCAGGCGGCAAGGCGCTCGTCGAGCCGCCGGGCGAGACCGGCGCACGGATGCTCGCGCGGCACGGGCTGCTCGGCCCGGAGCTCCTCTGCGCGCACTGCGTGCAGCTCGACGGCGAGGAGGTCGAGCTCCTCGGTGCGCACGACGTGCCGGTCGCGCACTGCCCGCGCTCCAACGCCCTGCTCGGCTGCGGAATCGCACCGCTGACGGCGCTCCGGGCCGCGGGGCTCCGGGTCGGGCTCGGCACGGACTCCCCGGCCTCGACTCCCTCCTTCGACGCGTTTGCCGAGCTGCAGGCGGCCGTGCTGCTCGCGCGGGCCCGTGAGCATCGTCCCGATGCGCTCTCCGCGACGGCGGCGCTCGAGCTGGCGACGATCGGCTCGGCTCGCGCGCTCGCGCTCGACAGCAAGATCGGCAGCCTCGAGCCCGGAAAACAGGCCGATCTGACCGTCGTCTCGCTCGCCGAGAGCCCGTATCTCCCCTGGGAGGATCCCGCCGCCGCGGTTGTGTTCGGCGGGTCGCCAGAGCGCGTTCTCGCTACTCTCGTGGGCGGCGAGACCCGCTACGACAGAGAGAGGACCGAGTGGCAAGAGGTACGCAGCACATCCGCAAGCGCCCGAAGGCGGATGCTCCGCGCGTAGCGAAGAAGACCCGGCGCAAGGCGAACACCCAGGAATCGCAGCTCTTCTTCGAGCGCCTGCGCGGCGGTGCGAAGTGGGTCTTCGTCTTCCTGGCCCTCGTCTTCGGCCTCGGCTTCGTGCTCTTCGGCGTCGGCTCCGGCTCGGGCGGGATCAGCGACATCCTCCAGAATCAGTTCAACGTCGGCAGCGGCGGCTCGAAGTCGGTCGGAGACCTGCAGAAGAGCACCCGTGAGCATCCGAACGACGCGGCAGCCTGGAAGGCACTCGCAGCCCGGCTTTCGACCGACCAGCGCACCGACGAGGCGATTGCCGCCTGGGAGCGCTACACGGCGCTTCGGCCCAAGGACGACACCGGGCTCCGCCAGCTCGCCGGCCTGCTGACGACCCGCGGGCAGGACCTGCAGTACCAGGCACAGCTCGCGTCGTTCGAGGCGCAGTCGGCCACCGGCTCGCTCTTCCAGCCGGTTTCCACGACCCCGTTCGGCAGGGCGTTCAGCGATCCGGCGTCGTTGCAGGACCCGATCGCGCAGGCGGTCGCGACCCAGGCGAACGAGAAGGCGACCACGGCGTACACGCAGCTCTCGAGCATCCAGACCAAGGCGGTGGCGACGTACCGGAAGCTCGTCGCTCTCGATCCAGCGGATCCGACCCTGCAGATCCAGCTCGCCGACTCGGCCCTGAACGGCGGCGACAACGCCACCGCGATCGCCGCGTACAAGAAGTTCCTCAAGCTGGCGCCGGACGATCCGCTCGCGCCCGCAGTCAAGAAGCAGCTCAAGCAGCTGACGACTCCCGCGCCAGCCGCGACTTCGACGGGTTAGACTCGCGCCACCGAGAACCCGTCGAGCGCAAGGGAGCCGATGAACTTCGACATCAAGACCGAGCAGCTGGGAGACGACGCGTACGTGATCTCGCTCGCAGGCGAGGTCGATCTCTATACGGCGCCGGAGTTCAAGCAGCAGCTGCTCGAGGTGATCGGCCAGGGGGCGAAGAGCGTCGTCGTCGACTTCACGAACACGACGTTCATCGACTCGACGACGCTGGGAGTGCTGGTGGGCGGGGTCAAGCGCCTGCGGACGAACGAGGGGCAGCTCTCGCTCGTCTGCTCCGACCGCAACATCACCAAGATCTTCGAGATCACCGGGCTCGACCGCGTCTTCACGATTCATCCGACCCGCGACGAAGCGCTTGCGACGCTCGGCGGAGGCGCGCCCGCCTGACGTGAGGCGGCCCGTGGTGCATCGCGCGGCCTCCCTCAGGGTCGGTCTCGTCTCGGTCATCCTCGCAGCGGGCCTTGCCACGGCAGGTTGTGGCACCGTCGGCAAGGTCGAGAGCGGCGATGCCGGCCAGGGGAAGGAGCTCTTCACGCAGAAGTGCGCTGCGTGCCACACCCTCGCGGACGCGAACGCGCGCGGGCAGATCGGCCCGAACCTCGACTGGGCGTTCAAGGACGCGCGTGAGCAGGGTTTCGACGAGTCGACGATCCAGGACGTCGTCCGCGGCCAGATCGCCTACCCCGACGAAGCGCCGGCCGACGGCAGCCAGGGCATGCCGCCCGATCTCGTCACCGGTGGCGACGCCGACTCGGTCGCCGTCTACGTCGCCAAGGTCGCCGGCAAGCCGGTGAGCGGCGGCGGTGGCGGCGGGACGAAGAACGCGAAGAGCGGCAAGGAGATCTTCCAGTCCGCAGGCTGCACCGGCTGTCACACGCTGAAGGACGCCGGCGCGACCGGCACCGTCGGCCCGAATCTCGACCAGGCGAAGCCGAGCGAGCAGCTTGCCGTTCAGCGCGTCACGAACGGCTCCGGCGCGATGCCGCCGTTCAAGGGCCAGCTGACCGACGCGCAGATCCAGGCCGTCGCGAAGTACGTCTCCACGGCCGCCGGCAAGTAGCCGTTTCGGGACGTGGCTCTTCGAGCCACGTCCGGTGCCAGGCACCGTCGTCAGGTGTGACAAAAGCGTGACGAAAGGCGCCGCTCTCCAGGATTGGTGCGGCATTTGCTCAGTCCGAAACGGACATGGCCGGTGCCAGGCACCTGCACAGAAGCGTTACGACTCGTCTACGGAACGGACGTCTTCACGCTCGGCGGCGAGGTCGACGACCACGTGGGTGATCGGGACGACGAAGCGCTCGCGCGGCGCTCGTGACGAGGCCCTGCTCGAGCCAGTGCGAGCGCCCTTCCGGGTGGGTCGAGATGATCAGCTCGTCCGGCCCGAAGGTGCGGAGCGCATCCTCGATCGCCTGCAGCGGCTCAGCGTCGCCGACCTCGCCGCGGGCGTTGATGCCGCTGGAGCGGAGCCGAGCGAGGCTCGCCTCGAGCCGCTCCTGCGCCGAGGCGCGGGCCGGATCCTCGTCCGAGGCCCAGTGCCGAACCGGTGAGTTGAGCGCGGGCGAGACGACGAGCACGTGTGCCCGCCGGCCCTCGGTCTTCTCCGTGATGCACTCCTGCAGCTTGTGGCCGCCGACCGTCTCGTTCGCGATCACGAGGATCCGGCGCTCTCCCGGTGCGGAGTAGTGCGCCGACTCGGTCGTCATCGGCGCCTCGGGGTTGGAGCGCCGAGCTATGAGCCAGACGACCACGACGCTCAGGGCGACGAAGACGGCGACGCCGAGCCAGGTGCTGATGACCGCGGCGATGACGATCGCGCCGAAGTAGACGATCGTGCCCCAGACGAAGCGGTAGGCCTCGGCCTCGCTGCGAAGGGGGTTGCGCATCTACAAGAGGTAGACGGTCGCGTACACGACAATCCACATTACGTCGACGAAGTGCCAGTAGATTCCTGCGATCTCCACACCGTGGTGGTGTTCCGGCGTGAAGTGGCCGCGAAACGCGCGGATCGTCATGAAGGTCAGGATCGACAGGCCGACGAACACGTGGGCGCCGTGCAGCCCCGTCAGGCCGTAGAAGACCGAGCCGAAGGCGTTGTCATGCGGCGCAAAGCCGACGCGCGAGTACTCGAGCGCCTGCGTTATGAGGAAGATCCAGCCCAGCGCGAGCGTGAGGAAGAGCCCCGCCTGCAGGCCGGCCCGGTGGCCGCGCTTGATCGAGGTCAGCGCCCAGTGCATCGTGAAGCTGGAAGTGACCAGGATCGTGGTGTTGACGCCGGCGACGAAGACGGGCAGGTGATAGCCCGGGGGCGGCCAGCTGTCGGGGGTGTTGATGACCCGCACGAAGAAGTACGCGGTGAAGAAGGCGCCGAAGAGCATGATCTCGGAGCCGATGAAGAGGAACATGCCGAGCACCGCCGCCGGCACGCGCGACGAGACGTTGGCGGGCGGCGGGCCGTGGTGGACGTCGGCGTGCGCAGCCACTAGACCTCCACTCCGACGGTCTCCGGGGCGACCTCGACGTGCTCGACCGGCAGCCCGGTCTCCTTGCGCAGGCGCTCGACGATGTCGCCGCGCAGCCAGCTCGACTTGGCCTGCCCGAACGTCGAGACGATGATCGCGTCGACCCGCTCGTCCTGGACCGCCTCGAGCGCCGAGGCGAGCGGATCGGGATGCGAGATCTGACCGTGGGCGTCGATGCCCTCGCCACGCAGCTCGGCGACCGCCCGGCGCAGGCGCTTCTCGGCCTCCGGGTGCTCGCCCTGCGACGGGTCACTCTGCGGCGAGACGATCAGGAAGCTGCTGTTGCCGTCTGCGGCGCGCGCGCGGATCCGCGCCAGTAGCGGGTCGCCGAGCACCGTCTCGTTCGCGATCACGAGCACGTTCTGCGGCCCGTCCGTCCCCGCCACGTCGGCGGTCACATGATGAACCGGGATCGTCCCCGCCACCTTGCGGATGCGGTCGACGACGTTCCTGCGCAGCCAGCCCGACTTCTGCGCCGGATGCGTGGAGACGATGATCACGTCGATGTCGCCCTGCGTCAGCTCGTCGCGGACCGCGTCGGCCGGGTCGGTCTCGACGACGATCCCATGCGCCGTGATGCCCGCGGCGTGGAGCTCGTCGAGCGTCCGCTGCAGCCGCCGGCCCGCCGAGGCGCGGCGCGTGTCGTCGTAGACGACGTAGCCGGAGCGCGGCGCGTTCACCGGCGCGATCACGGTCACGAGGTCACCTTCGTGGGCGGTCCGCGAGACCTCTTCGATCAGCGGCCGGCCCCCGACCGTCTCGTTCGCGACGACGAGGATGTGGCTCACGATGTGACCTCGGCTTCGACCGTGGCGCGGTCGCCGTTGAACACCGCGTGCCTCGCGCCCGGGACGCCGTACTCGTACGGCCCGCCGACGACCTGCGGGATCTCGTCGAAGTTGAAGATCGGCGGCGGCGAGGACACCTGCCACTCGAGCGTCATCGACCCCCACGGGTTGGACGGGGCAATCGGGCCGCGCACCCACGAGGCGATCATGTTGTAGAGGAACACCATCGTCGACGCGCCGAGGAAGAACGACGCGATCGAGATGAACATGTTGAAGTCCGCGAACCGGTCGGCGTAGTCGGCGACCCGGCGCGGCATCCCCTGGATGCCGATGTAGTGCATCGGGAAGAACGTGGCGTTGAAGCCGATGAACGTCAGCCAGAAGTGCAGCTTGCCGAGCTGCTCGTTGTACATCCGGCCGGTCATCTTCGGGAACCAGTAGTAGATGCCGCAGAAGATCGTGAACAGGGAGCCGCCGAAGAGCACGTAGTGGATGTGAGCGACGACGAAGTACGTGTCGCTGACGTGGACGTCGATCGGCACCGAGGCGAGGTAGATCCCGGAGAGCCCGCCGATCACGAACATGCTCAGGAAGCCGAGGGCGAAGAGCATCGGCGTGGTGAAGTGCAGTCGCCCTTCCCAGAGCGTCGCGAGCCAGCTGAAGATCTTGATGCCGGTCGGCACCGCGATCACCATCGACGTGACCATCATCGGCACGCGCAGCCACGGAGCCATGCCGGCCACGAACATGTGATGCGCCCAGACCGAGAAGCCGAGCACGAGGATCGCCATCAGCGACAGCGCCATCAGCCGGTAGCCGAAGATCGGCTTCCTCGACATCACCGAGATCACCTCGCTGATGATCCCGAAGCCGGGCAGCATCATGATGTAGACCGCCGGGTGCGAGTAGAACCAGAAGATGTGCTGGTACCCGAGCACGTAGCCGCCGTGTGATGGGTCGAAGAAGTGCGTGTGCATCACCCGGTCGAAGAGGACGAAGAACTGCGAGCCGGCGATGAACGGGGTCGCGATCACGACCAGCAGCGAGGTCGTGAAGTTCGCCCACACGAGCAGCGGCATCCGCCAGAACGTCATTCCCGGCGCACGCATCGTGATGATCGTGACGAGGAAGTTCAGCGCGGTCATGATCGAGCTCGCGCCGGCCCACTGGACGCCCATGTTGAAGAAGATCTGCCCCGGCGGCTGGTGCACGGCCAGCGGCGCGTAGCTCGTCCAGCCGGTCGCGAAGGCGCCACCCGGATAGATGAAGCTCGAGATCATCATCAGCCCGGCGATCGGCAGCAGCCAGTAGGAGAGCGCGTTCAGGCGCGGGAACGCCATGTCCGGCGCGCCGAGCATCAGCGGGATCACGTAGTTCCCGAGCGCGGCGAACGCCGGAATGATGAAGAGGAAGATCATCAGGCTCGCGTGCACCGAAACGAGGCCGTTGAAGGTCTGCGTGTCGACGAACTGCGTGCCCGGGCGGGCGAGCTCGGCGCGGAAGATCATCGCGAGGAAGCCGGCGATGACGAAGAAGACGATCGTCGTCACGAGGTACTGGATCCCGATCACCTTGTGGTCGGTGTTGATGCGGAAGTAGTCCTGCCAGCGCTTCGCCCCGTGCCCGGAGTGGTCCTCGGGGCGGGTCGGCGAGCCGATGGCGTAGCGCACCCAGTAGTCGAAGCCGCCGATGCCGGCGAGGAAGCCGAACGGCACCGTGACGAGCTCGATCGTCAGCCAGACCGAGTGGTCCCACGCGGGCTCGTAGCCGATCGCCATGCGGAAGAGCGGGCCGAAGAGGATGCCGAGCCCGAAGAAGAGCGGCACCATCCAGAGGACGCGCAGCCAGCCGGGCGCGGTGAACCGGTGCCAGCCGCGCGGAGGAGGCGGCGGCGCGTGCTCGTCTGCGTGGTGGTGCCCGTTGACGCTCTCGACGTGGCTCATGGCTTCCCGGCCAGATACTGCACGAGGGAGTCGATCTCGTTCGGCTTCAACGTCTTTCCGAAGTCGGGCATCACGTTCGGCTGGTACCCCTTCTCGATGTAGTCGTTGGGCTTGGCGATCGATTCGTGGATGAAGTCCTCCAGGGGCTTACCGGCGCGTCTTGCCTCGTCGGCCAGCTTGTCGAGATCCGGGCCGACCTTGGCCGTCGCCTTCGCCGGCGTGTAGGTGTGGCAGGCGGTGCAGCCCTGCGCCGCGAAGAGCTTCGCGCCTGCCGCCGCGGTCGCGGCGCCCCCACCGCCCGCCGGCGGTGCAGCCTGGCCCTGCTTGGCGAGCCAGGCGTCGAACGCGCCCGCGGACAGGATGATCACCGAGGTACGCATCACCGCATGTCCGAGCCCGCAGAGCTCGGTGCAGATCACCGGGTACTTCCCGGTGCGGTTCGGGGTGATCACCAGCGTGTTCGTCTGACCGGGCACCGCGTCCTGCTTCTGCGAGAGCTGCGGCACCCAGAACGAGTGGAGGACGTCCTTCGCCGTGATCAGCAGCTTCGTGTGCCGGCCCTCCGGGATCCGGAGCACGCCGTCGGTGAACCCGTTCGGGTACGTGAACGTCCACGCGAACTGGCGAGCCGTCACCTTCACCTCGAGCGGCTTCGATCCCGCCTCGCCGTTCTTCGCCAGCACGACCGCGCTGACGATCGAGATCGCCGTCACGAGCACCGCCGGAACCGCCGTCCACCAGATCTCGAGGCCGGTGTGGCCGTGAATCGGCGGCCCGTCGGAGTCGTCGTCGGGCGCGGCGCGGAAGTGCAGGACCGAGTAGAGGATCACCGACGAGACGAGCGCGAAGATCGCGATGCAGATGGCCGTCGTGAACCAGAAGACAAAACCGATGCGGTCGGATTCCTCCCCTGCGGAGGTCGGTAGCCACGGGACGAACAGCGCGACCGCGGTGGCGATCGCGCCGAACACCAAGCCGAAGCCCAAGAGCTGAAAGATGGAGCCCCTGCGCACGCGGGGACGAGCCTAACGAATGCCGCGGAGGCGTTGCGGGAGAGCCGTATCCAGTCGAGCGGGTCGCACGTTGTGTCGGTGCCTGAACCCCCGACAGCCGCGTTTTGCGGAGACGACGACAAACTGGAGGTACGACATGGGTCTTGGTGTCAGCTTGATTCTCATCGCAGTCGGCGCGGTCCTGACCTTTGCGGTCAACGCGACCGTGTCCGGCGTCGATATCGATGCCGTCGGCTGGATTCTGATGATCGTGGGTCTGGTCGGGTTCCTGCTCTCACTTGCCTTCTGGTCGAGCTGGGGCGGTCCCGCGGCGTTCGCGGGCGGCCGCCGGCGCACGACCACCTACGTCGAGGACGGGCCTCCGGCGGTCTAGGGAGTCCCTGACGGAAGATGCTTTCGGGGCGGCCCTCGGCCGCCCCGACGCGTTTCTAGCGCCGGTGCGCGTTCACGTCGGTCGCGACCGGGAGCTCGACGTGGAAGGCGGATCCCTCACCAGGCTCCGACTCGACCCAGATGCGACCGTCCATGCGGCGGACGAGCTCCTGGCAGATGTAGAGGCCCAGCCCGGTGCCGCCGACGCCGCGGGTCATCTGTGGGTCGAGGCGATAGAACTTCTCGAAGATCCGCCGCAGCTCGGTGGCCGGGATGCCCAGGCCCTCGTCCTGGACCGAGAAACACACGCTCGAGCCGCGTGCCGCGAGCGTGACCTTGACGAGGCCGCCGTCGGGCGAGTACTTGACCGCGTTCTCCACCAGGTTGACGAGCACCTGACGCACCTTGTCGGCGTCGGCCGCGACCGGCGGCAGCGAGTCCGGCTGGACGAGCTCAACCGTCACGTGGGGCGGCAGGTGTGCCCGCTGGGCCCGGACAACCGCCTCGGTCAGCTGGCCCGGGTCGCAACCCTCCGTCATGACCCGCACCTGGTCGGTGTCGATCCGAGCCGCCCAGAGGATGTCGTTGACGGTGCGGGCAAGGCGGTCGGCCTCGCCGGAGATGACGCTGAGCAGGCTCTCGCGTTGAACCTCGCCGAGCTGGAGGTCTGGCCGTTGCAGCGTCATCGCGGCGCCATAAATGGCCGCCAGCGGCGTCCGCAGCTCGTGCGAGACGGTCGAGACGAATTCCGAGCGCATCTGCTCGAGCGCCCGTTCCTCGGTCAGGTCACGGAACGCGTAGACGATCCCGTCCTCGAAGCCGACGCCGGAGATCGAGAGCCAGGCCTCGCGGCCGGCGATCGTCAGCGGAAGCGTCTCCGCCACACCGGGCGAGCCGCCTTGGGCGCGCGGCACCAGTGGCTCGATCTCCGACCAGCCGGGCAGCGCCTCGACGGCAAGCCGGCCGACGACCTCCGAGCGCGCGAGGCCGGTGAGGACCTCGGCGGCCGCGTTCCAGTAGCGCACGTAGCCGTCGCCGCTGACGAGGAAGACGCCGTCGCCGACCGCGGCGAGAACGCGGGCCGCCTGGCCGCGCTCCTCCGCCTCGCGATAGAGCCTCGCATTGTCGACGGCGACCGCGGCGCGCCGCGCCAGCTCGAGCCCGAGATCGAGGTCGGCCGCCGTGTACACCCGCCCCGACTCCGCCGAGACGAACGCGATCGCGCCGAGAACCCGTCCGCGAACCTTGAGCGGGATGGTCATCGCGGCACCGAGGCCGAGGTCTCGGATGAGCTCGAGGGTGCCTGCCGGCGCATCCTTGAGCCCCTCGACGAGCATCTCGTCCGTGATCTCCGGAATGAACTCCGGCTCACCGGTGCGGATCACGGCCGCGACGCCGTTCTGGGCGTCGGGGTCAGGCGGAAGCAACTCCTGGAGCTCATGAGCGAGGGCGACCTTCGCCGGGTCGGTGTGCACGACCACCAGACGCTTGATCTCGCCGTCGTCGCCGACGACGTCGACGGCGCACCAGTCAGCGACCTTCGGCACCGCGAGCTCGGCGAGGCGCGTCAGCGTCGTCTCGTAGTCGAGGGACGATCCGAGCACCTCGCTCGCCTGCGCGAGGAAGGACAGCCGGTCGTTCGCATTGCGCTCCGACTCGAAGAGCCGGCTCTGGTTGATGGCGAGGGCGATCCGGTCGGCGGCGAGCTGCAAGAGGTGCGCGTCGTCCTCGCCGAATCGCGCGGGTTGCTCGGACCCGACGTGGACGACCCCGATCACCTCGTCGCCCACGATCAGCGGGATTGCCACGACCGAGTGGATGCCGCGTGCGTGCAGCACCGGGCTCACGAGCTCCATGTTGTCCAGCTCCTCGACGATCATGGGCCGGCGGCTGGCCGCAACCGATCCGGCCATCCCTTTCCCGATCGGAACAGGCACCGCGCGCTCGACCGCCGACCCGAGCCCGACCGCTGCGCGCACCGTCAGAAGGTCGCCGTCGCGGAGGAGGATGGCGCCCGTATCGGCGCGGAGGATGTCGACGAGAGCCCGCATGAGCGAGGCGAGCAGGTCGTGCAGCGGCAAGTGCGCGAGCGCGACCTCCGTCACGCGCCCGAGCCGCTCCAGCGTGTACCGCGCCGCCTGCTCGCTCGCCAGCAGCGCCGCACGCTCGATTTCGGCCGCCTTGCGCTCGGTGATGTCCTGGATCACGCCCGCGATGCCGATCACGCCGCCCGCGGGGTCACGGACGGGGTAGTAGCCGACGAGCCACGTACGAAACTCGCCGGGCTTCCCGGGCGCCGGGCCTGAGTGCTCGAGATTGGCGACCGGCTCGCCCGTCTGCACGACGCGCTCGAGGATCCGGCGCACCTCCGCCGCGAGCTCCGGGATCACTTCCTCGAGGGTCCGTCCGATGTGCTCGGCCGCGGGGATGCCGTTCACCTCGGCGAGCGCGTCGTTGACGTGGAGATAGCGAAGCTCGCGGTCGTAGAAGCCCAGCCCGATCGGCGCCGTTTCGAGCAGGGTGTTCAGCAGCGCGTACGAGGCCTCCGAGTCCCGGAAGAGCTGCGCGTTCTCGATCGCGACGCCTGCGCGCCGGCCGAGCTCCTCGGCCAGCTCGAGGTCGCGCTCCTCGAAACCCCGCGACGACCGGTCGGTGTCGACGAGCGACAGCACACCGAGCGTCTTGTGGCGCGCCTTCAGCGGCACGAGCAGAACGCCACGCAGACCCATCGCGCGCGCGTCCTCGACGAGGCTCGGCGGAGCGTCGGAGCGTGCAAGCGCCCCCTCGACGTCCGGCTCGAAGAACGACTCGCCGGTCGCTGCGACGGCCGGCGCTCCCGGTGCGCCCGACTGCGGTGGCCAGCGCTGCTCGAAGTCGAGCGAGCGCCGAGCAAGGTCGTCGTCCGCGGCAGCCGATGCGACGCGCCGGAGCTTCCCGTCCTCGCCGAGCACGTGGACGATGCAGAGGTCCGCGAGTGCCGGCACCGCGAGCTCCGCCACGCTCTGCAGCGTCGCCTCGAAGTCGAGCGACGAGCCGAGGATCCGGCCGGCCTCGGCGAGCAGGCGTATGCGCGACTCGCCGGCCCGCTCCTCGGTGATGTCGCGGAAGATGTTGATCACGCCGTCGAGCGAGCCGTCCTTGCGGGTGATCGGCACGGCGCTGACCATCGACCAGCGGACGTAGTTGGCCCGTCCGGCGTGCCGGAATCCGATGATCCGCGGCTCGCTTGGCTCGCCCGCCAACACCGCCCGGCTCGGCACCTGGTCCGACGGAAGCGGGCGCTCGAACTCGTCGAGGAGCTCGAAACGCTCAATGATCGCGCCCGGCGGCTGGTCGAGCAGCTCGTCCGCCCGGATGCCGATCATCGCGAGCGCGGCGGGATTCGCGTAGACGACGCTGCCGTGCTCGTCGAGCATGGTGATTCCCTCGGTGACGCCGTTCAGGATCTGTTGGTACTGGTCGCGCTGGATCCGGAGCAGGTCCTCGGTGCGGCGCCGCTCGCTCGCCGCTGCGATCTGCGTGGCGATCGTCTCTGCGAGCAGCAGCTCGTCGCTCCCGAACTCATGCGGCTCGTCGTAATAGAGCATGAACTTGCCGACGACCCGGCCGCCGTGCAGGAGCGGGACGAAGACGCACGCGCGGATGCCTTCGGCGAGGATCGTCTCGCGCACGCCGGCGAGCGACTCGTCGGTCGCCACGTCGGGCACCGTCAGCGGCTGAGCATCGGTGTCGTCCGGCGTCCAAGGCGTGTGCCCATCGACGGCAACGCGGTAGCCCTGGGAGATGCCGCGCCACGCCACGAAGCGCATCACGCCCTCCTCGTCGAAGCGCAAAATCGACGCCCGGTCGGCGCCGAGCACCGCGATGAGGCCGTCGAGCGCCGCCTCGTAGGCGTCCTCGACCCGTTCAGCCCGGCTGACCGCCTGGCCCATCTCGTAGAGGGCCTGCAGGCGCACAGAAATCGGCATGACACCGATCCCACGCTCGGCTGCGCTCCTGGCCAATGCAACGCGCAGCGTACTCCGAAGAAAGCGTCACGCAAAGGGTTGCGTCGAGGAGGCGCGGGCCGTCAGCCGGTGGCGGATATCGGATCCAGCACCAGCACGGCGGAGCCGTCCTGCAGCGGCTGGAACTCCGACTTGAACCAGCGGTCGCGCGTCAGCCGCTCGATCGTGTCGCTCTCACCGGGCTTCAGCGTCGCAGGCGTCGGCGTCGCCGTCGCGGGCAACGTCGCTCGCAGCGGCCGCTTGAGCTCCTGCTTGAAGTCCGCCTTGCGGAAATAGACCGACCAGCTCGGCGGCTGCTGGTTCGGCGGCGGGGGGAGGAAGGTGATCACCGAATCGACGTCCTTGACGTACTTGAACGTGTACAGCGCCAGTTCGAGCGCTTCCCGGCGCAGCAGTCTCGCCCGCGCCTCCGACGGCTTGCCGACGGTGATCGCGCAGCGCGTACCGAGGCCGCAAAGGAGATACACGACCGCGTTCTTTGCGGAGGCGGTCGCGTAGTTGTTCGAGCCGGCCCCGCCGCGAACCGCGACGGCCTCGACGGGGACGTTTGCCTGCACCTCCGGCTTACTCGCCTGCACCGCGACGAGCTGGCGGCCGCCGCTGCTCAGGTGGTACTGCGAGCCGACGAACGAGGCAATCTCCTTTGCCCCGTCGAGTCCCCCCGCGTTCGGCTTCCACGGCGACCATGCCGGCCCGCTGTCGCGCGAGATCCCGCCGGTCACCGAGATCGCAACGCCCGCGACGATTCCCCAGAAGATGACCGCGAGCCCGACGTACGCGACGCGGAAGCGGCGGTGGTAGCTCCTGCCGGGCACCCGGATCGGGCGGTCCGCAATCGTCTCCTTGGCCTGGGTCTCCGGGCTCTGGGGGATCTGTCCCTCGCCGGGCCGGACCTCGGGCACGTTGGACGCGCTCAGAGTCTCGGCCATGGTTCCTCGTCCGTGACGTCGACCTGGGGAATCTTCAGCTCGAGGCCGTCCAGCAGGTTGACGACCTCGTTGCCGTGGATCTCGCGGCGGGCGACCAGCTCGTCGGCGACGTGCTCGACCGCCTCCTTGTTGGCGACCACGAGGTTGTGCGCGTTGAAGTAGGCCTGGCCCAAGAGCTGCGCCGCCATCGCTCGCTTGGACGGGTCCGAGAGAACGCCTGCGATCGGATCCTGGGCGAAGGGACCGCCGCCGCCGGTGCGATTCATGATCTGCAGCCCGATCTCCTCGAAGCGCTTCATGATCCGCTTCCGGCTCTCGTCCGCGGTCTCGTCTGCGAACTTTCCCTCGGGGATCTCGATCCGCTCGGGCGCCATCGCGGCCGCGCCGACCATGTAGGCCGCCAGCGCGGTCGACGTCTGCACGTCGCCGCCGACTCCGGTCGAGTTCTCGCCGTAGAAGACGCGTTCCGCCGCCATCGCACCGAGACCCCAGACCAGACGCCCCATCTCCTCGTGCCGCCACGAGGAGAAGCGCTCGTCGCGGTCCCGTGCCTGATGGTGGCCCAAGGATCCGCCGCGCATCCGGATCGAGAGTCGCGTCGACTCGGCCCCTTGCATGTACACATGAGCAGCGACGGCGTGCCCGGCCTCGTGGATCGCGACCGCGCGTGTCTCCTCCGGGATGTATTCGATATTCACGGCAGTGCCTGACTCGACGGTCGTCATCGCCTCGACGATGTCCCCCCAGCCGAAGTACTCGCGGAGGTCGTGATGGGCGATCGTCAGCGCCATCGAGCAGACCTGGTCGATCATCGCCGGCGAGTAGCCGTTCGTGACGCGTGAGAGCTCGTCGCGGCGGTCCGCGGTGTCCAGATCCTCGTCGTGCGAGACCTTCGCGAGATAGAGGTCGAAGATGTCGAGGCGATCCTGCTTGGTGGGCGTCCGGAACCAGACGTGACGGCCCATCCGGCCCGGGCGCGTCAGCGCCGGGTCGAGCGCTTCGAGCGGCACGTTCGTCGCGCCGATGAAGTAGATCTGCTCCTGGCTGGGGCGCGCGCGGGGGAGGCGGAGCGGCACCTTGCCGATCCGCTGCGGGACGATGTAGAGCGCGTCGAGAAATGTGTTGGTGCGGTTCGTCATCGTCCGCTGCATGAACGGCGGGTTGTCGATCCCGTCCATGACGACGAGCAGCTGGTTGAGCGCGTTCTGCCCCATGCCGCCACCGCCGTACATCCCGGGGAAGACCTGGTTGACGACCCCGCCAATGCGCTGCACGATCGGCGGCGCCTGCCGGCGCTCGGGCGCCCGCTGCTCGAAGAGCTTCTCCCGCCAGGGCGCGGTCTCGAGGATCATGTCGCCGGTCGGGTTCAGCGCTCCGTTCGAGCCGTAGAACAGGAAGTCGTGCACGCTCGAGACGCCGGAGTGTGAATTGCCCGTATACGAATTACCCAGCGACTGGCGGCGCATCGCCACGGCGTCGATCTCGTCGATGAAGACGATGCACGTGCCGCCCCACTTGCGGGCGAGCCGCTTTGCCTTCGCGGCGAGGTAGCGGACGATGAGGACGTCGATGCCGATGAACGTCTGAGCGAACCCGGAGCCCGGAATCGTCACGAACGGCGAGTTGAACCCGGTCGCGATTGCTTTCGCAAGCATCGTCTTGCCAGTACCAGGCGCACCCCGAAAGAGGACGCCGCGCTCGCGCTTGCCGCCGGCCTTCTCGAATGCCTCGCCCGACTGCCAGAGGTTTACGACCTGGCGGACTTCCTCTTTTGCCTCCGCCTGGCCGCGGACGTCGTCGAGCTTGACGCCCCACTCCGCGTCGCCGGGCTCGAACGAGCGGATCTGCGAGATGCCCATCAGCATCATCGGGCCCATGAAGATCAGGAAGTTCGCCGCGAAGAGGAAGACGACGAACACGACCTGCAGGAGGAGCTGGGGCGTCGTCAGGACGTGGGCGAGGCCGTGAACGATGGCGGTCAGCGTGCCGACCCACGTGATGTTCTCGTCCAGGATCACGGTCCGGACCCACCAGATGATGGTGATCAGCGCGAAGAAGACGACCGCGCGCCGGACCCACTTGCGCCAGTACCAGGCGCGGCGCCGGTTGATCGCGTCCTCGGCGCGCAGCCTGGCGTCGTCGGTCCCGAAGAGGCTCGGCCACGGGATCAGCCGGCGGATGATCACGTCGACCACGCCGCGGAACGCCGCGATCTCGAGGATCGTCGCAAGAAGCGACCAGCCGAAGCCCCAGCCGTTGTGGTTGTGGAACCAGGTGAACGCGACCGGCGCTGTGACCACCGCGACGGCAGTGGCAGCGCGGCCCAGGCGCCGCCAGTCGTCGCTCAGCTGGGTGTCGTGTTCCAGCCGGCGCGTCGTGGGGGCGGTGCCTGCCTCGGTCGCCATTCGCAGAGATTAGTAGGGCGGTGAGCCTCTATGTGTTTCTCGGGGGTTAAGAATTCGGTTTGGCCCATGAACGCTTCTGCACCTTTCACACGCGAGGAGATCGCCCGTGCGCACGCGTATCACCGGCCGCTGTACCGAGCGCTCATCCTCGGCATCGCGCTCGGCGTCGGCTCGCTCGCGTTCGTTGCCTGGTGGCGGCCCGGTCTGCCGCTCCCGTGGTGGCTCGAGGGCGGCGCGCTCGCCGCGCTCACCGTCGCGCTCGGCTGGGGCGTTCGGCTGCCGCTCGGCGTCTGGCGGTATCGCTACGAGCGCCGCTGGGAGTTCTCGACGCAGTCGCTCCGTGGCTGGCTCGGCGACCAGCTGAAGGGCCTCGCGATCGGGGCCGTGATCGCGGGGCTTCTCGTCCAGCTGCTCGTCGTGCTCGCACACGCATCTCCGACCTGGTGGCCGCTGATCGGCGCCGTCGCGGCCGCCTGCTTCGTGCTCCTGCTCGGCTTCGTGGCGCCGGTCGTGCTGGAGCCGGTCTTCAACCGTTTCGCACCGCTCGAGGACGAGGTGCTCGTCCGCGACCTGCGCGCGCTCGCCGAGCGGGCGGGCGTGCCGGTCCGCGAGGTGCTCGTCGCCGACGCGAGCCGGCGCACGCGCAAGGTGAACGCCTACGTGTCCGGGATCGGCCGCACCCGCCGGGTCGTCGTCTGGGACACGCTGCTCGAGGCCGGGCCGGCGGAGCTCGCGCTCGTCGTCGCGCACGAGCTGGCCCATCGCCGCTACCGCCACGTGGCGTGGCTGACCGGGATCGGCATGGCCGGCGCGGCGGCATTCGTGGTCGTCCTCTGGCTTCTGCTCGGGCGCGTCGAGCCGCAGGACGCGGCGGCGATCCTGCTCGTCTCGACCGCGCTCGAGCTCATCGCTGCGCCGTTCAACGCCTGGCTTTCACGCCGCTGGGAGCGCGCCGCCGACCGGTTCTCGATCGAGCTGACGGGAGATCGCGCCGCCTTCCGCTCCGCGCACCTGCGTCTCGCCCGCACGAATCTCAGCGACCTCGAGCCGCCGCGCGCGCTCTACCTCTGGTTCTTCTCGCATCCGACCCCGCCGGAACGGCTGAAATTGGCTTCCTGACTGGGTTTCTAGCGCTGCGGAGCAGCTAGCTGCACCTCGACACTTGACAGACATCAGTAGTGATGTCATAGTGCTGTCACGATGAACATCTCAATCGTGATCGAATCGCTGAAGGAAGACCTCTCAGGGGTCGCGGAGCTCGGAGACGAGCAGGCGGCCGGCATCGCGCGGCGGCTGAGCGACATGCTCGGCTCGTCCCTGCGGCTCCGCATCCTGGACGTCCTCTCGCAGGCGGCGCTCGAGCTCTCGAGCAAGCTGCCCTCCGGCCATGTCGAGGTCCGCCTCGCCGGCCAGGATCCCGAGTTCGTCTTCGTCGAGGACGAAGGCGCGGCCGAGGGAGGCGTCGGTGAGGAGCTCTCGGCTCGCATCACCCTGCGTCTTCCCGAAGGCCTGAAGCAGTCCATCGAGCAGGCGGCGGCCCGTGAAGGCGTCTCCGTGAACACGTGGCTCGTGAGGGCGATGGCGCGCAGCATCGATTCCCGCGGCCCCGGCGGCCACCCCCATCGTGCCGGCCGCCGCATGACCGGCTACGGCCAGAGCTGAAAGGAGCTCCCGTGCAGAAGACTTTCGAGACCGCCGAGCCGCTCAAGCTCGACCTGCGCATCCCCGCGGGCGAGATCGTGATCGAGACCGGCACCGACGGCGAGACCACGCTCGAGCTCGAGGGCCACGACGACGCCTCGAACCAGGCCGTGCAGGACGCGCGCATCGAGCTCGCAGACAACGGCCGCCGCCTGATCGTCGACGTGAACTACAAGTCGTCCGGGATCCTCGGCCTCGTCTTCGGGCGCGGCGGCGTCACCTGCCGCGTCCGCTGCCCTGAAGGAACGAGCGTCGACGTTCGCAGCAAGTCGGCGGACGTCGCCGGCCGCGGACGGTTCGCCTCGGTCGAGGTGAAGACCGCCTCGGGCGACGTGCAGTTCGACGACGTCGACGGAGGGGCCGCCGCCAAGTCGGCGAGCGGGGACATCCGCTTCGAGCGCGTCGGACAAGGCTTTGCCGCCCAGTCCGCCTCGGGCGACGTCCACGTCGGCGCGATCGGCGAAGGCGGAGCGATCCATACCGTCTCCGGCGATGTGTTCGTCGGCAACGCGGACGCGACCCTCGCCGTCCAGACCGTCTCCGGCGACCAGCGCGTCCAGGCGGTCCAGGCCGGCGACATCACCCTTCAGTCCGTCTCGGGCGACGTGCTCGTCGGCGTCCGTCGAGGCTCCCGCGTCTGGGTCGACGCGCAAAGCGTTTCCGGCGACACGAGCTCGGAGCTCGAGCTCGCCGGCACACCCGTCTCCGACGAGGGCCCACTCGTCGAGCTTCGTCTCAAGACCGTCTCGGGCGACATCCACGTCGTCCGCGCAGCCGCAGCTGTCAACGGCCCGATGCATCAGGAGGTGCACAACTCATGAACCGCACGCAGCCGGACATCCCTCGCCGCAAGCCAACCGCCCCGCGCGTCGAGCCGACGAGCCGCCAGGCCGAGAACGACCCCGTCGCAACCGCGCTCGACTCGATCGCCATGCGCGGGATCCGTCCTTTCTAGTTCGGCGAGAACAACGCATCCTCGCCCGCTGGATCAAGGCCCGGCAGTTCGACTCGCCGGGCCTTCAGCGTGAGAGGCGGACGCGAAAGAGCGTCTTGATCGCCTTGAATCCGTCCCGCCAGGTGATCTTCTTTTCCTGGGCCGGAGCCTAGCGCACGCTGCACCAAAGCCGCCAGTTTCCTCGGGTCGAACGCGCAAAACGCGCGAGGCCAACGCTTTCGCGCTGGCCTCGCGTTGTCCGAGCGGGGCTTCGCTCAGAGCTTGCGCGTACCCCCGGTCCTCGAAGTCGCGCTCCGTCTCGCCCGTGTAGATCTGGCGCGGGCGGTGGATGCGATCGTCCGGGTCGCTGACGCTGCTCCATCCAGTGCGCGATCCAGCCCGGCAGGCGGCCGAGCGTGAACATGACCGTGAACATCTCGGTCGGGATGCCCATCGCGCGGTAGATGATGCCGCTGTAGAAGTCGACGTTCGGGTAGAGCTTGCGCTTGACGAAGTACTCGTCCTTGAGCGCGTGCTCCTCGATCTTCTTCGCGAGATCGAGCAGCGGGTCGTTGATGCCGAGCTCGCCGAACACGCGGTCGCAGGTCTTCTTGAGGAGCGTCGCGCGCGGGTCGAAGTTCTTGTAGACGCGGTGCCCGAAGCCCATGAGCCGGATCTTGGATTCGCCGGTCTTCACGTCGCTCGAGGAACTTCTGGTAGTTCGCCGCCGTCGGCCTGGATCTGCTCGAGCATCTCGATGACGCTCTGGTTCGCGCCGCCGTGCAGCGGGCCCCAGAGGCCGCAGATGGCCGCCGAGATCGACGCGAAGAGATTGGCCTCGCTCGAGCCGACCATGCGCATGGTCGAGGTGCTGCAGTTCTGCTCGTGGTCCGCGTGCAGGATCAGCAGCAGGTTCAGCGCGTCCTCGAGGACGGGGTTGACCTCGTAGTCCTCCGCCGGGACGGCGAACATCATGCGGAGGAAGTTGGCGGGCCACGAGCAGATCGTTGCGCGGGTAGACGAAGGGCTGGCCGACGCTCTTCTTGTGCGCGAACGCGGCGATCGTCTTCGCCTTCGCGAGGATGCGGACGATGTTCAGGTCGATCGTCTGCGTCCGTCTCCGGGTAGAAGCTCGACAGCGACGCGAACATCGCCGCCATGATCGCCATGGGGTGCGCGCCCGGCGGATACCCCTCGTAGAACTTCTTCATGTCCTCGTGGAGCAGCGTGTGCCGGTTCATCTTGTCCCGGAACTCCTTGAGCTCCTCGACCGTCGGGCCGCTGACCGTAGATGAGCAGGTAGCAAACCTCGGTGAACCGGGCGCGCTCGGCGACCTGCTCGATCGGGTAGCCGCGGTAGCGCAGGATGCCCTTCTCGCCGTCGATGAACGTGATCGCGCTCCGGCACGAGCCGGTGTTGCCGTAGCCCGGGTCGAGCGTGATGAGCCCCGTCTTGCTTCGGAGATCGCTGATGACGATCCCCTTCTCGCCCTCCGAGCCCTCGATGACCGGGAACTCGTACTCTTTGCCTTCGTAAACCAGCTTCGCGGTTGTGGTCATGAGTCGGACCTAGCACGGCCCTGCGGGCGTCCCCGGCGAAAAATTAGCGGACGGGTGCGCAGGCTCTGCAGGCAGGTACTAGCCCCTCCGTTCGGCCCGCACTTGGCGAAGCTCGCGGAACCAGTAGCTGATGGCCGCCAGCGCCCCCGCGACGGCCGCGAGCCCGATAGCCAGGCCCGCGAACGGCGAGCGGAAGAGCGCCAATGCCACCGCCAAGAACTGTGCGGACGTGGCAATCTTTCCCGTGACGTTCGCCTTCGGATTTCGACCCGGGCCCTGCGTCGGCGCCGGCTCACGCCCCACCAGAATCACGAGCGGCAGCTCGCCGATGTCGCGCATCGCCAGAAGCAGCACGGCCAGCGCATCGAGCCGGCCGCTCGCGACGAGCGAGGCCGCCACAGTGAGCACGAAGAGCTTGTCGCTGAGGGGGTCGACGACGCTGCCGGTCGCAGTAGTTTGGCCGTAGCGACGTGCCCACCAACCGTCGAGCACGTCAGTCGCGCCCGCCACCGCGAGAACTGCGAGCTCGAGAGCTGGATGGCGCAACGCGAGCACGAACGCCGCCGCGAGGGGCACGCGGGTCAGACTGATCAGGTTCGGTGGGAGGAGCAGATCTCTCGCGCGGTAGACCCCCACGGCATGTCTCCAGACTCGTGGTCAATGTGTGCATTGGCGCAGCTGCTGCCAAGTGCGGGCTACCCAGGCGGGCGGGGCCCGCGCCGACGGCCACGGCGACGTTCTCGCGCCGGGAGCGGGACGTCGTAGCCGAGGGCGACGAGCACGCTCGGCAGCTCGCGGCGCGGGACGCCGAGCCAGCGTGAGGCGTCCCCGAGCTGCGCCTCATCGGCGGCGCCGTCGCCCAGTCGATCCAGCACGCGTTCGACCACGTCCGCACGCACCGCGCGGCTGCCAAACACCGGATAGCCGAGCAGGGAAAAAGCGCGACGCTCCGACGCCGAGACGCGCCCGATGGGAAATGACACGGCGCCCGCGGGCGGCGGCCGTGGCGCAGCATCGGGCGACCACGCCGCGAGCAGTGCCGCACGTTGCTCGATGGTCCGCGGACGCAGCAGCGAGCCCAAGTAGACGACCCGTCGGCCGAGCACCACGCCGAGCTCCGACAAGAGCACGCGATCGTTCGGAGAGAGGCCCGTGACCTGCGCCTCCGCCTCCGCTCTGAGCACGGTGCCGAGCTCGCGACGGAGCTGGTAGCAAAGACCGCGACCTGCAGGGGAGAGCGCGTCGAGCCGCGCGTCGTCGAGCTCTCCGAAGAGCTGGTTCGTCAGATCGCGCGACCAAGCGACGAGCCGCCGCTGCAAGCGTGAGCGGGCACCGGGCCCCGAGGCGTCGTCGAGCTCGAGGCGCACCTCCGGTCGCAAGGGGTCCGGGCCGCGCGTGAGCAAGGCGAGGGGACGCTCGCCGGCGAACAGCCGGCCGCGCGCGTCGACGTGGAAGCGATCGTGAGGCGCATCAGCCAGCTCCGACAGGACCTCGTCATCGGACGGAGGAGCGCTCTGGGGCGATGACCGGAGCTCGAGCAGACGCGCGAAGGGCCCGGCTCTCACGGCGTCGTCCTGACGTCGGCCGCGACCGGGCTTGGCGCGCTCCACGAAGCGCTCGACCAGGCGCGCGTGAAGCGCATCCGACAGGGCGTCCTCGATCGCGCGGGTCTTCGCGTGCCAGCTCTCGGCGTCCTTCACCCAATCGCCACGGCTCGAGACGTAGGTCCAGGTGCGAATGAAAGCCATCCGCTGCAGCAGCGTGTCGATGTCGCCGCTGGGGTCGTCCAAACGCCGAACCTGCGACGCCAGCCAGTCCGTGTCGATGCGCCCGCGCTCCGAGAGCTGCAGGAAGATCTCGCCCACCAGCCGGGCATGCGCTTCCGGCATGAGCTGCTGGTAGTCGGGGATCTGGCAGGTTTCCCAGAGCAGCGCCACGCCCTGGGGCGAGCTCGCCCGGCTGCGGATTTCGGGACGGCGGGCCAGGGCGCTGAGGGCGGTGAAGTCGTCGGCGCGCTCGACCAGCTTCAGGCAGTCGCGCGTCGGCGCGCGGCGCAACGATTCGATCAGGGCATCGACGCTGTCGAGGCAAAGCTCGCTCGAGCGCCAGACCAAGCGACGCTCGGGCGCGAAGCTGTGGTGCTCGACCGCACGCGACAGCCGCTCCGGGAGCGGCCCAACGGGCAAGAGCGTGCCAAAAGTGCCGTCGTTGGTGTAGCGACCCGCACGACCAGCGATTTGCGCGAGCTCCGCGGCCTCCAGCCCTCGAGCCTCGCGTCCGTCGAACTTGTCGAGGATCGGCGAAGGCCACGTGCTCGAGATCGAGATTGAGGCCCATGCCGATGGCGTCGGTGGCGACCATGTGGTCGACCTCTCCCGACTGGTACATCGCGACCTGGGCGTTGCGCGCCCGCGGCGAGAGCGCGCCGAGAACCACCGCAGCGCCTCCACGCCGTTGTTTCAAGCGTTCGGCGATCTCGTAGACGCGAGCCATGCTGAAGGCGACGACCGCCGAGCGCGGCGGGAGCTGCCCCAACGTGCTCGCGCCCACCGAACGCAGGCGCGACAAGCGCGGGTGGCGTCGGACCTCGGCCGTGGGCAGGAGCGCTTGGATCAGCGGGCGCATGGTGTCAGCGCCCAAGAACCAGGTTTCGACGCGTCCGCGAGCGTTGAGCAGGCGGTCGGTGAACACATGGCCGCGCTCGTGGTGGGCGGCGAGCTGGATCTCGTCCACGGCGAGGAAGTCGACCTCGCGCTCGATGGGCATGGCTTCCACGGTGCACACCCAGTAGCGAGCGTGCGGCGGAATGCGTTTCTCCTCGCCCGTCACGAGGGCGACCTCCCCACGACCGATGCGCGCAGTGACGCGATCGTAGACTTCGCGAGCGAGGAGGCGCAACGGCAACCCGATCATCCCGCTCGGGTGGTCGAGCATGTGCTCGACGGCGCGGTGGGTCTTGCCCGTGTTGGTGGGCCCGAGGAGGGCCGTGACGGTCGTCCGATCGAGCACGGAATAAGCCTATTCCCGAAGTACCCGCCCGGCACGCCCTTGCGCAAACCCAAAACCGTGGCTAAGTCTGCTCGACTCGAATGAGCGCTTCCGATCTCGTCTTCGGCCTGATTTTCCTGGCCTACGTGGCTGCCTGCGTCTGGCTCACGGTGCGCGTCTGGCGGAGCGTGTCCTACGAGCGCAGCCAGAAGCTCCTGCAGAGCAAGCTGATCTGGCTGTTGCCGATCATCGGCGCGGTGCTGGTGTTTGCGCTGATGCCCGACGACGACGACCTCGCTCGGCCACGCACCCAGCTCAAAGGCTGAGCCTCCATGCGTGTGGCGGGCGCTGTGTGGCTAATCGCGTTGCCTGCGCTCGCGTCGGCGTGCGGCGGGGCTGCGCCAATGCTGAGTCAGCCGCCCAAGGCCGAGAGCGTCGACGACCTCGCACGCGAGCTCGAGGATGGGGAACGCCAGGTGATGGCACAGACCGGTGTCGCGCCCGGCGCTGCGGCAACGACCACGCCGATACCGGCGGCACCGGCGCCCGACGCCAATGCCTCGGCTGGTGAGAGCAAGGCATCGGAGAGCTCGCCTTGCGACACGGCATGCAAGGCGCTCGCCTCCATGCGACGCGCAGCCGGGCGTATCTGCGAGCTCACGGGCGCTGAGCACGAGCGCTGCGTTTGGGCTCGTCACAAGCTCGACGATGCGTCGGGACGCGTCCAGCGCGCGGGTTGCGCCTGCGCTTCCGAGTAGTCCGTCGGCTCAGTCGTCGCTCGGCTCGAGCTCGTCTTGGGACGTCGACGCTTCGGGCTCGGGCTCGGGAGCAGGGACGGGCTCGGCGAGCTCGGGCACCAGCTCGTCTTCGGGCGGCTCCGGCCCCGCGGAGAGGGCGGTCTGCGTCCCCGTCAGCGTCTCGGCGGCAGGGAGGAACAGCGCGCTTTCGCGATAGCGGACCACGGCCCGCGCCACGAAGATCTTGATCACCGCGGCAGCTGGGACGGCGAGGAGCACCCCAAGAAAGCCGAAGATCTCGCCGGCCACGAAGAGCGCCACCAAGACCCAGACGTCCCCGAGGCCGACACTCTCGCCGATGATCCGCGGCGTGATCACGAAGCTCTCGAGCGTCTGGACCACGGCGTAGGCGGCGACGACGCCGATGACTTGCCCCCAACCGCCGCCGCCAATCAGCGACATGAGCAATCCCGCCACGAGCGCGAATGCGCCGCCCACGTAGGGCACGAAATTCAGGACCCCAGCGGCGATCCCGATGGGGATCGCGAGGCGCACGCCGAGCAGCCAATAGGACCCGCCATAGAGCACGGCCAAGATGCCCATCACGGTGAGCTGACCGCGCACGAACTGGTTCAGGGTCGAGTCGATCTCGCGCGCGTAAGACTCGACCGTGGGTCGGAAGCGGTGGGGCACGAGCTCGCGGACCCCGACGACCATCCGGTCGAAGTCGGCCAAGAGGTAGATGGCGAGGATGGGCACGATCAGCGCACCGAAGATGGCGCCCAGGGCGGACGCAGTGCCGCCGATCAGCGCCCGCAGCGCGTCGCCGACCGGCGCCAGCTGCGACGCCGAGATCGAGTCGGACCGCTCTTTCAGCTTCGCGATCCACTCGTCGGCGGTGTGCGGCAGTTGGACGCCCTGCTGCGCGAGCCACGGCTCCGCCTTGGCCAGCGCCCGCTCGGCATGGTTCGGAAGCTCGTGGGCGACGGATGCGACGTCACGGGCGATCTCGGGCACGACCAAGAGCAAGAACAGCGTAGCCGCGGCGAGAAACCCGAACAGCACGATGGCGATGGCCGCTCCGCGCGGGATGCGCCACTTCTCCAACCGATCCACCAACGGGTCGAGCAGGTAGGCGATGGTGAAGGCGAGGAAGATTGGCGTGAGCACCTCGCGCAGCAAATACAGCACGCCGCCGAGCAGGCCGAGGCCGAGCACGACCACGGTCGCGCGGCCGAAGACGACCTCCCGTTTCTGAGCCGGAAGCGTCACAGTCTCACTGGCAGAGGCCGCTCTGACAAGTGGTGCCCGTCGGGCAGGCGTTGCCGCAGACGCCGCAATTGGAATCGCTCGTTTGCAGATTCCGGCAGCCGCTGAGGCAACAGGTCTGGCCGCTGGAGCAGGCCGCATTGCCGCCGCAGCGACACACGGTGTTGCCGTTGACCTTGCCGCAGCTCTCGCCGGCGCCACAGGCGTTGCCGCCGCAGGAGCAGAGCCCGCTCGCACTGTCGCAAGTGCCGCTGGCAGCGGACGGTCCGCTGCATTGGCCATCGCTGCCGCAGCCGCAGCCACCACCCGACATGCAGACGAAGCCGCCTCCGCTGCCTTGGTTGCTGCAATTGTTGGAGCAGCTGCCGCAGTGTTGCTGGCTAGTGAGATCAGTCTCGCAGCCATTGTCGGCGCCGGTCGTGGGTTGGGTGCAGTCGCCCCAGCCGCTGTCGCAGCTGTGGTGGCACGCGCTCTGAGTGCAGCTAGCGCCCGTCGAGTGAGCGTTGCTGCACGCCCGGTTACAGGCGCCGCAGTCCGAAGTGGTGTTCAGCGGCGTCTCGCAGCCGTTGGCGTCGTTGGTGTCGCAGCTGCCGAAGCCGCCGCTGCAATTCTGAATCGCGCATTGTCCCTGGGCGCACTGCGCGGTGGCGTTGGGGAGATTGCATGGGTCGCAGCCAGTGGGACCGCAGCCGTACTGGGGATCGTTCTGAGCGACGCACTGGCCCGTGCAGAGCTTGTTCTGGCCGGTGCAACCCGTAGTACCGCCGGTCGAGGTGGTGCCGCCTGTTGCGGTAGTGCCGCCGGTCGCGGTGGTACCGCCGGTCGCAGTGGTGCCGCCAGTCGCGGTGGTACCGCCGGTCGCGGTGGTACCACCGGTCGCAGTGGTGCCGCCAGTCGAGGTCGTACCGCCCGTCAAGGTGGTACCGCCCGAGCCACCCGCGTGCGTTCCGCCGCTGCCACCCCCGCCGGTGCTCGTCCCCGCGTCGTTCGAGAACGAGAACGTGTTGTAGTCGTTGGTGCAGGCCACGAGCCCGAGCAGCAGGGCGGAGGCAGACCCGAGCAGTCGCAGGGCGGTCCTCATCCTCGTCAGGGTACCACGATGGCGCCAGGACCAGGCAAATCAGAGCGTTTCTCTGCTACTGCACCACGGGGCCGCAATCGACGAAGGACCCGATGCTGGTGTCGATGTGGAAGGTCGACTGGCTCGTGTGCCGCTCCGCGAAGAAGAAGTCGAGCTGGTACGTTCCGCCCTTCTGGATCCCGAGCTGCCCGGCTTGGGCGTCCAGATCGATTGGCCATTTTCGGCGCCATGAAT
>CAVQYE010000012.1:0-192848 GCA_963718065.1 uncultured Actinomycetes bacterium | reverse complement strand
GGCTTGCCTGCCTTGCCGCCGTGGACGAGCTCGTCGGCGTCGACGTCGGTCAGCGGCGCGATCCGGAAGCCGCGCGCTCGCCGATCAGCTCGGCGAGCACGCCGCCGGGCCCGAAGGCGACGAGCGGGCCGAAGACCGGGTCCTGCACGACGCCCGGCCAGGAGCTCGGTGCCGCCGGTCGAGCATCGGCTGCACGAGCACCGGGCCGCCGATGCGCTCGACCGCGGCGCGCACCTGCGTCCTCGTCGCGGAGGTCGAGCGCGACGCCGCCGCTCTCGGTCTTGTGCGCGCCGGCTGCCGCCGTCTTCACGACGACGGGATAGCCGAGCTCGCGCGGCCGCCGCGACCGCCTCGTCGACGTCGCGGCGATGTGCTCCGGGACGAGCGGCACGCCGTACGCGTCGAGCAGCGTCGCGCGTCTGCGGCCGGGTCGAGCCAGACGTCGTCGGCGCCGGCGAGCGCGTCCGTCGACGAGCGCGTCGCGCGGCCGCCGTGTCGACGCCGTCGAGCTCCGGCACGGTGCCGGCCGGACGACGCAGCCACTCGGCGCGATCGGCCGCGAGCCCGAGGGCGCGCGCGGCGGACTCCGGATACGCGAACGTCGCGACGGCGACGTCTCGCTCGCGCAGCGCGCGCAGGTGTGCCGCTCGGCGCTGATCACGACCGCGAGCACCGGCTTGTCGGTCCCGGTCTGCGCTCGACGCGCTCCGGATCGCGGCCGCGACCTCCTCGGCGCCCGGCGACGACCGGCGGGACGAAGAGCACGATCACCGCGTCGATCCCGCGGATCTGCGAGGACGAGCGGCAGGACGCGCCTGCGTAGGTCTCCGCCGTCGCCGAGCCGAGCAGGTCGACCGGGTTGCGCGAGGCTCGCCTCGGCCGGCAGGACCGCCGCGAGCGCCGCGCGCGTCTCCTCGGTGAGCTCCGGCAGCTCGAGCCCCGCCGCCTCGCAGGCGTCGGCGCAGAGGATGCCGAGCCCGCCGGCGTTCGTGATCACGGCGACGCGCCGGCCACGGGGCAGCGGCTGGCTCGACGAGGAGCGTCGCGACGTCGACGAGCTCCTCGAGCGTGCGCGCGCGGATCACGCCCGCCTGGCGGAACAGCGCGTCGACCGCTGCGTCCGAGCCGGCCGAGCGCCGCGGTGTGCGAGCTCGCGGCCCGCGCGCCGGCGCCGCGTCGTCCCGGCCTTGAGCGCGAGGATCGGCTTCCGCCGTGCGACGCGGCGGGCGATGCGCGCGAACTTGCGCGGGTTGCCGAACGACTCGAGGTAGAGGAGCACGACATCGGTGTCCGCGTCGTCCTCCCACCACTCGAGCAGGTCGTTCGACGAGACGTCCGCCTTGTTCCCGATCGAGACGAAGGAGGAGAAGCCGAGCCGCCGCTCGGCGGCCTTCTCGAGCAGCGCGAGCCCGAGCGCGCCGCTCTGCGACGAGAAGCCGATCCGTCCCGGCGGCAGCGCGCGCGGCGCGAACGTCGCGTTCAGGCCGATCGCCGGGACGGCGATGCCGAGGCAGTTCGGCCCGACGAGCCGCGCGCCGTGCGCCCGGACGAGCGCGAGCAGCTGCTCCTGCCGCGCCACGCCCTCCGCGCCCGATCTCGGCGAAGCCCGCCGAGATGACGCAAATGCGCGCGCACGCCGTGGCGCAGCGCCGACTCGGCCGCCTCGAGCACCTGGTCGCCCGGCAGGCAGATCACCGCGAGGTCGATCGGCGTCGCGGATCTCCTCGATCGAGCGGTACGCGCGAACGCCGGCGACCGGCTCGGCCGCCTCGGTTGACGGGATAGGCGGCGCCCTGCGAAGTCGGCCGCGAGGATGTTGCGAAAGAGCTCGCCGCCGATCGAGCCGCGGCGGCGCGACGCGCCGATCACGGCGACGCTCGCCGGCGTGAAGAACGGGCGCAGCGACGCGACGACGGCGACGTGGTCGCGCTCCTCGACGCGGGCGCGGAAGCCCTCCGTCGGGGCGATCGGGAAGCGCAGCTCGACCTCGCCGCTGCTCCAGCTCGCGCGTGACCTCGAAGCCGGCGTCGGCGAAGACGGCGAGCATCGCCGCGGTTCTCGGCCATCACCTCGGCGACGAAGCGCTCGATCCCGGCTTCGCCGGCGCGTGCGGCGAGCTGCTCGAGCAGCCGCGTCCCGATCCCGCGCCCGTGCTCCTCGTCGGCGACGGCGAACGCCACCTCGGCCGCGGCGGGATCGCGCAGACGGACGTAGTTCGCGAGCGCGACGATGCGCTCCGTCGCCTTCGGCGTCGGCCAGCGCGCCGACGAGTGCGCCGCGCTCGGCCCAGTCCGGATCGAGCGAAGACTCGACGAGGCTGCGGTCGACGCGCTGGATGCCGTGGAAGCGCAGATAGCGGCTGCGCTCGGAGAGGCGGCCGAAGAACGCGACGAGTGCGTCCGCGTCGGCGGTCGAGCAGGCGGCCGCAGCCGAAGCGTCCCGCCATCCTTGAGGATGACGTCGACGACGTCGGCTGCGGCACCGGCGAGGCTAGACGCCAATCGCTACCTCTTCCTTCTTCATCAGCTCATGTCCGACAGGGTCAGCCTCCAGCACGACCTTGAGCGCGTGCGTCTTGGCCGCGTCGGCGAACGTGTCGTACGCCGCCATCGTCTCGCGAGCGGGAAGTGATGCGTGGCGAACGATGTGGCGTCGAGCTGTCCTTCCGCGATCAGCTTCAGCAGCTTCGGGGTCGAGAACGTGTCGACGAGCCCCATCGTGATCGTCACGTCGCGGATCCAGAGCGTCTCGAGATGAAGCGTCACTGAATGGCCGTGGACGCCGACGTTGGCGACCCTGCCACCCGGGCGGATCAGCTCGGTGCAGAGCTCGAACGTGTCCGGGACGCCGACCGCTTCGATCGCGACGTCCGCGCCGAGGCCGTCGGTCAACTCCATGACCTGTGCGAGCGCGGTCGCCGTCGCCGTTGTTGATCGTCACGTCCGCTCCGAACTCGCGCGCGCTGCGCGAGCCGGTCGTCGTCGAGGTCGATCGCGACGATGTGTGCCGGCGTGTAGCAGCTTCGCCGTCAGGACCGCGGCGAGCCCGATGGGCCCTGCGCCGACGATCGCGATCGTGTCGCCCGGCTCGACGCGGCCGTTCAGGACGCCGACCTCGAAGGCCGTCGGCAGGATGTCGGCGAGGAAGAGCACCTGCTCGTCGCGTCAGCTCCTCCGGCACCTTGTACACCGACGTGTCGGCGAACGGCACGCGCGCGTACTCGGCCTGGAGGCCGTTGATCAGGTGGCCGAAGATCCAGCCGCCGCCGCCGGTGCAGAGTCCGTAGTGGCCCTCCTTGCAGAAGCGGCAGCGGCCGCAGGACGTGATGCACGAGACGAGCACGCGGTCGCCACGCTCGAACGTGGTCACTGCGTCGCCGATCTCGGTGACGATGCCGACAGCCTCGTGGCCGAGAATCGTTCCGGGCTTCACAGGTCGGCACGTCGCCCTTGAGAATGTGGAGGTCGGTGCCGCAGATCGTCGACGCCGTCGATGCGCGACGATGGCATCTGTCGGGCTCTCGATCGTCGGGTCCGGCACGTCCTCCCAGGCCCGCTGGCCCGGTCCGTGGTAAACGAGCGCCTTCATTGCGCCTCCTCTAGTTCGCTGCACCCACGTTCGCGGCAGCGCGAACCGACGCCATCGGCGCCCACGCGGAGCCCAACTGCGGCTTTGCCGTAGCCGTCGCGCACGCTGTCGTCGGTTTGCGTGACCCGGTTCAGGGAAACTTCTGCGAATGGAGGCCGTCACCCCCAGCCAGACCCGCCTGCGCGCCTTGCTCGTAGCCGCCATCGCGATCACCTCCGAGCTGTCTCTCGACGTGCTCCTGCAGCGACTCGTCGAGACCGCTGCCGCCCTCACCGGCGCGCAGTACGCCGCACTCGGCGTCATCGACGACAGCGGCTCGCGGCTCGAGCGGTTCCTGACGACGGGGGTCGACGCCGAGACACATGCGACGATCGGCGACCTGCCGCGCGGCCGGGGCATTCTCGGCGTGCTGATCAGAGACGCGAAGCCGCTCCGCCTCCATGACCTGAACGAGGATCCGCGCGCCGTCGGCTTCCCGCCCGGCCATCCGCCGATGCGCTCCTTCCTCGGCGTTCCGATCCTCCTGCGCGGGGTCGCCTACGGGAACTTCTACTTGACCGAGAAGTCGGACGGCGAGGACTTCACCGACGAGGACCAGGAGATCGTCACTCTGTTGGCGACGCACGCCGCGGTCTCGATCGAGAACGCCAGGCTCTACGAGTCGGCGACCGAATGGTCGACGCCAGCTCGAGACCCTCAACGAGGTGGGCAACGCACTCGCCACCGAGACCGACGTCGACCGGCTGCTCGACCTGATCGCCCGGCGCCTCCGCGAGCTGCTCGACGCCCGAGTCGTGGCCGTCCTCCTGCCCGCGGGCGCCGACGAGCTGCGCTTCGCAGCCGTCGCGGGCGGCGATCTCGAGTCGATTGTCGGCGAGACGGTTCCTCGCTCGCGGTCGAAGAGCGGGCGGGTGCTCGAGCGCGGCCGGAGCGAGCGCGTCGACTCGATCCTCGACGACACCGAGGTGAACCGCGACGTCGCGCGGCGGCTCGGGGCTCGCACCGGCCTCTGGGTCCCGCTCATCGCCCGGGCGCAGGCGATCGGGGTGATCGAGGTGCACGACAAGCTCGGCGCCGACGCACGGTTCTCCGACGTCGATCTCCGCCTGGCCGAGACGTTCGCATCTCGGGCGGCCGTCGCCGTCGATCTCTCGGAGCGGATCGCGCGCGACGCATTGCGCCGCGTCGTCGACGCGCAAGAGGTCGAGCGCCGGCGCCTCGCCCGCGAGCTGCACGACGAGACGGGCCAGGCGCTGACGTCGATTCTCCTCGGCCTGAAGTCGCTCGAGGCTGTCGTCGAGGGCGACGAGGCGGCGGCCGCCGTGAGTGGGCTGCGCGAGCTCGTCGTCGCGACGCTGCAGGACGTGAGACGCCTCGCGGTCGAGCTTCGCCCGAAGGTGCTGGACGACTTCGGGCTCGTCGCCGCGCTCGAGCGGCTCACCGAGACGTTCGCCGAGCAGACCCAGATCTCGGTCGAGTTCAACTCGACGCTGGCGAAGGAACGACTGCCGTCCGAGGTGGAGACTGCTCTCTACCGGATCGTCCAGGAGTCGCTCACGAACGTCGTCAAGCACGCGCGCGCCAGCCGAGTCAGCGTGCTCCTGGCGCGCAAGCCGGGCTCGGTCGCCGCGGTCATCGAGGACGACGGCCAAGGCTTCGATCCGGCAGACACGAGAGTCGGCGGTTTTGGGCTCATCGGCATGCGCGAGCGGGTCGGCCTGCTCGGCGGGAGGCTGCAGATCGAGTCGAGCGCCGACCGCGGCACTACGCTTGTCGTCGAGGTGCCTGTCTCTTGACCGTTCGCGTGCTGATCGTCGACGACCATGCGGTCGTCCGCGCCGGGCTGCGGCTGCTGATCGACGGCGAAGACGATCTCGAGTGCGCGGGCGAGGCGGGCAGCGCTGCCGAGGCGGTGCTGCGAGGCGCGGTCGCTGAAGCCGGATGTCGTGCTGATGGACGTCGTCATGCCTGATCAGAGCGGGCTCGACGTCGTGCCGACGATCCTCCACGAGCGGCCCGAGACACGGGTCCTGGTGCTGTCGATGCAGGACGACCCGCAGTACGTGCGGCAGGCCTTCTCGGCGGGTGCGAGCGGCTACGTCCTCAAGGAGGCGGCCGACACCGAGGTCGTCGCGGCGATCCGCGAGGTGGCCGGCGGCGGGCGCTACGTGCATCCGGAGCTCGGCGCCAGGCTCGTCGCCGCCGAGACCGCTGCCGAGCAGCGCGCCGAGGCCGACCCGCTCTCCGACCGGGAGCGCGAGGTGCTGCGCCTGCTCGCTCTCGGTCACACGAATCAGGAGATCGCCAAGCAGCTCTACATCTCGGTGCGCACGGCCGAAACCCACCGCGCGCACATCATGCAGAAGCTCCGGCTCGGCAGCCGCGCCGAGCTCGTTCGGCATGCGCTCGAGCACGGCCTGCTCGAGGACTGAGACTCACCGCACCCTGGAACGACGACGGGCCGCCCAGAGGGCGGCCCGTCGAATGAAGCGTGGTGCGTGGCTCAGACGGTCGGGATGGCTTCGCCCGGCTTCTGACGCCTGGCCTTCTTGCCGAGTCCGAGTGCGAGCTCGCGGTTGCGCAGTGCGCCACCGACGGCGAGGATCGCGAACCCGAATCCGGAGAGCAGGAGCGCGACACCGACGACGATCCCGAACAGCGAGAGCTGCTCGGCCATGTAGCTCGTGTTGAGCGCGGTCGTCAGCGCCGTCTCGGTGACCCAGAGGTTGCGCAGCCCGTTGTCGACGGGGCGCTGAGTCTTCGCGTCGAGGAGCGCGTACTTCTCGTCGCTCGTGCCGCCGTGACCGTCAGTGACGTTCGCGGGGGCTCCGGGCTTTGCCATGAAGCGGCCCATCTGGGCATACGTGAGGTTGCCCGTCGACTCGAGGGTGTGGACCCTCATGTAGCCGGCGAATGCCCTCGCGCGGTCGCCAGTGTTGATCGGCTTGTCGGCGACGGCCAGCGTCGGGAACTCCGTGTTCGCCGGCAGGCCCGCCTCGCTGGCCGCTTTCTTGATGAGAGCCGGCGTCATGTCGGACGAGCCGGTGATCCCCTCGAGCTTGAGGCTGTCACGAACCGTCGTGCGGCCGTTGACGCCCATGATGATTGCTGCAACGCCGAAAGCGATCAGGACAGCCGCGGCGACGATCCCACCAATCTCGAATACCTTCCGCATCTCTTGCTCCTTTGTGTCGCGGCCGAGCATCTGTTCCTGCATTCGACCTTGTGCGGGGAGCTTGGCCGTAGACCGGAGAGTGCCCATCCGGGCGGGCGCGGAAACGTCGTGCGGTCATCCCTCGAACCGCGTGCGGCTTTCCCGTATCCGCTTTTCTCAGTGCCGGAGCAGCTCGCGCGCCGCAAACGGTGCCTGGAGCGCGCGTGCCCAGGCTCGGATCACGTCCCAGTCGCGGGCGTCCGACGCGGGCAGGCGGTTGAGCGGGAAGTGAAGCTTCGTCGGGTCGATGACACCGCCGAAGACAGCGATCGCGCAGGGGTGCACCCCGGGCAGCTTCGCCAGATTCCGCTCCAGCTGAGCGCGGCAGTCCGCCAGGTCGTGCTCCTCGGCGGTCTTCGATCCCAGTGCGAAGACGGCGAGCGGCAGCTCCGCGAGCGTGGCCTGCTCACGCTCGAGCAGCGCCAGGGCCTCGCGGTGCCAGCGACCCATGTAGATCGACCCGCCGACGACGACCGCGTCGTAGCCCTCGAGCCCGTCGACCTGCTCTGCCGGCAACGTGTCGACAGCGAATCCCTGCTCCACGAGCGTCTGCGCGATCGTCTCGGCGACCTCGCGCGTCGACCCATTCTTCGTCGCATATGCGACCAGCGCAGCGCGTGCCATGGTTCCCACCTCCATCTCGCCCACTTCCATATCGATCGTCACGCGCGTAATCCACTTCGAGCAGTTGCGCCGTATCCGGTCCTCCCCTGCTTGAAGACGCGGCGAAGTACTGGCTCGTAGAACCCCGCAGCCGGTTTAAGCGGTCACACCGATGTCTCTGCGCGGCCGAAGGCGGACGATTCAGGCGATGGAGCAGTTCGATTCAGCAGAACAGTTCGATTCAGAACCGGTGCGGCTCTGCAGGCTGAAGGTCATCGCGGGCCGGCCGGAAGCCTGCCCCGAGGCGCAGTGCGTGCTGTGGGAGCCAGGCGGCGCGGCGCTCCCCGGACGGTGCGCGTTCGAGCAGATCGACCTCGAGGGCCGCCCGGAATTCGCGGCATGGCTCCTCAGCGTCCGCGAAGCGCTCGAGTCGAACTCCCAGCAGGCTGACGACAACGAGACGCGCCGGCTCTTCAAGCGGCTCTTGAACGAATCGCAGGGGGAATGACCGTGCGCCTCCCGATGAGCCCGACCGGCGAGGCACGCCCGGCAAGCGAAGGAGGAGCGATGAACACGATCCTGCTGGCTACAGATGGCTCGCCGTCCGCCAAGAGAGCGGCGAGCGAAGCAATCGAGCTCGCAAAGGCGACCGGGTGGGAGCTGCGCATCGTCACCGCGTGGCGGATCCCGCTCGCGACGTACGGCTACTCGCCGCTGGTCTACCCCACGGACATCGGCGACATCGAGCGCGAGTACGCGGCCGGTGTCCTCGCCGAGGCTGTCGAGGCGGCGAGGGAGGCGGGCATCGCCGCAACATCCGAGCTTCGCCACGGCGAGGCCGCCGCGGAGATCTGCGCCGCGGCCCGCGAGGCGGACGCGCACGTGATCATCCTCGGCGCGCACGGCTGGGGAATGCTCGCGCGGCTCGTCTTCGGCAGCGTCTCGTCCGCTGTCCTGCACGCAGCACATTGCCCGGTGATGGTCATCCGCGAGCCCCACGGCGAGGAAGCGACCGCCCCGGACAAGACCGCCGCCGCCGTCGGCTGACGCGGTAGGCGTGACACCGCCTGGATCGCCGCGGGCCGCCGCGGCGATCTGGGCGACAATCGGACGCGATGAGCTCGTCAGCCGCGATCGCAATCGAGCACCTGCGCGTCGAGCGGGGCGGCGCCCTCGTCCTCGACGATGTCTCGCTCGAGGTAGAGCGCGGAAGCGTCACCGGCCTGCTCGGGCCGAGCGGGAGCGGCAAGTCGACCCTGATGCGCTCGATCGTCGGCGTGCAGCGAGTCACCGGCGGGTCGATCGTCGCCCTCGGCGAGCCGGCGGGCACCCCTTCCCTGCGGCGCAGGATCGGCTACGTGACCCAGGCTCCATCCGTCTACGTGGACATCACCGTCGAGGAGAATCTCCGCTACTTCGCGCGGCTCCTCCGCGCACCGGCCGGCCGAGTGCGCGAATCGATCGAAGCCGTCGCGCTGACACCGCTCGCGGGCAAGCTCGTCGGGCGCCTCTCCGGCGGCGAACGAGCCCGTGTCTCGCTCGCGACCGCGCTCCTCGGCCTGCCGGATCTGCTGGTGCTCGACGAGCCGACCGTCGGCCTCGACCCTGTCCTCCGGCGCGACCTCTGGGATCTGTTCCACCGGCTCGCCGCGGACGGTGCGACGCTGCTGGTCTCGAGCCACGTGATGGACGAGGCCGATCGGTGCGACGAGCTGCTGCTCCTGCGAGAGGGCCGGCTACTCGCCTCGGGAGCCCCCGCTGAGCTGCGAGCCCGCACCGGGGCCGAGTCGCTCGACGCGGTCTTCCTGCGCCTGATCGAGGAGACGCCGTGAGCCTCGTCGCGACCGGCGCCACGAGCTTGCGCGTCCTGACGCAATTGCGGCGCGATCCGCGAACGATCTTCCTGATCCTCGCCGTCCCGTGCCTGCTCGAGGTGCTGCTGAAGGAGATCTTCTCCGGCAACCCGGCGGTGTTCCAGCACGTCGGCGCGCCGCTCCTCGGCCTCTTTCCGTTCGTGTCGATGTTCGTCGTCACGTCGGTGACGATGTTGCGCGAGCGGACCTCGGGGACGCTGGAGCGCCTGATGTCGATGCCGCTCGCCAAGCTCGATCTCGTCGCCGGCTACGCCCTCGCGTTCGCCGCGTTCGCCGTCCTGCAGGCGACCACCGTCTCGCTGGTCGCGTTTGGGCTGCTCGACCTGCAGGTCGCCGGCCCTCGCTGGCTCGTCGTCGCGCTCGCCGTCGCCAACGCGAGCCTCGGCATGGCCCTCGGGCTCTTGATGAGCGCGTTCGCCTCGACGGAGTTCCAGGCGGTTCAGTTCATGCCGGCGATCGTCCTGCCCCAGCTGCTGCTCTGCGGCCTCTTCGTCAACCGCGCAGAGATGGCGATCTGGCTGCAGCGGCTCTCCGACGTGCTGCCGTTGACGTATGCGTACGACGCACTCGCCCGGGTGGCGCGGGGCGGCCCCTACTCGGGACGCTTTGCGCTGGACATCGCGGTCACCGTCGGCGCCGTGCTCGCCGCCGTGGCGCTCGGCGCGGCGACGCTGCGCCGGCAGACCCCCTGACGCCGCGATGCGGCCTCGGCCTACGATCGGGGCATGCCCGAAGTCCCGGCGATCGAGACGACAGGTCTCTCGAAGACGTACACCGGCGGCGTCCGGGCGCTTTCCGATCTCGACCTGCAAGTAGAGCAGGGCGAGGTGCTCGGCTTCCTCGGGCCGAACGGCGCAGGAAAGAGCACGACCATTCGACTGCTGCTCGACCTGATCCGGCCGACCGCCGGCACGGCACGAATCCTCGGGCTCGATGTGCGCGCCCAGACCGTCGAGGCGCGCCGCCGGGTCGGGTACGTCCCCGGCGACCTGCGACTCTCGGACCGGCTGACCGCGCGGGAGCAGCTCGACTCGCTCGCCCGGCTGCGAGGCTCGGTCGACGCGCCGTTGAGAGAAGCGTTGTGCGCGCGCTTCGACGTCGTCCTCGACCGTCCGATCCGTGATCTCTCGAAGGGCAACCGGCAGAAGATCGGCCTCGTGCAGGCCTTCATGCACCGGCCCGAGGTGCTCGTGCTGGACGAGCCGACGAGCGGGCTCGATCCGCTGCTGCAGGAGGAGTTTCGCCTGCTCTTGCGCGAGACCGCCGCAGACGGCCGCTCGGTCTTCCTCTCGTCGCACTCGCTCGACGAGGTTCAGCAGATCGCCGACCGCGTGGCGATCGTGCGGTCCGGCCGGCTCGTCGACCTCGACAGCGTCGACCGGCTGCGCGACCGGGCTCTCCGTCACGTGACCATCCGTTTTGCAGGCACGGCCGACCCGGCGCCGTTCGCCGCCATCGCCGGCGTGCGCGTCGATGCCACCGACGGGGACCTGCTCCGCCTCTCCGCGCCGGCCACCGCGATGGACGCCGTGACCAAGGCCGCGGCGCACTCGACGATCATCGACCTCGTGTCCGCGCCTGCCGACCTCGAGGAGATCTTCCTCGACGAGTACCGGGAGGTGAACGATGGCAGCTGAGCTCTTCCGGCGCGGGATCCGCGACCACCGGCGCGCGCTCGCCGGCTGGTGCATCGGCGCCGCCGCCTACGCCGCGCTCCTCGCCGCCGTCTTCCCGTCGATCGAGAGCTCGCCCGATTTCTCGAAGCTCGTCGAGAGCTACCCCGACGCGCTCAAGTCGCTGTTCGGCCTGTCGGGCGACTTCACGACCGGCCCCGGCTACATGGACGCCGAGCTCTTCAGCCTGATGCTGCCCCTGCTGGCCATCGTGCTCGCGGTCGGCTCGGCGGCTCGCGCACTCGCAGGCGAGGAGGACGCGGGCCGCCTCGAGCTCGTTCTCTCGTATCCGGTGCGGCGCACTCGCGTCGTGATCGCCAAAGCAGCCGCCGTGGCGTTCGAGCTCGGGTGCTTCTGCGCCGCGAGCTTCATCGCGCTCGCTGCGGTCGACCCTGTCTTCGACCTCGGCCTGCGAGCGGACCGCATTGCCGTTGCGGTCGTCTCCGTCGGTGTGCTGGCCCTCTTCTTCGGCTGGCTCGCGCTGGCGGTCGCAGCGCTGACGCCGAGCCGCGCGCTCGCGATCGGGGTGCCATCGGCAACGGCGGCCGCCGGCTACCTGGTCGGCGGGCTGCACGAGCTGGCGTCCTGGCTCGACCCGTTTCGATTCGTCTCGCCCTTCTGGTGGGTCGGGCAGTCGCCGCTCCGGAGCGGCGCGCACGGCTGGGGCATGCTCGTCGTCGCGGTGGCTGCGCTCGCGTGCCTCGCCGCGGGCGCGCTGGCTCTCGATCGCCGCGATCTCCGGTCCGCGTGAGCTCATTCCGCGCCTCATCGTCTGCGAACGATCGGTAGTTCCCAGCAACAGACACGCGGCTGTCCCGGATTTGCCGCCCCCGCAGGACGGGGATCCTGGTTTGCGACGTGTCCATGCCGACCAGCGTTCTCCTGGTCTTCTTCGCATCGCTCGCGACGGCGCTTGCGACCGGCCTCGGCGCGGTCCCGTTCGCGTTCAAGCGTCACGGCCTCCGGCCCTTGCTTGGGCGGGCGAACGCTGTGGCGTCAGGGGTGATGCTGGGCGCAAGCGCGAGCCTGCTGTTCGAGGGCGCAGAGCGCAGCGGCGGCCGCACCGCGACCGGCGCCTTCGCCGGGGCTGCGTTCGTCTACGTGGCGTACCGCGTGGTCGGCGAGCGCGACGGGCTGAAGCTGGGTACGCTCCGCGGCGCCAACGCACGCAAGGCACTGATGATCGTCGGCGTGATGACCGCGCACTCCGCCGCGGAGGGAATCGGCGTGGGAGCCGCATTCGGCGACACTGACGCATTCGGGCTCCTGATCGCACTGGCGATCGCGATTCAGAACATCCCGGAGGGACTGGCGATCAGCCTCGTCCTCGTGCCTCGCGGCGCAAGCGTGCGGTCGGCCGCGGGCTGGAGCATCTTCTCCAGTCTTCCGCAACCGCTCCTGGCCGTCCCCGCGTTCATCTTCGTCGAGCAGTTCCAGGCCGTCCTGCCGATCGGGCTCGGCTTCGCGGCCGGAGCGATGGTCTGGATGGTCGGCCGCGAGCTGCTGCCGGAGGCGTTCTCGCAAGGGCCGCGGCGGGCCGTCGTCCTGTACGCCGTCGCATCCTTCGCGCTGATGCTCGCCCTCCAGCTCGGCCTGGCTGCGTGAACCGCGCTACGCGACGGGCACGAGCCGGCCGCGGGCGACCCCGCCGGCCACAGCCGCGTCGGCAACCGCCCGGGCGACGTTCGCCGCCACGCTCCGGTCGAAGACGCTCGGGATGATGTAGTCGGTCGAGAGCTGGTCGGCGGAGATGACGCCCGCCAGCGCATGGGCGGCGGCGATCTCCATCTCCGGCGTGATCGCGCGAGCCCGCACATCGAGGGCGCCGCGAAAGACGCCGGGGAAGGCAAGCACGTTGTTGATCTGGTTCGGATAGTCGGAGCGTCCCGTCGCGATCACCGTCGCGAGATCCTCGATCTCCTCCGGGTCGATCTCGGGCCGGGGATTCGCAAGCGTGAAGACGATCGGGTCGGCCGCCATCCGCTCGATTCCGGCCCGGGTCACTGCGCCGGGGACGGAGACGCCGATAAAGACATCTGCCCCCGCAAGCACGTCGTCGGCGGTTCCGTGCTCGTCGTCCGGATTCGTCAGCGCGGCGTACTCCTGCTTTGCCGGCGTCATTCCGGCCCGGCCGCGGTGCAGGGTGCCGTGCTCGTCGCAGCCGACGATTCGCCTGGCGCCGGCGCCGAGCAGGATCTTCGTCACCGCGGTCCCTGCCGCGCCGCAGCCGGTGGTGACGATCTTCACGTCCTCGAGCCGCTTCCCGACCACCTTCAGGGCGTTCAGGAGCGCTGCGAGGACGACGATCGCCGTGCCGTGCTGGTCGTCGTGGAAGACGGGAATGTCGAGTGCGTCGCGGAGGCGGGACTCCACCTCGAAGCAGCGCGGAGCGGAGATGTCCTCGAGGTTGATGCCGCCGAAGCCGGGCGCGATCGCCCGCACCGCGGCGACGATCTCGTCCACGTCCTTCGTCGCGAGGCAGATCGGGAATGCGTCCACGTCGCCGAACTCCTTGAAGAGCATCGCCTTGCCCTCCATCACCGGCAGGGCCGCTTCGGGACCGATGTCGCCGAGCCCCAGGACTGCGGAGCCGTCGGTGACGACCGCGACCATGTGCTGCTTCGTCGTCAGCGTCCACACCTTCTCCGGGTCGTCGGCGATCGCCTGCGAGATGCGAGCGACGCCCGGGGTGTAGACCATCGACAGGTCCTCGAGAGTCTTCAGCGGCGACTTCGCGACGACGGCGATCTTGCCGCCCGCGTGCAGCTGGATCGTGCGGTCGGAGACGTGGACGACCTCGGTGCCGACGACCGCCCGCATCGCGACGACCACGTCGTCGAGGTGCGCTGCATCGGCGGCCAGGACCGTGACGTCACGAACCTTCGTCGTCTGCTCGACGCTGACGAGATCGATGGCGCCGAGCGACGCGCCGGCCTGGCCCACGGCAGCCGCGAGCCGTGCGAACGAGCCCGGATGATCGTCGAGCCGAACGCGGACAGTCGCGCTGAAGGACGCAGATGGATGCGACATGCACCCAATCTAGGTGCGCCGTTGCGACGCGACATCCGTGCCTGGCCTCGCTCCGAGTGCGGGAAAGTACTTCCCTGCGCGGTGGCCGTCGACCGCCACGATGTCTGACGCGGCCTGCGGCCGGTTCTCTAGGATGATCCGAGGATGGCTCGCGCGGAGGCGACAGGCAGTCAGGCCCGGAACAGTCAGGCTCGGAGCGCGGCACCGCCCGGGGCCGAGGATCAGGCGCTCCAGCTGGAGCAGCACCGGGTCGAGCTGACCGCGTACTGCTACCGGATGCTCGGCTCCGCGTTCGAAGCGGAGGACGCCGTCCAGGAGACGATGGTGCGCGCGTGGCGGAGCCTCGATCGCTTCGAGGGACGCTCGGCGCTGCGGTCGTGGATGTACCGCATTGCGACAAACGTCTGCCTCGACATGCTCGACGGCCGCCAGCGGCGAGCGTTGCCGATGGATCTCGGGCCTGCAGTGGAGCCGATCGAGTCCAACCTGAGGACGTTCCCGGAGGCGACGTGGATCCAGCCGATGCCCGACGGCCGGATCGTGCCCGAGGGCGATCCTGCCGAGACCGCCGTCGCGCGCGAGACGATCCGCCTCGCATTCGTGGCCGCGCTGCAGCACCTGCCGGCCCGCCAGCGGGCCGTGCTGATCCTCTGCGAGGTGCTCCGCTGGAAGGCGGCCGAGGTTGCCGAGCTCCTCGAGACGAGCGTGGCGTCGGTGAACAGCGCACTCCAGCGCGCGCGGGCGACCCTCGACGCCGCACAGGTGAAGCCGCTCGAGGTGTCGGCGCCGAACGAGGTCGACCGCGAGCTCCTCGAGCGGTACGTCAAGGCCTTCGAGGCCTACGACATCGACGCGCTCACGTCGCTGATCCACGAGGACGCGACGCAGTCGATGCCGCCCTTCGACATGTGGCTGAGCGGACGCGAGGACATCTTCACCTGGTGGTTCGGCCCGGGCGCCGGCTGCCGCGGCTCGAAGGTGATCCCGACCCTGACGGCGAACGGCTCGCCGGCGTTCGCGCAGTACAAGCCGAGCACCACAGGCGAGGGCTACGAGCCCTGGGCGCTCCAGGTGCTCGAGGTGTCGGGCGGTCGAATCGTCGGCTTCACGTTCTTCCTGGAGACCGAGACGCTCTTCCCGCTCTTCGGGCTGCCGCTGGAGTTCGAGGCGTAGCTCTCCTACTCGCGCACGACGTGCTCCAACCCCATGAAGGCGACGAGCTGCAGCAGCTCGTCGGAAGCGTTGCGCAGCCGCACCTGGCAGCCGGTTCGCTGGGCGCCGAGCTGGAGCTTTGCGAGCGCATCGACCGTGACGGCATCCGGGTCGACGCCGCTGACGTCGCAGAGCGCGACCGCGGCGCCTTGCCCAAGGAGCACGCAGACGCGGTCGCACAGGCCTGGCAGGTCGGAGCGGGCGATGGGGCCGCGGATCGCGAACGTGATCGTTTGCGGGAGCGGGGCGCCCATCAGGGTTAGGACCGTTCCGACGGGCGAAACTCATCGCACAGCCGGGCGCCGATGAGTTCTCGGGCGCGAGCCCGTCTAACCCTTCGAAACCAGGTTTGACGCCCGCAGCGAAAGGAAGCAGAAACTCATGACCTTGAATAGCCGCACACGCTGGTTCGCCTTGTACGTCCTCTGCCTCGGGACGCTGATGATCGTTCTCGACACGACCATCGTCAACGTCGCGCTGCCGTCGATCAGGGAGGACCTCGGCTTCTCGGCGACCTCGCTCGCCTGGGTCGTGAACGCCTATCTGCTCACCTTCGGAGGCTTCCTGCTGCTCGGCGGGCGCCTCGGCGACCTCTACGGTCACCGGCGCCTGTTCCTGATCGGGATCTCGCTCTTCACCATCGCCTCGGTCGGCTGCGGGCTCGCGAACTCGCAGGAGTTCCTGATCGCCGCCAGGGCGGTGCAGGGACTCGGCGGCGCGATCGTCTCGGCGGTCTCGCTGTCCCTGACCATGAACCTCTTCACCGAGCCGGCCGATCGTGCGAAGGCGATGGGCGTCTTCGGCTTCGTCGCCGCCGGTGGCGGCAGCATCGGCGTGCTCCTCGGCGGGGTCTTGACCGACACGCTCGACTGGCACTGGATCTTCCTCGTCAACGCGCCGATCGGCGTCGCCGTCTACTTCCTCTCCCTGAGACTGCTGCCGGTCGCCCGAGGCACCGCCGGGACCGGGCGCCTCGACGTCGGCGGCGCGGTGACCGTGACTGCTGCCCTGATGTTCGCGGTCTACGCGGTCGTCAACGGCAACGACGCGGGCTGGACGTCGACGCAGACGATCGGCCTGCTCGCCGCCGCGCTGGCGCTGCTCGCGGTGTTCCTGGTCATCGAGTCCCGGGTTCGCGCGCCGCTCGTTCCGCTCGGCCTCTTCCGGCTGCGCAACCTTGCGACCGCCAACGTCGTCGGCATCCTCTGGGCGGCTGCCATGTTCGCATGGTTCTTCCTCTCCGCCCTCTACCTGCAGCTGGTGCTCGGCTACACGCCGCTCCAGGTCGGTCTCGGGTTCCTGCCGGCGAACCTGATCATGGGGACGTTCTCGCTCGGGCTCTCCGCCAAGCTCGTGATGCGCTTCGGCATCAAGAAGCCGCTCACGACCGGATTGCTCCTGGCCGCGTCCGGTCTTGCGCTCTTCGTGCGGGCACCGGTCGACGGCAGCTTCGTCGTCGACGTCCTCCCGAGCATGATCCTGCTCGGCTTCGGCGCCGGGATCGCCTTCAACCCGATGCTGCTCGCCGCCATGAGCGATGTCGCGCCGGAGGAATCCGGGCTCGCCTCCGGCGTCGTCAACACCGCGTTCATGATGGGCGGCGCGCTCGGCCTCGCCGTGCTCGCGAGCCTCGCGGCCTCACGCACCAGCACCCTGCGCGCAGACGGCCACGACGAGCTCACCGCCCTGACCGGCGGCTACCACGCGGCGTTCCTCGTCGGCGCCCTCTTCGCGGCCTCGGCCGCCGTGGTCGGCGCAGTGTTCTTCCGCGAGATGCCCGCGCTCGCCGCCGCCTCGGAGCACGGAGCCGCCCCGTCGACGGAGCCCGCCCGCGCGGCGAGCGGTTAGCCCTCGCAGGCCGTCAGGACGCCTCGCGGGTCTCCCCGAGCGCGTTCGCGACGGCCGCCAGGAACTGCGCGATCGTAAAGGGCTTCGGCAGCACGTGAATCAGGAGGTCCGGCGGGTCGAGGAACCGGTCCGCGGCTGACGGGTCGCCGGTGATGATGAGGATGGGCGTGCCGCGAAGCAGCTCGCGGGCGGCCGCGATCACGTGCTCGCCGTTGATGTGGGGCAGGTTCCAGTCGGTGACGACGATGTCGACCGCTTCCGTCGCCAGCTCGCGAAGGGCACCGGCACCGCTGTCGGTGGAGATGACCGCGAAGCCGTCCTCCTCCAACACTTGCGAAACGAGCGATCGAATCGCCTCGTCGTCTTCGACGACGAGCGCGCGGCGGCTCAGTCCTGTCTGCATCTGCCTGGAGACTACGGAAAGCACCACGCGGCGGCGTGTCGCATCCGCCCGCGGCAAGGCCCGCCTCGCCGGGCGGCTGCTGTCTTTTGGGCACGCATTTGACAGACCCTCTAGTATCGCTCGACACAAATGGCTGCTCGTCGGCCGCCCAGCGCCACAACGCACCCGGAGGAGCAGCCGCCATGCCTCACCCCTCGTGGAACGATTCGGTCGTCGCAATCGACGGAGACGTCTCCCGTGCGCTCTATGGCCGGCTCGCGAAGCGGTCGGCGCCCGAGCTCCACTTCGGCTCGACCGAGAAGGACGGCTCGTTGAGCGCGGTGCTCGCGGACGCTGTCTCTGCAGTCACGAACGTCGGGCTGACGGTGAACTTCGACCCCGAGCGGGACGAGCGAACCCCCGTCGTCATCGGATCGTCGCCGGACGTCGTCGTGATTGTCGCCTGCGGCGCCATCGACCCGACTCATAGCTGGGTCATGGTCGCGGCGTCGTCGACCGACTCGAGCAGGGCGGACGAGTTCCGCGACAAGGTCCGGACGGCGATCGAGCGGACACATTTCGTCGACCACTGCGAACCGGGCTCGGTGCCGTACTACGACTAGGCCGGACAGGCCGCACCTTTACAGCGGCGCTGCGCGTTGAACAAGTGGCTCTCTCTTTCTCGAGCCACGCATCAGAAGGTTTGGTGCGCCACCACCTCACGATGAAGGGGGCGACCTCCGATGATGCTTGTTGCCGAGACGATGCGGGAGCGCCGCCTGGAACGCGCGGCCGACCGGCAGGGCCTGTGCGTGCAGAAGCTGAAGGGCCGCGATCCATGCGTCGTGGGCTACGGGCTGTACCGGATCATCGACGCGCCGCCAGCCGGCGAGGTCACCGACGGTGCGGCCGCGCAGTACAGCATGAGCCTGGACGAGGTGGACGTCTATCTCACCGGCAAGCTGAGGCCTGCTCAGGCCACGCTGGTCACGACCGACTTCGAGCCGCGGCCCCGTGGACGCGTGACATTGGTTCCGAAGCCTGCTCCCGCACGCCGCGCGACGAGACGCTCTTTGTGAGACTACGGGCGATGACGCTTTGGCAGAACGCCAGCGGAGCGAGCGCCTACGACGACTATCAGCACGGGCCGGACATCGACGGCGGCTGGGACTGGACGCTCAGAAGCGAGACCGGCGAGGAACGCACGATCAGCGTCGAGGTCGCGGGCGGCGAGATCGACTCGTCGGACATGCCCGAGGAGTGCCGCCGGGCGATCGGGTCGGAGGGATGGAGCGCGATCGTCGCGCACCTCGACGACGCCCAGCCGCCGCGCCGCATCACCGTCTCCACGCGCGGGCTCTCGGCGCTGGCTGCGTAACCCGCGCCTGGCCCGCCGCCTCAGGCCGTCGCGCGCACCGCGACCTCGAAGATCTCGACGCCGACGCGCTGTCCCATGCCCTCTGCCCCGGGCGGCGGGCTCATGGCGTTCAGCGCTTCGTCGCCCTTGCGCAGGTCGTCCTCGGTCTCGAAGAGGACAATCCCGAGCGACTTGCCGCTATCGCGGCTCGTGAGCATCAGGAACTCTTTCGCAGGGACGCCTTCCGGCGGGCCGGACGATGCGGTCTCCTCTGCCATCGTCTTCGCGACCTTCTGCATCTGCTCCCGGTCGCCCTCGAACGTGGCCACACGTGCAAACATCGCGCGCCTCCTTGATCGCTTTGGGTGGACACTACGCCTCTCGCCCGTCCGAGCCGGGTCGAAAGGCGCAGCTACGATTTCGGGCCCGCGAGAGAGGAGAGGGCAGCGTGGATCGCACGGCACTGCGGAGCTTGCAGGACCCGTTGAAGGAGCGGTACCGCGACGACCCGGATGCGGCGCTCGTCACCCTGAGCGCGACGGGGACGCTCGGCGAAGGCATCACGTGCTCGGTTCGGACCGGGCAGGCGCTCGCGGCGGCTGGTCTCCATCCTGCGAGCGGCGGTGATGGCTCCACGCTCTGCTCGGGCGACATGCTGCTCGAGGCGCTGGCCGCGTGCGCAGGAGTGACGCTGCGCGCCGTCGCGACGTCGCTCGAGATCCCGATCGAGCGGGGGCTCGTGCATGCCGACGGAGATCTCGACTTTCGCGGGACACTCGGCGTCGACAAGGAGGCGCCTGTCGGCTTCCGGTCGATCCGGTTGCGCTTCGAGCTGGAGACGAGCGCGGCTGACGACCAGCTCGACACCCTGCTGCGGCTGACGGAGCGGTACTGCGTCGTCTTTCAGACGATTGCCTCGTCGCCGGCGCTCTCGGCCTCGTGGGACCGCTTGTCCGAGAGCCGCGAACCGTCCTAGCCGTCTAGTCTTTGTCGGTGCGCCTCTGTCGGGTCTGCGGCCAGGAGAACCCGGAGGTCGCCCGCTTCTGCCACGCGTGTGGCTCGTCACTCGCCGAGGAGAGCCTCGCCGGCGAGGAGCGGCGGATCGTCACGGTCATCTTCGTCGACCTGGTCGGCTTCACGGCCCGGGCGGAGCAACTCGATCCCGAAGAGGTGCGCGCGGTGCTGGTGCCCTACCACGAGCGGGTGCGCCGCGAGATCGAGTCGTTTGGCGGCGTCGTCGAGAAGTTCATCGGCGACGCCGTGATGGGGCTCTTCGGAGCGCCTCTCGCCCACGGCGACGATGCAGAGCGCGCCGTACGCGCCGCGCTCGTCGTCCGCGACAGCGTCGGCGAGCTTGCCGGCGGCGATCTGCAGATCCGGATCGCCGTCAACACCGGCGAGGCCGTCGTCTCCCTGGGCGCGCGCCTCGCGCTCGGTGAGTCACTGGTCGCAGGCGACGTGGTCAACACGGCCTCGCGCCTGCAGGCAGCGGCGCCGGTGAACGGCATCGTCGTCGGCGAGGAGACCTATCTCGAGACGAGGGACGCGATCGAATACCGGCAGACCGGGATGGTCGTGGCGAAGGGGAAGGAGCATCCGGTCAAGGCGTGGCTGGCGGTGCGCGCGCTGACGGTGGCGGGCGAGCGCCCGGTCGCGAGCACGTCGATCGTGGGGCGCGACAGCGAGATCGCGATCCTGCGTTCGCTCTGGGACCGCGCGGCCACCGAACGTCTGCCCCACCTCGTCTCGATCTTCGGCCCGGCGGGCGTCGGCAAGACGACGCTCGCCGCCGAGTTCGGCCGCGTCACGGCCGAGCTTGGAGCTCGCGTCGTTCACGGCCGCTCCCTGCCGTATCGCGAGAGCGGCACCTACGGCGCGCTCGCGTCGCAGCTGATGAAGCTCTGCGGCAGCTTCGAGAGCGACGCAGCGCCGGTGATCGTCGCCAAGCTCCGAGAGCGGACGGCGACGGTTCTCGCCGGCGCGGACGCCGACCCCGAGCTCGTCGCCGGCCATCTCGGTGTCATCGTCGGGGTCGACGCGGGGAGCGAGGCGTCCGACCGGGAAGCGCTCTTCGGCTCGGCACGCGAGTTCCTGGAAGCGGTGGCGCGCGAACAGCCGACGGTGCTCATCTTCGAGGACATCCACTGGGCCGACGCGAACCTGCTCGACCTGATCGACGCATTCGCGACCCGCGTGCGGAGCCTGCCGATCCTCGTCGTCACACTCGCCCGCCCGGAGTTCCTCGACTCGCGCGAGGCGTGGGGTGCCGGTCTCTCCGGCTACACGGCGCTGACGCTCGCCCCGCTCGCGGAGCCGCAAGCACGTGAGCTCGCCGTCCGGCGACTCGGCGACGGCGATCGCGCCGACGAGGTCGTGCGGCTGGCAGAGGGCAACCCGCTCTTCATCGAGCAGATCGCCGCGAGCATCGGGGAGACCGCGCCCGCCACGCTGCCGACGAGCGTTCGCGGGATCGTGGCGGCCCGCCTCGACGCGCTCCCGCGCCCTGAGCGAGCGCTTCTGCTCGACGCGGCCGTGGTCGGCAAGCTCTTCTGGCTCGACGCTCTCCAGCGAATCAACCCGCAGAACAGCGACCTGACGCGCTTGCTCGACGAGCTGGAGCGCCGCGATCTCGTCCGCCGCGAGCCCGTGTCGATCATCGAGGGCCAGCAGCAATATGCCTTCACCCACGTCGTGATCCGCGACGTCGCCTACGACCTCCTGCCTCGAGCGGACCGTGCACGGCGCCACGCCCTCGCGGCCGAGTTCTTCGAGACGTCCACCGGCGTGTCCCGCGAGTCGATCGGCGCCATGGCCCGCCACTGGCGCGACGCCGGCGACTATCGGCGAGCCGTGGAGCAGCTCGTACGCTCGGCCGAGCAGGCCGAGCGCGGCTGGGCGAAAGACCACGCGACGCTGCTCTACCGCGAGGCGCTGGGCCTGGTCCCGGCCGACGACACCGAGCTGAAGAGCATGCTCCGGCGCCGCGTGGCGATCGCCAGCACGGCGTCCTTCCATGTCACGGATGTCAAGCGGCCGGAAAGTCGGCAGGCGTGACGTCGCCCACGATCTCGTCGATCGAGTCGATCTCGTGCTGCCCGAGCCGCGACGCATGCTGCCGTACGAGCTCTTCGTTCGGCGCCGAGTAGACGCAGAACGTCCGTACCTTCCCCAGGTCGTCGACGACGACGTGGCTGTGCTCCCAGCTGACCTCGACGAAGTCGGTCTCGATCAGCGTCCGCGAGCGAGTGCCGACGGCGCCCATCTCGTCCTCCCCGACGACAAAGCTGCGAACGATCATGTAACGAGGCACACGAAAATAGTACCCCGCGAGCCAGCGCCGAGGCTTGAGGCGCGCCCCGATCAGCCTTCGTCGCTCATGCCTCGCCGGCGTGCGAGAGCGACCCCGGCGAGGCACAGCGAACCGCCGACCGCAGCCAGCCACGGCGGCGTCTCGCCCAGGAATGTCCAGCCGAGCAGAATCGCGACCACGGGAATCAGGTACGCGAGCGAGGCCAGGCGGCCGGCGCTCATTCGGCGCAACGCGTAGGCCCAGGTCGCGAAGCCGAGCGCCGTCGGGGCGATGCCGAGGTAGACCATCAGGCCGAGCGAGGTCGCGCCCGCGTCGTCGAGATCCCGGACGAGCGCCGGTGCGAACGGCAGGCAGACGAGAGTCCCCGCGGCGCAGCCGAGCCACGTCACCTGCAAGGGCGACACGCGGGCGAGCACGCTCTTCTGGATCACGACAGCCGTCGCGTAGGCGAAGGCGGCGACGATCAGCAGCACGATGCCGAGACCGGCGCGAGAGCCCGACCGCGAGCCCGCGAGACCGAGCAGGACGCAACCGGCGAAAGCGACCGCGCAACCGGCGAAGAGCCAGCGGGGAAAGCCTTCCTTCAGGAACACCCCGGCCAGGATCGCGATCAGGATCGGGCCGGTGTTGATCAGCATCGCGGCCGTGCCGGCATCGACGCGCCGCTCGGCCTCGTTCAGCGTCACGCTGTAGGCGCCGAGGAACAGGGCCCCGAAGGCACCGATCCGAATCAGGTCGCGCCGTGCGGGCAGCGGCTCGCGCCAGATCAGAGCCGCGACGCCGAGAACGACCAGGCTGACGAGCAGCCGCCCGAGTGCCAGCGAGCCGGGCGACAGTGTCCGGCCGGCGTCGCGGATGGCGACGAACGCCGAGCCCCACAGCGTCACCGTCACGAGTCCGGCGGCGAGGGCAGCGACGTCAGGCGAGCGTGTCGCGACAGTGCGGAGTGGGCTCACGCCGGGCCGACCGTTTGCTGGGCGGTCTCGGCGTCGGCCGGCGGCCGCCGAAGGGGCGCGCGCGGACCCGCCGGCCGCGGGGTGAGGCGGATGGCCGGGGGCAGCTCTCGCTCCAGCGCGAGGGCCGACATTCCCGCCGTCGACGCCACTGCTGCGGCTGCCAGCAACGCCAGCCGCCGGCGACACGCTCAGCAGTTGCGAGCCCAGCGTCGGCGCCAATGCCAGGCCGAGCCACCACGACAGTCCGATGGCCGCCATGTAGCGGCCGCGGAGCGCGACGGGCGCCAGGTCCGCGACGAGCGGCATCAGCACCGTCGTGTGGAGGCACTCGCCGACACCGATCACGATCGCGGCCGACAGCAACGCGGGGTACGCGTAGCTCGAACCGACGGCGCCGGCGCCCAGGAGGAGCAGGCAGGCGGCGACGAATGCCAGCGAGCCGATCGCCATCGTGACGCCGCGCCGCCGGCCTTCGGCGATCCTCGCCGCCGGTATCTGGGCGAGAACGACGGTGAACGCGTTCGCGAGCATCAGCAACCCGATCAGGTGCGGGCCGACGCCGATCTCGCTCCGCGCATACGGCGGCACGACCCACGGGAGGACGCCCCAGCCGACGGCGATCACGGCGACGTTCGTCAACGCGAGGCGCCGGAACGCCCGGTCTCGGCTCACGACGCGATATCCGCCGGCGACCGGCGCCGGCCGAGCGTCCTCACGGACGGCGGCGAGCAGAATCGCGACGAAGAAGACGTACGTCACCGAGTTGGCGAGCAGGAGAGCGACGAAGCCGTTCACCCCGTACGCCGCGACCAGGCCGCCGAGCGCGCCACCGACACCGAAGCCGACGTTGGCTGCGACGCGCGAGACAGCGGTGGCGCGGTGGCGGAGCTCCGGCGCCGTGAGCGACGCGATGAGCGCGGACTGGCTCGGGAGGAGCGCGCCGTTCCCGGCGCCGGCCACCGCGGCGGCCGCGAACGCCTGCCGCGGTGTGTGCGCGAACGCGAGCCCGCCGTAGCCGGCAGCGAGCGCGAGACCGGCGCCGGCTGCCGTCGCCCGTGCGCCGAGACGGTCGATCACCGGGCCGGCGAGTGGCGCAGCGATCACCGCGAAGCCGCTGAGCGCGCCGACGACGAGGCCCGCAACGCCGAGGCTGAAGCCGCGGCCGTCGTGGAGATAAATGATCTCGAACGGCAGGACGGCGCCGTAGCCGAGCATGTTCAGGAAGATCCCGACCTGGACGGTCCACAGCTCGGCCGACAGCCCGTAGCCGAACCGGCGCAGTCCGGACAGATTGTTATAGTACAAGCATCACCACTACGCTAGTACAATCTATCGGTCCGAGCGCCGGGTCGGCAGCGATCGCGTCCGCGGTCGAGGTCGAGATCGCGCAGGGCCGGCTGCTCCCCGGGTCGAAGCTCCCGACCGTGCGGTCGCTGGCGACGGCCCTCGCTGTCAGTCCGGCGACGGTGGCCGCCGCCTACCGGACGCTCAGGCAGCGAGGCTTCGTCGTTGCCGACCGCGGCCGGGGACCTCGGTCGCCTCGCTCCCACCCGTGCGAGTCAAGAGGGCGACCGAGCTGCCCGCCGGCGTTCGCGACCTCGCAAGCGGCAATCCCGATCCGCTGCTCCTCCCCCCGCTTGCGGGCACACTCGCTCGCATCGACCCTGCGCACAAGCTGTACGGCGGCGCGACGAAGCTGCCGGAGCTCGCTTCGCTTGCTGCCGCCGAGTTCGCTGCGGACGGGCTCGACGGCGAGATCGCAATCGCCTGTGGCGCGCTCGATGCGATCGAGCGCGCATTGCAGACCGAGCTGAGGCTGGGCGACCGGGTCGTCGTCGAAGACCCCAGCTGGCCGCGGATCGCCGACCTCGTGCACGCGCTCGGGCTTGCAGTCGAGCCCGTCGCAGTCGACAGGCGCGGTCTCGTTCCGGATCAGCTCGCCGACGCGCTGCGCCGCGGCGCGCGCGCCGTGATCGCGACGCCTCGAGGCCAGAATCCCACCAGCGCCTCGGTCGACCCTGCCCGCGGGGAGGCGTTGCGCGCGGTCATGGCGCTGCATCCCGACGTCCTGATGATCGAAGACGACTACCTGGCGCGGGTGGCCGACGCGCCCTACGTCCCCTTGCACGATCCGAACGGTCGCTGGATCGTCGTCCGCTCGCTCTCGAAGGTGCTCGGCCCCGACCTCCGGCTCGCCATGCTTGCGGGCGACCCGCTGACGGTCTCCCGGGTCGAGGGGCGGCAGCGCCTCAGCCCCGGTTGGGCGAGTCACATCCTCCAGCAGGTCGCCGCACTCCTGCTGCGAGAGAAGGCGACGACGAAGCTGCTCGGCCGTGCCGAGCGCGTGTACGCCGAGCGCCGCCGGGCGCTCGTCTCGGCGCTCGCGGCGCGGGGAATCGAGGCAGCCGGCGACTCAGGGCTCGGCGTCTGGGTGCCGCTCGCGGAGGAGGCGGCAGTGGTCAGCGAGCTCCTCGTCCAGGGGTGGGCCGTCAGCCCGGGCGAGCGCTACCGCTTTCACAGCTCGCCGGGAATCCGCGTCACCACCGCCGACCTCTTGCCGGCAGAAACCGAGCAGCTCGCCGACGCGCTCGCCTCACTCGGCCGCGCCTCGAGCGGCACGTATGCCGGTTGACCGCTGGTGCGGCTGAGCCGGGGCCGCAGGGTCAGGCCTGAACGGCCGGGGCCACCTCCGCGGCGGCGGGCCGGCCGTGGCCGGACCGCCGGTCGAAGGCCTTCACGATCTCCGCGATCGCGAGATAGACGATCGGCCCGAGCAGGCAGATGCCCCACTGTGTGCTCGTCAAGGGGACCGTGTCGAAGATGCGCTCGAGGAAGTCCAGCCCTGTCACGAGGAGGGTCAGCACGAGCGTCAAGCCGATCAGCTGCACGAACCGCCGGTTCTCGAGCGTGGCGCGGCTGAAGATCGTCTGCGTCGGATCCCTGACCTCGATGGCGGCGACGATGTGCATCAGCGACAGCGTGGTCAGGCCCATCGTGGTGGCGATGGCGAGGTCATACCGGTTCTCGCCCCAGGCGACGATGCCGAGCGCGACGACGGACATGAGGAGGGCCAGGAACCCGAGCCGGATCGCGAGCGGCCGGTTCACGATCGGTGCGCTCGCATCCCTGGGCTTCCGCTGCATGAGGCCGGGGACGGCCGCGTCGAAGCCCAGGCCGATCGCCAGCACCACGTCGATCGCGAAGTTGATCCAGAGGACCTGCAACGGCGTCAGCGGAGCACCGTTGGCGACGTCGAATGCGCCGGCGAGGACGAACAGGAGGATGAACGCGCCCAGCTCGATCAGCTGGATCCGCACGTACTTCATCAGGTTGTCGTAGATCCCCCGGCCGCCCTCGACCGCCGAGACGATCGTGGCGAAGTTGTCGTCCGTGAGGATCATGTCCGCGGCTTCCTTGGTCACCTCGGTGCCGGTGATCCCCATCGCGACACCGATGTCCGCGCGCTTCAGCGCGGGGGCATCGTTGACCCCGTCACCCGTCATCGAGACGACGTTGCCCTTGCGCTTCAGCATGTCGACGAGCCGGACCTTGTCCTCCGGAGCGACGCGGGCGACGACGCCGATCTCGCCCACCTGGGCGTCGAGCTCCTCATCGCTGAGCGCCGCGAACTCCGTGCCGGTCATGGCGCGGCCCTCGATCCCGAGCTGGTGCCCGATCGCGGCGGCGGTCGTCGCGTGGTCGCCGGTGATCATGCGCACCTGAATGCCCGCTGCCTTGCAGAGCGTGATCGCGTCCCTCGCCTCCTTGCGCGGCGGGTCGACGATGCCGACAAGGGCGAGCAGCGTCAGGTTCTGCACCTCCGCGAGCAGATCTCCGCCGGCGTCGAACGACGAGGCATCGATGTCGCGGGTCGCCACCGCGAGCACCCGCAGGCCCTCGCTGGCGAGCCGGTCGTTTTCGGCGAGGACACGGTCCATTGCGCCCTCTGCGGGCACCGTCGAGCCGTCCTCAGCGCGGATCTGCGAGGCGCGGTCGAGGAGCACGTCCGGTGCGCCCTTGACGAAGCAGCGGATCACCTTGCGGCCCCCGTCCTCCATCTCGTGGAACGTGGCCATGAACTTGTACTCCGAGTCGAACGGGACCTCGCCGACACGCGGGTACTGGCGCCTCGTCTCGTCGACGTCGAGCCCGCCCTTCGCGGCGAGGACCACGAGCGCCGCCTCGGTCGGGTCGCCCACGATCTCTCCGTCTCGCACCGCCGCGTCGTTGGCGAGGGCCATCGGCAGCATGAACGGCTCGAGCGGCGTGTCCGCGTCGCCGGCGACGCGCAGGATCTTCCCAACCGTCGAGTAGCCCTCGCCCTCGATCGCGTAGCGCCGGCCGACGACGACGAGCTGACGCGCGGTCATCTGGTTCAGCGTCAGCGTGCCGGTCTTGTCCGAGCAGATCGCCGAGGTCGAACCGAGCGTCTCCACGGACCGCAGCCGCTTCACGATCGCGCCCTTGTCGCGCAAGCGCCTGGGTACCCAGCGAGAGCATGGTCGTGACGACCGCAGGGAGGCCGGTCGGGATCGCCGCGATCGCGAGGGCGATGCCGATGATGAACAGGTCGTCGAAGCTCTCGCCACGGATCAGCCCGAAGATGATCACGAGCGCCAGCGCGATGGCCGCCATGATCGTGATCAGAACTGTCAGCTGGTCGAGCTGGCGCGTGAGCGGCGTCTTCTCCTGCTGAACGCCGGCCAGCATCCCCGAGATCTGCCCGACCTCGGTGGACATTCCCGTCCCCGTGACGACCATCTCACCCCGCCCGCGCGTCACGGTCGAGTTCATGTAGGCCATGTCGAGGCGGTCGCCCAGCGGGACGTCGTCGCCTGGGACAGGGTCGACCGACTTCAGCACCGGGGTGCTCTCGCCGGTGAGCGCGGCCTCCTCGATCTCCAGCGTCGCGGCCAAGATCAGGCGGCCGTCGGCGGGGACCTTGTCGCCCGCCTCGAAGGTGACGATGTCGCCCGGCACGACCTCCTCCGCGGGGATGTCCACCCGCTGGCCGCCGCGGCGGACATGCGCGTGGATCAGGAGCATCTTCTGGAGCGCGGCAACGCTCTCCGCGGCCTTCCCCTCCTGGTTCAGGCCAAGGACCGCGTTCAGCACGGTCAGGCCGATGATCACGAGGCCCGTGGACCACTCCTGGAGCGCGACGATGCTGACGACCGCGGCGCCGAGCAGGACGAGCTGCATCAGGTCGCGGTACTGTCGGACGAACGCCTGCCAGCCCGGCTCCTTCTTCCCTTCTGCGAGCTTGTTCGGACCGACCTCGGCCCGCCGGCGCTCGACCTCGGCTGTGTCGAGACCGGACCGCGGATCGACCTTGTGCCGGGCGCATGCCTCGTCCGCGGTCAGACCGTGTGAGCTCGTGTCGCGGCCGACCTGCTGGGCCGTGGGGGTCTCCTGGATCGTGGATGCGCTCATTGGTCCTCCGTCCGGACGATGATGACCTTGGTGCCGTGCGAGCCGATGTCGTTGCCGCGGTGGTGCTTGGGACCGCGTCCGTACCACGCCAGGCCGATCAGGAGGAGCGCGGCCACGATCACGGCACCCCAGCGAATGACGTCACCCATCACGGTCCCCTTTCGCGTCGACGCTCACAGTGCGGCTCCGATCCCGATCACGAGGACGCAGAGAACGCCCAGCATCGCGAGCAGCGGCCAGACCCATTTGAGGTACCGGTCGTAGGGCACACGCGCGATCGCGAGGCCTCCCATCACGACCGCAGAGGTCGGGATGAACAGGTTCATGAGGCCGAGGCGCTCTGGTACGCGGTCACGACCAGCTGCTCTGGGACGTTCACGAAGGTCGCGAGCGGCGCCATGATCGGCATCGCGACCGTCGCCAGCCCGGACGACGACGGGATCAGGAAGGACAGCGGCAGGAAGAGCAGGAACATCACGACCGCGAAGACCGCCTCGCCGACGTCGCCGAGCGCGAGCTCGCACCAGTGCAGGACGGTGTCGGTGATCTCGCCGTTGTTCATGATCACCGTGATCCCGCGGGCGATCCCGATGATGAGCGCGACGCCGAGGAGCTCGCGGGAGCCGTCGACGAACGTGCCCGTGAATTCTCCTTCGCCCATGCGCCCGATCAGCCCGATCACGATCGCGAACAGCAGGAACGACCCGGTCATCTCCGGGAACCACCACCACCAGGTGGGCAGCCCGATCCCCATGTCCGCCCACGGGATGACGCCGTACATCATCACGAGGAACGCGAGCCCGAACACGGCCAGGATCAGCTTGTGCGTTCCCGTCAGCTCGATCTCGCCGCCCTCGGTCTCCGACACGGAAGCGCGCCTCGTTGTCGGCCTTCATGTCGTAGACGACCGACTTCGACGGGTCGGCCTTCACGCGGTCGGCGTAGCGCAGCACGAAGAAGATGCCGATCGCCGAGCCCGATGATCAGGATCACCAGCCGGCCGACGAGGCCGTCGCTGATCGAGACGCCGGCGAACCCCGACGCGATCCCCGTTGCGAACGGGTTGATCGTCGAGCCCAGCGTGCCGATCCCGCAGCCCAGGAGGACGACCGCCGCACCGGTGAGCGCGTCGTAACCGGCGGCGATCAGCACGGTGATCACAAGGGCATAGAACGCCAGACTCTCCTCGGCCATCCCGTAGCTCGTGCCGCCGAGCGCGAAGACGACCATCAGGGCAGGGATCATCCAGCGCTCTTTGCCCTTGAGCTTCTGGACGAGCCTCCCGATCCCGGCCTGGATCGCGCCTGTCTTCATCGTCACGCCGAGGAAGCCGCCGATCACGAGGATGAACAGCGCCACGTCGATCGCTCCGAAGAGGGAGCCCGAGTTGTAGTAGTTGATGTTCCCGGTCTGGTTCTCGATGCCGTACATGCCGTTGATCGGCGCCGTGAGCGAGTCGACGAGGATCCGCGCGGGCTTCTGCGGGACCTCGTGGTACGTCCCGGGGACCGGTTCGCCGCTCGCGTTCAGGTCGTACGTGCCGGCCGGGATGATCCAGGTCGCGATCGCGGCCACGACGATCAGCGCGAAGAGGATCGTGTAGGCCGAGGGGAGCGCGAACCGGGACTTCGTGGCGGGCTCAGGTGTGCTCACGCGAGCCAGGCCCTCCTAAGCGACATCCGCCAACTCCAGGCCGTCGGCGTCGCGGGTGACGACCGTGCCCGCCTCGCCGCGGAGCAGCGCGGGCGTGTCCGCGATCGAGCCGATCACGGCCTGGCCGCCGGTCTCCTCGACGAACGAGCACGCTGCCCGGACCTTTGGGCCCATCGAGCCGGCCGCGAACTCCGCGCCGACCGAGCGCTTCCGGTGATGCGCGGCGAATCGCACGCTGCTGCGGCGTGCCCCAATCGTGATACACGGCATCGACATCGGTGACGATCGCGAGGGCGTCCGCGCGCAGGTCCCGGGCGAGCAGTGCGCTCGCGAGATCCTTGTCGATCACCGCTTCGACGCCGACGAGCCGACGGCCTGCCGGCACCGGCTCGTCGGTGTATGTGACCGGGATCCCGCCGCCGCCCGCGCAGATCACGACGCAACCCTGGTCGAGGAGCAACTCGAGCGGCTCGAGCCCGAAGATCCGCTTCGGCAACGGCGACGGCACGACCCTGCGGTAGCTGTCGCCGTCCGGCTTGAACGCCCAACCCTTTTCCCGGGCGAGCCGCTCGGAGTCCGCCTGCGAGTAGATCGGCCCGATCGGCTTCGTCGGATCGGCGAAGGCCGGATCGTCCGGGTCCACCTCGATCAGGGTCAGGAGTGATCGCGAACCGCTTCTCGGGGGGAAGCACGTTGCCGAGCTCCTGCTCGATCAGATAGCCGATCATCCCCTCGGTCTGCGCGCCGAGCAGGTCGAGCGGGTACGGGTCGACCTCGGTGTACGCGGAGCCCTGCAGCGCGAGCAGGCCGACCTGAGGCCCGTTGCCGTGCGAGACCACGAGCTCGTGCTCGAGCGCGAGCGGCGCGAGCGCCTCGCACGCGATACGCGCGTTCGCGCGCTGGTTCTCCGCAGTCAGCGGCTCGCCGCGCCGAAGGAGCGCGTTGCCGCCGAGCGCGACGACGACGCGCATCCTCAGCTCCCGATCGTGGCGACCATGACCGCCTTGATCGTGTGCATCCGGTTCTCGGCCTCGTCGAAGACGACCGACGCCGGCGACTCGAAGACCTCCTCGGTCACCTCGATCGCGTCGATCCCGAACTTCTCGAAGATCTCCTTGCCGACCTGGGTGTCCGTGTTGTGGAAGGCCGGCAGGCAATGCATGAACTTGACGTCCGGGTTGCCGGTCGCAGCCATCGTCGCCGCGTTCACCTGGTAGGGCTTGAGCAGCTCGATCCGCTCCGCCCAGACCTCGTCGGGCTCGCCCATCGAGACCCAGACGTCGGTGAGGAGCACGTCGGCGCCGCGAACCGCCTCGGCGACGTCGTCGGTGATCGTGATCTGGGCGCCCGTCTCCTCGGCAATCGAGCGCGCGAGCTCGGTGATCGCATCCTGCGGCCACAGCGACTTCGGGCTCGCAATGCGGACGTCCATGCCGAGCTTCGCCCCGCCGACGAGATAGCGAGTCGGCCATGTTGAACCGCGCATCGCCGAGGTAGCAGAAGACGACCTCGTTGGCCGGCTTCGGAATGTGCTCCCTGAAGGTGAGGAAGTCGGCGAGGATCTGCGTCGGGTGCCATTCGTCGGTGAGGCCGTTGTAGACGGGCACGCCCGACCACTCGGCCAGCTGCTCCGCCGTTTCCTGGCGAAGCCGCGGTACTCGATCGCGTCGTACATGCGCCCGAGCACGCGCGCGGTGTCCTTCGCCGTCTCCTTGTGGCCCATGTGGGAGCCGCCCGGGCCGATGAAGGTGACGTGTGCGCCCTGGTCGTAGGCCGCGACCTCGAACGAGCAGCGGGTGCGCGTCGAGTCCTTCTCGAAGATCAGCGCGATCTCCTTGCCAACCAGCTTCTGCTCCTCGCGACCCTCGCGCTTGGCCGCCTTCAGCTCGGCCGCCAGGTCGATCAGGTAGGTGATTTCCTCGGGTGAAAAGTCGGCCAGCTTCATCAGATGCCGGCCGCTCAGATTGATCACTGTGCTCATGGCTCTCCTCCTCGTCAGGCGTCGCGGGCGACGGGACAGGTCATGCAGTGGCCGCCGCCGCGACCCTTGCCCAGCTCTTGGCCGGCGATCGCCAGCACTTCGATTCCGGCCTTGGCGAGCCTCGCATTGGTCGCCTCGTTGCGCTCGTACGCGACGACGACGCCCGGCGCGAGGGCGACGACGTTGTTGCCGTCGTCCCATTGCGAGCGCTCGGCCTCGAACTCGTCACCGGCCGTCGGCGACGAGCTTCAGCCGCTCGAGCCCGAGTGCGTCCTTGACCTCGTCGAGGAAGCCTCGCTCGGACACCTCACCGGTGACCCCCGCCTCGCCGCCCGGCCGGAACAGGACGGGGACGATCTGGTCGACGACAGGCTCGTAGAGCGTCACGATATCGCGGTCACAGAAGGTGAAGACGGTGTCGAGATGCATCGCCGCGCGCTCCCGCGGCATCCTCGCGCCGAGCACGAGCCTGGCCGCGCCGGCCTCGAAGAGGTTCTTGGCGAGGATGCTCGCCGCCTTCGCGTTGCTGCGCTCGCCGAGGCCGATGAGGACGACGCCGTCGCCGACCGGCATGATGTCGCCGCCTTCGACGAACGCTGTCCCCCAGTCGTGGTCGACGCCGCCGAACCAGATCGGGAAGCCGGCGTCCCGGAAGCGTGGGTGGAAGCGATAGACGGCCTCGACATTCAGAGTCTCGTTCTGGCGCGCCGGCCAGAACATGTGGTTGATCGAGACGCCGCCGTAGATCCACGCGCTCGAGTCGCGCGTGAAGAGCTGGTTCGGGAGCGGTGGCAGGACGAAGTCCGTCGACTTCATCGTCCTGCCGACGGCCGTGACGATGTCGTCGGGCAGCTCGCTCATGATCACGCCGCCGGTCAGCTTCGTCGCCAGCTCGTCGGAGGGCATCTCGGTCATCCAGGAGATCAACTCGCTCGAGAAGAGCGCCGTCACCTCCTCGGGACGGAGCCTCCGGGAGAGCACCCACTCGCGCGCGTCCGCCTCGTCGAGCGTCTCGGAGAGGAGATCGTGGAAGAGGAGCACCTCGACGCCGCGCTCGCGCATCAGGTCGACGAACGCGTCGTGCTCCTGGCGGGCATGCCTTACCCAGATCACGTCGTCGAACAGCAACTCGTGGCAGTTCGTCGGCGTGAGCCGCTCGTGCGCGAGGTCGGGGCGGTGGACGATCACCGTCCGAAGCGTTCCGACCTCCGAGTTGGCGCCGATCGCTGTTCCCGTCTCCGTGCTCATGTCCCGGTCTCCTTCCCGACTTCTTCGCGGATCGCGGTTGCGCTGAGGAGCGTCTCGGGCTGATCTGCCATCCCGATCCCTTCCCACGCGCCGCCGGTTGGCGTCCCGCAGAGTCCCGTGAATCCTCCGCCCGCCGCAGGTGGTACGTCCTCATCCAAAAGGGATGATCGCCGCCGAACCGCGTTCATCCCGCGGCGGGAAACGCCGTCGGCGCCGTGGTCAGACCGCGAGGCGCCGCTTGAGGCTATGCAGCTTGAAGGCGACGATCAGCTCGGTGATGCCACGCGAGAGCCCGATCACGCCGACGTAGACGACGAGCAGGATCACCTGTTCCCGGAAGTTGCCGGCGACCCAGAACGCGAGCAGGATCTCGAGGATCCCGACGATGAGCTGGAACCACCAGAGCTCGAAGACGGCTCGTGTCATGAAGGCCGCCGTGAAGTCGAAGATCCCTTTGAAGAGGAAGAAGAAGCCGATCAGCGCGGCGATCGTCTCGAACGCGTTGTGCGGATGGACCAACGCCCAGATCCCGGCGAGGACGAACAGCACACCGAGAATCCCGCGGACGATCTTCCAGCCCGGAGTCGAGACGGCGATCTGGAGGAACTCGTTCGCTCCGGCGATGACCGCGACGATGCCGAACAGGTACGAGACCGCATAGACAGTCGTGTAGTCCCACTGGAAGACGAGGAGCGAGAAGACGAACCAGGTGATGCCTGTGAGCAGGAAGAGCCACCAGTAGCGCGCGGCTTCCTCGACGACCTCGTGCTCTCCGAACAAGATGCTCATTACGTTCAGCCTCCCAACATGGTCTCGGCCGCCGCCGAGGGCTTCGGATCCGGGAGCCGCGTCATCAGGAACCCGGCCAGGATGCCGAGCAGCGCGGCGATGAGCGGCACGAGCAGCGCGATCTGCAAGGCGATCGGCCGCGCGTCGGTGTTGATGCGCAGGATCTCGTCCTGGACGGCGGGCGTTTGCCCCTTCAGGAGCTGCTCGAGATCGGTGTTCGTCATCACCTCGGCGTTGTGCTCCAGGCTGTCCGCGACCTGCTCCTGCTGAGTGGGCGTGAGGACATCGCTCGACTCCGCCTTCTGCGTGAAGATGAGCGACAGCGATGCGAGCATGATCGCGCCGGCGAACGCGAGGCCGAACGAGAGCCCGAATGATCCGCCGGCCGAGTTGACGCCCGCCGCCTCGCTGACGCGCTCCTCCTCGACCGGCGAGAGCGTGTAGTTGTTGAGCTGCGAGACGAGGAGCCCGAGCCCGGCCCCGGCGACGGCGAGCGGCAGCGCCATCGCCCACCCCGAGTCCGCCCGCGGCACGATGACGACGAGCACGGCGACGCCCGCCGCGAGCAGCACGAACCCGACGAGGATGAACCTGCTCGGACTGCGTCCCTCCGCCTTCTTTCCGGCGAGCAGCGCCACGGCGAACATCGTCAACGAGAGCGGCGCGAGCGAGAGGCCGGCCTCCATCGCGTTGTACTCGAGCACCATCTGCAGGTAGATCGGCAGCGCGATCATCAGCCCGCCGAGAGAGATCTGCTGCAGCGTCTGGGACGAGATCCCGAGCCGGAAGTACTTCGATTCGAACAGGCTGACGTCGAGGAGCGCCGGCTTGCCGTCTCGCTTGCGCCGGCGCAGCCACCAGACGAGCGACCCGAGCGCGACCGCTCCGGTTGCGATGAGGGCCCCGACCGCCCCGCCGCCTTCCTCCCAGACGAGGATGCCGAGCACGACGCCTCCCATGCCGACTGCGGAGAGGATCGCGCCGACAACGTCGACGCCCTTCGCGCCCGTGTACGGGACGTCGTGGACGAGCCGGCTGCCGGCGAGCACGATCGCGATGATCAGGACCTCTCCGAAGAACGCGACCCGCCAGGAAAGGTACGTCGTGATGAAGCCGCCGAGCAACGGCCCGACGGCGGCGGCGATCGCGGCCGCGGCGCCGACGAGCGCGTAGGCCCGCCGCTGCATCGCGCCCTCGAAGTTCCCGTGGATCAGGGACTGCATCGAGGGAAGCAGCAGCGCCGCGCCGAGGCCGCCGACGATCGCCCAGAAGATGACGATCGGCAGGAGAGTCTGGGACAGCGTCATCGACAGCGCGCCCGCCGCGTAGCCGAGCAGGCCGAGCACGTACGCGCGCTTGCGGCCGATCAGGTCGGCGATCTTGCTGCCGATCAGGATGAACGCGGCCGAGACGAGCGCTTCGAGCGCGATCGCCGACTGCACGCCGCTGGCGGTCGTGTCGAGGTCGCGCACGACCGCGGAGATCGACACGTTCATCAGCGAGGTGTCGACGACGAGGACGAACATCGCCATCGAGAGCAGGACCGCCAGCCGGATGTCCCCCGTCGACTCGGCGGCGGTCCCGTCGCAGCTCACCGGGCCGACGGGCGGCGCATCATCCAGAGCCATGCCGGCGATTCTCTCCCAGGTGCGACACGGACGCGATCAGAGGAAGTACGCCAGCTTGTCCCAGAGCCAGCTCTCGAAGTGGTCGCCCGCGCCCGAGGGCGGCTTGCCTCGGTCCGAGCGCGCGATGTCCGGCTCGAACAGCCGCTTCTCAAGGAGCGCCGCGGCGTCGGGGCTGCGGGCGATCATCGCGATCTCCGAATTCCGGTAGAGAGCCCACGAGTCGAGGTTGACCGTGCCGAAGCTGACGACGTCGTCCGCCACGACGACCTTGGCATGGACGACCGTGCCCGGGAGCTCCCAGATCTCGACGCCTGCTGCGATCAGGTCGTCGTAGCGGTGGCGCAGAGCAGCGCTTCGCCTGGGTGTTGTTCGACGTCTCCGAGACGACGACGCGCACCGCGACGCCGCGCCGAGCGGCATCGAGGATGCGCTCGAGCATGTCGCGGTCGGTGAGGTAGGCGTTCATGACATCGAGGCGGCGGCGGGCGCTGTCGATCTGCTCGCGGATCGCCTGCGAGGCAGCTACGAAGCCTCCGGGGATCACCTGGGCGAGCGCGATCGGCGTCGAGCCGGGATCGGCCGGCTGGGGGAAGTACCGCGCGAGGTCGTGCGGGAGCGGGCCGCCGTAGCCGCGGAAGCTCGTCAGGAACGCCGCCTGCGCCTGCCGGACGACGTCTCCGGTGACGCGCACCATCACGTCGTGGAAGCCGCCGTCCTCGAAGTGGTCCTCGAGCCCCGCACCGCCGGTCCAGGCGACTGCGCCGTCGATGACGTAGAGCTTGCGATGGTCGGAGCGGCCAACCTCGTCCTGACGCCAGTCCAGCTGCCGGTGGTCGGGGTACAGCCCGTCCCGGTCGACCGGGAAGACGTCGTTGACGACGATCTGCGCTCCGGCGGCCGCGAGCCCTCTGAACATCTGCTCGGCCTCGCCGAAGGGCCTCGAGCCGTAGCCGTCGATGATCACTCGCACCTCGACGCCGTCGGCCAACTTCCGCTTCAGCAATGTGGCCATCTCCGTCCCGATCGTGCCCTCCCGCCAGCCGAACATGAGGATGTGGACCGACGAGCGGGCGGCCTCGACGTCGGCGAAGATCCGCGGGAAGAAGTTCTTCCCCTCGACCAACGGCTCGATGGTGGCCGCGGTCGACCAGGCGAAGTCGAGCGCCGCGTCGTGCGGCCGCGTTCCATCGCGCGCGGCGAACGCCTCCGTGGCGGCTTGCGCGCCGGCAGACGTCACGGCTCCCGGAGGCGGCGGCCAGCTCGAGTGCTGCGTGATCCCGAGCACCTGCTGGAAGACGAGGACAAGGAGGCCGGCGACGAGCAGCCCGAGGATCCGGAAGGCGACCCGCAGCCGACGCCGTCGCTGGCTCGTGCTAGCGTCGCGGCTCATTGCCCGAGGACGCTACACGCAGTGCCGCCGGGCGTTCCTGGATACAGGTCGTCCCTCCGATCGCGATCGCTGTCGCAGTCGTCGGCGTGTTCTGCACCTGGACGAACGACGGACCTGTGAGCCTCAACGGCACTCAAGGCCCGCACGACGGCTGGCTGGTCGTGATCGTCGCGGTGCCTGCGCTCCTGTGGGCCCGATCGCTGGCCAGGGGAACGTGGATCGGGGTGATTGGCACGCTGGGCAGCGCCGCAGTGATCGGCTGGACGGCGCTGGCGAGCTGGCGCGAGAGCCGGGACGTCCTCGGTGCGAGCGTGGGTTACGGGCTCCTCCTGGTCCTCGGCGCGAGCCTTGCTCTGGCAGCCGCGGCCGTCGCGCGTGGGCTCGAGCTTCTGCACGTCCGTGACCGATTACGGCCGGGGGGCTCATGACGAGCCGACGTCGTCGTCGCCCGACGGTGCGGCGAGGTGGCCGGGAATCAGCGAGACCGACACGATCAGGCCGTATGCGATTGACATCGCCGTCACGAACGTGTCGAACGCGGCGCTGACCCCGCTCGCGGTCTGGTTGCTGAGGAGCTGGAGGGCGCTGTTGAAGCCGGCGCTCCCGGGTACGAGCATCAGCACGCCCGGGACGATGAACACGAGCGGCGACCGCCGGAGCCGTGAGCCCACCAGGCCCCCGACGATTCCCACCGTCAGGGCCGCGACGAAGACGGAGGCCTCCCGGCCGAAGACCACCCTGCCGGCCTCGTTGGCGACGAGCGCGAGAACGGTCGCGACGCACATCAGCGGCGCGTCTCGGTACCTCGCCCGCAGCGTGAGCGTGAACGCGAGACCCGTCGCGAGCGCGGCGAGGACGTACGGCGCGGAGAAGGCGGCGACGGGCGCGATTTCCTTGGTCGGGCCGAACCACGAGGCGGCGATCGAGCGGCCGATGCCGACGCCGAAGACGAGACCGAGGAGCTGGACGAGCGCGCTCGCGGTGTTGGCGACACCGGACTGCAGGTCCTCGGTCGCGATCTCGCGCATCCCAATCGTCAGCCGCATGCCGGGGAGAAACGTGACGAGCGCGGCGAGCGTGACGAGGTCGGGCGCGTCGGAGACGCCGAGCTCGGCGAGAGCGGCGGCGCTGAAGCTCGCCGCAAGCGGCTGCGATCGGCGCCACCATCGGCTCGACACGCGCGGTCAACTGGGCGGGCAACGCGACGCCCCCGACGACGAGCCCGACGAGCCCGCCTGCCAGAACCTCTCGCCACCCACCACCGAGCACCGGCGTCAGAGCGGCGCCGGCCAGCGCGTAGGCCGCGAGGAGGAGCGGCCACGGCCGTTCGAGAGGATGCTCGTGGATGGCGACGACCGCAGCGAGCGCCTGTTCGGTATCGAGCACGCCTGCCGACGACGTCCTGGACGAGCTCGTCCAGCGTGCGATCGCGTCGAGATCAACGGCGCGAGGCCGCACCCGGAGCGTGTAGCTGCGCTGTGCCGGGATCGACCCGAGCGACACCTCGACCAGGGTCGGAGTCGCCGAGACCTGCGCCTCGGCGTGGCCGACGGCCAGGGCAAGCACGACCAGTCGCTCCTCGAGCTCCTCCGTCGGGTACCCGGCCTCGTGTCCGGCGCGGGCGAACAAGAGCACGAGCTCGACGGATCGGTCGACATCGCCGTGTGGCATCGGAGGCTCCCGTGTCGGCGGAGGCTTCAGATCGGGGACCGCGGTCGGCGCGACGCCCTCGCCCGACGCGTCCCCCGACCGGTCTCTCATCCATTTCCAGACGACGTCGAGGAGGACCGCCAGGAGCGTCATCGCGACGATCGCGGTGAACGTCTCGGGAGCGTTGCGAAGCGTGTCGACGGCGAAGAAGCCGAGCACGACTGCGGTCGCCGCCATGCCGACCAGGACGACTGGGGCCGAGGCGCCCGTCTCCGCCCGCCGCCGGTAGCCCGCGAGCCCGACGAGCAGGAAGACGACGAGCGAGCAAGCACTCCCGACCGACGCGATCGCAGAGAGGTCGACGAAGTTTGCGAGCAAGAGGGCGAGGATCCCGGTGACGATCAGGCCCCCGTGCCTGCCGAGCCGTGAGCGGGGGCCGAGCACGGGAGGAAACTGCCCGATCTCGGCCAGCGAGGCGGTCAGGCCGCCTGCGCCGAAGAGCGTCCCGTTCGTCGCTCCGGCCGTCGCGATCAGCGCCGCAACGGCCATCAGCGTGAACCCCGCGTCGCCCAGGGTCGGCCGCGCGGCCTCGGCGATCGCCGTCTCGCCGTATCCGATCGCCTGGTCGACGGTGAGCGTCCCGAAGACGCCGATCGAGATCAGCACGTAGAGAGCGGTCGTCAGCCCCAGCGCGAGGGCCACTGCTCTCGGAAGCTCGCGCTCGGGGTCGCGGAGCTTGGCGACCGTGAACGTCATCACACCGAAGCCGAGGAACGCGAAGAATGTCAGGGCGATGCTGGAGATGATCTTCGAGAACGACGGATAGCCGCTGAAAGCGAGCATGCCGAAGTCGACGTCGGAGATCGTCACCACGATGAAGACGGTGAAGACGCCGAGCAGGACGACGACCATCAAGGACGCGACCCGCGAGACGAACGTCGCGCCGATCATGTTCACCAGGGTCATCGCCACGATCAGCAACGACGCGAACAGGTTGTCCCAGCCGCTCGCCGCGTCGTCGCCGATGAACAGGGTGGTCGCGTAGCTCCCGAAGGAGACGGCGAGCATGCCGGCGACGACCACGAACGCGGCGGCGTACCCGAGCCACGAGGCGATCCCGAGCAGACGTCCGTTCCCGAAGCCCTGCCGCAGATACTCGATCAGCCCGCCCTCGGAGGGATACCGGATCCCGAGCTTGACGACGTTGTACGCGAGGAGCCCCGTGACGATGCCTGCGAGGAGGAACGAGAGCCAGACGGCCGACCCGGCGAGGACGGCTGCCTGGCCGAGCAAGGCGAAGATGCCGGCCCCGACCATGGAGCCGATGCCGATGAACGCAGCGCCGCGGACGCTCACGCGTTCAGCAGGTTGAAGGAGCAGCAGCGCAGTGAGCCCGCGACCTCGACTGCATCAGCTGCTCGGAGCAGATCGCTCAACGCACCTCCGGATTGGTCGAGCCGCGCTTGCGGACGTCGCGATCTTCGCGCTCCGCGAGGGCGAAGGCAACCCCGCTTGCGCGCGCCACCCACGAACCCGACGAGCGTGCGAGTGGGCCGTGCTGGGATCGAACCAGCGACCTTGGGATTAAAAGTCCCCTGCTCTACCAACTGAGCTAACGGCCCTCGCGCCAGTGTAGAGCGGCCTCTTACCGCTAGATGATCGATGCCACAGCCGGGCGCGCCTGGATGGTGGCTCATGCGCGGCGCCGTGCGGCCGGCTCAGCCTCGACCAGGCAAACCAGCCTGCTCTTCGGCTGACCCGACCACACGGCTTGGCCTGAGCCATCCCCAGACGCACCCCGCCGCGGCATCAACCATCTAGGCCCGCACGGCCCGCTCGGTCATACTCACGCCGTGAGCAAGGGATACGCAGAGGGCTCCGCGATCGAGGAGCGCATCGCCGCGCTCGAGCGGGGCGACGCCGATGCCGGCCTCCCCGGTCCCGACCGCCCAGCGGTCTACGCCTCGACCGAGGACGACCCGGAGAAGCACTTCCTCGGCTGGGCCGACGAGGTCGACGCCGACGCGCTCTTCGCGGCGGGCAAGGCCTGGGGCATCTCGATCGTGCGGCAGCGCGCCTAGGGACTGCCTCTCGACGCCGCCAACCGGGTAGTGCCCTCCCTCAAAACGGGGAGGAGAGCCGCTGCGGCCCGGGAATGGCGCGCCGGGCCATGGCGAACAGGATGAGTAGGTGAGCTCTGCGGCCACAAAGACTTCGATTGCCCTCCTCCTCGGAGTGCTCGCGCTGCTCCTGATCGCAGTCCGCCCGGGCATGGCAAGCGGCGGTCTCGACCAGACCTCAGGCCAGGACGTCGTCGTCAAGGTCGTCGACCACGGGCCGCTCGTCCCCGGCCGCGCAGCACCGTTGCGCGTTCAGCTGACGAACCCGTATCCGTATGCGATCACCGTCTCGACGATCCGCACGGGCCTGCGGGCCACCGTCCAGGGCTGCTCCGCTTCGGCCGCCGTGCTCAACGACAGCGTCCGGCTGGAGCCCCGCGGCTCGGCCACCGCGACCGTCTCGGTCACGCTCGCTGCGAATGCGCAGAATCGCTGCCAGGGCACGCTCTTCGCAGCGGCCTTCTCGCTCGACGCCGCGCGCAGCTAAGGCGCCAGGCTCCTAGGACGGGGGCTCGACGAACGCACAGGGACGCGTGTCGTCCGGAAGCGGCGAGCTGCCGATCCGCACCACGATGTACGCCTCGTCCGTCCCGGGCACCGACACCGCGTCGCCCACTGCAGGCGGCTCACCGGCGGCGGCGAGAATCTTGAAGCCGGACGGCCCGGAGATGCAGAGCACATGGCCGAGGGCCGGCGCCGGCTCGTCCGACTGATCCGGCTCGTGCGGCCCAGTCTCGTCCACCCCGCCCCCGAGCTCGCGCAGCTGCGCTTCGAGCGCGGCGATGCGGCCGCGGGTGGCGGCAGCGGCCGAGGCCTCGCGGGCAAGACTGCTCTCGCGCTCGGCGACCAGGATCTGCAGCTCCTCGACACGGGTCTGGAGCTGGGCAGCCGCCGCGGTGCGCGCACTGAGCTCTGCCTCGAGCTCACCCACGCGCCAGCCGTGCTCGGCGATCGCCGCCAGAAGCCCCTCGTGTTCGGCGCCGAGGTCAGTACCGCGCAACTGGGCCGGAGCCGCAGCTGCCTCGGCGAGCTCTCGCTCGAGCTCCTCGACGCGGGCGCGGAGCGTGTCGCGCTCCGCCGCGAGCTCCGCGAGCGCCGGATCCGGCTCGGCCTTGGCCTGCTCGCGCAGCAGCTTCTCGAGAGCGTTGACCTTGTCGAGCAGCTCGTCGATCGACTGGGACTGGTTGGCAAGTCGTTTGTCGCGCAGGTCGATCTCGGCTTGAAGCTCAGCCGACCGGTCGGGCACCGCCGGCACGGCGACCGCGGGCGCAGCCGCGGCAGGTGCCCCGGCCTGCTGGCCCGAGCCTCCCTGCAGCAGACGCAGCTCCACGAGCTGGTCGCCGATCGCGCTCGCGAGCTCGATGCGTGACACGTAGCCGAGCTCGACCAGCACCTCGCCAAGCCTGTCGCCGGTGCCCTTCTGGCGCTCGAGCGCCTCGTCGAGCTGAGCCGGCGTGACCATGCCCTTCTCGACGAAGAGCGACCCGATCGGGCGCTTCCCCTTCGGTGGTCCGCCTGCTTCGCCGGCTGGCACGGGCTCGGCCATCAGTCCAGGAGAAATGCTTCGACGACGCCGGGGTCGAACTGAGAGCCTGCCGCCTCACGGAGCCGCCGGCGCGCCTCGTCCTCGGCCAGCGCCCTGCGGTACGGCCGGTCGGTGGTCATCGCGTGATAGGCGTCGCAGACGAAGACGATCCGCGACTCGAGCGGGATCTGCTCGGCGCGCTTGCCCTCCGGGTAGCCGGCCCCGTCCCAGCGCTCGTGGCACGAGCGGACGATCTCGCGCACGTCTGCGAGCCGCTCGATCGGCGCCAGGATGCGGGCTCCGAGCTCGGGATGCTGTTCGACGATCACGCGCTCTTCATCGGTCAGCGGGCCCGGCTTCTGAAGGATGGCCGCGGGCACGCCGATCTTCCCGATGTCGTGGAAGAGCGCTCCGAGCTCGACGCGCTTCAGCGCCTCGCCCTCCAGGCCGAGCCGGCGGCCGACCTCGACCGAGCGGTCGGTGATCCAGCGGGCGTGTGTGGACGTGTACTCGTCGTTCGCCTCGAGCGCATTCGCGAGCGCCTCGACGGTCGAGAGAAAGGTGCGCTCCAGGGTCACGAAGTTGGACGCGCTGTCGATCGCGAGCTTGGCCTGATAGGCGAGCCCGGCGAGCAGCTCGAGCTTCTCGGAGCGGAGCTCCTCGCCGTGGGCGAGCGCCGACGCGATCGCACCGGGACGGCCTTCGATCGAGAGCGGCGCGACGACGTACCGCGTCTTGAAGGTCTGCGGCTCTTCCACGACGCTGGCCAGCAGGTCGGCGTCGAGCAGGAACGGCTCACAGCCGCTCAGCAGGCGCGGCGCGTGCTCGGGGGCGAGGCGCAGCGCGCCGAGGGCGGCGCGGGCGTCGTCGTCGTAGCCGTAGCAGTCGCGCATCGCGATCTCGTCGCCGTCCCACTCCTGGAGCCAGACCGACGTGCGCGACGAGCCGAGAATGCAGCTGGAGTGCTTGACGATCCGCGCGAGCACCTCGTCGAGGTTCGGCGCGGTCGAGAGCTCGCGGCCGAACTCGAGCAGGGCACCGGCCGTCTCCGCGGTCTCCCGCGCGTGCTCGGCCTCGCGGCGCTGTGCCTCGTAGAGCCGCGCGTTCTCGAGCGCGACCGACGCGTGGCCGGCAAGCACCTCGAGCAGCCGCACGTCGTCCTCGTCGAACTGGTCGAGCCCGAGCTTCGAGATCAGGATCACGCCGATCACCCGCGATCCGTAGCGGAGCGGGGTCGCGATCACCGACTCGTCGATCTTCTCGGTGCCTTCGACCTGCTGCGCGAATTCCGCATTCGCAGCGTCGTTCAGGAGCAGCGACTGCCCGGTCGCGGCCGCGGTGCCGGTGACGCCGAAGCCGAGTGGCACCGGCAACAGCTTTGGCTCCTCGCCGTCGGTCGTCGCGAACTCCCCGCGGAACGAGACAGGCGAGAGCTGCTCGCCGTCGAGCACGAAGACACGGCAGTTGTGGTAATCGATCAGCGTCCGCAGCTCGACGGCGATCGCGTCGCCGATCGCGGCGACCTCGTTCAACCGGTTGAGCTTGCCCGCGAGGCTCTGGAGCATCTTCAAATGGGCAACCTCGCGGACCGGCGAGTGCGTGAGCGGCCGCTCCATCGAGTCCTCGTCGAAGAGCACGATCACGTTCTTGCCGCGGGCCTTCGCAGTCATCATCGCCGCCTCGGCGCAGGCAAAGAGCTCGCGCGGGTTCATCGCATGCTCGGGGCCTTGGGAGATCCCGACCGAGATGGTCAGCTGTCCGACCGGCTCGAAATCGACCTCGGCCAGGGCGTCGGTGAGGCGGCGCGCGAGGCCGAGCGCGTCGCCGGCGCTGCACGACGGCATCACGACGGCGAACTCCTCGCCGCCGACGCGGCACACGACATCGGAGTCGCGCATCAGGCCGCGCGCGAGCTCGGCGATGGCGATCAGCACCTCGTCGCCGGTCGCATGGCCGTGCACGTCGTTGAGGCGCTTGAAGTCGTCGATGTCGAACATCAGCAGCGCGACGTGATCGGACGTGCGGCTCGCGCGGGTCAGCTCCGCGCGGAGGCGCTCGTGGAAGGTCCGGTGGTTGTAGAGGCCGGTCAGCGAGTCGGTCGACGCCTGGTGCTCGAGCCGCGCCTTGACCTGAGCGTTGTCGAGCGCGAGTGCCGCGGCATCGCCGAAGAGCTGCGCGAGCTCGAGCTCCTCGCCATTGAAGCGAGCCTCTTCGCCGAGCCGGTAGATGTTCAGGGCGCCCTTCAGCTGGCCACGGGCGATGAGCGGCACACAGATGAGCGCCTCGGGCTCGTCGGCTGGCGTGCCCGGGACGACGTTGACGCGGGGGTCGAGGTGCGCCTGATTCGCGAGCACCGGCTCGCGATGCTGGACCGCCCAGCCGGTGATGCCCTCGCCGTACTTCGAAGAGGAGGCCATGATCTTGTCGGCCCACGGATCGCGCGCCAGCACGGGCTTCAGCAGGCGCTGCGTGTCGTCGGCCTCGTAGATCGTCAGCGAGTCGTGGGGGATCAGATCGCTGAGCGTGTCGGCGATCCGCTCGAGCAGGCTGTCGAGGGACTGCTCCGAGAGCACCTCGTGGAAGACATGCGCGAGCCGGCGGTACGAGTCCGAGGCAGGCCCAGCCTCGGAAATCAGCTCCAGGGGCAGAGGTCCCGACGCGTCGGGCAACTCGGCCGATGAGAGAAGATTCAGGTCCTGCATCGCCGCAGTCCCGCCGCTCGGCGGGGCCACTTACAGGTTCGGTCGAATCACACAGTGGCGGTACCCCTTTTCGGGGGAGGCTTCAGGGGCGAAAGCGAGGGCCGAATGGGCGTTTGTCCCGCGGCGGCCGCTCCGGTTTGCCGCTCATGACCGCGTCCGGGTGCGCCGATAGAGCGAGGGATGGAAGCTGCGGTCCTCCCTACGCCTGCGACGTCCCTGAAGCTCGGCGAGCTGCTCGTGCGCTCGGGCGTCTGTACCGAGGGTCACGTCGAGCAGGCACTCGCCGAGCAGCGCGACTCGGGCCGCCGTATCGGCGAGATCCTCGTCGCCCGCGGCTGGGCGGGCGAGCGCGACGTCGCCGAGGCGCTTGCGGCTCAATATGGCGTCCCGTTCGTCGACCTTTCTCGCGTCGACATCGACCCGGCCGCCGCGCGGCTCCTGCAGGAGACGTACGCGCACGAGCGCCAGGTGCTGCCGGTGCGCTTCCTCGACAACGAGATCGTCCAGGTCGCCGTCGCCGACCCCACGAACCTTCGCACCTCCGACGACCTCCGGCTCGCGCTCGGCATGGGCGCCAGCCTTGCCGTCGCCGACGCGACCGCACTGCGGGCGACCATCGTCCGCACCTACCGCCTCACGTCGAACGTCACCGACGACGTCCCGGACGTCAGCCCGCAGGAGCTCGCCCTGGAGGCGGAGCAGGCAGGCACGATCGATCTCGTCAACGTGATGCTCGGCCACGCGCTCGCGCACAACGCGTCCGACATCCACCTCGATCCGCAGCCGGGCGAGCTGATCGTCCGCGAGCGCATCGACGGCGTGCTCCGCCGCACCGAATCGGTTTCGCGCACGCAGCAGTCCGCCGTCTGCGCTCGGCTCAAGGTGATGGCAGGGCTCGACATCGCAGAGAAGCGCATGCCGCAGGACGGGTCGTTCTCTGTCCGGTCGGACGGCTCACCGGTCGACGTGCGCGTCGCCGTGATCCCGACGAAGTATGGCGAGCACATCGTGCTGCGGCTGCTCCAGCGGGGCAAGATGCTCGAGCTGCCCGACCTCGGCATGAGCCACGACATGGAGTCGGTCTTCCTGCGCGCCATCAAGCAGCCCTTCGGCGCCGTGATCACCTGCGGGCCGACCGGCAGCGGCAAGACGACCACGCTCTACGCGGCGCTGGCGGTGCTGAACGAGGAGACGCGGTCGATCGCGACGATCGAGGACCCCGTCGAGTACCAGCTGCCCGGCGTGAACCAGATCGAGGTGCACCCGAAGATCGAGCTGACGTTCGCGCGCGGGCTGCGGACGATCCTCCGTTCCGATCCCGAGGTGATCCTCGTCGGCGAGATTCGCGACGAGGAGACGGCCAAGACCGCGGTGCAGGCGGCGATGACCGGCCACCTCGTGCTGACGACCTTGCACACGAACGACGCGGCGAGCTCGATCGCACGGCTGAAGGCGCTCGGCGTCGAGCCGCAGCTGCTGCCGTCGGCGATCAACTGCATCGTCGCGCAGCGGCTCGCGCGCCGGCTGTGTGAGTACTGCCGGCATCCCTACACCGCTTCGGCCGACGAGGTGCAGGAGGTCGACGTTGTCTCGTCGGTCGACGCGCCGACGCTCTACCGCGCCGGTGGGTGCCTGCAGTGCGACGACACGGGCTACCGCGGCCGCGTCGCGCTCTACGAGGTGATGCCGATGCACGGCCTCGGCCGGCTGATCGTCGAGGGCTCGAGCGAAGAGATCCATGCGGCCGCCGTCGAGCTGGGCATGCGCACGCTCCGCGAGGACGGCATCCGCCACGCGCTGGCGGGCGTCACGTCGCTGGAGGAAGTGCGCCGCGTCGCGGGCGACGGGCCGCGGATCCTGGCGTAGGCGCCGCACCTCCCGTACCTGGTCGTGTACCAGGTACGAATTGTTGGCCGAAAGCGAGAAAGCCCCGCAAAACGGGGTGCCGGCGTTGTACTCGTACCTGGTACGGAACCAGGTACGGATTGGGGTTGGCGATCAGCTGCGCTGTCGTTAAAGTTCCCGCTGATCATGGCGAGCGATCAATGGTACGACGTCGAGCTGCGGCACCTCTCGGCGCTCGAGGCAGTTGCCCGCGAGGGGTCGTTCCGCAAGGCGGCCGACGCGCTGGGGTTCGTGCAGTCGGCTGTCTCGCAGCAGATCGCGGCGCTCGAGCGCGCGGTCGGCAAGCGACTCGTCGAGCGGTCGCGCGGGCCGGGCCCGGTGCGGCTCACGGAGGCGGGCGAGCTCCTGCTCGGTCACGCCCAGGCGATTCGCGCCCGGCTGAAGGCCGCTCAGGCTGACATCGGCGCGCTCGACTCGGGCACGCTCGGAGCGCTCCGCGTCGGGATCACGCAATCCGTGGGCGTGCGCATCCTGCCGCAGCTGATGCAGCGCTGGGCGCCGGCCTGGCCCGACGTCGCCGTCCGCCCGTCCGAGTCGACGAGCGACCTCGCCCTCTACAGCCTCGTCGAGCGCGGCGAGCTCGACCTCGCCTTCGTCGAGCTGCCGGTGCCCGACGGCCCGTTCGAGGCGCAGGAGCTGCTCGTCGACCCGTACGTGCTCGTCGTCGCAGCCGGATCGCCGATCGCCCGCAAAAAGGGCGTGCCGACGCTGAAGGAGATCGGCTCCCTGCCGTTGATCGCGCACTCGCAATGCCGAGGGCTCCGCCGGGTCGAGGCGCAGCTGCAGGCGCGCGGCGCCGAGCCGACGGTCGTCTTTCGCTCCGATGTCAACGCCACGGTGCAGGCTCTCGTCGGCAGCCGGCATCGGCGCCGCGATCGTGCCGGGGCTCGCCGCCGATCCGCGCGACCCGCTCACTGTCGCGAAGCCGCTACCTGGCATCCCGCCCCGCACGCTTGCCCTGACGTGGCACCGGGACCGCGCGCTCGCCGCGCCGGCGCTCGCGTTCGTCGAGATCGCAGAGCAGGTCTGCGCGGAGCTCACTCACGACGACCAGGTGGCGCGGATCGCATGAGCGGGCTGCGGCGCCTGAGCTACCCGCTGCAGCTCGTCTGGACTCGCCTCACCCATCGCGGCGAGCGGCTCGCGCTCGTCGGCGTCGGCGTGCTGGCGGCGCAGCCGTCCTCGCGCGCGGTGCTCGCCGGCTCGCTCGTGATGCGCGACCGCGCGCTGGCCCAGGCGACGCAGCAGATGCCGATCGGCGACCGGACGGTGCAGGCCGCGTGGTTCGGCGCGCAGGGGATCGGCGAGGGCGACTGGCGCTCGCTCGACCGCGTCGCCCGGCCCGCGCTGCGACGGCTGAACGGTCACGAGCCCGTCTCGGTGATGCTCTTCCGCGAGGCGCAGATCCACGGCAACCTCGTCGACCTGCGCGCGGTCGACGGGCTCTCCCGCTGGGTGCAGCTGCGGTCGGGGCGCCTGCCCAGGACATGCGTGCCGACGCGGCGCTGCGAGGTCGTGCGGCTCGACGGCACGGGCGCGGTGCCGAGCACGAAGGACCTGCGGCTCGTCGAGGTCGGCACCGTCTCGCTCCGTCCGGACGCGCCGTTCGCCGGCTTCATCCAGCGCGCCTCCGACACGTCGGTCATCGCGACGGCCGTTGCGTATCACGCACCCGTCCAGCCGCCGCTCCTGATCGCCGAAGGCGTTCGCCAGCTCTCGCAGACGCCCGAGCTGGCAACGTTCTTCCGCAGCTACGCCTGGATCGTCCCGGTGCTGCCGGGAGACGTTCATCCGTGGGCGATCGGCCGCTTCGGCGACGCCGTCGACCGCACCCGCTCGGAGATCGCGTCGCACTCGGAGGCGTTCGACGTGACGGCGCCCGTGCCGGCGTTGCGTGCGGCCGCCGCCACGAGCCGCGCCGGCGCACAGCGTCTGCTCCTGCTCGGCGGCGAGGCGGCGACGCTCCTCCTGGCCTTCACGATCCTGGCGGCGAGCAGCCTCCGTCGTGACGTCGAGGCAGCCTGGCAACGCCTCTCGTGGTACGGCGCCCGGCGCTGGCAGCTCGTCCTCTTCTCGACCGGAGAAGCGGCGGCCGTGGCCGCTGTCGCGACACTGCTCGGCTGGCTCGTCGGCGCAACGGGCGCGGCGCTGATCGCGGGCCGCGCCGGATCGCCGGCGGGCGACATCCTGCGGCACTCGGTCGTCTCCGGCCGCGGCGTCGTGCTGGCCGTCGCGCTCGCCACCGCCGCGACGTTGCTCCTCTTCGGCGCGATGCGCTCGCCCGCGCTGCGGCTCGCGGGCTTCTCGCTCTCGGCGCTCGACGTGGCCGCGCTCGGCGCGCTGCTCGCGATCGTCGTCGGACTGACACGCGGCCATGCGGATGCGGCTTCGCTCGCCGCGGGAGGCGGTACCGGCACCTTCCTGCTCCTTCTCCCCGCCCTGATCGCCTTCGTCGCCGCGATCCTCACCGCGCGCGGGCTCGTGCCGCTGCTCCGGGCGGCCGAGCGGCTGGGCAGGCGCGGGCCGGTCTCGGCCCGCCTCGCCGCGCTCTCGCTCGCGCGCAACCCGGGCCACGCGGCTGTCGCGGCGACCTTCCTCGTCGTCAGCCTCGGCATGGCTCTCTTCGCGGCGACCTACCGGCTGACGCTCGACCGCGGGCAGACGGATCAGGCCGCGTTCGCGGTGCCTGCGGACGCGGTGCTGCAAGAGGATCTCTCGCAGCTCGTGACGATCCCGCAGGCGGCCGGCGCGGCGCAGTACGGCAAGCTCGCCGACCGCGCGACGCCGGTGCTGCGCCTTGCCGGAGATGCCGGCCGGCTCGCGGGCGCGCCCAGCGTGACGCTGCTCGGGATTCCCGCGGCAGCGCTGCCCAAGGTCGGCGGCTGGCGCAGCGACTTCTCCTCCCGCTCGATCGACGGGCTCGCGCGCTCGATCCGGCCCGCCGGCGACACCACGATGCGCGGCGTCCCGATTCCGAACGGGGCGCAGGAGCTCGAACTGCGAGCGAACGTGACCGGGACGAACATCGCCGTCCGTGCGGTCATCTCGTCGCCGCGCGGCGAGTTCGCGTACCTCCGCCTCGGCGCAACCTCCGGCCGCGACACCCGGCTCTCGGTCCGGCTGCCCGCCGGCGTGCGAGGCGGAAAGCTCGTCGCGCTCGCCTTCGACCAGCTGAACAACGGACGGCTGACCGCGAACGCCGGCACGGGCCTGCAGCCCGTCAGCACCGGCACGATGCGCATCCGCTCGCTCGCCGTCGACGGCTCGTCGCTCGACGTGCCCTGGCAAACGTGGCGCGCCGGCGAGGGCGCCGCGCTGACAGGGCCGGTCGTCCGCTACCAGCTGACGACGGACCTCGTCGGCGGAATCCGCGCGCGTCAGCCGACCGACGGACAGCCGGTCCGCGCGCTCGTCTCGCCCACGCTCGCTGCGGCCGCGAACAACGGCCTTGTCCCGGTGCAGGTCGAGGGCGAGCCGCTGACGGTGCGTGTCGCCGGCGTCGTCCGCCACTTTCCGTCCGTCACCGGCTCCGAGGTCGTCGTCGTGGATCGCGACACGCTCTCGACCGCGTTGAACACCGCCTTCCCGGGACTCGGCGTCACGAACGAGATCTGGCTTGACGGTCACGTCGACCGCGCGGCGCTCGCGCGAACGCCGTTCGACGTCCTGTCGGTGCAGACGCGGTCGGACCTCGAGTCCCGCCTGCGCGCCGACCCGCTCTCGCGCGGCGCGCTGCTCACGCTCGCGGGCACGGCGCTCGTCGCACTCTTGCTGGCGATTGTCGGCCTGCTGCTCGGGCTCGTCTCCGACCTGCGCGACGAGAACGGTGAGCTCCGCGACCTCGAAGCGCAGGGTGCGACACCGGCCCAGCTGCGGCGGCATCTGCGGCTGCGCACCCTCGTCGTCGCCGCGACCGGCCTCGCCGGCGGCCTTCTCACCGGCCTGGTGCTGAGCGCGCTCGTCACCGACCTCGTGACGCTGACGGCGAACGCGGGTGCGCCTGAGCCGCCGCTCCGCCTCGTGCTCGACGGCCCGCTCGTCCTCGCCGGCGTGCTCGGCTACGCGCTGCTGGCCTGGGCCACCGTCGTGCTCGCGACCCGCGCCGCGTTCCGCGGCCGAGAGGTCGGCCGCGTCTCGGAGGCGGGCGCGTGACGGCCGCCGTCGAGATCCGCGATCTCTTCCGCGTCCACTCGACGCCGGAGGGCGACGCGGCCGCGCTGCAGGGGCTGTCCCTGGCAGTCGAGGAGCGTGAGGTCGTGACGGTGCTCGGCCCGAGCGGCTCGGGCAAGACGTCCTTCCTGCGGATCCTGGCCGGGCTCGACCGGCCGTCGGCCGGGATCGTGCGCGTCTTCGGCCGGGACGTGGCGAAGCTCGACGCCCGCAACCTCTCGGCGTATCGCACCCGGACGCTCGGCTACGCCGACCAGCACTACGCGCGCGCGCTCGCCGCCGAGCTGACGGCGCGGGACCTCGTCGCGCTCCAGCTCGGCCTGCGCGGCGAGCCGCGCGAGGCTCGCCTGCGCCGAGCCGACGAGCTGCTGGAGCGCGTCGGGCTCGCCGACAAGCGCGATCGTCGCCCCGCGGAGCTCTCGGGCGGCGAGCAGCAGCGCGTCGCCGTGTGCGCCGCGCTCGCGCACCGCCCTCGCCTCTTGCTGGCCGACGAGCCGACCGGCGAGCTCGATGCGGCGAACGCAGACGCCGTGTACAGGCTGATCGGCGACCTCGCACGCGACGAGGGCTGTACGACCGTGATCGTCAGCCACGACCCGGAGTCGGCCTCCATCGCCGACCGGATCGTCCGCATCCGGGACGGCCGCGTCGCCGAGGAGTGGGCACGCGAGGGCGGCGTCTCCGACACGATCGTCGTCGGCCGCGGCGGCTGGCTCCGCCTCCCCGAGGAGCTCCTCGCCCGCGCCGGCATTGCCTCGCATGCGACCGCCTCGCTGGAGGAGGGACGGATCGTCGTCACCGCGACGGGCCTGCGAGCGGAGGCGCCCGCGCCGGTCGTGCCCGTCGACGCAGCACCTGAGCCGCCGCTGCCGGCGTGGTCGCCGAGGTGCGCGTGGCCTCGCGAAGGCGTACGGCGCGAACCCGGTCTTCGCGCAGCTCGACGCCGTGTTCGAGGCCGGTCGCCTCTATGCGGTCACGGGTCCGTCGGGCTCGGGCAAGACGACGCTGCTGCAGATCATCGCGGGGCTCGAGCTTCCCGACGCCGGCGACGTCGTCCTCGACGGCACAGCGCTGGCGGGGCTCGACCGCACCGGGCGGGCGGAGCTGCGCCGCCGGCTCGTGGGCTTCGTCGGCCAGCAGCCGGGGCTCGTCCCGTTTCTCTGCCGCCCGCGAGAACGTCGAGCTCGCGCTCGCCGTCCGCGGTCTCGGCCCCGAGGGAGCGCTCGAGCTCCTCGAGACGCTCGGCCTCGCCGACCGCGCCGAGCAGCGCGTCTCGCGGCTCTCGGCCGGGCGAGCGAGAGCGCGTCGCGATCGCGCGGGCGGTCGTCTCCCGGCCGCGGCTCCTGCTCGCCGACGAGCCCACCTCCCGCCTCGACGGCGCCAACGCCGTGGCGATGGCGGGGCTGCTCGCGCGGCTGGCGCGCGAGCACGGGCGCCGCGGTGCTCTGCGCGACGCACGACGCGCTCGTGATCGAGCAGGCCGACGACGAGCTGCGGCTCGGCTAGACCCGCCGCAGATCAGAAGATCTTGAAGAGGGCGTGGTGCTCGGTGCCGTCCTTCAGCTTCATGTTGAAGTCACGGCACGTGCCGGCCCAGCTGCGCTCGGTCTTCCAGAAGTAGATGTACTGGTCGATGAACCCGATGTAGACCAGCACGCTCGGCAGCGGCGGGCTTCCTTGCTCGTCGTCGTCGTTCATGGTGCTCGCCGACATGTGCGGGCACGGGATCGCGGTCGACTTCGGGAAGCCGGTGGCGAAGATCGAGAGGCTGCGGTTGCCACCGAGCGAGAAGCGCAACGGCACGTAGAAGCCTCCCTTGACGAAATTGACCACGGGCGGGTTCTTGACCGGGAAGAGGAAGCCGGTGAACGGCCAGGCGACCGTGTAGTGATGCGTCAGCGTCGTCACGTTGCCGACGGAGTCCTTGGCCGTGACGGTGAACGTGTTGTCACCGATCTGCGAGGTCGAGATGCGCGCGCCGTTCGCCACCGTGCCCGTGCAGCTCTTGATGCCCGAGCCGGCATCGAGGCACGTGAAGTCCGCCTTGACGACGCTGTTCAAGTTGTAGACGGCGCCTTCGGCGGGCGTCGTGATCACGATCTGCGGCCGCGTGCCGTCGATCAGGAACGCGCGTGAGGCATGGCCGCCGTCAGCGGCCGTGACCGTGACGAGGTGCAGCCCGTCCGTCGTCACCTGCGTGGGCAGCGCGCGCGGCACACCGTCGACCGTCGCCGTCAACGCAACGCCGGAGACGCTGTCGGTCGCGTCCACCGTCACGGGGCCGGTGAAGAAGCCGGCGGGCGTGGAGGCCGGGCCTGCGAGCGCGATCGTCACCCGACCCTGGCCGGGCGCCGGATCCGAGTCGACCGGTGCGTTCTGCGCGTCGTAGTTCTTCGCCTTGTTGGAGCTCTGCGCGCAGTCGCCGGCGGCGGTGCACGCCTGCACGAAGTACTCGACCTCGGGGCCGACGAAGGTCGCGCCGCCGCTCCAGCGGCAGCTGCCCGCACCCGGATCGAGCACGAGGTTCACGCCCGTCCACGGCGCATTCGGCGTGCCGAGGTCGTGGAAGAGGACATAGGTGCGGACGCTGTCGCAGACGTTGACGACGAAGCCGACGTTCGACCCGAACTTCGTTGCGGACGTCGAGCCGATCGTCGGCGGCGCGAACGTCCCGGTCGTCCCGTAGAAGACGCGGCCCGTGATCTGCGTGAAGCGCCGCATCAGGCCGACGCCGCTGTTGTCGAGCGTGTCGTCGGTCGAGAACTGGCCGGTGCCGAGATCGAGCTGCGACTGGATCCCGGTGCCGATCTTCGCGCTGACGATCGTCGCGAGCGTGCTCGGGAACGCGGCGTCGCCGAAGACCGCCTCGGGCGAGAGTGCCGTCAGATCCTCTGTCGGCGTCACGAAGTCGCCGTCGAAGTTGGCCTCGTCGACCGACTGGAGCGTCTCGATGAACGGCGAATGCGCGCGCAGGCCCGGCTTCGTCGCGGGCATCGTCAGCTTCGGGACGAGCGGCCGGTAGTTGACGACGTCGACCCCGCCGGCGTTGGCGTAGAACTTGCCGTGCTTGCCGGTGATCACGGTGCCGAAGTCGGGTGTCGCCGAGAACGTCGCCGAGTCGATGCCGCTGACCGGGTCCGGGGCGATCGGGCTCGCGGCCGGCGTCGTCGCAGCCGTCGTGCCCGGAACCGTGGTCGGAGGCGCCGGAGCCGTGGTCGGAGCGCCGACGTTGTAGAACGGCAGCCCGAAGAGCGAGGCCTCGAGCAGCGACTTCTCGTCGTAGGCGCTGAGGGCCGGGCGGTCGAGGTAGTACTGCTGCTTGGCGCGGGTGAGCGCCTCGCCGATGCTGAGCGAGCCGTTCAGGTTGCCGGCGAAGAGCGCCATCAGCCGCTCCGAGAAGGCGACCGTGTCGGTGTCGCCGAGGCCGAAGCCGGTGTTCGCCGCCCAGACGGAGCCCTGCGAGGCGAGCGCCTGATCCCAGTCGCGGCTCGGCGTCGTCGTGCCGACGATCACATCCGAGACGGGCAGGCCCGCGTGGCAGCCGACGCTGAACAGCACGTCGCCTGCGAGTGCGCCGCTCCGCGCGTCGACGTCGCTCGTCGACATGACGTCGAGCGTGCCGGCGGCGCTGCCCGCGGCGGACAGCGCGCGGTAATGGTCGTAGTGCCCGTTGAGGCTGTTGATGCTCGCCGCACCCGTCGCAGGGAAGAGCGCCGAGACGAGGTCGGTCGCGGCGAAGCCGTCGTTGATCAACGTCCTGACGCTCGGCGCCGGCAGATACGTCTTGGCCGCGTCGGCGACCGCCTGCGCGCCGTCCTTGACGAAGTCGTAGCCGGTCGAGAGCGCCGTCGAGCGGTTCAGCCTGCCGTTGACGGTCGGATTCGAGAAGCGCGTCGCCGCGCTGACGATCTGGTCAGGAGTCTTCGACCAGCCGCCCGCCGACGAGGTCGCCGAGGAAGAACTGCGTGTCACGGAGGTCGACCGGGTCGGTGTCGTAGTAGGGCTCGTCGCTCAAGATGTTCGAGGTCGCGAGCCAGCCCCAGTACTGGTTCCCTGCGAACGTCGAGGCGTAGCCGGTCTCGTTGGCGATCCGGGTCAGGTCGGGGATCACGAACGGCGGCAGCAGGTCGTAGCCGCCGACGAGGACGACGTACTTCAGGCCGGGCGCGCTCTGCCGCACCGAGTCGACGATCCCGGCGAGCGCGGTCGAGACCGCGTTGGCGCGGGAGGCCGAGCACGGGTTCTGATCCCAGGCGTCGTAGAGCGCCTGCACGCCGGGCCAGGCCTCGACGGGCTCGACGACGCCGCGGACGCCGAGGGCAGCCTGGCCCGCGAGGCCGCCGAGCGCGGTCATCACGTTCGCCGCGTCGCCGGTCGTGTACGTCTGCGCGAGCCGGTAGCGGTCGACGAGGAAGATCGTGTTCGTGTTCGCCGGGATGCCGACGGGCAGCGCGCCGCGCTCGCTCGCCGGCAGGTTCGGCAGGTTCCGCGGGCTGCACGTCGCGTCGACCTGCGGCGGCGTCTCGGTCACCCGCAACGCGTACGGCGTCGGGCTCGACGCGTCGCCGTAGCCGGCGATCTTGATCAGGTACTTGCCGCCCTTCGCGATCACGGCGCCGTCCTCGTCGTTCGCGCCTCGGTTCACCGACTGCTGCGCGATCGGCTGCTGCGCGACCGGCTGCTGCGCGACCGGGGTGTCCTGCAGCGGCGCCGGCTCGAGCGAGTCGCTGACGTTCGTCGTGTCGACCCCGTCGTCGCGGATCGAGGCGTTCTGCTGCGGCGGCCCGGTGGCGCCGGTCGTGCGGAGCTTCGTCTGGGCCGGCGCGATGATCGAGAGGTCGAAGTCGGCCGAGACGTTCGCGAGATGAACCGAGAGGCGGTCGCCCGGCTGCGTGTCGACGGAGAAGTAGTCGACGTCGCCGGCCTGCGCGACGTACGAGAGCTGGAGGTTCGTGTTCGGGGAGACGGGCGCAGCGCCGGCGGGAGTGTCGTTCGCCTCGAACGTGTCGCTGACGATCACCGCCGCGGTGTCCGCACCGGTGAGCGGGCCGAGCGCGGGTAGCACGTCGAGCTTGGCCTGTGTGGGGCCGAGCACGAAGCCGGCATACGTGTCGACGTCGATCGTGTACGGGGTGCCGAAGTCGACGTTCGTCACGGAGAACGTCAGGGCGTTGCCGAGGCTCGCGGGATCCGGCAGCGGCGTCGTCGAGGTGCCGTTCTTCAGCTTCGCCGAGCCTGGCACGTAGCGGAAGCCGGACGGGAGCGTCAGCTTGACGTCGGTCGCGCCCACGCCTGAGCCGCCGAGCGTGAAGCCCGCATGCCACGTCATCAAGCCGGCGGGGTTCTTGCCGAACGCGGCCAAGCGGTCGGCGGGGATGCTCTCCCAGTCGAGCGCGGCGCGCGAGACCATGATCGCGATCAGATCGGCGACGGTGTAGGTGTTCGGCTGCGGCAGGCCGTTGACGAGGTCGATCACCTTCAGGTCGCCGTAGAAGGCGATGTCACCGAGGGCGAAGCCGGCCAGGCTCGTGTTCACCGCGAGCGTGCCGAGCGTCGCGGTCGCGGCGATGTTCGTCGGCGCGGCGGCGAAGAGGTCGGCGAGTGTGCTCCCGGTGCCGCCGGTGACGATCGCGGCCTTGTTCGCGAGCGCCGCGACCTGGATCGAGCCGAGCCGTGAGTGCGCGGCGAGGATCTGGCGCAGCGAGAGCGTGTCCATGTGCGAGGCGGCGAGGTCCTGCTGCGCGATCGGCTGCTGCGCGATCGGCGAGGCCGAGGTTGCGAACTGCGCGATCGGCATCTGCGCGATCGGCATCTGCGCGATCGGCTGCTGGGCGATCGGCTGCTGCGCAATGGGCTGCTGGGCGATCGGCTGCTGCGCGACCGGAGCGCCCTGCAGGGCAGCTCCCATCACGGTCTGACCCGAGAGGCTCGCCGGATTCGTGCAGTTGATCGGCGGCCCGGCGAACGCGGTGCACCAGTCGGTGAGGGCGGGCTGGTCGGGGCCTGTCGATGCGCCAGGGTTGAGCTGCGAGAGCAGCGTGCCGCCGTAGGCGAACGCCATCAGCGGCAGGTTCCGCAGCCGGCTCTGCGAGAGGTCGAGATCGGCGAGCACCAGCTGCCGCGGCGTCGTCGTGACGCCGTCGAGCGGCGGCGGGGCCTTGCAGCTGCCGAGCACGGCCGGGTTGCACGTCTTCGGGAACGACTTGATCAGCTGCCCGAGCGTCACCGACTGCGCCGGGAAGCCCTCGAAGCGGGTGCCCGTCTGAACGGCCGGCCAGCCGCCCGGATACGTCGTCGGGATCGAGGCGAGCGAGACATCGCCGAGCGCGGCCGCGACGTCGGACACGGTCAGCCCGAACTGGGCGATCGGCTGCTGCGCGATCGGCTGTTGCGCGATCGGCTGCTGGGCGATCGGCTGCTGCGCGACGGGTTGCTGGGCGACCGGCTGCTGGGCGATCGGCGACGAGCTCGTCGTCGACGGCTGCAGCGCGAGCGACAACGGCAGGTCGGCGATCGGGATGTCGGCGGCTCCGGCTTCCACGGTCGGCTTGCCGGCGACCAGGTCGGCCGTCACGGTCTCCGGGATCGCGGGCGGCGAGAAGTCGCGGACGAACACGTCGATCGACTCGTTCGAGTCCTTGCCCGGGCCGAGCAGGTCGCTCGCGAAGGAGAAGAACGCGGCGTAGCGGCCGTTCGCGCTCAGCGCGGTGCCGAACTGGCCGTTGTGGCTGCCGCTCGAGGCCTGGCCGGCCGGATTCAGATCGACGACGTCGATGCTGCCGGTCTGGCGGTCGTACCGGAAGACGTTCTGTCCGCCGTCGTCGGTCAGCGGGCTCAGGTTCGAGGCGGCCGAGTCGAAGGTGACGTAGCGGCCGTCGTCACTGATGCTTGCCGCAACCGACTGCGCGTTGGAGCGGTTGCCGGTTGCACTGACGTCGATGACCTCGGTCGTCTCGGCAACGAGGTCGCGGACGTAGACGTGCTCCGTGTTGGGGACCGTGCCCTGCGCGAGGTTCGAGGCGATCGACGAGAACGCGACATAGCGCCCGTCGGCGCTGATGCTCGGCGGCAGCCCATCCGACGACTCGCCGTCGGCCTGGACGCCGCCCGGGCCGACGCTGACGAGGGTCGTCGTCCCCGTCTCGCGGTCGCGGACGAAGACGTCGGCGACACCATTGACGTCGTTCGGCACGAGGTTCGTGGCGCTCGAGACGAAGGCGACGTAGCGCCCGTCCGGCGTGATCGCGGGCGAGAAGCTCGGCCCATTCGCCTCGGTGCCGGTGACGGTCGCGACGCTGACGCGTTCGAAGCCCGCATCCGCGTTGCGCACGTAGATGTCGGAGAACTCGTTCGTGTCGAGCGCCCCGAGGTTCGTCGCGAGGCTCTCGAAGGCGACGACGCTCCCGTCCCGGTTGATCGCCGGATGCTGCGAGTCGCCATTCGGGAACCCGCCGTCGGGCTTGTCGACGCGCACCGTCGTCGGAACGTCCGCACCCGGCGCACGCAGATAGACGTGCCAGTGGTTCGTGTCCGGCAGGCAGGTCGGGACGCAGTCGAGGTTCGATGCGAACGACTGGAACGCGACCGCAGTGCCGTCGTCGGACACCTGCGCGTAGCCGCTGTTCGCGTTCCCCGGCGCCGCGAGGGTTTCCGTTCCGGCCGATGCTGATCAGGCCGGTGATCCCGGCGCTGCGGTCGCGGGCGTAGACCTGCAGGTGCTCTGCATTGCCGAGCGGCGTCAGGTTGGTCGCGAGCGACTCGAACGCGACGAGCCGCCCGTCATCGCTGATCGACGGATACGCCGAGAAGTTGTTCCCGAGCGCACCGGCGTTCGTGAGGCTGACGATGGTCGTCTTGCCCTCGGTGGAGGGAGGCGGCGTCGGCGTGACCGTCCAGGTGCGCTGCGCGGGCGTCGGGTCCTGGTTGCCGGCCGCGTCGATCGCGGCCACCTGGAAGGTGTGCTCTCCTCCAGAGAGGTTCTGGTAGAAGGCGCTCGCGTCGTTCGGACAGTTGTCGAGGCCGCTGCCGTCGAGCGCGCAGAAGAATGTCGAGTCGGGCTCGCTCGAGGTGAAGTGGAAGTCGGCGATCGTCGAGATGGTCGAGCCGCTCGGGCCTGCCGTGATTGTCGTGTCGGGCGGCTGGTTGTCGATCGTCACCGGCAGCGAGTTCTCCAGCGGCCCATCCGTGTCGACGACGATGCGGCCGGGGCCGTCCGGCACGGTGCTGGTGTCGAACGTGACGCCGAACGGCGGGTCGATGTCCGTGCCGAGGTCCGTCGTCGCGCCGCCGGCGGTGACGTACGAGAACCGCGCCGACTCGACCCCGGGCAAGGGCGCGATCCGCACCGAGACCTCGCCACTCAGCGTCGAGTTGGAGGCTGGCGCGGCGAAGCGAAGCAGCGGCGCCCAGTCCGGGAAGCCGTTCCGCTTGTCCTGGGTGACGCGCGCCAGCGGCCCGCCTTCGGCCCCGATCGTCGCCAGGTCGAAGTCCGGGCGCCCGAACGCCGTCGTCACGAACGCGATCCGGTCCCCGCTCGGCGACCATGACGGGTCGGCGTTGTAGGCGCCGTTGGCCGTGATATCCACCGCATTCGAGCCGTCGGGGTTGACGACGATCAACTGGTGGCTGAAGCCGTCGATGTCGCGAACGAAGACGATCTTGTCCTCGGGGCCCCAGTCCGGATCGGTGTCGTTGTGCTGACCGTCCGTGATCGTCGTCAACCCCGTGCCGTCGACGTTGATCACGTTCACCCGGCAGAGGCCCGGGCCACAGGTGAAGAACGTCACCCGCTTGCTGTCAGGGGAGAACGACGGCGTCTGCGACGGGAACGCGCCCTGGTAGAGCGTCGTCACGGCGAGGGTCTGGACGTTCATCAGGAAGATCCCCGTCACGCCGCCGCGGTCGCTGATGAAGGCGATCGTCTTCCCGTCCGGCGACCACGCAGGGTGGTTGTCCTGCACGTTGTTGCTCGTCAGCGGCGTGTTGAAGCCCGGTCCGTCGAGGTAGAGCTCGAAGGCGCTGTCGGGCTGCCCGAGCGGCTTGCGGGCGTACACCGCCCGCGCTCCCTCCGGCGAGATCGCCACGAACTGCTCAACGCTGTCGCTGGTGACGATGTACGGCGTGAAGGCGCTGCCGTCGGGCGTCGAGGACCAGAGATCCTGATTCGGATCGGCGAGAGTCTCGGAGCGGAGGAAGAAGATCTGGCCATCGCCGGCGAGCGCGGGCACCGCCGCCGTGCGATCCGAGGTGACGCTCGTGCTGCCGGAGGTGTTCGCGCCCGTCTCGCGCACCGCGAGCGTCGAGCCGACGAGGTGGCGGTCGACTCGGAAGGTCGGCCCGGTCGCGCCGTCGATCGGCGAGCACGTGCCGCTGCACTTCAGCCACTGGAAGCTCGTCGTGTCCGCCCCGGTCCAGCCGGCGGTGTGTGCCGTGAGCGTGCTCCCGACCCGCGCCGTACCGGTGATCGTGGGCACGCCGATCGCGGCCGGCGGCGAGCCGCCGAGCGGCTGCCACTGCGGGTCGAGCTTGGCGCCGACCGAGGTCGTGACCTGGGTCGCGCCCGAGCCGTCGCTGGCGGCCTTGAACACCTGCGGGCTGCCGGTGGCGAGGGGGCGCGTGAAGACGAGCTGAGCGCCGTCGGGCGAGCGGCTCCCCCAGATGTCGGACGGGCCGGACGTCACAGGCGCAGGCGAGCTCCCGTCGGCGTTCATCTCCCAGATCCGCGTGACGCCCGCGCGGGCGCTGTCGAAGACGATCTTCGAGCCGTCGGGCGTCCAGCTCGGGCGGGCGTCGACACCGAGCCCGTCGGAGAGCGGCTTCTGCGCATGCGGGGCGGCGACGTCGACCGTCCAGATCCCGGGCTGCGAGCCGTTTCTCTCATACGCGACCTTCGTCCCGTCGGGCGACCAGGAGCAGCGGCGCTCCTCGGGCCCGAACTGGGTCAGTGGCGTCAGCCCCGTACCGTCGACGTTGATGACGAAGATGTCGTAGCCGTCGATCGCGCGCGAGAAGCAGAGCTTCGTGCCGTCGGGTGAGAAGTCCGGCTCGACGTCCGAGCCGGCCAAGTGCGTGACGTTCGTCTGGAACGAGCCGTCCGCGTTCATCGTGTAGATCTCGTCGTTGCCGTCGCGCGTCGACTGGAACGCGATCCGGTCGCCGGTGGGCGACCACGCGGGCGAGGAGTTGAGCCCCAGGAACGTCAGCTGCGTGTCGCCGCTCCCGTCGGAGTTCATGACGTGGATCTGGTTGCCGTCGAGCGAGAGGACGTAGGCGATCTTCCCGTTCGAGCCGGGGAACGTCCCGCCGGAGCTCTGGTCGGCCACAAGCCCGACGAAAATTGCGCATGCCAAAGCAGCCGCAAACGGCAAAACTGAGCTAATCGGCCGCAAACCGCTCAACACCCGCTCCCCTTCCTGCTACCGGGTCGCCCGAAGATAGTCGGGTGAATCGTGATTTTCAATACACGGTTGTAAGCTCGTAGGAGAGGAATGGGGGATCCGCGCACGACCATGCTCGAGCCCTACGTGCCGCGTTTTGCACGTGAGTGGCTCGCCACACGACCGGAGCTCGGCGCGCTCGAGCTCGAGGCGACGCTCGTCTCTGTCGACCTTTCGGGCTTCACCGCCCTGGCGGAGCGCCTCGCGGCCCGGGGACGGGCCGGCGCCGAAGAGCTGATCCTCCTCATCTCGGGCGTCTTCGAAGGGCTGATCCGCATCGCGGAGCTCCACGGAGGCGACGTCCTGAAGTTCCGCGGCGACGCGCTGCTGATTCTGTTCCGCGACGAAGCCCATGCCGCCCGGGCGTGCGTCGCCGCCGACCGGATGCAGCTGCTGATCGACGAGACGGGGCGCACACGGGCGAGCGTCGGGCCGGTCGAGCTCTCGATGTCGACGGGAATCCACACGGGTCCGTGCCACTTCTTCCTCGTCGGCACCTCGCACCGCGAGCTCGTCGTCGCGGGACCCGCGGCGACCGCCACCGTCGCGCTCGAGGACGCGGCGTCGGCGCGCGAGATCCTCGTCGGCTCCGGTACCGCCGCCGCGATCGACCCGGGGTGGCTCGGCGAGGCGCGCAACGGCGCCTTCCTCCTCCGCCGCGAGCTCCCGGATCCGGATGCCGTGCTCGCGCCTGAGCGGCCGGCGATCGCTGCGCTCGATCCACTCGTGCCCGCGCCGCTGCGCGAGGTGCTCGAGGCGGAGCGAGCCGAGGCCGAGCACCGAGTCGCAACAGTCGCGTTCGTGAAGTTCGGCGGCCTCGACGACGTGATCGCCACCGACGGCGTGGCGGAGGCGGCGACCAGGATCGAGGCGCTCGGAAGGCTCGTGGGCGAAGCCGCCGACGCGCTCGGCATCACGTGGCTCGAGTCGGACATCGACCGCGGCGGCGGCAAGCTCTATCTGACGGCCGGCGCACCGGCGACGCCGGGCGGCGACGAGGAGCGGATGCTGCGCGCGCTGAGGGCGGTCGTGGCCGGCGAGTGCGGGCTGACGATCCGCGCCGGCGTCAACCGCGGCAACGTCTTTGCCGGCGAGATCGGAGCGCTGAGCAGGCGGACGTACGCGGTGATGGGCGACACGGTCAACCTGGCCGCGCGCCTCACGGCCCGCGCGGAGCCGGGGCAGATCCTGGCGACGGGTGATGTGCTCGACCGCGCCGCGAGCCGCTTCGAGTCGGCCGCCCAGCCGTTCCTCGTCAAGGGGAAGGAGCGGGCCGTGACGGCGTACGCGGTCGGCGAGGTCGTCGGCGTGCGCGAGGAGCAAGCGCCCGAGCGGCTGCCGCTGCTCGGCCGGGACGCCGAGCTCGCGCTACTCCGCGAGGGAATCGATGCCGCGCGCCTGCGACAGAGCCGACTCGTCGAGATTGTCGCCGAGCCCGGGATGGGCAAGTCGCGCCTCGTCGAGGAGCTGCTGGCTTCGGCGATCGGCTTCACCCACCTCGTCACGCGCTCGGAGGTCTACGCGACCGCCGCACCGTACTTCGTCTTCCGGCCGCTCCTCCGCCAGCTCGCCGGCATCGTCCCGGCCGCTTCGTCCCGTGACGCGGGCGAGCAGCTGACCGCCTGGGTGCAGGCCGTGATGCCGGATCAGTCGCCGTGGCTGCCGCTGCTCGCGATCCCCTTCGACGCGACGGTCGAGCCGACGGCGCAGACCGATGCGATCGACCCTGCGTTCCGGCGCCAGCGCCTGGAGGAGGTCGTCGAGCAATTCCTGTCACGCGTGCTGATGATGCCGACGCTGCTCGTCTTCGAGGACGCCCACTGGATGGACGACGCGTCCCGCGAGCTGTTGCTCCACCTGACCGCGCGACCGGAGCTCCGGCCCTGGCTCGTCTGCGTCACGCGGCGGGCGTCCGGCGCCGCGTTCGTCTCCGGCGACCCCCCGAACGGCACGGTGCTGGAGCTGGCCCCGCTGAGCGACACCGACTCGTCGTCGCTCGCCGTGCTCGCCGGGCGGGACGAATCGCTCTCCGCCGACGCGGTCGCGACCCTTGTCGCCCGCGCGGGCGGCAACCCCCTGTTCGTCCGCGAGCTCGTCGCGGCCGCGCGCACCGGCGCCCTGCCCGAGACCGTCGAGCGGCTGATGACCGAGCGGATCGATGCGCTCTCGCCCGACGACCGGCTGCTCCTTCGTCACGCGTCCGTCGTCGGCGCACGCTTCGACCTGGAGTTGATCCGCGAGATCCTCGCCGGCGAGCTCGAAGGCGTCGGAGACGTCGAGCGCTGGCGCCGGGTCGGCGAGTTCGTCGAGCGGCGCGAGGACGACGTGCTGCAGTTCCGGCACGACCTCTTCCGAGCCGCCGCCTACGAGGGCCTGTCGTTCCGCCGCCGGCGCGAGATCCACGCGCGGGTCGGCGCCGTCCTCGAGCGCCGCGCGGGCAGCCGCACCGAGGAGGCCGCCGGGCTGCTGTCGCTCCACTTCCTCGAAGGCGACCAGCCCGAGAAGGCGTGGCGCTACTCCGTGACGGCCGGCCTGCGGGCTCAAGCGAGGTTCGCGAACGTCGACGCGGTCGAGTTCTACGAGCGGGCGCTCCGGGCCGCGGACGAGCTCGAGGAGCCCGATGCGCCCGAGGTCGCCAGGGTGTGCGAGGCGCTCGGTGACGTGTGCGAGCTCGCCGGCCGCTACGACGAGTCGCACAAGGCCTACGACCGGGCGCGCTCGCTGCTGGCGGGCGACGAGGTGGCAGCGCTGCGGCTGCTGCGCAAGCAGGGGATCCTCCTGGAGCGGCTCGGACGCTACGAGGACGCCGTCGAGTGGTACCGCCGGGCGCTCGAGGCGGTGGCGGGCCTCGAGCTCGCCGCCGAGGGCGAGGCGGAGCACGTCGAGCTCGAGCTCGAGCTGGCGGTCGTCCTCTACCGGCAGGGCCGGTTCGACGAATGCTTCCTCGTCAGCCAGGGCGCCTCGGAGCGGGCCGAGCGCCTCGACGACCGCCGCGCACTGGCGCACGCCTACCGCCTCCTCGACACGGCCGACCTCGCGCTCGGCGGGCACGACGAGACGTATCTCGAGCGCGCTCTCCCGATCTACGAGGAGCTCGGCGACCTGCTCGGCAAGGCGATCGTCCTCAACAACCTCGGCATGCGGGCGTACTTCGCCGGCCGCTGGGACGAAGCGGCGCAGCGGTACGCCGCGAGCCGCGAGGCGGAGCATCACGCAGGCGATGTCGTCCGGTCGGCGACGGCGCTCGACAACGAGGCGGAGATCCTCCTCGAGCAGGGCCACGTCGCTCGCGCCGAAGAGCTCTTCACCGAGGCGCGTCGCGTCTACCGAGCCGCCAGCTACACATTCGGCGTCGGCTTCACGACGTCGAACCTGGCCCGCGCCGCAGCCGCCGCAGGCCGGTTCGAGGAGGCGCACGCGCTCTTCGACGAAGCGACGGCGGAACTCGAGAGCATCGGCGCCGGCAGCTATCTGCTCGAGGTCAGTGCCCGCCGGGCGGAATGCTTCGTGCTCGAGGGCCGCTACTCCGAGGCGTACGAGCTCGCCTCCGAGACCCTCGAGGCGGCCGCCCGGGCGGGCGAGCTCGCGACCCGTGCGCCTCTGCTCGAGCGGCTGATCGGCTACGCGCTCGTCCAGTGGCGCCGCCCCGGCGACGCGACGGAGCATTTCGAGTCGAGCCTCACCGCCGCGCGCTCGGGCCGCCTCGAGTACGACCTGGCGTTGACGCTGAAGGCGCTCGACGAGGTCGGGCAGGGAAGCGGCGAGCCGACCTCGCGGGAGATCCTCGACCGGCTCGGCGTCGTCGCGACGCCGTCGGTACCGCTTCCGTAGCGCGCGCGGTACCGTTAGGCGATGCGGCTCGGCTCGATCGCCGTTCTCGTCGCGTTCGCCGCGCTGCTGACAGCGGCGCCTGCCGCGCCGATCACCGGTGAGCTGCGCACCCTCGTGATCCTGGCGACGTGGCCGGGCGCGCCGCAGCCGTTCACCCAGGCCGAGGTGCAGGGCCAGGTGTTCACGGGCGCGCGAGACTTCCTCGATCACAGCTCGTTCGGCCAACTGCGGCTGACCGGCGAGACGACGCCGTGGCTGCCGGCGTTCCCCGTTCCCGTCAGCTGCGACCAGAACAGCGAGATCTCGACGCAGGCGCGCGCCGCCGCCGTCGCCGCCGGTTACGTCCTCGCGCGCTACGACCGCTTCATCTACATCGTCCCGCCAAGCAGGTGCTCGTACGTCGGGCGCGGCACCGGCAACGAGGTCTGGCTGATCGGGCAGCTCTGGCCTGGGCTCGTCGCGCACGAGCTCGGTCACACGTTCGGGCTGGGCCACGCAAACCGTTGGGACTGCCAGACGCGCTGCCACACGATCGAGTACGGAGACGACCGGTCCGTGATGGGCGCGCGGGCGCTCGGGCAGTTCGACGCCTACGAGAAGTACACGGTCGGCTGGCTCACCGACGCGGACGTGACGTTCGCCGCGGCCGCGGGCGTCTACTCGATCGACCAGCTCGAGCAGCCCTCCGACCTATCGCAGGCGCTCGTGATCCGAACGGCGAAGAACGACTACTGGCTCGACCATCGAGAGCCGCTGCTGGAGGACGCCGACCTGCTCGGCGATCCGGCCGCCGAAGGGATGTTCGTCCACGTCGGGCCGAGCGCGTACGGGCTCGCCAGCCTCTACTCGAGCCCGTACAGCGGGCCCGACGTGCTGCTGCCGAACGCACGGGACACGTCGCTCGACTCGCTGCAGCCCGGCGACTCGCTGGTCGAGCCCGGCGCCTTCCGCGCCACCGTGCTGCGCCACGAGGGGACACACGTCGACGTCGGCTTCCGCTGGACGGACACGGTGAAGCCGGCCCCGCCTCACCTCAACTCACCCGGCAAGATCGTCCGCACCGGGTCGCGGTGGCTGCAGCTGGACTGGGCCGGGTCAAAGGACGCCGGCAGCGGTGTCGCCCGCTACGAGGTCTGGATCGACAGCGGCCCGCACCGCGTGGTGCCTGCGGACTTCCGCGTCGGCGACCACGTGCAGCTGCCGAGACCGAAGCTGGGACGCCACGGGGTGCGGATCGTCGCCGTCGACCGGGCCGGCAACCGCAGCGCCGTCGCCCTGCGCCGTTTCACGGTTCGCAAGTAAGGGGAGACCGTCCCGCGTGGCGACACGCGAAGCAGCGGATCATCCAGCCTGGGAGGGCGCAGGCCGGCTCGGCCTCGCCGCGAAAGGCGTTCCGTATGTCCTGATCGCCTGGCTTGCGCTCGAGGTCGTCCTCGGCACCGGTGGCAAGGAAGCCGACCGCCAGGGAGCGCTGCGGACGCTCGCCGACGACAGCCTCGGCAGGGCGGTCCTCGTCGCACTCGCAATCGGCTTTGCCGGCTACGCGCTCTGGCGCTTCGCGCAGGCGTTCCTCGACCGCGACCGGGAGGGCGACGACGCGAAGGGGCTCGCCAAGCGGGCCGGCGACCTCGCCAAGGGGGTCCTCTATGCGGCGTTCTGCTTCACAACCGTGGAGATCCCCCTCGGCACCGGCGGCGGCTCGAACGAGCAGCAACAGACCGCCGGCGTCTTCGCTCTACCGCTCGGCCGCGAGCTCGTGTTCCTCGTCGGCGCCGGCTTCGTCGTCGCGGCGGGCGCGAACGCCTACCGCGCCGTGACGCGCAACTTCATGAAGGACATGCGCTGCGGCGGCCGCGCGCGATCGCTCTGCACGTGGGTCGGCTCCGGCGGGCACGCGGCACGGGGCCTGGTCTGGGCGATCGTGGGCTGGTTCCTGATCAGCGCCGCCTGGGACTACGAGGCCAACAAGGCGCGCGGGCTCGACGGCGCGCTGCACGAGCTGGCCGATCGCTCGTACGGGTCCTGGCTGCTCGGGATCACTGCAGCGGGGCTCGCGCTCTACGGCGCCTTCTGCTTCCTGCAGGCTCGCTACCGCGAGGTGTAGGGCTCGAGCATCTCGGCGACGAGCTCGCCGAGCCGGCGGTGGCCCTCGACGGACGGGTGGTTGCCGTCGCAGGTCCACTCCTCGCGCATCCGGCCCGGCCGCTCGGGATCCTGCAGCCGGTCGTGGAACGGGATCACCGGCACCTGCTCCTCGGCACCGATGACGCCGATCAGCCCGTTCAGCTGCCGGATCTTCGGCTCGCCGTCGGGATGACCGTTGTTCCACGGCAGCACTTCGACGAGCAGCACCTGCGGCACCAGCTCCTTGCCGCGTCGCACCATCGCGCGCAGGTTCTCGGCCGCAGGCCCGACGTCGCGTCCGTCGGCGATGTCGTTGATCCCGCCCTGGACGATCAGGATGTCCGCGTCGGCGGCTGCGTCCTCGAGCCGCTCGGCGATCTCATCGGTGCGCTGGCGGTTGATGCCGCAGTTGCGGAACTCGACACCGTCGAGCGCCTGCGCGGCCCAGTGCTGCCACTGGCTCTCCTCGTTGCCGCCGAGGCGTGAGTCGTACCCGGGCGAGCCCTCCGTGATCGAGTCTCCGAGCGTGGCGACGAGCACCGCGCGATGTTACGGAAGGCGCAGCGCCCCGCGCTTGTAATACGCCCGGACGCGCTCGCGGAAGAAGCCACCGTCGTCGTCGGCCGTCAGCGAAACGCGTGCGTTGCCGTTGATCGGCTCGGGATTCGTGACGCCGTCCTTGCGGCCGTCGCAGGCGCACGTCGTCCCGTCGGCGCCGCCGCCGAAGAGGAACGCGACCACGCCCGCGTTCGCGTAGGCGCGGAGGTGCGCACGCGTCGCGTCGTCGAGCAGCCATTCGACGCGGTTGTCCTGGAAGTGTCCCCACGTGTTGTCGACGGCGCGCATCCGCGTGTTCCCGAGCGGGATCTGCCACGCGGCAAGCCTGACCTTGACGAGCTTGACGAACGTCTGGGCGTAGAGCACGTGGCGCCGGAAGTCGGCCAGCGCGAACCACGTCTTCGAATTCCCCTGCGTCTTTGCGTAGAAGCCCGCGTCGCGATCGGAGAAGTCCTCGAAGGCGAGGTCGAAGCGCGCGCCGAGCGAGCGGTAGAACGCCGCCGACTTCGCCGCGTACGCGCGCACGGTGGCGTCCGGCGGGTCCTCGTAGACGATGTCGTGCTTCGTGCCCCAGCCGCTCATGTGGTACGCGAGCAGCGCGTTCGGGGCGAGCTGATTCCGGAGCGACACCCATTGCTTCGCGAACGACGAGCCGAGCGCCGTTGCCCCCGCCTGCTCGATGTAGCCCCACGCATCGGGCTCGACGTGGACGACGACGGGCTTCGTGCCGCGAATGCGTTGCAGCAGCAGGCGCACGTCTGCCCAGTAGGACTTCATCACCGCTGGATCGCCAAGGTGAGCGAGGTCCGTCTTTGCCTCGTCACCGACCTGGGGCTTCGACTGCAGCAGCATGTAGTAGGTGAGGACGGGGATCGTCCCGTGCGCCCACGAGTCCTTGACGTACATCGACGCGAAGGTGCCGTCCGGGTTCCAGGTCGACCAGCCCTGGCCGGTGTTGACCCCGCCGGCGAGGTACTGGTAGCGAAGCCCGAACGGCGCCGACAGGCGCAGCGCCGCGGCCCCGCCCGGCGAGTCGGAGAGGCCGATCTGCATCGTCTTCGGCCAGCTCTTCGGCAGCGGCGGCAGCGCGGTCGAGGACGCGGCCGCGGACGGAGCCAGCGCCAGGAGCGCGAGCGGGAGCAGAGCGAGGCGCTTCATGTACCTACAGGATGCCGCCCGGTGCGGGCGGCTGCGCCGCCAGACCTAGAAGAAGAACCCCCGCCAGGCGGTCCACCAGTCCTCGCCGCGGGCGACGATCGTCCGCGGGTCGAGCACCTCGACGCCCTTGCGGTTCGCGTACTCGTTCATCCGGTCGGGCGACTTGAACTCGACCTTGATCTCGGCCGGGCGGCCCGGGTCGTACGGCTGCACGCGCTTGAGATCCTTCAGTGCCTCCTTCGCGCCGTCCTCGATCAACTGCCGCGCCCGCACCGGCGGGATCATCCGGGCGGCGAATGTCCCGATCCCCTGCTTGACCGGCACGGTGACAATCCCGTCGCCGAGCAGCGTCTTCGTCTCGTCGCAGACGGCCTGGTCGCCCGTGACCATCAGCACCGGGCAGCCCCAGTGGCCGCAAAGCGCGGCCATGATCCCCGGCTCGCCGACGCGCGTGTCGTTGAACCAGAGGTTCTGCCACGACTGGCCCGAGACGGTGTGGTTGAGCACGCCGTTCTCCGTGCCGGCCATCGCGTGCATGCCGACGAAGAGTGCCGCGTCGCAGCCCTGCTCGAGGAACTCCGTGTACTCCGTCCATTCGTTCTGGACGACCCACTCGCAGTCCGGGTCGAGAAGCTCGGGCGCCATCGAGTTGAAGCTCCAGCCCTCGCCCGCGCCGTGGCAGTCCATGACGACGATCTCCGTCGCGCCCGCCTGCTTCGCGCCTCGAACGGCCGCGTTGATCTCCTCGGTGTAGAGCCGCCGGCCCTCCTCGTACATCGCGTGGCCGCCGGTCGTCTGCTGCCAGCGGACGATGCCGCTGACGCCTTCCATGTCGGAGATGACGTGAACCTTCATCGGTCGGCGATCTTAAGTGCTCCGACGGTCTCGCCGCGGCTGTTGACCACCGGAACCTCCCGGAACGCCTTGATTTCGAGCAGGAAGCCGAGGACCGGACGGATGGCGCGCGAGGCGCCGTCCTCGACCTTCAGCGCGAGCCCGACGCCGTCCGGCCCCGCGGCGCAGAACAGCCCTTCGGCGCCCCGCTTTGCGATCCAGCCGGGCCGCGCCTGCATCAGGTCGGTGTCGTCCGCGCCGTGGCCGCCGACGAGCTCCGGCCGCGCGCGCATCGCGTTGGCGATCCGCTCGGGTGTGCGGGTCAGGACGAGTGACATCTGCTCCAGTGACATCGCATAGGTCGGTACGCCGCACCCGTCGACGGCGATGCTCCCGTAGTCCCCGACGAGCTCGCCGATCCGCACCTGCAAAGGATGATCCGGCAGCCGGTAGCCCTGGAACGGCCAGCCGTTGGCGCGGCAGGCGGCGAGCATGCCGGCGTGCTTGCCCGAGCAGTTGTGCCCGACCTTCCCCAGCGGCCGTCCATCCTGGAGCCCGTTCTCCAGATCGGCGGGCGTCGCGCCCGCGCGGTCGAGCAGCATCCGCACCGCGGCGAGCTGCGCCGGCTCGGCCTGATGCGAGGCGCAGGCGATCGCGATCTCCTCCTCGGCAAGGTCGTCGTAGGCCTCGACGAGCGGGATCGCCTGGATCGGCTTCACCGAGGAGCGCAGGAACGACGTGAACGAGGCGTCGCCGTACGTGCGCCCGTCGGTCACGACCGCGTGGACCCGGTGCACCGCCTCGAGGACGTCGCCGCGCACGACGGCTACGCTGATCGCGTCCATGAGCTTCGGAGACTAGATGCCCGAGCTACCCGAGATGGAGGCCTGGCGCCGCGCTCTGGACGATCCCGTGCGCGCGCAGCCGATCGAGCGCGCCGGGCCGGCGCACATCGCGACGCTGAAGACGTTCGACCCGCCGCTGAAAGCGCTCGACGGCAAGAGCCTCGCGGGGGCCGAGCGTCGAGGCAAGCGGCTCCTCTTCCCGACCGCTGACGGCGAGCTCGTGCTGCTCGTTCACCTGATGACCGCGGGCCGGCTGAAGTTCCTCCGCCCGGGCGACAAGGGGCCGAAGACACCCGCGTTCCGCCTCCAGTTCGTCGGCGGCGCCGAGCTCGTGCTGACCGAGGCCGGCGCGAAGAAGCGCGCGGGTGTCTGGCTGCTGCGACCGGACGCCGTCGCAGGAGAGCTGGCGCACCTCGGCCCGGAGGCCAACGAGGTCACCGCAGCCGAGCTCGGCGAGATCCTCCGCTCCGACTCGCGCCGGCTGCATGCGGCGCTCCGCGACCAGCGCCTCGTCGCGGGCATCGGGAGGGCGTGGGCGAACGAGATCCTGCACGCCGCGAAGCTGTCGCCGTATGCGCTGACGACGCAGCTCTCCGACGAGGAGGTCGGACGGCTGCACGAGGCGATGCTCTCGGAGCTTGCCCGTGGGCTCGATTCTGCGCGAGCGCGGCACGAACGACGCCAAGACCTATCGCGTTCACCGGCCACCTCGGCGAGCCGTGCCACGTCTGCGGCACGCCGCTCGCGCAGGTCGACTTCGAGGAGCACACGATCTTCTACTGCCCGCAATGCCAGACCGAGGGCCGCGTCCTCAAGGACCGGCGGCTGTCGAAGCTTCTGCGCTGATGCAGATCGAGCGCGCCTCCGAGGCTGACGAGGAGCTGGTCGACGCACTGGCCCGGCTGCTGCCGCAGCTGTCTCGCACGTCGCCGCCACCCGGCCCCGTCGAGCTCGCGGAGCTGCTCGCCCAGCCGGGAACGAGCCTGCTCGTCGCCCGCGAAGGCACGGAGATCCTCGGCCTGCTGACGCTCGTCCTCTTCCGCATTCCGACCGGCCTGAAGGCCCGCATCGAGGACGTCGTCGTCGACGAGTCGGCCCGCGGCAAGGGCGTCGGCGAGGCGCTGACGCGCGAAGCGATCCGTCTCGCGGGCGACGCCTCGGCGCGGTACGTCGAGCTCTCGTCGAACCCGTCTCGCGAAGCGGCGAACCGCCTCTACCAGCGCCTCGGCTTCGAGCCGCGCGAGACGAACGTCTACCGCTACAGCCTGTGAGGAGGGCTCGACGAAACGAGGCCTGAGGCACATCCGCAAACCCTCCTAGAGTCAGCCCATGTCCGATCGACCGGGGCGCGACGCTCCCCTTCAGCTGGTACTCCGATCCGGAGCTGCTGCGCCGCGAGCAGGAGCGCATCTTCGCGCGGACGTGGCAGTACGCCGGTCGTGCCGAGCAGGTCGCCGAGCCGGGCTCGTTCCTGGCGACGGACTGCGGCGACGTGCCCGTGCTCGTAGTACGCGACCGCGACGGCGAGCTGCGCGCGTTCCTGAACGTCTGCCGCCACCGTGGCTCGCTCTTGATGGAGGGCTGCGGCAAGCGGAGCACGATCCAGTGCGGCTACCACGCGTGGACGTACGACCTCGACGGGTCGCTCCGCAAGGCGCCGCGCTCGGAGCGCGAGCCCGGCTTCGACGCCGCCGACTGGTCGCTCGTCCCCGCAAGCGTCGGCGCCTGGGGCCCGTTCCTCTTCGTCAACCCCGACCCGGACGCCGCGCCGCTCGGCGAGACGCTCGGCCTGCTGCCGGAGCTCCTGGAACGCGACATCGACCTCTCAGCAGCTCGTCTTCCACTCGCGCGTCGAGATGGACCTGAACGCGAACTGGAAGATCGCCGTCGAGAACTTCCTCGAGTGCTACCACTGCCCGACCGCACACCCCGGCTTCAGCGCTGCGGTCGACGTCGACCCGGACAGCTACCTGCTCGACGCGTACCCGACCTTCGCCGCCCAGCACTGCGTCGCGCGCGAGGGCGGCGCCCCGGGTCAGTTCCACCTGATCTGGCCGAACACGGGCATCAACGTCTTCCCCGGGCCGCCGAACCTCTCGATCGGACCGATCGTGCCGAGCGGCCCCGACCACACGCACCGCTACCTCGACTACTTCTTCGCGCCCGGCGCCGACGGGGCGTGGCTGGAGGAGTTCTTTGCCTTCGACGACCAGGTCGGCCGCGAGGACACCGCGCTCGTCGAGGCGGTGCACAAGGGCATGCGATCCGGTCTCGTCGACCACGGCAGGCTGCTGCTCTCGAGCGAGCCGTTGCCGCACGCCTTCCAGGGCTGGCTGCTGGAACAGCTGGCCTTCGAGGGGTAGATTCGGGCTTCGCCTCTCGTTTTCCGACCATAGGAGGACCCCTCGTGAAACGTCTCGCCACGCTCCTCGCGCTGGCATCGCTCGTCGCGGCGGTCGCCGCGCAGGCCCGATCGACCGCACCACCGACGATGACCGCCGGCACGCTGACCGTTGCGTTCGGCGACTCCGCGGTCAACTTCGCCGCGGGCTCCGTCCGCGGCTCGAAGATCATCAACCCGAAGGGCTACGAGGTCGACCTCTCGAAGGCGATCGCGCTGAAGCTCGGCCTCCAGAAGGTCAGCTACATCTACTCGCCGTGGAACAGCCTCTTCGCCCCCGGCACGAAGAAGTTCGACATCTCGTTCCAGGAGGCGACGATCACCGCGCAGCGCAAGCGGACCGTCGACTTCACGACGTCGTACTTCAACGCCAATCAGGGCGTGCTGCTCTCCAAGAAGGCCGCCGTCCCGCATTCGGTCGCCGACCTGAAGGGCCTGCAGACCTGTGCCCAGGCGACGACGACCGGGCTCGACTGGATCAAGCAGAAGCTGCATCCGTCGAAGGCGCCACTCGTTTACCAGTCGACCTCAGCCGCGTTCACGTCGCTGCAGGTGAACCGTTGCGAGGCGCTGATCCTCGACACGCCGATCGTCGCCTCCGAGAAGAAGGCGCGGCCGAGCTCGTACGGCATTGTCGCGGGCCAGATCGTGACGAAGGAGCAGTACGGCGGCGTCCTCCAAAAAGGCTCGAAGCTGACGCCGGCCATCAACGGGGCGCTCAAGAGCCTCTGGTCGAACGGCACGGTCGCGAAGTTGCAGAAGAAGTGGTTCGCGATCGACTTCTCCAAGGTCCCGACGCTCAAGTAGCACGCAATGCACGACGTTCTCGAGAAGTTCTTCAACCCGCACGACTTCCGGCTCGCGATGCCGGACGTGTGGGCGGGCTTCCAGGTGAACATCAAGCTGATGGTCGTCGCGGAGGCGCTGGTGCTCGTGCTGGCGCTCGCGCTGGCCGTCGTCCGTGGATTGCCGGGGCGCGGGGCGAAGCCGTTCCGCGCCCTGGCAATCGTCTACACCGACGTCTTCCGCGGCACGCCGCTGATCCTCGTCGCCCTGCTCGTCGGCTTCGGCATGCCGGCGCTGCAGGTCGCGTGGATCTCCGACCGCTCCAACTTCTTCTACGGCGTCACGGCGCTGACGCTCGTCTACACGGCGTACGTGACCGAGGTCTACCGCGCCGGGATCGAGTCGGTGCACCCGAGCCAGCGGATGGCGGCCCGCTCGCTCGGGCTCAACTACTGGCAGGCGATGCGCCACGTTGTGATCCCGCAAGCGGTGCGCCGCGTGATCCCGCCGCTCCTGAACGACTTCGTCGGCCTGCAGAAGGACACGGCGCTCGTGCTCGTGATCGGCGTCGCCGAGGCGGCGCAGCAGGCCCAGAACTACTCGCAGACGTACTTCAACTTCACGTCGTACGTCGTCGCAGCCGTCTTCTTCATCTTCCTGACGATCCCGCTCGCGCGCTTCACCGACCACCTGATCGCGATGCGGGAGACGCGGGAGCGCGCGGCCGCCCTGTGAGGGCTCGGTGAGTCACGCCCCATGAGCTTCGTCGAGGTCGACCGCGTGTCGAAGAGCTTCGGCGCGCTGCAGGTGCTGAAGGACGTCTCCGTCAACGTAGACGAGCATCACGTCGTCTGCCTGATCGGCGCCTCCGGGTCCGGCAAGTCGACGCTCCTGCGCTGCATCAACCTGCTCGAGCGAGTCGACGCGGGCCGGATCGCCGTCGACGGCCAGGAGCTGACGAACGGGAAGATCGACGTCAACGCGCTGCGGCGGAAGATCGGGATCGTCTTCCAGGCCTTCAACCTGTTCCCGCACATGACCGTCCTCCAGAACGTGACGCTCGCGCCGAAGAAGGCGCGCGGCCTGGGGGCAAGCGACGCGCGCGGCCAGGCGCTCGACCTGCTGAACCGGATCGGTCTCGCCGACAAGGCCGACGAGTATCCAGACCGGCTCTCGGGCGGCCAGCAGCAGCGTGTGGCGATCGCGCGGGCGCTGGCGATGGGCCCGAAGCTGATGCTGCTCGACGAGATCACCTCGGCACTCGACCCGCAGCTCGTCGCGGACGTGCTGAACCTCGTCCGCGAGCTGGCCGACTTCGGCATGACGATGGTCATCGCCACGCACGAGATGTCGTTCGCCAAAGAGGTCGCCGACCGAGTGTGCTTCCTCGACGCGGGGGTCATCTGCGAGGAGGGCCCGCCGGAGCAGATCTTCTCCGCGCCGGAGCAGGCGCGAACGCGCGAGTTCCTCGCGCGGGTGATCGAGGCGGGCCGGCTGTGACCGGGCCGGCTCTGAGGGGACGTTCGCGCGCACCGCTCGCGCTCGCGGCGTTCCTCGCCGTGCCGATCTTCTTCTGCTCGTTGATGACCGTCTCGCTCGCGATCGAGAAGGCCCACGTCTTCGAGTGGCAGCGCTACGACCGGCTGTTCCGCACCATGCATGCGCCGACCGGCTCGATGGAGGCGAAGATCTGGCTGCTCTCGCTGGTGCCGCCGCTCTTGCTCGTCCTCTGGGGCGCGATCGCCTCGCGTCTTCCCTACGGGATCTACGTCGCGGCGACCGGCGCGATCGTCGAGTCGCTGGCGGTCACGCACCGGCTCGACCTGTGGGAGCGCCACCACACGGCGCGCTTTCCGTTCGGTGCCGACCTGATTCCGGACTCGAGCAACTCGAGCTCGCTCGAGCGCGGCCAGTGGGAGGCGAACGCGAAGGAGACCGCGCTGAGCCTCGGCCACTGGACGATCGCCCTGGCGTTGGCCTCGATGCTGATCGCCGTCACGCTCGAGCTTCGCCGCCGGCGCAGAGGCACCGACGAGGCGGCGCCGGTCGAGACGGCGGACGCGGTGCTCGAGACCGGCGGTGCGCCTCAGCTCACCGGGCCTCCCTGATCGAGCCGGGCGGCCTAGCCCGGCAGCGACACCGACGAGCGCGTCGCCGTCCAGGACCGGCAGAGCCGCCCATCGCCTCGACGATCCGCCGGCCCGACGCCGCGCCGAGGTCCTTCAGCTCCTCACCGGAGAGGAGCGCCCGCGCCGCGTCCCGCACCGGCGACATCGTGATGTCCGCCGCCGGCGACCTCGACCGAGAGCTCGGCGAGCCCTCCGTGGCGAATCGCCGCCACCCCCAGCCCCGAGAGCGCGCGCACGGCCGCCTCCGTGTCGACGGTCACCGGCCCGCCCTCGCCGGTGACGCGGGTCTTCTCGCCGGCCGCCGCCTGGGCGAGCTCGAGCGAGTCGGCTTCCTGCAGATTGGGCTCCCAGCGCCCCGCCTCGATCCGTGCCAGGAGGCCGAGCCCTTCGAGCAGGTCGGTCATCTGATCGGACGCGGCCTCGATCATCGTCACGTAGCGCGCCTGCCGTTCGTCGAGCCCGCCCGCGCGCGAGAGGGTCCGCGCAAAGCCGAAAGCGGTTGCGAGCGGGGTGCGCAGGTCGTGGCACGCGAGGGACACGAGCCGGGCGAAGGAGGCGTCGTCGGCCATACTTGACCGGAAGCATGAAGCAAACGCGCCTCACCCTCGTCGAAGACCTGCAGGCGGCCACGCCGGATGTGCCGCTCGCGCTCTCGCGCGCCGGCGTCACCGGTGTCCAGAAGGCGATCCGGATCGAGCACGAGGGACGCCAGAAGACCTTCGCCGCCGAGATCTCGTGCAGCGTCGATCTCGACCCGCGCCAGAAGGGCGTCCACATGTCCCGCTTCGCGGAGTCGTTCGACGAGGCGCTCTTCGGCGAGGCAATCGACGAGGTCGTGATCGGCGAGGCGTTCCTCGTCGAAACGCTCGCCGAGCACATCGCCCGCAACATCCTCGAGCGCCAGCAGGCGATCCGCGCCGACGTGCAGATCGTCGCCCGCTACCCGCTCGAGCGCACGACACCGGTCACCGGCCTCCGCACCCAGGAGATGGTGACGCTGATCGGGATCGCCGCCGCCTCGCTCACGGGCGTACGCCGGGTCGTCGGCGTCGAGGCGACCGGCATCAACGCCTGCCCGTGCGCGCAGGGCCTGATTCGCGGCCGCGCCAGCGAGCGCCTGCTCGAGGCCGGCTTCGGCGGCGAGGACATCGAGCGCATTCTCGAGCTCGTTCCGCTCGCCACGCACAACCAGCGCGGGCGCGGAACGCTCTACGTCGGGAGCGAGCAGCCGGTGAACGCGGAGCAGCTCGTCGACATCGTCGAGCGGTCGATGAGCTCACCCGTCTACGAGCTCTTGAAGCGGCCGGACGAGCTCTTCGTCGTCGAGCACGCGCACCTGCAGCCGCGCTTCGTCGAGGACTCGGTCCGCATCGCGCTCAAGGAGACGCTCGACGCCCATCGCGGCCTCGACGACGACGACTTCCTCTACTCGCGCCAGGTGAACCTGGAGACGATTCACAACCACGACGTGCTCGCCGAGCGCTCGGGCACCGTCGGCGAGTTGCGCGGCGAGCTCGCCGGCGATGTCGCAGCCCGGCACACCGAGCTGCGCGAGTGGCTCGCTACTTCTTCCTCGCCACCGGCTGTTTCTTCACCACCGGCTTGACGAACGTGATCCGCGCTGTGGTCGCGCTCGTGACGGGTGCGGAGCAGCGGGCGCTTGCGCTCGAGCACGGCCCGCTCCAGCGCTTGACCTTCCACCCCGTTGCAGGCTTCGCGACGAGCCGCGCGACGCTCCCGCCGGCGAGGACGACGGCGCAGCGCGACGGGCACGCGATGCCGGCGCCGGTCACCTTGCCCTTGCCGGTGACCTTGACCTGCAGCTTGTAGACGTCCTTGACGAAGCGCGCCGTCACGGCTTTCGGCCCGTCGAGCGTCACGTCGCAGCTCGTGACCCCGTTGCAGGCGCCGCTCCAGCCGTCGAAGCGCCAGCCGTCGTCGGGCGACGGCAGAGAGCGGGACGACCGAGCCCGTGTCCCAGGTCGTCGTGCAGGCAGCGGGGCACGCGAGCCCGGGGACATCGCTCGCGACGCTGCCCGCGCCGGTGATCGTGAGGGCGAGATCGCTCTGAGCGCCGACATGTAGCAGCCAGCGGGAATCCTGGAGGTCGTCCCAGGTACCGGAGTGCCCGTAGTAGTCGTCATGACCGAAGTCGAGGACGAGGCTCGACAGCGGGATGCCGCCGGTGACGCGCGGATAGAGGAGGTCGGTCATCGAGTCGCACGGATGGCCCGCGAATCGCCCGGGCACGGATGCGGCGCCCCACTCGGGAGCGCGCCGAGCGCGTGCAGGAACTCGTGCGCCGCGATGACCGAGCTCGGGACGCCGAAGGTGGGGCAGTTGGAGCGGAGGTAGACGATCGCGTAACCCACCCCGTTTCGCGGCACCGCCCTGGCCGCAGACCTCGCCTCGGTCGACTGGCCCGTCGTAGTAGACGATGTACTTCTTGAACCGCGACGAGAGGCCGCTCAGGTCGTTGAGAAGACGCGAGAAGCGACCGTCGAACGGCTGGGCCTGAGCCGCGGTCGAAGTGAGCTTCACGTCCGTGATATCCAGCTCGGCGAGGCCGGGTGCGCAGCCCGGGAACGGGTAGAGGTCGAAGCGCGGCGTCCGCGTCGGATCCTGGCCGCGCCACCAGGAGTCGATCTCCGTCATGTCGCCGACGATCTGCCCGGCCCATTGCCCCGCGCCGTCCGCGACGTCCGCGGGCGTGGCATAGACGACATGCACCTCGGGGCCCGCGACGGTGTCCGGCACCCTGTCCTGCGGGCTCTGTTCGGTGCCGCACCACGGCGCCGGCGAAGCGGCGAGCCCCGCAGGCGCAAACGCCAGTGCGGCCAGCACCGACACGACGAGCACGAGCTTCTTCATGCGCTCGCCGTCGACCGGAAGCGGAAACGGCTCTCGGTGCCGGCGCGCAGGCGCCGCAGATTGGCCCGGTGCAGGACGATCACTGCGATGCCGGCCGAGGCGCAAAAGAGGATCACCGAGTTCGGCTCGCCGAGCAGCACGGCGATCACCGGCAACGCGATCGCCGTGGCGATCGACGCGAGCGAGGCGTAGCGGGTGACCAGGAAGACCAGCACCCAGACGGCGAGCCCGAGCAGGCCGACGAGCCAGGCGACGCCGAGGAGAACGCCGCCGCAGGTCGCGACCATCTTGCCGCCCTTCTCGAAGCGGAGGAACAGCGGCCGCCAATGCCCGAGCATGGCCGCCGAGCCGGCGAGGATGCCGACGATGTGCGAGACGAGCAGGACGCCGACGAGCGACGGCACGAATCCCTTCAGCACGTCGAGCACCACGACCGGAACACCGAGCCAGCGGCCGTAGGTGCGCCAGACGTTCGTGGCGCCGATGTTGCCGCTGCCGACCTTCCTGATGTCCTCGTGCTTGACGAGGCGCACGACCCAGTAGCCAAACGGGCACGAGCCTGCGAGATAGCCCGCGAGAACGATCACCACCGGTGTCACGCGGGCAGCGTACTGACTATTTTCGGAGCTGGTACCGCGACGCCCAGTCGTTCACGACCGACCAGTCGAGGTTCGCCAGGAACGCGTCGATGTAGCCGCCGCGATCCGTGCCGAAATCGATGAAGTACGCGTGCTCGTAGACGTCGAGCGCGACCAGCGGGGTCGCGTTCCAGATCGGAAACGTGTTCTGCGCGTCGCCGACGTAGTTGAACAGCCGGCCCTCGTCCCAGTCGTACGCCGTCCAGGCCCAGCCCCGCCCGGCCATGCCCGTTCCCTTGAGGTCCTCGCGCCACGCCCTCGCCGAGCCGAAGTCGCGGTCGATCAGATCGCCGACGAGCCCGGTCGGCTCCCCGCCGGACCCACCGAGGTGCTCGAAGTAGATCTCGTGGTTCTTGATCCCGCCGATCGCAAAGGAGAGATCGACCTTCAGCGAGCGGACGTCCGAATAGACCTGGTTCGCTGCCGACCAGTCGACCGATGCGAGCTTGCCGAGGATCTCGTTCCGCTTGCCGACGTAGCCCTGGTAGAGCTTGTAGTGCGCTTCGATCGTCTCGCGCGAGATGCCGTCGAGCTCGTACAGGGCGGGCTTGAGCTCCCGCGGGGTGATCTCCTCGAACTGGTAGACGAGCGCCATCTCTCTCCTTGTTTCTTCTTGACGGGCGGCGTGAGCATATCCTCAGTCTCAAGCAGAAGAAGTGGTGAAAGGAGACCGAGATGGCGTTCGAAGTTCCGCCCCTTCCGTACGACTACGCGGCGCTGGAGCCGACGATCGACGAGCAGACGATGCGACTGCATCACGACAAGCATCATCAGGCGTACGTCGACAACGCGAACAAGGCGCTCGCGGGAACCGAGTGGGCCGATCGCCCCGTCGAGGCGGTGCTGACGAACATCGACTCGCTCCCCGAGGAGAAGCAGGCAGCGGTGCGGAACAACGCCGGCGGGCATGCGAACCACTCGCTCTTCTGGGAGATCATGGCGCCCGGCGGCCAGGGTGACCCGCCCGCCGAGATCGAGGCAACGTTCGGCTCACTCGACGCGCTGAAGGAGGCCGTGAACCAGGGCGGCGTGACGCGGTTCGGCAGCGGCTGGACCTGGCTCGTGTGGGACGGCACGGCGCTCGCGGTCTACTCGACGGCGAACCAGGACTCGCCGATCATGACCGGCGACGCGCCCCTGCTCGGGATCGACGTCTGGGAGCACGCGTACTACCTCACCTACCAGAACCGGCGGCCCGACTACCTGGCCGCGTGGTGGAACGTCGTCAACTGGGACGCCGTCTCGGCGCGGCTCGCAGCGGCGAAGGCGAGCTAGCTCCGCGCGCACAGCGGGCGAGTTTCCAACTTGCGACCCACAATCCGTACCTGGTACACGACCAGGTACGGGTGTTCCGCAAACGCGCATTTGCGCCTCGTTTTCTCGTTTGTAACACCGTTTCGTACCTGGTACGAGGTACGAGAGGGCTACGGCGCCCCGCCTAGGCCGAGCCGCGAACGCAGCGCCTCGGCGAGGGCCGCGATCTCCGTCGCGCCGCCGCGCGGGGCGCCCTCCCACTCGTCGGCGGCCATCCAGTCGACGTCCGGCGGCGTGCCGCGATAGCGCGGGAAGACGTGCAGGTGGAAGTGCGACACGCCGAGGCCGGCGACCGCGAGGTGGATGCGCTCGGGGTCCCGCGCGTCGCGGAGCGCCTGCGCGAGCCGGTGCGCCGCGTCCATCGCCGCGGCAGCCTCCGCCGCCGTCAGGTCGGCGAAGTGGTCGACGTGCCGCCGTGTGACGACGAGCAGATGGCCGAGGTAGTGATCGCCGGGCGGATCTCTCGGCGGTATATGGAACCCGGCGACGAGCTTCTCGTCGACGAGCAACCCGCCGGGGAGCTCGACCTCGCCCGCGATCTGCTGGCAGATCAGGCAGTCCATGCGACGCGCACGAGCCTAGCGCCGGCCCGCATTTGACGAGCGTCGAGCGGCCGCCCGACCCAAACCGAGCACCCTCGGAAGACCGTAGAACAGACGTGGCTTGCGCGCTTCAGCTCGCATTGCCCTTGCCCAGCACGCGTCGAGCCGCCAGCATCCCCCTCGTGGAGTTGACTGACGCCGAGTTGATTCAGCGAACCGGGCAAGGCGACCGGGGTGCCTTCGAGGCGCTCTACCGCCGGTATGCCCGCACCGTGCTCGGCCTTGCCCTCCGCCGGCTCGGCGACCGCGGGCGCGCCGAGGACGCCGTCCAGGAGACCTTCGCGTCCGTCTGGCGTAGCGCGCAGAGCTACAAGCCCGAGCGCGGGCCGGGCGCCCCGTGGCTCTTCGCGGTCGCCCGGAACGCGATCGTCGACCGGGGCCGTGCGCGCGTCGACACTCCGGCCGACATCCCCGACGAGCCGGCTCCGGATCACGGCCCCGACGACCGGGCCGAGCAGGAATGGATGTCGTGGCGGATCCACCGGGCGCTCGAGGAGCTGCCCGAGCACGAGCGCGAGGTGATCGCTCTCGCCTACTGGAGCGGTCTCTCGCAGAGCGAGGTGGCGCAGTTCCTCGGCATCCCGCTCGGGACCGTCAAGACGCGCACACGCGCCGCCCTTGCCCACCTCGCGACCGAGCTCGAAACGGAGCTGCGATGACCGACTTTCGCGAACTGGTGGGCGACGACCTCACCCCGGACGAAGAGGTAGCGGCTCCGCCGCGTGCACGACGCCCTCGTCGCAGCGGGCCCGCCGCCGGAGCTCTCACCCGAGTTCGAGAGCCTCGAGGCGCCGGAGGACGAGATCAAGGTCTACCCGCACCTGCCGCGGCGGCGCTGGGCGGCGGGCATCCTCGTCGCGGCCGCGGTCGCGGCAATCGCGTTCGGCGCGGGTTACCTCGTCGGTGACGACGGCAGCGGCGGCTTCCCGACCGAGGCGCTGGTCCCGATGCATCCGCCCTCGGGGACGAGCCCGGCGCGCGCGTCGATCGCCCTCGGCAAGGTCGATTCGGCCGGCAACTGGCCGATGATCTTCCGCATCACGAATCTGCCGACTCAGACGAGCGGTCACTTCTACCAGCTGTGGCTGACCCACCCGGACGGGACGCGTGTCAGCTGCGGCACGTTCCGGATGAAGGACAAGACGACGACGGTTCGCCTGAATGCGCCGTACAAGCTGAGCCGAGAAGACGGCTGGATCGTCACCGACGACCACGGCACCCAGACACTGCTGACGACCTAGCCGACCCGGCTACGGGCCGAGCCGGCCGGCCTTGACGAACGCGTCGTACGTGACCGGCATCTTGTCGGCCAGGAAGTGCTCGACCGCGTCCGCGTAGCGCCGGATCTCCCGCTGCGCCGTCTCGGCCGCCCGCAGCGAGACGAAGTTCATCAGCGCCGCGCGCGTTGACCGTCCAGTAGAACTCGGTGTAGGCGCCGACGGGCAGCACCGCGCGTGCGAGCTCCCGCGCGACGCCGCGCGTCGACGAGCGCGCTCGTAGGTCGCGTAGGCCGCGTCGTAGACGGCCCGCAGTTCCTCGCGCGTCGTCTCGGCGAGCTCCGGCGTCGACCGGCTCGAACGAGTACGAGCCCGGCTTGCCGACCTGCGTGCGCACGTCCTCGGCGGCCGGGCACGTAGAAGTCGTCGGTCGCGCTGCGCGTAGCGCATCGAGAACTCGTTGAACGAGCCGATGCGGTGCCGGAACCACTCGCGCGCGACGAAGATCGGGCAGCGGATGTGGAAGCGGAACGCGTTGTGCTCGAACGGCGTGCCGTGACGCTCGCGGATCAGGAAGCGGATCAGCCCGGCGTCGCGAGTCGTCCAGCTCGCTCCTTGCGCCGCGCGAAGCTGACGCGGGCGGCGTTGACGACCGAGAGGTCGTCGGCCATCGCGCCGTCGAGGCGCACGAAGCCGTGGTCGAGGACCGAGATGGTGTTGTCGGGCATCACATCGGTGAGAAGCGCCATCGGGCGGCGACGCTACTCCTCGCGCCGGACGGTATATCGTTCGCCGCGATGGGAGGGCGCCTGACGGCCATCGGGATCACGACCCGCGACGTCGTGGAGTCGTGCCGCTTCTACCGGACGCTCGGACTCGACGTCCCCGAACCGCCCGCCGGAGAAGACCACTTCGGGATCGACGCTCCCGAACGGCGTGCATCTGATGTGGGACACGGAGGAGCTCGTCCGCGGCTTCGACCCGGACGCCGCCACGAGCGGCAGCCGGGTCGGGCTCGTGCTTCGAATGCGACGGGCCCGCCGACGTCGACGCCGTCCTACGCGGCGACTGACGGCGGCCGGCTTACGACGGCGAGAAGGAGCCGTGGGACGCCTTCTGGGGCCAGCGGTACGCGCTCGTGCTCGACCCGGACGGCAACGGTCACCCTCTTCGCCCGCTCTAGTGCCCGAGCCTTCACGTCGGCACGTCCGGCTGGTCGTATCCGACCTGGCGCGGGGGCTTCTACCCGGCCGACGCAAAGCCGGCCGACTTCCTTCGCCACTACGCACAGCACTTCGACACGGTCGAGCTGAACACGACGGGCTACCGCCTGCCGGCCGAGGATCAGTTCGCGCGCTGGGCGGAGCAGGTGCCTGCCGGCTTCACGTTTGCACCGAAGCTCCCCGCCTACCGGCTCGACCGGATCGCCGTCTTCTTCGAGCGCATGCAGCTGCTCGGCGACCGGCTCGGCCCGGTACGCGTGCAGGTGCAGAGCGCACGCGACGACGGCTGGCTGTTGCTCCTCCTCGGCTCCGTCGACCCGCGGATCCGGCTCGCGTTCGACTTCCGGCACGACTCGTGGGCCGGGGTCGAGCTGCCCCGCGAGGTCGCGGTCGTCAACGACCTCGAGCGCGACGCGGCCTTCCGTTTTCTCCGCCTGCGCGAGCCGCCCTACTCCGACGAGGAGCTCGCCGGCTGGGGCGAGCGGATCCGCGGCCAAGACGTGCCGGTCTACGTGTACCTCCGGCACGAGGACGAGCCGACCGCGCCGGCGTACGCCGAGCGGCTGCGCGAGCTCGCCGCCTGACGCGAGGCGGCGAGAGGAGGGCTCCCGCCACCGCCCCGCGGGAGCCCAGGCAGTAGTCGAGCGCTACTTGTGCTTGCCGCCCTTGTCCTTGTGCTCGTCCTCGCCCTTGCCGTGGTCGTCGTCGTGACCGGCCTCGTGCTTCGCAGCTGACTGATCGTGCTGGGCGGACTGAGCGTCCTGGCCCTTGTGGTGGCCATGGTGGTGCTTGTGCCTGACGCAGAGGCCGAGGGCGTCGTGATGGTGCCTGTGGCCCTTGAGCGCATGCTGGGAGACACTGATCGTCCTGCCCTTGTGGCAGACCTTGACCTTCTTGCCGTACTGGTCTCCGGCAGGCCCGTACTGGTCTCCGCCCGGGCCGTACTGATACTGACTGGCGGACGGCGTTGTCGATGCGGCTTGGCCGAGCGCAGCGACCGACGCCATGAGCGCGGCCGCGAGAATCGCAACGGCGATGGTCTTGGCGGTCAGTTTCAAGTTGATTTCCTCCTCGAGCGGGTTGTCACTGAAGGAGATGCGCGGCGGCGCCCGATCTTGCGGTGTCCTCGCCACGAACCCCCGTTCGGGGGACAGTTGCAACCGTTACGGCGGCCACGGGCACCGCGGCCGCGATCAGGGCCGCAAGCGTCACGGCGGGCATCTCCCAGTCCCAGTCGACCGCGGCGTGGACGAGGAAGGCGGCGTACGCCGCGGTCGCGACCGGGACGAGCGGCACCGCGCGGCGGCGCCAGGCCGCCACCAGGGGCAACCCGAGCGCCACCACGAGCAGGAGCAGCCCGATCGGTCCCTGCTCTGCCAGCGCCTCGATGTAGAGGCTGTGGGCGTCCTTGACGTCGACGTCGACCGGGCGCTCGTCCGCCCACCAGAGCTCGAACGTGCCCGTGCCGGAACCGAGGACCGGGTTCGCCTTCGCCTCGTGCCAGGCGACCCGCCAGTACTCGGGCCGGTCGCCCGCGGCACCGTGGGCGCGGCCCAGAACCATGACGGCTAGCGCGACCACCATGACGGCGAGCACCACCGCAGTCGCGCGGCGGCGAAGCAGCGGCTCGATCCGCGGCGCCGTCCGCGCGAGCAGCACGCCGGCGAGCGCCAGCACGACGAGCGCTCCGGCCAGCAGCCGACCCTGGCGCTGCGCCTCGTCGAGGGGCGCCAGCTCCCGCCGGAGCGCGGTCGCCTGCAACGTGACGACCGCGGCGACGGCCGCGATCACGAGCACCGGCACGGCGCGCGCGGCCGCCCGCGCGCGATCCGGCACGAGCGCGAGGCCGACGAGCCCGCCGGCGAGCGCGGCCGCCCAGGCGCCGCGGCTGTCCGTCAGCACGAGCACCGCGGCGAGCGGTGGTGCGAGCACGGTTCCCGCCGTGCGGGCGCGTGTCTCCGACCCGGTCGCGGCAAGCCCGATCGCGAGCAGGAGCGTCATCGCGGCGAGGATGCCGAGTGCGTTCGCATACCCGAGTGGTGCGGCCAGCAATGTGCCCTCGAACGGATCGAAGCGCAGCGGCTTGTCCGGAAAGAGCCGCTCCACGAGGGACACCAGGCAGACGAACGACGAGCCGGCGACGAGCCCCGCGACGAGGAGCTCCCGGCTGAGCCGGCCGACAGCCGCGAGCGCAGCCACCGCCGCCAGGTACACGAGCGCGCGCTCGCCCTCGCGGAGCGACGCCGAGGCGTCCTCCGACCAGACGGCCGTCAGCGTGATCCAGCCCGCGACGAGCGCCCACGCGGTGACCCAGGCGACGGCGAAGCGGCCCAGCTCGACGCCCGCGAGCACCACCGCGAAGCCCGCCACACAGGCGAGCGCCACGATCGCAGGCGGCCACGACCGGTGGAAGTAGCCTCCGTCGGAGAACGCGAGCCCCGGCAGGACGACGATCCCGGGCAGAAGCGCCAGCAATCGGTGACGAGCCACGACGTGAGCCTACGGACCCGCCCGGCGAATCATCCGCAAGAGGGACGCAGGATCGTGCGCGAGGCCGACGAATCCCGGTCGGGCCGACCGTAGGCTCCTCCCCATGTCCACGACGCTCGCCACCTTCATCGGGCTCCTGCCCTTCGCCACGCTCTCCGGCGCGCTCGTGCTGATGTCGCGGCGCTAGTGGATCGCAGTGGCGCCGAGGTGCTGCTCGTACGCGCCTGACTCGACGATATCGACCGCCTGGCCGACGGCGTGGCGCAGCTCGTCGGTCGTGTTGAAGAAGTGCGGGCCGAAACGGATGCCGGCGTCCGGCCGCTGGTCGGCGATGACGCCTCGCTCGGAGAGCTCCTTCTGGACGGCCGCGAACTCCGGGTCCGGAAGACGACCGAGCCGCCGCGCCGCACCGGGTCGCGCGGGCTCGTCACCTCGAAGCCGGCGTCATCGAGGAGCTCGACGAGGAGGCTGGTCAGCTCGAGCGAGCGCTCGCGGATCCGCTCGATGCCGACCTCTTCGAGGATCGAGTAGCCGGGCGTGCCCGCGTAGAGCGCCGGCACGTTCGGCGTTCCCGAGAGGAACCGTGCCGAGCCGTCGGCGTACTCCATCGTCGGCTCGAATGCGAACGGGCGGGCGTGCGCCTGCCAGCCGGCGAACATCGGCTCGAGGCGCTCCGCCAGGTCGGGCCGGACGTAGAGCCACCCGTTGCCCGGCCCGCCGAGGAGCCACTTGACCGAGCCGCCGACGGCGAAGTCGACGCCGAGCTCCATCACGTCGAGCGGCACGACACCGGCGGACTGGTAGCAATCGAGCAGGACATGTGCCCCGGCGTCGTGGGCACGGCGGATCACCGCGTCGATGTCCTGGATCTCGCCGGTCTTGTAGAGCACGTGGCTGATCGGGACGAGCAGCGTCCGCTCGTCGATCGCAGCCGCCACCGCCTCGTCGTTCTCGCAGACGACGACCTCGGCGCCCCGGCGCGCCTGCGCCTGCTGCACGTAGCGCACGCTCGGGAAGAGCCCCTCCTCGTAGACGATCCGGTTGCGCTCGCCGGCGAAGCCGAAGCACGAGAGGACGACCTCCTCGGCGACCGTCACGTTCTGGTGCATCACGGTCGAGCCCGCCGGGGCGCCGATGATCCGCCCGACCTGGTCGCCGACCGTCATCGGCATCTGCCACCACCCCTCGCCCCAGGCACGGACACCGCGCTCACGCCACATCCGCGCGTACTCCGCAAGGCGATCCTCGACCTCGCGCGGCATCGGGCCGAGCGAGTGGCTGATCAGGTACGTCGTGTCGGCGAGGATCGGAAAGCGGTCGCGATAGGCGAGCAGATCCACGCGGCGAGGCTACCTCAGCGCGACCGTCGCCTCGACCTCGACCGGGATCCCGCCCGGCAGCTCCGAGACGCCGATCGCGCTGCGCGCGCAGAGCCCGCGCTCCTCGCCCCAGAGCTCGACGATCAGCTCGCTGAACCCGTTCGCGACCGACGGCTGGTCGCCGAAGCCGGGCGCCGAGCGGATGAGACAGAGCGTCTTCACCCAGCCCTCGACCGCATCCAGGCTGCCGAACACGTCGAGGATCTGGCGCAGCGCGATGAGGCCGACCTCGCGCGCCGCGGCGTAGCCCTCCTCGACGGTGACGTCGCCGCCGACGATCCCCGTCATACCCGTCGGCCCCATGCCCGACAGGTACGCGAGCCCGCCGTGCACGCGCACGGGCGCAAGCACCGGCTTGAACGACAGGACGGGCAGCTCCGGGATCTCGATCCCGAGCTCCTTGACGCGCTCATCGACTGACATGTGCGACCTCCACTCCGTTGGACGGCGACGGCGCCGGCGGCTTCGAATCGACGAGCACTGCAGCGACGAGCAGGATCGCGACCCCGACCATGCTCTCACCCAGGAGGCTCCGTGACATGCGACCGGTCGGGAAGCCGGGCCGCCCGATCGCCGGCCGGACGACGAAATGGTGGAACGCGCCCCAGAGAAGCGCGATCGAGACGAGCGACAGCTTGACGAGGAGCACGCGCCCGTACGACGCGGTCCAGAGATCCGACAGCTCCGGCAGCCGCAGCAGCGAGAGGTAGACGCCTGCGACGACGAGCAGCCCGACGAGCACCGTCGCGAGCTGCGAGAACCGCAGGAAGGCCTGGCGCCGAAGCTCCGGGCGCAAGCGGCCAGACGCAGCGTGACGAGGGCGAGCAGCCCGCCGAGCCAGAGCGACGCGGCAGAGAGGTGCACCCAGTCGGCGAGCTGCGACAGCCACGACGAGCCGCGGTCGACCGCCGAATGCCCCGAGAGCGAGAGCCCCGAGGCAAAGCCGAGCGAGATGACGAAGGCGGCCCACGAGAGCTCGCTCCGGTCGAGGAGCCAGGCGAGATAGAGCAGCGCCGCGACGCACGCGTAGCCGAGGGTCATCGCGACGAACGCATGCCCGAACCGCGTCCCGCCGGAGATCGGAGACAGGTCGCCGTAGAGCAGGTCGCCGAACGGCAGCTGCAGCGCATCCTCGGCCCGCAGCAGGAACGCCGCGATCCCCACCTCCAGCACCGCGACGACGCCGATGCCGGTCACGAGGGCGAGCCGCTGGTCGAGCGAGCGAGGCACCGGCAGCCCGCGCAGGACGAGAAGCCGCATGCCGAGCCCGCCGATCAGGAGCGCCAGCGCGAGGAAATACGCCCAGCGAACGACATGCTCGGTGCGCGTGGGACCAGAGGAGCCGTAGGCCTCGGTTGGGAGCGGCGCGTCGGCGCGGACGCCGAAGGTGAAGACGCCCGAGACCGTGTGACTGTCGGCGGACGTCGCGTGCCAGCGCACCGTGTAGGCGCCGCGCGCCAGCCGAGCGAGCGGCGCTGCGATGACGCGGCCGCCCGCGAGCGACACCGTCGGTCGCGAGACGACCTTGCCGCCGGCGGTGACGACGGTGATCGCCGGCAGCTCGACAGCCTGGTCGAACCGGAGCACGACCTCGTGCGGCGCCCGCTCGAGCCGCTGCCGGTAATCCGGCGAGGTCGAACGCACCGTCGCGTGCGCGAACGCCTGCGCCGGCACGACCAGCGCCGCGAGCGCGAGACCCGCGATGAGCGGGAGGCGTCTCATCGGTGTGGCTTCCCGGCGAGCGGCGAGAGATGACCGAAGATCGGCGCCGCGTCCCGGTCGGCGAAGAGCAGCACCGAGATGCCGACGACGATCATCGCGAACCCGGCCGCGAGCGCCTGAGAGCGCGGCCGGAAGACGCGGAGCAGCGGGACGATCGCGCCGATTGCGACCCACCAGCCGATCGCGTGGTGCAGGAACGCAGAGCGCGCGAAGAGCCAGCCGTTCTGCTCGTGGACGAGGAAGGCCGCACCCGAGACGAAGAGCGCCAGCGGAAGGAGCAGCCGCCACCACCGGCTCTCGAGCTTCCCGTGCACGAGGCCGAGCTCGGCGGCGCCCGCGGCCATCATCGTCTGCGCCCAGGCACCGTGGGCGAGCATGTGGATCGCGGAGTTGGTGTAGAAGGCCATCACCGGCCACATCAGGACGCCCAGTCCGAAGACGAGCGACGGCCACAGGTAGAGGCGCCAGCGCCGCTTGGCCCAGACGGCCGGGCCGACGAGCGCCTCGGCGAGCAGAAAGAGGGCGAGCAGCAGGAAGCCCGCGGCGAACAGCCAGTGCACCATCTCAGCCTGCGGCTGCATCGTCGTCCTCCTCCAGGTCTTCGACGAGGCTCGGCACGACACAGAGCGCGAACGCGAGGCCGACGAGGATCACCAGCAGCGGCGGCTCGATCACGAGCCACCAGAAGCTCTCGCCCCGCGGATGCAGGAGCGTCACGCGGTAGGGCTGCGCGAACGCCCAGATGACGCCGCCGGCCACGGTCAGAGGGCCGAGCGACTTGACGGCCACCAGACGCACCCACCGGGCGCGACGTTCGGCCGCTTCGATTGCGAACTGGGTTTCCATGTTCCTCCCGCATGGTCGATTGACGACGACTCCGCGGGCGGTGGGCGCTGCCCGCGGTTACGTCGGCAACGGCGGCGGGCGCGACTCGAAAGAGAGGCCGAAGAGACGGCGCGGCGGTGTCGTGTCGGCCTGCAGGCGAAGCAGCGGGCGGTTGGGCGGGCGCAGGCGCTTGAGTGCGTGAGCGACCGCGTCCTCGGCGTAGCGCTCGTACTCGGCGAGCCAGCTCGTGACGGCTGTCCAGGCGAGGGCGACGAGCACCGCGAGGACGGCGAAGACAGGCAGCGCGTAGGTGTGCAGCCACGGCGCCAGCGGCGGCCACTGTCCCTGAGAGGCACGCGCGACGTCGGTGCCGGTCAGGAAGCAGATCGAGGTGGCGGCGAACGCGGCCGCCCAGGTCCGCACGGTCGTGCGCACGCGCACGCGGGGCGCAGCCCGGTGCGGGGCGAACCTGCGGACGATCGCGTGTGCGCGCAGGAACCGCCAGACGACGGTCGCGAGCACGAGCGCGATCCCGATCTTGACGCCCGCGAGCACGAACGGGGCGTACGCCTCGGACGCCGGCAGCGGGTTTTGGACGTGCAGGGCACTGTCGACCCGGTGCGTGACGCTCCGGCCCACGATCTCCGCGAGGAGTGCGAGCAGGGCGAACGCGACCGAGGCTGCGACCCGCTGATGGCGACGAGCTCGCGCCATCCTCCGATGATACTCCCGCGACCCAGTCTTGCCGCAGCGCGTTTTGGATGCTTGAATCGCGGCGGGTAGTTGGAGGGCAAACGGGGTCAGGAGACGATGGGATGAGCAGGGCCCAGGGGGATGACGGGAGTCTTCGGCAACCACCGGTCGCGGACGTGACCGAGCGCGACGGCGCCGTCGTCCTGCACCTGCAGGGCGAGCTTGACCTCTACAACGCGCCTGACTTGCGCGAAGCTCTCACCGAGGCCGTCGGACGAGAGCCCGCCCGCCTGGTCGTCGACCTCGGAGCGGTCGAGTTCATCGATTCGACCGCGCTCGGCGTGCTGGTCGAAGGTCGCGCCAAGCTCCCGAACCGGCGCGCATTCCTGCTTGCGGCGCCCGGTGCGGAGACGCGCCGCGCGCTTGCGGTCTCCGGGCTCGACCGCCACCTGAGCGTCCACGACTCGGTCGAGCTCGCGCTCGACGCGGCGATCTAACCGAGCTCGGCGGCCAGGCGGTCGACGCGGCCCGCGATCTCGTCGCGGATCGCGCGCACCTCGTCGGCGGGGCGCCCCATCGGGTCGCTGATCTGCCAGTTGTCGTAGCGCTTGCCGGGGACGACGGGGCAAGAGTCGTCACACGTGGCGATGACGACGTCCGCCCACTGCACGTCGTCGTCCGAGAGCTTGTGCGGCACGTGGTCGGCCGCGTCGACGCCGACCTCTCGCAGCGCGTCGAGCACCTCGGCGTGCGGCGCTGTCCCCGGATGGCTGCCGGCCGAGCGCGCCTCGTGGCGTCCCGCGACGGCGCGCTCGAACAGGCGCTCGGCCATCACCGAGCGGCCCTGGTTGCCGATGCAGACGAACAGGACGTTCATAGAGCTCGTCTCGGAGTGATCCTTCGTCGAAGGGCTGCGATGGGCGGCGTGAGGCAAGGACGCAGGGAGCGTGCATATTGGTTCATACGGGCGCGACCGAGGACGCCGCATCGCGTCGTCCAGCGCAGCTCTGCGACTCAAGGCTCATTTCGAGACGAGCTCTCCAGGTTTGCGGGCGCGGACGATCGCGCTGTGCATGCCTTCGGCGACCGGATGGGTGAACTCGACCGAGATCTCCTCGAAGCCGGCCGCCTCGAGCCCGGCCTCGTATTCGCCCTTGGAGAGCGCTCCTGCGATGCAGCCGCAGAAGCTCCCCCGCTCCGCGCGGTCGGCGGGTGCGAGCACGTCTTCGGCGACGATGTCGCTGATCCCGAGCCTGCCGCCGGGCTTGAGCACGCGCGCGAGCTCGGTCAGGACGGCCGCCTTGTCGGTCGAGAGGTTGATCACGCAGTTCGAGATGACGACGTCCACGGACTCCGCCGGCAACGGCACGTCCTCCATCAGGCCTTTGAGGAAGATCGCATTCGAAACGCCGGCTTCGTCGGCGTTCAGGCGCGCGAGCGCGAGCATCTCGTCGGTCATGTCGAGGCCGAACGCCTTGCCCGTCGGGCCGACGCGCTTCGCCGAGAGGATCACGTCGATGCCGCCACCCGAGCCGAGGTCGAGCACGGTCTCGCCTTCCCGCAGCTCGGCGACCGCGGTCGGGTTGCCGCAGCCGAGGCTCGCGAGCGCCGCCTTGTCCGGCAGCTCGCCGCGCTGCTCCGCGTCGTAGAGCGCCTCGCCCCAGCGCGCATCGGCGGGCTCGTCGGCGCCGCAACAGCCGCGGCCTGTCTCCTGCAGAACGGTCAGAGCGGACGCCGCGTAGTGGCGGCGCACTTCTTCGCGGAGCTGGTCGGCGGTGGTGGACATCAGCAGCACGCTCCCTTCAAATCCGCGACCGCCGACAAGCGGGCGATCGCATTGCGGTTCAACGAGTAGAACGCCCACTTGCCGCGCTGCTCGCGATCGAGCAGGCCGGACTCGGTGAGCTTCTTCAGGTGATGGCTGACGGTCGGCTGCGACAGGCCGAGCGCCGGCTGGAGATCGCACGCACAGACGGCTGCGCTGCTCGTGGCGAGCAGGTTGACGATCCGGACCCGGGCGGGGTCGGCAAGCGAGCTGAAGAGCGTCGCCGTCGCCGCGACCTCGTCGTCCGAGATGCTCGGCGCCCCAAGCGGCGCACAACACGCGATAGGTGCAAGTTCTGTCATATCGACAAGCGTCAATATATCGAAGACAGTCGATATGTCAAGCCGGCGGACGTACCGCCCCGCGCGCTCAGCCGCGAGTCGAGGATCGCGCCGAGCCGGAGCCGGCGGTTGGCTAGGTCAGGTCAGGGGTGACGCGCTGCCGCCCGGGCCGCCGCAGGCGGTGCGGACCGCAGGGAGGGCTAACCGGCGGAGAGTGGGCGGCAGCGCGTCTGCATCGCCGGGCGAGCATAGGAGATGCCCCCTGAACGCGACCTGAATGCGAGCGACGGTCTTCCGGAGAAGCGGCGCTACGCTCCGGGCGTGATCGGGCCGAAGGTGATGGTCGTAGAAGACGACGCCGACCTGCGAGGCGTTCTCCTCCGCGGGCTCGCCGAAGAGGGGTTCGAGACGGCCGGCGCGGCGACCGGCGGCGAGTTGCTGGAGCGCGTCGCGTCGGAGGCGCCTGACGTGCTGATCGTGGATGTTGGCCTGCCGGACTCGGACGGCCGTGACGTCTGTCAGGCGCTGCGCTCTCGGGGCGTGCAGACGCCGGTCCTCTTCTTGACGGCACTCGACGCGGTGACCGATCGCCTCACTGCGTTCAGCGCCGGCGGCGACGACTACGTCACCAAGCCGTTCGCCTTCGCGGAGGTCGTCGCGCGCCTGCACGCCTTGCTCCGACGGGCCGGGACGAACCTCTCGGCGGAGGTCGGCTCGTTGCGGCTCGACCCCGTGACCCACGCCGCCTTCGTCGGCGAAGTGAAGATCGCGCTGACGCCGACCGAGTTCCGCCTGCTGGCCCGCCTCGCCTCGAGCCCCGGCTCGGCCGTCCGACGGCGCGAGCTCGTCCAGACGGCTTGGCCGTACGGCGCGGTCGTCCGTGACAACACGCTCGACGCCTACGTCGCTCGCCTCCGGCGGAAGCTCGCGCCGTTCGCCGATGCGCCTAACATCAACACGGTTCACGGCGTCGGGTACACGATCTCGTGACCACGCTGAGACGACCGCGCGACGTCCGCAACCGTCTGCTCGCGATCGTGCTCTCGACGGTCGCGTTTGCATTGATCGCCGCCACCGTCGGCTTCAACGTGCTGCTCGCGCACACGACGGCGCGCGATGCCGACCGCGTCCTGCGCGATCGCGTCGAGTCGGAGCGAGCGGCGCTGCAGGTGGAGAACGGAACGATTCGGATCGTCGCCGTCCGTCGACGACTCGTCGGCCGACAGCCGCATCTGGGTCTTCCGGGGCAGCGAGCCGGTCGAGGCGCCGCCCGCGCATCCGCGGACGCTCGCCGCCGCCCGCTCCTTCGTAACGCAACCCGCGGGCTTCCTCGAGGTGCCGAAGACCGACGAGCGGCTCTACGGCGTCCCGATTCTCGACGGCACGAAGCGCGTGGGGACGCTCGTCGCAGGCATCTCACTCGCTCCGTACGAGGAGACCCGCCACGAAGCCCTGGTCGCATCGCTCGCGATGGCGCTGGTACTGCTGGCAGTCGTCGGGCTCGCGGCCTGGTGGCTGCTGCGGTCGGCTCTGCGGCCGGTGGCGCTCATGACCGAGCAGGCAGCCGCGTGGAGCGAGACGGATCTCGACCGGCGATTCCTGGTCGGAGAGCCACACGACGAGCTGACACGGCTCGCCGCGACTCTCGACGCGCTGCTCGACCGGATCGCCGCCAGCCTGCGGCACGAGCGCCTTCTCTCCGCCGAGCTGTCTCACGAGTTGCGCACGCCGCTCGCAAAGCTGGCCGCCGAGGCGGAGCTCGCTCTCCGGCGGGACCGTACCGCCGACGAGTACCGCGACGCGCTCCGTGCCGTGCTCGCAAACGCAGCCCAGCTGAGCGGGATCGTCGAGGCGCTGCTCGCTGCGGCGCAGCAGGAAGCAGGCGCCAACCCCGGAGTCTCGTCCGCGGCGTCGGTCGTGCTGGCGGCGGCGGCCGGGTGCTCCCAGCTGGCGGCCGAACGCCACGTCGAGCTCGAGGTCGACGAGCCGAACGAAGCGCTGCGCGTCGGTGTCGAGCAAGGGCTGGCGGAGCGCATCTTGCATCCGGTGGTCGAGAACGCGTGCCTATACGGGCGAAGCGCCGTGCGGGTGTCGGTTGCACGGAGCGACGGAGCGGTGCTCTTCACGGTGGACGACGACGGCCCCGGCATCGTCCCGTCCGAGCGAGAGACGATCTTCGAGCCGGCCGTCCGCGGCGGCGCGGGGCGCAACGGCACCGCGGGCGCCGGGCTCGGGCTGGCACTCGCGCGGCGGCTGGCCCGCGCCGCCTCGGGCGATGTGATCGCCCACTCGACGGGTGGCGGCGGGCGCTTCGTGATTCGCCTGCCGGCGGCGTAAACAAACCGACCGCGGCCTTGCGTTGCCCGGCCCGAGCTCGGGAAAGCGTTCAGGTGCCGTTCAGTTCCTGCGAACGAACCGCGGCTACGGTGGCGCGATGGACGCTCACATGGAAGCCGGCCGCACGACGCCGCCCGCGCATGTCGTCGCGCCCGGCACGCTTGCTTGCGACGGGCTGGACGAGACGGCATGACTCGCGCTTTCAGCTGCAGATCGTGCTCGCGGCGCTCTTTCGCGATCTCCCTCGGCGCGTTCGCTCACCTCGTCGAGGACTATCTGACCGGCGATCCGATCGTCCGCTGGGATCTCGAGTTCAGCCGCTGGCTCCACGTCCACTCGAATTCGACGCTGGTCTCGCTCTTCAATCTCGTCACGCTGGGCGGGAACGTCGTCGTTCTCGCGCTGCTGACTCTCGCCGTCACCTTCTTGCTCGTTCGACGGCGAGCCTTCAACGAGGCGGCGCTTCTCTGCGCCGCGGCGCTCGGGATCGAGGTGCTCAACGGCGGGTTGAAGCTGCTTTTCCACCGCCCACGCCCCGAGCTCGCCTTCGTCCATCTCGACACGTACTCGTTTCCGAGCGGGCACGCCGCCGGCTCAGCTGCGATCTACGCGGTGATCTTCTACCTGCTGGCAATCTCCCGCGGTCGCGCCGGCCGCGTCGCCCTGGCAGTCGGTTATGTGATCGTCGTCGGCGTGATCGGGTTCAGTCGCCTCTACCTCGAGGCGCACTATCTCTCCGACGTGCTCGCGGGCACGGCACTCGGCATCACGTGGGCGTGCGGCTGCCTCTTCCTCTACGAGTCGCGGGGCCGCTTCGACGTACTGACGACCCTCCCCGGCCCGGCTCGACAGCTCGTCGAGCGGCTCGCCGGCGCGTCGGCCTAGTCGGCCGCGCCCTCAGGCGGTCAGGGCCGCGACGATCTCCGAAAGCTTGCAGCCCTTGAAGAGGAACGCGCTCGCTCCCGCGGCCTCCGCCTCGTGCTGGAGGGTGGGATCGTCGTACGCGGAGAGCATGACGAGACGGACATTCGGGTTCAGGGGGCGGATCTGACGCGCCGCTTCGAGCCCGCCGAGGCGTGGCATGCGGACGTCGAGCAGGATCACGTCGGGGTTGAGCGACGCGGCAAGCGCGACCCCTTCCACCCCGTCGACCGCGGATCCGACCACGTCGAACCCTTCTTCGGCGAGCACGTCGCAGAGCACCGTCCGCACGGCGAAGTCGTCGTCGACGACGAGCACACGCACGCGGGGCGTCTCGAGCGCCGGCTCAGGCAGCTGCAAGATCGACCGCCCTGACCGGACGCGTCTTGGACGGCAGGGTCGCCTCGATCCGAACTCCGGCCGGGGTCGACTCGACGACGAGGACGCCGCCGACGCTCTCGACGCGCTCGCGCATGCCCAGGAGGCCGTAGCGATCGCCGTTCGCCAGCGCGCCGGGCGTCTCGACCGGGAATCCGCAGCCGTCGTCGGACACGGTCAATCTCAGCTTGTCGCCGATCGGCTCGAGCAGCACTTCGACCCGGGAGGCCTGGGCGTGCTTCCTGATGTTGATCAGCGCCTCGCGCGCGACTCGGTAGACGACGGTCTCGATCTCCGGCGCCAGCGCGACGTCGCCGATCGTGCTGCTGACGTCGCACTCGAGCGACAGCTCGTCGACGATCTGCTCGACGCAATCGTTGAGCGCCGCCGAGAGGCCTCGCTCGTCGAGGACAGGCGGCCGCAGCTCGGCCATGAGCCGGCGCAGCGCCGCCATCTCGCGGGAGAGATCATCCCGGACCTTGATCGTGAGCTCTGCTGCCGCCTCTACCTCGCCGCGGCTGATCCGGCTGACGACACGGTCCAGGTTCAGCGTCACTGCCGTCAGCTGCTGGATCGGCCCGTCGTGGAGATCGATCGCAACGCGGATCCGTTCGTTCTCGGCGACCTCGACGGTCCGCTCGAGCAGCCGCTGCCGCTCGCGTTGCGCGATTTCGAGCTCGTCGAGCGCCGTGCGAAGCTGGAGCTGCTGTGCGTGCAAGGCCCGCTGGGCCTCGTCCTTCGACGCGAGCGCACGCTTCTGGCTGCGCGTCACGCGGGCGGAACGGAAGTAGAAGAATCCGAAAGCGCCGAGCAGGAGCACGATCACCGCAGCCGAGCCTGCGGTCGCCTTCGCCTGAGCCGTCCACGCACGGTTGTCGTACTCGCTGCTCGCATCGTCGAGCAGGCGGAGCACGGCCGTCTGATCGTTCGCCGACTCGAAGCCCAGCCGGTCGGCCTCCTGCTGGTAGCCGACACCCGTGGCGCCGAGCACGTAGATCCGGTCGAGCTTGGCGTAATTGGCCTTGAGCGGCACCTGGATCCGGTCGATCGCAGCCGGTTCCGACTCGTGGCCGAGCGTCTCGAGCGACCTGCGGATGCTCGCCTTCCCGTCGTCCATCATCTTCTTGGCCACGACCGGCGAGCCGCCGATCCTGGGATTGGCGCGGAACGGGGCCATCTGGAGCCGGCTCAGCTCGAGCTTGACGTTGGCGAGCGTCAGTTGCGCCTGCTGGCTGTCGTTTGCGCGGCGTTCGAGCACCAGAACCGTGGCGACCGCCGACGCCGCCAGCAGGACCGCCAGCGCGAGCACGGCTTTCGTCTTGAGCATCGGTGCCCTCTCGTCAGGTGCCACAAAACGCGGCAGGCTCAGCATCGCCGGGATCGGCCGCCTGTAATCACCGAAAGGGCGCGGACGTGATCACCTGGCCGGGTTACAGCTTCGAGCGTGAGCGCGACAACGAGGCGATGCTGACCGCAAGCACGGCGAGCCTGAGAGAGGGGACAACTGCGAGCGCGTACATGTCCCGACGGGGCAAATGCCCTGCATGCGGGCGTGGACATGTCTCATTCGGAGCGGCTCTTCTGGCCATGTCCCTGCCTCAGAGGCAGGGCCACGGCCGGAACGGCCGTGGCCGTGGCTCGGCACGGCGGCCGCTCAGCCGCCGGCGACGGCTGCTTCGATGACCGACTCGCGCGCGGAGATGGGCTCTACCATGCCCTGCTTGAAGCTCGCACTGATCATCTGCAGCTCCGCCGCTGCCCTCGTCGTCGCGACGGCGGCGGCCGCCGTTCGCCCGCCGGTGATCAAGGAGCCGTGGACGCCGCTTTCGTGTCCCAAGGAGCCGGCGACGACGATCGAAATGGAGGCCTGCCTGGAACGGGCAATCGTCCGCTCCGATCGCCGGATCGACGCGAAGGCGGCGACGATCTTCGGCCTGATCCGCCACGAGTCCGACCGCGCAGCATTCGTGCAGGGCGAGCAGGCATGGCTTCGGTATCGCCGGCGGTCGTGCGCGGCGACGGCGTCGGTCTACCGCGGCGGCAGCGCCGAACCGGTCGCGTTCCTGAACTGCGAGAAGAACCGCAACACGCGCCACCTCGCCGACCTGGTCGAGACGGAGCGCACTCTGCGCCAGGCCTAAGCCGGCCTCTGCCAGACCGAGATGTGCTTGTCGCTGTCGCTCGCGAACGGCTCGCGCTGCCAATCGCTCCAACGCTCGCGCAGGCTCATCCCCGCGAGCTGGGCCATCAGGTCGAGCTCGGCGGGCCACGCGTACCGGAAGGGAACCGAGTTGCGCTCGAGCTGGCCGTCGACGATCAGGAAGTGATGCGACGTGAGGCCCTGCGCCGCGACGTCGTACTCGTCGATCCCCCATCTCGTCTCGCTGACGTGGAAGGCGTGGAAGGTCTCGCCGGGTGGGAGGAGCCGGAGCCCGGGAACGCCGACCTCGATCACGAAGCAGCCGCCGGGCTCGAGGTGCGCTGCGACGTTGCGGAAGCACGCGACCTGCTCCTCCTGGGTCGTCAGGTTCATGATCGTGTTGAAGACCAGATACGCGACGGAAAACGTTCCGTCGACCGTCGTCGTCGCGAAGTCGCCGATCGTGACGCCGATCTCTTCCGCGCCCGGCTTGGCGCGCAGTCTCGCCGCCATCGCCTTCGAGAGCTCGATCCCGTGCACGGGCACGCCCGCGCCGCGCAAGCGGGATCGCGAGCCGGCCCGTCCCGATCCCGAGCTCGAGCGCCCGCCCACTCCCGGCAAGCTGGGCCAGAAAGTCGACCGCGGGATCGACGACCGCCGGGTCGAACATCTCGGCCGAGGTCTCGTCGTACCGCGCGGCGACGCGCTCGCCGAAGTAGCCGTCGTCGTCCATCGCCGGAATCTAGCGGCGGGGCGCAGGTGGGCGGGAATTCCCGATCAAGACCATGGGTACTCGTCGTGCTGGGGGAGGTCGTCGAGGATCTCATGCCACGAAGCCTTCGAGCCCACGAAGATGTGCGCCGTCGGCTTGAGCGCCGGCTCGTCGACGAGCGACCCGTAGGGAACGCGGACAAACGTGCCGCCGCGCGCGGTCCAGTAGATGAGCGAATAGCACGCTTCGCAGCGGATCTCGTGCGCGTCGGCATCGCCGATCACAAGCAACGAGTCCGCACCCTTCGTCACCCTCAGCTTCTCGCGCTCGATCTCGCCCCAGGGCAAGAACGCCGAGCCTGTCATCGCACGACAGTTCGAGCAGTGGCAGTTGAGCGCGACGACGAACTCGTCCGAGACCTCGTAAGCGACGGCATTGCATCCGCAGCGCCCCCTGAGCACGGCGACACTCTAGATCGCCGAGCAAGCGGTCGGTCGCGCTCGACGCGAGCCTGGTCTAATTCGCCGCATGCAGTTCGACCGGCTCACGCTCGTGCTGCTCGTGCTTCGGCCCGATGCACCGGAGCTCACCGACGAGGAGTCGGCGGAGCTCCAGGATCGGCATCTCGCCTTCCGAGCCGATCTGCGCGACCGCGGCCACCTCCTCGCCGGAGGACCGCTCGTCGACCAGGACGACGAGCGACTGCGCAGCATCTCGATCTGGACGTGCGACCCCGAGACGGCGCGCCGCCTCAGCAACGAGGACCCGGCGGTGCAAGCGGGCCGGCTCGCGGTCGAGGTGATGACCTGGATGGTTCCCGCCGGCAACGTTCGCTTCGAGAAGGTGGCCGCGCCGCGGTCGCTGGCCGAGGCGGAGGACTGACGACCGCCTGTCAGGCCAACTCGGGTTTAGCGGTGCCGCCGGTACCGCAGCTCGACGATCCCGTTCCTGGAGGCGTTGCTGGAGACAAGGTCGAGCGCGTAGGACTTGGGAACGCCGTCGAACAGCCGGGTGCCCTCGCCCGCAACGTAGGGGAACATGCTCACCTCGAGCTCGTCGATCAGGTCGAGCTGCATGAGCGACCGCCAGAGGCTGACGCCGCCCCAGACCACGATGTGGCCGTCGCCGCCCAGCCTGAGCTTGTCGATCTCTGCTGCCGTGTCGCCGGCGGCGATGGTGGTGTTGGCCCAGTCGGCCGTCTTCAGAGTCCGGGAGAAGACGACCTTGCGCGCGGCGTTCAGGATCGGGGCGAAGGGGTGGTCGGTGGCCCTTGTCATGGCCGGGCCGATGCCCTCGTAGGCGGTGCGGCCGAAGATGTGCGCGTACGCGCTCTGGAGAAACTCGAGTTGCGCCGGGTCGTCGGGCTCACGGTTCTCGGGCAGGTCGAAGCAGAACTTCCAAAAATCGGTGTCCCTGTCGGCGAGAAGGCCGTCGACTGAGTAGTTGAACACCGTCGCTATCAGCTTCCGCATGATCAGAGCTCCTTGGTCTCGGTCGTCGTGGCCGTGGCGTCTGTGGCCTGTCGCTCGTACTTCAGACGCCACCGCCGCCCGGAAGTCATCGGTGCCGGGTCAGGCACCCAAACCAGGCCGATGAGTTTTTCGGTGGTCTGCCGGTCTCAACCGCGTACGGATCGGTAAGCGTCTCGAAAGCTATCGCCTGCAATGACCGACCCAGGGAGGCAGCATGAGGTTTCTTCTCACTTCGGCCGGCATCAAGAACCCGAGCATCCACCACGCGCTGGTCGACCTCCTGGGCAAACCGATTGCCGAGTCCAGCGCCCTCTGCATTCCCACGGCGATGCACGCCAATCGCGACGGTGCCGGCCATGCATGGCGGTTCGTCAGCGGACGAGAACCCAGAACCCCCATGTGCGAATTGGGCTGGAAGACCCTGGGCGTGCTGGAGCTCACCGCGCTGCCCAGCATCGACAAGGAGCAATGGGTCCCCCTGGTCCGGGACACCGACGTCCTGCTGGTGGGAGGCGGCGATCCCCTGTACCTGTGCCACTGGATGCGCCAGTCCGGACTGGCGGACCTCTTGCCGTCGCTGCGCGAGACGGTCTACGTGGGACTGAGCGCCGGGAGCATGGTCATGGCCCCCAGCATCGGCGAGGACTTCGTCCGCTGGAAACCGCCCACCGGTGGCGATGAAACGCTGGGACTGGTCGGTTTCTCGATCTTTCCGCACCTGGATCACGAGGATCTCCCGGAGAACACGATGGCCACCGCAGAACGATGGGCGGCCGGCATGCCGGTGCCGTGCTACGCGATGGACGATCAGACCGCGATCAACGTGACCGACCGCGCCACTGAAGTCGTCTCCGAGGGGCACTGGAAACTCTTCACCCGCTAGACCGGAAGGTCCCTGAACGATCTGGATAGGTTGCGGGAGTCGTGGCCCAACGGAACTATCTAGTGGAGGGCTTATCCGGTACCGGTAAATCCTCGATCTACGAGGAGCTGATCCGACGCGGCTACAAGGCCATCAGTACCGACCGTGCTTGGAAGGTCCTTGTCGACCCTGACACCGGTCCCCCAGTACGCCCCATTCACTCGATGTGGGACCCGCAAAAAGCTGTGAGCGAGCTCGAAAGCCCGGAACCAGAAGTGTTGTTTGTTTGTGGAAGCAGCAGCAATCGCGACCGCTTTCTGCCGTATTTCACCAAGATATTCAACCTCCGCATCGACGATGACACCTTGCGTCGCCGCCTCCAGGAGCGCACCAATAATGATTTTGGCAAGCAGCCCGAGGAATTCGAGCTCATGCTCAGGCTGAATCGGAGCGACGAGAAACCGTCCGGAGCTATCGATGTGGACGCTACCCAGCCTCTCGACCAGGTGGTCGACGAAGTGCTTCGCTTGGCAAATTGCAGAACCGTGACGAGCGACTCGACGCTGACACCATGGTCCAAACGCGGGTCCTCGATCGGTCAGTCATTCGTGATCTCTGAGTCCGCACTCCCGATCGTGCAGGCTGCTGCCGGCCCGCGGAAGCGTATCGTCCGCGGAACGTCAGATGAATTCTGGGAGGTCCTGGGCCGCGAGACCATCACTCGCATCGAATACGCCTGGTCTGGCTCCGTTCTTGCGACGCTGTTGCCGTACCTCGACGAGCAGGGCATCGACCTGATGCACTCCGTCCACGATGCGGTGGCCTCGACCATCTCGCAGACCCGAGAGGCCTCGGTCTTTGTCCTCACGTCAGATCACCGTGAGCGTTCCATGGCAAGCCTCGACCCAAGTGCGTTCGACGGGGCAGTGCTTCGCCGCTACTACGAGGAGCTCAACGAGACGGCAGCGGAGGGCATCGATTACGCAATGCTGGACGGGATTGCTTTCTTTCGTGACACGCTCGCGCCTCTCCAATCCGCGATCGTGGCCGTGCTCATCATCGGATAGTCCCTGCTCAGGCCGCAGGCCGCGTGCGCTCGGCTGGACCAGCGTGCGGGATGTCCCCAGACCCGAACCGAGCTGCGGCTGCTTGGAGTCGCCTAGGCGCGCGGCGCGTACTCGACGCTGCCGAACGGCCAGTCGGACGCGAGCCACTCACTCACGGCGCGCCAGAGCGGCGTGTCCAGCTGCGCATGGCTCGCCCGTACCCAGGAGAGCGCACGGGCGTCGTAGTCCGTGTCGGGCCGCGGGTAGATGTAAACGCACCCGATCACGTCGCGGCTCGCCGGATCGAGCACCGTGTACGTGAACCCCGTCCGGTTGCGGAAGTCGTCGGCATGGCGCTGCAGGTCTAGCCCGGTTCTCGTCCGACGTCATCTCCCGCGGCCAGCTGCTCTCCTCCCATCCGGGCGTCGCGTGGATGTGCTCCTTCGACGAGGTCCACGCGTCGTAGTCCTGCTCGTTGTGCTCGGGGTCGAGCGGCTCGAGCACGAACTGCGGCGTCTCGAGCCGCCGAGGGACATCGAAGTCGCGCGGGACGAACTCCTCCACGCGACCGATCGTAGAACCCTCTGCGCCTCGCGTATAGGATCGCGCCGGTGCGTGCCACTGCGACGACCCGAATCGCCTGCGCGCCCGAAGGAGTCTTCGACACGCTGGCCGACCTCCGGAACGAGACGCAATGGAATGCCCGGGTCAGCAGCGCTGAGCTTCGGAGCGACGAGCCAATCGGACTGGGCTCGCGTTTTGGACTCGTCAACGGCGGCGCGTCCTACGACGTGACGATCACCACGTACGATCGGCCGTCCCGGCTTGTGTTCGAGGCGAGCGGGAAGCCCGATCTCACGATCACCTACGCGTTGACGCCGACCTCTGACGGCACGGAGCTCGAGAGTGAACTCGACTTCCGCCCGAGAGGATCTCTCAAGCTGCTGTTTCCGTTGCTTGCCCCTGTGATCAGACGCGACGTGCCCAAGCAATACGGATCGCTGAAGGCGCTCTGCGAACGCTGATTCGCGTTGCCCCGGCGATGATCGCCTCGGCTGGGCCGGCGTGTAAGGCCTGAACGCCGGATTCGCGACGCCTAACGCGCGATTCCGACCCACTTCTCGGAGGGCTCCTGGGCGATGAAGGTGTTCGCGATGTCGATGCGGCGCGCGAACCAGACGTCGCCGAGCGACTGGCCGTACTCGATGAAGCGGGCCAGTGCATCCGAGCGCGCCGGGTTGCCCGTGATCCGCGGGTGCAGGCCGACCGACATCATCCGCGGCACGTCGTCGCCGTCGTTGCGCAGCCGGTCGAGGTGCGCCTTCGCCATCTCGAAGAAGTGCTCGGGGCTGCCGAAGCCCTGCGGGACGACGTAGCGGGCGTCGTTGACGACGAGCCCGTAGGGGACGACGAGGTGCGGCCGGCCGAGGACGCGTCGTCCAGTACGGCAGGTCGTCGTTGTAGCAGTCCGAGTCGTAGACGAAGCCGCCCTCCTCGACGACGAGCTCGCGCGTGTTGACGCTCATCTCGCGGCAGTACCAGCCGAGCGGGCGCGCTCCGGTCGTGCGCTCGATCGACTCGACCGCGCGCTTGATCGCCTCGCGCTCCTCGTCGCGCGTCATCTCGAAGTGGTTGCTCCAGCGGTAGCCGTGGCCGGCGGCCTCGTCGCCGCGGCGCGCGAGCTTCTCGGCGACGGCCGGGTTGCGCTCGAGCGCGACGGCGCGCGGCGAAGAACGTGACGGGGACGCCTGCGGCGTCGAAGACGCGGAACAGGCGCCAGATGCCGGCGCGCGTGCCGTACTCGTACATCGACTCGACCGCGAGGTCGCGCTGGTCGTCGAGCTTGAACGGCAGCTCGTAGAGGATGTCGTTCTCGCCGTCGCCCATCGCGAACGTCTTCTCCGAGCCCTCCTCGTAGTTGACGACGATCTGCACGGCGACCTTCGCGTCGTTCTCCCAGCGCACGCGCGGCGGGTGCTCGCCGTAGCCGACGAGCTCCCGGGCGGGCCGTCGACCTGCAGGTCCTGCGTGTTGAAGAAGCTGGAGGTGAATGCCATCTCGCCCTTTCGTGGATTACGCCGGGAGGTGACGAATCTGCCGCCCGCGTGCGGTCGCTGTCAATGCACGCGCGTCCCGAGGGGCGCGCTATAGGGTCGGCCGATGGAGTACGTGGTCGTCGGAGCGGGCGCGATCGGCGGGACGATCGGCGCGCGGCTCGCCCGCGACGGGCACGACGTGCTGCTTCTGCGACGCCGACCCCGAGCACGTCGCGGCGATCAACGACCACGGCCTGACGATCGAGGGCCCGGTCGAGGAGTTCACGGTCGCAGGCTGCCGGCGGTCTCGCCCGACGAGCTGCCCGACGGGCTCGGCGCCGTCCTGCTCGCGGTCAAGTCGCAGCACACCGCGCGAGGCCGCTGGCCGCGATCGCGCCGCGGCTCGCGCCGGACGGCTTCGTCGTCTCGCTGCAGAACGGCGTCAACGAGCCGGTGATCGCCGCCGCGATCGGCGGGGACGCGGACCGTCGGCGCGTTCGTCAACTTCGGCGCCGACTACCTCTGCCCCGGGCGGATCTTCGTCGGCGGCAAGGGCGCCCTCTATGTCGGCGAGCTCGACGGCCGCGAGAGCGAGCGCGTCGCGCGGCTCGTGCGCGACCTCGCCGGACGCGAAGAGCACGGACAACATCCTCGGGCTACCTCTGGGCGAAGGAGGCCTACGGGGCGATGCTGTTCGCGACCGCCGTCTCCGACCTCTCGATCGCCGACGCGCTCGCCGAGCCGCGCTACCGCAGCCTCTTCGTGCGGCTGGCGCAGGAGGTGCTCGCCGTCGCACCGGTCGCGCCCGAGCCGTTCGACGGCTTCGATCCCGACGACCTCGACGGCTCGATCGACCGCCTCGTCGAGTTCAACCGGCGCTCAGCGAAGACGCACTCCGGCATCTACCGCGACCTCGCGGTGCGCAAGCGGAAGACCGAGACGGCGATGCTCGAGGACATCGAAGGGCCGCTGCTCGACGGACGCTCGAGCTGATCCACGCAGATCGAGGACGGCGGCCGCGTCTGCGAGGTGGCGAACCTCGAGCTGCTGGCCGCCTACGCGCGGCTCGCCGACGAGGGGCCGCGCCTGAACGCCGTCATCACGGTGCTGCCGCCGCGCGCGCAGGCCGGCGACGGGCCGCTGCACGGCGTTCCGGTCGCGGTCAAGGACAACATCGACGTCGCGCGGCGTCGTGACGACGAACGCCTCCACCGTCGGCGTGCCGCCGCCGGCGACGCGCGACGCACCGGTCGTCGCGCGCCTGCGCGACGCGGGCGCCGAGCTCCTCTGCAAGACGAACCTGCTCGAGTACGCCGCCGGCAGCGTCAACCCGGCCTACGGGATGACGTTCAACCCGCTGCGACGCGAGCCGGACGTCGGGCGGCTCGAGCAGCGGCTCGGCCGCGCTCGTCGCGGCGGGCGTCTGCGACCTCGCGCTCGGCACCGACACGGGCGGCTCGATCCGGATCCCCGCCGCGTACTGCGGCATCGTCGGGCTGAAGCCGACCGCCGGCCTCGTCCCGCTCGGAGGGCGTCTTCCCGCTCTCGCCGATCGTGCGACCACGTCGGCACGCTGACCCGCACCGTCGCGCAGACGGCGGCGCTGCTCGGGGTGCTCGCCGGGCGCCCGGTACGAGCTCGCACCCGGTCACCGGCCTCCGGGTCGGCGTGCTCGCGGCGCCAGCTCGACGACCCGGACCTCCGTGCCGGCGGTGCGCGGCCGCGTGGTCGACGGCGACTCGCACGGCTCGGCCGGCCGCGGGCTTCGAGGTCGTCGACGTCGACGTGCCCGAGCTCGACCTCGTCGACGACGCGCTCGGCGCGATCGTCCTCAAGCGAGGCGTGGGAGGTCCACCGCACCCTGCTACGAGCAGCGAGGCCGACGGCTACGGCGCCGGGCACGCGGGCGCTGCTCGAGCTCGGCGCGGAGATCGACGACGACGAGTATCGCTCCGGCGCTCGCCGACCGCGAGCGGATCGCCGCCGGCTTCGCCGCGCGTCTTCGAGCAGGTCGACGTGCTCGCCGGGCCGACCGTCGCCTACGCCGCGCCGCCCGAGGATCCGCCGTTCGGCACGCCCGAGGGCGACGTCGAGGCCCGCTACACCGGGCCCGTACAACCTCGCCGGCATCCCGGCGGTGTCGCTGCCGTGCGGCGTCGTCGAGGGCGACCTGCCCGCCGGGCTGCAGCTCGCGGCCGCCGCCGGCGAGGACGAGCTGCTGCTGTCCGTCGCGCGCGTCTACGAGGAGGTCGGTGCATGAGGGTGCAGGACTGCAACTGGATGCAGCTCGAGGAGTACCTGCGCGACGACGACCGGATCGTGCTGCCGCTCGGCTCGGTCGAGCAGCACGGCTACCTCTCGCTCGGGGTCGACATGATCCTGTCGGAGCGCGTCGTCCGTCGAGGCGGCCGAGCCGCTCGGCGTCCCGGTGCTGCCCGTCGCTGCCGTACGGGCTCACGCCCGTACTTCGCCGCGTATCCCGGCAGCCCGACGCTGCGCGTCGAGACGTACCAGGCGGTGATCCGCGACCTGCTCGACTCGCTCCACGAGCAGGGCTTCCGCCGCTTCCTGCTCGTCAACGGCCACGGAGGCAACGACCCCGGCGGCGACGCCGGCGGCCGAGTGGAGCGACTGGCACGCCGACGCGCAGGCCGTCTGGCACAACTGGTGGAACGGGCCCGCGCACCTGGGAGGTCGTCCAGTCGATCGACACAGACGCGAGCCACGCCTCCTGGCTGGAGAACTTCCCGTGGACGCGGCTCGCAGGCGTCGCGCAGCCGCAGGAGCGCAAGCCGATGGCTGACTCGCGAAGATGCGTCGAGGCCGGCCCGGCGGAGGTGCGCGAGCTGCTCGGCGACGGCTCCTTCGGCGGCCTCTACGAGCGGCCCGACGACGACGTGCTCCGCGTCTGGCGCGCGGGCGTCGAGGAGGTGCGCGACGCTGCTCGAGAACGGCTGGCGATGCCTGACCTCGACCGGGCGGACGGCGCTCGTCACCGGGACGGCGCACGGGATCGGCGCTGCGATCGCCGCGGCGCTCGCGGCAGCACGGGGCGACCGTGCACGGCGTCGACAAGGACACCGTCGACGTCACCGACCGCGAGCAGGTCGCCGAGCTCGTCGAGCGCATCGGCCCGGTCGACATCCTCGTCAACAACGCAGGCGGAGTCGTCGGCCAGGTCGGCCGCCCGCTCGAAGAGGTGCCCGACGAGGACTGGCAGCGCGGTCGTCGACGCGAACCTCACGAGCACCTTCGTCTGCACGCGCGCGGTCGTCCCGGGCATGAAGGCAGCGGGCTACGGCCGGATCGTCAACATCTCGTCCGGCGCGGGCCGCAGCGTCAGCCTCACCGGCATCCAGGCGTACGCGAGCGCGAAGGCGGGCCAGATCGGCTTCACGCGCCAGACCGCGCACGAGCTGGGGCCGTTCGGCATCACCGTCAACTGCATCGCGCCCGGTTTCGTGCTCTCGAACCCGACGAGCATCAGCCAGTGGGAGAGCTACGGCGAGGAGGGCCAGCGCGCGCTCCTCGACCGGATCGCGACTCGGCGGCTGGGCGAGCCGGAGGACATCGCGAACGGCGTGCTGTTCTTCGTCGCCGAGGAGTCGTCGTGGGTGACGGGGCAGGTGATCTCGATCGATGGCGGCCACTCCATCTTTTGACGACGCGCGCGCGGTACGTCCGCGAGCTGACGCGCGTTCCTCGCGATCCCGAGCGTCAGCGGCGACCCCGCCCGCGGGCCGGAGATGCGGCAGGCGGCCGACGTGGGTGGCGGCGCAGCTCGCATTCGCCGGCGGCCGCGTCGTCGAGACCGACGGGCATCCCGTCGTCCTCGGCGAGTGGCTCGGCGCCCCGGATGCGCCGACGATCCTCGTCTACGGCCACTACGACGTGCAGCCGCCCGGCGACGAGGCCGAGTGGGAGACGCCGCCGTTCGCGCCGAGCGTCCGCGACGGCCGCATCTACGCACGCGGCGCGACCGACGACAAAGGGCCGGTGCTCGTGCCGCTGAAGGTCGCCGAGGCGTTCCATGGCGGCGGACGGGCGCGCTCCCGCTCAACGTCCGCTTCCTCTTCGAGGGCGAGGAGGAGATCGGCAGCCCGAGCCTCGCGAGCGCTTCCTGGAGGAGCACCGCGAGCGAGCTCGCGGCCGACGTCGTCATCTCGGCCGACGGCGCGATGTGGCGCCCGGCGAGCCGTCGATCGCGATCGCGGCGAAAGGCCTGCGTCGCGTTCGACGTGATCGTCACCGGTCCGAAGCGCGGACCTCCACTCGGGACGCCACGGCGGCGCGGTCCAGAACCCGCTCCACGCGCTCGCGCGAGATCCTCGCGAGCCTGCACGAGCCCGACGGCGCCGTCGCCGTGCGCCGGCTTCTACGACGACGTCGCGCCAGCTCGCCGCCGCCGAGCGCGACGCGCTCGCGCGCGTGCCGTTCGACGAGGACGCCTACCGCGCGCGAGGTCGGCGTGCCGGCCCTGCACGGCGAGCCCGGCTTCACGACGCTGGAGCGGCTGTGGACGCGGCCGACACTCGAGGTGAACGCAGCTCGAGGGCGGCGGCCGCTTCACCGTGATCCCGCGCCGCGCGAGCGCCCACGTCACCTGCCGCCTCGTCCCGGACCAGGACCCGGCGGCGATCCTCGCCGCCGTCGCCGGCACGTCGAGACGAACTGCCCGGCCGGAGTCGAGGCGGTCGTCGAGGGCGCCCCCGGAGCCGTGCCCGCCTACGCGATCCCGCCCGACCACTTCGCCGTCCGCGCTGCGACGAGCGCGTTGCGCACGGTCTATCCCGACCAGGAGACCGCTGCTCGTCCGGATCGGCGGCACGCTGCCCGCTGCGACGCTCTTCGAGGAGATCCTCGGCCTGAAGACGCTCCTCTTCTCGTTCTCGACCGCCGACGAGCAGCTGCACGCGCCGAACGAGTTCTTCCGGCTCGAGCCGCCTCGACGAGGGTCTGCGGGCCTGGGCCGAGCTCTGGCAACTGCTGTCAACGCCGCCGACCGCGCCCTAGACGAGACCCCTACGCTTTTGGAATAGTGATCGAGACCTAGGACCGCCGTTCCCCCGCGACGGTCGCCTCGCCTGCAAAGGAGTCCTCCGTGCATCCTCGCCGCCGAGCGTTCGCATTCCTCATCACGGTGGTCGTCCTCGCCGCCACCGTCTCCGCCGCAGCCCTCGCCGCGCGGACGAGCCACGGCTCCACGAGCGCCACGCCGAAGCGCGGCGGCCACATCACGATCGCCCGGATCGAGGACTCGCAGTCGTTCGACAAGACGAATGTCTTCCAGAACGAGTCGATCTGGATCGCCGAGCAGATCAACGAGCCGCTGTACCTCGCCGGAAACGACGGCAAGACGCTGAGGCCGTGGCTCGCGACGAGCTACACGAGGTCGAAGGACGGCAAGACCTACACCTTCAAGCTCCGCCCCGGGGTCAAGTTCTCGAACGGGGCGGCGATGACGGCCGCCGACGTCAAGTTCTCGATCGACGACGCGCGCGCCCAGACCAAGGGCTGGGGCTACCTCGACGCCGCGATCAAGAGCATCGACGCGCCGAACCCGAGCACGGTCGTCTTCCATCTCAAGTTTGCGTGGGCGCCGTTCCTGGCCGACATCGGCCTGTTCGCGAACGGGATCATCCCGAAGAACTTCGCCGGCCAGTCCCGGACCGCGTTCTACAAGCACCCGATCGGCACCGGCCCCTTCATGTGGGACAAGCGCGTCGTCGGCCAGTCCGTGACGCTGAAGCGGAATCCCAACTACTGGCAGAAGGGCAAGCCCTACCTCGACTCCGTCACGTGGACCTACGTGAGCGACGAGAACACCCGCGAGCTGCAGCTGCGCGGGGGCCAGATCCAGGTCGACGAGTTCCCGCCGTTCAACTCGATCACGAAGCTCCAGAACACGAGCGGCGTCACGATGTCGCTGTTCCCGTCGACGCGGACGGACTACCTCGACATGAACGAGCAGTATCCCCCGCTCGCCGACGTGCACGTGCGCCGGGCAATCTCGATGGCGATCGACCGCAAGGCGATCATCAAGTCGGTGCTGTTCGGCCACGGCCAGCCCGCGAACTCGTTCCTGCCGCCGCAGGTGCCCTTCTACGACCCGAAGACACCGGGCCTGCAGTACGACATCGCGAAGGCGAAGGCCGAGCTTGCGAAGTCGGCGAAGTTCAAGAATGGCTTCAAGTTGCAGCTGCTCGTCGGCGCCGGCGCCCAGGTCGAGAACGCGATGGGCCAGATCATGCAGCAGTCGCTGAAGCAGATCGGGATCGACCTGAGCTTCAAGACGCAGGACACGAGCACCGAGTTCCAGAGCGTGCAGGCGCGCAAGTACCAGCTCGCCTTCAGCTACTGGACGATGGACATCGCCGACCCGGACGAGCTCGTCACGTTCGCGGTCGACCCGGCCGGCGGCGCCCAGTCGTTCTACACGGGCTACAACAACCATGTGGTGATCAACCTCTCGCACAAGGCTCAGCGTGAGGTGAACACCGCCAAGCGGGCGCAGCTCTACTCGCAGATCCAGCGCATCGCGGCGCAAGACGCCTTCCTGGGCTTCCTCTACTACTCGCCGTTCCGGTGGGCGTACACGAGCAAGCTGCACGGCTTCTTCGTCCAGCCGCTCGGCAACTACCACCTGGAGGACGTCTGGCTCGACTAGGCAAGTAAGGCCAGACGAGGGGAGCGAGGCATGAGCCTCTGCGGGTTACGTGGTCCGCCGCCTGCTGCAGGCGGTGCCGGTGGCCTTCGGCGTCACGATCCTCGTCTTCTTCCTGATCCATCTCATCCCGGGCGATCCGGCGGTGACGATCCTCGGGAACCAGGCGACGCCCGCGCGCGTGGCACTGCTCCGGCACGCGTGGGGGCTCGATAAACCGCTGCCGACGCAGTACCTGAAGTTCATGGATCGCCTCCTGCACGGCGACCTCGGCTTGTCGCTCTTCTACGGCGTCGACGCCGGGCACCTCGTTCTGGAGCGGCTGCCGGTGACGCTCTGGCTGATCTGCCTCGGGGCGATCTTCTCGGTCCTGATCGCCGTGCCGCTCTCGATCATCGCGGCGACGCATCGCGACCGGACCGCCGACCACGCGGTTCGGATCGTGCCGCTCGTCGGGCTCGGCTTCCCGGCCTTCTGGCTCGGGATCATGATGCTGCTCGTCTTCGGGCTTCACCTCGGCCGGCTTGTTCCCGGTCGGCGGCTACGGCGAGGGCTTCTTCGGCCACCTGCACTCGATGCTGCTGCCGGCGCTGACCGTCGCGCTCGGCATCTCGCCGATCCTGATCCGCAGCCTGCGCGCGGGCCTGCTCGAGGTGCTGGAGTCCGACTACGTGACGACGGCCCGCTCGAAGGGGTTGTCGGAGCGCCGCGTGCTCGTCCGGCACGCGCTCCGCAACGCGCGTCGTCTCGACCGTCTCGGTGCTCGGCGTCAACATCGGCTTCCTCGTCGGCGGCACGCTCGTGATCGAGCAGGTCTACGCCCTGCCGGGGGTCGGGCCAGCTCATGATCAACTCGATCTTCCAGCGCGACTTCCCGGTCGTGCAGGCGGTGACGCTCGTGTTCTCGATGCTGGTGGTGCTCGTCTACCTGCTGACCGACGTCGCGCACGCGCTCCTCGATCCGCGGGTGCGGTTCGAGTAATGGGCGCCGCCGTCGGAACTCGTCGCCGAAGCGACGCTCGTCGAGCACCGGCACAGCTTCCGCCGCCGCTGGTACCGCACGCCGAGCTTCGTCGCCGGGGTCTCGATCCTCGGCACGATCCTGCTGCTGGCGGTGTTCGCGCCGCTCGTGACGAGGTACGACCCGATTCGAGCAGGATCTGACCAACACGCTCGCAGGGGCCGTCGTCGGAGCACTGGCTCGGCACGGACGATCTCGGCCGCGACGTCTGGTCGCGGCTCGTCTACGGCGCACGCACCGATCTCCGGATCGCGTTCCTCGCCGTGCTGTTCCCGTTCGTGATCGGGACGGCGCTCGGCCTCCTGGCCGGGCTACTACGGCGGCAAGGTCGACACGCTGACGGGCTGGTTCGTGAACGTCGTCGTCGCGTTCCCGTTCTACGTCCTGATCATCGCGCTCGTCTTCGCGCTCGGCTCCGGCGACGCGGAACATCTACATCGCGATCACGATCGTCGGCTGGGTCTCGTACACCCGCATCGTGCGCGGCGAGGTGCTGGTCGCGAAACGGCGCGAGTACGTGCTCGCCGCCCGTGCGGCCGGGCTGTCGCGACTGCCGCATCCTCGTGCGCCACCTGCTGCCGAACGTGATCACGCAGGCGATCGTCTTCGCGATGTCGGACATCGTGCTCGACATCCTCGCGATCGTCACGCTCGGCTATCTCGGTCTCGGCGTGCAGCCGCCGACGCCGGACTGGGGCACGATGATCGCGGACGGGCAGACGTTCCTGACCACCAACTGGCAGCTCGTCGACGTATCCCGGGGATCGCCGTCGTGATCACCGCGCTCGGCCTGTCGCTGCTGGCCGACGGCCTCGCCGACCTGCTGAGGCCGGAATGAGCGCGCCGCTGCTCCGCGTGCGCGACCTGCAGGTCGAGTTCCCGCTCGCCGCGGCGTCGCTGCGTGCGGTCGACGGCGCGTCGTTCGACGTCGACGCAGGCGAGGCGCTCGGGCTCGTCGGCGAGTCCGGCTCCGGCAAGACGATGACGCTGCGCGCGCTCGTCGGCCTGCTGCCGCGAACGGCTCGCATCGCCGGCGGCTCGGTCGAGTTCGAAGGCGAGGACCTGCTGCGAGCCGACGAGGACGCAGCTGCGCGACGCTGCGCGGCACGCTCGATCGCGATGATCTTCCAGGAGCCGATGACGGCGCTGAACCCGGTGATGCGGGTCGGCGAGCAGATCGCCGAGGGGCCGCTGCGTCCGGCTCGGCTACGGCAGGCGGCGCGCGCGCGAGCGCGCCGTCGAGCTGATGCGCCTCGTCGGCATCCCCGATCCGGAGCGGCGCGCGAACGCCTACCCGCACGAGCTGTCGGGCGGGCATGCGCCAGCGCGTGATGATCGCGATCGCGCTCTCCTGCGAGCCGAAGCTGATCCTCTGCGACGAGCCGACCACGGCGCTCGACGTGACGATCCAGGACCAGATCCTGAAGCTGCTGCCGTCGCTGCGCGAGCAGCTCGGCAGTCAGCATCGTCTTCGTCTCGCACGACCTCGCCGTGATCGCGCAGACCTGCCAGTCGCGTCGCCGTCATGTACGCGGGCCAGGTGGTCGAGACCGGCACCGTCGACGACGGTCTTCCGCGAGCCGCGGCACCCGTACACGCTGGGCCTGCTGCGCTCGGTGCCGGACGTCGACGACGTCCGTGAGCTGCTCTCGATCGATCCCGGGCGCGCCGCCGGACCTCGGCGGCGCCGCCGCCCGGCTGTCGCTTTCATCCGCGCTGCGCCGTTCGCGCAGGACGACTGCGTCGAGCGGTGCGTTCCCGCTGCGGCCGCTCGGCGACGGGCGGGCGACCGCGTGCATCCATCCCGACCTGCGCCGCGGCGGACGTGCGCAGGGAGCCGGTGATCGCCGGTGGCTGAGCCGCTGCTCGAGGCCCCTCCTGGAGGTGCGCGACCTCGCGATGCACTTCCCGCTCCGGGGCGGCGTCGTCCGGCGCCTGAGCGGGCAGCCGAGCGCGGTGCTGCGCGCGGTCGACGGCGTCGACCTCGCGAGCTCGCAGCGGGGCGAGGCGCTCGGGCTCGTCGGCGAGTCGGGCTGCGGCAAGTCGACGCTCGGACGCTGCATCGTCGGCCTCTACGAGCCGACTGCCGGCGAGATCCGCTACGAGGGTGCAGCCGCTCGCGGCGAAGCGCGACCCGCGCCACGCGCCGGCGGATCCAGATGGTGTTCCAGGATCCCTACTCGTCGCTCAATCCGCGCATGACCGTGCAAGCAGACGCTGGCCGAGCTGCTGCGCGCGCACGACATGGTCCCGAAGGCGCAGATCGACGCGCGGTGCCGCGAGCTGCTCGACCTGGTCGGCCTCGGCGCGCGCTCGCTCGACGCGTATCCGCGCCAGTTCTCCGGCGGCCAGCGCCAGCGCGTGAGCATCGCGCGCGCGCTCGCGCTCGAGCCGGACGTCCTCGTCGCCGACGAGCCCGTGTCGGCGCTCGACGTCTCCGTGCAGGCGACGGTGCTGAACCTGCTCGACGAGCTGCGCACGACAGCTCGGGCTGACGCTGCTCCTGATCGCGCACAACATGGCGGTCGTCCGCCACGTCTGCGACCGGGTCGCGGTGATGTATCTCGGCCGGATCGTCGAGACGGCGCCGGTGAACGAGCTCTTCACAATCCGCGCCACCCGTATGCGCAAGGCCTGCTCCGCGCCGTGCCGCGGCTCGTTCCGGGACGGGTCTCCGAGGCTGCGGCGATCGTCGGCGACCCGCCCAGCCCGATCCGCCTGCCCACCGGCTGCCGCTTCCATCCCCGCTGTCCGCTCGCCCAGACGCCGCTCTGCGACCAGGAGGAGCCGGCGCTCAACCCCGGCCCAGGCGCCCCGGAGCATGCGGCGGCGTGTCACTTCGCCTGGACCGCGAAGCCCGCCGCACACGTCCCGGAGGTCGAGCTCGGAACCCAGGAGGCCCGATGATCGAGCACCGAACGATCCGTTTCGACCACGAGCTGCTCGCGGAGCTCGAGCTCCCGTGCTTCGAGGCCCGAGGCGACGCCGACGGCCCGCATCTCTGCCTGCTCGCCGGCATCCACGGCGGCGAGTACTCGTCGATCGCCGCGGTCACCCGCTTCATGAACGAGCTCGACACGAGCCGACTCCGCGGGCGGATCACCGCGGTCCCGATCGTCAGCATGCCGTCCTTCAAGGCCCGCCTGGCATTCGTGATGCCGCAGGACGGCAAGAACCTCAACCGCTGCTTCCCGGGCTCGCGAGACGGAACGTTCAGCGACGTGCTCGCGAGCTACGTCTTCGACGAGCTGATCGCGCCGAGCGACTTCCTGCTCGATCTCCACGGCGGCGACATGGTCGAGGCGCTCGAGCCGTTCTCGCTCTACGACGAGTCGCCGGTCGAGGAGCAGGCGCGCGGCGTGGCGGTCGCGTTCGGGCTGCCGTACGTCGTCCGCTCGGAGCCCGGGGAAGCCCCGATCAGCGGCACGACCACCGGCGCCGCCGCCGCCGCGGGCATCCCGGCCGTGATCGCGGAGGTCGGCGGCTGCGGGCTGCTGGAGGAGGACGCCGTCCGCATGCACGTCGACGGGATCGAGAACGCCCTCCGCCACCTGCAGATGCTGCCGGGCGACGTGAACCCGCCGCGGGCGGACATGCGCAGCGTCGCCCGTTTCGTCTGGATCCGCTCGTCGGACGAAGGCTGGTGGCAACCCGACGTGCGCGCCGGCGACGAGGTTCGTGCCGGCTCGAGCCTCGGGACAATGCGCAATCTCTTCGGCGAGGTGACCGAGCAGATCTCGGCACCAGAGGACGGCGTCGTCCTGTTCCTGACGACGAGCCCCGCGGTCGGCAAGGAAGGGCTGCTGCTCGGCCTCGGCGCCGGGCTCGCGGCCGTCTAGGACCGGTTCCGCGAACGGCCGTGTGCGATGCGGCCGGCGCCGTGACCTGCAGAGCATCCGCGAGCGCGGCCACCAGCTCGTGACGCGTGAACGGCTTGCGAAGGAGCGTGCCCGGTAGCTGCTCCAGCGCGCGATCGTCGTCCAGGGCGTAGCCTGAGATGAAGAGGACGCGCAGATCGGGATCGCGGCGCATGGCTTCCTCGGCGACGTCGAAGCCGTTCATGTCCGGCATCGCGATGTCGGTGACGAGGATGTCAACCCCGCCGTGCTTGCACAGGGCGAGCGCCTCGCCGCCCGACGCTGCCGCGCGCACGTCGGCGCCGCTCTGCTCGAGCATCGCCACGATCGTGCCCCGGACCAGGTCGTCGTCCTCGGCGAGGATGACCCGCGTCTCGATGCGGCCCGGATCGCGCTCGCTCACCGGCTCGCCGGCAGGCACCGGTGACGCGACGGCCGGGAGATAGATGCTGAACGTGGTCCCACGGCCGACCTCGCTGTCGAGCCAGACGAAGCCCCCGCTCTGCTTGACGATGCCGTAGACGGTGGAGAGGCCGAGCCCGGTGCCGAGGCCGACGGGCTTCGTGGTGAAGAACGGCTCGAACGCACGCTCGCGAGCTTCGGCGGTCATCCCGGTGCCCGTGTCGTGCACGGTGACGAGCACGTAGGAGCCGCTTCCCATCGGCTGCTGGTCGTCGCGGCACTCCGCTTCGACCTCTGCGTCCGCGACCGCGACGGCGAGCGTGCCGCCGTGGGGCATCGCGTCGCGCGCGTTGAGGCCGAGGTTCATGATCACCTGCGACAACTGGGTCGCGTCGACGAGGACGTTCGCGACCTCGCGGTCGTATGCGAAGTCGAGGTCGATGTTCGCGTTGAGCACGCGCCGGAGGAGCTCCTCCGACTCGGCGATGACGTCGTTGACGTCGAGGATCTCGGGCTTGAGCAGCTGCTTGTGGCTGAACGCGAGCAGCTGCGAGGTCAGCGAGGCGGCGCGGTCGGCCGCAGTCTTGATCGTGGCGAGATGGCCCTGTACGGCGAGGTTCGCGCGGTCGACCTGCTCCGCGGCCATCTCGGTGGCGCCGAAGACGGCGACCAGCAGGTTGTTGAAGTCGTGTGCGACGCCGCCGGCGAGCTGGCCGACCGCTTCGAGCTTCTGCGACTGCCGCAGCTGATGCTCGAGATCGTGGCGATGCTGCTCCTCGAGCCGGCGCTCGGTCACGTCCTGGAGCGTCCCGACGAGGCGCCTCGCACCGTCGGCGTCGGTGACCAGGCGCCCGTTCGTGTGAACGTGGCGGATCTCTCCGTCAGCCCGAACCATCCGGTGCTCGAGCGCGAACGACCCGCCCGCCTGGACCGCATGGTCGACCTCGGCGAGCGACGTGCTCCCTGTCGTCGGGATGGACGAACGACATGATCGAGTCGGCCGTGTCCTTGAAGTCGTCCTCGCGGACGCCGAAGACCCGGTAGATCTCCTCCGAGAAGAGGTGCTCGCCCGTCACCCGGTTCCATTCCCAGCTCCCGAGCCGAGCGATCTGCTGCGCCTCCGCGAGCTGCCGCTCGCGGCGCTCGAGCAATTCCTTCGCCAGGTGGTCCGCGGTGACGTCCTGGAGCTGGACGACGAACGCGGCGGGCGACTCATCGTTGTGGTCGCGAATCTGCGAAGCGCGCAGCAGCGCCCAGACCGTCGCGCCGCGACGGTCGAGGTAACGGCCTTCGAGTGAGACCGCAGTGCCGGAGACCAGCTCGTCGAATGCGGTCAGATCTGGCTCGCCGGGGTGCATCAGGTCCGAGAAGCTCGTGCCGAGCAGCGCCGCCTTGTCGAAGTCGAACATCTCGCAGAAAGCGCGGTTCGCATCGATGATGCGGCCGTCCTGTTCGAGCAGCGAAATACCGATCGGCGCGTCGTCGAACGCCTGCTCGAACCGCAGCTCGCTCGTTCGCGCGCGACGCTCGGCGGCGGCGGCCTCCTCGCGGGCGGTCTCGTTCATCCGCCAGTTGATGACGCCGGCGATCACTGCGCCGAGGATGAACAGTGCATGCAGCCCGGCCCACTGCCACGGGCGAGCCTGCGCGGATGTCCGGTAGAAGACCGACTCGGGGACGAGGGTACCGAGGACTCCGTGGTGGATCAGCACGTAGGTCAGCGCCAGCAGCAACGGCACCCAGTCCTCGTAGAGGACGAGCAAGCCCATGACGACGAAGAAGTGGAAGTGCGCCTCGGTGAGGCCGTGGGCGAAGCTGACGAGCGTGGCAGAGCAGGAGAGCAAGCCCGCCGCGACCAGCGTCGAGGTGACGCGGCGCGGCCAGCCGTTCGTGGTGCCGAACGTCGCGAGCAACGTCAGCAGGACGACGAGTGAGACCTCGGACAATCCCACCTGCAGCGCGCCATGCGAGTGACCGTTCTCGGGACGCATCGCCTGATAGGCGACGAGGAAGGGCACGTGCAGCCAGAGCAGCACCAGGAGTGCGCGGTGCCGGGAGCGCCACTCCCGCTCGTGGAGCGACCCGCTGGTCGGAAGCCAGCCGCGGACAGATGTTGTGAGTGACCCCATGCGGACTTGCAGCGCCGGCGAAGGGCGCTGGATCGACCTATCGACCGCGGGGAGGGCGACCCTTAGCCCCCACTTCCCCTGCGTGGGCGCCGATCTGAGGGCTAGACGGGAGCTTCGAGAGCGCGGACGAGCTCGGTCCGAGAGCGGATGCCGAGCTTGCGGTACACGTGGCCAAGGTGGAACTCGATCGTCTTGACGCTGAGAAAGAGCGCCGCGGCGGCCTCGCGGTTCGTGGCGCCGCCGGCGACGATCGCGGCGACCTGCAGCTCCTGAGGCGTCAGCGCATCTTCCGCCCGTTGCGCCGGCGTCAGCACCGACTGGCCCGACGCACGCAGCTCGCCGCGGGCGCGGTCGGCCCACGGCTCCGCTCCGAGTCGCTCGAACGTCTGCAGCGCCGCCTGCAGCAGCTCCCGCGCCTGCGATCGCTTCTGAGCGCGGCGCAGCCGCTCGCCGTACGCCAGCTCGGTGCGGCCGCGCTCGAACGGCGTCGGCATGGGATCGTGCAGCTCGAGGGCCGCCGCGAACTGCTCCTCGAACTCTTCGTCGGACGCGAGCAGGCCGCGGCACCGAGCGGCAGCCGCCAGCGCAGACACGCGTCCCGTCGCCTTCGCCTGCAGCTCGAAGCTGTCGAGAACCTCGGCGGCGCGATCGTTGCGCCCCACCCGGCTGTACGCCTCGATCAGGTCGGGTGCCCACGGGATCAGCCACGGCTCGCCGAGCCCGCTCTCGCGCACGATGCGCTCCACCGGCTCGAGGGCCACGATCGCGGCCTCCGGATCGCCCCGGCCGAGCTCCAGCAGGCCGAGCGCGGCGCCGGCGGTGGCACTCGCCAGCAACAGGCCCGCGGCGGTGTCGGCCGCGAAGCCCTCTCTCGCGCGGCGACGGCAGTCCTCGTCGTGGCCGAGTGCAGCGTCGATGCGGGCCGTGGTCGCCTGCGCAAACCCCAGCTCAGTGTGCTGCGCCGTCTCCTCGAACAGCGCGATCGCCTCGTAGGCTCCGGCGAGCGACGGCACCCAGCGACCGACCCGGAAGTCGAGCTCGGCAAGCTCGATCAGCGATTGCGGCAGGTGGCGAAGCGAGCCGCCGGACCTCTGAACGCCTGCGGCCCAGGTGAGGAGATTTCGCGCGGCGGTGTACTCCTCCGCCCACACGAGCGGCCAGCCCACGGCGGCGCCCATGCGGTGCCCATTCTCGACGTCCTTGCCGGCCTCGAGGGCGAGCTCGACGAGCAGCGGCGGCCCGGCGGTGTCACCGGCCATCGTCCGGGCCAGTGCGGCGGCATTTCGCTCGGTCGGTGTCCGCTGTCTGGCCGGGTCGCCGAGACTCCACGCGCGCTCGAGCAACTCGACGGCGGCGGGCCCCTCGAGCCGGAAGAACAGCAGGTTCGCCGCGAAGCTAAGGAGCGCTGCCGCGAGCGCAGGGTCGAGCTCGATGACCCGCTCGGCCTCGTCGATGATCATCGCGTGCCCCGCCTCGACATCTCCTGCCGCCATCCGGAGCCGGCCGAGGAGCAGGACAAGCTCCGCCCGGAGGCGCCTGTCTTCGATCAGGTTCGCCGCCTCCTCGGCGAGGGCCTGGCTCCGCACGAGGCTCCCCGCCGAATCCATCGCCCACGCGGCCCGCAGGAGTCGCGCTCCCCGCTCGGCGTGCGCTGCCGTCAAGGCCGCTGAGCGCTCGAGCGCGGCCGCGCCGGCGGCGAACGCGCCTCTGGCCAGCGCCCGCGCTCCGGCGCCGTCGAGCTCGTCCGCGATCGCGTCGTCGGGGCCGAGAGCGGCGGCCGCGCGGTGCCAGGCGCCGCGGTCGGGATCGGTGTCGGCCTCCGCGAGCGCCGCGTGGACAGCCCGCCGCTCGGCCGCGTCGGCGCCGTGATACGCAGCGGAACGCACCAGTGGATGGCGGAACTCGAGCCGGTTGGCGTCGATCGAGAGCAGGCCGAGCGCCTCGACCTCGCGGAGATCCTCCTCTGCGAGCCCGAGAGCCCCGAACGCCCCGAGCACGACGCCGGCGGTGCCTGAGCTGTCCGCCGCCGCGACGACGGTCGCCAGTCGTCCAGCCGGAGAGAGAGGTGCGAGCCGTGCGGAGAAGGCGCGCTCGAGTCCATTCGCCGTCGGGATCGGATTGGCGAGCGCCTCCGTACCGGCGAGCTGGCCCGCCGTCAGGAGCTGCGGCAGCTCGACGAGCGCCAGCGGGTTCCCGCGCGCAGCGTCGAGGATCGTCGCGAGCACGTCCGGTGCGATGCGTCCCGCGTTGCCGGCGATCACCTGGGTCGCGTCCTCCCGGTCGAGCGGGCCGACGCGCACGACCTGCAGGCCCGGTGTCCGCCTGGCGTCGGTCCGCTGCGCGGCGACGAGGATCGCCGGGATCGCCGCCAGGCGCCGTGAAGCGAAAGCGAGCGCGTCCCGCGACGCCGAGTCGACCCACTGAAGGTCGTCGACCACGACGAGCACCGGACCGTGCTCCGCCGCCGCCGTGAGCAGCCCGAGCGTCGCCACCGCGACCGCGAACCGGTCGACGGCGCCCGGCGGCCCGAGCGCGAGTGCGGTCGACAGCGCGACGGCCTGCGCCTCCGGCAGGGCATCGAGCCGGTGCAGCACCGGCGTCAGCACGTCGATCAGCGCGGCATAGGGCAGGTCAGCCTCGGACTCCACCCCGGCCGTCTCGAGAACGGTCATCTCGCCGGCCTGGTCGACGAGGTCCCGGAGGAGCGTCGTCTTGCCGATTCCCGGCTCGCCGACGAGCACGAACGCCGCACCGGTGCCCGCACGCACGGAAGCGAGCGCCGTTGCGAGCCTCGCGGACTCCACCTCACGGCCGATCAGCATCTTCCAACCCTAGGGATTTCCCTGGCGCGAGCCACCCCGCGCGTCTCGTACTCTCGAGAGGTGGCTCTCGCGAGGTGGTTCTGGCGGCCCGGAACCGCCTCGCAAGGGCTCGTCCCCTAACGGAGCGGCCTGTCCGCCTGGAGCGCCCGCCTGTCGAACGGCGACTAGCTCACGGCCGGAGCGGCGCGAATGGTCGCAGCTCGTCGTCGCCCGGCTGGATGATGCCGACGTGGGACTCGGGCACTTCGTTCCACGCTCCCGCGAGGTCGCCGAGAGGCTCGGAGACGACGATTCGCGTCTCATCGGACAGCTGGGCGAGCTCGTCGCTCTCCGGATAGTGAGCCCTGAGCGCATCCATGCGCGTGCTGAAGTACAGAGACCGGGATTTCCCCTCGCTCGAGTACCGGAACGCGTAGACGCTGCGCCCGTCGGTCGTCGCGATCGTCATCTGGATCGGATCCGCGATGCCGTGCCGGCGCCCGGTCTCCTCGACGAAGCCGACCATCCGCTCCACCGCGGCGACGGGCTCGCTCTCCAGACCGAAGGTGAGCGCGAGGTAGAACATCGTCTCCGAGTCGGTCGTGCCTTCGATCGAGGTGAACAGCGAGTCGTCGACCGCCAGCACGAGCTCCCGCCTGACCCGCGGGAAGTCGCGGATCAGCCCGTTGTGCATCCACAGCCAGCGCTGGTAGCGGAACGGGTGCGCGTTCGTCTCCTGGATCGCCGTTCCCGTCGACGCGCGGATGTGCGCGAGGAAGAGGTGCGACGAGATCCCGGCAGCGAGCTCGCGCAGGTTCCGGTCGTTCCAGGCTGGATGCACGCTGCGGTAGAGCCTCGGGGTCTCGGTGTCGTCGTACCAGCCGACGCCGAAGCCGTCGCCGTTCGTCGGCGTCGCGCCCTCCCTGGAGTGCAGGCTCTGGTCGATCAGCGAGCGATCGCGCTTGACGAGCAGCTCCTCGAGCCGGATCGGGGTCCCCGAATACGCGAGCCAACGGCACATCGTCCTACTCCTTCTCCGCCGCAGCCGGCGGTCTCGACGGGATGCTCTGGGTCAGGAACAGCGCCACGACCGCCAGCAGGGCGAGGATCGAGAGCGCCGAACGGAGCCCGTCGATGCGGGCGTCCGCGTACGCGGTGAGTGCCGCGTCCGTCGGTCTCGGGATCGACGTGTTGCTCCTCGAGCGCGGCTTCGAGGTCGGCGTCCGACACGAACGGCACCCCGCCTGCGAGCTCGACCTGCGCCTGCTGCTTCGACCGCGGGCGAGATCGCCGGGTTCTGCTGAATGTTCGCGAGGAACGACGAGCTCATCGACGCGATCAGCAGCGAGCCGGCGAGCGCCGTGCCGAACGAGGCGCCGAGGTTGGTCATCGTGTTCTGCAGGCCGCCGACCTCGGAGCTCTGCTCGTCCGGCACCGCCGAGACGATGACGGCGCCGAGCTGCGAGGCGAGCGCACCGATCCCGAGCCCGATCAGGAGCAGCGGGACGAACACGATCTCCGGGCCGGCGTCCACGTCGAATGCGGCGAGCAGGACGACGGTGCCGGCGAGCAGCGCGAGCAGGCCGGCGCGGACGACGAGCCGCGGCGAGACGTGCGGGAAGAGGCGCGGAATCCCGATCGCCGCGGCGAGCAGCGTGATCGAGAGCGGCAGCAGCCGGACGCCGGTCGCGACCGCCGACAGGCCGAGGGCGACCGAGAGGATAGAGCGGGACGACGAAGAAGAACCCGCGCCTGCACGAGGTACTGGAAGAAGAACATCGTCAGTCCGCCGTCCAACTGGTGGTTCTGCAGCATCGCCACGCGAGATCAGCGGCTCCTTGCCCTTGCGACTCGCGGCGCGGCCTCCCAGCGGAAGAACAGCCAGATCACGAAGAGCCCGCCGAGGATGAGCCAGACCGTCGGCGAGAGGTTGCCCCACGACGGCCCGCCGGACTTGGGCTGGACCCAGCCCCACTCGCCGGAGCGGAGCACGCCGAAGACGAGCAGTCCCGAGCCCGAGCGCCGACAGCACCGAGCCGACGCAGTCGAGGCGCGGGCGCTTCTCGACCGGCGCGTCGTGCGATCCGCCGCGTCAGGAACAGGATCGCGAGCACGATCAGCACCTCGCCGGCGAAGACCCAGCGCCACGAGAAGTACGTCGTGCAGACGCCGCCGATGAGCGGGCCGACCGCGACGGCGATCGCGCCCGCCGCGGCCACGAGCCCGTAGGCGGCGGGACGCCGCTCGGCCGGGAAGTTGCCCGCGACGAGCGCGACGATCGCGGGCAGGATCAGAGCCGCGCCGACGCCCTCGAGGAACGACCAGCCGATGAGCAGCACGGTCAGGTTCGGCGCGAGCGCCGTCGTGAACGAGCCGCAGCCGTAGATCACGCAGCCGATCGCGAAGGCGCGCTTGCGGCCGATCATCGCGCCCACCTTCGCGCCCGTGATCATCAGCGCCGCCATCACCAGCGTGTAGGCCGTGATCGCGCCCTGGATCGCCAGTCACGGTCGTGCCGACGTCCTTCGCCACCGTCGCGATCGAGACGTTCATCACCGAGCTGTCCAGCGTCATCAGGAACTGCCCCGACGCGAGCGTCAGCAGGACGAGCCCGGCGGCGGTCCCGCGTGCAGACGCCGATCCCTTCGTCGCCACTCCTATCGCCTCCTCGCCACTACCGGGCTCACGACACCGCCTGAGTGATCCGCTCAACCGGCCGAGTCAAGCTGCCGACCGTCACCACGAGGCGAACTGCAGAGGCACACGATCCCGCGGTCAGACGGAGCCGAGCATCATCCGAAGAGGGTGATCATCCGCTCGCCGCGTCTACTGACGCAAGAAAGAAGCCGACGCGCGGACTCGAACCGCGGACCCCTTCATTACGAGTGAAGTGCTCTACCAGCTGAGCTACGTCGGCGGGGCGGCGACAGTGTAGCCGCGCCGTTCGCCGGGCGTTCTGGACGCCAGCCCCCGGCAGCGCGGTGCGTTGTCACTCGCTCGACGACGGTGGATACTGACCGCGTCGTGACCGTCCACCCGTTCCAGCCGGACGAGGGCGTGCAGCTCGAGCAGGTCGACCGCAAGCGCTTCCTGCTGCTTCGCGGGTTCGCCTACACCGACCCGGACAAGGAACGGCACGTGATCACACCCGAGGGCGTCGGCAGAACCGATCTGGCGTCGGTGCCGTCGATTCTCTGGTGGTTCGTCGCCAGCTACGGAAGGCAGACACGCGCCGCGCTCGTGCACGACCAGCTCGTCGATGCGATCGAGCGCCACGACGCCGACTGGGTCTTCCGCAAGGCGCTCGGCGATTCCGGCATCGGCTTTGCGAGGCGCTGGCTGGCCTGGACCGCAGTCAGCTTCGAGACGACGTTCCGGACGGCTGGCATGGGAATCGATCAGGTGAAAGCCGCCGCAATCGAGGAGCAGCGCAAGGATGACAACAGCCCTGCGCCGAGCGCGTCACGAAAGCGGCGCCGGGGAGCGGGCGTTCAGCGGCAGCGACACGGAAGGCTCGTCACCGCGGTCGGCTTCGCACTCGTCGCCTTGCACCTGGCCGCCGCCTGCATCGTCGCGGCGCTCGCGGGCTCGACCCTCGCCGTGATCCTCGCCGTCGCCATCGCTCTGAGCTGGGTCGCCGCCTGGGGTGGCTGGACCCGAATCGGCTGGGCCGGCCTGGGCCGCCTCGCGTCGTTCGTCGGCGGAGCGATCGTGATCGTCCCGTTCACAGCGCTGCTGTTCATACCGCTTGGCGTCGTCTGGGCCATGGAGCGGATCGTCTGGCTCGCACGAACGTTCTCCTGGCTCGTGCGCGGCAGACGCCGTGGCCATCCGAAGCCGCAGCCCTCCGACTTCGGCTCGACACGCGCGGTCGACCCGCATCTGCAGCGGCTGTGACACCGCACTAGAACATTCGCCGCGGCGACGCGGCGAACGGATTGTCTAGCGGTGCCAGCCCCGGCCGCGGTGGCTTGGCTTGTCCTCCGAGGGGGCGGGGGCAGGCGCTGCGGCGGGAGGTGCGGGCGTTGCGGCGGGGGAAGGAGCCGGGGCCGGAACGTCATGCCTGTCCTTCCACTTCCGGCCGGGATCCGTCGGCGTCGGGGTCGCCGGCTCGGTCGCGACTGGAGCGGTCGGCGTCGCCACGGGGCTTGCCGGGACGGGCGTGGGCTGGCGCGAGCGGCGGTCGTCGCGCTTGTCGTTCTGCTTCCACGTCGCCCTGCCCCGCTCGGCGGGCTGAGCGGGGGCGGGCTGCGTCGGGGCGGTCGTCTGCGCGACAGGAGCAACCGTGGCCGTCGCGGGAGCGGGCGTCGAAGTCCCGAGCTGTTCGTGACGAGCCGTGCGGTCGTTGCGCTTCCCATGGTCCCGCGCGCCGTCGTGCTTGCGGCCGGCCGTAGTGTCGGCCGGCGTCGGCGCAGCTACGCTGGCGACCGGCGTCGGCGCCGATGCAGTGCTGAGCCCGCGGTCGAAAGTCTTGTGCTCCTTCGCGTTCTCCGGGACGACCGGGGTGGTCGTCGGAGCCGGCGGCGCCGCTGCGTAGGCGACGGGCTGCTCGGCGGCGGGCGCGAGGGCGATGGGAGTCTGCGCCTCGCGCGCTGCTGCCGGGGGTGCGGGCGCGGCCGCGCCGATGTTCTCGTCGGTGACGCGGTTGGGGACGAAAGCGACACCGTGCGGAGCCGACACGACGCGGACCTTGGCATGGGCGCGCTTGGCAGGCACGACCTTGTGCGTCACGGCCGGAGCAGCCGGAGTCGCCGTGCTGGTGCTGCGCTGAAGATGAGCCTTCGCGGCGGGCGCCTTCGCGACCGTCGCGGCCACCGGCCGCTCCAGCACAGCGTGCTGGATGTTCTCGACCTTCGAGCCGGCGATTGCCGTCGTCGACGCAACAGCCGCGACCGCGGCAACCTTGATCGCCGCGCTGCCGGCGAACGCCGCCTTCGCGGCAGCGAGGATAGACCCGAGGTCGATGCCGCTGCGCAGACGAGCCGAGCCACGCTTCTTCGGCGCCGGCGCCTCCGTCAGTGCCGCGGCGAGAGAGCGGCGGGCGCGGAAGAGCAGCGTCTCGACTGCGGCCTGCGACAGGTCGAGCTCCTCGCCGATCTCGCGGTACGAGAGCCCTTGCCATTCGCGAAGGAGCAGCGCGCGCCGCTGCTGCTCGGACATCTCGGAGAGCGCCTCGGGGAGGCGGATCAACGTGTCAGGGTCGCGCTGCGGTGACGGGATGACCTCCTGCAGCGTGTCGAAGTCGCTCGGCGACTCGATGCGACGGCGCCGGAAGGTCGAGCGGTGCCGGGTGAGGCACACGTTCTCGGCGATCTTGAAGAGCCAGGCCTGCTCGAGCTCGGGGCGCACCCCACGCTCCATGCCCCGGAACGCGTTCAGGAAGGTCGTCTGCGCTGCGTCCTCGGCCTCCTCGCGGGAACCGAGCTTGTGCAGGCAGAAATTGAAGATCTGGCGGCTGTGGCGCTCGTACAGCTGGCCGGTTGCCTGAGCTCCTTCACCCTGTGAGGGGCGGGGCTCGACGGCACTCGCGCGCCCTATCGATGGAACTGCGGCCAACGCTACTCCCTGAACTTGCCTCGGATTGAGCGCGCCGCATGCGCTCTCTCAGTGTCGGCAGCAGGGTTTTTCTCGCAACCCCCTTAACGGGTGACGAGATATGGCCCGGTCAAGGCCCGGCGCACCTGCACGAAGAGCGCCTCGAAGGCGAGCTGCGGGGCGAGATTGAACTCCTCGAGCTCCCGCCACGTGTCGCGCACTGCCTCGGCAGCCAGCTCTGCGCCCGGCAGAAGCTCCTCGCTCGCGTCCTCCCGCAGCTCCGTCAGCCGATCGGCGTGGACGACGACTCCCTCGGCGCCGACGGCGACCGCGATCAGGTCGCGGTACCACGACGCGAGCTCCTCGAGCGAGTCGAGCAGCTCCTCCCGCTCGGCGCCACGCCCCGCGCGACGGACGCGCTGCTCGCCCTCGCGCGTCGGCAGGTCGAGCGGGGCGATCGCCACCTCCTCGCGTTCCTTCGCCTCCGCCGAGCGCTCACGGGAGGCATCGACGATTCGCGACGCCGCGTCGGCCGGGCTCGAATGCGTCGTCTCGGTAGGCGGCCCGGGCGAGCTCGATCAGCTGCGCACGGCGCGACGCGGCCGCCGGGTCGAGCAGCCGCTCGAGCCGGTCGAGCCGTCCGGCCGCGACGCGCGCCAGTGCCGTGCGCTCCGCCTCCGGGAGGCCGGGAGCGCGCCGGTCGAGCTCCGCCCGCACCGCCCGCTCCGAGAGCCGCCCGAACGGGACGGGCTGGCAGCGCGAGCGGATCGTCTCGGGGATCGGGCCGAGGTCGTCGGCGACGAGGACGATCACCGCGTACGGCGGCGGCTCCTCCAGGTCCTTCAGCAGCGCGTCTGCCGCCTCCTCGTTCAAGAGGTTCGAGTCGAAGATCAGATAGACGCGGTGGTCGGCCTCGAACGGGCGCATGTGCAGGTCGCGCCGCAGCTCGCGGATCGCGTCGATGCGGATCATGTCGCCGAGCGCCTCGAGCACGTAGAGGTCGGGATGCGCTCCGCGCGTGACGCGGCCGGTGTCTCCGAGCAGCTTGCCCGCGAGCTCGACGGCCGCGCGGCGCTTGCCCACGCCGGCCGGCCCGTGGAAGAGATAGGCGTGCGCCGGCCCTTCCGCGATCGCCGCGTCGAGGAGGCGCTTGGCCTCCCGCTGCTCAGGAAAGTCCCAGGTGCCCACGGACCTCCTTCGCGATCGCTTCCGGCTCGGCTGTCCCGTCGAGCGAGACGATCCGCTGCGGGAAGATCGCCGCCAGCCCCCGGTACGCCTCTTCCACCGCCGAGCGGAACGAGTCGTGCTCGCGCTCGATCCGGTCCGGCTTGCCCGTCTGCCGCGCCTGCGCTTCCTCGGGGCTCATCTGCAAGAGAAACGTCCGCTCGGGCAGGAGCCCTCGCACCGCGGCGAGGTTCAGCTCGAGCACGCGGCCGACGCCGAGCTCGCGGGCGATCCCCTGGTAGGCGATCGACGAGTCGATGTACCGGTCGCAGATCACCGCGGCGCCCCGCTCGAGGGCCGGGCGGATCACCTCCTCGACGAGCTCCGCGCGCGCGGCTGCATAGAGCGCTGCCTCGGTCCAGGGCGTCATCTGCGGGCCGTGGAGCACCAGGTCACGGATCCCCTCGCCGACCTCGGTGCCGCCGGGCTCGCGCGTCGCGATCACCTCGCGCCCGTGCTCCTGCAGAGCAGCCGCCAGCAGCTCCACCTGGGTGCTCTTCCCGCAGCCGTCGAGGCCTTCAAACGTCACGAACATCGAGTCCGTACGATACGGCCCCATGCAGGCGGTCGTCACAGGGGGTGCGGGCTTCATCGGATCGCACCTCGTGGACGCCCTCGTCGAGCGCGGCGACGACGTGCTCGTCGTCGACAACTTCGCGACCGGGAAGCGGGAGTTCCTGAACTTGGACGCCGCGTTGCTGGAGCACGACATCCGCGAGCCGTTCACGGTCGACGCCGAGGTCGTCTTCCACCTGGCGGCCCAGGCCGACGTCGGCACCTCGGTGAAACGACCCGGCTACGACGCCGAGGTGAACGTCGTCGGGACGATCAACGTGCTCGAAGCGGCCCGCGCCGCCGGCGCCGCGGTCGTCTTCAGCTCCACCGGCGGCGCGATCTACGGCGACGTCGACGAGCCCGCCGGCGGAGACAGCGCCGCGCCGGCCCGTCTCGCCGTACGGGACGGCGAAGCTCGCCGGCGAGGAGTACCTCGCGACCTGGCGGCGGCTGCACGGGATCGCCACCGTCGTGCTGCGGTTCGCGAACGTCTACGGCCCGCGCCAGGACTCGTCGCTCGAGGGCGGCGTCGTCTCGATCTTCCTGGAGCGGATGGCCACGGGCGAGCCGACGCTCCTCTTCGGCGACGGCGGCAACGAGCGCGACTACGTCTACGTCGGGGACGTCGTCGACGCGGTGCTGGCGGCGTCGGCGCGCGACCACGGCGTCTACAACGTCGGCACCGGGGTCGCCACCAGCGTGCTCGAGTTGCACGAGCTCTGCCGGCGCGTCAGCGGCTCGGACGCCCCGCCGCAGCACGTCGAGGAGCGGGCGGGCGATGCGCGCCGCAGCGTGCTCGACGTGACGCTTGCCCGGGACGAGCTCGGCTGGGAGCCGGCCGTCTCGCTCGAGGACGGCCTGCGCCGGACCTGGGATTCGTTACGCGATCCAGACGCCGTGCGCGAACGCGGCGCCGGCGAGAGCTGAGAGCGCGCCAAACGAGACGAGGACGCCTGTGCGCCAGCCGGGCCGGTCTCGCAGCAGCGCGGCGATCGCCAGCAGGATCGGGAAGTCGGCCATCAGGAACCGAGGCAGGCTGACCAGCGGGAAGCCCTGCGACGGCACCGCGCAGACGATCAGCAGCGTCGCGAGCGAATAGAGCCCGAAGGCAGTCCCGAGCCGCTTCCAGGCGACCCAGGTCAACCAGCCGGCAGGGACGAGCAGCAAGAGATGGACGGCGTTCCAGAAGGCGATCCGGTCGGCCGGCGAATAGCCCTGCCCGCGGGGCAGGTGGCGCAGGATGCGCAGGCCGCCGTGCCCGCCTGCCTGGATCGCGTCCCAGAGCCCGCCGATCGGCCCGAGCGTCGCCGTCTCCCGGTGCCAGAAGATCTGCGCCTTCGAGAAGGCCCAGAAGTTGCCTACATGGCGGTCGAGGTACCACCCGTAGAGGACGACCGTCAGCGGCAGGAGAAGCAGCGGCACGAGCTTGCGCGGCTGCCGCCAGAAGAGCCAGATGAGCGCGGGCAGGAGCGCCAGGCCGAGCAGTCGCGTCCCGACCGCGAGCGCACCGGCGATCCCGCACCGCCACGCCTGGCCCGCGCAGCGCGAAGAGGAACGACCAGGCGGAGAGCGCCAGGAAGAGCCCGTCCGAGTAGAGCGCCGTGAAGACGAACGCGGTCGGCCACAGCGCCAGGAGCAGCACCGAGTCGCGCGCGCCGTCCTCGCCCAGCAGCGGCCGCGCGATCTCCGCGATCGCCCAGGCGGCGACGCCGCCGGCCGCGAGCGAGAGCAGCGTCCCGAGCACGAGCGAGGAGCCGAGCAGGTGCAGGAGCAGCGGATAGAGAGGCCAGAACGCCGCCGACGTGGCGTTGTAGCCGTCCTTCGCGATGTGCAGGTACCACTGCGCGTCCCAGTGCTCGAACGTCCCGAAGAAGAGATCGGAGAGCGGTCCCCAGGCGCGGTCGGCCGGCACGTCCTTCGGCGCGAGCGGCGTCCAGAGGAGCGTCGCCGCCGCGGCGACCCAGAAGGCGACGCGGATCCATACGAACGTCCAGAAATGCCGCACGCGGCGATCATGCTAGAGACTTGGTGTGGAGCTCGGGTGCGTGCGGGGATGGGCCAGACCAAGCGGATCGGTCGGGTCGGGCGCCGTGCATAGTGGTTACTACGGGCAAGCCCGAGCCGGCTGAGCCGCGCCGTGTCTGGCGCACCAGCCGTGCGTGCCGGAGTTTCACATCAAGTCTCTCTGCAGGAGCATCCGAAGGCGCCGCGAATCACGTGGAGCCTTGGATCACCCGCTTCCTTCCCCCGACGCGCTCGTCCGCCCCTGGCGGACCGCGACGTTGATCGCGAGCGCCGTGGCCGCGCTCGAGCTCGTCATGCTCGTCGGGGCCGGTGCCGTCCTGCTCGCGAAGCCGCTTTCGAAGCAGATGCGCGCCTCGGCCGAGGTGCACGCGTTCACGCCGATCAAGAAGAAGGACGCACCGCCGAAGATCGTCGCCGCCGGCAAGCCGAAGCTCGCCCGCTCGCAGATGACGATCATGGTGCTGAACGGCAACGGCCGCAGAGGCGCCGCTTCGGAGGAGGCGGACAAGGTTCGCAGGCACGGCTACCAGCTCGGCACGACCGGCAACGCCCCGCGCTCCGACTACGCGACGACCGTCGTCATGTACCGCCCCGGTTACCGTGCGGAGGGACTACGGCTCGCCCGCGACCTGCGCGTGAAGGTTGTCGGCCCGCTCGACGGCCTCTCGAAGCGCGAGCTGCTCGGCGCGCACGCCGCCGTCATCCTCGGCGCCGCGTAAGCTGAGCCGCCGCCCGAATTGACCGCGCGCCTGGCCCGGTCGAGGAGGTCGAGGCACGGCCCCTGCGAGTCGAGCGTGTACCAGCGGTTCAGGTGCTCGTAGGCACGCTGCGGCAGATTGACGACGTCGAGCTCGAAGCTGCCGATTGCGCACCAGCCTTCGGGATTCTCCGGCTGCAGGTCGAGCGCCTTGTAGTAATCCGAGTAGGCGCCGGGCAGGTCGTGCAGGGCGAGCTTGGCACTCGCGCGGGCGAGGAGCGGCTCGATCGAGAGCGGATCGAGCGCGCGCGCCCTGTCGGCGTGGTCGACGGCGGCGCGCTTGCCAAGCGCGGCGTAGGCATCGTCGACCGCCCGGGTCGCGAGCCAGGGTGAGAAGAGCGAGACGGCCCCGGCAACGGCGAGCGCTCCGGCGCCGAGCCGCCAGCGCGAGCGGCGCCGGCCGCGGCTCCTCCCGCCCGAGCGCAGTGCCGAGCATGAGAAACACCGGCGCGCAGACGGCGAGGAAGTCCCAGTCGATCTCGAGCAGGCCGTGCAGCACGAACGCCACGACGCCGAGCGCCAGCGCGAGTCGCGGGCCTTGCGGCCGGCGGCGGAAGATGGCGACGAAGGCGGCGGCGAACGCTCCGAGCCAGAGCGCCAGGCCGACGAGCCCCGTCTCGGAGAGGAACTGCACCGGCAAATCGTGCGGCTCGGTGACCGCCTGATTGTTGTCGCGGAAGCGCTTGTGCACGAGCTCGAACGACCCCGCCCCCGTCCCCGCCAGCTTGCGGAGCTGCCAGCCGTCCACCGCCTCGCCCCACCAGCGCCAGCGGTTGTTCGAGCTCGCCGACGCGAGACGCCCCGGGTCGTTGCTCGTCTCGGCCGACGCCGGATTGCGGAACTCGTCCCACCACGACGAGGCGTTGGTCGCCGCGATCGCAATCCCGACGATCGCGCAGGCGACCCCCAGCCCGGCGAGCGCCCGTCGTACGAGCAGGCGCCGGCGCGCCTCCGGGGCCACCGCCGGCACCAGTGCGACGAGCACCGCGCCCGCGACGAGCGCGAGCCCGAACAGCAGGCCGTCGTGCACCCGCACCGAGTGCGGCTGGTCGTTCGACGTCACCCCAGGCAGAGCGAATCCCACGGCCGCCACGACGGCGCCGGGCACCGCGGCGACCACGATCGCGACCGCGCTCTCGAACCGCCGCGAGCCGAGCACGATCCAGAGCGCCGCGACCGCGACCGCGACGATCGCTCCCCCGCGCGAGAGCGTGAGCAGGATCGCGACGCTCCAGCCGTAGAGAAGGAGCGTCCCGGCCCGCCGCCGCACCTCGGTCGCGACCCAGAGCCCAAGCGGAATCGCCAGGTCGCCGAGCAGAGCGAGCTCGTTCCAGATCCCGACCGGATCGCGCAGCCGCGCCACGCGGTCGTCTCCGCCGAGCCACGGTACGGCCTTCCCGGCGAGCGACCAGGCGACGACCGCACCGAGCAGCACGGCGAGCGAGAGCGCCACCTCGCGGACGCGCCCGGCCAGCGCCAGCCCGAGTGCCAGGAACGCGAGATAGACGAGACCCCGGTTCAGGTATTCCCACGACCGGTCGGGCAGCCACGACCAGGCGATCGAGAGCCCGCACCAGGCGACAAACGCGGCCAGCAGCGCGATTGCGGCCCAACCCCACGCGTCGAGCCGGGGGACGGGCAGCGCCGCGGCTGCGAGCGCGAGCACGGCAGTCCCGACCCACGGCAGCGAGCCGCTGCCGGCCGCGCCGCCGAAGAACAGGGCCACGCCGACGAGCGCCGGCGCAGCCACGAGGAGCAGACGACGCATGAAAGGCGAAGCTATAGGATGGCCCGGCCGCACTGGCTCCGTTTACGAACCGTTTACACGAGCCATACTCGACCATCACCGCCGAGAGGAAGACTCGACTGGGACACCGTGTCCGATGAGGCCCCTTCGCCGTTGCACATCTGCATGAAGCTTCCCCGCATCCTCTTCATCTCCGCTGCGCTCTTCTTCATCAGCGCCGGCACCGCCTCGGCGGCGCCGTGCTGGAAGACGCTTCTGAACGACTGGTATGACGGACGGATCGACAAGACCTACCCCGCGGCGTGCTACCGGGATGCGATCAAGCACCTGCCGCCGGACGTCGAGGTCTACTCGAACGCGAAGGACGACCTGAAGCGCGCGTTGCAGAACGTCCTCGCCGGCAAGCCGCCCAACAACGGCATCGGCGGAGGCAGCACCGGCGGCGGGACGGCGACGGGCACCGGTGGCGGCACGGGAGCGGGCGACACCACGGGCAACACCACGGACACGATCGGCCGGGACACGGATAGCGGCGGCCCCGTTCCGAACGCGATCAAGGACGTCGGCCCCTCCAGCGCCGATTCCGTTCCGATTCCCCTGCTCGTGCTCGGCGGGCTGGCGCTGCTGCTGATCGCAGCAGGCGCCGCAGGCGTGGTGGCAAAACGGCTCCAGGGCCGTGGCCCCAAGCCACCTCTAGCCTGACCCTGAGCCGCTAAAATTCGGGATCACGAGGGCCAGTCGAGCCGGTCCGTCCGCCCCCCGTCCTACCCTGATCGGTCCGCTTTCGCGTCCGCTCTGGACGCCGGGCGACCAGGATCCGAACCGAGGCCGGAGGGAACTAGATGGCGACCGCTAAGCACATCGAAGCACCGGAAGAGATTCACAACATCGTCGTCGACGACGAGAAGACGCTCGCCGTCCGCCGCTACTTCACGATCGCGGGCCGCGACCCGTTCGACGAGATCGAATGGGAGCTCCGGGACGCCTTCATCGGCGGCAAGGACAAGCCCGTCTTCGAGCAAAAAGGGGTCGAGTTCCCGAAGTTCTGGTCGCAGACGGCCACGAACATCGTCGCCCAGAAGTACTTCCGCGGCCGGATGGGGTCACCCGAGCGCGAGTCGTCCGTCAAGCACATGATCGGCCGCGTCGTCAACACGATCGGCGGCTGGGGTCGCGCCGGCGGTTACTTCGCGACCGACGACGAAGCGGAAACCTTCGAGGCGGAGCTGAAGGCGATCCTCGTCAACCAGCTCGCCGCGTTCAACTCTCCGGTCTGGTTCAACGTCGGCTTCGAGGAGAAGCCGCAGTGCTCGGCCTGCTTCATCCTCTCGATCGAGGACTCGATGGACTCGATCCTCGACTGGATCCGCCGCGAGGGCGTCATCTTCCGCGGCGGCTCGGGGTCCGGCGTCAACCTCTCGAAGCTGCGCTCCTCGAAGGAGCAGCTCTCGAAGGGCGGCCACGCTTCGGGGCCGGTGTCCTTCATGCGCGGCGCCGACGCGTCGGCCGGGACGATCAAGTCCGGCGGCAAGACGCGGCGCGCGGCCAAGATGGTCGTCCTCGACGTCGACCACCCGGACATCGAGGAGTTCATCTGGTGCAAGTCCAAGGAGGAGGAGAAGGCGCGCGTCCTCGAGCAGGCGGGCTACGACATGTCGCTCGACTCGGCGGACTGGGCCTCGATCCAGTACCAGAACGCCAACAACTCGGTCCGTGTCTCCGACGCGTTCATGGACGCGGCCGCGCAGGGCGCCGAGTGGAACCTCACCGCCCGCACCGACGGCACCGTCGTCGAGACGAAGGACGCGCGCGACCTGCTCCGGCAGATCGCCGAGGCGGCCTGGCGCTGCGCCGATCCGGGCGTCCAGTACGACACGACGATCAACAAGTGGCACACGCTGCCGAACACGGGCCGGATCAACGCGTCCAACCCGTGCTCGGAGTACATGTCGATCGACGACTCGGCCTGCAACCTCGCCTCGCTGAACCTGATGAAGTTCCGCCGCGAGGACGGCGAGCTCGACGTCGAGGCGCTCGAGCATGCGGTCGACGTCGTCTTCCTCGCGCAGGAGATCTGCGTCGGCTACTCCTCGTATCCGACGCCCCAGATCGAGGGGAACGCCAAGGCGTACCGCCAGCTGGGTCTCGGCTACGCCAACCTCGGCGCGCTGCTGATGGCCCGCGGCCTGCCGTACGACTCGGACGACGGCCGCGCGTACGCAGCGGCGATCACCGCGCTGATGACCGGCCGTGCGTACCGCAAGTCGGCGGAGATCGCCGGCCGCATGGGGCCGTTCGAGGGGTATCAGAAGAATGCCGCCGCGATGATCGGCGTCATCTCCATGCACCGCGCCGCGGTGGGGAACATCGAGAACACGACCGCCGTGCCCGCCGATCTGCTCGACGCGGCACGCAAGTCGTGGGACGACGCGCTCGACATCGGCGAGATCGCCGGCTTCCGCAACGCGCAGGCCACCGTGCTCGCGCCGACCGGGACGATCAGCTTCATGATGGATTGCGACACGACGGGGGTCGAGCCCGACTTCTCGCTCGTCAAGTCGAAGAAGCTCGTCGGCGGCGGCGAGATCACGATCGTCAACCGCACCGTCGCGCTCGGGCTCGAGAAGCTCGGCTACGCACCCGACGAGGTCGACCAGATCGTCGCGTTCATCGACGAGCGGAACACCCTCGTCGGCGCCCCGTACGTGAAGACGGAGCACTACCCCGTCTTCGACTGCGCGGTCGGCGAGCGGGCGATCCACTACACCGGCCACGTGAAGATGATGGGCGCCGTCCAGCCGTTCATCTCGGGCGCGATCTCGAAGACGGTGAACATGCCCGAGGAGGCGACCGTCGACGACGTCGCCGCGCTCGTCCTCGACGCCTGGAAGCTCGGCGTCAAGGCGATCGCGATCTACCGCGACAACTGCAAGGTCGCCCAGCCGCTGTCGGGCAAGTCGGACAAGGGAGCCGCAGCGCTCCTGCCGGCGAACGTCGGCACGAAGCCGCAACGGCGCCGCGTCCCGGAAGACCGCACCGAGGTCGGCCGCAAGTTCCGCGTCGGCGACTACGAGGGCTACATCCACGTCGGCCTCTTCGAGGACGGCACCCCCGGCGACATCTTCGTCGACATCGCCAAGGACGGCACGACGATGTCCGGCCTGATGAACTCGCTGATGATCGCCGTCTCGATGGGCCTGCAGTACGGCGTCCCGCCCGAGGTCTACGTCTCGAAGCTCTCACACATGCGCTTCGAGCCCTCGGGCCTGACGAACGACGCAGACATCCGCACGGCGAAGTCGATCGTCGACTACATCTTCCGCTGGTTCGGCAAGAAGTTCCTGACCGTCGACCAGCAGGAGGAAGTCGGCATCCTGAGCGCCGACGTCCGCGCCAAGATGGCCGCCGCGTACAACGCCGGCCCGTCAGACGCGCCGGCGCTGCGACGTCCAGCCGGCCACGCCGGGCCAGACCGCGCTCTTCAACAACTGGGAAGACGCAGTCGAGTGCTCGCGGTGCGGCGGCCGCATGGTGCGTGCGGGCACTTGCTACACGTGCCGGGATTGCGGGACGAGCACGGGCTGCGGCTGATTGACCAGCTGAATGTCGAGCTGGAGTATTGTGAATCGCGAGGAGGCCCCGTACGGGGCCTCCTTCGTCAAGTGGACGTCTCTCGCGAAGCCGCCCGGCTGGATCCTGCGACTGCGGCCGCCGCGACACTGACGCGTCATGGCGCCTTTCGCCGATCGTGACGAAGTTCTAATTGCAACCGCGCGGTTCTTCAGCGTGGAATTGCCACGGCTTCAAGCGGCTGACCAGGAAGTGGCGAGTTGGAACCTCCCCAACCTTGAGCGCGTACTCCTCAGTTCACTAAATGCCGACGGAGCGATCGGCTCTCTCTTCCTTGCTGAATCCGTACAACTGCTCGAAGAACACCGCGTCGAACGGTCGCAGATCATGCGCAAGCTTCGAGATGATCCCGACGTGTGGCCGACCTGGGCTGAGCTTCGAGCCGCCGCGAAGTTGGCAGAAACGCTTCCCGAAGATGCGCTGTTTGAATTGGAGCCGCATCGAAACGAAGGCAAGCACGCGGATTTCGGCATCACGTATGCCAACGGCGAAACCGCCTCAATCGAGTTTAAAGCGATTGGTCTCTCGGACGCCGAAGCGGAGTTCAGCCGCCGCGCCGCGGATCGGCTACCCAGTCTCATTCCGGCGCGCGGTTTCGTGACTATTCACACCCGCGACATGAGAGGCGAACTGCGAGTTGATCCAGAGGGCCGCAAACAGATGCTCCGAGCTGCCCCAAGGGCGATCATGAACGCTTGGCCCGGTGCACGAAGCGCGGCCGCCGCCGTCATGGTTGGACACGGCGGCGAGCCGCATTATGCCCGCCGACTCGCGGCCCGCCTTCGAGAAGCTCTCGACCAACTTCCAGGGGAGAAGGCTTGTTGGGCCGCATTCCACTGGACAAACGGAGCTCCAATCCGTCTAGTCGCCGAGGCGCTCCGCTCGATGGTGGTTCCTGATCGAGTCGAACGCGTCATCCTGATTGGATCAGTCGCACATCCCGGCCTGATCCACAACTACATCCATCACTTGATACGCCCGTTCAACGCGCCCCGGGCCGAGACAACGCAAGTTGTCTCCAAAACCGAAGACGTGGCACGCGGCGTTCTCCAACGCGTTGAACAGAGCGCGGGTGTTCGCCCCACGATCCTCCGCGTACCAACGAAGCATGGCATGCGCGACCTAATCAACCGCGGGGGCGAGCAGAGGATAGTCCCGTTTGGACTGGTGCTAGATTCCGACCCAGAGTGGGTGGCCGGCAATCGCACGCCCGAGTTCGAAAGCGGCGATTCCGCGAAGTGACCATCCTGGTAGGGGCCGGCGGCGTACCCGCCGCCGGCTCATCCTCGATCACCAGTTTCGACGTTGAAGTTCGACGTCCGACACTGGACAGGCCGTGCAAGGCACACGGCTTCGACCACGACCTCGAGCAGAGCTAGTTCGCTGCTTCCGGCTCTAGTTCGAGCCAGTCCTCTGCAGCACATACTGTCAGCCGGAAGAAGCGCAGGAAACCTTCCTGGCCGAGCAGGTTGAAAGAGAACGGCCATGGTTCGCAGAAACTGACGGGGGCGTCGTAGCGGATGCCGCCGATTGTCAGATCAGCGCGCGCATGCCGGGCGACTGTGACCACGCCGCCGATCGTGAGCTTCGTCTCGGGTGCTCCCTCCAGGTCGATGCCGGTCGCCCCGGCGAGCCAGGCGCCGAATCGGTTGGTCGTTGAGCCGGTGTCGACGAGGCAGAGCTGCGGCGCCTCGGCGAGGTCCTCGACCTGCACGGGCACGACCGGGCGCACAAGGAGCGGCGGTCCTTCGCCGGGCAACTCCAGGAACTGGAACCTCACTGGGGAGCGGCGCCCTGCGCCTCGGCAGCGCTCGCCGGCACGCGAAACATCCCGGAGCTCGCGTGGCGCTCGTGGCGGGCCAGCCATTCGAGCACTTCTTCAGGCGTCTCCGCGGCGACCAGCACCTCCGTCGGTGCGGCGAGTGCCACCCACTTGCCGATGAAGGGCGCGAGCGCAGCTGCCTGCCGGCCACCGTGCGGACCGCCGCCGCCCTCTGCAGGCCCGACGTCCGGCTCGCCATGCTCATGGCCGACGCGCGCCGCGGTGAAGCCGAGCCGCTTGAGGACGCGCCGAGCCTGGTGGGTCGTAAAATCGGCGCGATCGAGCCCGGTCGCACACGAGATGACCTGCTTCGGTGGAAAGCGCCGACCCTCGATGACGACGTAGTGCTCCTGCAACGGATCGGGCAGCAACCGGCCGACGCACTCAATCACAGCCGTCTGCTCGAGCTGGAAATCCTGGCCTGAGATCTTGAAATGTGGCACGAACCGAAGTGTATTCTCTGATCCGTCTCTACGCAAGTGTCTCTTTTAGTACCGATCAATCTCCACGAGCCGCTCGTCGCTGATCCCGAAATGGTGCGCCACCTCGTGCAGCACCACGCGCTTCACCTGTAGGCGCAGCTGTTCCGGGTCGCTGCCGTAGTACCGCTCCAGTGGGCCGCGGTAGATCGTGATCTTGTCTGGCAGCGCGCCGCTGTAGTTGATCCCTCGCCTCGTCAGCGGTACGCCCTGGTAGAGGCCGAGTAGCGGCTGGCCCGCGGGCGGCTCGTCCTCGACCACCAGCTCGACGTTCGACAGGCGGCTGCGGAGGTCGTCGGGCAGCGAGTCCAGCGCCTCGGCGACCAGGCGCTCGAAGGTCGAATCGGGGTCGCGCTCTTCGGCCGGCTCCATCTCGCCAGGGTAGCTTCCGGCCTCGCCGCCACCGGCTCCGGGTTGGGCGGCCTGTACCGTGTCCCCGAGCAGCGACGAAAGGATGCCCGGATGGCGCAGAGCAAGCGACAGACCACGATGGTGAAGATGGCTCGCGAGCAGGCGGTCAAGGAGAAGCGGGCCCGCAAGCAGGAGAAGAAGGACGAGAAGAAGCTCGCGGCGGCTCAGGCAGCCGAATTGGCGAACGCTCCCGAGGCCACGCTCGACGACGCGGACGACAGCACGGTCGACGCCGCGCCCGACGACGCGCCGAGCGTCGACTAACCAGCCAGGGCATCTATCCAACGGCGGCCACGCACGTGCCGTGCGGCGTCTACGCACGGGCGGGACGCGATGGTCCCACGTGAGCCACGGCTCGCTACTAGAACGCCAGAATCCGGGCGATTAAGGTGCCGAGGATGCCGAACTATGAGCGCCACGCGGAATCGCTCGAGGAGTTCATTCAGGCAGTCAAGAACTGGCAAACGGCTGAGGCGCAGGGCCGCGCGACGGACGAAGCCGAGGAGGAGGTCTTCCGCACGCTCGCCGGAGCCGAGGCGGCCGTAGCAGCCGCGAACGTGGCGTTTCGGCTCTACGCAACTCCGACGACGCGTCAAGCAGACAGCCTCCGCGACGCTGTCTATGTCCTACGAGACACCTCCGTCCCGAAATTCACCGAGCTGCTGCGCCAGCTCGACTACGCTCTCGGCCGGCTGCACGAGCTGGCAGAGAGGACGGCGGATGACGAGAAGCCCATCCCGGTGTCGGTTGGCCCAGTGCAGCGCGTCCGGAACCGCTGGGGGTTGCTGAGTTTCGGCTGGAAGGCGTTCATCGCCTTGCCGGGAATCCTTGCCAGTTGCGGCGTCGTCTACAAGGTGGTGACGTACTTCTAGTCGCCGCCGCTGAATGGGACGAACGCTGACGCCGACCGACTAGTAGCGGCTGATTTCCACGAAAGTGGTGCGCCGGCGGCTGCCGTAGGCGCTCTCGAGCAGCATGCGCAGGATCCAGTTGACGATCGAGACCACGATCGTCGCACCCACGTACGTCCAGAAGCCGGCTGATCGAGAAGTCCGGTGCGACCCACTCGGCGAAGGCCAGCATCGCGACGTTGATCCCGAAGTAGGCGATCCCGAGCGTCACGACGATCAGCGGCAGCGTCAACACCGTCAGGATCGGCTTCAGAATCGTGTTCGCGATCGAGAGCGCCGCGGCGCCGATCAGGATCGAGCCCCAGTGCCCGATGTGGACGCTGTCGAAGAGCGAGTCGACGACGAGCAGCGCCACGATGTTGACGCCCCAGCCGAGCAGCAGGGACACGGGAAACTCAGGGCCGCCACGGCGCATCGGCGGAGTATCGAGGCGCCCGCGTAACCGGTCAAGGCTCGTCGCTGTATGTTCACCCGATGCCCGAAGTGACCGAAGGAACCGTCCCGTTCCGCATCGGCGACGAGACCGCCGAGACGTGGTACCGCGTCACCGGCGACCTCGACGCACCTGCCGCGCCGCTCGTCGTGCTGCACGGCGGGCCCGGCGGCACGCACGACTATCTCGTCTCGCTGACCGACCTGGCCGACGACCGCGCGGTCGTGCTCTACGACCAGCTCGGCAACGGCAAGAGCACGCACTACCGGGGACGCAACGGCGACTTCTGGACCGTCGACCTGTTCGTTCGCGAGCTCCACAACCTCGTCGACGCACTCGGGATCCGCGAGCGGCACCACGTGCTCGGCCAGTCGTGGGGCGGCTTCCTCGCCCAGGAGTACGCGTTCACCCAGCCTCACGGCCTCCGCTCTCTCGTGCTGGCGGACACCGCGGCGTCGTTCCCCGACTTCGTCGCCGAGGCGAACCGGCTTCGCCAGGATCTGCCGCCGGAGGTCGAGGCGACGCTCCGCCGCCACGAGGAGGCGGGCACGACGGACGACCCCGCGTACGCCGAGGCCTGCATGGTCTTCTACGCGCGGCACGTCTGCCGGCTCGACCCGTGGCCGCCCGAGGTCGTGGAGGCGTTCGCCTGGCTCGAGCGCGACCCGACCGTCTACCACACGATGAACGGCCCGAGCGAGTTCCACGTCATCGGCTCGATCAAGGACTGGCAGTCGAAGGACCGCCTCGCCTCGATCGAGCTGCCGACGCTCCTCGTGTCGGGCCGCCACGACGAGGCGACCCCCGCCTTGCAGCAGGCGCTCCTCGACGGGATCGAGGGCGCCGAATGGATCGTGTTCGAGGAGTCGTCGCACCTGCCGCACGTCGAGGAACGCGAGCGGTACATGCAGGTCGTGGGCGAGTGGTTCGCCAAACACGACTGACAACGCACGATTGATCACTCGCTGCTGGAGCGCTCCCAGAGGTTGATGCCGCTGTCGACGGCGTGGCGGTCGATCTCCGCCAGCTCGTCGTCCGAGAGCTCGAGCTTGTCCAGCGCGGCGACGTTCGCCTCCAGCTGCTCGACGCTGCTCGCACCGATGAGCGCCGACGTGATCCGCGGATCGCGAAGCGCCCACGCGAGCGCGAGCTGGGCGAGGCTCTGGCCGCGGCTCGAGGCGATCTCGTTCAGCGCGCGGATCCGCTCCATCGCCTCGTCGGTGAGCAGATCGGGCGAGAGCGAGGTGTCCTTCGTCGCGCGCGACCCCTCGGGAATGCCGTTCAGGTACTTGTCGGTGAGCATCCCCTGCGCGAGCGGGGAGAAGACGATGCAGCCGACGCCGAGCTCGCCGAGGGCGTCGAGCAGGTCGGGCTCGATCCAGCGGTTGAGCATCGAGTAGGACGGCTGGTGAATGAGGAGCGGCGTGCCGAGCTCCCGCAGGATCGCCGCCGCCTCGCGCGTGCGCTCGGCCGAGTACGACGAGATGCCTGCGTAGAGCGCCTTGCCCTGCTGCACGGCCGTCTGGAGCGCGCCCATCGTCTCCTCGAGCGGCGTCTCGGGATCGAAGCGATGCGAGTAGAAGATGTCGACGAAGTCGAGGCCCATGCGACGCAGCGACTGGTCGAGCGAGCCGAGCACGTACTTCCGCGAGCCCCACTCGCCGTATGGCCCGGGCCACATGTCGTAGCCCGCCTTGGTCGAGATCACGATCTCGTCGCGATACGGCCTCAGGTCGTCCCACAGCAGCTTGCCGAAGGTCTCCTCGGCCGAGCCGTACGGCGGGCCGTAGTTGTTGGCGAGATCGAAATGCGTGACGCCAAGGTCGAACGCGCGGCGGACGATCGCGCGACTCCGGTCGAGCGGCGCGTCCTCGCCAAAGTTCTGCCAGAGGCCGAGCGAGACGGCCGGCAGGTGGAGGCCGCTGCGCCCGCACCGGCGGTACTGCATGTGGTCGTAGCGCTCGGCTGCGGGGACGTACGTCATTCGGCCTCCTTTGTCATCGCTTGCTCCAGCTCGCCTTGCGTGGCACCGGTCATGATCGCCACAGCTTCCGCCATCGTGTGGGTCTTCGGTGTCACAACCGCGACGCGCCTGCCGAGCCGCATAACTTGAATCCGGTCCGCGAGCTCGAAGACGTGCGGCATGTCATGGCTGATCAGGATTACCGGCAGGCCCCGGTCGCGGACACGGCGGATCAGGTCGAGTACCTGCCGCGTCTCCTTCACGCCGAGCGCGGCGGTCGGCTCGTCCATGATCACGAGCCGCCGGGCCCACGTCGACGCTCGCGCGACCGCGACACCCTGGCGCTGGCCGCCGGACAGGTTCTCGACCGGGACCGTGATCGACTGGACGCCGATCTGCAGCTCTTCGAACTGCCGAGCCGCATCGCGGCGCATGCCCTTCTTGTCCAGCCGGCGCATCACGACACCGAACGGCCCGCGCCGGCGCTGCTCGCGGCCGAGGAAGATGTTCGAGGCGATGTCGAGCGACGGCGCGACCGCGAGATCCTGGTAGACCGTCTCGATCCCGGCATCGCGCGCGTCACCCGGCGAGCGGAAGTGGACGCGCTCGCCGTCGAGGCGGATCTCCCCCTCGTCTGGCTGCAGCGCCCCGGACAGCGCCTTGATCAGCGTCGACTTGCCGGCGCCGTTGTCGCCGATGATCGCGAGGATCTCGCCCGGAAAGAGCTCGAAGTCGGCGCCGTTCAACGCCACCACCTGGCCGTAGCGCTTGACGAGGCCCCTCGCCTCGAGCAGCGGTTGCTCCGCGTTCACGCGCGCCTCCGGTGGGTCAGCTGGTCGACCGAGACGGCCAGGATGACCAGGATCCCGGTCACGAGGTACTGGTAGATGACCTCGACACCGACGAGCGTCAGGCCGTTGCGGAAGACGCCGACGATCGTGGCGCCGATCAGCGTTCCGATCACGTTGCCGCGGCCGCCGAAGAGGCTCGTGCCGCCCAGGACGACGGCGGTGATCGCGTCGAGGTTCTCGGTCGTCTGCCCTGCGTTCGGGTCGCCGAGCTCGGTGCGCGCGGCGAGCAGCATCGCAGCGATGCCGTACGTGAGCCCCGCGATCGTGTAGACGCCGAGCAGGACGCGCTTGGTCTTGATCCCGTTCAGTCGCGCCGCCTCCGGGTTGTCGCCCACGGCGTAGACGTGCCTCCCCCACGCGGTCTGCGACAGCGCGTACCAGGCGAGCGCGTAGAGCACGAGCATCAGCACGACGCCGTACGTGAAGTCGGCTCCGGCGACGCGAAAGGTGCGGCCGAAGAAGAGCAGCTCGCTCGGAAGCCCGGAGAAGGTCAGGTCGTTCGAGACGATGTGCGTCAAGGCGAAGGCGATGTTCAGCGTCCCGAGCGTGACGATGAACGCCGGCAGCGGGATGCCCGTCACCAGACCGCCGTTCAGGATCCCGAAGGCGACGCAGGTGAGGATGCCGAGGATGATCGCCGGGATTGCGGGAACGCCGTTCGCAACCGCGAGCTTCGTCATCACGATCTGGCCGAGCGCCATCACCGTGCCGCACGAGAGGTCGATGCCCGCCGTCAGGATCACAAGGGTCTGGCCGATCGCGAGCACGCCGACGACCATCACCTGCTGCAGGATCAGCGAGAGGTTCTGCGTCTGCAGGAACCGGTCGCTCTTGAACGAGAAGAACGCCATCGCGAGCACGAGCGCGAGCAGCGGTCCGACCGCCGGCGCGCCGATGGCCCGGCGGGCGAGGGTCAGTGCGGCCGGCCGGCCGGCCGCGCGTTCCGGTGGGCTCTCAGTCGTCGACATCGGCTCTGTGACAGCGACTCGGGGACAGCGACTCAGGGACAGCGATCGGGGCGCCGCTCGGCGCCCCGATCGCACCCTGTGAGGACGATCTGCCTATCCCCAGCAGTTTGCAAGACCGTAGGCGATGCTCTTTGAAGCAACACCCGCCTGTGCCTTGCCGGTGATGAGGTTGACCCCCGTGTCGGTATAGCCGGAGACCTTCTTGCCGGTCTTCGCATAGGTGACGACAGCCTGGACGCCCCGCGACGCCATCAGCAGTGGGTACTGCTGCGAGGTTGCGTCGATGACGCCGGCCTTCACGTTGCGGACGCCGGCACACCCGCCGTCCACGGAGACGATCGTCACGTCGCCCTTGCTCTTGCCGGCCTTCTTCAGCGCCGTCCAGGCACCGGCCGCGCTCGGCTCGTTGATCGTGTAGACGACGTCGATGTCCGGGTTCTTCTGGAGGCAGTTCTCCATCGCCGTCTGCGACGGCGCTGTCTGGCCCTGCCCGTTGCCGACGCACACGATCTGCTTGTTGTTGTTCTTGATCCCGAAGCCCTTCAGGAAGCCGTTGTGCCGGAGCGCTCCCACCGACGAGCCGGCGTGCTCGTCGAGCATCGCGATCGTCACCGTCTTCCCTTTCGTGGCGGCCCGCGCGTACTTGCCGATCAGGATGCCCGCATTGAGGTTGTTCGTCGCGAACAGCGCGTCGACAGCCGTTGTCGGGCTAGTCGGCGAGTCGAGCGCGATCACGAGCACGCCCGCCTTCCGCGCCTTCGCGATCGCGGCGTTCTCGGCCTTCGCATCGGCGACGGTGATCAGGATGCCCTTCACCCCCGCGGTCGTCATGTTCTCGATCGCGGCGATCTGGCTCGCGTTGTCGGAGCTGCTCTTGCCGGCCGCGTAGACGAGCTTGGCGCCGAGCTTGCCCGCCTGGGCCGTCGCACCCTGCTTCATCTTCACGAAGAAGGGGTTCGTGACGTCCTTGGTGATCAGCCCGACCTGGACGGTCGCGGTCTTCGACGTCGTGTTGGCGGACGCGACCGCCGCCACGATCGCCGTCGCCGCCACGATGAGGAAAACCGCCCCGAAAAGCGACGTGCGACGTGCGATTGTGCGCCTCTGCGGATGACGCATGAGTGATGTCTCCCTTCCCTTTGAACCCGCTGGGGTTGGTGAATGTGTTACCGATAACAGATCACCGTCCCAATAGTCAAGGCTCAGGGGGTGATTTTGTCCCCCTTGATGTGGTACTGATAACAGCGTGTCCGCGCCGACTGTGACGATCCGCGACGTCGCCGAGCGCGCCGGTGTCTCGTCGATGACCGTCTCTCGCGTCATCAACGACAGCGGCAGCGTCAGCCGCGCCACGCGCATCCGTGTCGAGGGCGCGATCGCCGACCTCGGCTACGTCCCCAGTCGGCTGGCCCGCGGGCTCAGCGGCCGGCGCACCGGAACGCTGGCGGTGATCGTCCCGGATGTCGCGAACCCGTTCTTCACCCTGATCGTGCGCGGCGCCGAGGACGTGGCGCGGCGGGCGGGCTACCGCGTCATCCTCTGCGACACGCGCGCCGACCTCGCGGTCGAGCGCGAGGTGATCGAGGAGATGATCGCGCACCGTGTCGAGGGCATCGTGATCGCGCCGGTCAGCGACCGCTCTCGCGACGACCTGCGCCGACTCAGCCGCTTTGGGATTCCGTTCGTCCTCGTCGACCGCACCGTGCCGGGAATCGACGCCGATGCCGTGCTCGGCGAGAGCTCGGAGGGCGCGCAGCGGCTCGTCGACCATCTCGTCTCGCTCGGACATCGGCGCATCGGCATGATCGTCGAGACCGACGACGTCTCGACAGCGCGCGAGCGGCGTGCCGGCTACGAGGCTGCGCTCGCCGCGGCCGGCATCGCTTCCGACCCTGCGCTCGTGGTCGAGGCCTCGGTCGATCCGGAGGGCGGGATCGAGCGGGATGCGACGCCTGCTCGAGCTCGCAGAGCGTCCCACTGCCGTCTTCACGGTCAACAATCTCGTCGCCGTCGGCGCGATCGAAGCCGTCCGCGCTGCCGGGCTCGAGGTGCCCGATGACGTGGCGCTCGTCTGCTTCGACGACATCGAGTACGCATCGCGGCTCTACCCGTTCCTGACCGTGATGGAGCAGCCCGCTGAGACATTCGGAACGCTGAGCACGCAGCTCCTGCTGGAGCGCATCGGCCGCCGCGCGTCCGATCGCAGCCGCGTCGTCCGCCTGCCGGCCGAGTTCGTCATTCGCACCTCGTGCGGCGCGGCGCAGGCCGCGAAGGTGCCGTGACGCTCTACGGCGGCATCGAAACGGGCGGTTCCAAGTGGCGGTGCGCGGTCGGCACCGGGCCCGACGACATTCGCGCGGACGTCGACGATTCCGACGACGCTGCCCGACGAGACGATGGGCCGTGCGGTCGCGTTCTTCGAGCAGCACGGGCCGCTCGACGCGATCGGGATCGGCTCCTTCGGGCCGATCGACCGCCGCCCGGGGTCGCCGAACTGGGGACGCGTCACGACGACACCGAAGCCCGGCTGGGCGCACACCGACGTCGCCGGCACGATCGGGGGCCGGCTCGGGGTTCCGGTCGCCTTCGACACCGACGTCAACGCGGCCGCGCTCGGCGAGCACCGCTGGGGCGCCGCGCAAGGGCTCGACACGTTCTGCTACCTCACCGTCGGTACCGGCATCGGCGGCGGCGGCATGGTCGGCGGCAAGCTTCTGCACGGGCTCCTTCACCCCGAGTTCGGCCACATCCTGATCCCCCACGACCGCGTCGCCGATCCGTTCCCCGGCGTCTGTCCGTATCACGGCGACTGCTGGGAAGGGCTCGCGTCGGGAACCGCGATCGATGCACGGCGAGCCGCGCCGGCCGGTTCTCCCACCGAGGCCGGGCTCTGGGCCCTCGAGGCCCGGTACCTCGCCCTCGGGCTCGTGAGCGTCATCTCGGTCCTCTCGCCGGAGCGGATCGTCGTCGGCGGCGGTCTGATGGCGAACGCCGGCCTGATGGAGCGCGTCCGCGTCGAGGTGGCCGCGCTCCTGAACGGCTACCTCGACCTGCCGGCTGTGACAAGCGAGATCGCCTCGTACATCGTCGCCCCCGCGCTCGGCTCCCAGGCCGGGGTGCTTGGCGCGCTCGCCCTGGCGCAGGACCTCTAGGCGTCACGCGCGATCGCCCTCACCGAAACGGGTCGGCCGTGACGTAACCCTCTAGCCGGGTCGCCGGGCTGCCGAAACCAACCCTGCCGGCCCAGCGCCGGAGCCGCACTCAACCAGCCAAGGGGTCTCATGACGCACACATCCACGCCGGCGCGCCGAGTCACCGCGCTCCTGCTCTGTCTCACTTTGCTCGCACTCGCCATGGCGGCCGCTTCCTCCGCGAAGAGCTCCGCCGGTGAGCCGAACCTGGCCGCGATGGCGCTCACTGCCACCGACCTCGCACCCGGCACGAAGGTGGCGAAGCAGCACTTCGTCGCGCCGATGAAGCCGGCGATGTCGACATACAGCCGCGTCTTCAAGCCCGGCACGCGCCTCGGGACGAAGCAGATGCTGCTTCTCGAGAGCGACGTCTCCCTCTTTGCCGACGCCGAGTCCGCCTCCGGGATCGTCAAGGAAACCATGACCGAGCTGCGCAGCCCGTCGTTGCGTCGCAGCTTCGGACAGGACTTCGCGAAGGCGTTCGTCAAGGCGAGCCACCTGAAGTTGAAGCGGGCCATGACGTCGGCGCCCTCGTCGTTCGGCGCCGGCCAGTCGTCCTTCCACGTCGCGGTGACGATGATCCTGAGCAACGGAGTCGTGCTGACGTTCCACTTCGCCGGGATCCAGACCGACCGCGCGATGGTGCTCCTCCTCTTCATGCCGATGCCCCTCGTCAAGCTGAGCCTGGCGGACCTCGCACGGCTCGGCCAGGCGCAGGACAAGCATCTCCGTGACGCGTTCACCATCGCAGGCGTCGCCGCGCCGACGATCACGGGCACGGCGATGCAGGCACAGGCTCTCACCGTCTCGGACGGGGTCTGGTCCGGCGCGCCGAGCTCCTACGCGTATCAATGGAGCCGCTGCGACGCAGCCGGGACCACGTGCGCCGACATTCCGGGAGCGACGACGAGCACGTACACGGTCGCGCCCGAGGATGCCGGCGCGACACTCCACGCCTCGGTGACGGCTCAGAACTCACTCACCACACTGCCCGCGACGTCTGCCGCCACCGCAGTCGTCGCGTAGCCGACGCTGAGCCCGGGGCCGCCTGAACGGCGGCTTCGGGCTCGCGTTTCCTAGAGCGAGCGAAGCTCGGCGAGCTCGTCCGCGCTCAGCTGCCAGTCCGCGGCGGCTGCATTCGCGCGAACCTGCTCACGCTTCGTTGCGCCGGCTATCACGGAGACGACACCGGGTGTCGACGCGAGCGAGGCGATCGACAGATCGAGGAGCGTGTGCCCTCGCTCGCCCGCAAAGCGCTCGAGCGTCTCGATCCGGTCCCAGTCCGCCGCGTCGACTCGTTCGCTCCCGTGCAGTCGCGTACCTTCCGGAGCGGGCTCGCCCCGGCGGTACTTGCCGGTCAGCAGGCCGCTCGCGAGCGGGAAGTACGGCACGAACCCGACGCCGAGCTCGACGCAGGCCGGTAGCACGTCGTCCTCGGCCTCGCGCTCGAGCAGCGAGTACTCGTTCTGCAAGACGGCGATCGGCGCCGTCGCAACAGCCTGGCGCAGCTGCTCGACCGAGAAGTTCGAGACGCCGAGGAAGTTCACCGTGCCGGCCTCGACCTGCTCCTGCATCGCCGCGATCGTGGCCTCAATCGGTGTCGCACCGTCCGGGTGGTGGTAGTAGAGGACGTCCACGTAATCAGTCTGGAGCCGCTCCAGCGAGGCGGCGAGCGCGCGGGCGACGTAGTCCGGCGCTCCCGTCCGGCCCTCGCCCATGTCGTTGCCGAACTTCGTCGCGAGCACGACGTCCCCGCGCTGCTCGCCCAGCAACTCGCCGAGAATCCGCTCGCTGCCGCCGCCGTTGCCGTAGACGTCGGCCGTGTCGAAGAAGGTGATGCCCGCCTCGAGCGCCGCTTCGACGACGGCACGGCTCGCGTCGAACTCGATCCGGCCGCCGAAGTTGTTGCAGCCCAGCCCGACCCGCGACACGCGGAGATCGGAGTCGCCGATGCGGATCAGCTCCATATGGCAACGCTATCGGGAAGGAGTACTGTCCGCGCCGTTGTCCAAGCTGTTGACGGCATCGCCCCACTTCGACGCAGGAGGTCACTATGGGCGGCACGGAACACGCGGGCGCGAAGGGCGCGCATGACCACGCGCGCGACGAGGCCGATCTCGCGCGCTTCGGCTACCAGCAGGAGCTGAAGCGGACGTCTCGGGCTCTTCAGCTCGTTCGCGGTCGCGTTCAGCTACATCTCGCCGTCGACGGGCATCTTCACGCTCTTCGCGCTCGGCCTGACGACGATCGGCGGGGTCTTCATCTGGAGCTGGCCGATCGTCGCAGCGGGGCAGTTCATCATCGCGCTCGACGTTCGCCGAGCTCTCGAGCCACTACCCGGTGGCCGGCTCGGTCTTCCAGTGGACGAAGTACCTCGCCGGCAAGACGTACTCGTGGTTCACCGGCTGGATCTACCTCTTCGCGGGCATCCTGACGGTCACCGCGGTCTGCGTGACGCTGCCGCTGGCGCTGATCCCCGCCCTGAACGGCATGGGCTGGAACCTGCGCGAACAGCCTGCACGAACCAGCGCTTCATCGCGCTCGTCACGCTCGTGTCGTGATCACGGTGCTGAACATCTTCGGCGTCCGCGCTCGTCGCGGTCATCAACAACACCGGGCGTGCTGTTCGAGATCCTCGGCATGGTCGTCTTCGCGTTCGTCCTTGCGCTCTTCCACCACCACCAGGGCGTCGGCGTGATCTTCCACACCGGCGGGACGTCGCTGACGACGGGCACGTTCCTCGTCGCGATGTTCATGAGCCTGTTCGTGATCTACGGCTTCGACACTGCGGCGACGCTCGCGGAGGAGACCAAGAATCCGCGCCGCGAGGCGCCGCGGGCGATGCTCGACTCGATCATCGGCGCGTTCGTGATCGGCGGCATCTTCCTCTTCGCGATGCTGCTCGCGATCCCGAACCTGAAGGACGGCGATCAAGGACGGCTTCGGCCCGGCCGCGATCATCGACGCGAACTTCTCGCAACGCGTTCGCGACGATCTACCTGCTCGTCGTCTCCGCGGCGATCTTCGTCTGCTGCCTCTCGATCCAGGCCTCGACGTATCCGGCTCGCTTCGGGATGGCCCGCGACGAGCAGCTGCCGGGCGTCGAAGCCTCTGTCGCGGTGCACCCGACGCTGCACACGCCGGTCGGGGCGTGCCTCGCGATCGGCGTGCTCGCGTTCATCCCGATGCTCCAGTACGCGGGCGCCGGGATCATCGCGATCGCCGCGACCGGGATGATCTATCTCAGCTACTTCCTCGGCGAACATCGCGCTGCTGCGGGCACGGCTGCAGCGGCTGGCCGAAGACGAAGGCGCCGTTCGCGCTCGGCCGCTGGGGCATGCCGCGTCAATCGTCCTCGCGCTCGCGTGGGGCGGCGGCGATGCTGGTCAACTTCGCGTGGCCGCGCGCGGCCACGAACCCGACGCCGAACCAGACCGGCCTCGGCCTCAACTTCCACTGGAGCTGGCTGAACAGCCGCCCGGTGCTCTGGACGGTGCTCGTCGTGATCGTGCTGCGTCGGCACGGTCTACTACCTGCTCGTGCAGCGCGCAAGCCGGCGTATCTCCAGGCTCCGAGCGGGGCGTCATTCGCGCCGGACACGCCCGTCGCGGGCGACGCGGTCTCGACCTAGCTCGAAGGCTCGGCGGGCGTGGCGCCTCGGCGCCACGCCCGCCTGCGCGCGCAGCCGGATTTGCGCGAGACTCCAGTCCGTGGACTTCGACCTGCTCGTGATCGGCTCCGGGCCTGCCGGACAGCGTGCGGCGATCCAGGCGGCGAAGCTCCGCAAGCGGTCGCCGCTGTCGAGCGCCGTCGCGACCTCCGCGTGTCGGTGAACACCGGCACGGATCCCGTCGAAGACGATCCGCGAGGCGGTCATGACCTGACCGGCCTAGCCAGTGCGGCACTCTACGGGCAGGAATGATCCGCGGGCCAAAGACGAGACCCAGATCGAGGACCTCGCCGTGCGCACGCGCCAGGTCGTCGAGAACGAGCGCAGCGTGATCCGCGACCAGCTGCTGCGAAACCACGTCACGCTCTTCGACGGCGCCGCGAGCTTCGTCGACGCAACGGAGGTGGCGATCACTGACCCGTCCGGTGCCGAACGACACTTGACCGCCGAGAAGATCGTGATCGCGACCGGTTCGGAGCCCGCGCGACCGCCGGATATTGCCTTCGACGGACGGACGATCCTCGACTCGGACGACATCGTGCTCCGCCTGGAGCGGATCCCGCGCACGCTGCTCGTCGTCGGCGCAGGCGTGATCGGAATCGAGTTCGCATCCATGTTCGCGGCGCTGGGGACGAAGGTGACCGTCGTCGACGGGCGAGCGGACATGCTCGACTTCTGCGACCGCGAGGTCGTCGACGCGCTCCGCTTTCACCTGCGCGACCTGGGCGTCATCTTCCGCTTCGGCGAGCTCGTCACCCGGGTCGAGAAGCGAGAGGACGAGACGCTGACAACGCTCAAGAGCGGGAAGCAAATCGTGGCCGAGGCCGTGTTCTACTCCGCCGGCCGCCAGGGCGCGACCGCCGACCTCGCGCTCGAGAACGCAGGCCTCTCCGCGGACACGCGCGGCCGGATCTCGGTCGCCGAGAACTACCGGACCGCGACGGACAACATCTACGCGGTGGGCGACGTGATCGGCTTCCCGAGCCTCGCCTCGACCTCCGCGGAGCAAGGACGCCTCGCGTCGGCGGATGCTTGCGGCGTCGCCGCCGTTCCGAGCCACGAGCTGCCCTACGGCGTCTACTCGATCCCGGAGATCGGTTTCGTCGGCAGGACGGAGCTCGAGCTCACCGAGGCGGCGATTCCCTACGAGGTCGGCATCAGCTACTACCGGGAGCTCGCGCGCGGGCAGATCCTCGGCGACACGCACGGGATGGTGAAGCTGCTCGTTTCACCGTCCGACCGGAAGCTGCTCGGCGTCCATGCGGTCGGGGCGAACGCGACCGAGGTCGTCCACATCGGCCAGGCAGTGATGGGCCTCGGCGGCACCATCGACTTCCTCGTCGAGAGCGTCTTCAACTACCCGACGCTCGCGGAGGCGTACAAGGTCGCCGCGCTCGATGCGTACAACAAGCTGCGCGCGATCGACGATCTCGCTCGGTGAGCCGAATACGATTCCGGGGTGAGCCGGATCGAAGAGACCGACACCGACCTGCGCGAGCGCGTCGCCGAACTGGAGCGCGAGCGCGAGTTTCTGAACGCGATCGCCAACTTCGCGCCGAGCCTGCTCTGCGTGATCGACGAGGAAGGGCGTGTGCGGCCGGCCGCGACGAACAGGGCCTTCGAGCGCACCCTCGAGTGGGAAGCCGGCGAGACAGGCGACGTGCTCTTCTGGGAGCGCTACGCCTTGCGGGAGGACGCAGACGAGGTGCAGCAGGCGATCGAGCGGTCGGTGAGCGCCCGCTCGACTGAAGAACGAGAGTCGCGCTGGGTGACACAAAGCGGGCGCGCGATCGACGTCGTGTGGACGTGCACGCCGCTGCCGATGATCGAAGGTGGGCCGCTCTTCCTGGTCTCCGGAATCGACATCACGGAACGCAAGCGGCACGAGGCCGAGATCAGAAATTCGCGCGGGCGGATCGTCGCTGCATCCGACGAAGCGCGCCGCAAGCTGGAGCGGAACCTCCACGACGGCGCCCAGCAACGGCTGATCGCGCTGCTCGCTGGCGCTGCGGATGGTTCTGCTCGAAGACGGATAAGGAGGCACCAACGCACCCGCTGCTGGCCGAGTCGATCAACGAGCTGACGGCGGGGCTCGCCGAGCTTCGCGAGCTGGCGCGGGGCATCCATCCGGCGACGCTGACCGAGCAGGGACTCGGCCCCGCACTCGAGGCGCTCGCCGCCCGCGCGCCCGTGCCGGTTCAGGTGGATGTGCCGTCGGGCGGTTACGGCCCCCAGATCGACGCGACGGCGTACTACATCGTCTCGGAGGCGCTGGCCAACATCGCCAAGTACTCGCGCGCCTCGACCGCAGCGGTTCGTGTCCGCCCCGCCGGCGATCGCGTCGTGATCGTCGTCGAGGACGACGGCGTCGGCGGCGCGCACGAATCCGCCGGCACCGGTCTGCGCGGCCTTTCCGATCGCGTGACGGCTCTCGACGGCTCGTTCTCGGTCGAGAGCCCGCCCGGAGCCGGGACGAGGCTCCGGGCGGAGATCCCGCTTCTCTGACGCTCGCTCAGTCGAGCGGCTGCACGTTGTGGTTCGACCGGAAGACGTTCTCCGGGTCCCGACGTTCCCTTGACCGCGCGCAGCTTGGCGCGCGTCCAGGAGGGATAGGCCGGCCGGTCGTCGGCGAGCATGTTCACGTAGCCGACGCCCATCGAGTCGCCGGCGGCTGCGACGTGCAGGCCGTCGACCCAGGTGTGCCCGGTCACGTCCGCGGCGGGATCGTCCCAAGCGGCGCTCGCAGCGACGAGCCACTTCGCACCGCGGCCGCCGAATGCCGTCGCGGGGCCGGGCACGTCGCCGATCGCGCCGTTCAGCGGGATGAGAGCGAGGCGTGACGTCCCGGCCGGGGCAACTGCTCCGTGGGCGACGAGCTCGTCGATCGTCTCGTCGGTCAGCTCGCCGAGGAACGCGCTCGTCTCGATCGCGCGGCGGCCGGCAGGCGCGAGGTGGTCGCTCGCGGACTGCAAGGCCAGGTACGTCGTCGGGCCGTAGCCGTCCATGATCGGCGTCGCAACCTCGCGGAGCGGGCGCACCGCGGAGCCGGCCGCGGCGGGGTCGCTCGTCCACGTCACGTTGAGTGCGAGCACCGGGCGCGCCTCGATCTGGACGATCGCCGCGCTGACGTTCAGCTCGTTCGGCGCCCAGGCCAGCAGATCGCGCGCGACGCGGAGCACCTTGCCGGCGTCCTCGATCCGGTAGACGATCGGCCCGGCCCAGAGCTCGGGCCCGACCTCGTGCAGGGCGAACGAGAACGACGTGACGATGCCGAAGTTGCCACCGCCGCCGCGAACCGCCCAGAAGAGCGACTTGTGCTCCTCGGCGCTCGCGGTCACGACCCGGCCCGCCGACGTCACGAGCTCGACCGCAACGAGGTTGTCCGCGCTGAGCCCGTGAGCCCGGCTGAGGTGACCGATGCCGCCGCCGAGCGTGAACCCCGCGACGCCGACGTTCGAGATCGTCCCGCCGGGAACGGCAAGCCCGTACTGCTGCGTCGCGCGGTCGACGTCGGCCCAGAGCGCTCCGCCCTGGACGTGGACGACCTGGCGCTCGCGGTCGACCCAGACGCCGCGCATCAGCGACATGTCGATGACGACGCCGCCGTCGACTGAGCCGTGCCCAGCCACGTGGTGGCCGCCACCGCGGACAGCGATCGCCAGCTCGTGCTCGCCCGCGTACCGCATCGCCGCGACGATGTCGACGGCCCCGCGCGGCCTGACGATCGCGTGCGGGAGCCGATCGTGTGCGCCGTTCCAGAGCGCCCGTGCGTCGTCGTACTCATCGTTGAACGGGAGAATGACCTCTCCCAGAATCTCGTCGGTCAGCGCCTCGAGCGCAGACAGCATCGCTTCCGTCACGGCGTCGCTCCTCTCGTTTCTCGTCTCTCCGAGAGACTCGCGTTCGCGAGGCCGCTGCGCATCGGCGCGGCGGACGATTCGGCGTCGGCAGAGCGGACGAAGCCCTCGTCGTCCGCAAGGATGATCAGGCTCGTGGGGCGGCGGCGTGTCACCCGGGTAGATCTGCACGGCCGTGCTGCCCGACGCGCCGTGGTTGTCCCTGACCGTGAGCGTGGCCGTCACGTTGGTCGAGCCGGTGTAGGCGTGCGATGTCGTGGGCGTCGCCGTCGTCTGCGTCGCGCCGTCGCCGAAGGTCCACTCGTAGCTGAGCGTGTCGCCGCGTCCGGGTCGCTGCTCGCGGAGGCGTCGAAGTTGACCGTCAGCGGCGCGGCGCCGTAGGGAGCCGACGTCGTGAGGCTCGCGGTCGGCGACCGGTTCGTCGCGGCCGTGTACGCGATCCGCCGCACCTGGCCGCCGCCGTCGTAGTTCGTGTAGTAGAGGGCGCGCCCCGACGGCGCCTGCGAGACGGGAGCGGGCCCGAACGCGAGGTTGACGACCGCGCCGACACCGGTCGCGAACTGCGACCTCGTGAAGGTGCCGCCTGCGCCGGGCGTCAGCATGAAGATCGTCCCGCAGACGTAGTCGCCGAACAGGTACGTGCCGTTGAACGAGGCGGGCCAGATTCCGTTCGGGACGAACGCCGCCGCCGGTGATCGCCGCGTCGCAGCCGTCGTGCTTGTACGAGAAGATCGGGTTCGTCATCCCGGCCGGCGGCGCGCCGCAGTTCGTCGGCTGCCCGTTGACGCACATCCCCTCGCGGACGTTCCAGCCGTAGTCGGCGCCCGAGGTGCCGAGGTCGACCTCCTCCCAGTCGTTCTGGCCGACGTCGTTGATGAAGAACCGCGTGCCGCCAGGATCGTTGGGGTCGAACGTGAACCGGAACGGGTTCCGCAGCCCGCGCGCGAAGGTCTCCTGGCACGTGTTGCCCGCGCGTCGTGCGGCCGGTGGTGTTGCAGCGGGCGCGTGTTCGCGCCCTGGAACGGGTTGCTGGGCGGGATGCCGCCGGTCGAGCGTGATGCGGAGGATCTTTCCGAGCAGCACGTTCTGGTCGCGCGAGGCGTCGTTCGTCGCCGCCGCAGCCGCTGTCGCCGAGGTAATCGCATTCGGCGTCGCCGACGCTGACGTAGAGGTAGCCGTCCGGACCGAAGTGCAGGTCGCCTGCGTTGTGGTTCCCGAGCGACGGGATGCCGTCGATCAGAACCAGCTCGCTCGACGGGCTGGCCACGTTGCCGGTCATCGTGAATCGCGAGACGCGGTTCTCGCAGACCGAGCCCCTGGCATGCGTGTAGTAGACGTAGATGAAGCCGTTGGACGCGAAGCTCGGATCTCGCTCGACGCCGAGGAGGCCTTGCTCGTCAGCCGTGCAGAGAGAGCCCGACAGGTCGAGGGCGGGCGTCGGCAGCAGCGAGTCGTTCGCGATCACGCTCAACTCGCCGAACTGACCGGTGACGAGGATCCGGCCGTCCGGCGTGAAGGTCATGGCGGTCGGGTTCTGGACCGACGCGACGAGCGTGTCCGAGAACTGCGGCGGCACCGCGGATGTGGCCGCACGGGATCCGGCCCCCGCAAGGACAAGTAGGACGGCCACCGATACAAACGCCGCGGCAGGCTGGGCGATCCCCCGCATTCGCCGCGCAGCATACGAGGTTGACCGGCGAGAGCGCGCCGGTAACCGGTGTCACCGCACGGCGGCGGCCTTCGCGAAGGCGGCGAAGGCCGGCTTCAGCGTGCCGTCGGCCGCGACGAGGCCGGATTGCCAGCCGATGTCGCGTTCCTCGTCCTCGAGCAGGAACCAGAGCAAGAGGTCGATCCGCGGGTTGGCGCGCGCGATCGCGACCGACTGGGTGACGTACAACGCCTGCTTCGCGCGCGAGACGCCGAAGATCGGATCGGGCGGGTTCGTCTGGTAGCCATACTCGGTGATCCAGATCGGCAGGCGCCCGTAGAGGCGGGTCACCTCCGTGATGAGCGTGTCGATGTTGCCGAGGGAGATCGCGGTCGGCCCTTTCGGCCGCGTGGCCGGCGACTCGAACGGGCCGCCCGGATACGGATGGTGGGCGTAGGCGTCGAAGCCCTCGGCGCCGGCCTTCTTCATCGCCCGCAGGAAGGCAATCGGTGAGACCGACTGCTTCTTGCCGGTCGGGATGTTGTTGCCTCGCGCCGCGGTAACGCCACAAGCGACCCGTTCGCCCGCGAGCAGCGACGCGTGGATCCCGTCCGTTACCGCGTTGCAGATCCGCGCATAGTCGACGGCGCTCTGCGCAACCCAGTGGCCGCGTACCCGCCGCCACTGCGGCACGAGGCCGAGCGTCAGGTTGGGCTCGTTCCAGGCCGTCCAGAGCCGCACCGCGGGCAGGACGACGCCGTCCGCGCGCTCGTAGGTCCCGCTGTAGCGGGTCGCCGCCGCGTAGGCGAAGTACCAGAGGTCATCCTGGTTGCGCGGCGCCCGGTTCGTCGGCTGGCCGCCGTTCGCCCAGGCAGGCGTGCCGAAGATCGAGAAGAGAACCTGTGCGTCCCGCTCGTGCGCGGCGAGCACGACCCGGTCGGCGTCGCTCCAGTCGTACGCGGCGTCAGACGGTTCCTGCGGATCCTTCGGGCGGGTCCGCGCGACGCCCCGCTTGCCGCCCCAGTAGAGCTGGACGCGCAGCACCTGCGCGTGCGTCCGTGCCAGGAGCGGGAAGAAGGCGCCGTCGTCGAAGTACGCACCGCCGCTGTCGGTCAGCCCGACCCGGAGCCGGGGCGACGCGGTGGCCGTCTGGACTGCGAGCGCCGCCGCGACGACCGCGAGCAGAAAGGCAGTGGCGCGCCGCATCACCCGATCGTGATCGAGCCAGGTTAGGAATCCGTGCGGAAATCGGTGCTGGTTCGGTGATGGCGCCGCGGTAGCCTGAGACGCCGTGGCGCACCCCGACCTTCCCTCCGAGCAGAGCTACGTCGACCGCGCATACGAGCATCTCGAGCGCATGCGCGCGGCGGTCGAGGCGGCGCCGGCGAAGATCGACGACGAGGTGCTCGGCTCCTATCTCGACGCCTGGGCGGCACGTCGCCTCGTCACGTTCGAGGACGCGGAGCGGGGCCTCTGCTTCGGGCGGCTCGACGTCGAAGGAACGCCGCGGCCGTTGTACGTCGGCCGCCGCTGGGTCCACGACGAGGACCAGCAGATGGTCGTCGTCAACTGGCAGGCGCCGGCTGCCCGCCCGTTCTACACGGCAACGCCGATCGACCCGCAGCGCGTCACCCTTCGGCGCCGCTTCCGCACGCAGGGCCGGCGCGTCGTCGATATCAGCGACGAGACGCTCGACGGCTCGACCGCCTCGGTCGCGGGCGGGGACTTCCTGCTCGAGGAGCTCGAGCGCACCCGCGACAGCCACATGCGCGACATCGTGGCGACGATCCAGACCGATCAGTACGCGCTGATCACGCGCGATCCGGAGCCGCCGCTCGTCGTCCAGGGCGGGCCGGGAACCGGCAAGACGGCGGTCGGCCTGCACCGCGCGTCGTTCCTCCTCTACACGCACCGCGAGCAGCTCGGCCGGCGTGGCGTCCTCGTCGTCGGCCCGAACGAGACCTTCATGGAGTACGTCTCGCACGTGCTACCGACGCTGGGCGAGGAGGCCGTCGAGCAGCGTGCGATCAGCGAGCTCGTCGACGGCGTCGCCGCATCGCGCCAGGAGTCGGACGACGTCGCGCGCCTGAAGGGCGACCCGAGGCTCGGCGAGGTGGTCGCGAAGGCGGTCGCCGCCCTGCCGCCGGGCGTCCCCGAGGAGCTCGTCGTCCGGATCGACGGTGCCTACATCAGCGTCAGCGCCACGGAGGTGGCGGAGATCCTGGCGGCCGTCCGTGAGGAGCTCGGTCGCACGGCGGCAGCGCGCGAGCGGTTCCGGATGGACGTGCTGCGCCGCCTCTACGAGTCGTACGCGCGGAAGCTCGGCGCCTCAGCCTGGCGCTCCTTCGACGAGATCGAGCAAGGCGTGCGCTCCGGCGGGTACCTGAACCGCAAGCTCGACAAGGCGTGGCCGCCGGTCGCCGCGGAGCAACTCGTGCGCCGGCTGCTCACCTCGCCGTCGAGGCTCGCCGAGGCGGCCGAGGAGATCCTTGAGCGCAGCGAGCAGAAGCTGCTGCTCCGCGACCGGCCGAAGCGGGCAGCCGACCTCCGGTGGAGCGCGCACGATCTGCCGCTGATCGACGAGGCGCGAACGCTCCTCGAGGGCCCGCCGCGCCGCTTCGGCCATGTGATCGTCGACGAGGCGCAGGACCTGACGCCGATGCAGCTGCGGATGATCGGCCGCCGGACCGAGGCCGGCTCGTACACGCTCCTCGGCGACGTGGCCCAGGCGACCGGCCCGATCGCGTACGCCCGCTGGGAGGAGCTCCTGCCTCACCTGCCGCATGCCGCCGAGACGGTCGTCGCGGAGCTACGCCACGCCTATCGCGTGCCGGCGGAGATCATGGAGCTCGCATTGCCGCTGCTCGACCGGATCGCGCCGGACGTCGCCCGGCCGATCGCATTTCGCCCCGGCGGCGAGCCGCCGCGCTTCCGCCCCGTCGCCGCCGAGCACGTGCTCGCCGAGGCGCTGCGGGAGGCCGGCGCCCTGGCGCAGGAGGACGGCCTGCTGGCCGTGATCGCTCCCGCCGGCCTGCTCGAGCAGGCGGAGGGGCTCGGCGGGTCCGCGTTCCACGCCTCGATCCCGCTGCTCACCGCCCGGCGCGCCAAGGGGCTCGAGTTCGACCACGTCGTCGTCGTCGAGCCGGCCGGAATCGCGGCGGAAGCGGGCGGGCTCCGCGACCTCTACGTGGCGCTGACTCGGCCGACGCAGACGCTCACGATCGTCCACTCCGAGCCGATGCCCTAAGGATCACAGGCTCCTGCCCCAGATCGTGAACGAGGGCGTCTCGACCATGCCGGCGCTCCGGTAGAGCCTGAGCGCGCTCGTCGTGTTCTCGGCGTCGACGTTCAGCGACGCGCGCTCGAGCCCGCGCTCGCGGAACGTCTCGAGCGAATGCGCCAGCAGCGCGCGCCCGAGTCCGCGGCCGCGCCACGCCTTGACGACACCGAGCTCGCCCACCTTGCCGGCCAGGGAACTGAACGTGAAGCCCGCGATCTCGTCCCGCTCGTCGACCGCGAGGAACCACAGCTCCGGATCAAGCTCCGAGCGACGCTCGGCGAGCCAGTCGTCGAGGTTGTCTGCCGCCGGCCCGAAGTGCTCCGAGAAGGCGTCCGTCCAGGCGGCGAAGAGCGGGGCGTCGTCCTCGTCCTTGCGATACGCGCGGAGCGCGATGCCGTCGGGCCAGTCGACCGCCCGCGGCCCATCGAGCTCGACGTCCATGCGGAGGAAGTAGCGAATCGGCACGAAGCCCAGCGACTCGAGGAGCGGCGCAGCCGCGTCGTCGCCCGCCCAGGAGGTGACGGTCAGGAGCGGCGCTATCGGCTTCGCGAGCCCGACGAGCCGCTCGAGGACCGCGGTGCCGACGCCGCGTCCGCGTGCCACCGGCGCTACCCGGCCGAAGGCCCGCGCCTCGCTGGCGCCCGCCTGCCAGAGGCCCGCGAAGGCGACGTCCTCCCCTTCGAGCCGGACGAGGAACGCCTCGCCGTGCGCGATCCGGTCGCGCGCCTCCTCGATCGTGGCCTCGCGTCCGAGATCGTGGCGCGCGCACGCGTCGAGCACGGCGCGCACGCGGTCGGCCTCGGCGGGACCGGCGGCGACGAACTCAGGCTCGACGCTCACGCGCGCCCGATGTACGGCGTCAGGTCGACCTCGCCCTGTTGAGGCAGCTCGTCGCGCACGCACGTCGCGTCGGCGAGGAGCGGCGCCTCGACCCGGGTGAGCCAGAGGCGATACGAGTCGGCTTGCGCAAAGGAACGGAGAGCGGCGACGATCGACGCCCGCGCCTCCGAGATCGTGAGGGCACCGAGCAGAAACGTCCCCTCGAGGGGCTCGATGCGAACGAACCCGTCAGGCGTCGGCACGCGACGCGCCCCCGCAAGCGAGAAGACCTGCGGCGGCGCCGTCGGCTCGAGGGCGTACCCGCGCCGAAGCCCGCCGAGCCACGAGACCGGCTCGGAGACCTGGACGAGACGCGCAAGCGTGCCTGCGTAGGTCTGGTGGAAGGCCCCCACAGCGGCCGGAGAGACGCCGCCGACGGTAAGCCGCTCGCGGATCCAGGCTCGGCGCACGTCGTCCTGCAGGATCGCCCGCACCGCTGCCGGCCGCCCCTGTCCGCCGCGGGCAGCCGCGACGACGACGCTCTTGGGGATCGGCAGCGTCGCGAGCGCGGCCCGCTCGAGGAGGGCGCTGTAGGCGACGTCGCGGTCCTTCGTCAGACGCTCCAGCGCAGAGAGAGCGCTGAGCCGAATCTGAACGCCGCCCGCGAGCACGCATTGCACGCCGCTCGGGAGCCGCACCTGTCCGGCGGAGAGCGAGGCGTCGAACCCCGGGCCGGCGGCGGCCGGGCCGTCACAGAGGCGCGTGTCCCGGGCCCACAGGTAGACGCACACGGCCGCGGCCTTGTCCGGGTCCTTGCCGGCCTCGCTGAACGTCGCCCAGCCCCACGACCAGATCGAGTCGGTGCCGAGCTCGGTCGTCACCTGGCGAACGGCGAGCGCCTCGAGCTTGACGATCTCCATCCAGGCCGACTTCGGCTGCAGCCCCTCGCGCCCGCCCTGCCCGAGCACCGACTGGAACTGCAGCTCGAGCGCGACGCGGTTGGCCGGGACGCCGATGTCGGTGAACTTGCGGACGAGCGTCCGCAGGCTCGAGCGCATCGACCTGCTGGCGCCCGCCGGTCCGCGTTTGTAGAGGCCCTTGACGTTCGGCGACGTGAAGTAGACCTGGCGCACCATCACGGCGACCTGTGCGGCCTGCCGCCACCAGTCGGCCGCCTCGCCGCCGGTGTAGGGCGGGTTCGCGATCGTCAGATAGACCCGCGCGCCCCGCGCCGCGAGGCCTTGCATCAGCGCCAGCACGTTGGCGCGATACCGGGCATTCGTGGCCGACCACGGCGTCTGCGTCTGCGCCCCGAAGAGCTCGTTCAGCGCGATGATCGGCGTCGGGCAGCCCGTCACCGTGACGGCGAAGTCGAACAGCCGGTTGGCGCGGTCCGGGATCGTCGCCGGATCGGTCGGCTTGACGGTGGTGCCGACGCGGTTGTTGAAGTTCAGGTCGAACAAGACGGTCCGCGCCCCCGCAGCGCGCATCTGCGCGGGAACCTCCGTCCCGGAGGAGACCGCGAGCGTGAGCCCGGGCTTTGCCGGCACCGGTGCGTCGTGTCCGGCGAAGTCGACCCAGAACGGCTTCGGCACGGGGTCTCCGCAGGCGTCCGCGCGCGCCTGAGCAGGCGCCAGCGCGGCGCCGGCGAGCAGGAACACCACGATCGAGGCCTTCCGAAGCATCGAAGCCAGGATAGAGACGACCGTGGCCGGCCACCTTTCCCGGGACGCGGCTCCGTGGAAGGATGAAGCGGGGTGGCAGCGTGAGCGATCCGCTGTGGTTTGACCGGGAGGCGATGCGTCGCCTCGGCTACCGCGTGGTCGACATGCTCGTCGACCACGTCGACGATCCGATCGGGCAAGCGGTCCACGAAGGGCACGCGCGGCGCGCGCCGTGAGTGCGCTTCCCGTCCTCGGCGCGGTCGCCAGGAACCGCGAGCTGCGCCGGGTCGAGCTCGCGTTCGGGGCGTTCAACGGGGCCGAGTGGGCGACGTGGATCGCGATGCTCGTCTACGCCTACGACCAGGGCGGCGCGACGACGGCGGGTCTCGTCGCCCTCGCGCAACTCGTTCCGGCCGCATTGTTCGCACCGTGGGCGGCGGTTGCGGCGGACCGGCGGCGTCCCGGCCGCGTGCTCGCGGCCGGCTATGCGCTGCAGGCGGCCGCGATGGGCGCGACAGCCACCGCGCTGCTGCTCTCGGCGCCGCCTCTCCTCGCCTATGCCCTCGCCGCGGTCGCCTCGACAGCCCTGACGGTGACTCGCCCGGCCCAGGCGGCCCTCTTGCCGGCGCTGGCCCGCTCGCCCGACGAGCTGACGGCGACGAACGTCGTCTCGGGCTGGATCGAGAGCGTCAGCGTGCTCGCCGCTCCCGCCGGCGCCGGCCTGCTGCTCGCGATCGGCGGACCGGGTTGGGTGTTCGCCGTCATGGCCGCGCTCGCTGCGACCGCCGCGCTGCTGGTCGCACCGATCACCGGGCCGCCGGCGGCGGGCGTGGCGTCCGACGCGGCGGAGTCGGCGTGGCGACTGCTCGCCGAGGCGCCGCAGGCGCGGTTGCTCGTCGGGCTCGTCGGCGCCCAGTACATCGCGATCGGCGCCCTCGACGTGCTCTACGTCGTGATGGCCATCTCGGTGCTGGATCTCGGCGACTCGGGCGCCGGCTACCTGAACGCTGCGTTCGGGGCAGGCGGAGTCGCTGGGATCGCGGCGACGGCCGCATTGGTGGGACGCACGCGGCTGACGCCGGCCCTCGCCGCCTCGATCGTCCTCTGGGGCGTTGCCTTCGCCGCGCTCGCCGCCTGGCCGACGGTGGCCGGGACATTCCTATTACTGGCCGCGGCGGGTGTCGCCCGCACGGTGTTCGACGTCGCGGGGCGCACGCTCCTGCAGCGAACGGCGCCTCCGCACGTGCTCGCCCGAGTCTTCGGCATCCTCGAGGGCCTGTCGATGGCCGCGCTCGCGGCCGGCTCGCTGCTCGTGCCCCTGCTCATCGGCCTCGGTGGCGCGCGAGCTGCTCTGCTCGGGGTCGGCCTGCTCTTGCCGCTGATCGCGCTGGCCGTCCGCGGCCGGCTTGCCGCTGCGGATCGCGAGGCGACGGCGCCGGTCGTCCAGGCCGGGCTGCTCCGCACGTCGCCGATCTTCGCGCCGCTGCCGGCACCGGAGCTCGAGGAGCTCGCCCTCAGTCTCGAGCCGCTCGCCGTTCACGCCGGCGGCACCGTCATCAGGCAGGGCGAGCGCGGCGACCGCTTCTACCTCGTCGCCGCCGGCGAGCTGGAGACGCTCGTCGACGGAGCCGCGGCATCGACGCTGGCGCGGGGCGACGGGTTCGGCGAGATCGCGCTCCTCCACGACGTGCCGAGAACGGCAACCGTTGTCGCGCGCACCGACGCTGCGCTCTACGCGCTGGAGCGCTCCGATTTCCTCGCGACGCTCACCGGCTCGGACCGGGCGCGCCGCGAGGCCGAGCGGCTCGCCGACGAGCGATTCGCATTTGCGCCGGGTGGGACAATCGGCGCGTGATCGACCCGCTCGAGCGCCGTCGACGGCACAATCGCGCTCCATCGCCTGTGACCCGGCCGTGAGGCTAGTCGCACTCGCCCTCCTGGCGTTCATGCTCGCCGGCTGTGGCGGCGCCTCGACCCCCGCCTACGTCTCCACCCGGCCGTGCCTCGCAGGGGAAGGGCAGGTGATCGACCACGGCCGCACGCCGAATCTGCCGTTCCTTTCGCCATACGACCCGAATCTCGGCCGGATGCCCGCGCCCGAGCCGTTCCAGCGCGACATCGAGGTCTCGTTCCGCGCCCCCGGCCCGGGCGCGAACGACCTGCGTCTTTTCTTCTTCGACGGTGAGGACGCCGCCGTCCGCACCCACGACAGGATCCGCAAGCACAGCCTGCGCCGCTACCGATTCATGCGCCGCGGGATCGCCTACGTGCCGGGCGCCGTGCTCCAGCGCGGCGGTGCGGTGCTGCTCCTCTGGTCGAGCGCCCCAAGCAGATCGCAACAGCGTGCGGTCGCGGCCTGCCTCAGCTGAACGCCGGCCCGTGATACCTGCTTGGATATCCCGATGTCACGGCTGAGCGTGCTGCTCGTTCTCTGCTCAGCAGCGCTCTTCACCCTCGTTTTGGACGCCTGCGGCGGCTCGTCGAAGCCGGCGTGGCAGGACGCCTCGACGTGCCTTCGTCCGCTGGCGACCTTCTTCGACCACGGCCGGCCCCTCGTGCTCCCGTTCCCGAACCCGTTCGCGGAACAGCCGACCCAGATGACCACTCCGAAGGTGTTCGAACGCGAGCTCGAGCTGTCCTACCCGCCGAGCGGCAAGGGAGCGAATGCGGCCGCCTTCTACGTCTTCGCAGCGGACACCGACGCGAAGCGTGTGCTGAAGCGCATCCTGGACAAGCCGCGCTTCGTCCCGACCGGCAACCTCGAGACGATCGGGCCTGCCATCGTCCGCTGGTCGAGCGAGCCGACGCCGAAGCAGCGCGCGGCCGTCGCGGACTGCCTGACTCACTAGAAATCCTCCCTGAGGATGACGGGAAATGGGCCAAGCGGCTGAGACGTTGTCTTCTAGCGTGGTGGTTGTGAAGAGGGGTGTTCACACGGGTGTCATTGGGGGGCTTCCCGTACCGTCCTCGAGGCCGCGGCTGCCTAACCTGATTCATATGAACGAGCTACGCAGCAGCCTCTCCCGCCGCTATCCCGGAGCCATCGAGCTCGGGCTTGCCGTCGCCCTGTACGCGCTCTACGAGATCGTGCGTGGCTTCGGCTCGACGAGCCTCTCGCTCGCCCAGGCGCACACCGACGACATCGTCGCCCTCGAGCGGTCGTCGCACATCTTCATCGAGCGCTCGGTGCAGAACGGCGCCCACGCCGTGCCCGGGCTGCCGCCGCTCCTCGGCTTCCTCTATCTGGCGCTGCACCTGATCGGCACGTCGCTGGCCCTCGTCTGGGTCTACCGCCGCCATCCGGATCGCTTCCCGCTCGTCCGCACGACAATCGTCGTCGCGACGGCGCTTTCGCTCGTCATCTACGTGCTCTACCCGGCCGCGCCGCCGCGTCTCGCCGGGCTCGGCTTCGCCGACACGGTGACGCACTCGGCGCACCTGAACCTGAGCTCCAACCTGCTCGGCAGCTTCTACAACCCCTTCGCGGCCGTCCCGAGCCTGCACTTCGGCTACTCGCTCCTCGTCGGCGCCGCGATCTTCGCGTACTCCGACCGCCGCTGGACGCGGATCGCCGGCGCGCTCTACCCGGCGCTGATGCTCTTCATCATCGTCGCCACGGGCAATCACTTCCTGTTCGACGCCGCAGCCGGCGGGCTCGTCGTCGTCGCCTCGTGGCTCGTCGCCCGGCGCCTCGTCAGCGTGCGCACCCCGGCTCACCGCCGGGTGCTCGTCACCGCGTAGCGCGCGTAGCGCTTACAAAAGGCGTATCGGGGAATGCCGAAGCCTGAGCGACAGGGGGCCCGATCCGCATGACCGAAGGCATGACCGACGGGATGACCGAAGCGCAGCGCGTCGTGCACGAGCTGAACAACGCCCTGATGACGGTCAACGGCTACGCAGAGGTCGTCCTCTCACGCCTCGAGGACGACGATCCGCTGCACCGTCCCGTGAACGCAATCCACGTGGCCCGGGCTACGAGCGGCCGAGCTGGCGCGAACGCTGATGCGTCTGTAGCAGCGCCGCAGCGATCCCGAGCGGAACCAGGGGAGCGCGAAGGCGGGCCCCGCGGAGCGCCTCGCGATACGCAGCGCCATCGGCGCCGCGGCCGTGCCCGACGAGCACGCGCTCCGGCTCGAGCCCGCGGAGTCGCTTCGGCGGCGCCAGACGTAACAGCGGATGCACGGCGAGCCGCTCGCCGGGCCCGCGAAAGTACCGAGCCGTGCCGAGGGCGTCCGCGCAGACGAGCACTCGTCGCTCGGGCCACCAGAGCGCGATCTCGCGCCACCGCTTCCTCGTCACGACGGGCACCGCCTCGAACGGAGCCGCTCCGACCGCAAGCGCGTGATGCGGCACACCGAGCCGAGCCGCGAGCGCCGCACAGTCGCGCCCGTGCCTGTCGAGGAGCTGGATCACGGCAGCCGGCTCGCCGAGCGCGCGGATGCGCTCTTCGACGCCCTCGCCGTCGAGTGCGTCGACGAGCCAGACCCTCCCGTCCTCGACGAGCGCGTGCGAGCAGCGCTCCATGAACTCATCGACGATCCAACCGAGGATCCCCTCGTGCTCGTCGCAGAAGCTGACGCTCTGCATCACGCGAGCGTAGCGACGGCGGATAGGCTCGAAGCGGTGGCGACCTACGACCTGATCCGCGACCTCCCCCTCTCGATCGAGTCGACCGAGCTGGAGCAGCTCGCTCTCCAGCCGCGGCCGGAGTTCCGCCGCCTGACCACGGTGATCCACCTGCATGGCGGCGGGCACGAAGGCGTCGGCGAGGACGTGACCTATCAGCCCGAAGAGCACGAGTCGCCGCCGGTGCCGGACGTCGTCGGCGACTGGACGTTCGACGAGCTCTCACGCCGGCTCGACGATGCCCAGCTCTTCACGCATGCGACTCTCGACTCCGCGGCCGCCGACTACCGGCGCTGGGGCTGGGAGTCCGCCGCGCTCGATCTCGCGCTCCGCCAGGCCGGCCGGTCGCTCGCCGATGCACTCGGACGCGAGGCAAGACCCGTCACCTACGTCGTCTCGTGCGCCGCCGAGAAGGTCACGCGGCTGCTCGAGCTCTATCCGGCCCTGCGCTTCAAGCTCGATCCGTCCGCCGAGTGGAACGAAGAGCTGATCGACGAGCTCGCGGCGCTCGGCCGGGTCGACACCGCCGACTTCAAGGGGATCTTCCGCGGCGACTTCGGCAATCCGCCGGACCCGCGCTTGTACCGCCGCGTCGCGGAGGCGTTTCCGCACGCCTGGCTCGAGGATCCGGGCCTGGACGAGGCGACCGACGAGGTGCTTCACCCCCACCGCGACCGCGTCACCTGGGATGCCCCGATCCACTCGGTGGCCGACGTCGAGAGCCTGCCGTTCCCGCCGCGCTGCTTGAACTCGAAGCCGTCGCGCTTCGGGACGGTGCGACGGCTGTTCGAGTTCTACGACTGGTGCGCCGAGCACGACGTCGCACTGTACGGCGGCGGCCAGTTCGAGCTCGGCCACGGCCGGAGCCAGATTCAGGCACTTGCGGCGATCTTCCATGCGGAGGCGCCGAACGACGTGGCGCCTGCGGAGTTCAACGAGCCCGAGCCTCGGCCCGGGCTCCCCGAGAGCCCGCTGCAGCCGCAGCCGGGTCCCGGCTTTCGCCTGGCCTAGGTACCGAGTTACTCGTACTGCAGCGCTTCGAGCACGTTCAGCCGGGCGGCGCGCCGGGCCGGGAAGATCGCCGCGACCACGCCGACGATGATCGCAGCGATCGCGAAGATGAGCAGCGACCCGACCGGCAGCGTGAACTCGATGAAGTCCACGCGCGCGACGAGCAGCCCGCCGAGGACGATGCCCAGCACGATCCCGAGCACACCGCCGATCAACGCCGTGATCACGCTCTCGTAGCGGATCATCCGCCGCACCTGCAGCCGCTCCATGCCGATCGCACGCAGCATTCCGAGCTCACGCGTGCGCTCGAAAACGGTCAGCACGAGCGTGTTCACGATTCCGAAGAGGCTCACCACGACCGACAGCGCGAGCAGCACGTAGAGGATGTTCAGGATCGAGTTCAGGCCGCTGATCTGGTCGTCGATGAACTTCTCCTTCGTGGCCACCTTCGCGTTCGGGAACGACGCCAACTGGTGCTCGAGCGCTTTCAGGTTCGCGTCGCTCTGGCCGCCGCGGATCCGGATGAAGGTGTAGAGGTTGCGCGGGTTCTCGTTGAAGCGGTCCCACGTCGCCGCCGAGATCGTGACGGGGCCGAACGGCGAGCCACCGGCCGGCGGCTTGAAGATCCCGCGCACCACGAACGTCTTCTTCTTGCCGGTCGCGAACGTCAGCTCGACGGGTGAGCCCACGGTCAGGTGGTGGTCGTCCGCGTAGCCGTCGTCGACGAACGCGCCGTTGTCGCCGAGCGACGCCAGCACCGAACTCGACCCCTGCTTCCAGTCGAGCGTGAAGATCTGGGTCGTGTCGGGGTTGACCGCCGTGGCGAAGATGCGCTTGTGGAAGGCCTGTGCGTCGCCGGTGCGCACGTTGCCGACCGCCTCGACGCCGTCCGCCTTCGCGGCAGCCTGTGCCGCGGCGATCGGGATCGGCGAGAAGTTGTTCTGCGCGGTCACGGCGTAGTCGGCGCCGCCCCAGAGCTTGTTGACCGCGCCGCGGAAGGTCGTCGTGATCCCGGCCGCCAGCACCGCGACGAGCGTCACGAGCGCAAGCCCGATCATCAGCGCAGCCGCAGTCGAGGCTGTCCGCTGCGGGTTCCGCTGCGCGTTCCGGACGCTGAGGCGGTTCGTCCGCCGGTCCGGCATCACGCCGGGGAGCGGGACGGGCCATTCCGGCTTCCAGGACGTCAGGTGCGAGCGCAGCCACATCACGAGCACGAACAGCGCGACCAGCGGGTTCAAGATGCCGACCCCGGCGAGTACGCGCCGGAAGGCCGGGCCTGGGCCGTACGCGGCATAGCGCAGCAGCCAGAACGGAAGCGTGAAAGGAATCCAGATGATCGCGCTGAGCAGGGCGACGGCCCACATGCCGATGGGGCTGATGAGGGCAGAAAGCGGAGCCGCGATGCGCGCCGAAAGGAGCGCGACGCCGAAGAAGATGAGCAGCGCGCCGAGGCCCATCCAGACGAGTACCTGGGTCGTGCCGAGATCGGGGCCGAAGAGGCCCCACAGAAGCGCGGCGAAACCGAGCGCGGTCAGCAGCGCCGAGCCGGCCGTCCGGAAGCGGTGGAAGCGTGACGGGGGCACCGTCGCGCCCTCGCGAACCGCCGCGATCGGCGGCACACGGGTCGCGCGCACGGCCGGCCGCAGACTTGCGAGCAGCGTCACGAGGATCCCGACCGCAAGCGAGATGACGATCGTGCGCGTCTCGAAGATAAGCCCCTCGTTCGGCAGCGTGAAACCGACGGCGTCGAAGAGCCGGAAGAGCCCGCGCGCGAGGCCGAGCCCGAGGAAGAGGCCGACCAGCGAAGCGAGGATCCCGATCACGAGCGCCTCGATGACGATCGAGACCAGGACCTGCCGGCGCGAGGCCCCGAGCGTCCGCATCGTCGCGAACTCCCGGGTGCGCTGGGCGATCGTGATCGAGAGCGAGTTCGCGATCACGAAGCTGCCGACGAAGAGCGCGATGCCGCCGAACGCGAGCAGGAAGCCGCGCAGGAAGGAGATGAAGGAGTTCGTGTCCTTCGCGTCCTCCGCCGCCTGCGCCGCGGCGGAGCGAGCCTGCGCGGTCGGCGGCAGGATCTCGCTGACCTCCTTCAGGAGCTGCGGGTCGGAGACCCCGGGCTTCGAGGCAATCGCGATCTCGTCGAGCTGGTGGGGCTTCTTGAAGAGCTGCTGGGCGGTCGGCAGGTCGAAGCCCGCGAGCGTCGCGCCGCCGATCGTCGACACCGAGCCGAACTTGACGATGCCCGAGATGCGGAGGCGCTCGATCGGCCCCTCCGCCTCGACCGGGATCGTCTGGCCGACCTTGAAATGCTCCTTGCCGGCGGTCGACTTGTCGATCACGACCTCGCCCGTCCTGGGCCACGCGCCCTCGATGAGGCTGAGCGGATTGAACGGCGAGTCGCCGTTGGCGATGCTGAAGCCGAGATTCGGTGCGCCCCCGTAGACGATCGCCTTGCCGTTCTTGCCGATCAGCTGTGCCTCGCCGTCGACGCTTCCTTCCGCCTGGGCGACGCTGGGAAGCGCGCGGACCTGGTCGAGAAGCTTCTCGTCGAGCGTCGGCGCCGTCGTCCCGTTCTGGTCGGAGAGCGTGAAGGCCGACTTGCCGCTGACGACGACGTTCGACCCCTTCCGCACGTCGGTGAAGATCGAGTCGAAGGCCTTGTCGATCGAATCGGTCAGGACGAACGTGCCGCTGACCATCGCGACGCCGAGCACGATTGCGATCGCCGTCAGGGCCGAGCGGAGCTTGCGTCCGAACAGCCCGGCCAGGGCGACGCGGATCATCGGTTCGCGATCTCCTCCAGCGCTTGCAGGATCTCGTGCGCCGACGTCTTGCCGAGATCCTTGACGATCTTGCCGTCGTCGAGGAAGAGCACGCGGTCGGCGATCGCTGCAGCTCCCGCATCGTGCGTCACCATCACCATCGTCTGCCCGTACTGCTCGACGGAGCGTCGCAGCAGCTCGAGGATGTCGTGGCTCGTCCGCGAGTCGAGGTTGCCCGTCGGCTCGTCCGCGAACACGACCGTCGGCTGGCTGACGAGTGCGCGTGCGATCGCGACACGCTGCTGCTGGCCGCCGGAGAGCTCGGACGGACGGTGCTTGCGGCGATCGGTGAGGCCGACCTCCCTCAGGAGCGACTCGAACCACTCCGCGTCGGGCTTGTTGCCTGCGATCGAGAGCGGGAGGAGCACGTTCTCCTCTGCGGTGAGCATCGGCAGCAGGTTGAAGAACTGGAAGACGAAGCCGATGTGCTTTCGCCGGAGCCGCGTGATCTCGGTGTCGCTCAGATTCCCGAGCCGCACGCCCGCGATCTCGACCCAGCCACCGGTCGGCCGGTCGAGGGCGGCGGCGATGTGCATCAACGTCGACTTGCCCGATCCGGACGGGCCCATGACGGCGAGCAGCTTGCCCGGCTCGACGTCGAGCGTCACGCCGCTCAGGGCATCGACCGCGGTCTCGCCTTCGCCGTAACGGCGTGTGATCTCGGAGCAGGCGACGACAGGAGCGCCCGCGTTGGCGACGGGTTCTGGACTGGCCATGGCGGCTTACCCTACCCACCGGCCGCGTGACCGGTGGTACGGGTAACCCCACTGTTACGTCAGGCGGCGACTGTTCTCAAGCGGCCACTCCGGAGAACTGCGGCAGGATGTCGCGCCCGTACGCCGCGAGCGTCGCCTCCTGGCCTTCCGTCATCAAGTAGATGTTGAACTGGTTGACGCCGACGCCCTCCAGCTCGTGCAGCTTCGCGATGCACTGCTCGCCGCTGCCGATCACGCAGAAGCGGTCGCAGACCTCGTCGGTGACCCACTCGCCGTGCTTGGCCCCGACCCGGCTGTGCTCCTTGTAGTCGTAGCCTGTGCGCACCTTCAGGAAGTCGGTCAGCTCGCTCGGGATCTCGGAGTCGTAGCCGTACCGCTCGACCAGGTCCTTGACGTGGTTCGAGACCATCGCCGGGAACCAGCGCACCTGATCGCGCGCCTCCGCGATGTCGTCCGAGAGATGGCTTGGCGCGCTGACGATGCACTCGAGCGCGGCCGGGTCGCGCCCCGCCTCCTCGGCCGCCTTGCGGGCGGTCGACATGATCCACTGGATGATCGCCGGGTCGGCGAGCTGGATGATGATCCCGTCTCCCTGGCGGCCACCGACCGCGAGCGCCTTCGGCCCGTAGCCGGCGACGTGCATCGGGATGTCCGGCAGCTCCTCGCGCACCCACGGCAGCTGCAGCTCGGTCTCGTTCCACACGACCTGCCGGCCGTTCATCAGGTCCTTGATCATCGCGCAGCGGCGCTCGAACTCCGCCACCTTCACCGGCTGGAGGCCGATCACCCGGCGGGCGGAGTCGCCGCGCCCGATGCCCATCACCATGCGACCGTCCGAGATGTCGTGCAGCGTCGCGTACATCGACGCCAGCACCGTCGGCTCGCGTGTGCCCGGATTGGTGACGAAGTGCCCGAGCTTCATCGTCTTCGTCCTCGCCGCGGCGAGCGCCAAGCAGCGGCGTCGACTCCTGCCAGAGGATGTGCGAGTCGTAGGTCCAGCCGTACTGGAATCCCTGCTGCTCGGCGAGCTCGATCAGCTCGAGGAAGCGAGCGGACGGCGGATCGGGCAACACGGTGACGCCGAAGCTGAGCATTGGGCCTCCAGGTCCGTTGGTCGCCTGAGCTTATCGCTGCCGCTCGGAGCGCTCAATTAGGCGCTCAATTAGGCTCCGGGCGGTGCGGCTGTTCCTCCTCGCGCGACATGCTCAGTCGACGCTCAACGTCGAGCAGCGCATCAACGGCGACCCGGCCGTCGCCGTCGATCTGACGGATCTCGGTCGCGCGGAGGCGCAGCGCCTGGCCGGGCAGCTGGCGGCGATCCCGCTCGACCTCTGCGTGCACAGCCGCTTCCCCCGGACGCGGCGCACCGCAGAGCTCGCGCTCGCAGGGCGTGACGTGCCGCTCCTCGAGGAGCCGCTTCTCGACGACATCGACATCGGCGACCTCGAGGGCCAGACGATCGCGGAGTACCGCACCTGGAAGGCGGCGCACGGCCGTGGCGACCGCTTCCCCGGCGGCGAGAGCCTCGACGAGGCAGCGGTGCGCTACGCAGAGGCGTACCGCCGGCTGCTCGCCGCGCCCGGAGCAGCGTGTCCTCGTCGTCTGCCACGAGATCCCTGTCCGCTACGCGGTCAACGCGGCCGCCGGCTCAACCAGCCTCGACGGCCCGGTGCATGACATCGCGAACGCGACGCCGTACCTCTTCGACGAGGACGGCCTCGCCAGAGCAGCAGGGCGGATCGCCGAGCTCGTCCGCGGCTAGACCGTGATGCGCGCGAGCTCTTCGACCGACGTCAGGCCGGCCGCAACCTTCGCGAGCCCGTCGTCCCACAGCGTCCGCATCCCGTCGCCGATCGCGGCGCGCTCGATCTCCTCGCGGGTCGCCTTCCCGGCGGCGAGCTGCTGCAGCTGCTCGCTCATGCGCAACAGCTGATAGATGCCGATCCGGCCGCGGTAGCCCGTCTGGCTGCAACGGGGGCAGCCACGCTTCCGGTAGAGCGCCATCCCGTCGGTCATCGCCGCGACGTCGGGCGACACACGCACCTTGATCAGCTCGTCGATCGAGGGCGTGTACAGCTCACAGCAATGCGTGCACAGCTTTCGCGCCAGGCGCTGGGCGAGCACACCCGTGACGGCGGAGCCCGTGAGGAACGGCTCGACGCCCATCTCGTTGAGGCGGGTCAGCGCACTCGGGGCGTCGTTCGTATGCAGCGTCGAGAGCACGAAGTGACCGGTGAGCGCCGCCTCGATCGAGATCTTGGCGGTCTCTCCATCCCGGATCTCTCCCACCATCACCACGTCGGGGTCGGAACGCAGGATCGACCGCAGCGCCGTGGCGAACGTCAGCCCGGCGCGAACGTTGATCTGCACCTGGTTGACACCCGCCAGCCGGTACTCGACCGGGTCCTCGACGGTGATGATGTTGATCTCCGGCCGGTTGATCTCCGACAGGCCGGCGTAGAGCGTCGTCGACTTACCCGAGCCGGTGGGACCGGTGACGAGCAACGCGCCGGTCGGCCGGCTGAGGATGTCGCGCATCTGCATCTGCATCTCCTCGGCCAGACCGAGCTCCTCGAGCGTCGGCGCCTTCTTCGACTTGTCGAGCAGACGCATGACGATCGACTCGCCCTCGACCGTCGGCAGGGTCGCGACACGGATGTCCAGCGTGCGGCCGGCCTGCTGCGCGTTCAGCGAGATGCGGCCGTCCTGTGGCTTACGGCGCTCGGCGATGTCGAGCTTCGCGAGCACCTTCAGGCGGGTCGTCACACCGGCGGCGAGCCGCTTGGGGATCCGCTGCACCTCGTGCAGCACGCCGTCGATGCGGAGCCGGACGAGGAGTGCGTCCTCCTGCGGCTCGAAGTGGATGTCGGAGGCCCCGTCCTCGGCCGCCTGGAAGATGACCGAGTTGACGAGGCGCACGAGCGGCGCATCCGAGATGCCGTCGTCGATCTCGAGGTCGTCGGCGTCGTCGTCTTCGAGCTCACGAAGCGCCTCCGCCTCGTCGTCCATGACGGCACGAGCCCCGAACGCCTCCGAGGCACGGGCCATGCGCTTGATCTCGGTGAGGATGTCCTCGCGCGAAGCGACCGCGAGCTCGAGCGGATGGCGCGTGGCGATTCGCAGCTCGTCGATCGCGTGGACGTTCTGCGGATCGGCGATCGCGACCTTGAGCACGTCTCCCTCGAGTGCGTACGGGATGGCGACGATGCGCTCGAGGACGTGCAGCGGCAGGATGTCGGTCGCCTCCGCGGTGACCCCCGTCTCGGCCAGGTCGACCAGCGGGAGCCCGTGACGCGCGGCGAGGGCGCGCGCGACGCCGTCGGATGTGGCGATCCCCTCCTCGATGAGCGCCTCCGCAAGCGAACCGCTTTGGCCCGCGCGGCCGCGGGCGAGCGCCAGCTTGTCGTCGGGGACGAGGCCGGTCGCGGAAAGCAGGTCGCTGACGAGCTGCGCCATCTCGTTGACACCGGGACCGGCCGCGTGGAGGCCTCCCGAAGGCGGGCCTGCTTGCCCGCCGAGCGAGTCGACGGTACGGAGGTGGGGCGGCTGCTGCTGGTCGGAGTCGCTCATATCCCTCGAACGAGGTATCGGCACGTTGCGCCAACGTGATTAGGGGTGATTGCCTTCACCCGCCTGGACGCCGCTCCTGCTGCAATCCCTCCATCGAGGGACGCCGCCAATCCCTCCTAGAAGTGAGAGAGGTACGCGTCGAGCACGCGGTCGCCGAAGAACAGCGCGACCACGCCGCCGAACGCGAGGAACGGTGCGAAGGGAATCGCCATCTTGCGGGCGGACGCACCGTGACGGATGAAGAGAACGATGCTGGGGACGATCGCCGCGAGCATGCCGACCATCAGCGCCACCGGCACCGACTTGCCGACCCCGAAGCCGAGCAGCAGGGCAAGCTTCACGTCGCCCATGCCCATGCCCTTCGGATAGGCGAGCGCCGCGAGGAAGAGGAAGAGAGAAGCACCAAGGCCGGCGGCGAGCCATTCGACACTCGGGTCGACGAGCGTCCGCGCGACGAGCATCACGGCTGCGGCAGGCAGCACGATCCGGTTGGGAACGATCCGGTGCTCGATGTCGATCGCCGAGATGGCGACGAGCACGGCGCAGAAGAACGAGCCGATGAGCGCGTCCCAGGTGAGACCGAAGCGCAGGACGCAGCAGGCGATCAGCAGCGCCGTCAGCAGCTCCACGGCCACGTAGCGCGCCCCGATCGAAGCGCCGCACGAGCGGCAGCGTCCGCGCAGGAGGGCGTACGAGAGGACCGGGACATTGTCGTGCCAGGCGATCTCCGTCCCGCAGGACATGCAGGCCGAGCGGCCCGTCGCGACCGAGCGGTGCAGAGGCACGCGTGCGGCGACGACGTTCAGGAAGCTGCCGATCGCGAGACCGGGAGCAAACGCGAAGGCGGCGAATGCGAGCTCCATCGGTGCAGCTAGCTCCGACCGGTGTTGCGCATGGCGATGTCGTCGATCAGCCGGTAGCGGTTCGACGAGAGGGCGGGCGTGACGTTCACCTGGAGATCGACCTTGACGCGGCCGAGCAGGTAGCTGCCGCCGGGGGTGTTCTTCGGGACGTAGGTGAAGATGCTGCCGCTCGTGAGGCTGTCGATGATCGGCACGGCGCCCGACCCGGTGCAGGTCGCTGCCGCCGAGGCGATGCGATAGAGCGTGAACTTGCTGCCGCTGCCGGCGGTGCAGTACGTGACCGTCGCTGTTGCCGCCCCGACCAGGGGGCAGTTGTTCGGGAACGCGAACTGGATCAGCGTCGGCCCGGTCGTCACCACGCCGCACGCGTTGTGCAACTCACGCCGCATCTTGTCGAGCGCGAGGCGCGCGTTCGTCTGCGCCTGGAACCGGTTGTTGAGCCGCGTCTCGGCGCTCGAGCCGGACGCGAAGATGGTGGCCAAGCCCGTCACGACGATCGTCAGCACGACGAGCACCACGATGAGCTCGACGAGGGAGTAGCCGTTCTCCGCCGTGAGCCGAAGCCGCAGTCTCCGGAGGAGCCTCAATGCGCCTTCGCCCTGGTCTCCGCGAGCGCCTTGCGCGCAAGCTGCTCACTGCGGGTGCCGATGCCCCACACAGTCTGTGCGCGCTGGTCGGCGGCGATCAGGATCTGGAGCGCCTCGGCGCCGTGCCACCAGCCGTAGCTCGCACCGGTGACGACCCACGAGTGCTGGTAGAGCCAGCGTGCGACGTTGGCGTTCGTCGGGCGGGGTTCCTTCGCGAGCCAGCTGTCGAGCGCGCGCGCCCGGTCGGGGAGGGACATCTCGTTCTGCGGCTCGGGCTTGACGCCGGGGACGACAAAGTCGGGCTTGCGTACCGTCGGCGTCGCGGCGGGCTTCGCAGTCGGCTTGGCGGCGGGCTTCGCGGCAGGCTTCGCCGCGGGCTTCGCGACGGGCTTCACGACCGGCTTCGCGGCGGGCTTCACCGTCGTCTTCCGCGCGATGGCGGGATCGGCAAACTTGATCGCGGTTGCCGGGAACGGGGAGCTGGCGTCGGGGAGGCCGCTCTGGACGCCGTTCTTGCGCAGGTACAGGACGATCCGCGGCGCGCCGGTGTCGATCACGCGCTTCCCCGCGGCCGGCGACTGACCGAGGACCAGGTTGCCGGGATAGCCTTGCACGCTTCCGCCGACCTTCCAGCCGAAGCCGCCGTCCTCGAGCATGCCCTTCGCGAAGACGTAGGCCTGCGTGGTGACGTTCGGAACGACGAGGACCTTCGGCGCGGCGGCCGCGGTCGTCGTGGCCGCGGCCGGCGGCGCGGCCGAGGGCGTGCTCATCTTCTGGCCGGCGGCGAACGTCAGCGTCGCCGTGGCGAGAAGCCAGACGACGGCAAGGATGACAAGCCGCGGCACAAATGTGTTCAGACGCATACGGCTCTTGTCGGCAGAAACGAGCGCGGAGTTAAGCCGAGAAGTAGACGATCTCGGACGACGCAGACTCCGGCGTAGTGGCCTCCGGCGCGGTCTGGGGCAGGCCCAGCACCTCGAAGACGGGGGCCGGAGCGGGATTGGACTGCGAGTCGGTTTTCCAGCTGAAGGCCGTGCCCGCAAACGCGGTGAACCAGGTCTCGTCCTGCGGATAGGCGGTCGCGGGCTCCAGCTGCAGATGCAGGTGCGGCCCGGACGCGTGTCCCGTCTGGCCGACCAGGCCGACCCACGTTCCCGCCGGGAGCTGTACGCCGAGCACAACCGTCGGCTCGAGATAGGCGAGGTGGCAATACGTCCATGTGAGCCCGTCAGGCGTCTGGAGGGTGAAGCCGATGCCGCAGTTTCCCTGGGGCGAGCTCCAGGCGCTGGCGACGTAGCCGTCGGCGAGCGCGTAGACGGGCGAGCCTTGTGGCGCGGCGATGTCGGCCGCCGGGTAGTCGTGGTGGTTCGGGCCGACGAAGACGAGGCCCGGGCCGCCGCCGACCGGGAAGACATAGCCGCCCTGGTACTCGGGCGCTCCCAGCAACGAGCCGGTGCCGGGCGCGAAGGCGGCGCCCTGCGTGTTCGAGCGGGCAGCCTCCAGCTCGGCCTGTGCCGCCTCGAGATCGAGCTGGCGCTGGTCGACGACGGCCTGCGCTTCTTGCAGTCGGCCTTCGGACTCGGAGAGCTCCTTCTGTCCGAGCAGCTGGTCGGAGAGGAGCGCCCCCTCCTCCGCTTCCCGGCGCGTCGCGTCCGCCTCGCGCTGCAGCTCTTCGATCGGAGCGCGCGCATCGACGAGCGCCTGGCTCGCGGCGGCGACTGCCTGCTCGGCCGCGGCGAGCCGTTGCTGGAGATCCTCGACACCCTGGGTGTCGATCACGCCGCCCCCGTAAACCTGGGCGAGCGACAGCACCTCGTTGACGTACCAATCTGCATGGTTGTAGGCGAACACCCCGCGCGCGATGTCCTCCCGGCCGCCGGCGGCGGCGAGGTAGCGCGCGGCCGAGTAGATCGCGTCGGTCGGCGCCCACGGATCGGCGACGCCGTCACCGTCTGCATCCGTCCCCCAGCGGGCCCAGGTGTCCGGCATGAACTGCATCCAGCCGATCGCGCCCGCCGAGCTCGGCCCCATGTTGCGGCCGAAGTTCGACTCGATCTTGTTGATCGCGCCGAGAACCTGCCACGGGATCCCGTATGCCACGCCTGCGCCCTGCCAGATCGACTCGAGGTCGAGCAGGCTCAGCGCTGCGGGCTGGGTCGGCGGCAACGACAACTGAAGCGGGAAGGCCGAGGATGCGGTGTCGTTCGGCTGGTCGGCGGAAGGGAGCGAGGCGGCGATGCCGTTGGAGACGGAAGGGTCGGCGGGAACGGTCGGGCCGTCGGGGACGACCGCCCAGCTGTCGGCCGCCGATGGGCCCTCGGGGACGACGGTCCAGGTGTCGGCGGCTGCGCCGCTCGCTGTTGCGAGCGCCACGAGAGCCGTGGCGAGGAGCAGTCTCACGGTCCGGGTGCGGGGGTGAGTCTCAGCCCGGCGAGGTCTTCGTCCGGTGCTTCTTCGACCGGCGCCGCCGCTGCCACGAGTGCCTCGGCATCGTCGGCCGCGTCGCGCTTGACCGCGTACTCGAGCGCGACCATGAAGTCGTGCCGGTTGGTCGATGCGTTCGCGGCGACGTCTGCCTCCACGCGCCCGTCGAGCACGAGCTGGATCAGCGCCTGGCTGAAGGTCTGCATCTGGAAGAAGTCGCCCTCGGCGATCGCGTCCATCACCTCGTCGGAGCGCGCCTCACGGATCAGGTCAGCGATACGTGCGTTGGTGACCATTACTTCGACCGCAGCGACGCGGCCGCCGCCGACTCTCGGCAGCAGGCGCTGGCTGATCACGCCCTTGAGGACGCCGGCCATGACCGCGCGGATCATCTGCTGCTTCCCCTCGGGGAAGAACTCGATCATCCGGCCGACGGTCTCGGCGGCGTCGACGGTGTGCAGCGTCGAGAAGACCATGTGCCCCGACTCGGCGGCCTGAAGCGCGGTCTGCGCCGTCTCCGCGTCGCGGAGCTCGCCGATCAGGATCGTGTCCGGATCCTGGCGGAGCGCGCGGCGAAGAGCCTGTCCGAACGAATCGGTGTCGAGGCCGATCTCGCGCTGGTTGACGATGCTCAGGTGGTCGGGGTGCAGCACCTCGATCGGATCCTCGATCGTGACGATGTGCTGCTTCCGCGTGCGGTTGATGTGGTCGATCATCGCGGCGAGCGTCGTCGTCTTGCCGGAGCCGGTGGCGCCGGTGACGAGGACGAGACCGCGGTGCTCGTTCGCGAGTCTTTCGACGCCCGGCGGCAGGCCGAGGTCGGCGAACTGCGGCACCTTCTTCGGGATCACGCGGAACGCGAACGAGATCGCGCCGCGCTGCAGGAAGCCGTTGACGCGGAACCGCGGCAGGTCCGGAGAGCTGTACGAGATGTCGAGGTCGCCGGACTCGCGGAAGTGGTCGAGCTTCGGCGGCTGGACGGCCGTCACGGTCCTCAGGATCAGCTCGAGCTCGTCCTCGCCGAGCTCGTCCCAGCCGTCGAGCGGCTCGATCGCGCCGTCGTACCGGACCATCGGCGGACGCCCGAGCTTCAGATGAATGTCGGAGGCGCCTCGATCGACGGCGTGGGCAAGGAGCGCGTTGAGATCCACAGCGCCCATTGCATCGGCAGCTGTGCACCCTGCCTTTAGACAGCCGGCTAGACGAGCGCTTCTGTCTTGTACGTCTCGCCGGGGCTGCCGGCGGCGCGGGCCAGCAGCGCGAGCGCGCGGAGCGGCGCCTGCACTGGCCCGCGTGCGGCGCCGGGGTGTGAGAGCTCGCCGCGGAGGATCCGCTCGATCGCGCCGAAGACGCCCGGCACGCGGAGGATCCCGAAGACGGCGCGCGGGTAGCGGTCGATCGCGACCTTGACGCCCCACGACGCGGCCAGGTGATTCGCGAGCTCCCGCGTGAGGGCGGTCGCATACGGATCGAGGCTGCCTGCCTCGCCCGCGAGAACGTCGAGCACCGCGGTCGCGGCCAGCCGGGCGGAGACGAAGCACTCGTACATCCCGTCGCCGGAGAGCGGATCGATGAGCCCCGCCGCGTCACCGACGAGGAGCGCCCGCCCGCGCGCGAGCGCCGAGCTCGGGCGGCGCATCGGCAGGCGGTGCCCTCGCAGCTCGGTCACCTCGTCAAGACCGTGCGCACGCGCGACGCGCTGCAGGTGCGACTTCAGCCGCGGGCCTTCGCGGAGCCAGCCGCCGACGCCGACGTTGACGTGGTCAGCCTTCGGGAAGACCCAGCCGTAGCCGCCCGCGACCGCGCCGAGCTCGACGACAGCTTTGTGCCGGTAGTGCTCGCTGGGCGCCGGTCACGTTCCCCTCGTATGCGACACCCCAGTCGATGTCGGCGGCGATCCCGACGGCCCGCGCCGTCGTCCCGTTCGCCCCGTCGGCACCGATGACGGCGGCGGCCTCGACGCGCTCGCCGTTCACGGTCACCGTCGCGCCGCGGTCGTCGGTCTCGACGGCCTCGACGCGGACGCCGTCGCGCACGTCGGCCCCGCGCGCGGCTGCGTGCTCGAGCAAGAAATGGTCGAGCCGGAGGCGTTGCGTCATCAGGATCACCGGCGCGGGAGCCGTCCGCTCGAACGACCGCTCGTAGCCGAGCCTGAACTGAACGGTGTCGACCGCGTCCTCGACGACGGGTGTGACATCGACCGGCAACTCCTTCGCGGCGCGCAACGTGACGCCGCCGCCGCACGGCTTGTCGCGGGGGAAGCGCGCCTTGTCGAGAAGAAGCACGCGAGCCCCTGCGTCGGCAAGACGGTAGGCGGTCATCGAGCCGGCAGGCCCGGCGCCGATGACGATCGCGTCGAACCGCTCCATGACCGTGAGGCTACAATGCGCCCGGTCCCGGGGGAGTGCCCGAGCGGCCAAAGGGAACGGGCTGTAAACCCGTCGGCTCAGCCTACAGAGGTTCGAATCCTCTCTCCCCCATTTCGAGAGTTGCATCAAGAACAGCGAGCACGGAGGCGAGCCGGCCTCGGTCGCGTTCTGCCTTGCACTCGGGCTCGACTGCGTCTCGTGCTCGCCGTATCGCTCGCCGCCGCGGCGCCGCCGCGCAAGCGCCGCTCCGCGAGTCGGGCGTCGAAGCCGCGACCGCGTGCGGCTAGGCAACCACCCGCGCCATGGCCACGGGGCATGGCCGTTCCGGCCATGCCCCACCCTCTGAGGCAGGGACGCGGCCAAAAGAGCCGCGCCGGCCAGGACATGTCCTCCCTGGATGCAGGGCATTTACCCCGTCGGGACATGTCCCTCCCTCTGAGGCTGGGCCATGTGCCAAGAGGCCACACGCGGCGCCGCAGAGACGTCGCCCGGACATGTCCGGGGGACAGCCACCGGCCATGTCTCTTGCGGGCATGTCCTCGGGCCTGATCGCAACCGCTAAACGCGGGATCCGAAGACCCGGGCCGAGCCCTGCTGCGAGCCCGTTCATCATGGAGCCGGGGCGGTCAATCCTTGTACGGGTCGAAGACGTCGTCGCCGGCCATGACGACTCCCAGCGGCCGAAGCCGATGCGTGACCTCGACGTTCGGGTGCGCCGCGAGCACTGCGTCGAGCGGCTTGTAGACCTCCGGCGCCTCGTCTGCGCCCGAGCCGAGGACGACGATCCCGCGCTCCCACAGGCCCGCGCGGACGGTGGGCCAGTCCACCGCACCGGTCGAAGCGTCGCGGACGCGGATCTTCTTCTCGGAGACCGTGCCGTCCCGGTTCTTGCGCTCGACCGTGACCTTCTTGAACTTGCCCGCCGCCTTCGTGCGCGACATCACGCGGCCGGCGCCGTGCGGCGCTGACGCAAGATTGCCGATGTCTTCGCCCGTGCCGCGAACGATCACCGCACCGTCGCCCATCGACCCGCCGATGAACGCACCGTCGGTGGTCAACGGCGTCGCGCCCTTGCGAACGACCCACAGGCCGTCTTCGAGCCACGCGTAGTTGTGGTGACAGTGGACGGACTCGACAGCTTCGGTGCCGAGGATGCCAAGCACCTGATCGATCACGTAGTCGCGTCCTGCGTACGCGTAGTCCCCGGCGAGGGTCATGGCGTCGATGTAGAACTGACCGAGATCCGTGTCGATGGGGATGACGGTCGGCTCGTCCTTCTCCGCTCCTCGATGCTCGAACGGCAGGTCGGCGGCGAGATTCAGGAAGCCCGTGGCAATGGTGTGCCCCAGGCCGCGCGAGCCGAAGTGGTTGGCGACCCACACGCGGTCCTGCTCGTCGGCGAGCAGGTCGACGTAGTGGTTGCCGGATCCCACCGTGCCGAGTTGCGCGCGAGCCTTCTGCGACAGCGCGAGCCGCGTGCCCGCCGATCTTGTCCAGCTCGCGCAGCGTCGCCGCGTGCGTGTCGAACAGATCGTGGTCGAGGGGCGTCTCGTTGTTCCGGCCCATGCCGAACGCGACCGTGCGCTGGACGTTGGCCATGAGCTCCTGAAGATCGCCCTCGATGTCGCTTTCGTGGAGCGGCGTCAGGACGGCCTTGTTGCCGCAGGCGATGTCGAAGCCGACACCGGACGGTGAAACCGCGCCGTCGTAGGCCACGACGCCGCCGATCGGCATCGAGTAGCCCAGGTGGTGGTCCGCCATAAGAGCACCTGCCACGGCGCGTTCGTCCGCGAGGCACATCGCAAGCTGGTCGACCGCGTTCTGCTCAGCCACCATCCCCTCGGGAACGAAGACCTTGGGTGCGTATGTCTCGCTCACAGCGCGCCTCCTGGAAGGAAGTGTCGTCGTCGCCACGCAGCGGTCGGAGCCGTCGGGTTCACCAAGGAGTCCGAAGTGACTTCAGGCGACCGTCCAACTTAGCGCCGAACTGCAATCACCGAGCGCCGTGCTTTGCGTAGCGTCTCGACATGGCGAAGAAGCGGTCATACACCTCCGATCCGACCAGCCTGTCGATTCAGGTGCTGAGGAAGCGGAAGCCACCCAAACGTGAACCGCCGGACGCCGGTGTACGAGAACCGCGTCAGCCGAAGCCGTCCTCGGATTCGACCGCCGACTAAGCGCACACTGCCGGGGAGGCGTCCCGTCGACCGTCGTGTTGCTCTTGATCGGCGCAGGCTTGAGCCTTCGGCTGCTGCCAGAGCGCCGTCGCATCACCGCGCGGGTTCTTCGCTCTCTTCAGCAAGCCGGCCTGACGAACCGCCGCGGCTCGGACCACCACTCAGGGGCACTACGTGACGCTGTCGCGGAGCCGCAGAACACGGAGCGCACGCAACGTGTTCCAGCGGCTGTCCCTGCCGGGCTTCTCCATCTCGACGAGGAGCGTTCCGGGAATGCGCTTCTGCAGCGGCCACCGCCCGTTCGGCTTGCACCTCTCGCGCAGCATGTCGATCGAATCCTCGACTCGCTCGTCCGAGATCGCGGGCGTCAGGCGCAGATAGTCGAGACCGCGCAGGACGGTGTAGTGCCAATGCCATGGGTAGGTGAGGTGCGTGAACCTTTCTGAGACGACCTGGCCTGTGCGGTCGGATCGGTACAGGCGATGAGCGAGCATGAACTCGACCGCTCGACTTTCGGCGTCGCGGAACACAGGCTCTGGAACGATCCCTCGAGCGGCCGCGATGCGAAGGTTCTCGAGGACGTTGAAGGTCGTATGGAAGGAGCTATGTCGCGTGCTCGGACGGTTGCGCATGTGGCAGTTCCAGCCGCCGTCGTCGAGCTGCGCACTGAGCACCGCCGCGCCAAGAGGAGGCAGGCGCGGATCGTCCCCCAGGAAGTGCCCGCCGAGCCCGACCCAGAATCCGAGATGACAGAGATCGACGCGCTTCAGCAGGAAGGTGCCGTCGACCTCCTCTCCTGGCGGCATGAATCGACCGAGCAAGCCCTCGATCGGCACGCGTCCGGCCGGATGGCTCTCGGGAAGCCCGCACGCGACGAGCAGCAGCAGCGTCCAGACAGAGGCTGTCCAACGTCCCTTCGGCCACTCGCCGTCCGGCCGCTGGTGCCCGAGCAGGTCGGCGACCCAGCCGCTCTCGGACGTCCGGCGGCGCTCCGGTTCCCACACCTCGGGCGGCTCGTCGAGTAGGTCGCGCATCACCTGCCAGCGGATCGCGGGGTCGCCGGCAAGGAGCCAGTCGATCACGGACTCTTCGCTCTGCATCCGGACGCGGACGATACTCGTCGCCGCTTCCCCTCCCTCAGGACCGAAGGGCGGCTGTGGAGTAGCCTCCGGTTATGGATCCAGACGACGGCGTCGTGGTGAAGGTGGTGTCTGGAGAGTCGGAAGCCGAAGTGGTCTGCGGGTTGCTTCGCTCGGCCGGCATCGCCTGCGCCTACCGCGACACCACGGCGATCGATTCGTCGCTCGAGGAATTCACGGCCGCGGGCCCACGCGAGATCCTCGTCCACGAGTCCGACGCGGAGGCGGCCCGGGCTCTGCTCGAGGACACCGAGGCTGAGTCGAGCTAGACCCGGAAGGTGCCTTGGTGACCGCGCGGGTCTGGCCGCAGCCAATGATCGTCGTCCGCGATGTCCCGGCATCGAGCCGGTTCTACGCGCAGATCCTCGGGGCCGAGAGCGCGCACGGAGGCGAGCAGTACGAGCAACTCGTCAGCGACGGGGAGCTCATCCTGCAGTTGCACCACATCGACGTCGAGGACCACCACGGGCCTCTCGCGTCACATGACGTGCCGCTCGGGAACGGCACTCTGCTCTGGTTCGAGGTCACGGACTTCGACGCAGCAGTGGAGCGCGTGAGAGCTGCCGAAGCCGCGGTCGAGCGTGACGTGCACGTGAACCCCAACGCCAAGCAGCGAGAGATCTGGCTGCGCGATCCCGATGGTTACCTCGTCGTACTGGCCGGCCCGTCGGACTACCGGCCGCGCCCCGCGGCTGGGCAGTAGCTTCGACCGGCGCCTGCGATACTCGGATCGCCATGGCGAAGATCAACGTCTTCAGCGCCGAGAATCCGGGCAGGATCGACGTCGGCCAGGCGATGGGCTCGACGGAGACCCTCATGTACATCTACGACCTGGAGCCGGGTCGAAGCTCGTGCCCGTATCACTACGAGTACGACGAGGAATGGCTGCTCGTTCTCGACGGCACACTCGTCGTGCGCACACCCGACGGTGAGCTGTCGCTCGAGCGTGGCGACATCGTCTGCTTCCCTGCCGGTCCCGCCGGCGCGCACAAGATCATGAACCGGGCCGAGTCGCCGGCGAGGATGATGATGTTCTCGCGTCGCTCGGCGCCGGCCGTCGCCGTCTACCCCGACAGCGACAAGATCGGTGTCTTTCCCGACGACGAGACCGAGCTGATCTTCAAGCGCGGCACGGCGGTCCCGTACTGGGAAGGCGAAGAAGGCTGGGAGAGCGCCGTCTAGGTCTAGGAGGGATTGGCGGAATGTCGCTCGTCGCCGGGGTGCGATGCTCGTACCGAGCCAAGGACGCAGGGAGCGTTCGTAGTGGTGCCTACGGATGCGACCGAGGACGCCGGATCGGGGCGAGCAGCGCGGCCCGGCGGCACAGCCGTTATTTCGCCAATCCCTCCTACGTGCTGTAGCGCTGTTTCTTCGCCTGCGCGTGGGGCCGTGACGCGAGCAGTGACAACAGCGCGACGGCGACGAAGTTGCGGAACGTCGGCTCGGGCCAATGCACTCGCGCCGACCCCTGGAACCAATCCGGGTCGACGAGGAAGACGATGCCGGTGATCACGACCTTGGGCAGCCAGCCGACGACCAGGAACAGCGTCGCCAGCACGATGCCCCAGAAGCCGAGCTCGGGCAGGCCGATTGCGGGGCCGAAGTCCAGCACGTTCCAGGCGAGCCAGAAGACGAGCGGCCCGAGGAGGACGATCACGACGATCACGGCGAAGACCACTGCCGCTCCGCCGGCGACCAGTGCACCGATCCCGAGGATGCGCAGGAAGGCGTGGAAGTGCAGACCTCATCGGGCGAGCTTACGCGGGGCGCCGGTCGACAAGCGTCCCGCCCCAGGCGGCCGGGTCGACGTCGTCGAGCGTCTCGGAGAACGTCCACCGGTGGCCGGCCAGGTCCTCGGCCGCGTACTGGCGTTCGCCGTACTCGAAGTCGGTGGGCTCCATCAGGATCAGGGCACCGTTGGACCGGGCGCGCTCGCAATGTGCGCGGGCGTCCTCGACGCGCACCAGCACCCAGTGGGTCACCTCGCCCGGCCGCGGCGGGTGCTGCTCCGCGCGCACGTCGGCGGCAATCACAGCGCCGTCACCGACGCTGAGTTGCGAGCGGTGGCTCTCGCCGATCTGCAGGCGCTCCTCGAACCCGAACGCCTTGCCGAGCCAGGCGACCGCCTCGCGGACGTTCGGATAGATGAGAACGGGAACGACCGTGGACGCCGGAATGGAGCGGTTGGGCTTCACGCCTCAACGCTATCGATCGACGGAAGATGGATCAGCCCGGCCGCGGTCGGTCGGAACCCGCACGCGTCGAAGTAGAACGTCTCCAGACCGGCGTCGAAGTCGACGTGCAGCCACTCGCACCCTGCGGCCTTCGCCTGCTGCACTGCCAGTTGAACGAGACGCGTCCCGATCCCTTCGTGCTGATGCAAGCCATGCGTCTTCGTATCGATCAGGAATGCGTGGTCACCCCCGTCCCACGCGACGTTGACGAAGCCGACGAGCAGGCCGTCGGCGCGGCGAGCGCTCACCCAGCCGAGGCTGTGCGGCCGGATCCGGTCCCACCAGCCCGCCTCGGCCCGGCCACCGTCCGCAGTCACGAGCTCAACCAGCTCGGCATCCGTCAGTGGGCCGCGCCAGCGGTACGCGACGCCGTCCCGCACGACCTCGGTCTGCAGCTCGGCGCTCACACCCGGCAGGCCGGCGTCCCGCCCGGAAGACGGTGCCGCCAGCGTGCGACCACCGGATACAGAGCGCGCGCGATCCAACTGAAAGGCGGAACGAGCAGCACGCGGCCGCAGACCGCCGGCCAGCCCGACGAAGCGGCGAGCGCTCGGGCGATCGCGAGATGGCCGCGCGACCGCCGGCCGGACTCGTCGATCCACCACGCCGCGCCGCGCACCTCGTCTTCCGTCAGCGCGAGCCGCTCGAGCTCGGCGGGGCTGAGGTGCTGCCACGCGACGGCACGGGCGGGACCGTGCCAGCGAGCGGCGATCCAACGCGCGCTCGAGGTACAGAACGAGCAGTCGCCGTCGTAGACGAGAAGTGGCCCGGAATCGTCGATGTCACAACCTAGCTACCGCTCGCCGGGCGCCACACCGCGCAGGCTCTCGCCGAACGCAGCGATCTCCTCACGGGTGTACGGCGTGTGACGACGGCGAAGACCCGCCGGGTCGTTGACGAGGCCCGTGCCTTCCCGCCAAGCTTCTTGCGGACGGATCGGCCGCGCCTGAAAGCCGCCACCGCAGTTCGGGCACACGTCGTGGAGAGCCTCCTCGACGCAGGCGGTGCAGAACGTGCACTCGTAGGAGCAGATCCGCGCGTCGGCCGCCTCGGGAGGCAGATCCTTGTCGCACAGCTCGCAGTTCGGCCGGAGCTCGAGCATCGGAACGCATCAGGCTATCGGCCGCCGTGAAATAGACAGCCGTCCCCAACCGTTCTAGTTTGAAAGGTCGTCGTGTCGAAAATGGCCGACGAGAAGCTAGGAGGCAAATCGGATGAGCAGTGTCACTCCCGCCGAAGCAGCAAAACAAGAGCTTGGTGCCGCGTTCACAGGCGAGCTGATCGGCCCCGTCGATCCAGGTTACGACGAGGCTCGGGCGCTCTTCAACGCGATGATCGACAAGCGGCCGGCGTTGATCGCGCGCGTCACAAATCGAGACGACGTCGCGCGCGTCATCGGCCTCGCGCGCGAGCACGGTTTTCCGCTGGCGATCCGTGGCGGCGGCCACAACGGCGCCGGCCTCGGCAGCGTCGACGACGGCGTCGTGATCGACCTGGCGCAGCTGAACTCGGTCTCCGTCGACCCGGCCACCCGCACGGTTCGCGTCGGCGGCGGCGCGACCTGGGGCGAGGTGGATGCCGCGACGCACGAGCACGGCCTCGCCGTTCCGTGTGGCGTCATCGCCTCCACCGGCGTGGGCGGCCTGACGCTCGGCGGCGGCATCGGCCATCTCACCCGGGGCTACGGTCTTTCGATCGACAACCTGCTCGCCGCCGAGGTCGTTCTGCCCGACGGCCGCATCGTCAACGCGAGCGCCGACGAGAACCCCGAGCTCTTCTGGGCCCTGCGCGGCGGCGGCGGCAACTTCGGCGTCGTCACGGAGTTCACCTTCCGTGCCCACCCGGTGAGCGACGTCTTCGGCGGCCCGACGTTCTGGCCGATCGAGCAGGCCGACGAGGTCATGGCCGCGTATCGCGAGTTCTTGCCCACGCTGCCGCGCAACGCCAGCGGCTTCTTCTGCTTCCACACCGTCCCACCCGGTCCGCCGTTCCCGGAGGAGATCCACCTGCGGAAGGTCTGCGGGATCGTCTGGTGCATCGTCGGCACCGACGAGGAGGCGGCGGAGCTGATGGCGCCGATGCTCGCGGTCGGTACGCCGCTCATGAACGGTGCACAGCGGATGCCGCTCCCCGCGCTGAACAGCGCCTTCGACCCCCTCTACGGCCCCGGCGACCAGTGGTACTGGCGCGCCGACTTCGTCAACGAGCTCCCGGACGAGTCGATCAAGTTGAACGCCGAGTGGAACAGCAAGATGCCGACCTGGAAGTCGGGCACCCACATCTATCCGATCGACGGTGCGGCGCACGACGTCGGCGCGACCGACACGCCCTGGGCATATCGCGACACCCGCTACGCGCAGGTGATCATCGGCGTCGACCCGGATCCCGCCGGCGCCTCGGCCCTGCGTGACTGGACGGTCGGCTACTGGGAGTCCGTGCACCCATACTCGGCCGGCGGTGCGTACGTCAACTTCATGATGGAGGAAGGCGACGAGCGCGTGAGAGCGACCTACGGCGAGAACTACGACCGGCTCGCCCGCGCGAAGGCGGAGTTCGACCCGGACAACACGCTCCGGGTGAACCAGAACATCAGGCCTGCGGCTTAGCCCAAACCAGCGGTGCGCCGCCGTCGGCGGCGCACCGCGTTCGACCCGGCTGGACGCGGGACGCCTCGGGGTGCACGATGGCAGTGCTCGGTCGACGATTGGCTCTCGCGCACCCCGTGCGAGCGCCGGGAAGGGGCGGCTTGCCATGGCGAACGTGCTCTGCGTGCTCTACGACGATCCGGTCGACGGCTATCCGCCGTCTACGCGCGCGACGACATCCCGAAGATCGAGCGCTACCACGACGGCCAGACGACGCCGACGCCGGAGGCGATCGACTTCACGCCCGGCGAGCTGCTCGGCAGCGTCTCCGGCGAGCTCGGCCTGCGCGAGTTCCTCGAGGAGCGCGGGCACCGGCTGGTCGTCACCTCCGACAAGGACGGCCCGGACTCGGTCTTCGAGCGCGAGCTGCCGGACGCCGAGGTCGTCATCTCGCAGCCGTTCTGGCCCGCCTACCTGACGGCCGAGCGGATCGCCAAGGCGCCGAAGCTGAAGCTGGCGATCACCGCCGGGATCGGCTCCGACCACGTCGACCTGCAGGCGGCGATCGAGCACGGGCATCACGGTCGCCGAGGTGACCTACTCCAACAGCATCAGCGTCGCCGAGCACGTCGTGATGATGATCCTCGGCGCTGGTCCGCAACTACATCCCCTCCTACCAGTGGGTGGTCAAGGGCGGCTGGAACATCGCCGACTGCGTCTCGCGCTCCTACGACCTGGAGGGGATGCAGGTCGGGACGGTCGCCGCCGGCCGGATCGGCTCGGCGGTGCTGCGCCGGCTGAAGCCGTTCGAGGTCGGCCTGCACTACACCGACCGCCACCGCCTGCCGGCCGAGGTCGAGGAGGAGCTCGGCGTCACCTTCCACCCGACGCGTCGAGTCGCTGGTCGCGCGTCTGCGACGTGGTCACGATCAACGCGCCGCTGCACCCCGAGACCGAGCACCTGTTCGACGACGAGCTGATCGCGCAAGATGAAGCGCGGCGCCTACCTGATCAACACCGCCCGCGGCAAGATCTGCGACCGCGACGCGGTCGCGCGCGCGCTGCGAGAGCGGGCAGCTGGCCGGCTACGCCGGCGACGTCTGGTTCCCGCAGCCGGCGCCGCAGGACCACCCCTGGCGCACGATGCCCCACCACGGCATGACGCCGCACACCTCCGGCACGAGCCTCTCCGCCCAGGCCCGCTACGCGGCCGGCACGCGCGAGATCCTCGAGTGCTGGTTCGACGGGCGCCCGATCCGCGAGGAGTACCTGATCGTCGACGGCGGCAAGCTCGCCGGCGCCGGCGCCCACTCCTACAGCGCCGGCGACGCGACCGGCGGCTCCGACGAGGCGGCACGCTTCACGGCGTGAACGACGCACTCGAATACGTCCAGGAGCTCGCTGCCCGGGACGAGCGGGTGGCGGCCGCGCTCGAGACGGTGTCGTCGCTCGAGGAAGAGACGCATGCGATCCGCGCGCGGGCCGCCGAGCTACGCGAGTTCTTCGACCGGTTGCCGGCGCTCCGGACCGAGGCCGCCGAGCATCGTGCAGCCGCCCGCGCTCAGCTCGACCAGCGGCGCAGCGCCGCGAGCGAGGCGGCGGCCGAGCTGGCAGAGGCCGAGAGCCGCGGCGACGCGGGCCGGATCACAGAAGCGCAGCGAGCGCTGACCCGCGCCGAGGACGCCGTCGCGACCGGTGAGTTTCGCCTGGCGCGCGCCGAGGAGGCGGCCGGGGAGCTGGAAGCGTCGGCGGCCGCAGCCGAACGCGAGCAGCCGGAACTCGCCGCGCGGGCTTTGGCCGCCGCGGAACGGCTCCGCGCAGCGCCCCGTGTCACCGCCCCGATCGAGGCCGGCGACGACCTCGTCGACTGGGGCGGCCGCGCCCGAGCCGCCCTCTTCGTCGCCCGCACGGGCCTCGAGAGCGAACGGGAGCAGATCGTCCGCGAAGCAGTCGAGCTCGGCACCGCCGTCCTCGGCGAACCGGTCTACGGCAGCACGGTCGCAGCGGTCCGGCAGCGGTTCGAAGACCTCGCTTGACCGACCAGTGGCACCCTGCCGATCCGGGCTAAACTCCGACCGGAG
>CAVQYE010000011.1:0-242374 GCA_963718065.1 uncultured Actinomycetes bacterium | reverse complement strand
GGGCTTCCGGGCCTTGCGGATGCTGGGCCTGCACGTCGTCCAAGACGATACGGTAGCTCGAATTGTTGAGGATGGTCTTGATGCCCGTTTCGATCGTCTTGCGGCCGTAGTTGTAGATCTTTGCTTCGGCGCGCAGACGAAAGAATTCTTTCATCAGCTCGCCGTTGGCCGTTAATCGAATCGAAGCCATTGCTCCCCTCCGTGCGCGATCCGTGGGAACGAAACGCGCCGTTAATAATGTGACCTCCACCCTTGCGCGGCAATGTAACAAAGCGCCGCGCCACAAGTCACGCAATACTTTTTCGCGGTGTACTTCCCTCTGAAATGCGCGCGACGACCCCGAGAAGATCTTCTGACGATCGTGTTGTATGTACTTTTTGTTTTTTTTTGTTGACGTTGCTCGATGCCTGAAGTACATACGCCAACCTCGCTGCAACGAAATCGTTTCGAAAGCAGCTGGTCTTTGAAGAGTTAAAAAGCGTTGAGTGGCAAAAGGCCGCAGGGCAAGACGCGGTTTTACCCTGTGTGAAGGCAAGGGCCTGTAGCTCAGTTGGTTAGAGCACACGCTTGATAAGCGTGGGGTCGAAAGTTCAAGTCTTTCCAGGCCCACCACTCCAACGCCGAGACGGCCGGGGCCGCGACAAGACCAGGTTGGGGCCGTAGCTCAGCTGGGAGAGCGCGGGCTTTGCAAGCCTGAGGCCGAGGGTTCGATCCCCTTCGGCTCCACCAATTCTGGACCCTCGAATCGCGACAAGATCTGAGCCGATAGTTGGCACGAGTGGTTCTTTGAAAACTGAACAACAAGAGAAGTAAGCGCCGCGTGCGAGAGAATGAGCACGCGTGTAGAGAGTGACCAACAAACGACTTGGAGAAACTCAAAAAAAGGCGAACGAACGGTACGTAATCAGATCTGGCTTTGATATTGAAGACACGTTCAAGCTACTAAGGGCGTACGGCTAATGCCTTGGCGCTGGCGAGCGATGAAGGACGTGGAAGGCTGCGATAAGGCTCGAGCTGATGAAGGGCCCGACGATCCGCCGCGGCGCCCGCATCGGCGGCGGCGCGATCCTTTGCCCCGGAGTCGAGATCGGCGAGGAGGCCTTCGTCGGTGCGGGCGCCGTCGTCACCAAGGACGTTCCGCCGCGCCGGCTCGTCGTCGGGAGCCCCGCGCGCGTGCTGCGCGAGGTCCCCGACGAGGAGCTACTCGAATCAGTGATCGTCGCCCGCCGAGCGCGGCGACCAGACGTCCGGCAAGAAGTCCTGCCACCAGTCGGGGCATGACAGCTCGCCGGAGCTGAGCTGGAAGTTGTCGAAGGCGACGGAGCCGTCCTGGTGGGCGAACTGGTCGCCCGGAGTCGACAGGCCGATCCCGTAGACGCTGTTGTTCGGTGCCGCGCCGCTGTAGACGGGCCGCCACCACTCCGAGCCGGGGCTCCGCACAGAGCCGACTACGACGCCGTCGTGCCGGACGAGCCGGAGCGTGCCCGCGGTGTCCGAGTGGTGAAGGCGCCGTTGCCGCCGTCACTCCACCCGGAGTACTGCTCGTCCGCCTGCGGGTTCCAGGTCGTCGACGTGCGGGCGATCGCCGCGTTCCCGAAGAAGGCGGAGAGCTGCGCGATGAACCCGCCCCGGCGCGGCCAGGTCAGCAGCGAGTAGTCGACCTGGAAGTCGAAGTCGCCGGTGAGCGAGCACTGCGAGCCGATGTGCTCGTCGATCTGGTTGAACTGGCCGCCTGGAACCGCCGTCCCGGAGATCGAGGCGACGAGCCGACCGCCCGTCTCGCCGATCGTCCCACCCGGATCGTTGATCTGGTGCCAGAGGCTCGCGTCGCGGACGCCGTCGCCGAAGTCGTCGCCGAGCGGCGCCGTCGGAGCAGTTGCGACCGCCCGCTCCTGACCGGTCGAGACCGAGACGGCACGCAGGTGTCCATCACCGGTCTGGAAGAGAATCTCGCGGCCGTCGCTCGACCACGCGGGCCAAAACTCCACGCGGTCGGGTGTGTTCGTGAGCCGCTTCAAGCCCTTGCCGTTCGCTCCCACGACGTAGATGTCGTTGTCGACGTTGTTGACGTCGCGCAGGAAGACGAGGTCGTCTCCGGTCGGGCTCCAGCGCGCGTTGAAGTCGCCGCCGCCGCCGGGGTTGACGATGACCTGACGGGACCCGGAACCGTCGAGCCGCGAGACGAAGAGCTGGAGGATCCCGCCGAGGTTTCGGCTGTACGCGAGCTTGTTGCCACGCCTCGACGGCTCCGGCGTCCAGATGTCGTCGTTGCCGAGGGGGATCTCCGCCTCACCGGTGCCGTCGGGGTTCACGATCCAGGCGCGGCACGGGCACGCGAAGTTGCCACGCTCGAAGACGATCCGCCCGTCGGATGTCCATTTCGGATAGTCGTCGCGTGCCGGATCGGTGGTCAGACGCCGCAGGTCACCACCCGTCGCGTCGATCGTGTAGATGTCCCAGTTGCCGTCCTTGAGGCCGGCGAATGCGATCCGTGTCCCGTCCGGGGACCAGATCGGCTGTCGCTCGAAGACGTCGTTGAAGGTGAGCCGGTGCTCGCCCGAGCCGTCTTCGTTGACGACGTACAGCTCCCGGTCGCCGTCGGCGCGGTTGCTGCCGAAGACGATCTTGCCCGACGACTTCGCAGCGGCGGGCCCGAGCACGAGCATCGAAGCGACCGCTGCGAGGGCGATCGCGCGCGCAATCGTTCTCATGTCTCTCCCTTTCGTCAGCAGGTGGAAAATGGCGACGAGAGGATTCGCCGCGGCGCTAACCGGCGGCTAACTGCGACTCAGCGCAGCTTCGAAACGCTGAGCGTGTAGGCCGACGCGCCCGGCGCAGAGAGCTGCGCCTCGAGGTAGTACCAGCCCGCCTTGGGAGCCCGGTAGCCGAGGCGCTCCTGGAGGCCGACGCGCGACGACTGGGCGGCGCGGAGCGACTGGGGCGAGCGCAGGCTCTCGACGCTCTGCGTGCCCGGCTTCCAGAGCAGGAGCGAGACGTCGGTCCGCTTGGCGAGCGTCAGCCGCGCGAAGAGGCGCTCGCCCTTGAGCAACCTGACGCGGTAGACGTCCACGTGGTCGTCCCAGTAGTCGAGGGTCGCCGAGAAGGTGCGCTTGCGGCCCCACAGCTCGTGCGACCACGCGCCGGCGTCATCGTTCGACTCGTAGCGGTCGATGGGCAGCTTCGTGCCGCGGTCGAGCATGTCGAGGGCCGCGAAGATGTCCAGCCGGCCCCAGCCCGTGAACTTGTCGCGCCCGTCGGGGCAGCGTGGACAGCCCGTCGACGCGTTGACGTCGCTGGCGGAGTGCTCGAGAAGTGCCGTCACCTGCTCGGGGCGGAGCTCCGGGTCCATCCCGAGCAGCGTTGCGGCGGCTGCGCTGACCTGCGGCGCCGCGAACGACGTTCCCTCGGAAAGGCGGAACTCGGTCGGACCGCAGATCGAGTAGCCCTGCTCGACGCAGTCGGGCCGCTCGGCGGTGATCGAGCGCGGGAACGTCGAGAGGATTCCCTTGCCGGGTGCCGCGATGTCGACGTACACGGCGTCGCGGTTCGAGAACTGCGGCACCGACCCGTCCTCGCGCGAGCGCTGCGACGCCGATCACGTGCGGCAAGGCGGACGGGTAGTGCGCATACGGCCACGGCGTACTGGGCGACTGCGGCCCGTTGCCGACCGCGGCGACGACGACGGCGCCTTTCGAGTAGGCGTAGTCGACCGCCGCTTGCTCGAGCGGGGAGTAGGCGTCCTGCCGCGGATCGAGCGGGTCGCGCACGCCGCCGAGGCTGAGGTTGATCACGCGCGCGCCGTTGTCGGCGGCCCAGCGAATCGCGTTCGACCTCGGCGCGCAGCGGCACCTCCCCCGCGCCGTTGACGACCTTGGCGATCAGAAGCTCCGCGGAGAACGCGATCCCGGCGATGCCCTCGCCGTTGTCGATCGCAGCGGCGATCTCGCCGGCCACGAACGTGCCGTGGCCCTCCGTGTCGCGCAGCGCGGAGCCGCCGACGAAGCTCTTCCACTTGACGATCCGTCCGGCGAACTCCGGGTGGCCGCCGTCGATTCCGGAGTCGATCACGGCGACGCGCACCGGGTAAAGCGACGGCGTCTCGGGCCAGTACTCGAACGCCCGGTCCTGGTCGAGGTACCACTGCCGCGGCAGGAGTGGATCGGCCGGCTCGAATGTGCCCGCCGCCATCACCGCCGCCGGCGCAAGAAATGCACAGGCGAGGACGACGGCCGCGGCGCGGATCATGAGACGACCTGGGGCGGAGAGAGGCCGGCGACGAGCCCGTTGCCGGGCGCATAGCGAGCGCGATAGGTGCCGGGGACGACGTCGAGCGTGGCGACGAACCCGCCCTGGACGTCGACGGCGGCCTCGGCGACGTCTGTCCAGACGACACCGTCGAGCCGCTGCACCTGCACCGTGCCACCGGCGATCACCGGCTTCGTCGTCCCGCGAAGACTCGTCAGATCGGTCGGCGCGTCGAGCCGCACGAACGGGGCGACCGGCACCTTCAGCGCCGGCGCCTTGATCGTGCCGGCGATGAGCCGGAAGTCGATCGCAGCCGTCGGCTTGACAGTGAAGGTGAACGATCCTGCAGCGTCGGGCTGGACCGGTGGCGCGGGCGACCAGAACGGCGTGCCCGTCCGCTGCTCGAGGGTCACGGCCCCCGCTCCGCGCGCCCGGCCCGTAATCGTGACGGAGTTGCCGTAGGTGACCGGGCCGTACGGCCGGTCGAGCGTCAGCAGACCGGCGGTGACCCAGGTCGAGCGAAGCCCCAGGAGCGTGCGCAGCTGCGGGCCGGTGACGACCGCGGTCGCCGGCAGCCCGTTCGCGCCGAGGCCAGTCGCCGTCGCCTGCCGCACGCGGCCCGACGGCCAGAGGTCGAGCGCCAGGTCGATGACGCGGCCCTTGAGCCCGAGCTTCTTGCCGGCGGCGGTGACGTCGACGGGGGTCGGGCCCCAGTTGTGGTACGGCGAGGCCGTGTCATAGGGGTCGGCGACCGAGACGAGATACGGCGGGAACGTCGGCCCCTTGAGGAACTCGCGCGCCGCGGCGGTGCGTCCGCCGGAGGTCGAGAAGAAGAACGTCGTCGCGACCTTGCCGGCCGAGAGGACCACCTGGCCCTTCGTCGCGTCCACGGCGGCGCTGGCCGCGGGCGACTCGGCGGCGAGGCCGAGATACATCTGGCTGCGCACGTCTCCGTAGACGTCGAAGGCTGCCCCCGGTGTGCGGCTCGCGAGCGCGTAGGAGCGCGCGGCGACCGCCTGCGCCTTCAGCGCCTCCGGCGCCCAGCCGGACGGCATCTCCGACGGCACGACTCCCTTCAGATATCCCTCGAGCGCGACGACGTTCACGGCCTGGACCTTTCCCTTCGCTACGGATACTTGCACCGAGCCGCGATACGGCTTGCCGGCGAGCTTCAGCGGCGCCTTGCCCGGCAGGAACGTGACGGGCTGGGCGAGCTGCGTCGGGCTCACCGATGCGGGCAGCCGAGGCTTCAGCGCCGGGCCGAGGACGACCTTGCCCGGCTCGAGCTGCTGCAACGCGCCGCTCGCGTCCCGCAGCTTCCACGGCTCGTCCGACGAGACGGTGACCGACTTCGCTCCTTCGGCCAGCAGGACGCGGAGCTTCGAGACGGGCGCCGGCCCGAGCGTCGTGCCCGGGTAGTAGTGGCCAAGAATCGCGTCGTAGGTCCAGCCTTGCTTCGCGTAGCCGTAGGCGCCCCACTGGCTCATGCCGACCCCGTGGCCCCAGCCGTGCCCGGAGAAGAGGAGCGCGCCGGCGCCCACCGTCGGCGGCGTCGTCAGAACGGAGGTGCCGCCGGCGGCGCCGCTCAGTGCGAGCGCGGCCACCGCGGCCGCGGCGAGGGCCCCACGGAGCATCGCTTCGCACCGTAGCGGAGGATTCGGCCGGTTTCGGCGTCCTTTACAGAACCCATAAGGGCGGTCTGGACGTTTTGACTGGGCTGGTCACGGCTAGCCTCGAACCGATGCCGACGACGAAAGACATCCTTCCTGCGCGCTACCGCTCGCCCGAACGCGTCGCCGAGGGCGGCATGGGCGAGATCTACCGCGCGACCGACGAATCGCTCGGCCGCGAGGTCGCGATCAAGATCCTCGCCGAGCGCTACGCGCAGGACGAGCCGCTGCGACGCCGCTTCACCCGCGAGGCACTCGCCGCCGCGCGGCTCTCCGGCGAGCCCCACACGGTGACGATCTTCGACGTCGGCGAGCACGCGGAGCGCCCGTTTATCGTCATGGAGTACCTCGCCGGCGGCTCGCTCGACGACCGGCTGCGCGCGGGCCGCATTCCGACCGGCCAGGCGCTCGACTGGCTCGAGGACGCGGCCACCGCGCTCGACGCGGCGCACGAGCACGGCGTGGTGCACCGCGACGTGAAGCCGGCCAACCTGCTCCTCGACGGCTCCGGCCGTCTGCACGTCGCCGACTTCGGGATCGCGAGCGCAACCGGGATGGACTCGCTGACGAAGGCCGGGACGGTGATGGGCACCGCCGGATACCTCTCACCTGAGCAGGCGCTCGGCGAGAAGGCCGGCGCCGCGAGCGACCGCTATGCGCTCGGCGTTGTCGCCTTCGAGCTGCTGACCGGCAGCCGGCCGTTCGCCCGGCCCTCCACGACCGCCGAGGCGACCGCACACGTCAACGACCCGGTGCCCTCGGTGTGCGAGGCGCGCGACGACGTCCCCTGTGAGCTCGACCCGGTGTTCGCCCGCGCGCTGGCCAAGCGGCCGGACGACCGCTACGGCAGCAGCCGCGAGTTCGTCGCCGAGCTGCGCGCAGCGATGGACGAAGCCGCCGGCAAAACCCGGATCGGCGCGCTCCCGCCTGCAACGGCTGCGACGAGGCCTGTCCGCGAGCGCCCTGTCCATCGATCCTCCAACCTGCGCCTCGACCGCACGCCGCTCCTGGTCGGCCTCCTGGCGGCCGCGATCGCCGCGGGCGGCGTCGCCCTCGCAGTCGCGCTCACCTCGGGCGGCGAGCCGGCGGCCACGCCGCGCACGGTCATCCGGACCGTGACCACGCAGGGCGAGTCGACCGTCAAGACGGTCACCGAGCAGGCGCCGACGACGGCCCCGTCCGCGCCCTCGGAACAGAGCGGAACGTCGCTGAACGATGCGGGCTTCGCGAGGATGCGGGCACGCGACTACGCGGGCGCGCTGCCGCTGCTGGAGCAGGCGGTGCAGAAGCTGCAGGGCACCGGCTCGACCCCCGAGGCGTACGCCGACTACAACCTGGCGCTCACGCGCTACGCGCTCGGGAACTGCGACGGCGTCGTCGACCTGCTGAACGCATCCGAGGCGATCCAGGGCCGCCGCAAAGAGATCTCCCGGCTCCGCAAGGACGCCGAGCGGCATTGTCAGCCCCGCTAGACGTTTCTAGTCGGCGAGGCGTGAGCCGTACTGCTCGTCGTAGTACGCGCGGTACTCGCCGGACTTGATCGGCTCCCACCAGGCGCGGTGCTCGCGGTACCAGTCGACGGTCTGTGCGAGGCCTTCGTCGAACGCCCAGGCGGGCTTCCAGCCGAGGCCCATCAGCTTCGACGAATCGAGCGAGTAGCGACGATCGTGCCCGGGGCGGTCCTCGACGTGCCTGACCAGATCGGGGCTCGCAGCCGTGTGGTCGAGGATCTTGCGGACGACGTCCATGTTCTCGCGCTCCTGGCCGCCGACGTTGTACACCTGTCCGGCGACCCCCTCGCGGAGCACGAGCTCGATCGCGGCACAGTGGTCCTCCGCGTGCAGCCACTCGCGGCGCTGGCGGCCGTCTCCGTAGACCGGGAGCGGCTGGCCGTCGAACGCGTTGGTGATGAAGAGCGGCAGGAACTTCTCCGGGTACTGGCGCGGCCCGTACGTGTTGGCACCGCGGGTGATCAGGGCGTCGACGCCGTAGGTGCGCACATAGGCGAGCACCTGCATGTCGCCGCCTGCCTTCGAAGCCGAGTACGGGCTCGAGGGGCGAATCGGATCGTCCTCCGCCGAGGAGTGGGGCGCTTCGACGTCGCCGTACACCTCGTCGGTCGAGACCTGGACCAGGCGCAGTCCGTGCTGGCGGGCGTGGTCGAGCAGCACCTGCGTGCCGAGGACGTCGGTGAGGATGAACTCCGCCGGGCCGAGAATGGAGCGGTCGACGTGCGTCTCGGCCGCGAAGTTGACGATCGCCTCGCAGCCCTGCGCCGATTCCGTGACGGCGTCCACGTCGGCGATGTCGCCTTGATGGAACTCGTGCTCGGCGCCTTCGAGGTTCTCCCGGTTGCCCGCGTAGGTGAGCTTGTCGAGGACCACGACGTCGTCGCCGGCTGCCGCGAGCCGGTGCACGAAGTGGGAGCCGATGAAGCCGGCGCCGCCTGTCACGAGCACGCGCATCGGCTAGAGGCTACCTTGAGCCGCCGTGAGATACCCGCGCGGACGTCGCAAGCGACAGCTGATCACGGCACTGGTCGTCGTCGCGGTCGCCGGGCTCTTCTACCTCGAGTGGCACGGTGCGCCGCGGGTCACGATCGAGCCCGAGGTCGCCGCGCAGCTCACCCACGTCGCGCCTGGAGCGCTCTACCTCGGCCTGTCTTTCGAAGGCCTTCCGCTCCGCACCGTGACCCCGTTCCTCTACTCGGACTGCAAACCGGGCGTCGAGAAGCGCTCGCCCTCGCCCTGTCACGTGATCAAGGTCGACCACGGCGTCGTCACCGGCACGAGCCCGTCTCAGGTCAGGCGCGCCCGGAAGCGGCTGCATCCAGTCGGGCAAGACACTCCCTGAGCCCCTCGCGCCAGTGGGGCAGGCGCGGCGTCTCGGGCCGCTCGGACCGCAGGACTGAATAGGCGGGGCGCGGCGCCGGGCGCCCGAGCTCCTCGGTCGAGATGCGGCGCACGCGGGTCGCGAGCCCGGCTTCCTCGAAGATCGCCTCGGCGAACTCGGCCCAGGTGCAGTCTCCCTCGGCGGCGGCGTGGTAGACGCCGTACGGCAGCTCGACGAGCGACCGGGTCGCCTCGGCGAGGTGGGCGACGTAGGTCGGCGAGCCGCGCTGGTCGTCCACGACCGACACCTCGTCGCGCTCCGCGCCGAGGCGCAGCATGGTGCGCACGAAGTTGTTGCCGGTCGCACCGAAGAGCCACGAGGAGCGGAGGATCCACGCACGCTCCCCCGCCGCAGCCTCGCCGTGGAGCTTCGTCCGCGCGTAAGCGCCGAGCGGGTTCGGGTTGTCCGACTCGAGGTACGGCTCACGCTTGGTCCCGTCGAAGACGTAGTCGGTCGAGTAGTAGACGAGCGGCGCGCTGAGGGCCGCGACGTGCTGCGTGCCGCCGACGTTGACCGCGGCCGCCGACTGGGGATCGCTCTCCGCGCCGTCGACGTCGGTCCACGCGGCTGCGTGCAGCACCAGGGACGGCGCTTCCAGGAGCGGCGGCGGACCGCGTGACGTCCCACTCGGCCCGCGTCAGGCCGCGGGCGCCGGGGAAGGCCTCGAGCAGCGCGGCGCCGAGCTGGCCGCCGGCGCCGGTTACGAGGACGCGGCCGCCTTGTCCCGGCTCGAGAGGGTCGGGTTGTCCGTGCTCCACAGATGCCTGACGCGCGGATCGTCCCAGGCGACACCGTGCTCGTCCGGGTTTGCCGCGTCGTACTCCTCGGTCACGTGGTAGAGGAAGTAACAGTCGGTGAGGGCCTCGTAGCCGTGCGCGCAGGTGCCCGGGATGTAGATCGCGACCGGGTTGTCGTCGCCGATGTCCTCGGTGAACGTCTCGCCGGTCTCCCGGTCGAGCACGACGACGCGCACCATGCCCTGCACGCAGACGAAGAGGTCGTCCTGGCCGCGCTCGTGGTAGTGCAGGCCGCGGATCACCCCCTGCCGCGAGAACGAGATGTTCGACTGGCGGACCGGCTTCGGCAGCTCGCTGGCCCGCATCAGCTCCATGAACCAGCCGCGCTCGTCCTCGAAGCGCTTGAGCGGGATCCGCGTCACGGCCACGCTTCCTTGTTCGCTCATTTGTTGACCCCGGTTTCGTCGATCAACCGGCCGACCTCGGCGAGGTCCTGCCAGTGCTTGCCACCGTCGTGCCACCAGCCCTGCACGCGGCTCGACGGCCAGCTTGCCGCTCTCGACGTACGCGCGGTTGACGTCGGTGATCTCGAGCTCGCCACGGCTCGACGGCTCGAGCTTGTCGATGATCTCGAAGACGTCAGGCGGATAGCAGTAGAGCCCGACGATCGCGTCCGACGACGGCGGCGAGTCGTACCGCTTGTCGACGATGCCCGCCTTCTCGACGAGGTCGACGACGCGGTCGCCGTCATAGGCGACGACGCCGAAGTTCTCCGGGTCGGGCACGTCCTTGACGAAGACGAGCGCCCCGTCGTCGGCCGACTCGCCCCAGCGGCCGATCGCGTCGGCGTGGGCGTGCTCGAAGATGTTGTCGCCGAGGCAGACGACGAGCTTCTCGCCCCGCGCGAAGTCACGGGCCATGCCGACGACCTGCGCGATCCCGCCCGCCTCGACCTGCACCTTGTACGAGAGATCGACGTCGAAGAGCAGGTCGTCGCCCACGCGGCTCCGGACGTGGCCGTCGCCGAGCAGGTCGATGAAGTCGCCCGCGTGCTGCTGCCCGGTGACGAGCAGCACCTCCTTGACGCCGACGCGCTGCAGCAGCTGCAGCGGGTAATAGACCATCGGCCAGCTGCCGACCGGCAGCAGGTGCTTGTTGGTGACGCGCGTCAGCTCCTGAAGCCGCGTCGCCGTCCCGCCCGCGCAGATGAGCCCCTTCACGCGGGCGATGCTACTTCGGCCGGGATCGGATCGCGTCCGCGAGCGGCGAGCGCGCCCGCGATGCCGGCGATCACGCCCACGGTCGCGACGCACCACCAGAGCGCCGAGTCGCCGTATGCGGAGCGCACCTGCAGGCCGGAGAACGGCCCGAGCGACCAGGCGATCGCCCACGAGGCGCCGAAGATCCCCATGTACGCGCCGCGGAGGTCGGCGGGCGCAAACGCCGCGACGACGGCCTGCGACGTCGGCACCCACAGCATCTCGCCGAAGACGAACACCACGACCACGATCAGCACGACGGGGATCGCCGAACTGACGTTCAGAAGCAGGAACGGCAGCCCCATCATCGGCATCGCGACGCCGAGCTTCAGCGCTGCGGGGACGTGCGCGACGGCGCGCGTGAGCCGCAGTTGCAGGAACGTGACGAGGATCGGGTTCGCCACGACGAGGAAGCCCCAGACGGACGGCGACAGGCCGTGCGACTTGACGAGCGAGATCGGCAGCAGCGTCTCGAACGCGACGTAGGTCGCCGAGGCGAGCACCGCCGAGGCCATGAAGAGCAGGAACGCGTGGTCGTCGATGATGACCCCGAACGAGCCCCGCGACGGCGGCTCCTTGGGCGAGTAGTGCCCGCGGCTCGGCACCGTCTTCCACGCCAGCACCCAGCCGGCGGCGTTGACGAGCGCGACACCGAGGAAGAGCCGCGGCCAGTGCTGCCCGACCAGCAGCAGCGCGCCGAGCGGCGGCCCGATCGAGACGCCGAGGTTGTTCGCGACCCGTACCGCCGCGTACGAGGCCTCCTGCTTCTCCTCCGGGACGAGGTCGGCCACGATCGCGGTCGAAGCGGAGCCGCCGAGGGAGCCGATCACCGGCGCGAGCGCCAGCAGGGCGATCCCGAGCCAGACGTCATGGACGAACGCGAGCAAGGGCAGGATGAAGAACGAGCCGGACCAGCCGGCGAGGATCAGGGGCCGGCGGCCGATGTAATCCGAGAGGTGACCGCCGAGGTAGCCGAAGGCGCCGGCCAGGAGAGCGCCGACGAGGTAGCCCACCGCGAGCTGGCTCTGCGTGGCGCCCAGCTCGGTGAGCGCCCAGATGCCCATGTATGTCCACACCGCCGAGCCTGCGAGCGAGCCGACCATGCCGATCGCCAGGATCGGGCGCAGCGCCGGGTCGACATCGTCACCGAAGACGATCCGGTACAGCCGGCGGAAGACCCTCACGCGGTCAGAGACGTCCGCTGGAGCGCCCGGAACGAGAGCTCGACGGACGGTCCGATCAGCAGGGCGAAGGCGAGCGTCCCGACCCCCGCGGTGCCGCCGAGCACGAGCCCGATCGCGAGCGCGGCGGCCTCGATCGCCGTCCGAACGCCGCGGATCCGCACGCCGGTCCGCACCGAGCCGACGAGCATCAGCGAATCGCGCGGGCCTGCGCCCATGGCAGCGCCGATGTAGAGCGCCGAGCCGACCCCGAAGCAGGCGATCCCGGCGAGCATGATCATCACCCGCCAGGGAAGTGCGTCACCGGCCAGCGCGTCGACCGGCACGACGACCAGCAGGAGCGAGAGGAACGATCCGATCAGCACGGCGTTCGCGACCGTCCCGGCGCCGATCCTCGCGCCGAGGAGGCGCGCGCTGACAAGCACGATCAACCCGACGGCGAGATTCGCCATCCCGAAGCTGAGCGGAGTGTGCGAGGCGATTCCCTGGTGGAGAACGTCCCACGGCGGCAGGCCGAGGCGGGACTCGAGGAAGGCGACGATCCCACAGGCGCAGAGAAAGAGTCCGAGCACGAGGGACACCGAGCGCGATGGAACGCCGCCGCGGAGGACAGGCGGAGCGTGCACCCGGCCAAGCCTAGCCACACGGCCCCTAGCCAGACGGCCAAAGCGCGGCGAACGCTGCGAGCGGGCGTTTGCCGTCCCGGCAACTCGGCCAGACTCGGTGCATGGGCGAGACGGAATCCGGGCGCACGCCCGGCGACGACCGGCCCAGCGACGACCAGCCTAGCGACGCCGCGCTCCAGCCGGAGGTCGACGAGCGCCACGACTCGATCGTCGTCTCGGGCGAGGACGAGGATCACGTGCTGCCGCCGCTCGAGCTCGACCCGTACACGCCCGAGCCCGGCCCCCGCGCCGGCCAGACGAAGCAGTTCACAGCAATGGTGCTCGCCGTCTCGGGCGTCTTCGTCTTCTTCGCGATCGTCTTCGTGATCGCGCTGCTGCGCTGAAGCACGCCGGCGCTTAAGCATGACTGGGCGCGTCGGCGTATCGTCGCCCAATGGCGACGCTCGTCCAGACGCTCGCGGCGCCCGCGCCCCGAACCGTGCCGGAGGTGATCGCCCGCCTGCGCGCGATCGACGGGGCGGTGCCCACGCAGGACGGAATCGGCTGGTTCACGAAGCTCTACCTGCAGGTCACCGAAGCGGTCGACAGCACGCTCTCGCCGGTTGCGTTTCGCGATCCCGGAGTTTCTCGCCCGACTCGATGTCGTGTTCGCGAATCTCTACTTCGCCGCGCTCCGCACGTGGCTCGCCGAGCCGGCGAAGGCGCCGCATGCCTGGACGCCGCTCTTCACCGGCCGCAAGAAGAAGGGCGTCGCGCCGATCCAGTTCGCGCTGGCGGGGATGAACGCGCACATCAACCGTGACCTGCCGCTCGCGCTCGTCGCGGTCTGCACGGAGCGCAAGGTCGACCTGCTCCGCGCCCGCGCGCAGCACGACGACTTCCTGCGGGTCAACAAGCTGCTCGCCGCGACCGAGGCGAAGGTGAAGCGCTGGTTCTCGACCGGCTTCGTCGGCGTCGTCGACGTCGCGCTCGGCTCGCGTGACGACCGGATCGCCATGTGGGACGTCGAGCGCGCGCGCGATGCCGCGTGGGTGCAGGCACAGGCGCTCTGGACGCTCCGCGACCTGCCGCCGCTCCAGCGTCGCTATCTCTCGACGCTCGACCGCACCGTCGGCTTTGCCGGCCGCGGCCTGCTCGTGCCGGTCAGGTAAGAGCCGCTACCGTCCCGGGGTGAATCGCCTCGCCCTCCTGGCGATCGCCTGCGTTGTCGCCGCGACCTTGGCCAGCGCGGCTTCCCGCGCCGCCGAGCGCGACCCGGTCGTTCTCGCGGCCGGCGACGTCGCCTGCGACCGCGGGCCGGAGACCGGGCTCTGCAGGCAGGCGGACACGGCCAGGCTGATCGCGGCGCAGCATCCCGACGCGGTGCTCGCCCTCGGCGACCTCCAGTACGAGACAGGCTCGCTGGCCGCGTTCCAGCGCTGGTACGGCGCGAGCTGGGGCCGCTTCAAGGCGGTCACGCATCCCGTGCCCGGCAATCACGAGTACGGCACCGCGGGCGCGGCCGGCTACAAGGCGTACTTCGGCGTGCGGCGAACGTGGACGTCGTTCGACCTTGGCGCGTGGCATCTCGTCGGGCTCGACTCGGAGTGCGCCCGGATCGGCGGCTGCGCGGCCGGGTCGCCCGAGGAGCGCTGGCTGCGAGCCGACCTCGCCCGCTCGTCGAAGAGCTGCACCCTCGCCTACTGGCATCGCCCGCGCTACTCGAACGGCCTGCACGGAAGCGACGCGGCGACCGCCGCGCTCTGGAGCGATCTCGCGGCCGCCGGCGCGGAGATCGTGCTCTCCGGGCACGACCACGATTACGAGCGGCTGGCGCCGCGCGACGGGATCCGCTCCTTCGTCGTCGGCACGGGCGGCCGGAGCCTCTATCCGCTGCGCCCGCTCCGCTTCGGCTCGGACAAGTCCTGGAACAGGGGGTTCGGCGCGCTCCGGCTGGAGCTTCACGACGGCTGGTATGCCTGGCGGTACCTCTCGGTACCTGGCGGTCCGGTTTTCAAAGACGCAGGGCGCGCAAATTGCAGATGACGCAGACTGCAGGTGAGTCGTTACCTTGAGCGCATGACGAAGAAGGACATGGACAAGCTGCAGCGTGAGGTGCGAGAGCTCTTCGACGAGCTCTGGCAGGTGCCGCGATTCGCCGGCACCCGTCGCCTGCTGCGTCCGCAGGTCGACTGCTACCACACCGACGAGCCGCACCAGCTGATCGTGGTCGTCGAGCTGCCAGGCGTCGATCCGCAGGACGTGTCCATCGTCGCGACCGAGCGGGAGCTCCTGATCGCGGGCGAGCGCAAGCGCCGTCCGTCAGCCGCCGGCCAGGTCTTCCAGCAGATGGAGATCGACTACGGCGCATTCGAGCGGACGATCCCGCTGATCGAAGAGGTCGACCCGGCTAGCGCCACGGCGACGTACGAGCGCGGACTGCTGACGATCGTGCTGCCCGCGGTGACGCGGCGGCCGGTGGGCGCCGTCAACGTGGAGATCCATGTCACCGGCTCGACCGCGAGGAAGCAATCGTGACCGAGATCCTCGAGGAGACACCGGTGCCCATGGACGTCGAGCTGACCGTGCCGTCGGCGCTGCCGGTGCTGCCGCTGAAGGAGACCGTCGTCTTCCCGAGCTCGATGACGCCGCTCGCGATCGGCCAGGATCGCTCCGTTCGCCTGATCGACGACGTCGTCTCCGGCGACCGGATGCTCGCCCTCGTCACCGTCCGCGACCCCGAGGTGGAGGAGCCCGGGTTCGACGACCTCTACGAGGTCGGCACCGTGGCGATCGTCCACAAGATGATCAAGGTGCCCGACGGCACGCTGCGCGTGCTCGTGCAGGGCCTCCAGCGGGTCAAGCTCGAGCGCCGCATCCAGGAGGACCCGTACCTCGTCGGCGAGTTCCAGGAGCTGCCCGACGTCGTCGTCGAGACGCCCGAGCTGGAGGCGCTGACGCGCAACGTCCAGGGTCTCTTCTCGCGCATCATCGGGCTCGCTCCCTACCTGCCGGAAGAGCTGCAGCTCGCGGCTGCGAACGTCGACGATCCGAGCGCGCTCGCCCATCTCGTCGCCTCGACCCTGCGCACGATCAAGACCGAGGAGCGCCAGAAACTGCTGGAGACGGTCGACGTCGAGGCACGTCTCCGTGAGGTGAACCGGATCCTGAACCGCGAGCTCGAGGTGTTCGAGCTCGGGACGAAGATCCAGTCGCAGGTCCAGTCCGAGATGGAGAAGGGCCAGCGCGAGTTCTATCTCCGCCAGCAGCTGAAGGCGATCCAGGAGGAGCTCGGCGAAGGCGACCCGGAGCAGGCCGAGGTCGAGGAGCTGAAGCGCCGGCTCGACGAGCTGGAGCTCCCCGAGCACGCCGACAAGGCCGCTCGCCGCGAGCTGGCGCGCCTCGAGCGGTTGCCCCCGGCCGCTGCCGAGTACGGGGTCATCCGCACCTACCTCGACTGGATCCTGACCCTGCCATGGAGCGAGGCGACCGAGGACAACCTCGACCTGACGGAGGCGCGCCGCGTCCTCGACGAGGATCACTACGACCTCGAGAAGGTCAAGGACCGGATCATCGAGTACCTCGCGGTCTCGAAGCTGAAGGAGAACCTCTCGGGGCCGATCCTCTGCTTCGTCGGCCCGCCCGGGCGTCGGCAAGACCTCGCTCGGGCAGTCGATCGCGCGGACGCTCGGCCGCAAGTTCGCGCGCCTGTCCGTCGGCGGCGTCCGGGACGAGGCGGAGATCCGCGGCCACCGGCGCACCTACATCGGCGCGATGCCCGGGCACGATCATCCGCGCGCTCCGCGACGCCGAGTCGCACAACCCGGTGCTGCTGATCGACGAGATCGACAAGATGGGCGCCGACTTCCGCGGCGATCCCGTCGTCGGCGATGCTCGAGGTGCTCGACCCGGAGCAGAACACGACGTTCCGCGACCACTATCTCGACCTGCCGTTCGACCTCTCGAAGGTGCTGTTCATCTGCACGGCGAACACGCCTCGACACGATTCCCGGCGCCGCTGCTCGACCGGCATGGACGTGATCTCGCTCTCGGGCTACACCGAGGAGGAGAAGCTCGGCATCGCCAAGCGCTACCTCGTTGCCGAAGCAGATCGAGGCGCACGGGCTGACCGAGAGCGAGCTCGCCTTCGGACGACGCGATGCTGCTGCTCGTCATCCGCGAGTACACGCGCGAGGCCGGCGTGCGCGGCCTCGAGCGGCGAGATCGCGCGATCTCTGCCGCAAGGCGGCGACGCAGGTCGCCGAAGGGCGAAGGCGCGAAGGTCCGCTCGACGAGACGACGTGTTCGCGAGTGGCTCGGCACGCGCCGCTTCTCGTCACGAGGTGCGCAAGCGCGACCGCCGATCCCGGGCGTCGCGACCGGGCTCGCCTACACGGCGGTCGGCGGCGACGTCCTCTTCATCGAGGCGACCGCGTATGCCGGGCAAGGGCGAGCTGACGATCACCGGCCAGCTCGGCGACGTGATGCAGGAGTCGGCGCAGGCGGCGCTCTCGTGGGTGCGCGCGCACACCGAGCAGCTCGGCCTGCCGGTGGACTGGTTCCAGGAGCACGACGTCCACATCCACGTCCCGGCCGGTGCGGTGCCGAAGGACGGCCCGTCGGCGGGCGTGACGATGGCGACGGCGATCGCGTCGCTCGTGCGCGGGGACGCCGGTGCGCGACGACGTCGGCATGACCGGCGAGATCACGCTCACGCGGCCAGGTGCTGCCGATCGGCGGCATCCGGGAGAAGACGCTCGCGGCCCAGCGCGCCGGGCTGAAGCGCGTGATCCTGCCGCGCGAGAACGCGGAGGAGCTCGCAGAGCTGCCGCCCGAGACACGCGACGCGATCGAGTTCGTGCTCGCCGACCACATCGAAGACGTCTTCGCCGCCGCGTTCGACGGCGGCTCGAAGGCGAAGGTCGTGCGCGCTCCGTCGCCGGAGCGCCAGGCCGCGCGCAGCGCCTGACGCGGCGGCCGCCGGGTCGCCGCTACCGTTTTCCGCGATGCGCATCGCCCTCGTTGCCTGCATCGCTTTGTGCTTCGCCGTCGTCGCCGCGGCTGCTCCTGCGCGCAGCGCCGAGCCGGTCAGCCTGGCGATCTCGTTCCCCGAGGGCTTCACCGTCCGGCTGATGAGCGACCGCGTCGCCGAGGTGCGGCGGATCGCGATTCGCAGGCGGCACGTCACCCCGGTGCTCACCGGTGCGGGCTACGCGGCGGCGGCGAAACGAGCGACGCCGCCGACGGGCTTCGGCAAGCCGGCGAGCTTTCAGGGGCAGCGCGTCGAGGGCTTCCTCTTCCCGTCGCTCTACCGGTTCGGGGCGGCCACGACCGCACCCGAGCTGATCGCCAGCCAGCTGGCGGCGTTCCGGCAGGCCTGGGGGACGCTCGACCTGCGGCCGGCCCGCGCGCGCCACCAAACGCCCTATGGCGTGCTGACGATCGCCTCGATGGTCGAGCGCGAGACGGTCGCGCCAGCGGAGCGCAAGCTCGTCGCCGCGGTGATCTACAACCGCCTCGAGGCAGGCATGCCGCTCGGGATCGACGCGACGATCCGCTACGGGCTCGGCATCCAGGGCACGCGCCCGCTGACGAAGGCGCACCTGCAGAGCTCGACGCCCTACAACACGCGCCGCTTCAAAGGCCTGCCGCCGACGCCGATCGGCAACCCGGGCCTCGCCTCGCTGCGCGCGGCCGCCGCACCCGCAGCGGTCGATTACCTCTACTACGTCCGCAAGCCCGACGGCGTGCACCACTTTTTCACCGCCGACGAAGCCGAGTTCTGCGCCAAGGCCAAGGAGTACGGCTACGGCTGCTGACGGCTAGGCACGCGGCCTCGGCGAAGCGCCGTGGCGAGTGCCGGCGCCACCCTCCGTACCTCGTCGGGTACCAGGTACGAAAAGGTGGTTCAAAGGAGGAAATGCCTGCACACGGGGCGCGTGGCCTCGTTCCCGTACCTGGTCGGGTACCAGGTACAAAATGGTGGTTCAAACGAGGAAACGCCCCGCGAACGAGGCGGTGCGGCGCACGCTGATCCCGCGCGAAACGCCGGGCTACATGGTGACGCGGAACGTCTTCACGAGGCGGCCGCACGCGGCGAGCTTCTTGCCCGCCTCCCGCCGGCAGAGCAGCTGGTACTCGCGCTTGCCGACGAGCACGAACGTGATCGTCTGCTCGAGGTCCTGCCCGTCCCGGGCGTACGAGAGCTCGTACTGGCGGCCCTTGATGCCGCCCACGCGCACCGTTCGCTTGACCGTCACCTTCCCGTGCAGCTCCGAGGCCAGCTTGGCCGCCACGCCGTCGAGCTCGGGCACCACCCTGTTGAAGAGCACCGGCCGGTACGGATTGACGAGCCGGAAGATCGAGACGCCGACGAGCTCGGCCGAATCCTTGCCTGGCGAGACCGTGATCATCGTCGCCTTGCGCGTCTCGCCCCACGAATCCGGCGCGCTGAAGGTGAAGCCGTTGCCGTCGACGAGCCGCTCCTTGTGGCTCGCGCCGCCACAGGATGCGAAGATCAAGACGGCGGCCGGCGCAAGGCCCGCCAGTTTGCCGGTCCTCCCGTAGGGTAGATAGCGCCCGGAACCGAGGCGACGAAAGGACCGAGGAAGCATGACCAAGACGACAGACAAGCTCTATGACGCCAGTTCGAACGTCAAGCCGTACGTCGAGCGGGCGATGCAGGACGAAAAGCTCCGCGAGGACGTGCTGAGCGCGTTCTCGACGGCGAAGGAACTCTACGGTCAGCTGATCGGCGGTCGCGGCGCAGTCACGCTCGCGACACGCGTGGCGACCGACGAGGAGATCCGCGACAAGCTGAAGGACGCGGTCGACGACCTCCGCAGCGCTGCCGAGAGGTTGCAGGGCAAGCACGAGCACAAGAGCCGGAAGACCGGCCTGCTCATCGCGGGGATCGCGCTCGGGATCCTCTTCAACCCGGTCACCGGACCGGAGACGCGGCGCTGGCTCAAAGAGATGATCAGCGGCGGCGAGGACGAGTTCAGCGGCTCGTACGGCAGCAACTCGGGCTCGAACGGCGGCTGAGCCCTCCAGCTAGGGAGCCGCCGCCGGACTGACGCGGGCCTCGAACGCGCGCTCGAGCGAGCGCGGGTCGAGCCCGTCGGCGGTTGAGATGTCCGAGACGCCGAGGAGGATCGCGCCCGCCTGAGGCGCGCGCGCGCCACCGGGCACGAGCGGGGCCCAGCCGGCAGAGATCGGGAACTTCAGGTCCTCGAGGCGGTTCCACGCGTCGAGGTACGGCGTCGGGTTGACGGCGCCGTCGTAGTCCATGAAGAGGAGCGAGACGGGGTGCACCTCGAAGTGGAGGTGCGGCGGCGTCGTGATCGCGTCGCCGGTGTTGCCCATGAAGCCGACGACGGTGCCCGCACGCACGTGCGCTCCCTTCGCGGGCGGCCGTCGAGAAGGCTGAGAGGTGGGCGTAGTAGAACTGGTTGCCCTGCCCGTCCCGGAGCCAGAGCCGGTTGCCGCCGATCTCGTTCCAGCCGATCGAGAAGACGGTGCCGTCGGAGACCGCGAGCAGGGGCTGGCCGACCTGGCCGAAGATGTCGTCGCCGTGATGCCAGCCGCTCGCGATGTCGCCGCGGGCGGCGCCGAAGGTGTTCGTGTACGACGAGGCGCCGTAGACCGGGAAGACATAGCCGCCGGCCGTCAGTCGCGGGTGCACCGTCGGCGGCAGCCCGAAGCGGGGCGCGTTCCTGCGACCCGCCCGCGCGGCTTCCAGGGCGCCGTTCGTCTCGTCGTGCCTGCCCGGGATGAAGCGCGTCGGCGGGCCGGTGGCAGGCTTCGACTCCGGTGCCGGTGGCGCGGTCTGGGCGGCCGCTTCTGCATAGCCGAGCTGGATCTCGCTCCCGGCCGGCAGGCCGCCGTGGTCGGTGTTCAGATGCACGATCAGGGCGATGATCGTGCCCTTGTGCCCCTTTGCTCCCTTGGGCGCGGTCGGGTCGGTCGCCTGCACGAGCGTCAGCGCATAGCCCCAGTCCGCGAGCGCGACGCGGAGATTCGGCGCCGGCGTCACCGCCTGGCCCAGCACGACGAGGTTCGTCAGGGCAGAGCCCGCGAAGTCTCCGCCGGCGTTGACGGGGCCGGCTGACACCCCTGGCGCGGGCCGAGACCGCATCGACGGTGATCTCGCCCTTGAAGAGCGAGACCGCCGAGACGTCGCTTGACGCGGTCGACGTCGCGGTCGCGCCCGACGTCGTGCCGGCGCCGACGGCGATGGCGCCCGCCGTGAGCACGGAGCCGTCGCTCGGGTAGTGGAAGCCGTCGAGGAACGAGACCTGGTCACGCGGCGGCGCGGCGAGCACCGGCGTGGCGGCGCCGTCGGAGCCCGCGACGACGACCTTGACCGCAAACGCCCGCGCGGCCGCTCCCGGCGCTTTCGCGGGAGGTGCGGCGCCGGCCGAGCCGATGGCAACGGCGAGACAGGCGAGCGCGAGCAGGATGAAGCGAGCCTTTGACATCAAAGGGCGAGCCCTGATTCTGCCACGGACACCGGGCCTCGCCCCGCGTCGTGACCGAATCGCGGCGCCAAGCGGCTTCGGCGGCTAGGTCGCGCCGAGCTGCTTCCGCGCGAAGTCGCGAAACCGGTCGCGCGCGCTCTCGTCAGGCCCGAGCGCCTCGTCGTCGGCGTACGACGGATCGGCGGCGATCTCCTTGGCGACCGCGCGAACCTCCTCGCAGACGCGCTGGTGATGAGCCGGGTCGCGGAGCAGCGCCTCGATCCAGGTCTCCGTCCCGTCATAGTCCGGGATGTCGTTGTCGACCAGCAGCTGGCCGAGAAGCACGCCGACGCGGATGTACGCGAACGTGCGGAAGGCGAGGATCCGGCGCGGCGTCGCCACGAGCCGCGAGATCTCCTCGTCCTCCTCCTGGATGCGGGCGACGATCGAGCCGATCGGCTCGTCGACGAGCGGAATCCAGACTTCGTCGTGCTCGGCCATTCGCCGAAAGCATAGGGCTAACGCGCTCGCCAGGCGATTTGCGCGGCCGTGCCGACGAGCAGCACGGCGAAGAGCCGGCGCAGCGTCACATCCGACAGCGAATGCGCAAGCACGACGCCGACCTGCACGCCCGCGATCGACGAGACGCCCACGATCACGGCCTTCCGCCAGCGGACTGTCCCGTAGCGGTTGTTCCGCCACGTGCCGGCGGCCACCGTGGGCAGGATCGCGAGCAGCGACGTCGCCTCGGCGTGCAGCTGCGACAACCCGAGCGCGAGCACGAGCGTCGGCACGAAGATGATGCCGCCGCCGACGCCGAAGAGGCCGGCCACGACGCCCGCGCCGACACCCACGACGATCGCGATCGCGATGTCCATCAGCGGGGCGCTCACACCACCAACCGCACGGCGACGGCAACGAGGAGGACCGCGAACGCCAGGCTGAGCGTCCTCGCCTGCAAGCGCTGCTGCAGCCAGCTGCCGCCGACGGCGCCGAACGCGGCCGGGATGCCGACGAGGGCTGCCGCGCCAACCTTGACGTCGCCGTGCAGCGCGTAGGTCGTTGCGCCGGCGAGAGCGGTGATGCCGATCGCGGCCAGCGAGGTTGCCGAGGCGGAGTACTGGTCGAGGCCGGCGTAGAGGAGCAGCAGCGGCACGATCACGATGCCGCCGCCGACCCCGAAGAGCGCGCTGAAGAATCCCGCGATCAGGCCGATGACGACGAGACGCACCGGTCTATCGTAAGCGTGTGGACCTGTTCAGCCTGATCGCCTCGGACCCGAGCCGGGCGGCTGTGCTGCTGGACGTCGACGGCACGCTCGCGCCGATCGTCGACAGGCCCGAGGACGCAAGCGTGCCGGAGGAGACCCGTGCCGAGCTGCGCCGGCTCGCGGGTCGCTACGCGCTCGTCGCCTGCATCACCGGCCGCCCCAGCGAGGTCGCGCGGCGGATCGTCGGCGTCGAGGGGATCGTCTACGTGGGCGAGCACGGTCTCGAGCTCGACCCGGCCGCCGAGGAGTGGGCGAAGCGGCTGCGGGCGTTCAAGGACAACGAGGCGTGGCCCGACGAGGGGAAGCCACTCTCCGCCGCCTTCCACTACCGGACGCATCCCGACCCGGCGGCGGCGGAGGCGGAGCTGCGCGAGGTGGCCGGGCGAGCGGCCGAGCAGGGCTTCCGCACCCGCTGGGGGCGCATGGTGCTCGAGGTGCTGCCGCCGCTCGAGTCGTCGAAGGGGACGGCCACGCGCTTCCTCCTCGAACGACACGGCATCGAGCGGGCGCTCTTCGCCGGCGACGATGCGACCGACGTCGACGCCTTCCACGCCCTCGACGGGCTGGAGGTCGCAGTCCGCGTCGCGATCGTCTCGGCGGAGGGCCCGAGTGCCCTCGCGGAGGCGGCCGATGTCGTCGTGGGCAGCACCGACGAGCTGCTCGATCTCCTGCGCAAGCTTTGAATTCATCGGGGTTTGGCGCCCCACCGAAGCGGGGTAGCCATTCATTTGCGCCCGCAAGCATTCTCTGCTAGGTTGTTTGCGTTCGCAACTATTGACCACGCAAGGAGGACGGAATCGTATGAGCACCACAACCATCAACGAGACCACCAGGCTGCCGGTCGGCACGTGGCAGCTCGACCCCGCGCACTCGCGCGTCGAGTTCTCGGTCGCCTACATGGGCGGCAAGTTCCGCGGCACCTTCCAGCCGTTCGAGGCCAAGCTCGAGGTCGGCGACGACGGCGAGGCAACGCTCGAAGGCAAGACGCTCGCAGCGAGCATCCAGGTGAACGACGAGAACCTGAACGCGCATCTCCAGGGCCCTGACTTCTTCGACACGGAGCGCGCACCGGAGATCAGCTTCTCCTCGCGGAGCGTCGACGTCGACAACGGCAACGTCGTCATCGGCGGCGAGCTGAAGATTCGCGACAACGCGCAGCCCGTCAAGCTCGAGGGCACGATCGTCGGCCCGCTGACCGACCCGTACGGCCGCGAGCGGATCACGTTCGAGCTCACCGGCCGGATCGACCGCACGAGCTTCGGCATCGACTGGAACACGCCGCTGCCGTCGGGCGAGCAGGCCCTCATGAACGACGTGGAGCTCTCCGCCGAGCTCTTCTTCATCAAGGCGTAACGAGATGAAGATCCTCGCCATCAGCGGCAGCGTCCGCCAGGAGTCGTGGAACACGAAGCTCCTCCGCTCGGCGGAGCAGCTCCTGCCCGACGGAGTTGAGCTCGAGCTCTGGAACGGATTGAAATCCGTGCCGCCGTACGACGAGGACGACGACGTCGAGCCGGCGCCGGCGGCTGTTGCGGAACTCCGCGACGCGATCGCCGGCGCCGACGCGATCCTCTTCGCGACGCCCGAGTACAACTCGTCGATCCCGGGAGCGCTCAAGAACGCGATCGACTGGGCGTCCCGCCCGCTCGCCACGAACCCGCTCCGCAACAAGCCGGTCGCGGTCACCGGTGCGAGCGCGGGGGCGTTCGGGGCCGTGTGGGCCCAGGCGGAGCTTCGCAAGGTGCTCGCCGCCACGGGCGCCCGCGTCACGGAGGGCGAGGTTGCCGTCGGTCACGCCCCGCTCAAGTTCGACAAGGACGGAATCCTGGCCGACGCGGAGCTGCGCGAGCAGCTCGGCGAGGTGGTTGAGACGCTCGTCACTGCGGTGCGCGAGCGTCACGCGCTCGCCGCTTAGAGCTTCAACCGCTCGCGCAAGAGCCGGCCTTGCCGCCGGGCGACGTCGAGCTCGGTTCGCGCCGCATCGTCGAGGACGACGCGGATTCGATCCGGGCCTGCCCGCTTGACCGCCGCGACCTTGCCCAGGTTGACGAGGTGGCTGCGATGGATGCGCGCGAACCCGCCCGGCAGCGACTCCTCCAGCTCGCCCAGCGAGCTCGTGCACAGATACGACCGGTCGTAGGTGTGCACCCGGCTGTAGTCGCCGTCGGCCTGGACGTAGTGGATCGCGTCGTAGGCGATCAGCTCGGTGCCGCCGGCGCTGGCGACGACGGGAACCTTCGGCACCGGCTCGCCGTCCGCACGGCCGCGTTCTCGCAGGCGATCGATCACCCGTGCGAGGCGCTCCGGGTCGACCGGCTTCAGCAGATAGTCGAACGCCTCGACCGCAAAGGCCTCGACGGCATAGCGCTCATGCGCGGTGACGAATACGAGCGCCGGCGAGCCCGCCTGCTCGCGGACGAGCGGCGCCGCGTCGATGCCGGTCAGGCCGGGCATCTCGATATCGAGGAAGACGACGTCGTAGCCGACCTTCGCGGCGAGGCTCAATGCCTGGGCCGCGCTCGCCGCCTCCCCGGCGACCTCGACGTCAGGATGCGCGAGCAGCAAGTAGCGCAGCTCCGAGCGTGCCGGCTCCTCGTCGTCGACCAGGAGCGCCCTGATCGTCATCCCGTCGGCACCTCCAAGCGGACGATCGTCCCGAACGGGAACGAGCGCAGGCGCACGCCCTCGCCGTAGAAGGCGTTCAGCCGGCCGTGGACGTTCGCGAGTCCGAGCCCTGTTCCCTCGCCGACGCCCGGCTCGAGGACGCGCTCGATTGCCTCGCGGGCGATCCCGCGGCCGTCGTCCCGCACGGTCACGCGCAGCCGCCCCCGGCGCACGCGCGCTCGCACGATCAGGTGGAGCGGCCGGTCTGTCTTGCCGTGCCGGACCGCGTTCTCGACGATCGGCTGGACGAGGAACGGCGGCAGACGGACATCGAGCGCCTCGGGCGTCGCGTCGATCTTCACCTCGAGCTGCGGGCCGAAGCGCGCCTGCTCCAGCGTCAGATAGCTCTCCACGTGACCGAGCTCCTCGGCGAACGTGATGAATTCCTGCGGCCGTGAGAGCGTCCAGCGGACGTAGTCGGCGAAGGCGACGACGAGCCGGCGCGCGTGCTCCGGGTCGGTGCGGATGAAGCTCGCGATCGTGTTCAGGCAGTTGAAGACGAAGTGCGGCTCCATCTGGGCCTGCATGGCCGTCACCTGCGAGCCCGCAAGCTCGGCCAGCTGCAGCTGCACGGAGAGCTGGTCACCGAGCTGGCTCAGGAGCTCGACGTCCGTGTCGGCGAGCGGCGCACTGTCGGTGGCGAAGACGGCGAGTGTTCCGAGCGGACCGGCGGAGCCGCGCAGCGGGACGATCGCCGTGGCGCCGAGCGGGCAGGCCGGGTGTCCGCATTCGACGCGAAGCGCCAGCGGCGCGATCAGCGGCTCGTCGCGGGCGAGAACCTCGAAGACCGGCCGCATCGGCTGGTCGCCAGGAGCGTGGTGGTCCGCGCCCGCACCGACAAACGCGAGGACGCGCGTCGTGTCGGTGACCGCCACCGCCCCGAAGCCAAGCTTCTCGAAGACCTCGTAGGCGACCGTCCTGGCGGCGGCCTCCGAGAGCCCGAGCCGGAGCTCCGGCAGCGTCGCGGCCAGCAGCTCGAGCGTGGGCGCCGTGCGCCTGAGGCGGCGGACGCGAGGCATGATCGGGATTGTGCACGTCACCGACGAGATCCTCGCGCCGCTGCGCGAGCGCTACGGCAATCCGGTGCTGCTCGAGTGGGAAGGCGAGATCAGCGAGCAGGAGCACTCGATCGCCACCTACAACCCAAAGCGGATGCACGACGTGACCCTGTTCATCCTCGATCCGGACGAGCGAATCGCGTTGATCCGCAAGCCGATGTTCGAGCAGGGCATCTGGCGGCCGCCCGGCGGCGGGGTCAAGCCGGGTGAGGACTTCGAGGAGGCGGTGAAGCGCGAGGCGTTCGAGGAGACCGGCGTGCGCGTGGAGCTCGAGCGCTACCTCGTCGCCTCGCAGGTGCGGTTCGTCTACGAGCCGGCGGACGTCCCGTGGCGGACGCACGTCTTCCTCGCGCGGACGGAGGACACCGAGCTCGAGCCGCAGGACACCGAGGAGATCGCCGGCGCGCGCTGGGGCACGCTCGACGAGCTGGGCGGCCCACTACGCGACCGCCTGCTGGCTACGGACCGGGCGTTCTGGCGCTATCGCGTGGCGCTGCACGATGCTGCGCTAGATGCTCTTCGACGGCCTCTCTGACGATCGTCGGGAAGTCGTAGCGGGGCTGCAGGCCCCAGGCTTTGTCGACCAGCCCGCCGTACGAGTCGAGCTCCCAGTCCGTCCCGGCGACGCGATACGTGCGACCGGGGTCGACCTCGGCCGGCCCTGCGAAGAAGAGCCGGCCGCGCGGCTTGCCGCGGAGCTGGCGCGGCGTCTCGGCCTGGAACTCCGGATCGGCGCCGCGCGCGAGCATCTCCTGCAGCTGCTCGCCGGTCAGGTCGACGACTCCCGGATTGCCAGCCGAATGGCAGACGTCCCAGAGATCGCCCCGCCGCAGCGGCCCAGCCCGCAGTGGCGCGTCGAGCGTCGCGAACTCGGTCGCGAGGCCGACGTCGGCGTCCATGCGGCGCCGGAACACCTCGGCGATGTACGCGCCGTCGAGCGGAGCGTCGAGGTCGGCGATCACCTCGTCCAGATGCGCGCCGAGCTCCTGCTCGGACGCTGCCGCCGCGGCGAGCACGCCGGCGTGCTGCGGAGTCTCCTCGGGGACGGGCAGCACCCTCGCCCGCAGACCCGCTTCGTCGACGTCGATCCGCCCGAGGTGCTCCGCGTACGAGCCGGCCTGCGTGACGAGCACGTCCCCGAACCACTCTCCGTCCGGCAGCAGGTCGTGCGAGTGGGCGCCGATCACGAGGTCGATCTCGCCCTGAAGCGCTTCTGCGAGCTGCGGGTCGATGACGACGTCGCGGTCGGTGCGGTAGCCGAGGTGCGAAAGGACGACCACAAGCTCGGCGCCGGCCGCCCGCAGCTCGCGGGCCAGGTCACGCACGAGCGGCACCACCGGCAGCGGAGTGAATCCGAAGTCGAAGTCGCCGAAGGCGTTTTCGAAGGCGTCGCTGACGCCGATGACGCCGACCTTCCAGTCCCCCGCTTCCAGCAGCACCGACGGCCGGACGCCGGCCAGCGGCCCGAAGTTCGCGAGCAGGAGCGGGTAGTCGGCCGCAGCGGCGTGCTCGGCGAGCGCCTGCGGCCCGTAGCGGAGCCACACGGCATTGCCGGCCGTCGCGACGTCGCAACCCGCGGCCGAGAGCAGCCGGTGCATCGCCACGCCCTTCGTCAGGCTCGAGATGCGCACCGTTGTCTCCTCGATGTCTCCTGCGTCGAGGTAGAGCACGGGCGCGTCCTCCTCGGCGCGGATCCGCTCGACGAGCGTGGCGACCCGGGCGAGGCCCTCGATCCGGCCGTGAATGTCGTTCGTGTGCAGAAGGACGAGGCGGCGCACGCGCCGAGTTCTACCCGCCCGGTGTTAGCGATTCGTTCGCGATCGCCTCGAGGTCGATCACGTCGGGGATCGTCGCGACGCGGAGGCCGTCCCAGTCGCGCACCTCGGGCCAGGCCGGCTTGTCGGCGGCGCGGTGCACGAGCACCGGTGTCATCCCGACCCGCGCCGCTCCGCCGAGCTCGTCGTTGGCGCCGTCGCCGACGTACATGCACTCCGTCGGCGGAACGCCCAGCAGCTCGGCCGCGAGCAGGTAGATCTCGGCGTCCGGCTTCATGTAGCCGCTGGTCGCGGAGAAGACCTCGGCGTCGAAGAGCCCGTGGAAGGCGGTCTCGGGCCAGAGGTCGGGCACGTCGTCGGTGCAGACGGAGATCATCCCGAGGCGGTAGCCGCGCCGGCGCAGCTCGCCCAGTGCCTCGACGACGCCCGGCCGCGGCACGAGCGCGGCACGCGTGTTCTCGCGCCGAACGGCGATCAGCTCGTCGAGTGCGTCCTCGCGGACACCCAGCGCACGGTACGCGTCGACCAGCGGGCCGGTCTCCCGCTGCCGGTACGTCTCGCGAAAGAGCCGGTCGAAGTCCTCGCGCTCGTGCGGCGTCGCCTGCCAGAGCCGGTCGTTCAATGCCCGGTTCGGCTCGACGGGCCAGTCGATGAGCGTCTCCCAGAGATCGAAGATCACTGCACGGATCACTGGGCGGATCGCTGCAGCACCTCCCAGGCGAGACGGACGTCGTCCTCCGTCGTGCCGGCGTTCCCGATCGCGAGCCGCAGGACGTACCGGTCGTGCAGCTTCGTGTGCGAGATGAAGATCTCCCCGCTGGCGTTGGCGCGCTCCAGGATCTGCTCGTTCTCCTCGTCCGTGCCCTCTCGCCTGAAGCACACGAGCGAGAAGTGGCGCGGCGCGACGACCTCCCAGCCGGGAGCAGCCTCGACCCAGGACTCGAACAACGCGGCCAGGCGCACCGCCTCACGAATCGTCTCCTGGAGCCCCTCGCGGCCGAAGCAGCGCAGCACCGCCCAGAGCTTGAGCGCGCGGAACCGCCGCCCGAGCGCAGGCCCGTACTCGGAAAGAGACGTGACCTCCTCACTCGTCCGCAGGTACTCGGGCACGAGGCTGAACGCAGCGCGAAAGGCCTCGGGGCGGCTCGTCCAGATCGTCGAGCAGTCCATCGGCGTCAAGAGCCACTTGTGCGGGTTGACCACCAGCGAGTCGGCGTGCTCGAGCCCGGCGGCCGACCAGCGGAACTCCGGGCAGACCCACGACGAGCCGGCGTAGGCGGCGTCGACATGCAGCCAGACGCCCGCGTCGCGCGCGAGCTGGCGCGATCGGCGCGACCGGGTCGACCCCGGCGGTGGACGTCGTGCCGACGGTCGCGACGACCGCGCACGCCCCGTCGAGGTCGAGCGCGTCCGGCCGGAGCGCGAACTCCTCATCGACGGGCGTCTTGCGCAGCTCGAGCTCCAGCATCCGGGCCGCCTTGTCGACGGACGAATGCGCATGCTCCGAGCAGACGATGACCCGGGCGCCCGGCTTGGCGTCGCGTGCGGCGATCAGCGCCGCGAGCGTCGACGTGGAGGCGGTGTCCTCGATGTGCCCGTGCCACTCGGCAGGGACTCCGAGGAGCTGCCCGAGCCAGTCGAGCGCCACCTCCTCGAGCTCCGTCAGGACCGGCGACGTCCGCCAGAGGAAGCCGACGTTGTTCAGCGCAGCGGTGAGCAGCTCCGCGAGGATCCCCGGCTCGGAGGCGGTGTTCGCGAAGTAGGCGAAGAAGCGCGGGCTCTGCCAGTGCGTGACCCCAGGCATCAGCTTCTCGTCGAGATCCCGCAGCACGTCCGCGAACGGCTCTGCCCGCTCCGGCGGAGATTTCGGCAGCGAGGCGCGGATCTCGCCCGGCGCGACCTGGGCGAGCACCGGCAGCTCGCGGACGCGCTCGAGATAGTCGGCGACCCAGTCGACCGCCCGGTAGCCGTCCTCGCGGAAGCTCAACGCTTCTTCCGCAGCTTCTCGATCTGCTTCCAGGTGCGCGTGTTCAGGACCTGCTCGGCTGTCAGCCACGCACGCCGCGCCTGGCCGACGCCGAACTCCACGTAGTCGAGCGCCGCAACCTGATGGCCGTCGGAGTCGATCGAGAGCAGCACCCCTGCCTCGGCGACCGCACGCGCGTGGACGTCGGACAGGTCGAGCCGGTCCGGCTGCGAGTTGATCTCGACGAACGTCTTCGTCTCGAGCGCCTTCTCTGCGAGCCGCTCGAAGTCGAGCTCCACCGGCCCGCGGCGGCCGATCTTCCGGCCGGTCGGGTGGCCGATGCAGTCGACGTACGGATGGTCCATCGCCGCGAGCGCGCGCTCCATGGGGCTCTTCTCGCGCGCCGCGTGCACGGAGGCGACGACCCAGTCGCAGCGCGCGAGCAGCTCGTCGGCGAGGTCGAGCGTGCCGTCCGTCTTGATGTTGACCTCGACGCCCTTCAGGACGCGGAACGGCGTCACGCGCTCGTTCAGCGCCTCGATCTGCTCCTGCTGCTCCTCGAACCTGCCGTCGCGGAGATAGTGCGAGTGATCCGTGACCGCGTAGTAGGAGTAACCGCGGGCGATCGCGGTGGTCACCATCTCCTCGAGCGAGTTCTTGCCGTCGGCGGACCAGTCGGTGTGCGTGTGCAGATCGCCGCGCAGGTCGTCGACCTCGACAAGCCGCGGCAGCTCGCCCGCCCGCGCCGCGGCGATCTCGCCGCCGTTCTCGCGCAGCTCGGGCGGGATGTACGCGTAGCCGAGATGCGCGTAGAGATCCTCCTCGTTCGCGAACGTGGCCACCTCGCCGCTCTCGACGTCCTTGACCCCGTATTCGGAGATCGACAGGCCGCGGCGCACGGCGTCCTCGCGGAGCGCGATGTTGTGGTGCTTCGACCCGGTGAAGTGCTGCAGCAGATTCCCGTAGCAGTCGGGCGGCACCACGCGGAGGTCGAAGCGGAGCCCGTCATTCGCCACGACGGTGGCCTTCGTGTCCCCCTTCGCGGCGACCTCGCCCACCCAGGAAAGCGACGCGAAGTGGTCGATCAGCGCCTTCGGGTCGGTCGCGGTGGCGATGATGTCGAGGTCGCGGACGGTCTCGCGATACCGCCGCGCCGAGCCTGCGATCGAGACGCGCTCCGACGCCGGGTGCTCCTGCAGTCCCTGGACGACCGCCTGCAGGCGGGGCAGCGCGCGCCCGAGCAGCGTCCGCTGCGGCTCGTCGGCGGCGGGCGCGGCCTCGAGTGCGGCGAGCACCTTCTCCTCGAGCTTCGCGCCGACTCCGGAGAGCGTGCGCAGCTGCTGCGCCTCGGCGGCCTCCTTCAGGCCGGCGACCGTCGTGACGCCGAGCTCCTTCCAGATCCGCCGGGCGGTCTTCGGCCCGAGCCCGGGCAGGTGCATGAACGTCACGACCTCCGCCGGCACGCTGCCCCGCCGCTTGGTCAGCGCATGCACCTCACCGTCCTCGACCGCCTGGACGATCTTCTCCTCGATCGTCTTGCCGATCCCGGAGAGCTGCGTCGCCTTGCCGTCGAGTGCGAGCTTTGCGACCGGTCCCGAGGTGTCGCGGATCGCCTTTGCCGCGCGCCGGTACGCGCTGATGCGGAAGAAGTCGCCTTCCTCGAGCTCCATCAGATCGGCCAGGAGGTCGAACTGCGCCGCGAGCTCGTCGTTCCTCGGCAGCGTCTGGGCCACGTCGCGACGATAGCCCGTCGATGCAGCCCACCGTTGTCCTCCCGACCTACAACGAGCACGAGAACCTCGAGCCGATGGTGCGCGCGCTCGGCGAGCACGGCGTCCGCGTGCTCGTCATCGACGACAACTCCCCGGACGGGACGGGCGAGCTCGCCGACCGCCTCGCCGCGGAGCTCGACTACGTCGAGGTGCTGCACCGCGAGCGCAAGGAGGGGCTCGGGCGGGCGTACATCGCCGGCTTCCGGCGGGCGCTCGCGACCGACGCCGAGCTGATCCTCGAGATGGACTGCGACTTCTCGCACGACCCGGCGGACGTGCCGCGGCTGATCGCGGCGGCGGACGACGCGGATCTCGTCCTCGGCTCGCGCTACGTCCCCGGCGGCGGCGATACGGAACTGGGGGGCGATCGCGCCGGCTCATCTCGTCGGGCGGCATCGCTCTACGCGCGGCTGCTGCTGATGCCGCGTGCGCGACCTGACCGGCGGCTTCAAGTGCTTCCATCGCCGGGTCCTCGAGGCGATCGACCTCGACGAGATCGACGTCTCGCGGCTACGCATTCCAGATCGAGCTCGACCTACCGCGCCCGGCGCAAGGGGTTCCGCGTCGTCGAGGTGCCGATCGTCTTCGCCGACCGCGAGGTGGGTCATTCGAAGATGAGCCGCGTGATCGTCGCTCGAGGCCGTCTGGAAGGTGCCGCTGGCTGCGCCTGCGCGGCCTGCTCGGCCGCCTGTAGCCTGACTGCGTGCAGGACGTCACCGACAGCGAACTTCGACGAGGTCGTCCTGCGGGCCGAGCGCCCGGTCGTCGTCGACTTCTGGGCGCCGTGGTGCGGGCCGTGTCACGCGGTAACGCCGATTCTCGAGAAGCTCTCCGGCGAGCTCGACTCGGTCGAGTTCGTGAAGCTCGACATCGACGCCAATCCGGCGACGGCGTCCCGGTACGGCGTGCTCTCGATCCCGACCGTGACCGTCTTCTCGGGCGGCGAGGCCGCGCGAGACGCTCGTCGGCGCACGGCCGCGCTCGCAGTACGAGAAGACCCTCGCGGCGTATCTCTAGGTAGGTAGCCTGCCCCGCGTGTTGCGGCCTCCCGGAATCCCCGCGGGCGCGGCGGCGTCTCGCCTGGCGCGCCGGCGTCGCGATCGTGATCGCCCTGCTCGCGGTGATGTTTGCCTTCTTCCGCAACACTGGCCACTCGCTGCAGACGCCGACGAACGACAAGCCCGCGGTCGTCGTCCACACGCCCAAGACCGTCCACGCGACGGCGGACGATCGCCGCGCCGCCGAGCGGACGATCGGCGATTTCGTCAAGACGGCGATCGTGCGCGACCATCCTGGAAACGCCTGGGAGCTCGCCACGCCGCACATGCGCGAGGGCTCGACGCGCTCCGAGTGGGCGGCCGGGACTCTGCCCGTCCCTCCCTACCCGCTGGCGGCGTTCCGCACCTACGGCCTCACGCTCAAGTACTCCTACCACGACGTCCTCGGCTACGACGTGCTCGTGCTCCCGAAGTCGAGCGACGGCGTCCAGCAGGTCTACGCCTGCGAGCTGGACAAGCTCCACGGCAGCTGGCTCGTCGACTTCTGCTACCCGCGCACGACGCTCTGAGCCTGCTCGCAGCGGGCTAGGTCTTGAAGTGCTCCCAGCCGGAGAGCTCGTCCGGCTCGCCCTCCCAGGCGAGGACGACGCCCTCGCCCGCCTCGACGCGGCCGACCTACCGCGAACCCGTCGCGTGTCGCCGACGGCGGCCAGCAGCTCGTAGTCCTCGCCGAAGCCGAGATCGTCGACCGCTCGCGCCCGGCAGCGAGCGGCACGCGCTCGAGGTCGATCACGAGCCGGCGCCCGACCGGCGGGCGATGTGCCCGGCGTCGACGCGCGATGCCGTCCGAGACGTCGAGCATCGCGTGCGCCGTCCGCGCCGAGCCTGCGCGCCCTCCTCGAGCGCGCAGCGGCGGCCGGACGAACGCGCCGGCGCGGAACGCCGCACCCGCGCCGCCGAGCGGGCCGGTGACGACGAGCACGGTCGCCCGGTCGGGCGCCGGCCCGGCCCGGCACGCGCTCCGAGCGGCCGAGCGCGGTGACGCTGACGACGACTGCGTCCGCCGCGCGTCGTGTCGCCGCCGACGACCGGCACGCCGGCCTCGGCGATGCCCTCGTAGAGCTCGACGACGTCGTCCAGCCTCGCTCCGGCGGCGCGCCGAGGCTGACGAGCAGCGCCTCCGGCATCGGCGCCGGACGCGGCGAGGTCGCTGAGGTTCACCGCCGCCGCGCGCCAGCCGAGGTCGCGCCACGACGAGCCAGTCGAGCCGGAAGTGGACGCCCTCGACCAGCGTGTCCTGCGTGACGACGAGCCCGTCGCCGAGCTGCGCCGCGTCGTTCTCGACGCGCTGCGATCAGGCCGAGCCGCTCGAGCTCGTCGAGCAGGCCGAGCTCACCGAGCTCCGAAAGCCTCATCAACCGCCCGCCGCAAGGCCGGGTCGGTCGCGGCGCGGATCACCGCGACGCCGAGCGCGCCCGCCCGGATGCACGCGGCCGCGTTCGACGCGTCGATGCCGCCGATCGCCACGACCGGGATGCTGACGGCGGCGCAGATCCGCGCAAGCTCGTCGAGCCCGAGCGCCGGCTCGGCGTCGTCCTTCGACGGCGTCGCCCAGATCGGCCCGACGCCGAGGTAGTCCGCGTCCGCCTCGACTGCCTGCTCGAACGTGAAGGCCGAGCGGCCGAGCACAAGTCGCGCGGCCCGGGCGCGCTCGGCGCCCGCATCGGACTGGCCGAGGTGGACGCCGTCCGCGTCGAGCTCCACCGCCGCCTCGACGTCGTCGTTGACGACGAACGTGACGCCGAGCTCGTCGAAGCCCCGGCCTCGCTCGACGAGCTCCTCCGTCGAGGCGCCTTGACCCGCAGCTGCACGACCGTCGCGCCGGCGTCGACGGCACGCCGCGCGGTCTCGAGATCCTCGACGATCGCGTGCACCCTCACGGCAGTCTCACGCCACCTTCGCCCGGGCGTCGAGCGTCGCCGGGTCGAGCGCGGCCAGCGCGTCGTACAGGTTGACGTGGAAGATCCCGGGCCCTTGGCGTCCCGGGCCGCGTCCTCTCCCGCGACGCCGAACGCGACCAGCGCCTCCGCAGCAGCGTCGAGCGGGCGCTCGGACGCGACGGCGAGGAAGCAGCCGGTGATCGCGGTCGACATGCAGCCGGTGCCGGTGATCGACGCGAGCAGCGGATGACCGTTCGAGACCGCGAGAAGCCGGTCGCCGTCGGAGACGTGGTCGACCGGCCCGGTGACGGAGGCGACGAGCCCCAGCGCGCGCCCCGCAAGCCGCGCCAGCTCGCCGGCGTCTCCGCCGGAGTCGATCGACTCGACGCCGCGCACCTCCGCCTGCACGCCGACGAGCGTCGCGACCTCGCCCGCGTTGCCGCGCAGCACCGCGACGTCGACCTCGTCGAGGATCCGCTTTGCCGTCTCGGTGCGATAGCGGGTCGCGCCGGCTCCGACCGGGTCGAGCACGACCGGCACGCCGGCCGCGTTGGCAGCCTTGCCGGCGGCGAGCATCGCGTCGACCCAGGACGCGGAGAGCGTGCCGATGTTCAGGACGAGCGCGCCGGCGAGCGCGACCATCTCCTCGACCTCCTCGGGCGCGTGGGCCATCACGGGCAGCGCGCCGAGCGCGAGCGTGGCGTTCGCCGTCTCGTTCATGACGACGTAGTTCGTGATCTGGTGGACGAGCGGCTTTCGCTCGCGCAGCGTGCGGAGATCCGCACCGGTTCTCAGCGTCATCGGGCTCACTGTGATCCGGCTCCTTCGAGGTGGAAGACGTCGACCGGGCCGTCACCGGACCCGATCTCGACGAGGCCGTGCCGGACGGACTCGGCCGCGACGCGGGCGGCCTCCTGCGCGGCGGCGGCGAGCGGCCGGCCGCGCGCGAGCAGCGCCGCCAGAGTCGCCGAATGGGTGCAGCCTGCGCCGTGCGTAGCGGCGACAGCGTGGCGCGGGACACGAATCTCGAGATGGTCTTCGCCGTCGAACAGGTGGTCGATCGCGGATTCGCCATGCCCGCCCGTGACGAGCGCGGCCCGCGCGCCCAGCTCGACGAGCCGCTCGGCCAGGACGCCGCGATCGCCGGTGTCCAGGCCCGTCAGCGCCTGCGCCTCGACCAGGTTCGGCGTCACGACCGTCGCCAGCGGAAAGAGCCGGCCGACGAGCGTCTCGACCGCGTCGTCCTCGAGCAGCTTCGCGCCGGAGCTCGCGACCATCACCGGGTCGACGACGAGCGGCACGGGATGGTCGTCGAGGTAGCCGGCGACCGTCTCGATCAGCCGGCGCGAGAAGAGCATCCCCGTCTTGGCCGCATCGACGCCGATGTCCGAGAAGATCGCCTCGAGCTGGGCGAGCACGAAGTCCGAGGGCAGCTCCTCGATCGCCGTCACCGCGACGGTGTTCTGCGCCGTCAGCGCCACGACGACGCTCGTGCCGTGACAGCCGGCGGCCGCAAACGCCTTCAGGTCGGCCTGGATTCCGGCGCCGCCGCCCGAGTCGGACGTCGCGATCGTGAGTGCTCGAGGAACCATCGCTGCTCCCTTCGCCGGCATGACCCGGATCAGGTTCGACGGGTGTGATCTCAGCCCCGATCGGGGCACCCCGGTCGTTCGAGGCTAGCATCGGCTGCATGACTCGTGGCGCGCGATACGACGGCGTCGCCGACTGGTACGACCAGACGATGGCGACCTCGGAGCTCGGCCTCACGAGCCGCAGTACCGTGCTCCGCCTGCTCGGACCCGGCCCCGGCCGGCTGCTTGACGTCGGCTGCGGCGGCGGCTCGCACCTGGTCGCGTTCGCCGAGGCGGGCTGGGCGCCCACGGGCGTCGACGTCTCGGCCGATCAGGTGCGCCTCGCGCGCGAGCGCGGCTGCGACGTCGTCCAGGCCTCGGCCGAGGAGCTGCCGTTTCCCGATGACTCGTTCGATGCGGCGGTCTCGATGTGGACGCACACGGACGTCGAGGACTTCCCGCAGGCGCTGCGCGAGCTCGCGCGCGTGCTCCGCCCCGGCGGCGCCTTCGTCTATCTGGGTGTGCATCCGTGCTTCGTCGGCCCGCACTCGCAGTTCGTCGCCGGCGAGGGTGTGCCTGTCCTGCATCCCGGCTACCGCCGCGCAGGCCGTTACGAGGAAGGGCCGGGCATCTCGCCGGCCGGCCTGCGGGCACGCGTCGGCGCGGTGCATCTGCCGCTGGGCGAGCTCCTACAAGGGTTTCTCGACGCGGGCTTTGCGCTGGAGCGCTTCGAGGAGCCGGGGTCTCGCGACTACCCGGTTCCAGTGGCTCTTCGGGCGAGGCTGAATCGGGCCTAAATAGCGCGGCGCGAGACGACCGGCCGAGTCACGCCACGGGATCCACGCGAAGCCGGAGCCAGCTCGAGAGCACGATGTGCGCGCAGCAGCGGCCCGAGAAGGCCGAGGCGTTGCATGAGACGGAGGCGCAGATACATGTGGGTCACTTTCTCGGCAGGAAGGCGGCTTTCCTTTACCCCTTTACCCCACTTGACCGATTCAACACATTTCGTCGGCTGGACCGGGAGACAAGCTTCAATAGAAACATGGCGGTAACTGGGTGGAATCTGATCCTGGAGGGCGAGGAACTCGCCTATTTGACGACCGAATCCGCCCGCGACGCCCGCCTTGCGCCCCTTCCGGACAACCTGCACCCGACGGTGCGGGACGCGATCGGCGTCGACGCGCTCTACGGGCACCAGCGCGAGGCCTGGGACGCAGCGTCCCGTGGCGAGAATGTGATCGTCACTACCGGGACGGCGTCGGGCAAGACGCTCGCCTTCAACCTGCCCGTGCTCGACGCGCTCGCCCGGGAGCCGAAGCTCCGTGCGCTCTATCTCTATCCGACGAAGGCGCTCGCCCAGGATCAGTCACGGGCGCTCTCGGCGTACAGCCTGCCGAAGCTGCGCGCGGCGATCTACGACGGCGACACCCCCTCGGAGCAGCGCTGGCAGGTTCGCAAGTGGGCGAACCTCATCCTCTCGAACCCCGACATGCTCCACATCGGCGTCCTGCCGCACCACGATCGCTGGGGCGACGTGCTCTCGAACCTCCGCTATGTGATCGTCGACGAGGCGCACGTGTATCGCGGCGTCTTCGGCTCGCATGTCGCGAACGTCCTGCGGCGGCTCCGGCGGCTGGCGCGGATCTACGGCGCCGAGCCGCAGTTCCTGCTCGCCTCGGCCACGATCTCCAATCCCGGCGAGCTCGCGCAGCGCCTGCTCGGCGCGCCGGCGACGGTGATCGGCGACGACGCTGCGCCGCGGGCGGAGCGCACGATCGCGCTCTGGAACCCGCCGCTCACGGACGAGGAGCTCGGCCTGCGCGCGTCGGCGCTCGGCGAGGCGTCGAGGCTCCTGGCCGCGCTCGTCGAGCAGGAGCAGCGGACGCTCGTCTTCGCCAAGAGCCGCAAGGCGGCCGAGCTGATCCACCGCTTCGCCGCCGACCGGCTGGGCGACGACTCGCGCCTCTCGCCGTACCGGGCCGGCTACACGCCCGCGCAGCGGCGGGAGATCGAGCGGAGACTCGTCGCGGGCGAGCTGCTCGGCGTCTCGGCGACGAACGCGCTCGAGCTCGGGATCGACATCGGTCTTCTCGACGCCGTGATCTCGGTCGGCTTTCCCGGCACGGTCGCCTCGCTACGCCAGCAATGGGGCCGCGCCGGGCGCCGCGGCCACGGGCTCGCGGTTCTCGTCGCGTCGGAGGACGCCCTCGACCAGTACTTCATGCGAGAGCCGGAGGCGCTCCTGGGCCGCCGCGTCGAGGCGGCGATCCTCGACCATGCGAACCCGCGCGTGCTCGACGGCCACGTGCGCTCGGCCGCCTTCGAGGCGCCCATCGACGACACCGACCGGCCGGAGCTCGGGGACGAGGCGCTCGAGCGGGCAGCCCTCCTGCCGGACCTGAAGCTGACGCCGGCCGGCTACGTCTGGGCCGGGCGCGACTATCCCGCCGCGCGGGTGCCTCTCCGCGCGACCGACGCCGACTCGTTCAGCGTCGTCGACGCACGCACCGGCTCGATCCTCGGCCTCGTCGAGCGCAGCCGCGCGTACTCGACCGTCCACGAAGGCGCCGTCTACCTGCACCTCGGCGAGTCGTACCTGATCCGCGAGTTCGACCCGGACGCGCGCACCGTCGTCGCGGAGCCGTACTCCGGCGACTGGTACACGCAGCCGAAGAAGGACACGATGACGTCGATCCTCGAGGCCGTACGCACCGAGCGACGGCTCGGGCTCGACCTCTCGTTCGGGCGGGTGGAGGTGATGGAGCAGGTCGTCGGCTACCAGCGAAAGAGCATCCAGACCCAGGAGACGATCGACGTCATGCCGCTGCTGATGCCCGAGACGCTCTTCGAGACGGAGGCGATCTGGTACCTCCCCGAGCCGGAGCAGCTCGAGGGCTTCGACGACCTGCCGAAGCTACTCGGAGCACTCCACGCGGCGGAGCACGCGATGATCGCGATCCTGCCGCTGTGGGCGATGTGCGACCGCTGGGACATCGGCGGCCTCTCGACCAACGTGCACGCCCAGACGGGCAGGCCGACGGTCTTCGTCTACGACGGCCACCCCGGCGGAGTCGGCATCACGGAGCGCGGTTTCGAGTCATTCGAGGGCTGGGTCGACGACACTGCGAAGATGATCGCGGGTTGTCCCTGCGAACAAGGGTGTCCGTCGTGCGTCCAATCTCCCAAATGCGGGAATCTCAACGAAATGCTGGACAAGGCCTCGGCGCTCACCTTGCTGCGCAGGTTGCTGGCCTCGTGAGGGACCGGCCGTGGCAGATGCTGGTCGCCGAGGCGCTGTCGCTGCTCGTCCTGATTGGCCTGCTCGGCACGATCGGCGTCTCGCTCGGCGCCGCCGTGAACGACGGGCTGAAGACCTCGCTCGCGAAAAAGCCGGTCGACTCCTCGCCGGCGTGGTCGCCTGACGGCTCGCTGATCGCGTTCGTGCGCACGCTCGACGGCGAGGGCTCGCTCTACGTGATGGACGCGGACGGCGCCGAGCAGATCGAGATCTCCACCGCATCGCCGGGCTCCGGCCTCCAGTGGGTCGGCGGGCGCGTCGCGTTCCTCCGCTCCGGGGGCGTGTTCGCCGCGACCGCCGACGGCACCGTCGTCCGCCGGCTCGCCCACGGCCCCCGCGCGGCGCTCACCGTCGCGCACAAGCAGGCGCTCTCACCGAACGGGGCGCACCTTGCCTTCGTCCGCAGCGGCCACATCTTCGTCGGCGACCGCCACGGCGCCGGCGCGATCCAGGTCACGGGCACCTAGCCGCGGGCCGGCGCCGGTCCAGAGGCCAGCGCCCCCGATCCAACGTTCCCCTACGGGCCACGGTACCGGCCTGCGCCGCACGACTCCGTACCAAGATCGAGACAAATCTCAACGCCCGCGCATGGCGCTGTCGATTTCCGGCGGCCCCGTTCGTCGTAGAGTCGAACCCGAACGACAAGGAGGCTTTCGTGCAGTACATGCTCCTGATCTACTCCAGCGAGGACGCCTGGGAGTCCTACGGCGAGGACGAGCGCAACGCGATGTACGCCGAGTACGGCAAGCTGAGCCGCGACCTGCGCGAGCAGAACGCGTTCGTCGCCGGCGACGAGCTCGAGCCGAGCTCCACGGCCACCACCGTCCGCGTCCGCGACGGCGAGCCGCTGATCAGCGACGGCCCGTTCGCCGAGACGAAGGAGACGCTCGGCGGCTACTACCTGATCGAGGCTGAGTCGCTCGACGAGGCCCTCAAGTGGGCGGCGCGCATCCCGTCGGCGAAGCACGGCGCGGTCGAGGTGCGGCCGATCGTCATGCGCACGGCGGAGGTTCCCGGATAGAGCCGGTCGAGGCAGGCGACACGGTCGAGCGGGTCGAGCGTGTCTTCCGCGAGGAGTTCGGCAGCGCCGTCGCGATCCTCACCCGCGCACTCGGCGACCTCGATCGAGCCGAGGACGCGGTGCAGGAGGCATTCGCGACGGCGCTGCGCCGCTGGCCCGTCGACGGCGTGCCGCAGAACCCCGCCGCCTGGATCATCACCACGGCCCGCAACAACGCGATCGACCGGATTCGGCGGGAGCACACACTCGCCCGCAAGCTCGAGCTGCTGGCGGCGCTCGAGGCGATTGCGCCGGCAGAGGATCCCGACGAGGACGCCGTGACCGCGATCCAGGACGAGCGCCTCGCACTGATCTTCACGTGCTGCCACCCCGCACTCGGCGTCGAGGCGCAGGTGGCGCTGACGCTGCGCCTGCTCGGCGGCCTGACGACCGACGAGATCGGCCGGGCGTTCCTCGTCCCCGAGGCGACGATGGCCCAACGGCTCGTCCGGGCGAAGCACAAGGTCAGGACCGCCGGGATCCCATTCCGCGTCCCGCCCGACCACGAGCTGCCCGGGCGCCTGCGGGCCGTGCTCGCCGTCGTCTACCTCGTCTTCAACGAGGGCTACGGGCCGCCGGTTCGACCCGCTCTCTGCTCGGAGGCGATCCGGCTCGGGCGCGTGCTCGCCGGCCTGATGCCCGACGAGGCGGAGGCGCTCGGCCTGCTGGCGCTGATGCTCTTCCAGGACTCCCGTCGGGCCGCACGGGCGGGCGAGGACATCGTGCTGCTCGAGGAACAGGATCGCTCGCTCTGGGACACGGATGAGATCGAGGACGGCCGCCGCGCGCTCGGCCGGGCCGTCGCGCTGCGGCGTCCCGGCGCGTACCAGCTCCAGGCGGCGATCGCCGGGCTGCACACCGAGCCGGAGACCGACTGGCGCGCGGCGGTGCTCCTCTACGACGCCCTGCTCGAGTATCAGCCCACGCCTGTCGTCGAGCTGAACCGCGCAGTGGCGATCGCGATGGCCGAGGGCCCCGAGGCCGGGCTCGCGGTCATCGACTCCATCGAGGGCCTCAATCGCTATCACCTGCTCCATTCCGCACGGGCCGACCTCTTGCGCCGCCTCGGCCGACGGGCCGCCGCGCGCGGGGCCTACGACCAGGCGCTCGCCCTGGCACCCGGGGACGTGGAGCGGCGCTTCCTGCGCCGCCGGCTCGCAGAGCTCTGAGGGGCCGCAGCCACGGGCAACCGCGCTGCCGGCCTCCCCGTCTGGGCAAGAATGGGGAGCATGCGGGAGCGCCGGGCAGTGGGCGGGACGCTGATCGTCGGGGGCGGCTTCGCGGGCGGCTACGTGGCCCGGCTGCTCGGCCGCGACGGGGCAACGATCGTCAGCACCGAGAACTTCATGCTCTACACGCCGATCCTCCCGGAAGCGGCGTCCGGCACGCTCGAGCCGCGACACGTCGTCGTACCGCTGCGGGCGATGTGCCCGCATGCGGAGCTTCTGCTCGGGCGAGCGCAAACGCTCGACGAGGAGGGTCAAGTTGTCACGGTCGAGACGGAGGCGGGAGAGTTCGCCGTGCACTACGACCGCCTCGTCCTGGCACCGGGCGCGGTGACGCGGGTGCTCCCCGTGCCCGGGCTCGCCGAGCACGCGCTCGGCTTCAAGTCGCTGCCGGAGGCGATCGCGCTGCGCAACCACGTGCTCCGCCGGCTCGAATCCGCCGACGAGGCGCTCGACGAGGACGCGCGGGCCCGGGAGCTGACCTTCGTCTTCGTCGGCGCCGGCTACGCGGGCGTCGAGGCGCTCGCCGAGCTCTCGGATCTCGTCCGCGACGCGCTGCGGCACTACCCACAGCTCCGCGAGGCCCCGCAGCACTGGGTGCTCGTCGACGCGGCGCCGAAGATCCTCGCCGAGATCCCGAGCCGGCTCGGCGAATACGCCGCGCGCCAGCTGGCCGCCCGCGGTGTCGACATCCGCACGAGCACGACGCTCGAGGAGGCCGGCGACGGTTGGGCCCGCCTCTCGGACGGCGAGACGATCCCGTGCAGCACGCTCGTGTGGACGGCGGGAGTCCGGGCGAGCCCGCTGCTCGCGGCGTGGGGGATGCCGCTGGACGAGCGCGGGCGCGTTCGAGTCGACGAGTTCATGCGCGTCGAGGGCCGCGAGGGGATCTGGTCCCTGGGCGACTGCGCCCGGGTTCCGAACGCGGCGACCCCGGGGACGCCCGACCCGCCGACCTCGCAGCACGCGCTCCGGCAGGCCCGACGGCTCGCGAAGAACCTGCGCGGCGACCTGGCTCCGTACCGCTACCGGATGCTCGGGCAGGTGGCGACACTCGGCCGCTACAAGGGGATCGCCGACGTGCTCGGCGTGCGCATCCACGGCTTCCCGGGCTGGTTCGTCACCCGCAGCTACCACCTCTACCAGCTGCCGCTCTTTTCCAGGAAGCTCCGCGTCGTGGTCGACTGGACGGTCTCGCTCTTCTTCCGGCGCGACATCGCCGAGCTGGGTGCCCTCGGCCGGCCGACGAGGCTCGGCGATGAATGAGCTGGACCGGATCCGGGCGTTCCATGCCCTCGTCGACGAGCGCCAAGCGACGGAGGTGACCCGGTTCGAGCACGGGGCCGCTTTTGCGGTGCCGGAGCTGCCCACGGTCTACGACCTCAACTTCGTCCGCGTCGACCGGGCCGCCCCCGCGGCCGAGATCGCTGCGGCGGCCGACAGCCTCCAGGCGCGGTTCCATCACCGGAAGGTGATTGTCCCGGACGGCGCAGTCGGCAAGAAGCTGGCGCCCGGCTTCAACGAGCTCGGCTGGTCGACGGGCCATCACGTCCACATGGCCCGCCTGCGACCGCCGGACCGCGAGGACGACGTCCGCCACGTGGTCGAGCTCTCTCTCGACCGGCTCGCGCCGTCGCACCGGCTGTCGACGCTTCGTGCCGAGTGGGGCGACGAGGAGATCGCCGACCGGTTGCTGGAGGCGAAGCGCCTGCGCGCGCGGGCAGTGCCGACGAGGCACTTCGGGATCGTCGAAGACGATCGCGTCGTCGCCTACTGCGACCTCTACGAGGCAGGCGGCGTGGCCCAGATCGAAGACGTCAACACGCTGGGCGAGGCGCGGGGCCGCGGCCACGGCCGGGCGATCGTGGCGAGGGCCGCTGCCGAGGCCGACGCCGATCTCGTCTTCCTCGACGCCGTCGCCGACGACTGGCCGCGCGAGCTCTACCGGCGCCTCGGCTTCGACGTTGTCGGCGACACGTACCTCTTCCTCCGCTACCCCGGGCCGCTGACATCGCTCACGCTGCAGACGCCGCGCCTCGAGCTGCGATTGCCGACCGACGCCGAGGTGGCGGAGCTAGCACATGCGATCGAAGAGCACGGGATCCACCCGCGTGACGAGATGCCGTTCGCCGTCGCCTGGACCGACGCGGTCGGGACGCCGGAGTTCGTGCCCAACATGCTGGCCCACTTCCGCGACCAGCGCGCGCACCGGCGGCCGGACGACTGGTCGCTGAACTTCGTCGCCTTTCTCGATGGGCGCCCGGTCGGGAGCCAGTCGATCCACACGGAGATGTTCCCCCGGAGCCGCACCGTCGCGACGGGGTCGTACCTGATCCGGCCGTACCAGCGCCAGGGCCTCGGGGTGGAGATGCGGACGGCGGTGCTCGCCTTCGCGTTCGACGTCCTCGAAGCCGCCCGGGCCGAGTCGGGCGCGATCGAGGGGAACGCCGCGTCAGCCAGGGTCTCCGAGAAGCTCGGCTACGAGCCCGGTGGCTGGCACGAGCTCAGCCCGCGTGGCGAGCCGGTGCGCGAACAGCGCTTCGTGCTGACGCGCGAGCGCTGGGCGTCGCGCGAACACGTTCCGGTCGAGATCACCGGCCCGGTCGCTCGTGCCCGCGTGGCGCTCGGCAGCGCCTGAGACGTACGCCCAGCGCTACTTCGGGCCGTTCTCGATGAAGCGGCAGGGCAGGCCGCGCTCTTCGAACCAGGCGACCAGCTCGAGCTGGGGCGGGCGCTCCATCCCGTAGTGGGTCGCGTCGATCAGCGTCACGTGCTTGCGGTCGGCGAGCGCCCGGAACTCGCGCACCTCCGTCTGGACGAAGTCGAGCACGCAGTTCGTCGCGGCGTTGCCCGTGACGTACGTCTCGCAGCCGCGCTCCAGTGACGCCTGGAGGATGTCGCGCGCCGCGCCGCCGCCGGCGACGATGGCCACGCGCCCGGCCTGCTGCTGCGTCCGGGTCAAAACGTGGATCGGGATGTCCGGGCCGAGGAACGCGCGCAGCGAGTCGCCGAGGCCGTCGACGGTCAGCATCGTCTGGCCGATCACGGCTGCCCCGCCCGGCAGGTTGGCGTCGATCGGGAAGTACTCCTCGAGCGCGTCGAGGCCCACGCCCTGCGCGACGAGCCGCGACGGCGAGTAGCGCGGGTGCTGGTCGATCGGCGCGTGCGCGTGGAAGAACGAGATGCCGCGCTCGCGCATCGTCTCGAACGACTCGCGGGCGAGCGGCAGGAAGCCCGGCCGGTCGGCGAAGTCGAGCGGGTGCTCGGAGAACAGCAGCGTCCCGGGCTCGAGCTGCGCGATCACCTCGTCGCCCGGAAAAACGCACGTCGCCGCGCTGGTCACCTCGTCGGCGCCGCGCACCATCAACCCGTCCCAGCGGCCCTCGTAGCCGGGCTCGACGTACTCCCGCCAGTACGGGTCGGGGTACACCTGCGCGAACGCCGGCGCCCAGTCGTCGTCCTGCACGAGGTCGATCGAGAACTCCCTGTCGAGCTCCTCGACGAGGTCCGCCAGCTTCATCGGCGCGACTCTATGCGCCCTATCGAAGCTGCTTCAAGGCCTGCGAGAGGGACTGCCTGGTCGTCAGCACGCCCTCGAAGAGATCGCCCGAGCGCCGCACCCGGTCGAGGACGGCGTCCATCGTGTAGCTCGACGGGTCGAGCTTGTCGTTCACCTCGTCCCAGGTCAGCGGCGTCGAGACGGGCGCGCCCGGCTTGGGCCGCACCGAGTAGACGGACGCGATGGTCTTTCCCTCGCCGTTCTGGTTCGAGTCGATCAGCACGCCGCGGCGCTTCTTCTTCGTCCATTCCGTCGTCGCGAGCCCCGGATGCGCCGACGCGATTGCGTTCGCCACGATCTCCGCGAACTCGCGCGTCTGGCCGTAGGTCGTGCGACGCTCCACGGGCACCAGGATGTGAATCCCTTCCGAGCCGGACGTCTTCGGGAACGACGCGAGCCCCAGCACGTCCAGCACCTCCTTGATCAGCAGCGCCACCTCGATCGCCTCCGCGAAGCCGACATCGTCGGACGGGTCGAGGTCGAAGAGCACCCAGTCGGGCCGGTCGGACTTGTCGATCCGCGAGTACCAGGTGTTCATGTCGATGCAGCCCATGTTCACCATCCAGAGCAGCCCCAGCTCGTCGTTGACGATCGGGAAGTCGATCCAGCGGCGCTGCGGCGGGCGGTCGCGCGTGGAGACCTGGGCGTGGAACGTCGGGATCCAGTCGGGCATGTGCTTGGGCGCGTCCTTCTGGAAGAAATGCGGCCCGTTCCAGCCGTCGGGATAGCGCTTCATCGTGAACGGCCGGCCCTTCAGGTGCGGCAGGATCGCCGGCGCCACGTCGCGGTAGTAGCGCAGCAGGTCGCCCTTGGTGATCCCTTCCTCGGCCCAGAACGGCTTGTCCAGGTTGGACAGCTTGAGAATGCGCTTGCCCTGCCGGAGCTCCGGATCGATCGGTGTCGCCTTCTCCTCGACCACGTCGTCGGCCTCCTTGTCGTCACGCAGGCCGAGATATGACGGCGCGCGCAGATGATGGTCGTGTGTCCACTCGACGAACTTCACCTCGGCGACCAGCTTCGGCTCGACCCAGACCACGTCGTCCTTGCGGACCTTCGGCATCTTCGGCACTTCCTGGAGCGGTGACGTGGGGCGACGCGAGCGGCCGAAGCGCGGCCAGCAGCCGCTTGATCTCCGCATCGTCGAACCCGGTGCCCACATTGCCGACCCAGCGCAGGCCGTCGGCGTCCCGGACGGCCAGCACGAGCGCGCCGAACGCCGCGGCCCGCCGTCCTTGCCCCTTGGTGTAGCCGACGATCACGAACTCCTGGCGCCCGGTCGGCTTGATCTTCAGCCACTCCCGCGTGCGTCTCCCCGGTCGATAGGGCGACGCGGCCTGCTTGGCGACGATGCCCTCCAGCTTCTGCGCCCGCGCGGCCTCGAGGAGCGCCTTGCCGTCGTCGAAGGTGTCGGAGAGCCGCACGACCCGCGAGCGCTTGTCCAGCAGGCCAGAGAGCAGCTCGTGCCGCTCGGCCAAGGGACGCTCGAATTGCGGCTCGCCGTCGATCTCGAGCACGTCGAAGACGTAGTAGACGAGCGTCGTGCCGCCCTGCTGCATCGCCGAGAAGCTCGGCCGCCCCTCGTCGTCGAGGGCGCAGACCTCGCCGTCGAGCACGCAGTGCGGTGTCTTCACGGCGGCTGCGATCGCCTTCGCGACCGTCGGGAACCGCCCGGTCAGGTCGTTTGCCTTGCGGCTCCGAAGCGTGCACTCGGCGCCGCGGACGTACGCAATCGCGCGGTAGCCGTCCCACTTCACTTCGAAGAGCCAGCCCTCGCCATGCGGGACGTCCTCGGCAAGGGTCGCCAGCATCGGCTCGTACTCCCGCGCGACCGCTGCCGGCGCGCCCGGATCCTTCTTGCGCACGATCAGCCAGTTCTTCTCCTCGCCCGAGAGATGCGCCGGCACGAGCGACCAGAGCCCCTCCAGCCGCTCACCGTGCAGGCGGACGGTCAGCCCGCCGTTCGGCTTCTCCTCGACCAGCTCGTACGTGCCGCGGTCCCAGATCTCGACCGTGCCCGCGCCGTAGTTGCCTTTTGGAATCTCGCCCTCGAACGTCCCGTACTCGAGCGGATGATCCTCGACGTGCACCGCGAGATGCTGCTCCCCGGGCTCGAGCGGCACGCCTTTCGGCACCGCCCAGGAGGCGAGCACGCCGTCGCGCTCGAGCCGGAAGTCGTAGTGCAGCCGGCTCGCGTCGTGCCGCTGGACGACAAAGACAGGCGCCTGGCCGCGTTTCCCGCGCCCGAAGGGCTCCGGGGTCTTCCCAGGCTTGCGTTTTCGCTTGTACGCGTCCAGGTCGGCCATGTCGTTTTCTACCTGTGGTTTAGCGGTTCGGTGACGTGGAAATCTCCACGGCAATCTTCTCCACCTGACGGGGGGTTAGGCGCTTGAGGCCGGTTTTTGCCGGCCTCAAGGCGTTTTTGGACCCGTTGAAAACCCTGTGGATGCTGTGGAAAGACTGTTAAGCGACGGTGAAGACACCCATGCCGCGAAACTTCTGACGCCGCTGTCGCCGCAATTCTTCCCCAGAGTGCTCATCGAGCTCGTCGAGGGCGTCGAGCACAGCGGCCTTCAGCAGCCGCGCCGCCTCGTCGTGATTGGTGTGCGCGCCTCCCGCCGGCTCCGGGACGATCCCGTCGATGACGCCCAGCTCGAGGCAGTGGAGAGCGTCCGGCTTGAACGCTGCGGCGGCCTTCTTCGCCTCGCCGGCGTCGCGCCAGAGGATCGCCGCGCAGCCTTCCGGGGTGATCACCGAGTAGATGGCGTGCTCCTGCATCAGCACCCGGTCGGAGACGGCGACCGCGACCGCGCCACCCGATCCGCCCTCGCCGATCACGCAGGCGACCGTCGGCACGGTCAGACGCGCCATCTCGGCCTGGGAACGGGCGATCGCGCCGCCCTGCCCGTGCTGCTCTGCGGCCACGCCCGGATAGGCGCCCGGGGTGTCGACGAGCGAGATCACCGGGAAGCCGTGGCGCTGCGCCACCTCCATCACGCGCATCGCCTTCTGGTAGCCCTCGGGATACGCCATTCCGAACTGCCGGTCGAGCCGCTCCTTCACGTCACGGCCCTTCTGGTGGCCGATCAGCACCACGGTGCGGCCGTCGAGGCTGCCGAGGCCGGTGACGAGCGCGCCGTCGTCGGCGCGACCGCGGTCGCCGTGCAGCTCTACCCAGTCCTCGAGGATGCGCCCGACGTAGTCCATCGTGTAGGGCCGGTCTGGATGTCGCGCGAGCTCGACGGAGCGCCAGATCTCCTCGTCTGTCGGCTCCTCCTTGATCCGGTCCAGCTGCCGCTGCAAGCCGGTCGAGCTCGCCGGAAAGGCGCGCGCCACGCAGCAGAGGCAACCCGCTCAACTTGCCGAGCCGGTCACGGATTCTCGCTTCACCTTCGCTCGGCACCGGAGAAGAGTCGCAGAACGCGGGCCAGGTAGGCGCGGAGCTCCGGCCGAGGGAGGATCGCGTCAAGGTGGCCGAAGCGCAGGTTCTGCTCGGCGAGGCCGAAGTCTTCCGGCAGTTTCTCGCGGGTCGTCTGCTGCACGACGCGAGGGCCAGTGAAGGCGATCAGGGCGCCCGGGCTCGGCGATCGTCACGTCACCCAGGCTCGCAAACGACGCCAGCACGCCGGCGGTGGTCGGGTGCGCCATGACGACGATCATCGGCACGCGGGCGTCGTGGAGGTCCTCGACCGCGACGACCGTCTTCGGCAGCTGCATCAGCGAGAGGATCCCCTCCTGCATGCGCGCTCCGCCCGAGCTCGTGACGGCGACGAGCGGATCGCCGCGGTCTGCGGCGCTCTCGGCGGCGCGAGAGAACTTCTCGCCGACGGCGCTCCCCATCGAGCCGCCCATGAACGCGAAGTCCATGACGGCGATCTCGATCGGATGCTGCTCGATCTCGGCGCGGCCGATCACCATCGCCTCGCCCTGGCCCGTCTTCATCTCCGCCTCGGCCAGCCGCTCGGCGTACGGGCGCAGGTCGAAGAAGCCGAGCGGGTCGCCCGAGCGGACGTCCTCCGCCTCCTCGGCGAACGAGCCCGGGTCGGTGAGCTGCTCGATCCGCTGCCGGGCGCGCACCGGGAAATGGTGGCCGCACTGCGGACAGACGCGCAGGTGCTTGTCGAGCTCGTCGTCGCGGTAGTGGGAGCCGCAGCCGGGACAGGTGTTCGGGTGCTTCTTGGCCTCCGCGACCGGCTCCGGCGCGTGCTTGTGCTCGATCGACACGTCGATGTGCGGCGCTTCAGCCATCGCGTGATCTTAGACCTGTCGCTCGCGCCCAGAGTTGCACCCGGGGCTGCGATCCAGGGCCACGGTGCGTTCAGGATTTCTTAAGGCTCGCCTGTTCGATCTTCATGCGGCGTTGAGGCCCGCCTCCCTAGCGTGACGGTATGGCGAACTTTCCAGTCATCCACGCTCCGGCGGGCCGGCGCCGCAGCACCGGGGCGCCACCGCGGCCGCTGCCGGCTCTGCTGCCCCCGATCTGTCTTGCGCTGCTCGTGCTCGCAGCCGGGTTTGCAGCCGGCATCGAGTGGCCGTGGGTCCTCACGATCGCGTGCTCGCTCGTACTCGTCGCCCTGCTGCAGGCCACCCGGGCGACGGTCGAGCTCGCCAGACGACGGCGAGCGGCCGACGAATGGCTGCTCTGGGGAGCCACCGCGCGCCCGTCCTCAGCGCTGCTCAGCTGGCGCGCAGACGAGCTCACGTCGACGCGCCTGCGATCGACGCTGTCGCACAGCCTGCGACGAATCGAGCGCGAGGTGCGAGGTGGAGCCCTCCCGGGATCCGTGCCGCTGAACACGCGCGCGATCCGGCGCCATGTCGATCTTCTGCACGCTTTGCAGGAACGCGTCGCTGACTGCACCCGTCCTGTCTCCGCGCGGGGGATGCTGCTCGTCGACCAGCTGCTCACCGAGCCGGGGAGCCCCCTGTACTCGACTGTGTCGGGTCACGTGCTTGCCAAGGCGCTGGCCGAGGCGCTCGCGGCGGTCGATTCCGCGGCCGCGGCGGCCTGACCTTGCTCAAGCCGTCGGTCGCCAAAGCTCCCTCATTCGGCCGGCAACGAGTAGGGCGCAATAAAGCCGCGCGGGAAGCGGTTGCATCCGAGCAGAGCTCGCAAGCCGCCGGCGTCGGCGTGAGTTTCCGGCCCCCGCGACCGCTCCGCCATGTAGCGCTCCTCGCGGCACTGATCCCCGTTCCCGTCGCTCTCTGGATGTGGGGCCTGTTGCCCGAAGGGCCTGCGCTCGGCCTCGGCGTCTCCCTCGGCATCCTCACGCTCATCCGGGGAGGGCTGAGCGCGTGGGACCTGCACCGAAGCCGCCGTCAGGGCGACGCGCAGCTCCGCGCCTATGGCCTCCCGCCGATCTCGGGCGTGGCGGCCTGGCGATCGACCGAACTGACCTCCGATCGCTCGCGCCGTCGGCTCGCGCGCGGCGTCCAGCAACTCCGGCACGAGACCCAGGCTTGCAGGCACTCGGGCGATCCGCCGGTCGAGAGCATCCTGCTCGACAAGAGCGTTCTCCTTCTGCGGCGCCTGGAATGCCGGCTCGGGATGCAGTCCGAGCCGGTCTCGCCGGTCGGGATGCTCGACATGCGCACACTCGCCCTGGATGAACTCAGTCCGCTGTACTTCCCGGAGCGTGCGGACGACTTGCCGGTCGCCCTGCTCCTCGCGCTCGTCGTGCTCGAGCCGGCATGAGCAGCCAGGGCGCCGGGCAGATTCTCGTCTGCGCCGGCGCCCTGCTCGTCCTCGCCTACCCCCTCGGCCTCTGGATGGCCCGCGTCTACGGGTCCTTTCGGGCGCCGGGTGTCTTCGGCATCGCGGAGCGTGGCTTCTACCGGCTCGTCCGGACCGACCCCCGGGAAGAGCAGGACTGGCGCGACTACGCGCTCTCCGTGCTCGTGTTCAGCGTCGTCGGCATGGGCATCCTCTACGTGATCCTGCGTGCTCAGGGTCACTTGCCCCTGAACCCCGACGGGATGACGGCGATGCCGCCGCAGCTGGCCGTGAACACGGCCGCGAGCTTCGTCACGAACACGAGCTGGCAGTTCTACGGCGGCGAGTCGACCCTTTCGTACTTCTCCCAGATGGCCGGGATCGCGGTGCAGATGTTCGTGTCTGCCGGCGTCGGCATGGCGGTGCTCGCCGCCGTCGTCCGCGGATTCTCCCGCCGCTCGCGCGGCGAGCTTGGCAACTTCTGGGTCGACCTCTACCGGTCGCTTTTCTACGTCCTGCTTCCCGTCTCATTCGTCCTGGCTGTGATCCTGGTCTCGCAAGGCGTGCCGCAGACGCTCGATGGGCACGCGACGGCGACCACGCTGCAAGGCGCCGCGCAAACGGTCGCGCGCGGGCCCGTCGCTTCGCAGGAAGCGATCAAGAACCTTTCAATGGACGGCGGCGGCTACTACAACGCCAACTCGGCGGTTCCGTTCGAGAATCCAACCGGGCTTTCGAACTTCATCGAGATGCTTTCGCTGCTCCTGATCCCGGTCGCCCAGGTGTTCATGTTCGGGAGGATGGTCGCCGCACGCCGACATGCTTGGGCCGTGTTTGCCGCCATGGCGGCGATGTTCCTCGGCGGCCTTGGTGTCGTATCCGCCTCGGAGCAACACGGCTCGCCATCGCTCCGCGGCTCGAGCGTCAACATCACGCAGAGCCACGGGCAAAGCGGCGGCAACATGGCGACAAGGAAGTCCGATTCGGGATCGGCAACACAGCGCTCTTCGCGACGGCGACCACTGCGTCCTCCGACGGCGCCGTCAACGGCGGTTTGGACGCGTTCACCTCGGCGGGAGGCGCCGTGCTGCTCGCGAACATGTTCGTGGGCGAGCTGATCTTCGGCGGCGCCGGCTCCGGCCTCTACTCGATGATCTTCATGATTCTGATCGCCGTCTTCGTCGCCGGGCTGCTCGTCGGGAGAACGCCCGAGTACCTCGGCAAGAAGATCGAGGCGCGCGAGGTCAAGTTCGCCGTACTGGGGGCCCTCTTCACCCCCGCGCTCGCGCTGGCACTGGCCGCGATATCCGTCGCCAGCGACGCCGGGCTCAGGTCGATGTTCAACTCCGGCGTACACGGGTTCACCGAGGCCCTCTATGCCTGGACGTCGATGGCCAACACGAACGGCAGCGCGTTCGCAGGCTACGGGGCAACGAACACCGGCGCGCTGCTCGGAGTCGTCGCGATGACCCTCGGACGTTACGTCCCACTTGTGGCCGCGCTCGCGCTCGCCGGCTCGATCGGAGCGAAGAGGAGCGTGCCCGCGTCGGTCGGCACATTCCGGACCGATGGGCCAACGTTCGTCGTCCTCCTCATCGGAGTGATCGTCCTCACCGCAGGCCTCGAGCTACTGCCGGCGCTCACGCTGGGCCCAATCGTCGAAGGGCTCTTGCCCTAGCCTCTCTGCTGCCTCCCGGGCGAGCGGGGGTCAGATCATCGGAGCGCAGCGGCGACGAGCCGCGCGATCGGCTCGGCGTTGCGCGGATCCGGCACGAGGCCGGTGACGCCGACGCCGACGACTGAATGCAGGCCGGCGAGGATCCGCTCTGCCTCGGCGACCGACATCCCGCCCGGCTCGGGCATGAACGAGGTCACCTCCGCCTCGTCGAGAACGTCACAGTCGAGCGCCACGTAGAGCGGGCCCTCGAAGCGCGGCTCGTCGAGCTGCACCCCCGAGGCGGCGATGTACTCGTCCTCGGGCGGGTCGAGGTTCCGCGCGCCGACGAGGCACACCTGCTCCGGCGGGACGGCGCCGGAGTCGATGATCATCCGCAGCGGCATGCCCCAGGCGTTGCCGGACGGCGACGTCTCCGGCGTGTTCAGGTCGCCGTGGGCGTCGAGCCAGACGATCGAGAGCCCCGGGTGGCGGCGGGCGAGCTCCTGCGCGGCGCCGACGTGCGAGCAGCAGCAGCCACCGAGGACGAGCGGGCGCTCGGGCAGGTTCGCCGCCATCGCCTCGATCTGCTCCGCAAGGCTGTCGCACTCGACGACGTCGGTCTCCGGGTACGGAAGCGCCGTCCACGCGCCCTCGGCCATCGACTCGCCGCCGGTGCCCCACGCGCGCGGCACCCGCACCATCCCGGCGGCGAACTCACGGCCGCACGAGTGGCACTGGTACTCGCCGCCCAGGGCGACGGCGGTCAGCGTGCGGCAGTCGGGACAGCGGGCTCGCAGCGTGCTCACGCGAGCAGCTTCTCGTATGCGCGCACCTCGCGCGTGACGCGCATGCCGGCCTGCTCGTATAGATGCGTGGCGCCGGTGAGGTTCTCGCTGTCGACGTTCAGCACGACGCGGCGCTCACCTGCTTCGGCAAAGGCGTGGAACGACGCGTCGAGGAGCGCCCGGCCGACGCCGCGCCGGCGCCACGGGCGACGCACCGCGAGCGTCTCGATCCGGCCGAACGTCGGGTGGCGGCGGCAGATCGCGGCGCCGACCACGTCGTCTCCCTCGGTGGCGACGGTCCAGAGCGCGGGCTCGAACGCCTCGTGCTCCACCGTCCGCCGCCGCCACTCCTCGTAGGCCTCCGGCTGGTACTCCCAGTGGTCGCGGAACGACTCCTCGATCGCCTCCCAGACGCCCCGGTCACCTGCCGCGTCGACGGAGGCCGGGGTGATCCCCTCGGGCCACACGAGCTCGGGCGGGTCGGCGAGCTGGATCTCCATTCGCCAGAAGCGCCTCAGCGGGTGGAAGCCGGCGAGCTGGACGAGCTTCTGCGCGCTCTCGTTGGCGGCCGCGACGCCGGTGCCCAGGCGAAGTGGCCCCGACGGCGTGCGCTCGCGCGAGCGCCGCTCGAACTCCGCCAGAAGCCAGGCGCCGAGCCCGCGGCCCTCGTGGGCGGGATGCACGTAGCCGTCGATGATCGACTGGCGGTCGCCGCGCCGGAAGAAGTAGCCGTAGGCGCCCACGGCGCCGGCCTCGTCGCAGACCACGACTGCGTCCTGCTCGAGGTCGAAGACGTGCCAGTCCTTCGCCACCTCCCGTGGCGTCGCCTCCTCGACGCCGAAGTCGGCCAGCTCCGTCGCGACCAGGAGCTCAGCGACGAGCGCCGCGTCCGCCTCCCGGGGCGCGCGCGCCTCGTAGCCGGCCGGAAGCTCGATCACGCGAGCTCCTTTTCGAAGAACGTCGCGCTCCACGAGACGTGCATCCCGACGCGCTCGTAGAGCCGCGTCGCGCCCGTCTCGTTCTGCGCGTCGACGCCGAGCCCGACCCGCCGCTCTCCGAGTCTCCCAGAAGCGCCGGAAGGCCTCCAGGATCATCGCCTCGCCGAGCCCGCGACGCCGCCACGCAGGCAGAACGCCGACCTCGCCGATCCAGCCGATGCCGAACCGCTCGCGCTGGAGCGTCGTCACCCCGGCGATCTCGTCGCCGTCCCGGACGACGATCCACCCCCACGGATCGGCGAGACCCCGCTCACGCTGCACCTCCAGCCAGTCCTCGTGCGAGCGCCGCCGGACGTTCCAGTGCTCCGCGAACGACGCGTCGAGCGCAGCATGCAAGGACCTGTGGTCGGTCTCGAAGTCGGCCTGGACGAGCCGAAGCCCGTCCGGCCACACCGGCTCGGCGAGCGGCGCCTTTAGCTCGATCTCCATCCGGGAGAAGCGCCGCACCTCGTGGAACCCGCGTCCCGCCAGCAGCCGGTGCGCCGGCTCGTCGACGCTCAGCACCGCCGTCCGCGTGACTGGGCTGCCGCGCCGCCGCGCCTCTGCCTCCGCGTGCTCGACGAGCGCCCCGCCGACCCCGCGCCCGAGCCGGTCCGGGCTGACGTAGCCGTCGAACTCCCACTGCTCGTTTCGCTCGTTGAGCGCGACGTACCCGACGAGCTCGTCGCCCTCGAGCGCCATCCAGACGTCGCGATCGAGGTGCACGTCGCGCCACTCCTGCTCGAGCTCCTCGAGGCTCCAGTCGCTCTCCCCCAGCAGGTGCTCGTCGAACGCTGCAAGCAGCTCGGCGATCCGTCGCCGCATCCGAGCGCGTCGGGTGCTTCAGCTCAAGCTGGGACGAGCTCATCGAGCACCTCTGGCAGCCGTGTCAGATCCGTGAGCTCGCGCTGTGGCGTCTGACCGTCGGCAGGCTCGTCGAGCCGGTTGATCCAGACGTTGGCGAGCCCCATCGCGTTCGTCGGCGCAATGTCGTGATAGAGGCTCGCGCCGACGTGGACGTGGCGCGATGCGTCGGCGCCGGTCCGCGACGTGAATTCCTCCCAGTGGCGCCGCTGCGGCTTGTACGAGCCGATCTCCGAGGCGACCACCACTTCGTCGAAGGGAACGCCGATCGTCTGCAGCGACGCCTCGATGAAGTCGCGGTCGGTGTTCGAGAGTACAGCGAGCCGCCAGCCCCGCGTGCGCGCCTCGGCGAGCGCTCCGGGCACCTCGTCGAATGCGCGCCAGCCTGGGAGAGCCCGGCCGAGCGCGTCCGCCTCGCCGGCGGGAGCGCCGAGCCGGCGTAGCGCCTTCGCCATCACCTCACGGTAGGGGAGCGCCTGGTCCTGGGCCTGAATCTGCGGTTCGACATCGTGGTAGCGGGCGAGCAACGCGTCGGCCTCGTCCTCGCCGAAGATGCGCGCCAGCTCCGAGCGGATGCCGCCGTCCCAGTCGATCAGCGTCCCGTAACAGTCGAAGCTCGCCCAACGATCCATGACAGCGGCCAGGGTACCGGCCGCTGTCATGGAGCTCGGGCTCACGCGTACACGGGCTCGAGTGCCGCCTGGGAGGAGTACGTCGGCGTGAAGCCCGCGAGGCGGCCGAGCGGCGCGCCCATCGAAAGCGCTGCCTTCTGCAGCCAGGCCGGGATGCCCGGCAGGCGGACGACGTCGAAGTGCGCGTTCGCGATCACAGCGAGCCGCAACGGGTTCGGCATGCCCTTCTTGCTCACCTTGCCGTCGGCCGCGAGCCCGAACATCGTCTCGATCAGGCGCTCGAAGTCGAGAGCGGGACGCACCTCGACGAGGAAGCGCACCTCGTCGTCGCCGTCGTTCCAGAACTTGTGCGGAGTGCCGGCCGGGATCGTGATCGCCTCGCCGGACGTGTACGCCGTCTTGACGCGCCCGAGCTTCAGGCCCAGCGTCCCGTCGACGACCGCGAAGCGCTCCTCCTGGTAGGGGTGAACGTGCGCGGCCGCGACCACGCCGCCCGGCTGCAGGATCGTCTCGAAGACGACGCGCTCGCCGTTCGTCTCGTGCGAGGTCTCGTGGAAGACGAGCGTCTCACCCGTGACCGGATTCTCGATCGTGGTTCCTGCGACAATCACCTGCGTCCCTCCTGGTTCGAGCTTGGCGGTTTGACCTAGGAGGGACGTTAGAGCCGGCAGAGCGCCACCGCGTCGGCCGCGCTGGCGATTCGCACTCGGCCGCGAGAGCGGTCTTTCTCGTCGTCCGGATGGACGACCCTCGCTCGTCCAGGAGGGCTACGGTTCAGCCATGACGCGGCTCTCGCGAATCCTCGTCCCGCTCGCTGCGAGCGTTGCGGCGGTCACGGTCGTGACGCTGGCGATCGCGCTCTTCAAGCCGTACGTGCCGGTCCTCAGCCTCGGCGTCCTCTACGTGTTCGCGGTCATGCCCATCGCCGTGCTCTGGGGCATGTGGCTCGCGCTACCGGTCTCGGTCGCGAGCATGCTCGCGTTCAACTGGTTCTTCCTGCCGCCCACGCACACGTTCACGCTGCGGGAGGGCGAGAACTGGTTCGCGCTCGCGGTCTACGTCGGGACCGCAGTCGTCGTGAGCGAGCTCGCCACGCGCTCACGGCGTCGAGCAGCCTCGGCGGAGCAACGGGAGCGAGAGTCGGCGCTCCTTGCCGAGCTGGCCACAGAGCTGCTGGGCGCACAGGCGGTCGACGAGAAGCTCGACCAGATCGGGCAGCGTGTCGCGGCGTCCTTGGTGTGCCAAGAGCGACGATCGAGCTCGGGCTGTCACGTCGTCCCCCGCACGGCGAGTCGCCGCATCCGCTGACGGTGGGCGAGCGCGCGGTGGGCACGCTCTACACGCCGGACGGATCGTCGCCCGCACTGCCGGTGCGTCGTCGCTTCCTTCCCGCGCTCGCTGCCCTGCTCGCGGTCGCCGTGGAGCGGGAGAGCCTTGCGAGCGAAGCCTTCGAAGCCGAGGCGCTCCGCCGCAGCGATCTCGTCAAGACCGCTCTCTTACGCGCGGTCTCCCACGACCTTCGCTCGCCGTTGACGGGGGTCCGAACGGCCATCGGTGCTTTGCGCAACGCGACGCTGAAGCTCACCGACACCGATCGCGAAGAATTGCTCGAGACGATCGAGCTCGAATCGCGCCGGCTCGACCGACTCGTCGGCGACCTGCTCGACCTCTCCCGGCTCGAGGCGGGGGGTGCGGCGCCGGAATTCGAAGTCTGGGCGCTCGACGATCTCGTCCACGAGGCCGTCGACGCGCTCAATGCGCAGAACCGCGTCGAGGTCACCGGCGAGTCGCCGCTTGTGAACGTTGACGCCATCCAGATCCAGCGGGTGCTCGCAAACCTCATCGACAACGCACTCAAGTTCTCGCCCGCCGGCGTCCCCGTGCACGTTCTCGTCACCGCGACCCGCAAGGAGGCAATCGTCCGCATCGTCGACCAGGGCCCTGGCCTGGACGAGGAGGATCTCGAGCGGGTCTTCGAGCCGTTCTATCGCCGCGGTGACCCACAGTCCGGCGCCGGGCTCGGGCTGGCGATCGCGCGCGGCTTCGCGGAGGCGAACGGCGGGCGCGTCTGGGCGGAGTCCCGCCCCGACCAGGGAGCCTCGTTCGCGCTCGCGGTGCCGGTCGTCGAGGTACCCGTGGAGCTGCAGACGTGAACGGCCAGCGAATCCTCGTCGTCGACGACGAGCCGCAGATCCTGCGCGCGCTGCGGACGACGCTGCGCGGCGCGGGCTACGAGGTGGACACGGCAGACACGGCGGCAACGGCGCTCGCGGCGGCGGTCGCCCGGCCACCCGACGCTGTCATCCTCGATCTCGTCCTCCCGGACGGCACGGGCACCGATGTCGCACGCGAGCTTCGCGGCTGGACGGACGTGCCGGTGATCGTCCTCTCGGCGGTCGGCGAGGAGGCGCAGAAGATCGCCGCTCTCGACGCCGGCGCAGACGACTACGTGACAAAGCCGTTCGGCGTCGAGGAGCTGCTCGCTCGCCTCCGTGCCGTCCTGCGCCGCTCGACGGCTGCACCGGACGAGCTGATCGAGATCGGCGAGCTGCGCATCGACGTACCGGGGCGGCTCGTCACGATCGGCGGCAAGCGCGTCAAGCTGAGCCCGCACGAGTTCGACCTGCTCCGCGTGCTGGCGCAGAATCGGGGCAAGCTGCTCACACATCCGGCGCTGTTGCGCGCCGTCTGGGGGCCGGCGTACGGCGCCGAGGCGCACTACCTCCACGTGTACGTGTCGCACCTGCGACGCAAGCTCGAGCCCGACCCCGCGAGTCCGCGCTACCTACTGACGGAGGCCGGCTCCGGCTACCGCCTCGTCGATCCTGCCGAAGACGGCGTTTAGGCGATCTTAAGCCCGGGGGCCTGAACTTCTAGACAGCCTTGACAAGACGCGGCGTAGCGTCGCGTCCATGATCGAGTTGCTCGGGATCTTCATCAGCGCGGCGTGCTTTGCGTTCGCGTTCCTGCTCGTCTGGGTGTTGGGGCGAATCTAGTGTCCGGCGCCGACGTCTTCGGGCTCGCGGTCTCCCTCGCCATCCTCGTGTACCTCGTCTACGCCCTTTTCCGGGGTGAGCGGCTATGAGCGGCCAGGGCATCGCGCAGATCGTCTTCTACCTCGTCGTGCTCATCGCGCTGAGCTACCCGCTCGGGATCTGGATGGCGTACGTCTTCTCCGACCGCTTCCGCGCGCCGCGTCTACTGGCCGCGCCGGAGCGGGCGTTCTACCGCCTCGTCGGAACCGACCCCAAGCGGGAGCAGGACTGGAAGGGCTACGCCAAGGTCGCGCTCGTCTTCATGTTCGTCTTCTCGGTGCTGCTCTACCTGCTGCTACGCCTGCAGGGGAAGCTGGCGCTCAACCCGGACGGGCTGAAGGGTGTCTCGCCTCACATCGCGATGAACACGACCGCGAGCTTCATCACGAACACGAACTGGCAGTACTACGGCGGCGAGTTCACGATGTCGTACCTCTCGCAGATGGCCGGCCTTGCCGTCCAGAACTGGATCTCGGCGGCGGTCGGGATCGCCGTGCTCGTCGCCGTCGTGCGCGGCTTCGCGCGGCGGACGACCAACGAGCTGGGCAACTTCTGGGTCGACCTCTACCGCTCGCTCGTCTACGTGCTGCTGCCGCTGACGGCGATGCTGACCGTGCTGCTGATCTCGCAGGGCGTCGTTCAGACCTTCGACGGACACGCGACGGCAAAGACCCTCGAGGGCGCGACGCAGCAGATCGCGCGCGGCCCGGCCGCGACACAGATCGCGATCAAGCAGCTGGGAACGAACGGCGGCGGCTTCTACAACTCGAACTCCGCGGTCCCGTTCGAGAACCCGAACGGCTTCACGAACTTCCTGGAGGTGCTCTCGATCCTGCTGATCCCCGCCTCGCAGGTGTTCATGTTCGGGCGGATGATCGGCAATCGCCGCCAGGCGTTCCCGGTCTACGGCGCAATGCTCGCGATGACGATCATCGGGCTCGCCGTCTCGCTGCCCGCCGAGCAGCACGGCTCTCAGGTCCTGCGCTCGTCCGGCGTCAATCTCACCCAGGGCAACGGGCAGAGCGGCGGCAACGAGGCGGACAAGGAGGTGCGGTTCGGGATTGCCAACACCTCTCTCTGGTCGGTGGTGACCACGAACGCCTCGAATGGTTCCGTCAACGGCGGCCACGACGCGCTGACCGCAGCGGGCGGCGCCGTGCCGCTCACGAACATGTTCACCGGTGAAGTGATCTGGGGCGGCGTCGGCTCAGGGCTCTACGGGATGTTCTTCTACATCCTGATCGCGGTCTTCGTCGCCGGGCTTATGGTCGGGCGGACGCCCGAGTACCTCGGCAAGAAGATCGAGGCGCGCGAGATCAAGCTCGCAGCGCTCGGCGCTCTCTTCGTGCCGACAATGGTGCTCGTGATGACGGCGATCTCGGTCGTCACCGACCACGGCCTGGCTTCGATCTACAACTCGGGCGCACACGGCTTCTCCGAGGCGCTCTACGCGTACACCTCGCAGTCGAACAACAACGGCAGCGCCTTCGCAGGCTACGGCGCCACCGAGTTCTCGACGCTGATGGGCACGATCACGCTCTGGCTCGGACGCTTCGTGCCGCTGATCGCAGCGCTCGCGCTGGGCGGTGCGCTGGCGGCGAAGAAGACCGTCCCGCCGTCCGCCGGCACCTTCCGGACCGACGGCGGCACTTTCGCAGTCCTGCTCGTCGGGATCATCCTGCTGACCGCGGGGCTGATGATCTTCCCCGCCCTGACACTCGGCCCGCTCGTGGAGGCTCTCTCATGACCCGTCTTCTCGGCCGCTCGGTGCTCGCAATGGTGGTGCTCACACTCGTCTTCGGCTTCGCCTTCCCGCTCGTGATGACCGGGTTCGCGCGCGTCGCGTTCTCCAACAAGTCGAACGGCAGCCTGATCACGCGCGACGGCACGACCGTGGGGTCGCGCCTCGCGGCGCAGAAGTTCACTTCCACGCGCTACTTCCACTCGCGCCCTTCCGCCGTCGACTACAACGCGGCCGGAACGAGCTTCGCGAACTATGGACCGACGAGCCCCGAGCTGGCGAAGTCCGTGCGCGAGGCCGCGCAAGCGATTCTCAAGCTCGAGGGCCCCTACAACCCCGGCCTCGCGCTCGGCGACATCCCGGTCGACGCGGTGACGACGTCCGCCTCCGGCATCGACCCGCAGATCACGCCGGCGTATGCCCAGCTCCAGGCCGCACGGATCGCAGCCGTGCGCCATCTCACGAAGGAGCGTGTCCTGCAACTGATCAGCGATCACACCGGCGGCCGCTCGCTGGGCTTCCTCGGCGAGCCGGGCGTCAACGTCCTCGAGCTCAACCTCGCACTCGACAAGGAGACGGCATGACCGCGGAACGCGGAGCGATCTTCAGCCGGGCGATCATGGTCGCCGCAATCCGCGACTCGTTCGTCAAGCTCGACCCACGGGGCCAGCTCCGCAATCCGGTGATCTTCATCGTCGAGCTCGGCTCGGTGATCACGACGGTGATCTTCCTCAAGGGCTTCGACTGGTTCACCGGCGTCGTCGCACTCTGGCTCTGGCTGACAGTTCTCTTTGCGAACTTCGCCGAGGCGATCGCCGAGGGACGCGGCAAGGCGCAGGCAAATGCGCTCCGAGCGACACGCACGACGACGGTCGCGCGCCTGCGCGACGGCCGGGAGGTGCCGGCACCCGAGCTGCAGCGCGGCGACGTCGTGGTCGTCGAGGCCGGCGAGATCATCCCCGCCGACGGTGAGATCGTCGAGGGCGCAGGTTCCGTCGACGAGTCGGCGATCACCGGCGAGTCCGCGCCAGTGATCCGCGAGTCCGGCGGCGACCGCTCGGCCGTCACCGGCGGCACCAAGCTGCTGTCGGACCGGCTCGTGATCGAGGTCACTCAGGAACCGGGTCGATCCTTCCTGGACCGGATGATCGCGCTCGTGGAGGGCGCCGAGCGGCGCAAGACGCCGAACGAGATCGCGCTCAACATCCTGCTCGTCGGACTGACGATCACCTTCCTCGCCGCCGTCGTCACGCTCCGCCCGTACTCGATCTACGCCGGCACCCCGTTGTCCCAGACGGTGCTGATCGCGCTCCTCGTGGCGCTGATCCCGACGACGATCGGGGCGCTCCTCTCCGCGATCGGGATCGCCGGCATGGATCGCCTCGTGCAGCGGAACGTGCTCGCGATGTCGGGGCGCGCAGTCGAGGCGTCGGGCGACGTCGACGTGCTGCTGCTCGACAAGACCGGCACGATCACGCTCGGGAACCGGCAGGCGGCCGAGTTCCTGCCTGTCAACGGCGTCGACGAACGTGAGCTGGCCGAGGTCGCCCAGCTCGCCTCGCTGGCCGACGAGACGCCTGAAGGACGCTCGATCGTCGTGCTCGCGAAGGAGCGTTTTGGACTCCGCGAGCGCGAGCTCGGCGAGCACGAGTTCATCCCGTTCACCGCCACGACGCGGATGAGCGGCGTCAACATGAACGGCACCGTGATCCGCAAGGGAGCCGCCGACGCCGTCAAGGATCTGATCGCCTCGCAGGGAGGCCGTCCTCCGGCCGAGCTCGACCAGATCGTCCAGGGTGTGGCCGAGCAGGGCGGGACGCCGCTCGTCGTGGCCCGCGACAACTGGGCACTCGGCGTCGTGCACCTGAAGGACATCGTCAAGGGCGGCATGAACGAGCGCTTCGACGAGCTCCGCAAGATGGGCATCCGCACGGTGATGATCACGGGCGACAACCGCGTGACGGCCGCCGTGATCGCGCAGGAAGCCGGCGTCGACGATTTCCTCGCCGAGGCGACTCCCGAGGCAAAGATGGCGCTGATCAAGGACGAGCAGGGCCGCGGCCGGATGGTCGCGATGACCGGCGACGGTACGAACGACGCGCCCGCGCTCGCGCAGGCGGACGTCGGCGTCGCGATGAACACCGGCACCACCGCGGCCAAGGAGGCCGGCAACATGGTCGACCTCGACTCGAACCCGACGAAGCTGATCGAGATCGTCGAGGTCGGCAAGCAGCTGCTGATCACGCGTGGCGCGCTGACCACGTTCTCGATCGCGAACGACGTCGCCAAGTACTTCGCGATCCTGCCCGCGATGTTCGCCTTCACCTACGCGGCTCACCCGGGTGAGCGTGGTCCGCTCGATTCGCTCAACCTGATGGGCCTCGGCACGCCGAAAAGCGCGATCATCTCCGCGATCATCTTCAACGCGCTCGTCATCCCTGCTCTCGTGCCGCTCGCGCTCAAGGGCGTGCGCTACCGCGCGATCGGTGCGACGGCACTGCTGCGCCGCAACCTGCTGATCTACGGGCTCGGCGGCGTGATGCTCCCGTTCGTCGGTATCAAGCTGATCGACCTCATCGTCCACAACCTCCTCGGCGCTTGATTGCGCGGCCGCTACCGGATCTTGCTCGGGATGGCGGCCGGCGTGGGCAAGACCTATCGGATGCTGCAGGAGGGCCAGCAGGCGAAGGCTGAAGGGCGTGATGTCGTGATCGGGTACCTCGAGCCACACGATCGTCCGGGCACGACGGCGCTTGCCGAAGGGCTCGAGGTCGTGCCTCGCCTCAGGACGCAACACGGGCAGCTCGAGCTCGAGGAGATGGACGTCGACGCAGTGATCAGGCGGTCGCCGGAGGTGGCGCTGATCGACGAGCTGGCGCACACGAATGCCACCGGGATGCGCAACGGGAAGCGCTACCAGGACATCGACGAGGTCCTCGAAGCGGGGATCGACGTCGTCTCCACGGTCAACATCCAGCACCTCGAGAGCCTGAACGACGCGATCGCCGAGTTGACCGAGGTGCGGGTGCGCGAGACGTTCCCCGACTCGGTGCTGGAGGAAGCCGACGAGGTCGTGCTCGTCGACCTGTCGCCCGAGGCGCTCCAGGACCGGCTCCGCGCGGGCAAGGTGTATCCCCTGGATCGGGCGGAGGCGGCGCTCGTCAACTTCTTCCGCGCCGACAAGCTCTCCGCCCTTCGCGAGCTGGCGCTCCGCGAGGTGGCAGAAGACGTCGGCGCCCGGCGCAACGCGACCGTCCTCGATCCGCTCAGCCGGCAGGCGATCGCAGAGCGGGTGCTCGTGCTGATCACGCCGGAGCCGCGGTCACAACGGCTGATGCGGCGCGCGTGGCGCTCGGCCGAGCGACTCGGCGCCCAGCTCGACACGCTCTGGGTGCGGGAGCCGGGCCGGACGCTCACCGAGACGGAGCAGGTGGCGTTGGCGGCGCTGCGACGCCTGGCGATCATCCTCGGAGCCCATTTCCTGGAGGAGGAGGGCGACGACCTCGTTGCGGCCGTCCGCCGCGTCGCCGCGGAGCGCGGCACGACGTATGTCTTCGTCGGGACGCCCGACGAGTCGCGTCGGCGCGAAGTGCTGCGCGGCTCGCTTGTCTCGGCGCTCGTCCGCTCGCTGCCCGGTGTGGACATCCGGGTCGTCGCGAACCGGGCGGACCGCAAGGAGCTCACACCGTGAGCGATCTCGCCGCCCTGCTCCTCGGCGCGGTGATCGCGGTCGCGACAGCCTTGATCACGGCCTCGGTCGTGCGTCGCCCGCGCACCCCGCGGCGGCTGCCCGTTCCGGCGAGCGCGCACAGGATCCTCATTCCCTTCTCAGGCAGTCTCGACCCAACCGTGCTCGACGCGGCGATCCGGCTCGCTCGCGCAGAAGACGCTGTGCTCGTCCCGGCCTATCTGCTGATCGTGCCGCTCCGGTACGCCGAAGAGGCGCCGTCGCGCGAGCAGATCGCGATCGCGATGCCGCTGCTCGAGGCGGTGGAGCATGCGGCGCTAAGAGCCGGCGTCCCGGTGGACGCGCGGATCGAGAAGGGCCGCACGCTCACCCACGCCCTCAAGCGGCTCTGGGAGGTCGAACGCTTCTACCGCATCGTCGCGCCGGCACCGACGAGCGGCCACGGCGGCTTCAGCGAGAAGGAGCTTGCCTGGCTTCTGACCAACGCCCCTGCGGAGACGATCGTCCTCAAGCCGCTCGCTGAGGCGTCCTAGGTGGATTCGCGGGCGTTGCGCCCGGCTGGATGAGGCCCGACTCGTACGCGAGCACGACGGCCTGCACGCGGTCGCGCAGGTCGAGCTTCATCAGCACGCGGGCGACGTGCGTCTTGACGGTCGTCTCGGAGACGTAGAGCTCCTTGGCGATCTCGGCGTTCGACAGGCCCTTGGCGATCAGCTTCAGCACCTCGAGCTCGCGCGCCGTCAGCTCGGCGATGCCCTTCGGCGGTGTCGACGGACCGGGCCGGCGGACGAACTCCTCGATCACGCGCTTCGTGATCTGCGGCGAGAGCAGCGCCTCGCCGTTCGCGACGATGTGGATGCCGGCGACCAGCTGCTCGGGCGGCGTGTCCTTCAGCAGGAACCCGCTCGCGCCCGCCCGCAGCGCCTCGTAGACGTACTCGTCGAGGTCGAACGTCGTCAGCATCAGCACCCGCGGCGAGGTCTCGCTCGTGCCTTCGGCGAGATCCGGCGCGTCGCCTCGAGCCCGTCGAGCTCGGGCATGCGGATGTCCATCAGGACGACGTCGGGGCGCTCGCGGCGCACCGCCTCGATCGCCTCCAGGCCGTCACCCGCCTCGCCGACGATGTCGATGTCGTCCTCGGCGTCGAGGATCATCCGGAAGCCGGCGCGCACGAGCGCCTGGTCGTCGACGAGCAGTACGCGAACCGGCATCTACGAGCTTCCTCCTTCGACGGGCAGTCGGGCACGAACCGAGTAGCCGCCATTCTTGCCTGGACCAGCCTCGAGCGTCCCACCGTACAGCGCCACCCGCTCCCGCATGCCGACGAGGCCGTGCCCGTCGCCGTTCGCCGGCACCTCCCCGTCGTTCGAGACCTCGAGCTCCAACTGCTCCGGCAGGTAGCGGATGACGACACGCGCGGTTGCGCCCGGCCCGGCGTGCTTGAGCGTGTTCGTGAGCCCTTCCTGGACGATGCGATACGCGGAGAGATCAACGCCCGCGGACAGCGGCACCTGTTGTCCCTCGACTTCGAGCTCGACCGGAAGGCCCGACTCGCGCATCTGCTCGAGCAGCCGGTCGAGGTACTCGAGACCCGGCTGCGGCGTCAGCGGACCCGTCTGAGGCTCGTCGGAGCGAAGGACGCCCAGCATGCGCCGCATCTCCGTCAACGCAGCGCGGCCCGTGTGCTCGATCGCGAGCAGCGCCTCGCGCTGCCGGTCCTGATCCGGGTCGAGCAAGCGCCGCACGCCGCCGGCCTGGACGACCATCACGGAGACGGAATGCGCGACGACGTCGTGTAGCTCTCGCGCGATGCGGGCGCGCTCCTCGTCCACGGCCCGCCGGGCCTCCTCCTCCCGGTCGCGCTCGGCTCGCTCGACCCGCGCGCGAAGCTCGTCCGTCTGCTGCGAGCGGCTCGCCAGCGCCAGCCCGGCGAGCCAGGCGGCGCCGAAGAAGAACAGGAGGAAGAAGAAGTCGCTCGGCGAGGAGGCCGGGTCGCGGTAGTAGATGATCGAGACGAGCGCGAACGTGATCGCGCCGCCGAAGTAGGCGACGCGCCGCTCCGGTGCCGCGCCGACGATCACCGTCGCGAGCAGGACCGCGAAGAACGGCGAGTTGATGTGCTGCAACGCGGTCGGGTACAGCGCGGCAGCCAGCCCGAGCGACAGGTAGACGGCGGCAACCGCCGCCAGCGGGAAACGGCGCCGGAACAAGAGCGGCGCGACGAAGAAGAGCGAGAGCACCGGCAGGAGGGTGTGCTTTCGCCCCCACGACGACGCGAGAACCTCGGCCGTCGTGATCACCGCCATCGCTGCGATCGCGCCCTGAACCCAATAGCGGCGCCCATAGCGCGCGAGCACGGCCGGTCTTCTCACCAGGTCACCGTAGCGCGCCCCCGGGAGCGATCGCGTCATCCCTGAGGACGACCCGTCAACGGCGTGCCAGACGACACAAATCCCGCCTTAGGCGGCGTAGAAGAGACGGCTCTGGGGCTCGGGTTCCGGGGCGGGCTCGTAGGCCTGCAACTCGTGCCCGTGCCGCCGCAGCCAGTCGGCGTGCAGCCGGTGGTCGGGGCGGCGCTCTGCGACGAGCGCCCAGAAGCGTGGGCTGTGGTTGTGCTCGCGCAGATGGCAGACCTCGTGGACGACGATGTAGTCGAGCACGCCCGGCGGCGCGAGCGCAAGCCGCCAGTTGAACGAGAGGGTTCCCGTCGTCGAGCACGAGCCCCAGCGCGTGCGCTGATCGCGGATCGCGATCCGCTTGAACGAGGCGCCGATCGCCGCGGCCTCCCGCGTTGCGATCTCCGCTGCGCGCTCCGCCACGATCGCGCGCCCTTGCTCCTCGGTGAGGCCGGCGCCCGTGAGGCCGAGCACGGGCACCCGCTCGGCCAGCTCGCTCTCGATCCAGCCCTCGTGCAGCTTCAGCACCGCCTCGACCTCGCGCTTGGACATGCCTGTCGGCACCGTCAGGCGCGGCCCTCGTGGCGTGATCTCGAGGCGCCACTTGCGGGCTCGTTTCGACCGGCGGAGCTCGACCTCCATCGCTGGAACCTCGCAGCCGGGCCGGACGTACTGTTCATGCATGCTGCGCCTGCTCACAGCGTCCTGCCTGCTGGCGACGATCTCCGCCGGCGCCGCCTCCGCCGCCGTGGCGCCGCTCTTCGACCGCACGCAGGCCCGCGCCGGCGAGCGCGTCCGGATCGACGTGGCCTACGCGCCGCGCCCGAACGGGATCGAGCTCTTCCTGATCCCGCTGCAGCGGGCGCCGCGATACGTCACCGGCAACCGCGGCCTCCCGGCCCCAGCGCCGGGCCGCCCGCCTGCCGACCCCCGGCTCGTCCCGCTCGGCTCGCCGCAGCGCACTGCCGGCGCCTCGGCACGACTCACGTTCCGTCTCCCGAAGCTCGCGCCCGGGCGGTACACGATCGTCGTCTGGTGCAAGGCGTGCGGCAACGACCACTGGGCGATGGCGACGCCGAGCTACGTCGCCAACGCGCGCGCCGTGCTTCGCATCGTCACCTGAGCAGTGCAGCGGCCAGCGCTGCGTCCAGCCCAAAAGAAGGCGATCCGCTGCGCCCCTACGGGTCACGGTACAGGCGCCACGCGCACGCCTTTGTCACGAATGCGTGACAAATGCTCACGCACCGCGCCCCTGTGAGGCTGCGTGTAGTGACTGAGGACGGTGGCCTGGGTTCCTAGGCGTCCTCGGCGTACTTGCCGAGGACGATGCAGGCGTTGTGGCCGCCGAAGCCGAACGAGTTGGAGACGCCGATCGTCAGGTCGGAGTCGCGCGCCTCGTTCGGGATGTAGTCGAGATCGCAGTCGGGATCCGGCTCGTCGTAGTTGATCGTCGGCGGCAGTTTGCCCTGTTGCACGGCGAGCGTCGTGAAGATCGCCTCCACCGCACCGGCGGCTCCGAGGCAGTGCCCCGTCGCGCCCTTCGTCGACGAGACGGGGATCCGGCGCGCGTTCTCCTCGCCCAGCGCGAGCTTGATCACGCGCGTCTCCGAGGTGTCGCCGACCGGAGTCGAGGTGCCGTGCGCGTTGATGTAGCCGATCTGCTCCGGCTCGATCCCTGCGTCGGCGAACGCCATCTTCATCGCCCGTGCCGGGTTGACGCCGGTCGGATCGGGCTCGGTGACGTGCGTCGCATCCGACGAGACGCCGTAGCCGAGCAGCTCGGCGTAGATCTTCGCGCCGCGCGCCTTCGCCCGCTCGAGCTCCTCGAGCACGACGATCGCGCCCGCCTCGCCCATCACGAAGCCGTCACGCCCTGCGTCGAACGGGCGCGAGGCCGCCTCGGGGTCGTCGTTGCGGCGAGAGAGCGCGCGCATCGCGGCGAAGCCGGCGATCCCGACCTCGGTGATCGGCGCCTCGGTGCCGCCGCAGAGCATCACGTCCGCGCGGCCGAGCCGGATCGCGTCCGCGCCCTCGCCGATCGCCATGTTCGACGCGGCGCAGGCGGTGCACTGCGAGGAGAGCGGCCCCTTCGTCCCGAGCTCCATCGAGACCCAGGCGGCCCCCATGTTCGGGATGATCGCCGTGATCGAGAACGGATTCACCCGGTCGGGCCCCCGCGTGAGCAGCATGTCGTAGCAATCCTGGTAGGAGCGGAGCCCGCCGATCCCCGTCGCGACCGCGGTTCCGATCCGGTCCGGCGCCGCGGCGATGTCGAGCCCCGAGTCGGCCTCCGCCTGCCGTGCGGCGGCGACGATCATCTGCGCGAACCGGTCCATGTGCCGAGCCTGCTTGCGGTCGATCCAGTTCGTCGGCTCGAAGTCCTTGGCCTCGCATGCGAAATGCACGAAGTACTCGGAGTGGTCGAACTGGGTGATCGGACCAGCGCCCGACTTCCCGGCGATGAGGCCCTGCCACGTTGACTCGACATCGTTGCCGAGCGGCGTGACGGCGCCGAGGCCGGTGATCACGACCCTGCGTCTGCCATTCGTATTCATCTACATCCCCAGGCCGCCGTCGACGAGCAGGACCTCGCCCGTGATGAACGAGGCGTCGTCGGAGCAGAGGAAGCGTACAGCGCCTGCGACGTCCGCCGGTTCGCCGAGGCGGCCGAGCGGCGTGTTGTCGAGCATTGCCTTCGTCGCCTCCTCCGGCAAGACGTCCGTCAGCTGCGTCTTCACGTAACCGGGCGCGACGACGTTGGCGCGCACGCCGCGGGAGCCGAGCTCGCGTGCGAGCGACTTCGTGAAGCCGATGATGCCCGCCTTCGAGGCTGCGTAGTTCGTCTGCCCCCAGTTGCCGTGCACGCCGACGATCGAGGAGATGTTGACGATCGAGCCCGCGCGCTTCTTCATCATCGGACGCGTGACGGCGCGGCAGGTGTAGAAGACCGACGAGAGGTTCGTCTCGATCACCGTGCGCCAGTCGTCGTCCGACATGCGCGCGAGAACGCCGTCCCGCGTCAGGCCCGCGTTGTTGACGAGGATGTCCGGGTCGCCGGCGGCCGCGACGAGCCGTGCTGCATCCTCGGGATTCGAGACGTCCGCCTGCACGGCGACGGCGTCGAGCTCCGATGCGAGCGCCTCGGCCTCATCCTTGCCGGACCGATAGCCGACGACGACCGAGGCGCCCGCGCGGGCGAGCTCCTCGGCGATCGCGCGGCCGATCCCGCGCGACGCGCCGGTGACGAGTGCCGTCTTCCCCGCGAGCGATGCGAACGGGGCGCCCGGCTCAGCCAATCGCTTCCTCGAGCTCGGCGAGCCCCTCGAGGTCGGAGACGGCGAAGGTCTTGACGCTGCGGTCGATCCTCTTCAGTAAACCGCTGAGCACATTGCCGGGACCGACCTCGACGAAGACGGTGACGCCCCTGTCGATCAGCTCGGCCGCTGCCTGCGTGAACCGCACCGGCGCGGTCAACTGCTCGACGAGGAGCCCGCGGATCCGCTGCGCGTCCTCGACCTTCGCGGACACGGTCGACATGAACGCGGCGCGCGGGTCGGCGAAGCTGACGCGCTCGAGCGCCGGGCGAAAATGGTCGGCTGCCCGCGCAACGAGCGGCGAGTGGAACGCTCCCGAGACGCGGAGCTTGATCGCACGGCGGGCACCTTCACGCGAGGCCTCCTCGCAGCATTCGTCCACGGCTGGATCCTCGCCCGACACGACGAGCTGGCCCGGGCAGTTGTAGTTCGCGGGCCACACGTTGTGGATCTTCTTGCAGATGCTCTCGACGACCTCGTCGGCGAGCCCGAGGATCGCCGCCATCGAGCCGGGGCGCTCGCGGGCCGTCTCGGCCATGACAACGCCACGCTCGCGGACGAGGGCGATCGCCGCCTCCGGCGAAAGCGACTCCGCGGCGCCGAGCGCAGCGAACTCGCCGACCGAGTGGCCGACGACGAAGTCGGGCGTGATGCCGCGGGCGCGAATCGCCGCGTTGATCGCGAGGCTCGTCGCGACGAGAGCCGGCTGCTGCATCTCGGTGTCGAGCAGGTTCTCGACCGGCCCGTGGAAGCAGAGTTCCTTCAGGTCGAGCCCGGCGGCCACGCTGCCGCGCTCGTAGACGGCCATCGCCTCCGGCACCGCCGTGGCGATCTCATGGCCCATGCCCGCTTCGAACGATCCCTGCCCGGGGAACATGAAGGCGATCTTCGTCACAGCGGTGCTCCGTTCATCTCGAGTGTCCATTCCATCAACGCCGAGCCCCACGTGAGGCCGGCGCCCATACCGGTCATCAGGACGAGCTTGCCTGGTTCGAGCCTGCCGTCAAGGGCCGCATCCGCAAGCGCCAGCGGGATCGACCCCGACGACGTGTTGCCGAAACGGTCGACGTTGACGACGACCTTCTCCTCTGCCACACCCAGCTTCTTCACTGCGTGGTCGATGATCCGCACGTTTGCCTGGTGCGGAACGTACACGTCCACGTCGTCGATCGACTTGTCGCATTCCGCAAGGATGGCCTCCGCGGAAGACACCATCACCCGCGTCGCGAACTTGAACACCTCCCGGCCGTTCATCTTCACGAACTTGTCGGGGTCGTCGAAGTGGCGTGAGCCGGAGCCCGGGAGCCAGAGATTCGCGCCGCCCGCGCCGTCGGCGCCGAGCTCGAAGCCGAGGAAGCCGCCGCCGTTCTGCGAGGTCTCGAGCACGACGGCACCCGCGCCGTCACCGAAGAGCACGAGCGTCGAGCGGTCCTCCCAGTCGAGGATCTTCGACAGCACGTCGCCGCCCACGACGAGCGCCTTCTTCGAGAGTCCCGAGGCGAGCATTCCGTACGCCTGCGCGAGCGCGTACATGAAGCCCGTGCAACCGGCGGAGAGGTCGTAGGCAGCGGCGTCAGGCATCCCGAGCTCGTCCGCGAGGATGGCGGCCGTCGACGGGAATGCCATGTCGGGCGTCACGGTGGCGACGATCAGGAGGTCGATCTCGGCCGGCTGCACGCCGGCCTGGGCGAGCGCGTCGCGCGCGGCGGGCAGCGAGATGTCGGACATCGCCTGCTCCGGCGCTGCGATCCGCCGCTCCTTGATGCCGGTCCGCGAGGTGATCCACTCGTCGTTGGTGTCGACGAGCGTCGCGAGCTCCGCGTTCGTCAAGATCCGCTCGGGGACGTAGCACCCGAGCCCGGTGATCGTCACGCCGGCGCCGTTCGCGCGACCGATCACGACGACTGGTCCACCGCGAAGGTCAGTGTGCCGCGCAACGCGAGTTGCCCGTCGACGCTCGCACGTGCCTTGCCGCGGCCGATCGGGCCGCGAACCGTCTCCAGGTCGCACTCCAGCAGCAGCGTGTCCCCCGGCCGGACGACCCGCTTGAAGCGAACGCCGTCGATGCCCGCGAAGAGCGCGAGCTTGCCGCGGTTCTCGTCCAGCGAGAGCACGGCCACGGCGCCGGCCTGCGCGAGCGCCTCGACCATCTTCACGCCGGGCATGATCGGGTTGCCCGGAAAGTGGCCGGCGCAGTCCTCCTCGGTGACCGTCTTCCTGGCGACGACGCGGGCGCCCGGTGCCAGCTCGATCACCTCGTCCAGGAGCAGGAACGGATCGCGGTGCGGGAGGATCTTCTCGATCTCCGCCTTGTCGAGCGGCAACCTCAGCAGCGTCTGCTCGGCCATCAGGCGCTCAGCTTCTCGACCAGCGCGCGTTGCGACAGTGCGTGCCGGCCGCGATGCGCGTGACTCTTCGCGGTGCCGACGGGCATGCCCTCGGCGGCCGCGATCTCTTCGAAGGTCCAGTCGAGCGCGTCCTTCAGGACGACGACCTTGGCCTGCGCCGGCGACAGCTCGGAGAGGCAGGCTCCCAGCTCGGCGCGGGTCTCCGCGAGCGCCGCCTTGCGCGCCGGGTCGGAGTCGACTGCCTCGCGCGCGTCCTCGTCCAACGGCTCGCAGGCGCGGGCACGTTGCCGCTCGAGGACGTCTTTGCAGGTATTGACCACGAGCCGGTGCAGCCAGGTGGAGAACTGCGACTCACCGCGGAACTGCCTCAAGCGGACACAGAGCTTCGCCAGCGACTCCTGCGCAGCGTCGCGTGCGTCCTCGGGATCGCGGATCAGGTGAGCCGAGAGCCGCTCCACGCGCGGGGCGTGCCGCTCGCACAGCGCCTCCAGGGCACGGGTGTCGCCGTCTTTGGCTCGCTTGATCAAAATCGGGTCGCTGAAGCGGTCGTAGACGAGCGGCCCGTCGGGGCGCAACTCGATACCGATGTGACGGCTGGGGCGGCGACTCGGTTGCATGTGTGGCGCGGCCTAGTCTACGTCCGTGAGCATCCGACCCGACGTCGTACAGCCGCTCCTGCGGGGCCGCTTCGGGCGCCCATACGCCTACGCGGAGCAGTGTGACTCGACGCAGCGGTTGCTGGCCGACGACGCGCCCGAAGGAGCGGTCGCCGCGACCGATCACCAGACGGAAGGGCGCGGGCGACTCGGGCGCGTCTGGCACGACGAGCCGGGCACGTCGCTCCTTTTCTCGCTCTGCCTGCGGCCGAGCCTGCCCCAGGCGAGCTGGCCGAGCTTCACGGCGATCGCCGGCGAGGCCTGTGCCGACGCAATCGAGGCCGTCACCGGACGGCGACCCGAGATCAAGCTGCCGAACGACCTGCTGCTGGACGGACGCAAGGTCGCCGGCATCCTCGCCGAGGCAGCCGAAGGGCGAATCGTGCTCGGCGTCGGCGTCAACGTGGCGACGATCCCGTACGAGGGGGCAGCGATGCTCGGCGCAGGCATCGACCGGGCGGAGTTGCTCGCAGAGCTTCTCGACCGGCTCGAGCGCGCCTACGACGAGTGGGTCAGCGCACCTTTGCGCTGACGAGCGGACCGGCGTTCCCGGCAGCGTCGATCGGCAGGGCGCTGACGGTCTTGACCACGACGGTGTGCGGGATCGTGAACGTGCCCGCGGGGGCGGACCGGATCAACCGCCGGCCGTTGACCATCAACGTCACGGACGCCGCTTCGGTGAGCGAGAACTTCAGCTTCTTCGCGTCGAGAATCTTCAGCATCGGCGGCGTCAGATCGATCGTGAACGGGCAGGCTCACCGGCACGTCGCCCTGCGCATCGGTGACGGTCAGCCGCGCGGTGAAGATGCCGTCCGGCACCGAGACGCCGTCGGCCAGGCCGTCCCATTCGAGGACCTGCAGCCCCGGTCCAAGCGTCGCCTGGGCGACCGTCGCGACGACGGCGCCGGTCTCGTCCAGGATCTCGAGCCGCACCGGTACGGCCGCCGCGAGCGAGAACGTCATCGTCAGGACGTCGTTCCTCCCGTCCCCGTTCGGCGAGATCACCGGCTGCAGGAGGGCGACGCCGCTGACCGTCCTGTCGACCAGCAGGTCGAGTGGCGCACTGATCGTCTCCACCCCCGCCTGCGCGGTCACGATCAGCTTGTAGCGGCCGTCCGGAAGCTCCGGCGTCGCGTACCAGTCGAACGCGTTCGCGCCTGCCGCCCGCTGCTCCGAAAGGATGCGCGCGAGCACGGCGCCGTTCATGTCGACGACGTCGATCGTCGCGAGTGCCGGCTTGCCGAGCGTGAAGTCGAAATGGAGCGGCGGCATGTTGCCGTCGGCGGCCGGGATGAGCGTCGGCGGCGCCTTCACCTCCGACAGGAGCACCGCGGGCGGCGGTGGCAGCGTCCCTCCGAGAGCACCGGATGCGCTGCGCATGCCGACGCTGTCCATCGTCCAGCGGTACGGGCCGCCCGTGCGGGGCGACACCCACGTCCAGTCGAGCCTCGCGGAATTGCCCGATCCCTTGGCCACGACCGAGCCGGCGGCGTTGGCGACGGAGACGGTCCATGCGATCGGCGACGAGAGCCGTGCCTGGAAGCGGACCGGGCCGCCGAGCACTCCGGTGACGATCGGCTGATAGAGCTTCGGCAGCCCGGTCTTGGCGACCTCGGCCGCGATCGCCCCGAGCTGCGCGTACGCCGCGTTGCCGGGGCACTCGGACGGATACGTGTCGCGGTGACCAGAGACGACGCGCAGCACGACCTGCTTGCCTGCCTTGTACTTCGGGTTGCCGCCCGACGTCACGCCCACCGTCCCCGCCGCGTCGACGTGGGCGACGTCGAGTCGCCACGCGAGGAGCCTGACGAGCGCCTGGCGCTGCACCGGCGTGATCGCGACGGCGCTGTTGTTGCCGATCAGGGCGACGCCGACCGAGCCGGAGTTGAAACCCTGGGAGTGTGCGCCGACGACGTTCCGCTCCAGGCCGCCGTACCGCCCTTCGAAGACCTGGCCGTACTTGTCGACGAGGAAGTTGTAGCCGATGTCGTTCCAGCCGTTGCCCTTGACGTGGTAGATCTCGATCCCGCGCACGATCGCCGCGGACTGCTCGGGCGTGTAGTTGTTGTTGCCGGCCGTGTGATGGACGAGCGCGAAGCGGATCGCCTGCGCGAAGATCGGCTTCGCGCGGCGGATCTTCTCGTCGGCCTTCCAGCCGGCCCGGGTGACGATTGCCGGGGCGTTCGCCATCTGCACGCGGCGAAGCGGCTCGCTCGAGACGCGGCTCCAGACGTAGTACGCGCGCAGCCTCGTCACGTGGCCGTGCGTCCGGTACTGCGCGCGATCGGAGCCGCCTGTCCACTGGAGGTTGCCGTCGTGCCAGGCGCGCGTCGCTGCGCCCTCGGCGGCCGTGCGATCGGGCATCGCGTCCGCGTCGGCGTCGCGCCACGAGCTCCACGGGCCGTGGAGGCGTCGCGTCCGAAACTCCACCGTCCCCGAGCCCTGCCAGTGGACTCCGAGCATGTTGAATCGCTGCGTCGGTGCGGCCGACGAGAGCGCCCGCTGGTGCGCAAGCGGGATGTCACGCGAGGTCATCGAGACGTCGGCCGCATTGGCGGCCACCGGGAAGAGGAACGCGCCAAGCGCGGTAAGGAGGAGGAGCTTCACCGAAGAGACCCCGTTCTCCACCGTGCCAGACGCCTCCTGCCGGCGCCAGGGCGCAGATAGAATCCTTACAACGTGAAAAGAGCGCTTTTGCTCGCGGTTTTGCTCGCTGCCGCCGCTGCTTCAGGCGTAGCCGCGCAGCCCCGCGCAGGCCTCAATTCAAGCGTTGCTGCCAAGTCGAGCGCAGTCGAGAAGCCTCGCGTGCTCGCGGCCCACTTCGAGGCAGACGTCAACCCGGTGACCCAGCAGTGGCTGAACGACCGGATCGCCGAGGCCGAGCGCAACCAGCTACGACGCAATCGTGATCGTCCTCGACACGCCAGGCGGGCTTTCGGAGTCGATGCGCAAGATCGTCAAACGTGAGCTCGCGTCCAAGGTGCCGGTGATCGTCTACGTCGCTCCACCCGGCGCGCGCGCAGCGTCGGCAGGAGTGTGGATCGGCCAGGCCGCCGACATCCTCGCGATGGCGCCGGGCACGAACATCGGCTCGTCGACGCCCATCAACGCCGGCGGCCAGGACATCGCCAAGGACCTGCGGCGCAAGGTCGTCAACGACGCGGCCGCCTCGCTTCGCAGCCTCGCGAAGACCCACGGCAGGAACGCGCGCTGGGCGGACCGGGCGGTCCGCGAAGCGTCCAACCTGACTGAGCACGAGGCGCTGCAGATGAACGTCGTCGACCTGCTCGCCCCGTCGCTGCCGGCGCTGCTCGACCGGATCGACGGCCGCAAGACGGTTCCGCGGGGGCTCACGCTGCACACGGCGGATGCGACGATCGTCAACGAGAAGCCGGGCTTCTTCACCCGCCTGCTCTCGACGCTGATCGACCCGAACGTGATCTCGCTGCTCTTCCTGGCCGGGATCGCGGGCATCGGCTTCGAGATCTTCCATCCCGGCGTCGTCTTACCCGGTGCGCTCGGCGCCGTCGCCCTCGTCACCGCCTTTTTCGGCTTCTCGGTGCTTCCGGTCAGCTGGGCGGGGGTGGCGCTGATCCTGCTCGGGATCGGGTTGCTCGTGATCGACGCGCACGTGATCAGCCACGGCGCGCTGACCGTCTCCGGGCTGATCAGCCTTGCCGTCGGGATGCTGATGCTCTTCCACGACGCGCCGAGCCCGTACGACACGTCGGTCCCACTGGTGCTGTCGGTGACGCTCGGGCTCGGGCTCTTCTGGGCGTTCGCGATCGGCAAGGCCGTGCAGGTGCGCCGGCGGCCGGCGACGGTCGGCCCGCACACGATCGTCGGCGAAGAGGGGATCGTCCGCCCGGGCGGGCTCGTCTTCGTCCACGGCGAGCTCTGGAAGGTGCGCAGCGACGAGCCGCTGGCGCCGGGCGCTCACGTGCAGGTCGTCGACCGCGACGGTCTGACGCTGAACGTGCGACCCGTCACGTAGGCTTCGATCATGGGCGCCGCCCTGATCGTCCTCGCAGCTGTCGCCTTCCTGATCGTGCTGTTCCTGACGGCGGCGATCAAGGTCGCACGCGAGTACGAGCGCGGAATCGTCTTTCGCCTGGGCCGCCTCTTGCCCCAGCCGAAGGGCCCGGGGCTCTTCTTCCTGATCCCGATCGTCGACCGCATGGTGAAGGTCGACCTGCGGACGATCACGCTCAACATCCCGCCACAGGAAGTGATCACGAAGGACAACGTGCCGGCGCGCGTGAACGCCGTCGCCTACTTCCGGATCGTCGCTCCGGCAGATGCGATCGTCCAGATCGAGAACTTCATGGTCGCGACGTCCCAGATCGCGCAGACGACGCTGCGCTCCGTGCTCGGGCAGCACTCGCTCGACGAGCTGCTCTCCGAGCGGGAGAAGATCAACGCGATCCTCCAGAGCATCATCGACGAGGCCACCGGCCCCTGGGGCATCAAGGTCTCGATCGTCGAGGTGAAGGACGTCGAGATCCCGGCCGGGATGCAGCGCGCGATGGCCCGCCAGGCGGAGGCAGAGCGCGAGCGGCGCGCCAAGGTGATCAACGCCGAGGGCGAGTTCCAGGCCTCCGAGCGGCTCAAGGACGCCGCACTCGTGATCGAGGGCCACCCGATCGCCCTGCAGCTGCGCTACCTGCAGACGATGCTCGAGCTCGGATCCTCGCAAGCGACGACGATCGTCTTCCCCGTGCCGGTCGACCTGTTCAAGCCTTTTCTCGACACGCGCTCTGCTTCACAGAGCTAGTTAGGGCCGGGCTAGTTGGGGCCGGATCTCCGAACTGACCCCCTGAGCGGCCGCCAGGTTGCGATCGCGCCGGGCCGCGCCAATCGCCCGGGCGCAGCACGCGCGGCGCCGGAGCCGCCTTCGCCGGACGAGCTCGCCAACTGCCCGTTCTGCGAGGGCCGCGAGGAGCGCACGCCGCCCGAGACGCTCGCCCTCGGCCGAGCAGGAGACGAGCCCGACACGCCCGGCTGGCGCGTTCGCGTCGTCCCGAACCTCTATCCCGCGCTCGACCGCCAGGAAGTGGTGATCTCCTCGCCGCGCCACGTGCGCTCGATCGTGGAGCTCGACGACGACCAGCTCGGCCTGATCGCGCACGCGTGGCACGACCGAGCCGAGGATGCCGACGTCAACGGGCTCTCATGGACACTCGCCTTCTTCAACGAGGGCAGAGCTGCCGGCGCGAGCCTGCCGCACAGCCACTCGCAGCTTGCGTGCTTCGCCGAGGCGCCGCCACTTCTCGCAACGGAGGCCGCACGCCTCACAGAGGGCGACTGCGCGCTCTGCCGCCTGCTCGACGAGGAGCTTGCCGACGGGTCGCGTCTGGTCGCCGAGCGCCAAGGCGTCTACGCACTTGCCGCGGTTGCCGGCCGTTCGCCCTACGAGCTGCTGATCGCGCCGCGAGAGCACTGGCCCGCGGGCTTCGACGGCGGCAGCTTCCTCGTCGCGGCGCTCGTCCTCGCGCGCGACGCCGTCGCCGCGATCCAGAAGCTGGAAGGCGACGTCCCGTTCAACCTGGTGCTGCACTCATTTCCAGAGGACGGCCACTGGCACCTCGAGCTGATCCCGCGGCTCTCGCTGCTCGCCGGGCTCGAGCTCGGCGCCGGCGTCTACGTGAACACGCTCAGCCCCGAGCAAGCAGCCGGGCGGCTGACACAAACCAGCTGATGACGACGAGCGAGGCTGGGGCCTACTTGAACTGGGTGATCAGTTGAGCTGGGTGTTCTGCTCGCGGAAGCGCCGAGCGGCGTCGATCGCTGCACCCAGGTTGAGGCCCTTGTCCTTCGCCTGCTTGATCAACATGACCATCTCGACGGCGTCCATGTCGTAGATCCGCTGCTTCTTGCCCTTCGTGGGGATCTGCGCCTTGTTGGTCCAGTAGTCGAGCTGCATCTTGGAGATGCCTGCGACCTGACAGACCTGACCGAGGTAGAGCTCGACCTTGTCGAGATGATCGGCCATCTCGATCGGCTCGAGCAGATCGACTTGCCGTGTATATGCCATTTGGAAGCGCTCTCTCTTCTGCCGCTGACTCAGACCCCTCGTTACAAGTTATAACGCTCTTACTCGTGTTTCGGAAGGGTTTCTGCGCAAAACCCCCCGATTTGGGGTGAGGACCAGGGCCGGGCTGAAACGGAGCGCGTCTATTCGGAGTCGGGCGATTCGTCGTCCGGAGCCGACTCAATCGGTTCCGGATCGTCCGCGGCGTCTTCGGCCGGCTCCTCGGCGGCCAGAGTCGCGTCGATCGGGCCCGGATCGGACAAAACAGCATCGGTCAAAACCGCGTCGGACAGAACGTCGCCGTCGTCGGGAGCGTCCTCCCCGGATTCGACGACGGGTGCGATGCTCGAGACCTTCTCGCCCTCGCGGAGCCGCATCACGATCACGCCCTGCGTCGAGCGGCCGAGGCGCTTGACGTCCTCGACCGGCATCTTGATCACGGTGCCGCCGGTCGAGATCAGCATCATCTGGTAGCCGTCCCGAACGATCCGCGCGCCGACGAGCTGCCCGCGGGCCTCCGTCAGTTGCACGGTCTTGACGCCGAGGCCGCCGCGGCCCTTCGCCGGGTACTCCGAGACGCGGGTCCGCTTGCCGTAGCCGTTCTCCGTGATCACGAGCAGGTCGGTGTCGTCCTTGGCGATCTCGATCGCGATCACCTCGTCGCCGGCGCGGAGGTTCATGCCGCGCACGCCCTCGGTGGCGCGGCCGGTCGAGCGGGCGTCCGACTCGTGGAAGCGGATCGCCTGGCCCTTGCGGGAGACCATCAGGATGTCGTCGGCCTCGGAGGCGTGGCGCACGCCGACGAGCTCGTCGCCCTCGCGCATCTTGATCGCGATGATCCCGTCGGCCTTGAGCGGCGTGTTGTACTCGGGCAGCTTCGTCTTCTTGACGACGCCGTTCTTGGTCGCGAAGACGAGGTACTGCGCCTCTTCGAAGTTCCGCGTCTGGATGACGGCGCGCACCTGCTCGTCCTGCCGGAACGGCAGCAGGTTGACGATCGCGCGGCCCTTTGACTGGCGCGAGCCGAGCGGCAGCTCGTGCACCTTCAAGCGGTAGACCTTGCCGACGTTCGTGAAGAAGAGGATGTAGTCGTGGGTCGAGGCGACAAAGAGGTGCTCGATGTAGTCCTCGTCCTTCAGGTCCATGCCCATGACGCCGATCCCGCCTCGCCGCTGCTCGCGATATGACGTCACCGGCAGCCGCTTGATGTAGCCGGAGCGGGTGATCGCGATCACCATGTCCTCTTCCGCGATGAGGTCCTCGAGCTCGAGCTCCTCCTCGGCGGCGACGATCTCGGTGCGGCGGTCGTCGTTCCGTGCGTGCGTGTCGCGGAGCTCGATCAGCTCTTCCTTGATCAGGGCGTCGATCTTCGCCGGGTCGCCGAGTAGCGCGCGCAGCTCGCCGATGCGGTCCTGCAGCGACTGGTGCTCGTCCTCGACGTGCTTGCGCTCGAGCGCGGTCAGCGCGCGCAGGCGCAGGTCGAGGATCGCTGAGGCCTGGATCTCGGAGAGGTCGAAGGCCGCCATCAGCTGCTCGCGGGCGGCATCGGTGTCCGCCGCGGCGCGGATCAGGCGGATCACCTCGTCAAGATTGTCCAGCGCGATCAGGTAGCCCTGGAGGACGTGCGCGCGGTTCTCGTTCTGGCGCAGCTCGTGCTTCGAGCGGCGGATCACGATCTCGCGCTGGAAGTCGACGTAGTGCGTGATCAGCTCGAGCAGCGACAGCGTCTTCGGGACGCCGTCGACGAGTGCGACGGCGTTGTAGCCGAAGGTCGTCTGGAGGGCGGTGTGCTTGTAGAGCTTGTTGAGGACGACCTGCGGGATCGCGTCGCGCTTCAGCTCGACCTCGATCCGCATCCCCGTGCGGTCGGAGTAGTCCTGGACGTTCGAGATCTCCGTCAGCGTCTTGTCGAGCACGAGGTCGGCGATCTTCGTGACGACGCCGGCGTCGCCGCCCTTCTTGACGCCGTACGGCAGCTCGCTGATCACGATCGCCGACTTGCCGCCGCGCAGCTCCTCGATGTGGGCGCGCGCGCGGACGATGATGCGGCCGCGGCCGGTGCGGTACGCGTCGCGGATCCCGGAGCGGCCGACGATGATCGCGCCGGTCGGGAAGTCCGGGCCTTTGACGTGCTTCATCAGCTTCTCGACGTCCGCTTCCGGGTCGTCGATCAGCTCGATGATCGCGTTCACGATCTCCCCGAGATGGTGCGGCGGCATGTTCGTCGCCATCCCGACCGCAATCCCGGCCGAGCCGTTGACGAGCAGGTTCGGGAAGCGCGCCGGCAGCACCTTGGGCTGCACCTTCGACTCGTCGTAGTTCGGCTCGAAGTCGACCGTGTCGTGGTCGAGCTCTTCGAGCAACGCGGTCGAGATCCGCGCGAGGCGGGCCTCGGTGTAGCGCATCGCCGCGGCGGGATCGTCGTCGATCGAGCCGAAGTTCCCCTGCCCGTCGACGAGCGGGTAGCGCAGCGAGAACGGCTGCGCCATCCGCACCAGCGTGTCGTAGATCGACGAGTCGCCGTGCGGATGGAAGTTGCCCATCACGAAGCCGACGATGTTGGCGCACTTGACGTAAGGGCGGCCCGGCCGGTTGCCGTTCGTCCACATGCCGTAGAGGACGCGGCGGTGCACCGGCTTCAGCCCGTCGCGTACGTCAGGGAGCGCGCGGCTGACGATCACGCTCATCGCGTAATCGAGGAAGCTCGTGCGCATCTCCTGCTCGAGCTCGCGCGGCTCGATGCGGCCGGGGCCGAGTGCCCCGGTTCCGACCTCAGACATGGTGCCCTCTCCTAGACGTCAAGGAACTTCACGTTCCGAGCATTCGCCTCGATGAACAGCCGGCGCGGCTCGACCTGGTCGCCCATCAGCGTCGAGAACAGGCGGTCTGCGGCGTGTGCGTCCTCGACGTCGACGCGCACGAGCAGGCGCCGTGCCGGATCCATCGTCGTCATCCAGAGCTGCTCCTCGTTCATCTCGCCGAGACCCTTGAAGCGGCTCAGCTGCAGCCCTTCCTTGGCGAGATCCATCGCCCTGGTGCGGAGGTCCTGGAAGCTCAGCGCGGTCTCCCGCTTCTTGCCGGCCGTGATCGTGAACGGCGGCAGGCCGACCGTGTCGACGAGCTTCGCGTACGAACGGCGCAGGCCCGCGTACACCGGCGACGTGATCAGCTCGAGCGGGACCGTCACATGCTGTGCGGAGCTCGTCTCGGTCTCGATCACCTTGACGGTGAAGCCGATCTCGTCCCGGCCGAGCACCGAGAGCTGGAAGCCGTTGTCGGCGATCGCCTCGATCGCGTCGCCGAACGAGTCGAGCGAGTCGACCTCCGTCTCGACGAGCCGGTGCGTGACGACGAAGTCCGCAGCAGCGTGGCCGAAGTCCGCGCGGAGCCGCGCGCTCCAGCCTTCGAATTCGTTCAGGGCGCGCGCGAACCGGCCCCAGCGGGCCTCGGTCAGCTTCGTCGCCTCGACGCCGCGCGCGGTGAGCTCCATGTTGGCGATGCGCTCGCGCACCAGCAGCTCCTCGAGCTGGGCGTCCTTCTCGAAGTAGTACTCCTGGTTGCCGAGCTTCACCTTGTAGAGCGGCGGCACGGCGATGTAGACGTGGCCGCGGTCGATCAGCTCAGGCATCTGCCGGTAGAGGAACGTCAGGATCAGCGTCCGGATATGCGAGCCGTCGACGTCGGCGTCGGTCATCACGATCACGCGTCCGTAGCGGAGCCTCGCGATGTCGAACTCGTCGCCGATGCCGGTGCCGATCGCCGTGATCATCGCCTGGATCTCGGTGTTCGAGAGCACCTTGTTGATCCGGTTCTTCTCGCTGTTGATGATCTTCCCGCGCAGCGGCAGGATCGCCTGGTAGGTGCGGTCGCGGCCCATCTTGGCCGAGCCGCCGGCGCTGTCGCCCTCGACGATGAAGAGCTCCGCGAACTCGGGGTCGCGGATCGTGCAGTCGGCGAGCTTGCCCGGCAGCGCTGCGTTCTCGAGCGCCGACTTGCGCCGCGTCAGCTCGCGCGCCTTGCGGGCAGCGAGCCGGGCGCGGGAGGCGGCAACCGCCTTCGTGATGATCTGGCGCGCGTCGGTCGGGTTCTCCTCGAGGAACTCCGCCAGCTTCGCGTTGACCGTCATCTCGACCAGGCTCTTCATCCCGGGGTTGCCCAGCTTCGTCTTCGTCTGGCCCTCGAACTGCGGGTTCTGAAGCTTCACCGAGATGACGGCGGCGAGCCCCTCGCGGACGTCCTCGCCCTCGAGGTTCACCTCCTTCTCCTTCAACAACCCCTTCGCCCGGGCGTAGTCGTTCAGGGTGCGCGTCAGCGCGGCCTTGAAGCCGGAGAGGTGCGTACCGCCCTCGTGGGTGTTGATGTTGTTGGCGAACGCGAAGACGGACTCCTGGTAGGAGCTGTTCCACTGCATCGCCACCTCGACGAGGCCGATGTCCTGCTCGCCCTCCAGGAAGACAATCGTCGTGTGGATCGGGTCCTTCGACTCGTTGATGTAGGAGACGAAGTCCTTGATCCCGCCCTCGTAGTGGAACTCGTAGACCTTGCCGTCGGCGCGCTCGTCGGTGAGCTTGATGTGCAGGCCGCGCGTCAGGAACGCCGTCTCGCGCAGGTGCTGCACGAGCGTCTCCGCCGAGTACTCCATCTCCTCGAAGATCTCCGCGTCCGGCAGGAACTTGATCGTCGTGCCCGTCTCCTGGGAGACGCCGATCGTCTCCATGTCCCCCTGCGGAACGCCGCGGACAAAATCCTGGCGGTAGAGCTTGCCGTCGCGCGCAACCTCGGCCACGAGCCACTCGGAGAGCGCGTTGACGACCGAGACGCCGACGCCGTGGAGACCACCGGAGACCTTGTAGCCGTCGCCGCCGAACTTCCCGCCGGCGTGCAGCTTCGTCAGCACGACGGTCAGGGCGGGCAAGCCCTGGTCGGCCATCATGCCGACCGGGATGCCCGCGCCCCAGTCGCGCACCGTGACGGAGTTGTCCGGGTGCAGCGTCACCTCGACCCGGTCGTTGCGCCCTGCGAGCGCCTCGTCGACCGAGTTCGCGACGACCTCGTAGATCAGATGGTGGAGGCCGCGCGGCCCGGTCGAGCCGATGTACATGCCCGGGCGCAGCCGGACCGGCTCGAGGCCCTCGAGTACAGAGATGTCCTTGGCGGTGTAGGAAGCTTCAGCCATGTCGCTTTCGACGGTCTCCTGACAGAGAAAAAGCCCTGCAAATAACGAACTTGCGGGCAGGGACAAGTGTATCAGACAGAGCGGCCGGACCGCGCCCTTGCCAGGCTCGCGGCGGCCGCGCGAGTGACCAATTTGCGTAACTCTTCAGCGTCGATTTCCGCACTCAGATGCTCCGCCTCGGCCCACTCCTCCGGGGTGGGCTCCGGAGGGACAGGTTTGCTCAGGTTCTCGCCGTCCTCGTGGCCCTCCGGCAGCGGCCCGGGCGCGAAGCGGAGCTTCTCGGGAGCGAGCGGGCCGAGGCGAGACCGGATGTCGGCCTCGAGCTGCCCGAGCTCGAACGCCCAGGCCGACGAGCTCGTCGCGACGTGCAGCGTTCCGTCCCGGGAGACCCTTGCCGGCCAGGCATTGCGTGCGATCTGCTCGCCGACGACTCCGGGCCACGCGTGCACGAGGTCGACGATCGCGCCCCCGACGCCCAGCTTGTCGAGCTCCTTGCGGAAGCTGCCGCCGAGATCGCCGACGCCGCCGGCCCACTTCATCGGGACACCGCCTCGCCGGGGGTCACGTCGACGACCTGGTTCGGCTCGACGGGCAGCGCGTCGGTCGCCGTCGCCGTGATCACCGTCTGGCCGGCCGCGGCGACGCGCGCCGCGAGGATGCGTCGCCGCTCCGGGTCAAGCTCCGACAGCACGTCGTCGAGCAGCAGGAGCGGCCGCGGCCCCCGCTCGGCGAGGAGCTCCGCCTCGGCGAGCAGCAGCGAGAGCACCGCGAGGCGCTGCTCGCCCTGGGAGCCGAAGCTCCGTAGATCGCGGTCGCCCGACGCGATGCCGACGTCGTCCAGGTGCGGGCCGAGCCCGGTGGCACCGCGGTCGAGATCCTTGTCGAGGCGCGCCTCGAGCGCCTCGACGCTCGGCGGCTCCGCGTCGTAGACGAGCCGCCCCTCGGCGAGCCGCAGCTCCTCGGCGCACGCGGCAAAGCCCGGGCTCAGCACCAAGACGGCTTCGCGTCGTGCACCCACGAGCTTGGCGCCGAGCGAGGCGACCCGCTCAGTCCACGGCGCGAGCGCGTCCCGCCCGGAGATCCCCAGTTGCACCCGCCGCAGCGATGCGTTTCGCTGCGCGAGGGCCGCCCCGTACTCCACCGAGAGCGAAGCACGCGACGGAAAGAGCCGTGCGAGCGCCCGGTCGAAGTACGCGCGCCGCGCCGCCGGGCCTCCCTTGACCACGGCGAGACGGTCCGGCGTGAAGACGAGCGTCTGCACGCGGCGGCGGAGCTCCTCGGCGGTCGCGAGCCTCGCCCCGTTCCACTCGGCGCGCTTCGCCTGGCCGGCCGTGAGGCCGATCGCGACCTGCACCGGCGCGTCGCCGCGGAAGCCCTGAACCGCGATGCGCCCTGTGTCCTCGCCGAAGCGGATCAGCTGCGCGTCCGAGCGGGTGCGGGGCGAGAAGCCCTGCGTCGCAACGTGCAGCGACTCGAGCAGATTCGTCTTGCCGGCCCCGTTCGGGCCGACGACCAGCACGAGACCCGGCTCCAGCCCGAGCTCGAGCCGGGCGTAGGAGCGGACGTTGCGGAGCGAGACCGTGTCGACGATCAGGAGTCGACGATCAGCCGGCGAGACGGATCGGCATGATCAGGTACGTGAAGTCGTCGCCGTCCGCCTGCAGCACAGCCGGCCGCAGCGGCGAGATCAGCTTCAGTCGCACCTCGTCGCCCTGGATCGACTCGACGCCGTCTTTGAGGAACTCGGCGTTGAACCCGATCTCCATCGGCTCGCCCGTATAGCCGGCGGGCATCGACTCCCGCGCTTCGCCCACGTCCTGCGACTGCGCCGAGACGGTCAGCTCGCCCTCCGCGAAGCGGAGCCGCAGCGGCGAGTTGCGAGTCACCATCACCGAGACGCGGCGGATGACATCAAGTAGCTCGTCCCGCGGCATCGGCAGCTCGTACTCGAACACGTCCGGAAGCAGCTGCTTGTAGTTCGGGAACTGGCCGTCGATGCGGCGCGTCGTCAGCCACGAGTCGCCGGCGCCGAAGATGACGTGGTTCTCGTGCACGCCGAGCTCCAGCTCGCCGTCGGGAGAGATGCGCGAAAGCTCCTGCAGCGCCCTCGCCGGGATGATCGCGTCGAGCTCCGGCAGCGAGCCTTCGACCTGGGTCTCCTTGACGGAAAGACGGTACGAATCGGTCGCCGCCATGACGATCAGGCCCGCCTCGAGGCGAACGAGGATGCCGGTGAGGACCGGGCGGGATTCGTCGCGCGATGCGGAGCGGCTGACGCGCGCGACCGTGTCGAGCAGCGCCTCACCGTCGAGCGACGAAAGCGGTGTCGCGTCAACCTCGGGCAGCCGCGGGAAGTCCTCGACGGCGTATGTGTGCAACCGGTACGTCGCCGTGCCGGCGGTGATGATGACGACGCCCTCCTCGGGGCGGTGCTCAATCGAGGCGCTCTCCACCGGCAGGCCACGAACGATGTCCAGGAGCAGCTTGCCGGGAACGACCGCGGAGCCCTCCGCGTCGACGTCGGCTTCGAGCGAGGTGCGCAGCGAGAGCTCCATGTCGGTCGCAGCGAGATGCAACCGCCCTGCTTCGGCACGCAGGAGGATCCCAGTCAGGACGAGCACCGACGAACGGGGTGAGACGCCGCGAGAGACGATGCCGAGCTTTTGGGTCAGCTCGTCCCGGGAGCAGTTGAGCTTCATCCCCAGACCGACCACCACATCACTATTACTCATTTGTCTTTAAATCCTCTCGTAGAAGTAATAGAGAGTGTGAACTCCGGGGAAGACGGCGCGGAGGCGCATGGTTGAGCCGATTCTGCTGGGGACGCTGACTGGGGACGAAACGGGGTTACGCACAGGGCTCGCGCTCAGCGTGCTTGCTTGATGCGAGCTGTTAGCTCTTGGACGAGGTTGTACACAGACCTGTCCTCACGAATCAACCGCGCGATCTTCGAGGTTGCGTGGATGACCGTGGTGTGATCGCGGCCGCCGAACTCCTTGCCGATCTTCGGCAGCGATGAGTCGGTGAGCTCGCGTGAGAGATACATCGCGACCTGCCGCGGGTAGACGATGTTTTGAGAGCGGCGGTCGCCGCAGAGCTCCTCGATCGTGACCCCGAAGCGCTCGATCACGGCGTGCTGGATGCGGTCGATCGAGACCTGGCGGATCTCCCCCTGCGGGAAGACATCCTTGAGCACGTCCTGGGAGAGGTCGACGGTCATCGGGCGACCCGTCAGGCTCGAGAAGGCGACGACACGGGTGAGCGCGCCCTCGAGCTCGCGGATGTTCGTCGAGACCCGGCCGGCGATGAACGTCAGCACCTCGGGGTCCGGGACGTGGATGCCGTCGTTCTTGACCTTCTTGCGGAGGATCGCGATGCGCGTCTCCAGGTCGGGCGGCTGGATGTCGGTGATCAGGCCCCACTCGAACCGCGAGCGCAGCCGCTCCTCGAGCGTCGAGATCTCCCGCGGCGGCCGGTCGGAGCTCATGACGATCTGCTTGCCGGCCTCGTAGAGCGAGTTGAAAGTGTGGAAGAACTCCTCCTGGATCCGCTCCTTGTGCTCGAAGAACTGCACGTCGTCGATCAGCAGCACGTCGTAGGCGCGGTAGCGCTGCCTTGAAGCCGTCGATGCGCTTGTCGCGGAGCGAGTTGATGAAGTCGTTCATGAAGGTCTCGCTCGTCACGTAGCGCGTCGTCATGCCGCTGCCGTGCTCGTGCACGTAGCTCGAGATCGCCTGCAGCAGGTGCGTCTTGCCGAGCCCGGTGCTCCCGTAGATGAAGAGCGGGTTGTAGGCCTGCGCCGGCGCCTCGGCGACGGCGAGCGCGGCCGCGTGCGCGAAGCGGTTGGACGAGCCGATCACGAACGAGTCGAAGGTGTACTTCGGGTTCATCCCGGCGACAGGGGCCGCCGGCGGCGGCGGAGCGCTGTCCGGTACGGGGGCCGGGCGCTCTTCGTGGAGCTCGAGCTGGGGCCCGGCCGCCGGCTCCAGCGAGCCGTCCACGCTCAGGTGCACCTGCCGCTCCTCGCCGGTCGCGTCCTTGACGACGGCATGCAAGAGCCCGATGAAGTGACCCTCGATCCATTCGCGCGTGAAGTTGTTCGGAACCGCCAGCACGAAGGCGCCGTCCTGGTAGGTGGCGCCGCGGGCCTGGGAGAACCACGTGGTGAACGTTGTGTCGTTCAACGCCCCGCGCAACCGGTTGGAGACATCCGCCCAGAGTGCTTCCGCGGTCGGCTCGATGGGGCGGTCTACGCTCGGCAAGGGCTCCTTCTCCGCAGGGGCGAGGTGGCCGAGCATAGCAACGTGTCGGCGGACACATCAATGGGGTCGGGCCGGACCTGGCGGCACGGTAAAAGCCCCTATTTGCAGGGCTTTATCTCGCGTCCACACGACTCTCCACAGGTGTGGAGAACCGCGGGAGAGCGCGCTCGCTGTGCCCCTGCTGCAGGCACTTTTGCCGTTCGCCGCCTGTGGACAACCTGTGAAATACACTGCTCCTGTACACTGCCTCGCGCCGTCCGCTCAGACGGCAAATTTTTCTTTCGCGACCCCCTTTTCCCGATGAAGCGCACCTATCAGCCCAACGTCCGCAGGCGGAAGCGCAAGCATGGATTCCGGGCCCGGATGTCCACGCGCGCGGGCCGCGCGATCCTCAAGGCCCGTCGTGCGAAGGGCCGCAAGCGGCTCTCCGCCTGAGCGCGGTCCGGTGCAGCGCCGCAACCGGCTCTCCCGCTCGCGCGACTTCGACGCGGTCTACCGCCAGGGGCGATCGGTCTCGACGCGCTTCCTCGTCCTGCACTGGTTCAAGCGCGACGACGAGGCCGGCGACCCGCGGCTCGGGCTCGCGGTCACCAAGGGCGTTGGCAACGCGGTTGTTCGCAACAAGTTGAAGCGCCAGCTCCGCGAGGCCTGGCGCGCGCGGCTCGACGCTATTCCGGTCGAGAACGACTACGTCCTCTCTGCGAAGCCGGGACTGCCGGCCGCGATCGAGGCGAACGGCTTCGACTGGCTCGGCGCCCGCCTCGACGAGGTGCTCGGCAAGGCCCTGGGCGGCCGCGACGCCGTCCACGAATCGGCCCACGAGCAGCAGGGCGCCGCGTGAGGTCCGCAGTCCGCTCGAGCGCGGTCATGCCGATCCGGCTCTACCAGCTGCTGATTTCGCCGCTCTTCCCGGCGCGTTGCAAGTACTACCCGTCGTGCTCGCAGTACGCGGTCGACGCGATCCGCAAGCACGGCATCCTCAAGGGCTCGGCGAAGGCCGGCTGGCGGCTGCTCCGCTGCAACCCGTGGAGCCACGGGGGAGTTGATCACCCGTGACCGCGGCGCTGCTGGTCTTCAGCATCCTCTCGCCGCTCGAGGACCTCATGCGGTGGCTCCTCGACCGGCTCCACTACAACATCGGCCTGCCCTGGGCGTGGGCGATCGTCGGCGTGACGATCATCGTCCGGATGGCCCTCGTGCCGCTGACCGTGCGCCAGATCCATTCGATGCAGAGCCTCCAGAAGCACGCCCCGGAGATGAAGGAGATCCAGAAGAAGTACAAGGGCGACCGCCAGCGCCTGAACGAGGAGCTGATGAAGTTCTACAAGGAGAACAGCATTAACCCGGCCGCTTCGTGCCTGCCGATGCTGGCGCAGTTCCCGGTCTTCATCTCGCTCTACTTCGTGCTGCGGAACTTCTCGCGGCACGTGCCGCCCGGCTCCGACCTCTCGTGGATGGGCATCGTGCCGGACATTGCTGCGAAGGCGAACTCGCACTGGTCGGGCTATCTGCTGCTCGTGATCTACGCGGCAAGCCAGGTCGCCTCGACGCTCTTTATGTCGACGACGATGGACAAGACGCAGCGCGCGATCCTGCTCGTCCTGCCGATCGTCTTCATCTCGGTGGTCGCGCATTTCCCGGCCGGGCTCGTGCTCTACTGGATGACGACCAACCTCTGGACCGTCGGCCAAGGGCTCGTGACGCGGCGCCTCGTCCCGAAGACGCCAGCTCCGTCGCTGATGAAGCGCCCGGCGAGGAGCTCGAGAACGCCGCCGAAGGACGCTGAGCCGGAACCCGAGCCGGAGCCTGCGGCCCCGCCGAAGCAGCCGCAGATTCGCCGCGTCAAGCGTAAGAAGGGCGGCGCGCGGCGGTAGCCACCGCGTGGGCGCTCTGCGATGCTGTAGGCATGTCTGAGCAGGGATTGACGGACGAGGATCTGGCGGGCGAGGAAGCTTCGGCCGGCGCTGCGGAAGCGGGCGAGGAGCTGACCGTGGAGGCATCGGGCGAGACTGTCGGCGAGGCGAAATGGGTCGCGTTGCGCGAGCTCGAGAAGCTCGCCCCCGGGCTCGACAAGGCCGCGGTGCGGTTCCAGGTGCTGTCGGAGGGCGAGCGCGGGCTGCTCGGGGTCGGCTTCACGCCGGCGCGGGTGATTGCGGCGGTCGATCGGGCAGCCGCGAGCCGCGAGCCGAGTGAGCCCCGCGAGGGTGAATCGGACGACGGCCGCCACGCGCGCGAGATCGTGGAGCGGATTGTTGCCTCGATCGGGATTCCGTGCGAGCTGAGCGTTAGCGAGTCCGAGGACGAGCTGGTCGTCGAGTGCTCGGGTGGCGATCTCGGCGTCTTGATCGGCCGCCACGGCCAGACGATCGACGCGATCCAGTATCTCGTGAACGCGATCGTCTACCGCGGCCGCTACGAGGAGCGGAAGTCGATCGTCGTCGACGCGGCCGGCTACCGTGACCGCCGGCGCGAGGCATTGCACAGCGTCGCGGTGCGCGCCGCCGAGCGGGCAGTCGCCACGGGCGAGCGCGTCTCGCTCGATCCGATGACCGCCGTCGAGCGGAAGGTCGTGCACGAGCGGCTGAAGGAGTATCCGGGCGTCGAGACGGGCTCCGAGGGCACGGAGCCGAACCGTTACGTCGTCGTCTTCGGTTCTTGAGGACTGGCTCCGGCGGGTCGTCGAGACCCCCGGGCTGACGTCGCTCTCGCTCGCCGACGCCAGGGTGGCGCTGCTCGAGGACTCGCTCCGCGCAGCCCCGGTCGTGGCGCAGTTCGAGGGGCCGATCGTGGACGTCGGCTCGGGCGGCGGCGCTCCGGGCGTGCCGCTGGCGGGGTCCTTGCCGGACCGCGAGGTGACGCTGCTCGAGGCGAACGGGCGCAAGTGCGATTTTCTTCGCTCGGTGGAGTTGCCGAACCTGAGCGTGGTGCACGGCCGCGCCGAGGAGCAGCCGGTGGACGGGTTCGGCGTCGCGCTCGCGAAGGCGCTCGCGCCGCCGGTCGTGGCGGCGGAGTGGTGCCTGCCGCTTGTTCGTCCCGGCGGCGTGGTGGTGCTCTGGGTCGGCCCGTCGGCGGAGCCGGATCGCGTGGCCGCAGTCGCGGAGAAGCTGGCCGGCGAGCTGGTGGACAGCCCGCCCGGGCTCCTCGTGCTCCGCAAGCTCGGCCCGACGCCGGCGGGGTTCCCGCGCCGTCCCGGCGTGGCGAGGAAGCGCCCGCTGGCGTAACGGCTCGATCGCCACGGCGGGGCCTCTCGGCCGGGTCTTCCGGCCGGGAGTCACGGGGGCGTCCACCGAGGTGGATGGCCGGCGGCCTGGGTGCCGGGCTCCGACCAACGCCTGTGGATAATCCGTTCCACTTCCTTCGCACTTGGTCTGACCACGGGAAATGGCGAGGTGCAGGGACTGTGGAGAAAGGGTGGCACTTCTGTGACAGTTGGTCTGACCAGGAATTTTTGGCGTTCCGCCGGGTTGGACACGGCCGGAAAGGCCACTGGTTGAGCCATGCGGGCGGCGAATCGCGTCCGGATCGCCGGGTAGCCTGGGCGGGTGCCCGGCATCGTCTACGCGTTCGCGAACCAGAAGGGCGGCGTCGGCAAGACGACCTCCGCGGTGAACCTGGCGGCGTGCCTCGCCGAGGCGGGTCAACGGGTGCTGCTCGTCGACCTCGATCCGCAGGCGAACGCCACGTCTGGGCTCGGCGAGCGGACGAACGGGGTCTCGACCTACGACCTGCTAGACGGCGCCCCGCTGTCGCGGGTCGTCCGCCACACCCGTTTCGAGCGGCTCGACCTCGTGCCGTCGAAGCCGGAGCTCGCAGGCGCCGCGGTCGAGCTCGCACAGCGCGAGGACGGAGAGCGGTTCCTCGCCGAGGGCCTGGAGGAGGCACGCGCCGCATACGACGCGATTCTGCTCGATTGCCCGCCGTCCCTCGGCCCCCTGACCGTCAACGCTCTGGCAGCCGCCGACCAGGTGATCGTGCCGGTGCAGACCGAGTACTACGCGCTCGAGGGGCTCTCACAGCTGATGAGCTCCGTGAATCTCGTCAAGTCACGCCTCAACCCGAAGCTGGCCGTGGGCGGCGTGCTGCTGACCATGGTCGATGCCCGGACGAAGCTCTCGGGCGAAGTCGCCGACGAGGTGCGCCGGCATTTCGGGACGCTTGTCTTCGAAACGGAAGTCCCGCGCTCCGTGCGCCTCGCCGAGGCGCCGAGCCACGGGCTGCCCGTGATCGCGTACGACCGCCGCTCGCGCGGCGCCGATGCCTACTGGAAGGTGGCGATGGAGCTTGTCGAGCGTTCCTGAAAAGCGGCGCGGCCTCGGCCGCGGCTTCGAGGTGCTGGTCGGCGGCGCGTCCGAGCAGCAGCTGGCGCACGTCCCGCTCGAGCAGATCCACGCGAACCCGAAGCAGCCGCGGCGCCGCTTCGAGCACGAAGCGACCGCCGGGCTGGCCGAATCGATTCGCGCCCAGGGCCTGATCCAGCCCGTGCTGCTGCGCCCACGCGCGGCCGGCGGCTACGAGCTGATCGCGGGCGAGCGCCGCTGGCGGGCCGCGAAGGAGAGCGGCCTGACGAGCGTGCCGGCGGTGATCCGCGACGCCGACGACCGCGAGACGCTGCTGCTCGGCCTTGTCGAGAACGTCGCGCGCGAGGACCTCTCGCCGATCGAGGAGGCGCGGGCCTACGCGGTGCTCACCGACGAGTTCCAGCTCCCACTGGGCGAGATCGCGGAGCGGGTCGGCCGGTCAAAGCCGTCCGTCTCGAACCGGATGCGGCTCTTGGAGCTCCCCGCCGATGTGCTCGCCATGGTCGAGCGCGGCGAGCTCACCGAAGGACACGCCCGTGCCGTCCTATCCGTCCCGGATGACACCGAGCGGCGGCAGCTGGCCCGCAAGATCGTCCGCCAGGGCCTGTCGGTTCGCGCCGCCGAACGCGCTGCACGCTGGGCGGGAGCCAAGACGAAGCCGCGCAAGAGCAGCGCCGCGGTCGACCCGGAGCTCGTGACGCGCGTGCGGTCGGCAATTGGCCGTTTGACCGGTGTCGAGCCCAGGGTGACGGCGAACCGCATCGAGATCCCCTTCGCCGACGAGACTCAGCTGGCCGAGCTCGCCGAAGCGCTCGAGCGCGTCCTCCCGTAACTCGCTGCCCCCTGCGGGCGTTGGACTAGCGAGATGACAGGACTCTGGCTGGGAGATATCGAAGCACTCGAGGCGATCGCTCAGGACACGACGACGCGCGAGCTCGTCTTGCGCATGGCGACGATGTCGGCGAGCGGAAGCCTCGGGCCGTTCATCGCGGACCTGCTCGCTGCAGACGCCGGTGACGCTGAGATCGCCTGCATGCTGGCCGAGCTCGCCTACGACCACACGTTCCTGCACGCGGTGGAGGACTACGTCCACCGCACGCACGTTCGCCACTGAGGCGCCTTCACCCGCGCCAAGGGCAACGGCTACACTGGGCGCCGCGCGCGGGCGATTAGCTCAGTTGGTTAGAGCGCCGCTCTGATAAGGCGGAGGTCCGTGGTTCGAATCCACGATCGCCCACTTCGCAAGCCCCTGCGCAACGCGGGGGTTTCCTTTTGAGGGATCGATCCGCGTTCCTGCCGTGCCGATGCCTTCGGTAGCGGCCATGGAGCTCGGCGAGGTTGTCATCTGGAACGAACGGCGGTGGATCGTCCGCGGGTTCGACCCTGCGGGTGTCGCCGAGCGGACCGTGGCGCTCGAGGATCCCGAGACCGGGGAGCGCGTCGATGCTCCGTTCGAAGAGGTGTCGGACGAGTGAGGGTTGGCCCGACTCGCCGGGGGTAGACTGGGTGGGGCGATGCAGGAGATGGTGATCTACGGGGTCAGCTTCGACCTCGTCGGCAAGCAGCCCATCGTGTTGCTGAAGACCGCCGACGGGAACCGCTTCTTGCCGATCTGGATCGGCCATCCCGAGGCGGCCGCGATCCTGATGAAGCTCCAGGGCGCCGCGACACCGCGGCCGCTGACGCACGACCTGCTCGCCGATGTGCTGAACCAGCTCGACGTCTCGATCGTCCGGATCGCCGTCACGGAGCTGAAGGAGAACACCTTCCACGCGACGATCACGATCCAGCAGAACGGCGACGAGCTCGAGATCGACTCCCGCCCCTCCGACGCGATCGCGCTGGCGGTCCGCGCTGAGGCGCCGATCTTCGCCGCCGACGACGTGATCGAGGAGTCGGCGATCGAGTTCGAGGGCGAGGAGCTCACGGACACGGACATGGAGGCCATCGAGGCGAAGGTCTCCGAGTTCAAGCAGTTCCTCGAAGAGGTCACGCCTGAGGACTTCGAGTCGCCCGCCGAGGAGGACGACGTCTAGGCTCGCCGGCTAGGCGTCCTCCCAGATCACCACCGCGGGCTTGCGGGTCGCCGGCACGCGCAACAGCCGGTAGGGGTACGTGACCGCCGCTTGCACCTTCGTGCCGAGCCGCGGAGCCCGCTGGCTCGCGTGGACGACGATCCGGTTGCGCTGCTCCTCGACCGAGCCGACGCGGATCGAGTAGCCGGTGCTCGAGCGGGGGCCGAGAACGACGAGGATCAGCGAGTAGCGGCCGAAGTCGAGCTTCGCCAGGGCGGGCGCTGACGGCACGTGCCCCGGGTCAGCGCTCAGCACGTAGCGGCGGAGCGGCCGCAGGGTGCGGTACGTGTGGACCGTCGGCGTCGGGAAGCGCACCGGCCCGAGAGTGACGTCAGCGAAGGGAAGCTCCCGCACCCGCCCGTGCTGCCACGCCTGCCAGCCGGCCCCCACGGCGACGGCCGCGGCGGCGCTACAGATAAACGTAGATCGTGCTGCCGGACGGAATCTCGGCATAGAGCCTCGCTGCGACCCACATCGGCACGCGCACGCAGCCGTGTGACGCGGGGTAGGCGGGGACCGACGGATACCCGTGGATCGCGAAGCCACGGAGAAAGTAGCTCGGGTAGTACAGGACCCAGTCGAAGCCGGTCACCTTGCGGTAGACGTGCCAGAGCCCGAGCGGCGTGTTCCCGGTGGCACCGGTCGAGACGTGCACGACGAGTGCCACCTTGCCCCCGCGCACGACGTACAGCACCTGCTTGGCCTTGTCGACCTCGATGTGGTCGCCGGCGTAGCGGGCGGCCGGCGTGTGCGCCCGCTCGATCGCCCGCCAGAGCGCGGCGTCGACGCGGCCGGTACGGGAGAGGTTGTGCACCTTCTGAAAAGCGAGAACAGCCTCGACGGTGTCGCCGTCGAAGTATCCGTCCGCGCGGGGCAGCGCGTAGTGCTGGGCGACGAGCATCTGCTCGAGCGCGACGACGCTCGGCCCGCGCGCGCCGAGGGAGAGCTGCGGCGAGACGATCTGGACGGTGAGCGACGCGTGCGGCGCAGTGAAGCCCTTGGCCGCCGTCGTCGTCACGCGCACCCCGATCGCGCGCGCCTGCACGGTGCTGAGCGGGATCGTCACGGCGCCTCGCGAAGACCGAACGCGGCCGCCGAGCCGCACGTGCAGGACGCCCGCTCCGGCCGGCCGGAGCCTCACGCGGAGCGCGAGCTTCGAGCCGACGGTCGCCGAGCCGAGCACCGCCGTCTCGAGCTTCGGACGGACGAGCAGCGAGACGGGCGCCGAGGTCGCGCCCGCGTACCGCGCCACGAACGGGCCGGGGCCGGTGATGCGGAAGGCGACCCGGAACAGACCGGGCGCAAGCCAGCGCGCGGTCGTGCCGTTGACCGAGACCTTGCCCGTCCCGGGCGGCGACGCTTTGCCCTGAAGCCGCACGACCTCGCCGAAGCGGACGGCGTGAGCCGGACGCGCGATTGTGACGCCGTACGAGCGGATCGGCGCTCCCTGAAAGGTGCCCTCGTCAGTCGTCAGGCTGACCGGGTACTCGCCGCGCGCGAACGTGCGCACGACGGTCTGTCCGTCCTGGCCCTGGCCGGCGATTGTCCAGTGGAAGGTGGCGCCGGGGCAGTCGACCGCCGCAAGCGTGACCGTGAGCGGCTCGGGCCCGGAGGCGGGACTCGCCTGCACCGAGCACGCGTGAGCCGGAGCCGCCCAGAGGACGAACGTTCCGAACGCGACCCCCAGGAGGCGACGCACTGGCGGCATCGTAGACGCGTCTAGACAGTGACCGCGGCGATCAGGGCGATCGCGTTGAACAGGCCGTGCGCGATCATCCCCGGGACGACGCTGTCCGTCTTCCAGCGCAGCCACGCGAGCGCCATCCCGAAGCCTGCGAGGATCGGCAGCCCGGCGATGAGCCCGTGCACGAGCCCGAAGCTGAGCCCGACGAAGGTGATCGCCGGCCACGGGGTCAGGAACGCCAGCAGCGAGTAACCGAGCCCGCGGAAGAGCAACTCCTCGCAGAACGGCGCCACGATGGCGATCACCACGAAGTTCGCCGCGTACTGGCCCGCCCGGCTCCCGTCCCAACCCGGCGGCGTCAATCCCTGCTCCTCACCGGCGTGCAGGAACGAGTCGAGGATCCCGCCAACGACAACGACCCCGGCGAGGACCGCGATCGCCAGGCCGAGGGCGCGTCCCCAGTGTGCCGGCTGCCGCAACGCCAGCAACTCGCGGTGCCCATGCGCGATCAGCAGCGTGAAGCCGAGGATCAGCGCGTAGCCGACGAGGCTCGATGCAGCCGTCGAGTACTTGTAGAGGACGTCGTTCGCCGGCTTGTCCCCCGCTGCGCGCTCCGCATACGCGATCGCCGAGAGCGAGCCGACGAGAAGCGCCCAGCCCGCGAGGCGGCCGTAAAGGCGCTCCCCCAGTCCGGTCGTCATGCCACCCATTGCCAGAGCACCCATTGGACGACCGTGATCCCGAGCAGGAACGAGCTCGCGGCGACGATGAACGTATGCACCCGGGCCCGTCCACCGAGCCACGCGAGCGCCAGGAAGAGCGGGAAGACCGCGAGCCCGAACCGCGGCAACGAGAGCAGCGGCCAGCGCTCGCTGGGCACCGAGAGCGGCAGCACGAGCGAGACGGCCGCGTAGAGCCCGTACGGCGCGCCGAACCGTCGCCACGCCACGACGGTCAGCGCCGCGAAGAGCACGAGGGCCACCACGCCCTCGAGGTTCACCATCACCGCGTGCTGCACGTCCGCGCCGGGCGGAGTCCAGTGCGTCGCGGCCTCCCAGACGCCCCCGAAGGGCACGAAGTGCCGGTGCCACAGCTCCTGGGAGCGCAGGAACGCCCACGGGTCGCCGACCCAGATCCAGAGCACGAGCGGATAGACGGCGAAGAGCGCCGGCGCGAGGACGAGCGAGGCGAGCCGTCGCCGGTCGGGCCACGCGAGCAGGACGAGCGACGGCAGCAGCGCGACCCCGGTCGCCCGGGTCAACATCGCGAGCCCGGCCGCCGCGGCCGCCCAGCCGAAGCGCCCGCGCTCGGCGAGCACGAAAGTGGCCAGCGCGAGCAGCAGGAAGAGCGACTCGCTGTAGACCGCCTGCAGGAACAGGGACATCGGAAAGAGTGCGACGTAGAGAACCGCGCGGCGCGCCCCGTCGGCGCCGAGCCGCTCTTCCGCCAGTCGCTCGAGCAGGACGAAGGCGCCGAGGCAGCACGCGAGCGAGATCGCGATTCCGGCCAGCACGTAGTGCCCGAAGAGGACGCGTCCGAGGCCGGCGACGAGCGTGGGATAGAGCGGGAAGAACGCGGCGGACTCCCGGGCGGTGTCGTATCCCTGCTCGGCGATCCGCAGGAACCACTGTGCGTCCCAACGGGCCCACACGTCGAAGACGGAGCCTGCGTCGTGGAGGAACGGCGAGTCCCAGCGGGCCTTCAGCGGCTGTGGATGCGGCTCGAACCAGGCGAGCGCGAAGAGCGCCCCGAGCCAGATGAGCGCACGGCTCCAGAGGAAGATCTCGACAGCCGAGCCCGCACGCCTAAGATGCGGCTCACGCGGCGCCGCTCGAGCTCGAACCCGCTGGACGGCGCTCACGACGGCGAATCGTACGTGCCTGAGCGCATCTTCACCCCGCAAGAGGCCAACGCGGCGCTCGCCGTCGTCTCGCCGCTCGCCGAACGGCTCGTCGAGCTGCGACGAGCGTGGCGTGGCGCGAACGTCAAGCGGGCGGAGCTGGGGTCGGTCGTGCAGGGGAACGGCGGCGGGCTGGGGACGAGCGACTTCGCCGAGCTCGAAGCCGAGCTCGAGGCTCTCGGCTCGGAGATCGAGCGGTGTCTCGCGCAGCTCGACGAGGCGGGTGTGCAGGTGAAGGACCTCGACGAGGGGCTGCTCGACTTCCCGGCGCTCCACGAGGACCGCGAGATCCTGCTCTGCTGGCGGGTCGGCGAGGACCGGGTCGCGTACTGGCACGGGATCGACGAGGGCTTCGCGGGCCGGAAACCGATCGAGCTCGTCGAATAGGGACGATTCGATGGAGTTCTGGATGCGCGCAGCCCTCTCGGCCGTCGTGATCGGCATGACCTTGCTGCTCGCGCGGCTGATCGACCACCGGTTGTCGAAGCGGACGCTCGCACCCAACGCTGCGACCCGCTACCGCGTCGTGCGTCGCACCATCACCAGCGCGATCATCTTCGTCGGCGTTCTCTCGGCCCTGCTCGTGATTCCGCAGGTGAGGGCGATCGCCGGCGGTATCCTGGCCTCGTCCGCCGTCATCGGCATCGTCGTGGGCTTCGCGGCCCAGCGGACGCTGTCAAACTTCATTTCGGGACTGCTGATCGCCTTCGCACAGCCGCTCCGGCTCGGCGACGAGATCCGGATCGGGACCGACGAAGGCATCGTCGAGGAGATCGGGCTGACCTACACCTTCATTCGCACGCAGGACAACGCGCGGGTCGTGATCCCGAACGACAAGCTCGCGTCGGACACAATCCGCAACTGGACGATCCGCAGCCGCGAGACGCGGGCCGAGGTGAGTGTCGAGGTGCCGCTCAGCGCCGATCTCGACGCGGTTGTCACTGCGCTCAACAACGAGGGCGACGCCTTCGTCTCCTCGCTCGCCGCCAACGCCACGATCGTCGTCCGCTCTCCCGCGGCCGACCCGGACGCAGCCGAGTCGCTCGAGCGTGAGCTCCGCCTGCGCGTCCATGCCCGCCTGCAGGAACTCGGGGTCTGGTCGTGACGCCACCGAGCTCCGGCTTCCGCGACCTGGACTTTCTCTTCGGCCAGCGCCGGCGCCGCAAGCGGCGCAAGTCGCGCATCCGCCGCCGGCGTCGCACTGCGGCGATCCTCGCCGTCCTGCTCGGCGCGGTTGCCGTCGGCGCGGCGACGGTCGGCTTCAGCGGCGCGGCCGCGGTTGCGGCGAACTGCTCGCTCTCGCAGCTCCGTCCTGCCAAGATCGGCCAGAACTCGCTCGTCTACGCCGCCGACAACACATTCCTCGGCTCGATCCCCGCCGAGCGGAACCGTCAGCCTGTCGAGCTGAATCACATGAGCGCGTGGCTGCCCAGAGCCACCGTGGCGATCGAGGACCGGCGCTACTACGAGCACGGCGGCGTCGACTACGAAGGCATCGCGCGCGCCCTCTGGCGCGACATCAACGCCGGCAAGGTCGTCGAGGGCGGCTCGACGATCACGCAGCAGCTCGTCCGGAACCTCTACAAGGACGTCGGCAACGAGCGGAAGGTGACGCGGAAGCTGCGTGAGGCCTGTCTCGCGATCAAGCTCTCGCGCGAGCGCTCGAAGGGCTGGATCCTGAAGACGTATCTGAACACCGTCTACTACGGCAACCACGCCTACGGCGTCGAAGCTGCGTCCCAGACTTACTTCTCGAAGCCGGCGCAGAAGCTCTCGTTGCTCCAGGCCGCCCTCCTGGCCGGGCTGCCCCAGGCACCGACCGACTACGACCCGATCAACCATCCGTCGACCGCGCTCGCCCGTCGCGACCAGGTGCTGCGCGCGATGCTCGACAACGGCGCGATCACGCTCCGCGAGTACGAGCATGCAATCGCCGTGCGAGGCCTGGCGCTGAAGCCGGGCCGCCTCTACACGCGGATCAAGGAGCCCTACTTCTTCACCTACGTGCAGGACGAGCTCCAGCGCGAGTACGGCGCGGAGACGGTCCGCTCGGGCGGCCTGACGATCTACACGACGATCGATCCCCGGCTCCAGCGCGCCGCCAACCAAGCGATGCTGAAGATCCTCCCGTACCGCACCGATCCGGCGTCCGCGGTCGTCTCGATGGATCCCGACACGGGCGCGATCAAGGCGATGACGGCGCTCGTCCGCAAGAAGGACAACAAGTTCAACCTGGTCTCGCAGTCGCAACGCCAGCCGGGCTCGACGTTCAAGACGCTCGCGCTCGTCACCGCCGTCTCCGAGGGCATCAACCCCGACTCGACGTACTACACCTCGGCGCCGTTCCACTGCTCGACGGGGCCGTGGTGCATCGCGCAGCCGTGGGACGTGGCGACCTACGGCCACGACTACGTGGGCTCGACGTCGATCACGAACGCGACGCTCCGCTCCGACAACACCGTCTTCGCGCAGCTCACGCTCGACGTCGGCCCCGAGAAGGTGTTCGCGATGGCGAAGCGCTTCGGCATCCACATGAGCCCGGACAAGCCGGTCGCCTCGATCGGGCTCGGCTCACTCTCCGTCTCGCCGCTCGACATGGCCGCCGCCTACGCGACGCTGGCCGCGAACGGCATCTACTCGAAGCCGATGGCGATCAAGAAGGTGATCTTCCCGAACGGCAAGGTGGACAAGGACGCCGGCTGGGGCACGCCGAAGCGGAAGCGCGTCGTCAGCGACGGGACGGCCTGGACCGTGACGCAGGTGCTCTCGAAGAACATCCGATACGGGACGGGCTCTCCGAACGCGACGCTCGACCGTCCGGCGGCCGGCAAGACCGGCACGACGGAGAACCACGCCGACGCCTGGTTCGACGGCTACACGCCCGATCTCGCGACCGTGGTGTGGATGGGCTACCCGAAGGGCGAGATCCAGATGACGAACGTGCACGGCATCGAGCCCACAGGCGGCTCCTTCCCGGCGCAGATCTGGCACGAGGTGATGACCGCCGCGCTCTGGAACACGGAGCCGCGCGACTTCGCACTGCCGAAGACCTATCCGACCTGGCACTCGAGCTACGAGCGCGGGCACTACTCGCTCGGCTACGTGCCGGTGTACACGCCGACGACGACCGCGGAGACGACGACCACCGCCGGCCCGCCGTCGCCCGCGCCGAAGGTGACGACGAAGGCGAAGCAGGTGACGACCGCGCCGCCACCGCCCACCTCCCCACCGCCCGTGACGACCGAGACTCCCCCGCCCGCGACGACCGAGCCGCCCCCGCCCCCGACGCTTCCCTGACGGCTAGAAAGCCCTTCGCCGGTCCGGCTCTGGTCGGCAGCGCGGCGCTCGGCCTCGTCGTCGTCTGCTCCGCCCTCGCGTGGATCGACGACGCCGAGCTCGTTCCCGTCAACGGCGGCCATCCGGTCGGCGACCCTGTCTGGTCGCGGATCTTCCTCGCCTGCCTCGTCGCGGCGTTCGTGCTCTACCTGCTCGGACTCGTCCTGCTCCGTCAAGGCGGGCGGGTCGGGCTCGTGCTGGCGCTCGCCGCGGCGATCCAGCTCGCGCCGCTCGGCGCGCCGCTGCTCCTCTCGACCGACGCCTGGACCTACTGGAGCTACGCGCGGCTCGACGATCCGTATCGCGACACGCCAAGCGAGGACCCGGTGTCGGCCCCCTACGTCGGGACGGCGTGGCTGCACGAGACGTCCGTCTATGGGCCGGCGTTCTCGCTGGCGAGCGAGCCCGTGGGGGTCACCGAGTCGTCTGATGTCGCGGCTTGGACGTTCAAGACGCTCGCGGCGCTGGTGATGGTGGCGGCCACCTTCCTGGCCGCGCGGCTGTCGCGCCGGCCGGCTTTCGCCGCGGCGTTCGTCGGTTGGAACCCGCTCCTCGCGATCCACTTCGCCGGCGGCGGGCACAACGACGTGTGGATGACCGCGCTCGTGCTCGGCGCGCTCGCGGCGGCCGCGGCGCAGCGCACCCAGTTGGCCGGCGTCTGCTGGGCGCTCGCGGGGCTCGTCAAGTGGGTCGCCTTCCTCTTCCTGCCCCTCCGCGCTCTCGAGGCGCGCGCGCTGGGGCGCCGGACAGCGCATCTCGGTTTCGCCTTCACCGCGGCGGCCGTCGCCGCGCTGGCGACGATCGCCTATGGCCTCGACTGGCTGCACTTCATCGGTCCGCTGGCCCGGAACGCGAACAACGAGACGACGTACGCGATCCCGCATCGCCTCCACCTGCCCGGCTGGTCCGGCCTCGTTGCCTTCGGCGTGGCCTACGTCTGGCTGCTCCGCGAGGCGTGGCGCGGCCGCGCGCGACTCGGCCTCTGTGCAGGACTCCTGCTCTTGACGACCCCCTATCTCATCGCCTGGTACACCGTCTGGGCGGTCCCCCTCGCCGCCGTCGAGGAGGACCGGACCGCGAAGACGCTCGCGCTCGTGCTGACGGGCTACCTTCTCGCGCAGACGATCCCGACGTAGTCGCCTAGAGCGTGTCGACCACGGGGTACGCGGCGCGTTCTTCGATGCAGTCCGCGATGTACAGCGCGACGCCCACGTCTCCTGTCCAGAGCGAGTAGCGGCCTGCGCCTCGGCGCTTCACCTGGCCGAGCGCGTGAATCGCGAAGCTCCTTGCGCGCGAGAGCCAGAGTTCGTCGCCGGTGCGCTCGAAGAGCTTGAGAAACGCATAGCCGTTGCCGGCGGTGCCGTGACAGATCCCGGGTCCCTTGTCGAGGCCGGGCGGCCCGGCCCGCCAGGTGAGCTCGCCCGCCGCGAGCAGGAGCGCTTCGTCCAGAAACGGCGCGGCTGCAATCGCGATCCCGGGCGCTCCCGCGCACCACTGCACCCGGATCTCGCCGTCCTCGCCGACGAGTGGGCCGGTCGCAGTGACCGGCCAGTTCGCCAGCTCGCCGTCGACCACCGCGGTCGCGGCAAGCAGGACGCTCGTATCGCGCACGAGCGTCTCGCGTCGCTCCTCCCCAAGCAGCTCGCCCCCCGCCAGCAGCGCCTGCGTGTTGCCCGCAAGCCCGTGCGGCGGCGCGAGGCCGCGGTAGGACGAGCCGTACAGCCGCTGCGTCCACCAGCCCTCGCTGTCGCGGCGGGCCCAAAGCGCGTCGGCGCTCTCGCGCCACGCGTCGGCCCAGCGCTGCTCACCGGTCCAGTCGAGCATCGCGCGCGCGGCGAGAAGCGTGCCGGGCGTCCCCCACATCAGGTCGTCCGCCTCGTTGCCGGCGTTCTGCCGGATCCGCGCCAGCAGCGCCTCGGCCAGCTTGTCGCTCGGCTCGAGCCGCCACGAGACGAGCAGGATCCCCGCCTCGCCCGTCAGCAGCGCCGCTTCACGCTCCGCCGGCAGCTCGAAGCCGGCCATGAAGTCCGGCTCCTCACGCCAGGCGGCGAGCGACAGGGTGGCCGCGGCCGAAAGATCGAGCTGCGTCTCGGCGTACCCGCGGCGACGGAGCGTATCCAGCGCCCAGAGCACTCCGGCGGCCCCGACGTAGAGGTTCTTCAGCGGCGCCGCCGCCGACCAGGCGTCCCATTCGTTCGCCGGCCACAGCTCATCCCCCCGGAAAGCGGCGTCCGCGCCGGCGACGATCTCGCCGATCACGTCGCGTGCGAACTCGGCGTCCCACCGCCCCTCCGACAGCCGCTCGAACGACTTCGGGCTGTAGAGCACGCCCGGACCCTACGCCGCTAGGGCGGCAAGATGCGTCGGAAGACGAGGACACCGTCTTCCTCGAAGACGAGCCGCCAGGCCGGATTGGTGCGCAGCCAGGCGAGCTGCGTGGCCGTCGGCACCGGCGCGATGCGGTCGGCGTAGCCGGGGCGCGTCTCGTCCGCCGCGACCCACGTCGCGTCGTACAGATACGGGAAGCTGAGGACACGGCGCCGGGCCGAGAGGTGAGCGCCGAGCGAGTTCGTGGCGCTCACGACCGCGCCGTCCGGGATCAGCTGCAGCGCCCGTGCGGCCGTCCGGTCGTGCTCCGAGACGTGCGCCGCGTTGGCCTGCAGCGTCTCGCCGCCGGGGACGAAGCGCCACAGCGGATTCGGGGCGAGCCGCCAGTTCGCGACGAGTGCGACGGCCACCAGCACCGTCGCGGCTCCGCGACGCGACCAGATGCGTTCCGCCCCGAGCACCGCCGCGGCGACGAGCACCGGGATCTCGGCGGCCGTGTAGTGGAAATGGATCGACGACTGCGGTGGCGACGACGAGAGGACGTTCAGCGCCAGCTCCGGCAGCGCCGCGGCGGCGAGTACCGGCGCGAGCAGGCAAAGCCCTGCGAGCGGCACGACCAGCTCGACGACGTAGTGCCAGGCACCGTGGTCCCACGCGACCTGGAGCAACTGCCACGGATTGGGAAAGGCGGCACGCGCCTCGGTGTAGCGGCCGGTGAAGGGCGATCCGTGCTCATTGAACGCGGGCACGATCACGAGCACCGCGATCGCGGTCCACGCCGCGCCGGCGATCGCGACGAGCGAGCCCGCGCGCCGCCTCCCGTGTGAGACGACGAGCCAGAGCCCGATCCCGGCGACGACGAGCCCGACCTCCTCCTTCGTCAGTGCCGCAAGCGCCAGCCAGGTGAACCCCGCGCCGAGACGCCCGTCGTCGAGCGCGTCGATCGCCGCCAGGAGGAGCGGGCACGCGAGCGCGACGGGATGGAACTCGTTCAGCGCGAGCCACTGGGTCGGCGGATACAGCAGGTATGCGAGGGCGAACCCGAGCGCGGCGTGCTCCGAGCCGAGCCGTCGCAGCGCCAGCCGCCAGACCGGCACCGCCCCGAGCGCGATCGCCGCCGCTTGCGTCACGACGAGCAGGTCGGGGCTCGGCCAGAGGCGCCAGAGCGGTGCCCACAGCACGAGCACCGGATCGACGTGCGCCGCCAGCCGGGAGATCTGCTCGCCCTCGAGGCTCGTGATCCGAAGCGGGTGCCCGTGTGCGGTCGACCACACCGCCTGCACCATGTTGCCGAGGTCGAAGCGGCCCGTTTCGAAGGCGCGGTGCCGCAGCACGGAGAGGGCGGAGAACCCGGCCGTGTACGCGGCGATCGCGCTCCACAACAGGACGCGAGGGCTCACAGCAGCGCTTCGATGAGCCCGCGCCAGCGCGCGCCCAGCACGTCCTCGCTCGCCCAGCGCTCGTACACCTGGTGTCCAGCGGCGGCGAGCTTCTGGCGCAGCCCGTCGTCCGTCGCAAGCCGTCGCACCGCCGCGGCCAGCGCCTCCGCGTCTCCCGGTGGGACGAGCAGCGCGCTCTCGCCGTCGACGAGCAGCTCGCGCGCGGCGGGAGTGTCGCCGGTGACGAGCGCCACGGCGCAGGCGAGCGCCTGGAACGCCTTGTTGGGGATCACGCGAGCCGCCTTGTCCGATGTTCCGAAGACGCCGAGGGCGCAGCCGGCTCGCTGGATCTCCTCCGGGAGCTGCTCGTACTCGATCCACGGAACGTGCTCGACGTTGCCGGGCGCGCTCGCGAGCAGCGCGTCGAGCTGCCCCGAGCCGACGATCCGGAACGGCACCTCGGGGACGAGGCGCGCCGCCTCGAGAATCGTCTCCAGTCCGTGCAGCGGGATCAGCTTCCCGACGAAGAGAGCGTGGAACGGCGCCGGCGGCTGCCAGCCGGGACGGAAGAGCCGCTCCTCGGCGCCGACGTACGCGACGGCAACCCGCCCGCGTGGGATCTCACCGGCGTCGGCGAGGAACGCCGCGTTGGCGTCGGTGTCCGCGACGACCAGGTCCGCGAGGCGCAGCGCCCGCCGGTCGGTCGCGCGCAGCACGCGGGCCGCCAGAGAGCCGCTCCGGAAGCGGCCGCGGTCGGTGACGAGCGTGTCGGCAAGCGAGATCAGCGGGTTGAAGACGAGGGGCCGCTTGCCCGCGATCTTCTTCGCCTGCGGCATGTCGAAGTGGCCCGGGTAGCCGACGATCATGGCGTCGAAGCCTTCCCGCGGGCCACTTCGCAGGCGCAGCTCTGCGAGCGCGACCCGCAGTGCGGCGCCAGGCCCGGCCCTGAACTTGTGCTCGCGCCGGTCCCAGACGTCGACATGACGCTCCGCCACCTCGACGCCGGCGCGGCGCAGGCAGGAGATCACCTGCGCGTTGCGCGGGTAATCCCGTTCGTACGTGCCGAAGTAGAGGACCTTCAGCCGAGGATCTCCTCGACGTACTGGCGCTCGCGCTCCGTCTCCGGGACCCGCTGCTCGTGCTGGGAGAGGATCAGCTCCGCGAGCAGGCCGAGCGAGAAGAGCTGGATGCCGACCACGACGAGCAGGACGCCGAGCGTCAGCAGCGGCCGCTGCCCGATCGCCTGGCCGTCGATCTTCAGGACTGTCAGGTACGCGAGCACCAGCGTCCCGACGAGGCCGAGCAGCAGGCCGAGCGTGCCGAAGAGATGCAGCGGCCGCGTCCGGTAACGCCCGACGAACGAGACGCTCAGCAGGTCGAACGCGCCCCGGAGGTAGCGCTCGATGCCGTACCGCGAGCGGCCGTGCTCCCGCGGACGATGGTTGACCGGCAGCTCCGCGACGCGGTAGCCGCGCTGGTGAGCGAGCACCGGCATGAAGCGATGCAGCTCGCCGTAGAGACGAAGCCCCTTCACCACCTCGGCCCGGTACGCCTTCAGGCCGCAGTTCATGTCGTGCAGGCGCAGCCCGGAGAGCGCGCCGGTGACGCGGTTGAAGATCTTCGACGGGATCCGGCGCCGCAGCGGGTCGCGGCGGTGCGTCTTCCAGCCAGACACGAGATCGAATCCCTCGTCGAGCTTGGCCAGCAGCTTCGGGATCTCGGCGGGGTCGTCCTGCAGGTCGCCGTCGATCGTGACGACGACGTCGCCTTGCGCCTGCGCGAAGCCGGCGGCAAGCGCGGCGGCCTTGCCGAAGTTGCGGCGGAGGCGGACGACGCGAACGTTGGACGCGGCGGCGTGCAGGCGCGTCAGCGCTGCGAAGGTGCCGTCGTTCGAGCCGTCGTCGACGAAGACGGCCTCCCACTCGCGGCCGAGCGGATCGAGCGCCGAAGCGAGCTCGTCGTAGAGCAGCGCGACGCTCCGTTCCTCGTCGTGCACGGGGATGACGACCGAGATCGGCGAGCCGGCGGTCATGGGGTCGGCACCGTGACGGTGTCCGTGGTCGCCGGCGCCGTGTCGGTCGTCGGCGCGGTGCGGTGGTCGTCGGTGGCGCAGTGGTCGGAGCCGCGATCGTCGTCGTGGGCGGGGCGATGGTCGTCGTCGGTGGAGCGGGAATCGTCGTCGCCGTCGTCGTGGCCTCGGTCGTCGTCTGCGCGGTCGTCGTGGGCTCTGTCGTGGTCGCCGCCGTGGTCTGCTCTGTCGTCGTCTGCTGTGTGGACTGCGTGCTGGGCGGAGCGGTGACGCTCGGCGACGAGTCGCCCGAGTCGCCTCCCGTCGTGACGATGGCGAGCGTGACGCCGGCGGCGAGCAGAACGCCTGCGATGAGCAGCGCCAGCGGAACGATCCAGCGCGAGCGTGTGGGCCGAGGCCGCGCCCGGGGGATGACCTGCGTCGGCTCTCCGGTGAGGGGCAGTGCCACCATCGTCGCGGTGCCGCCGAGGGTTCCCGCCGCGCGAAGCTCCGCGAGCAGCGCCGCGCCGTCCTGCGGCCGGTCGGCGGGGTGCTTGGCGAGGGAGGCGTCCGCCGTCGCCGCGAGCTGCGCAGGCGCGTCGGGCCGGATCTCGGAGACGGACGGCGGCTCGTCGGCGAGGTGCATCGCAACGAGCGCCATCGCGTTCGGCGACTCGAACGGGAGCCGCCCCGTGAGCATCAGAAAGAGCATCACGCCGGCCGAGTAGACATCGCTCGCGGGCGTCGCCGGATCGCCGCCGGCCTGCTCGGGCGAGATGTAGGCCGCGGTGCCGAGCACCGTGCCGGCATCCGTCAGCGTGCTGGTACCGCGCATGCGGGCGATCCCGAAGTCGGCGATCTTCGCGTGCCCCTCCGCGTCGAAGAGGATGTTCGCCGGCTTCAGGTCGCGATGCACGAGCCCGCGGCTGTGCGCATGCGCGAGGCCCTCGGCGATCTGTTCGGCGATTCGTGCGGTCTCGGGATCCGGGAGCGCCGTGCCGCGCTCGATCAGGTCGTCGAGTGACCCGCCGGGCAGGTACTCGAGCACCATGTACGGCCGCCCGTCCTCCTCGCCGTAGTCGAAGAGCTGGCAGATGTTCGGGTGCGCGAGCGATGCCGCTGCGCGGGCCTCGCGGTCGAAGCGGGCGCGATCCGCGTCCGGGCCGAGCAGCTTGACGGCGACACGGCGGCCGAGCTCGGCGTCCTCGGCGAGCCAGACCGATCCCATCGCGCCGCCGCCGAGCGGCTCGAGCAGGCGGTAGCGTCCGGCGATCGTCTCTTTGGCCACGGGCAGTAGCTTATGTTCGTGGCCGACCTGCTCACGATCGACGAGGCGCTGCGCCTGATCCTCGACCGGGTGCATGCGCTCGAGCCGGAGGACGTCCCGATCGGCGAGGCGCACGGCCGTGTCCTCGCAGCGGACGGCCGGGCGACGGTCGACCTGCCTTTGTTCCCAAGCTCGGCGATGGACGGCTTCGCGCTCCGCGCGGCAGATGTGCCGGGCCGCTTGCCGGTCGTCGAACGGATCGCAGCGGGACGCCCTGTCGCTCGCTCGCTCGAGGCGGGCGAGGCGATGGGCATCGCAACCGGCGGCGTCGTCCCCGACGGCGCGACCGCGATCGTCCCGATCGAGAATGTTGTCGAAACCGACAACAGCATCGAAGTGGCGGCCGCGGTGAAGGAAGGAGCTCATGTCCGCCCGCGAGGCGGCGACGTACACGCGGGCGAGACGGTCGTCACCGCCGGCACGCGGTTGGGGCCGGCTCAGGTCGGCGCTCTCGCCGCCTCCGGCGTCGCGCGGGTCTCGTGTGCGCGCCGCCCGCGTGTCGCTGTGCTGACGACCGGCACCGAGCTTCGCGCCCCGGGCGAGCCGCTCCGGCCCGGCGAAGTCTACGACGCGAATGGATTGATCCTCGCCGCTCAGCTCGAGACCGCGGGCGCGGTCGTCGAGCGGCTCTCGCCGGTGGCCGACGACGAGGCGGCGCACCGCGCCTCGATCGAGCGAGGCCTCGAGGCCGACGTCCTGGTCACGACCGGCGGCGTCTCGGTCGGCCCGCACGATCTCGTCCGGCGCGTCGAAGCCGAGCTCGGCGTCGAGGAGGTGTTCTGGCGCGTTGCCGTCAAGCCGGGGAAGCCCGTCTCGTTCGCGGTCCGCGGCCGGACGCTCGTCTTCGGGCTGCCGGGCAATCCGGTGTCCTCGCTCGTCGGCTTCGAGCTCTTCGTCCGCCCGGCGATCATTGCGCTGCAGGGCGCCGAGCCGGGCCCGCTCTATCGCCCGGGCGTCCTGGTCGGGTCGCTCAGGCGAAACAAGTCACGCGACGACTTCATTCGGGCCCGAGCACATCTGGACGGCGAGTCGGTGCGCCTGGAGCCGGTCTCCGGCCAGGAGTCCCACATGATCGTCCGCGCAGCAGGGGCGGTCGCCCTCGTGCACGTTCCACGTGGAAACGGCGAGCTCGCGGACGGCGCCGCCGTGCGCTACCTCGAGCTGGGCTAGCCTCCAGCCGCCCGCCTTCGCTCCTCGGCCGGCCGCCGGTGAGCCACCGCCAGCAGCAGCCGCCGGATCATGCGCCTGAGCGGGCCGAGCCGGGGCCGCTCGGCCTCTTCCGGATAGGCGGCGTAGCGTCCCGCGGCGAGTGCGAGCAGCTGCCCGGCGACTGCAAGCCACAGCGCGACGATCGGCAGCACCGCGGGCCTGACATAGCCGAGCGAGACCAGTTGCAGGACGTACCACGGGGCGTCGAGCCCGAGCCCGAAACGCGATCCAAACGACCAGAGGAGAAGCGCAGGCCCAGCGAGCCCTGCCGCAAACACGAGGAAGCGCAGCGGGCCCGGACGGTTCTGCAGCTGAGGCAGCCAGAGCCACGCATGGAGTGATGGCAGGACGAAGATGAGCGCGAACGGGTTTGCCGAGGCGACCAGCAGTCCGACGACGCCGAGCGCCAGCAGCGCTGCGGTATGACCCGAGAGCTCCTCCGCCGCCGTCGCGGGCCGCCGTGGCAGCAGCCGGTCACGCGGCACGAGCCAGGCGAGGAACAGGAGCAGGGCGAGCCCGCCGAGCGCGGCCACCGGCCAGTCCCCCGCCGCTGCGGTCTGCGGGCTCGGCGGGCGCGGATCGCCTTCTCCGAAGACGCCCAGTCGCGAGAACAGCGCGAAGACGCCGACGGCGAAGAGCCAGAAGAAGATCCGGCTGCGCAGCGCGCGCGTCGCCGGCGCGATCGCGATGCGGCGCCGGCGGCCGCGTGCGTAGAGGTCGACCGCCGAGACGACGAACGGCAGCAGCATGCCGAGCAGGACGATCTCGATTGCCCAGCCGCGGACGATGCGGTCGCCGAGGAAGACATACGTCGTCGTTCCCTGCGCGAGCTCGAGCCCTTGGTCGAGCGAGGCGAGCAGCTGCTGCGACGCCGTTCCGATCGCCCCTAGTGTCTGCGCGTCGATCGACTCGGGCCGGTCGAGAAACGCGTTCGGCGGTCGCGAGCCTGCGGACGTGATCGTGACTGCCGGGATCCCATGGCCGACGAAGGGCCCCTGCTCGTAGAGGCTGAACGGAAACGCGAGGTCGATCAGCTGCCCCAGAGCGCTGACCCGGCCGGGCGCGTCGCCGGTCTGCTCGCGCAGCCTCGCGGCCGCCGTGGCGACGAAGCTCGCCGCCGGCGAACGAGGCTCGTCGCCCGCGATCTCGAGCCGAGGCCGGCCGTGGCCGGCGATTGCGTCGAGGTTGATCGCAGCGGCCACGTCGCGCCGGTACGGGGACTGCTCGAGGAACCGCACGGCGCCGGCGCCGCCGAAGACGCCCCCGTCGGTGGAGAGGAAGACGATTCGGTGGGCCGTGGTGACGGGCGAGCCGACACCGCCGACGCTGGTCGGGGCGGCGTAGAGCCGTGCCAGCTCGATCAGCGCGCCGGTGCCGCTCGCGTTGTCGTTGGCGCCCGACCCGGAGCCCGTGTCGTCGCGATGCGCCAGGACGACGATCGTCGGCGCCGGCCCCGGCACGACGGCCGTCAGATTGTGCAGCCGGACCGTCCCCTGGCCGGGAATTGTCGCGTCGAACGCGTCGTCGTTGACCTCGAGCCCGAAGGACGAGAGTCGTTCGCGTGTCCAGGTGAGCGCCTGCGTGGCTCCTGCAGTGCCGGGCGAGCGATTGGGATACTTGCCGGAGAGCTCTTTGGCGAGGTCGGCTGCGGTCGAGGCGTCGAAGGCCGGCGGCAGCTGCGACTTCGGCAGGACGCCCGCGCGGGCGACGCTGAAGGCGGCGAGCAGGAGGGGCAGCGCCACAAGTAGCCAAGTACCGCGGTACAGCCGCGCGTTCACCGGCCGCTCGATTGAGCCGCGCCGCGGCCTGCGCCGCTCGGAGGAGGCCGCCATGACGCTCGTTATAGTACGAAGCAGGCCGGTGTCTTACGGCAGGCGCCGACGATGAGCGACTCCTCTTCCACCATTCTGCTCGTCGATGACGAGGAGAGCATCCAGAAGCTTCTGACCTACCCGCTCGAGCGGGACGGCTTCCGGGTCGTGCAGGCCTGGGACGGCGAGCAGGCGCTGGAGCTCTTCGCCGAGAACGAGATCGACCTCGTGGTGCTCGACATCATGCTGCCGAAGCTCGACGGCATCGAGGTCTGCAAGCGGCTGCGCGCCAAGTCGACGGTCCCGATCATCATGCTCACGGCCCGCGACGACGAGCTCGACAAGGTGCTCGGGCTCGAGCTGGGCGCCGACGACTACATCACCAAGCCGTTCTCGATCCGGGAGTTCCGCAGCCGGGTCCGCGCGCTGCTCCGCCGCGCGTCGATCACGCGACCCGGCCCTGAGGACGAGGTGATCGAGACCGGCGGCCTCACTGCTCGACGTCGCGAGGCGCCACGTCGAGGTGCGCACCAAGCCCGTGCAGCTCACCTATGTCGAATTCGAGCTCCTGCGCACGCTCGCGGCTTCGCCGGGCCGGGTCTTCAGCCGGCGGATGCTGCTGGAATCGCTCTGGGGCGACGCCGACTACCGCGACCCACGGACGATCGACGTCCACGTGCGGCATCTGCGCGAGAAGCTCGAGCAGGAGCCCGCGCGAGCCCGAGTACATCTTCACCGTGCGCGGCGTCGGCTACCGCTTCCGGGACCGATGAATCCGCTGCGCAGCGTCGGCGCCCGGCTCACGCTGGCGCTGCTCTTCGTCGTCGCGAGTGCGATGGCGATCGTCTACCTGGTCGTCGTCCCGCCGCTGCAGGACTCGCTCGTTCGCGACCGGCTCGACCAGCTCGAGGAAAACTCGCAGACGATCTCGGCGCTCTTCGATCAGAGGGACCCGCCGTCGTGGTCGACATTCGCTGCCAATGCCGCGAGCCTCTTTCCGTCGACGAGAGTCTCCGTGCTGCTCGAGAATCCCGGCAAGAATCCCGGCGAAGCCTTCGACGTCTACGGCGACTCCGGGAACTACCGCGGCCTCGGAAACGATCCCATCGCGCGGGCGGCGCTGCGGTCGGACCACCTGCAGCGCGGGACGATCAACCGCGGCGCGCGGCTTGCCGAGGTGGCCGTGCCGTTTCCGGACGGCCCCGTGGTCCTCGTCGGCACGAGCCTGTCCGACACGCTGAGAAACGTCGCGATCGTGCGGAAGCGGATGCTGGTCGCGGCGGTGCTCGGGATTCTGGTCTCGGTCGTCGTCGGCTTCGGTGCGGCGCGGATCTTCGCTCGCCGCCTGCGCCGGCTCGAGCGCGCAGCCGACCGCATCGCAGCCGGGAACCTGACGGAGCCGGTCGAGGACGAGTCGTCCGACGAGGTCGGTCAGGTGGCCGCGGCGATGGACAGGATGCGCGTCCAGCTCTCGAGTTTCGACCGCGCCCGCGGCGAGTTCATCGCCAACGCATCCCATGAGCTCCGGACGCCGCTCTTCTCGCTTGCCGGCTTCCTCGAGTTGCTGCTCGACGAGGAGCTCGACGATGAGACCCGCCAGGAGTTCCTGCAGCAGATGCGCCAGCAGGTGACGCGATTGACGAAGCTTGCGACGGATCTGCTGGACCTGACCCGACTCGACGCGGGCGTGATCCAGATCGACCGCTCGCGCATCGACCTCGCGCACGTCGCGGAGACCCTCGCAGAGGAGTTCGGCCCCGCGGCGAGGATGTCGGAGCATCTCCTGGGCGCCGTGATCGAAGGCCCGGTCCCTGCGCTCGGCGACGAGGAGCGCGTGCTGCAGATCGGCCGCTCGCTGCTCGAGAACGCGATCCGTCACACGCCCGCCGGGACGCGGATCGTCATCCGCGCTACGACGGACGGCGTCGCACCGCGGCTGGAGGTCGAGAACGGCGGCCCGCCGATCCCGGTCGAGGCGCAGGAGCATGTTTTCGAGCGGTTCTTCCGCCTCGACGGCTCACGGGCCTCGGGGAGCGGGCTCGGTCTGGCGATCGCGCGCGAGCTCGCCGAGCTGATGAACGGGACGCTCGAGCTCGAGTCGGAGCCGGCGGGGACGGTCTTCCGGCTCGTGCTTCCCGCCGGTGCGGCGGCCTGGCAGCAGGAGCCCGTCCTGCGCTGACCGGTTCGGTCGAGTGGCTCCGTTTCCCCGTGGAAACGCAGCTCGGGGGCACGAAGGCGCCGGGCAGCCCGGCTACAGTGCGACGCGAAATGCGCCCCGCTTCCCTCAGCGCCATGATCCTCGCCGCGTGCCTCGGTGCTGCGCTCACGCTCGGCGTCGGGAAAGGCGCAGGCTGGTTCGACAACGGCACCTCGACGACCTTCCTCGTCCAGACGACACCGAGCACCGCGCCGGCGCCGGCCGTTGCCGAAGGCGCCAAGCCGCTCACGGGCTCGGGTTTCGACCCGGCGCGGATCTACGCGAGCCGCGTCACGGGTGTCGTCACGATCTACTCCTTCTTCGACGCCTCGAGCTCGCCGACGGCCCGTGAGGCGCAGGGCAGCGGCTTCGTCGTCTCCAAGGACGGCGTCATCCTCACCAACGCCCACGTGATCACGGATGCGGGTGAGGTGGACGTCGCGTCCGCGCAGGCGCCGCCCGCGCCGAAGGTCGCCAAGGAGGTCTACGTCGAGTTCCACGACGGCGACCGGGTACAGGCGAAGGTCGTCGGCTACGACCTCTTCGACGACGTTGGCGTGATCAAGGTCGATCGCGACGCGCACGCCGTCGTTCCGGTGCCGCTCGGCGATTCGGCGAAGGTCGTCGTCGGCGAGCCGGTGGCGGCGATCGGGACGCCGTTCGGCAATTCCGGCTCGCTGACCGTCGGCGTCGTCTCGGCGACGCGCCCGATCGATTCGCTGACGTCGCGCTACGACGTCGTCGACGCGATCCAGACCGACGCGCCGATCACGCACGGCAACTCCGGCGGCCCGCTCTTCGATGCCCGCGGACGCGTGATCGGGATCAACGCCCAGATCCGCAGCGGCCAGGCGCAGAGCGGCTTCGAAGGCGTCGGCTTCGCCGTCCCGATCAACTCGGCGCGGCGCTCGATGCAGCAACTGCTTGCAAACGGACGCGTCGCGTACGCATATCTCGGCATCCGTACGGAGGACTTGACGCCGTCGATCGCGAAGAGGTTCGGTTACGGCGTCGACCACGGCGCGCTGATCGATGTTGTCCAGCCTGGCACCGCCGCGGAACGGGCCGGCCTCCACGCGGGCAATCGCGATGTGCAGCTGAACGGCGAGACCGTCCGTGGCGGCGGCGACGTCGTCGTTGCGATCGACGGGATCCCGGTCCGCAGCTCCGGCGACCTGATCCGCATCGTCGGCGGGCGGCTCGTCCCGGGGCAGACGGCCAAGCTCGAGGTCGTGCGTGGCCGGGCGCGGAAGCAGTTCGCACTGCATCTCGACGAACGGCCGAAGTAGGTTAGCTTCCGGCGTGCGCGGGAACCTCTGCAGTGAGACGCGGGGGTCCCATGCCGATTTGGTCAGGTTCGGTCAGGTTTAACGTATGAATTCGATGGGTAAGGACGAGGCATGATCGCTGAAGCGAAGGGATCGGATGGGCAGCCGCACGCCATCCACCTGACGATCCCGGCGAAGGCCGAGTACATCACGCTCGGTCGCCTCGCCCTGGTGGGGCTGGCGCGCGTGCGACCGCTCGGCGACGACGCGCTCGGCGATCTGAAGCTCGCGCTGACCGAGGCCTGCACCAACTCGGTCCGGCATGCCTACCGCGACGGCGACGGGGTCGTCGACATCGTCTACGAGCTCCACGACGACCGGCTTGTCGTCGAGGTCGCCGACGACGGCGAGGGCTTCAGTCCGGAAGAGGTCGCGGGGGACGGGACGCAAGAGCTCTCCGAGGGCGGCCTCGGCATCGCGATCATCCGCTCGCTCACCGACGAGCTCGAGATCGGGTCGGTGGCCGGCACGCGCGGCTCGCGGCTTCGGTTCGTCAAGTTCCTCAACGACTAGCTTGGCCGACTAGCCGACCGACAAGCTCTCTATTCTCTGCGCGGCGTGCTCCAGCTCGTCAACGTCGGCCACAAATCGCTCGGTGACTACGCGACGATCGTCTCGCGTGGGCTGATGGACGAGCTCCGCAGGCTCGCTGAACCGCTCAAGGGCAAGCGGGTCGTCCACCTCTCGGCCACGGCGTTCGGAGGCGGCGTCGCGGAGATCAACTACACGCTCGTGCCGCTGATGGCCGACGCCGGCCTGGAGGTCGAGTGGCGGATCATCAAGGGCGCCGACGAGTTCTTCGAGGTGACGAAGACGATCCACAACGGGCTCCAGGGCGACCCGCTCGGCCTGACCGCGGAGCAAATCGAGATCTTCCGCCGCTACCAGGAGCTGAACGCCGCGGAGATCGATCCGGGTGAGTACGACTTCGTGATCGTCCACGACCCGCAGCCGGCCGGGATGATCGACCACTTCCCGGACACGAAGGCGCATTGGATCTGGCGCGGGCACATCGACTTCTCGACGCCGAACCCCGACGTCTTCGGCGTCCTGCTTCCTTCGCTCGGACGCTACGACGCCGCCATCTTCCACATGCGGCAGTACGTGCCGAACGGCGGCGGGCTGCCGGAGTGCTACATCTGGCCGCCGGCGATCGATCCGCTGACCCCGAAGAACATGGCGCTCTCGATCGAAGACGCCGCGTACATCGTCGACCAGTTCGGGATCGACGTTCAGCGGCCGCTCCTGACGCAGGTCTCGCGCTTCGATCCCTGGAAGGATCCCGCTCGGCGTCATCGACGCCTACCGGCTCGTCAAGGAGCAGTTCCCGGACGTGCAGCTCGCGCTCGTCGGGTCGATGGCGCATGACGATCCGGAGGGGTGGGACTACTACAACCGGACGGTCGAGCATGCTGACGGCGATCCGGACATCTTCATCCTCTCGAACCTGAACAACGTCGGCGGGATCGAGGTGAACGCGTTCCAGGTGCGCTCCGAGGCCGTGCTGCAGAAGTCGATCAAGGAGGGCTTCGGGCTGACGGTCACGGAGTCCCTCTGGAAGTCGCGTCCGACCGTCGCGGGCAAGGTCGGAGGCATCGTTGCCCAGATTGACGACGGCGAGACGGGCTGGCTCGTCGCCACGCCCGAGGAGGCTGCGACGGCCTGCATCGAGATCCTGGCCGAGCCCGGAGTCGCCAGGGAGCGGGCATTGCGAGGCAAGGAGCACGTCCGCCGCCACTTCTTGACGCCGCGGCTCCTGCGTGACTGGCTCGTGCTCTTCAACCGGCTGGAGGGCAACGACACCGGCGGCGCGGAGGTCACGACCGTCGCCGCGTCCGCATAAGCGTTTCCAGCGGGGAGGAAGGGGATACGCTCAGCCGCGTGGCCGGGCGCCGCAAGCTGATCGTCGTCTCCAACCGCGGGCCGGTGTCATTCGCTCGGGGTGCCCACGGCGAGCGGATCGCACGGCGCGGCGGCGGCGGTCTCGTGACGGCGCTGCGCAGCCTCGTCTCGCACCACGAGGTGACGTGGATCGCGAGTGCGATGACAGACGAGGACCGCGTCGTGGCGAGCGAGTCCGGCGGCGCGGTCGAGGAGACGGCACGCGACGGGTCGGCTTACCGGCTCCACCTCGTCGCGCACGACGAGATCGTCTACGACTGGTTCTACAACGTGATCTCGAATCCGACGCTGTGGTTTCTCCAGCATCACCTTTGGTCGCTGACGCGGGCGCCGGACTTCGATCACGGGATGCATCACGCCTGGGGTGAGGGCTATGTGGCGGTGAACCGGACGTTCGCGGACGCCGTCGTCGACGAGCTCGGCCGCCAGCCCGACGCTGCGGTCTTCCTGCACGACTACCACCTCTATCTCGCGCCGCGGTTCATTCGCGAGCGTGTTCCCGATGTGACGCTCGCCCACTTCGTACACATCCCGTGGCCGGATACGGATGCGTGGTACATCCTCCCGCCGCTGCTGCGCCACGACATCCACCAGAGCATGCTCGCCAACGACGTGGTGGGCGTGCACGCGGATCGTTGGCGGCGGAACTTCCTGCGCGCCTGCACCGACCTCGTCGGCGCAGAGGTCGAGGACGACGTTGTCACCTACGCGGGCAGGCGCACGATCGTGACGGCGCATCCGATCTCCGTCGACCCGAGCGAGTTCGACGAGCTCGCCGGCAGCGAGGGCGTGCTCGAGCAGGAGCGCAGCATCGAGGAGACCCGGTCCGAAAAGCTGATCGTCCGCGTCGATCGCACGGACCCGTCGAAGAACGTCGTTCGCGGCTTCCGGGCCTTCGAGATCTACCTCGACGCGCACCCGGAGATGCACCGCCGCGTGCAGCTTCTGACCTTGCTCGACCCGTCGCGCCAGGACATCCCGGAGTACTCCGAGTACCTGGCGGCCATCCAGCGCCAGGCACGCGCGGTCAACGAGCGCTTCCAGCAGGAGGGTTGGCTGCCCGTCGACCTCCGGATCGACGACAACTTCCTCGAAGCGGTCGCCGCGTACAAGCAGTTCGACGTGCTGCTCGTGAACGCGATCTTCGACGGGCTCAACCTGATCGCCAAGGAGGCGCCGCTCGTGAACGAGCGCGACGGCGTCCTCGTCCTGTCGGAGAACGCCGGCGTCCACGAGGAGCTCGGCGAGTGGGCGCTCACCGTCAACCCGTTCGACGTCGCGGGCCAGGCGGAGGCGATCCACCAGGCGCTGCAGATGGACCCGGCCGAGCGCGCGCGGCGCAGCACGGCGATCAAAGCGCACGTGCGGGCGCACGATCTGGAGGCGTGGATCGAGGCGCTGCTCACGGACCTCGATCGGGTCTCGGCGGCAGCCCCGAGTCTCTAGAGTCCATCCCATGGAACTGCTCGCCGAGGGCGTGGTCGAGGTCCGGAACCCCGCGACGCTCGAGCGCGTCGGCGCCGTGACGGCGACGGCTCCGGCGGCCGTGCAGGAGGCGGTCGGCGAAGCGCGCCTCGCGCAGGAGAAGTGGGCCGAGAGCCCGTGGGAGGAACGGCGAGCGCTGCTCGGCCGGGTCACGGCCTTCTTGCTCGACAACCTCGACGACGTGGCCGCGACGATCACGGCCGAGACCGGCAAGCCGCTCGTCGAGTCGCTCACGTCGGATCTGTTTCCGGCGCTCGACAGCCTCGTCTGGCTCGGCGGCAACGCCGAGCGGGTGCTTCGCCCGGAGCGCCTGAAGTTCCCGCAGCCCCACCTTCGGCACAAGAAAGGCTGGCTGCTCTACGAGCCGCGCGGCGTCGTCGCGATCGTCTCGCCGTGGAACTACCCGCTTGGACTGCCGCTGACCCAGGTCGCGACGGCCGTCGTCGCCGGCAACGCGGCGGTGCTGAAGCCGTCTGAGCTGACCCCGCTCACGGGCGACTGGGTCGCGCGCGCATTCGAGGCAGCAGGTGCGCCACCCGGGCTCGTGCGGATCGTCCACGGCGACGGCGAGACGGGTGCGGCGCTCGTTCGTGCACGGGGCGTCGGCAAGGTCGTCTTCACCGGCTCCGTCGAGGTGGGCCGCCAGGTCGGTGCGGCGACGGGTGAGCGGCTTGTGCCCGTGACGCTCGAGCTCGGCGGCAAGGACCCGATGCTCGTCTTCGAGGACGCCGATCTCGACCGGGCCGTGAACGGGGCGCTCTGGGGCTCGTTCATGAACTGCGGCCAGACCTGCGCGGGCGTGGAGAGGATCTACGTCGAGCGTGCGCTCTACGAGCCGTTCGTCGAGGAGCTCGTCCGGCGGACGCGGCGCCTGCGCATCGGGCGCGGCGAGCAGGGCGACATCGATCTCGGGCCGCTGATCTCCGAGGAGCAGCGCGGCAAGGTCGAGGAGCTCGTCACGGACGCGATCGCGCGCGGCGGCCGCGCACGCGTTGGCGGGAAGCGTCCCGAGCTGGACTTGCCCGGATGGTTCTACGAGCCGACCGTGCTCGTCGACGTCCCTGACGATGCGCGCATTCATCGCGAAGAGATCTTCGGTCCGGTCGTGCTCGTTGTCCCAGCGGAAAACGAAGCGGAGATGGTCCGGCGTGCGAACGATTCGCAGTTCGGGCTGGCGGCGAGTGTCTGGACGCGCGATTCAGAACGCGCGCGCCGGGTCTCGCGGCGGCTCGACGTCGGCACCGTGTGGACGAACGACTTCGGCTACTCGTACGCGGCTTGTCAGGCGTCGTGGGGAGGGCGCAAGGAGTCGGGCTTCGGGCGCACGCACTCGAAGCACGGGCTGTACGAGCTGAGCAACATCAAGTACGTCGACGCCGACTCCGGGCGGGTGCGCGTTCCGTGGTGGTACCCGTACGACGCGCGGCTGGTCGACGGCTTCCACGGCACGCTGGCGCTGCTCTACGGGCGAGGCGTCGGCACGAAGGCGGCCGCGCTGTGGCGTCATCGGCGAGGCCTCCTGGCGCTCGGGCGGCGCTACCTGAGGTGAGCGAGTTCTCGCACCTCGACGAGTCGGGGGCGGTGCGGATGGTGGACGTCGGCGCGAAGCCGCTCTCCCGCCGCCGCGCCGTCGCCCGCGCCACCGTTCGGATGCAGCCGGAGACGGCGGCGCGCCTGCGCGAGCTTCCGAAGGGTGACGCGCTCGCGACGGCGCAGCTCGCCGGGATCATGGCCGCCAAGCGCACGAGTGAGCTGATCCCGCTCTGCCATCCGTTGCCGCTCAGCAACATCGAGGTGACGCTGACCGTCGGAGACGGGGCCGTCGAGATCGAGACGGTCGCCGAGACGACGGCGCAGACCGGCGTCGAGATGGAGGCGCTCGTGGCGGCGTCGGTCGCGGCACTGACCGTCTACGACATGGCGAAGGCCGTGGACAAGGGGATGACCGTCACCGACGTGGCGCTGGTCGAGAAGACGAAGGAGGAGCTGTGAAAGCCGGAGTGGTGACGGTGTCGGACCGGGTCTCACGCGGCGAGGCCGAGGACACGAGCGGGGAGACGCTCGACGAGCTGCTTCGCGGCGACGGCTTCGAGGTCGAGCGCCGGCTCGTGCCGGACGAGCGGCCGGCGATCGCACGCGCGATCCGCGAGCTGGCGGACGACGTGCGCCTCGTCCTCACGACCGGTGGCACGGGGCTGTCGCCGCGCGACTTCACGCCGGAGGCGACCGAGTCGGTGCTCGACCGGCTGGCGCCGGGCATCGCGGAGGCGCTGCGCGCCGACTCGGCGGCCAAGACGCCCCACGGCTTGCTGTCGCGCGGCGTCGCCGGCGTCCGCGGTCGCACGCTCGTCGTCAATCTCCCCGGCTCGCCCGGAGGCTGTCGTGACGGCTACGCGGTGCTGAAGCCGGCGATCCGTCACGCGCTCGAGCTGCTCGCCGACGAGAAGACGGAGCACGTTCAGACGTGACCGCGATGCCGGTCCGCTTCGCGCGGCTCGTCAAGTTCGAGCACACGGTCTTCGCGCTGCCGTTCGCGTACGTCGGCGCCCTGCTCGCGGTCGGCGGCGCCCCGAGCGTGCACGACCTGGTGTGGATCACCGTCGCGATGGTCGGCGCACGTTCGCTCGCCATGGGGCTCAACCGGCTGATCGACGCGGCGATCGACGAGCGCAATCCGCGCACCGCTTCGCGCGAGCTGCCGGCGGGGCTGCTGTCGCGCAGCCAGGTCTGGGCGTTCTGCGCGGCGTCGCTCGCGGTGTTCCTCGCCGCCGTCTGGCAGCTCGATCCGGTCGTCCGCTGGCTGTGGCCGATTCCGGTCGCGGGCTTCGTGATCTATCCGTATCTGAAGCGCTTCACGTGGCTGTGCCACCTCTGGCTCGGCGCCGTCGACGGGCTGGCGCCCGTGGGGGCGTGGGTCGCGATCACCGGCAAGCTGCCGTGGGAGTCGTGGGCGCTCGGTGTCGCAGTCGCGCTCTGGATCGGCGGCTTCGACCTGCTGTATTCGCTCTTCGACCTGAGCGTCGATCGCGCGCAGGGGCTCCATTCGTGGGCGACGCGCTTCGGCGAGCGAGGCACGTTCTGGAGCGCGCGGGCGTTTCATGCCCTGACCGTGGTCGCCCTCGCGGCCGTCGGAGTCGGCCTTGGCCTGGGCGCTGCCTACTGGCTCGGCGTTGCGGTCGTGGCCGCGCTGCTGCTCTGGGAGCACACCCTCGTCGGCCCCGGCAACCTGCGCCGACTCGACGCGGCGTTCTTCACGATGAACGGCGTCATCAGCATCGCCTTCCTCGGCTTCGTCCTCATCGAGGCACTGGCGTGAGCGCTCCGCGGTGTGAATTGGTGCGGAAATGTCACAGAGCCTTGCGGGCGGGGCGTCTATCTTCAGGTAGGTCCCCGGGTGGGTGGGGGCTAGGGATGGGTCCCGGCCAGGTGCTGGTCCCGGGTGGACAGGTCCGGAACGGCCACGGCCCATCAGCTGGGCGGGGCTGGTGATCGGGGCACGGTCTTTTGATCCGGGCGCGGCTGCGTTTCGGGCGCCGCTGTGATCCGGGCGCGGGGGCTCGAGAAGCGGTTCGGGCGACGGCGCGTCCTCGCCGGGCTCGACCTGGACGTGCCGCAGGGCGGGTTCCTCGTCGTCACGGGGCCGAACGGCTCGGGCAAGACGACGCTGCTTCGGCTCATCGCGGGCCTCGCCGCGCCGACCGGCGGTGAGCTCCACGTCGACTCGGAGCGCGCCCGGCTCGGTTACCTCGCGCACGAGCCGCACGTCTACCGCGAGCTGACGCCGCTCGAGAATCTGACGCTCTTCGGCAAGCTCTACGCCGTGCCGGAGCGCGGCGAGCGGATCGGCATGCTGCTCGAGCGCTACGGGCTCTGGGAGGTTCGTCACGAGCGTGCCGGGACGTTCTCCCGCGGCATGCTCCAGCGGCTCGCGCTGTGCCGCGCTCTCCTGCACGAACCGGAGCTGTTGCTGCTCGACGAGCCCTTCAATGCGCTCGACGCCGACGGCGCATCACTTCTCGAGCGCGAGCTTCGCGAGCTGCACGGCGAACGGACGCTCGTCGTCGCGACCCACGATCCCGCGCGGCTTGCGCCGCTCGAGACCGCCCGCCTGGCGGTTGCGTGAAGCGCTACGCGGGTGATGTCGTTGCGCTGGCGCGCAAGGATCTGCTGCTCGAGCTGCGGGCGCGCGACACGCTGCCGGCGATGCTCCTTTTCGTCATCGCTGCGTTCGTGATCTTCCACTTCGCGCTGCCCGCCGACTCGGGCGAGGTGGCCGCCAAGGGACTGCTCTGGGTGGCGATCGTCTTCACCGCGCTGCTCGCGCTCGGACGGGCCTTCGTCGGCGAGCGCGAGCAGGGGATGCTCGACGCGCTCGTCCTCGCGCCCTGCGACCGGAGCGCGATCTGGCTTGCGAAGTCGATCGCCGTGCTGGCATTCCTGGCCGCCGCAGAAATCGTCGCCCTGCCGGTGTTCTCGATCTTCTTCTCCGCCGTCGGCTGGTCGACCGTGGCCGGCGTCGCGCTCGCGGACATCGGGATCGCCGCCGTCGGGACGCTCGTCGCAGCGATGGCGGTCGCCGGGCGCGCGCGCGAGCTGCTGCTGCCGCTGCTCTTCCTGCCGCTGGCGATTCCGGCGATCGCCGGCGGAGTCGGAGCGAGCGTCGTCGACGACCCCGGCCGCTACCTCGCGTTCCTCGCACTCTACGACGGCGTCTTCGCGCTGCTTGCCTGGGCGAGCTTCGAGTACGTCGTCACGGAATAGCCGATCCGGTGCCGGCAGGCCGGACCGAACTAGCATCCCCGGGAGTGGATGCGCTGAGGATCAACCGGCTGCCCCTGCTCGCAGGTGCGGCGACGGCGCTTGTCGGGATCTCGATCGCGCTCGTGTTCTTCTATGCGCCGGTCGACGCGGACGGCCTCAACCAGAAGATCTTCTACTTCCACGTCCCGATCGCGCTCACCGCGTACGCCTGCTTCGGCTGGGGCGCGTGGAAGGGCTTCCTCCACCTCTGGAAGGGAAAGCCCGGCGCCGACCTCGAGAGCTACGTCGCGATCCACCACGGCGTGATCTTCGGGGCCATGACCCTCGTCACCGGCTCGATCTGGGCGAAGTACCGCTGGGGTCACTGGTGGCTCTGGAGTGAGAAGCAGCTCGTGCTCTTCCTGGTGCTGTTTCTCTTCTACTCCGCCTACTTCATGCTTCGCTTCTCGGTCGAGGAAGGACCTCAGCGCGCGAATCTCTCGTCGGTGTACGCGATCTTCGGGGTCGTCCTGATCCCGATCAGCTTCCTCGCGATCCGGCTTGCGAACAACTACATCCACCCGGTGGCCTTCAACCGCCACGGCCCGCAGATGTCCGGCTCGCAGTTCTTCACGTTCTGCGTCTGCCTGGCCGCGATGCTGACCCTCTTCGCCGCGCTCTACCAGCTCGAGCTCGCAGGCAAGCGAGTCGACGCGCGGCTGCGCGAGCTGAAGGAGCTGCTGGCGTGACGACGGAGGAGAAGTACGTCGCGGCGGCATACCTCGTCGTGTTCGTCGTCGTGCTCGCCTACGTGTTGATCATCGCGGCGAAGGTAGGGCGTCTCGAGCGCACCCTCAACGAGCTCGTCGAGCGGGTCAAAGAGCGTGGCTGAGCTCCTCTTCTGGCCTGCGCTGCTCGCGTACGGCGAGGCTGCGCTCGCGTATGGGCTGCCCCGGTACGAGCGGTCCGCGCGCTGGGGCGTGCGGATCGGCTGGCTCGTGCAGACGGCGCTGCTCGCGGCGCAGGCGGCACGCGCGGACGGGTTTCCGTGGGACGACTGGGCGGGCTCGCTCAACCTCTTCGTCTGGCTCGTGGTCGGCGCGTACCTGATCTGGGGCTGCAAGCCGCGGTATCGCCTGCTCGGGCTCGGCGTCATGCCGGTCGCGGCGGCGCTCTTCCTCGTCGCCCGCTTCGGCGGCGGGACGACGCTCGGCAACCGCAGCGACTACTCGAACCTCTTTCTGATCCTGCACGTCGGGCTCGTCCTGGCGGCCTTTGCCGGCTTCACGCTCGCCGCGGGGCTCTCCGGCCTCTACCTCTGGCAGGAGCGGCGGCTGAAGCGGCACTCGTCCGACATCCTGCGCGTGCCGGTCCCGTCGCTCCTCGTGCTGGACAGGGTTTCGCGCCGCACGATCTGGATCGCGACCGGGTTCTTCACGCTCGGCATCGCGGCCGGGCTCGTGCGGCTCGGCGAGGACGGTGGCGGCATCGACGCATTGATGGCGGTGACGCTCCTCGCCTGGGCGGTCTACGCCGCGTACTCGGCCCTCCGGCTGCACGGACGACTCGGCGCGTACGTCGCCATCGCGGGCTTCGCACTCGTCGTCGTCGCCCGGCTCGGTCTCCAGTTGACCCACTTCTCATGAGCTTTCACCTCGTCGGCCTTTCCCACCACAGCGCTCCGGTCGAGCTTCGCGAGCGCGTCGCGCTCTCGGCCGAGGCGGCGGCGGCACTCGCGCACGAGCTGGCCGAACCCGAGGCAGTCGTCCTCTCGACGTGCAACCGCACGGAGATCTACATCGCCGCAGACGACGCCGCTGCCGCAGATGCGACGCTCGAGCGCCTGGCGGGAGAGAGCCTCGAAGGAGCGCTCTACCGGCTCGCCGACGAGGCGGCCGCCGTTCATCTCTTCCGGGTCGCCGCCGGGCTCGACTCGCTCGTCCCGGGCGAGGGCGAGATCCTCGGCCAGGTCAGGGCCGCGTACGAGGCCGGTGCGCCCGGCCCGATTCTCGACCACGTGTTTCGGCAGGCGATCGCGGTCGGCAAGAAGGTGAGGACCGACACGGCGATCGGCGAGAGCCCCGCCTCGGTGTCGTCCGCTGCGGCGGCGCTCGCCCAGCAGGTCTTCGGCGATCTCGGCGGCCGGCGCGTGCTGCTCGTCGGCGCCGGCAGGACAGGCGAGCTTGCCGCGGCGAGCCTCGCGGCGCGCGGGGCCGAGATCGCGCTCGTCGCGAACCGAACGCCCGCCCGCGCGGAGGAGCTGGCGCGCCGTTTCGGCGGCAGCGCGATCACGCTCGAGGACGTTCCGCTGCGGCTCGGCGAAGTCGACGTGATCCTGACCTGCACCAGCGCCCCCGGCTTCGTCCTTCGGCGCGAGGACGTCGCGGGCGTCAGGCGCTCGCCGCTCTTCTTCATCGACATCGCGGTGCCGCGCGACGTCGATCCGGCCGTCAACGAGCTGGACGGCTGCTACCTCTACGACATCGACGACCTGGAAGCGGTCGTCGCCGAGACGCTCGCGGGGCGGCGCGCCGAGGCCGGGAAGGCCGAGGCGCTCGTGGCGGCCGAGGCGAATCGCTTCCGCGCCTGGCAGGCCTCGCTCGACGTCGTGCCGGCGATCGCCTCGCTTCGCGCGCGCGCCGAGGAGATCCGCCGTTCGGAGCTCGACAAGCTCAACGGCCTCGACGAGCAGGAGCGGCGAACAATCGAGACGGTGACGTCGCAGATCCTCAACAAGCTGCTGCATCTGCCCACGGTGCGCATGAAGCAGGCGGCTGCGGCCGAGGGGCCGGGCTACGCGGAGGCGTTGCGCCACCTGTTCGATCTGGGGGAGGATGAGCGCCGGTGAAGACGCGCCCCCTGCCTCTCGTGGCGCCGACGGCCTTCGTTCGGATCAGGCCGTCGCGGCGCCGTGCGTGCTCGGTGAAGTTCGGGAAGGGCCGCGCCTGTGCTGGTTCGCGTCGGGTCGCGCGGCTCTAGGCTCGCCCTGACCCAGGCCGGGCTCGCCGCCGAGCGGTTGCGCCGGCCCGGGGTGGAGATCGCGCTCGTTCCGATCACCACGGCAGGCGACCGCGATCGGTCGCGGCCGTTCGGAGAGATCGGCTCGCGCGGCGTCTTCGTCAAGGAGCTGGAGGAGGCGCTCCTTGGCGGCCGGATCGACGTCGCGGTGCACTCGGCGAAGGACATGACCTCGACCGATGCCGACGGTCTCGTCGTCGGCGCGTATCTCGAGCGGGAGGATCCGCGCGATGCACTCTGCGGCGCGACGGAGCTGCGCCCCGGGATGCGAATCGGCACCGCGTCGGCTCGGCGCCGCGCTCAGATTCTCGCCCTCGAGCCGACGATCTCGATCGAGCCGTTGCGCGGCAACATCGAGACGCGGTTGCGGAAGCGCGGCGAGCGAGGGCTCGACGCCATCGTGCTCGCGGCGTGCGGGCTGGACCGGCTCGGCCTCGACGCCGAGATCGGGCGGCGCTTCGAACCCGGCGAGCTTTTGCCGGAGGCGGGGCAGGGCGCGCTCGCGCTGCAGGTCCGCGCCGGCGAGGAGACGCTCGTCGCCGAGCTCGACGACGCCGAAACGCGCCGGCGAGTCGAGGCCGAGCGTGCGACCGTGGCTGCTGTCGGCGGCGGCTGCCTGGCCCCGGTGGCGGCGTATCACGACGGTTCTGTGCTGACGGGGCTCGTCGCCGCCGAGGACGGCAGCTGGCTCGAGCGCGTCGTCGGCGCGGACGCAGCGGAGGTCGGCGCGCGCCTTGCCGAGCTCGCCGCCGTGCGGGCGTGAGTCGGCGCAGCGGGCGGGCGGGGATCACCGGATCCGCGTAAACCCCGATGGAGCGGCGTCCGGCGCGGGGGCATTGGGACGGTGGAAGAGAAAGGGGTGAGATCATGGTGCTCCGACGGTGTGCGTTGCTCGGGGGATCATTGCTCGCCGCTGTCTTCCTGATCTCCGGGGTCGCGTTCGCCGCGAAGACCTACCCCGACCGCGCCGGCGACGTCAAGGCGGGTACGGGACCCGATCTCACCGCGGTGACGGTGTCCAACGAGAGGACGACGGTCACGTTCCGTGTCCGCTTCGCCAAGGCACCGCCGCTTCGCATCAGCGCGCGTGAGGGGTGGGTCGACATGCTGCTGATCGGGATCGACGTCCCGCCGCTCGGCCCGCGGCCTTCGAGCCCGGGCGGCGAGTGGCGCGGAGCGAATTTCGCCCTCGGCACCCACGGCCCGTCGAGGACCGGCCAGCTCGTGCGGCTCGGCAAGGAGGAGTCCCGTCCTGTGGCCGGCTTCAAGATCGCCAGCAGCGGCTCGATGCTGACCTTCTCGGTTTCGCGCCGTGCGCTCGGCAACCCTGCCTGGTTCACGTTCACGGTTGCTGCGGCGCGGGAGCTGGTGAAGCAGGAAACCGGCGGTGGCTTCGACGTCGCGCCGGCCCGCGGCACCTTCCGTTACGCGCTCACCGACTGACCAGGAAGTCCTGCCTGCGCGACGAGCGAACGGTTCGCGTCAGCCACCGTGCGAAGATGAGGCATTCCGCCGATCCCGCCAGTCCGAGCTCGCCGGCGCCCGCGGTTGCCATGCGCGTGATCGTGACACGGCCGCGCGAGCAGGCTGGGCCGCTCGTGGAGCGGCTGGAGGCGCTCGGGCTCGCGGTCGTCGCTTGCCCGTTGATCGAGATCGAGCCCTTTGACACACCGGTCGACGTCGACGGCTATGCGTGGGTGATCGTCACGAGTCCGAACGGCGCGCGCGAGCTCGTCCGCCGCGGTCGCGGGACGTTGCCGCAGGTTGCCGCCGTCGGCCCTGGGACGGCCGAGACGCTGCGTGCGCTCGGTGTCGAGCCGGCGTTCGTGCCACGCGTGTCGAGCCAGGACGGGCTTCTCGCCGAGTTTCCCCGGCCCGAGGGCAAGATCCTGTTCGCCGCGGCCGAGGGGTCGCGCCGGCGGCCGATCGCGGAGCTCGGCGCCGACTTCGTGGCGCTCTATCGGACGCGCCTCGTCCGGCCGGCCGAGGCACCGGAGGGAGACCTCGTGGTTCTTGCGTCCGGATCGGCGGCGCGCTCCTTCGCGGAGCTCGGTGCCGACGTGCCCGCCGTGACGATCGGGCCGCAGACGACGCAGGTCGCGGAGTCGCTCGGCCTCGTCGTGCTGGCCGAGGCCGAGACCCACGACCTCGACGGTCTCGTCGGCGCCGTCGAGCGAGTAGCCTCGCGGCGGTGATCGTCTCCTTCCTCTCCGACTTCGGTCTCGAGGACAACTTCGTCGGCGTCTGCCACGGCGTGATCAAGAGCATCGCTCCCGACGCCGAGGTGATCGATCTGTCCCACGGGATCGCCGCGCAGAACGTGCTTCAGGGCGCGCTCGTCTTGCGCAGCACGCTGCCGTACATGCCCGCGGGCGTGCACCTGGCGGTCGTCGATCCCGGGGTCGGCAGCGAGCGGCGGGCGCTTGCGCTCCGGACCGGGGGCGGGCGTTTCTTCGTCGGGCCGGACAACGGACTGCTCGCCCTCGCGGCCGACGGCGACGGCGGCATCACGGCGGCGCACGAGCTGCGCGACGAGGCCTATCGCCTCGACGATGTCTCCCGCACCTTTCACGGGCGGGACATCTTCGCGCCTGCGGCGGCGCACCTCGCTGCGGGTGTCGCGATCGAGGAGCTCGGCCCCGCGGTCGATCCCGCCGTGCTCGTGCGGCTCGAGCTGCCCGAGCCCACGATCGGCAGCTCGCGCATCCGCGCAGAGGTTCTCTACGTCGACCACTTCGGCAACGTCCAGCTCAATCTCAACCGGGACCATCTCGAGCAGGTCGACATCGTCCCGGGCTCACAGGTCGAGCTCGGCCTGCCGCTCGAGAGCTACTACGCGACCGCCGCGCGCACCTTCGCCGAGGCGGGGCACGGGTCGCTGATCCTGTACGAGGATTCGTACGGCAACATCGCGATCGCGCTGACGGACGGAGACGCTGCTTCGATGCTCGGCACGAAGCCGAGCGACCCGGTCGAGATCCGGATCGCCTCCGAGTGAACCTCGAGGCGCTCGGCCGCCGCTTCGCGCGCCTGACGACGACCGCAGTGGTTCGTCGCCCTTGGCTCTGGCGGTTCTTTCGGCCGCTGCTGCGGCGGCAGTTCGACTCGATCGCGCCGGTCTGGGACACGATGCGCACGCCGGCGCACCTTGCCGCCTACGAGGCGGCGTTGGAGCAGATCGACGAGCCGCGGCGCGTGCTCGATCTCGGGACCGGCACGGGCGCGGGCGCCGCGGCGGTCAAGACTCGCTTTCCGAACGCCGAGGTGATCGGCGTCGACCTGGCGCCGGCGATGATCGCGCAGGCACGCGCAGCCGTCCCGGACGTGCGCTTCGAGGTCGCCGACGCGTCACACCTCGACTATCCCGACGGCTCGTTCGACCTGATCACGCTGGCGAACATGATCCCGTTCTTCGACGAGCTCGCCCGCCTCGCTTCGCCGGACGGGACTGTCGTGATCGCGTTCTCGCGCGGCGCGGCGACACCGATCTACGTCCCGCGCGAGCGCCTGGAGACAGAGCTGCGCCGGCGGGGTTTTGCGCACTTTGCGGACGTCGCCGCCGGAACGGGCACCGCTTTGCTTGCGCGAAAGGGCAAGTCCCCAAATACTCCCGAGTAACGAAAGGGCGTTGGCGGCGCGGTCACACCGGCCCCGACGTCCTTTCTCTTGCGGCTAGGCCTTTCTCTTGCGGCTAGACTGGCGGCCGCGAGGCGAGGTAGCTCAGTTGGTAGAGCACACGGCTGAAAACCGTGGTGTCGCCGGTTCAAGTCCGGCCCTCGCCACTTCCTCGCCCGCCTAGTCGAAGTACGTGTCGTCGTGCGAGTACGGCGGCGCGCAGCAGCAGAGAAAGCGCGCCCCGCCCGTGCCGGCGGCCAGCGCGTGGCGAGCGCCTGCCGGGATGAGGACGGCGTCGCCGGGCGCGACGAGGCGCGTCTCTCCGTCGATCTCGATCGTTCCGCCGCCTTCGAGGAAGAAGTAGATCTCCTCCGACGCGCGTGGTAGTGGCGCTCCGTCGACGAGCCCGGCTCGAGAGTCGCCTCGGCAAGGCTCTGTTCCCGCGTGTGGTGGAGCTCGCGGATCGTCGAGCCGTCCTTGGTCGTGAACGGCTCGGCCTGGTCGAGAGACTGGACGTCCATCGGCTCGTCACCGTACCGTGGCGAGCGGTCGTGGGCTTGCTCGTCGGTGGGCGGCGCTAGCCTTCCGCGATGCCTTCGCAGGAGACCAACGCACCGGTTGCGATCATCGGTGCCGGCCTCGACCTCGGCGCCGGGCGCCGTGGCGTCGACATGGGACCGTCCGCGATCCGCTACGCGGGCCTCGACGAGCGCATCCGCCGCATCGGAAGAGACGTCTTCGATCGAGGCGACGTCGGCGTTGCCGTGCCCGAGGCGGTCGATCTCTTCAACCCGCAGGCGCGCTACCTGCCGCAGATCCTGAAGACCGCTTCGCACGTCGCCGATCTCGTCGAGGAGGCGCACCGCGACGGCTACGTGCCGCTCGTACTCGGCGGCGACCATTCGGTGGCGATGGGCACGCTCGGCGGCATGGCGCGGGTGATGGGAGCGCCGGGCGGAGTGCTCTGGGTCGATGCGCACGGCGATCTGAACACACCGGAGACGAGCTCCAGCGGGAACGTGCACGGCATGCCGCTGGCTGCTGCACTCGGCCATGGCGGGCCGCTCTTCAAGAACGCCGCCTGGCCGATCCCGAGTGTCGATCGCGTCGCCCTGATCGGCATCCGCGACCTCGACGAGCCGGAGCGGGAGCTGCTCCGCAGCTTCGACGGGCTCGTGTTCACGATGAGCGACCTCGACCGCGTCGGTGTCGAGACGGCGATCCGGGAGGCGCTCGAGTACGTCGGGGCCGCCCCCTGGGTGCACCTCAGCTTCGACATGGACGCCGTCGACCCGGAGCAGGCTCCCGGTGTCGGCACCCCGGTGCGCGGCGGGCTCTCGTATCGCGAGGCGCATCTCGCGCTGGAGCTCGTGGCCGAGTCGGGGCTGCTGAGCTCGCTCGACATCGTCGAGGTGAACCCGATTCTCGACCGGGAGAACGCGACGGCGAAGCTGGCCGTCGAGCTCGCGGCGAGCGCGCTCGGCGCTCGCATCCTCTAGAAGTATGGCGTTGCTCGCGATCCTCTACGACGTCCACGCGAACCTGATCGCACTCGAAGCGGTGATCGCCGACGCGCGGGAGCGGGGCGCGACGAGCTGGCTGCTCGGCGGTGACTATGCCGGCTTCGGGCCGTGGCCGGTTGAGACGCTCGCACTCCTCGACACGCTCGGCGCGGAGGTGATGCTGCGCGGGAACGGCGAGCGCTGGCTTACCGAGCCGCCCGCGGACCGGCCGGAGACCTACGGCGAGCTGGAGCGCTGCCGGCAGCTCCTCGGCCCGGACCGCGTCGAGCGCCTCTACGGGCTCGAGCAGCAGGCCGAGCGCGACGGGATCCTCTACGTGCACGGCTCGCCGCTCTCGGACGTCGAGAGCTTCCGGCCGGTCGCAGACGAGGCCGATGACCGGCGGCTGCTCGCGGGCGTGCGCGATCGCGTGCTCGTCTTCGGGCACAGCCACCGCCAGTTCCGGCGGCCGGGCCCCGACGGAACGGAGCTCGTCAATCCCGGCAGCGTCGGCATGCCGATCGACGGTGACAACCGTGCGGCGTGGGCGAGCTGGGACGGGGACTTCACGTTTCACCGCGTCGCATATGACGTCGAGCGGGCGGTCGCCGCAGCGAAGGCGATCCCGGGCGAGATCGGCGAGCTGATGGCGCACCGCTACCTCTACGCGTCCGACTGAGCCCTCCCGCCGCCGGACGCTTCTTTTCCACTCTTTTCACAGACCCGTGCGGGCGTGGCGACTACCGTGGAGCGGTCCCCGGGTGGGTGGGGGTTAGGGATGGGTCCCGGCAAGATGCTGGTCCCGAGCAGACGTGCCTCAAGGAGACACGTCCCGGGGCTACGTGTCCTCTGGCGACGTGTCCTCGCCGGACACGGGTGGCTCGCCCGCGGTCGGGGCGGTGTCGCCCTCTTCGCCTGCGCCCGATGGGCGGTAGTACGTCTTGCCTTGCAGCGGCTCCGGCAGGTGGTCGACCTCGAAGCCGCGCGTGTCCGCGTGCGGATAGATGTAGCCCTTGCCCCGTCCGAGCTTCTTGGCGGCCGGATAGCTGGCGTCGCGCAACGCGTTTGGCGGGCGCGCGTGGCCGTGCTCGCGCACGTCTGCGGCGGCCTCCTTCAGGGCGACGTACGACGCGTTCGACTTCGGCGCCCGCGCGAGATAGATGGCCGCCTGCGCGAGGTTGAGCCGCGCCTCCGGGAGCCCGACATGCTCCACCGCCTGCGCCGCGGCGACCGCGATCAGCAGCGCCCGCGGGTCGGCATTGCCGATGTCCTCGCTCGCGAGCACGATCATCCGCCGCGCGATGAAGCGCGCGTCCTCGCCCGCCTCGAGCATCGCCGCGAGGTAGTAGACGGCCGCGTCCGGGTCGGAGCCCCGCATCGACTTGATGAACGCCGAGGTGAAGTCGTAGTGCGCGTCGCCGCCCTTGTCGTAGACGAGCGGTCGCTTGCGCGCGGCGTCCTCGACATGCCGCTCGTCGAGCGGGACGTCCTCCGCCTCGGCCGACTGCACCGACAGCTCGAGGATGTTCAACGCGTTGCGCGCGTCGCCGCCCGCGCGATGGGCGACGAGCTCGATCAGCTCCTGCGGCACGTCGGTCTCGAGCGCCTCCGCGCCGCGGTGCACGACGACGGCGAGGTCCTCCTCCGAGAGCGGCTGGAGCTCGATGACCTGGCTACGGGAGAGGAGCGCCGAGTTGACCTCGAAGTACGGGTTCTCGGTCGTTGCTCCGATCAGTGTCAGCAGGCCGTCCTCGACAGCGGGCAGGAGCGCGTCCTGCTGTGCCTTGTTGAAGCGGTGGATCTCGTCCAGAAAGAGGATCGACCGCTGGCCGGTCGAGCCCAGCCGCTCCCGCGCGCGCACCAGGGTCTCGCGCACCATGGCGACCGTCGCCGACACCGCGGACAGCTCCTCGAACGCGGCGCCGGTGACATTCGCGACGACGCGCGCCAGGGTCGTCTTGCCGGAGCCGGGAGGCCCGTAGAGGATCGTCGAGGGGACGCGGTCCTGCTCGATCGCGAGCCGCAAAGCCGAGCGCTCGCCGAGCACGTGCTTCTGACCGACGAGCTCGTCGAGCGTGCGCGGTCGCAGCCGCTGCGCAAGCGGCGCGAGCTGCCCGAGACGCTGCGACGCGGCGTCGGAAAAGAGATCCCCCATGGCGAGAAGTATGCTCCGCCGAGGTGTGAGCGACGCTGCGTCCATCTGGAGCACCGGCACGTACGAGCGGATTGCGAAGCGGTTCGCACCCGTGCAGGACGAGCTGGTCGAGGCGCTGAAGCCGGCATCCGGTATGCGGTGGCTCGACCTCGCCACGGGCACCGGCGAGGTCGCGGTCCGTGCCGCCCGCGCCGGGGCCACGGTGTCGGCGGTCGACATCGCACCGCCGCTCCTCGAAGCGGCGAAGGACCGCGCCGCGTCGGAAGGGCTCGAGATCCGCTTCGACTGCTCCGACGTCGAGCTGCTGCCCTACGAGGAGGAGCGCTTCGACGTCGTCTCCTCGAACTTCGGCCTCATCTTCGCGCCGGACCACGCGGCGGTCGCCGAGGAGATTGCCCGGGTCACCGAGCCCGGCGCCCGGCTCGGCTTCACCGCTTGGAAGGCGAACCCGAAGCTCGCGGAGATCTATCGCCGCTTCACCGACGAGCCGATCGCCGGCCGCGAGGCCTACGAGTGGGGCGATCCCGAGCACGTGCACGACATGCTCGGCGACGCGTTCGAGCTCGACATCGCGGATCGCGTCTTCTACGTCGAGGCCGACTCCGGCGAGGAGGTGTGGGAGCTCTTCTCCTCGTCGGCGCCGCCCGTCAAGGTGCTCGCCGACCGGCTGAGCCCGGAGCGCAGGGAGGAGTTCCACCGCTCGTTCGTCGAGCTCTACGAGGGCTACCGCGAGGCGGACGGCATCCGTGCGCCGCGGCCGTACCTGCTGGTCCTTGGGAGGCGGCGCTGAGCGGCGAGGTGACGGGGCTCCTCCAGGAGCTGATCCGTCTCGACACGGTCAACCCGCCCGGGAACGAGACCAAGGCGGCGGATCACCTGCGCGCGTACCTGGAGGCGGCCGGCGTCGAGTGCGAGACGTACGCGAGGGTGCCCGAGCGGGCGAATCTCGTCGCTCGCGTTCGCGGCACCGGCGACGGCCCGAGCCTCCTCTTCCTCTCGCACACGGACACGGTGCTGGCCGATCCCGCCGAGTGGGAGCACGATCCCTGGTCGGGCGACCTGCGTGACGGAGAGCCGTGGGGGCCGACGGTCTGGGGGCGAGGTGCCCTCGACATGAAGGGCCAGGTGGCGGCGAGCGCCGTTGCGATCGCATCGCTCGCCCGCGAGGGCTTTCGTCCGGCCGGCGACGTCGTCTTCGCCGCCTGCGCGGACGAGGAGGTCGGCGACGGCTTCGGCCTCCAGTGGCTCGTCGAGGCGCACCCCGAGGCGGTGCGCACGGACTACGCCGTCAACGAAGGCGCCGGCGACCGCCTGGAGCTCGGCGGCGGCGTCTTCTACCTCTGCTCGACGGCCGAGAAGATGAGCGCCCCGTTCACGTTGCGCGTGCGCGGGCGGAGCGGGCACGCGTCGATGCCGTCGATCGCCGACAACGCGCTCGTCAAGGCCGCCGCTCTCGTCGAGCGCCTCGGCGCCTACCAGGCGGAGCCGCAGCTCGGACCGGAGACGGAGGCGTTCCTCCGCGTCGTCGCCGGCGAGGTGCCGCCGCCGCGCGACGCGCTCGCCCGCGCCCGCCGGGTCCACCCGCTCGCCGCGGAGCTGATCGAGCCGCTGCTCGGGATGACGGTCTCGCCGACGATGGTGCACGCCTCCGACAAGCGCAACGTGATCCCGGCGCTCTGCGACGTGATCGTCGACCGGCGCCTGCTCCCGGGCCAGACGCCTGACGAGGCCGACGCCGAAGTGCGGGCCTTCCTCGGCGACGGCGACTACGAGCTGGTGCTGATCGAGGCGCAGGGCGGCACGCGCTCTGCGATCGACACGCCGCTCTGGACGGTCGTCGAGGAGTTCGTCGAGCGCGTCGAGCCCGGCGCGAAGCCGGCGCCGATCTGTGTCGCGGGCTTCACCGACAGCCACTGGCTCCGCGAGGCGTACGGCACAGTCGCGTACGGCTTCTTCCCGTCGCGGGCGATGGACGCAGACACCGCCGCGCGGCTCATCCACTCGGCGAACGAGCGGGTACCGGTCGCCGACCTGGAGCTCGGCGTCGACTTCCTCCGCCACGCGGCGCGGGGCATCTGCGGCTAGGCGCGTGCTGGGCCAGTTTGCGAGACTCCAGGCTGATGGACGAGGAGCGGAAGCGCGACCTCAAGCGCGCGTATCGAGCGCAGGAGCACGCTGCGGCGCGGACGGCGATGACGCTTGACGAGGGTCTGCTCGTCCGACTACTCGACCACCTCGACGCTGGGCTGACTACGGGCGCATGTGACCACACGCTCAGGCTGACGCGGGCATGGGCGGCCGAGAACGGCGTCGATGCAGATGCCCTCGCAGGGTCGGTCGCGCAGTTCGGCGGCTACTGCGATTGCGAGGTCCTCGCGAACGTCGACCCAGAGGCGATCTTCTGACGAGTCGACGCTAGGCGGACCGGCCACGGAACGCGTCGAGCCCGCGGCGCCAGGCCTGGTCGAGGTCGGCGTCCGGCGGAAACCGGCCGTTCAGCTCCAGGATCGCCATGCCATGGGCAAACGCCCACGCCGCGCGGGCGAGGGCGGGGTCGCCGCCGACTGCCTCGATGAGTGGTGCGGCAGCGCGGGCCTCGACGCCGGGGACGAGACGGTCGCGCGCGAGTGGGCGCTCCGTCATCAGCCGATAGAGATGGGGCCTCGCCCGGGCGAAGTCGCGGTAGGCCGTGGCGATCGCCAGCAACGGGTCGTCGGCGCCGCGGACGGCGTCCTCGAAGTTCGCCGCCTGCTCAGCGAACCCGTCAGAGATGAGCGTCGCCTCGAGCGCTGCCTTGTCCGGCAGGTGCTTGTAGAGCGACGGCGCCCGGATGCCGAGCCGCTCCGCGACGCGGCGCATCGAGACGGCGTCCGGGCCTTCCTCTTCGAGAAGGACACGCGCCGCCTCGACGATCTCCTGCGCCCGCGGGCTGAGCTCAGGAGCGCTGGAAACCATCCGGGGTGCGCAGGCCGTAGCCCACCGTCCGGTCGAGGGAGACGTGGAACGCCCACGCGAGCGCGCCGATGAGCCAGCCGAGCGAGAGCGGAAGGACGAGGGCGACGACGAGCAGCGCGATCGGCCCCCAGAAACGGTGCAAGAGGTTGTAGACCGGGACCGCCCGCGGATGGAGCTGGCCCTTGGCGAGGCCGGCGCCGACGCCGAGGAACAGGGCGAGGTCGGGGCCGAGGCCGAACGCGGCCAGCTGCCAGTAGCCGGTGCGGTGCTTCACGACCTCGAAGACGATCGCGGTAAGCAGTGACACCGTCAGGACTGCGACGGGGCGGACAACGGCGGGTTTGGCTGCGAGGACTGACACGGGGCTCCTTCGTTGGCTAATGGTGTTAGCCAGATTAGCTAACGGTGTTAGCCATGTCAAGGTTGGGCGATGCTCGAGCTCCATCACCACGAGGGCGCCTTCGCCGCGCTCGAGGCCTATCTCGAGGACGAGCGCTTCGCTGCGCGCGAAGACTGCGTCGCCGACCTCTACCTCGGCTACGGCCTCTCGGCGGCGCTTCGCCGCACGACGTCGCCCTCCCGCCCGAACCGTGCCCGCTGCCGCTCCTCGCGTGCCGGATCCGGCCGGCGAACCGAGCGGCGCCCGTCGCGCGCCCGCCGCGGCTCCGCGCCTGGGAGCCGACCTGGACGCCCGAGGCGTACGCGGCCGCGGTCGACGCGGTGCGCGAGGCGATCGCCCGCGGTGACGTCTACCAGGTGAACCTCGTGCAGCACCTCGCCGCCGAATGCGACGGCGACGCGGCCGGGCTCGCGCCTCTGCTCGCGCCGCTGCGCCCGTTGCAGCCGCGGCCGCTCGCCGGCGACGGCTGGTCGATCGTCTCGGGGTCGCCGGAGCTCTTCCTCGCACGCCGCGGGCGCCGGCTCTGGACGAAGCCGATCAAGGGCACGCGCCCCGCTGGGCGAGGACGTCGAAGGCCCGAAGGACGAGGCCGAGCACGTGATGATCGTCGACCTGGAGCGCAACGACCTCTCGCGCGTCTGCGAGCACGGGAGCGTGCGCTGGCCCGAGCTGATGGTCCAGCACGAGCTCGCGGGCGTCACGCATCTCGTCTCGACCGTCGAGGGGCGCCTGCGCGAGGACGCGACGCTTGCGGACATCCTCGACGCGATGTTCCCGGGGGGCTCGATCACCGGCGCGCCGAAGATCTCTGCCGTCGACCACATCGCCGCGCTCGAGCCGGTCGGGCGCGGCGCTTCGATGGGCGCGCTCGGCACGCTGCACCCGAACGGCGACTTCGAGCTCGCACTGACGATCCGCACCTTCGCGGTCGCCGAGGGCCGCGCGCATCTCTGGGTCGGCGGCGGGATCGTCTGGGACTCCGACCCGGAGGCGGAGATCGAGGAGTCGTGGGTCAAGGCGCGGCCGCTGCTGACTGCGGTCGGCGGCATGGTCGCGGGGCGCGTGCACGCGTGACGCTGCTCGCGGTCGCCGTCGAGGGCAAGGGCCTCGTCGATCCCGGCGCGCCGGTCTTCGCGGCCGACGACGAGGCGCTTGTCCGCGGCAGCGCCGCCTTCGAGACGATCCGCCTGCGGGGCGGCGCACCGGCGTTCCTCGACCTCCACCTCGACCGCCTCGAGGGCTCGGCGCTGGCGCTACGCCTGCCGCCGGTCGACGGCGCCCGCGCGCTCGTCGAGACGGTCGTCGTAGCGGCCGCGGTCGACGAGGGCTCGCTGCGCGTCTTTCGCACCTCCGAGACGCTCGTCGCAACCGTCGCCGCCCTGCCTGAGCGCCTGGAGGAGCAGCGCAAGAGGGGGATCGCGCTCGTCAGCTTCGAGATCGGCGTCTCGCCGTTCCTGGCCGGCGTCAAGGCCACGAGCTACGCCTTCAGTATGGCCGCGCTCGCCGAGGCCGAGCGCCGCGGCGCGGACGATGCGCTCTTCCTCGGCGCCGGCCGCATCGTGCTCGACGCGACGACGTCCAACCTCTGGTGGCGCCATGACGACATGCTGACGACCCCGGCGCCGGGACCGTCGGTGCTGCCCGGCGTGACGCGCCGCGTGTTGATCGAGCTGGCCCGCCAGGAGGGCTACCGCGTGCGGGAGGGCGCCTTCACGCTCGGCGACCTGCTCCGTTCCGAGGAGGCGTTCACGACCTCGGCCGTCCGCGAGGTGATGCCCGTGATCGCCGTCGACGAGACGCAAATCGGCTCAGGGCGCCCCGGAGAGGCCGCCACTCGGCTGCAAGAGGCGCTCCGGGTACGCTCTTCCGGATGACCGAGAAGAAGATCCGCCTCGGCGGCATGGCTCTCTCCAACGGCGTGCTCGTGCACGGGCCGACCGCCTGGGCCTGTGCGGTGCGCCTGCCGAACGGCGAGCTGAAGGTCGTCGCCGAGCGCAAGAAGCTGCGCGCCGCCGACGTCCAGAACCCGCTGCTGCGCGGCCCGGCCCGGATGCTCGACGCGCTGCTCCTCCTGCCACGCATCAGCCGCCGCTTCCCCGAGGCGAAGCTGCCCTACCAGCGGCCCGCCATCTTCGCGGCCGATGATCGGCACCGCCGTCGCCGTCAAGCGGCTGCGCGAATCGCGCCTGCCGGCGCTCGTTCGCGAGACTGCCGGCGGCATGCTCTCGCTGGCGCCCGCGCTGATGGCGTTGCGAGGCGGCTCGCTCGCCGCCTACCACGGCGCCGAGCACATGACGATCGGCTCCTACGAGCACGACGAGCCACGCCCGCGGGAGCACGAGCGCTGTGGGACACACCTCGTCGGGCCGCTGATCGCCACGAGCGCGATCGGCAACGTTCTCGTTTCCAGCGTGCCTCGCCGCCTGCGCATGCCGGCCAGAGCGATTGCCGGCGTCGGTGCGGTCGCCGCCTCCTCGGAGCTCTTCTCCTGGATGGTCCGCAATCCCAAGCATCCGGTCGCCGCCGCGCTCGCCCGGCCCGGGTACGAGCTGCAGCACCGCGTCGCGACCGCCGAGCCGACAACCGAGCAGCTGCAGGTGGCGCAGGCAGCGCTCGCGGCGTGCCTGGAGCTGGAGCATGGCGACCGAGACCCGTCGTAAGCGCCTGCCGCCCGAGATCTTCGACCTGCCGGTCGAGAAGATGCGGGAGGGCTACTACACCGACCAGTACTTCAACCACACGCGCTTGGCGCTGCTCGCAGACGGGCGTCGGCCGCGCGTGGTGCTGCAGGCTTTCCAGAAGAACAGCGCCTACCTCGGCGGCATGGACGAGGCGCTCGCGATTCTCAAGCTCTGCGCCGACGACTTCGACGAGCTGACCGTCCACGCGCTCTACGACGGCGACAGGATCGAGCCCTACGAGCCGGTGCTGACGATCGAAGGCGACTACACGACCTTCGCCCACCTCGAGACGGTGTACCTCGGCACGCTCGCACGGCGGACGCTGATCACGACGAACGTCGTGCGCGTCCTCGAAGCGGCGAACGGGAAGCCGATCATCTTCATGCCGGCCAGACACGATCACCACCGCGTGCAGACGGGCGACGGCTACGCCGCCTATGTGGCCGGGCAGGTGACCGGAGCGCCGGTGGGCGTCACGACCGACGAGCAGGCTTCGTGGTGGGGCGGTCGCGGCGTCGGCACCGTGCCGCATGCGCTGATCGCGGCGTACGGCGGCAACACGGTGCTGGCGGCGACGAAGTTCGCCGACTGGGCTCCCGACGACTTCAACATCACGGTACTCGTCGACTTCGAGAACAACTCGGTGGAGACGGCGCTCGAGGTGGCTCGCGCGCTCGGTCCGCGGCTCTGGGGCGTCCGGCTCGACACGTCGGAGTCGCTCGTCGACCGCTCGCTCTGGCACGAGCTGGGCGACTTCAGGCCGACCGGCGTCAACGAGCGGCTCGTCAGGAAGGTGCGCGAGGCGCTCGACCGAGACGGCTTCGAGCGGGTGCGGATCGTCGTCTCCGGCGGGTTCACGATCGAGAAGATCGTCAGCTTCGAGGCCGCCGGCGTCCCGGTCGACGCGTACGGCATCGGCTCGTCGCTGATCCGCGGCTCGAACGACTTCACGGGCGACATCGTTCTCACCGACGGGCGCCCGTCGGCGAAGTTCGGGCGGCACTACCGGCCGAGCTCGCGGCTGGAGCTCGTCGAGTGAACGGCGTCGCCGTGCACCCGGCGACGCCTGAGCGCTGGCCCGACCTGGTGGAGCTCTTCGAGCGGAGAGGACCTCGCGGTGGCCACCGGAATACCCCCGCCTACGGCTGCTGGTGCATGTACTGGCGCAACCGGGCGCTCGCCCACGGGACGCCGAAGAAGCGGGCCATGGGGACGCTCGTCTGCTCCGGGCGCGAGCCGGGCGTGCTCGCCTACGAGGACGGCTCGCCCGTCGGGTGGGCGTCGATCGCGCCGCGCGAGGAGTTCGCCGCGCTGCTGCGGTCGCCTCAATACCGGCCCCGCGACGAGGACGAGGGAGTCTGGTCGATCGTCTGCTTCACGGTCGACAAAGAGGCTCGAGGGCGGGACATCTCCGGTGCGCTCCTCGATGCGGCGGTCACCCACGCCCGCTCCCGTGGCGCTGCGAGCGTCGAGGGCTACGCGCACGCTTCCGACGCGCGCGACTACATGGGCAGCCGAGCGCTCTTTCTGGCGCACGGCTTCACTCCGGTGCGCGAGGCCGGGGAAGCGCACGATCGTGCGGTTGGAATTGGCCCGATGAAACGCCTCCTCTGGGATGTCGACACGCAGATCGACTTCATGCTCCCCCACGGCAAGCTGTACGTCCCCGGCGCCGAGGAGACCACGTCGACGATGGCGCGGCTCGTGAGCGCGGCCCGCGAGGCCGGGATCCCGCATGTGGCCTCGGCCGACGACCACGAGCTGACCGATCCGGAGATCTCCGACGAGCCGGACTTCCGCAACACGTATCCGCCGCACTGCCTCCGCGGAACGAAAGGCGCGCAGAAGATTCCCGAGACCGAGCAGGACGACCCGCTGCCGTTCGCCAGCCTGCCGATCCCACCCGGCCTCGTGCCCGGGCTGATCGAGGGCAGGCGCGAGTTCCTACTCCTGAAGAAGAACTTCGACGTCTTCACGAACCCGAATACCGAGGCGCTCGTCGACGCGCTCGACCCGGAGGAGATCATCCTCTTCGGGGTCGCGACGGACGTGTGCGACGACGCGGCGATCCGCGGCCTCGTGCGCCGCGGCCGACGGGTTCGCTTCATTGAGGATGCGGCGCGAGGCCTCGACGAAAGCCGCACCGCTGCGTGCCTCGCAACCTGGCATGAAATGGGCGTCGAGCTCGCAACTGCAGAAAAAGTGCTCGCAGGTCTTTAGCTCGAACGAGGGATTGCCGATAGAGGCCGCAGTGGCGCCGCTCGCCTATTCCTTCGCCCAATTGCAGGACCAGATTTTGACCTGGGTCCCCCTGCTCTTCTTCGGGCTGATCGTCTATCTGCTGTGGCGCACGCTGCAGCTGATGCCGCGCGTCAAGGCGCAGTCGATCCAGCCGAATTCGAGCTCGGCGGTGCGCTTCGCCGACGTCGCCGGGCTCGAGGAGGCGAAGGCCGAGCTGCAAGAGGTCGTCGACTTCCTCCGCGAGCCGAAGCGCTTCGCAGCGCTCGGCGCCCGCGTCCCGAAGGGGATCATGCTCTACGGCCCGCCCGGTACCGGCAAGACGCTGCTGGCGAAGGCCGTCGCCCACGAGTCGGGTGCGACGTTCTACTCGCAGAGCGCCTCCGCCTTCGTCGAGATGTTCGCCGGCCTCGGCGCCTCGCGGATCCGCAAGCTTTTCGCCCAGGCGCGCAAGAACGCGCCTGCGATCGTCTTCATCGACGAGCTGGACGCCGTCGGCACCCAGCGCACCGGCAGCGGCTTCAACCGCGAGCAGGATCAGACGCTGAACCAGCTGCTCGTCGAGCTCGACGGCTTCGAGACGCACTCCCAGGTCGTGATCATGGGCGCGACGAACCGCATCGAGGACCTCGACCAGGCGCTGCTCCGTCCCGGCCGCTTCGACCGCCAGGTGATGATCGGCCCACCCGACCTCGTCGGCCGTGAGGCGATCCTCGGCGTCCACACGCGCGGGAAGCCGCTCGCAGACAAGATCGATCTCGGCACGCTCGCCCGCCAGACCGCCGGGCTCACGGGCGCCGACCTCGCGAACATCTGCAACGAGGCCGCGATCCAGGCCGGCCGCAGCGAGCGCAAGGAGATCCTCCAGGTCGATTTCGATGCCGCCCTCGACCGTGTCATCGCCGGCCTGCAGCAGCGGCGCGTCGTCTCCGAGAAGGAGAAGCGCATCCTTGCCTACCACGAGGGCGGCCATGCCCTGATGAGCCACCTGATGGGCGAGTCGTTCCCGGTTCAGAAGGCGACGATCATCGCCCGCGGCCAGGCGCTCGGCTACACGTTGAACCTGCCCGGTGAGGACCGCTACCTCCATACGAAGGAGGAGCTCGTCGACTGGATGACCGTCATCCTCGCCGGCCGCGCCGCCGAGCAGATCGTCTTCGGCCGCGTCACGAACGGGGCAGCGAACGACCTCGAGAAGGCGACCGACCTCGCGCGCGCCATGGTCTTCGAGTACGGGATGAGCGAGGGCGCCGTCTCGCGCACGATGCGCGCCGACAACTACGCCCTCTCGGAGGAGACGAAGCGCCTGCGCGACAACGAGCAGGCCCGCCTCACCGACCACGCCTATTCCGAGGCGCTCCGCCTGCTCGAGAAGCACCGGGCGACGCTCGACAAGATCGCGCAGGGGCTGCTCGAGAAGGAGACGCTGAACCGCGAGGAGCTCGTCGCCCTCTTCGAGAGCATCGAGCCCGAGTCACGGGCCTCCGAGACCGTCGGCACGATCCGCGCGGTTCCGCAGTAGCATCGCCCGCGTGGCGGCGCGCTCGATCCACCATCTCGGCATCGCCGTCGCCGATCTCGACGAGGCGATTGCGACCTACGAGCGGCTCTTCGGCGCCCGGCTCGAGCATCGCGAGCAACTGGACGAGCAGGGCGTCGAGGCGGCGTCGATGCTGGTCGGCGAGAGCCGGATCGAGCTCCTCGCATCGCTCCCCGGCGACACGCCGGTCGGCAGGTTCCTGGCCGGCCGGGGGCCTGGGATGCACCACGTCGCCTACGAGGTGGCGGACGTCCGGGCCGAGCTCGATCGCCTCCGTGCCGAGGGCGCCGAGCTGGTCGACGAGGAGCCGCGAAAAGGTCTCTTCGGGCTGGAGGTCGCGTTCGTCCACCCGGACTCGGTCCACGGGGTACTCTCGGAGCTGGTGAGTCATGGCGGCTGAGCGCATTCGCATCGAAATCGGCTTCGACGGCGGGCAGATCATGTCCGCGCTCGTCGACGAGGTGGCCTGGGACGAGCTGGAGCGGCAGGTCCTGGCCGGTGGTCCCGGCGGTTTCCCGCTGGACGCCGACGAAGGCCGCTTCGTGGTCGCCCTCGCCCGCGTCGTCTATGTGAAGCGGTTCGCGCGCGAGAGCCGTGTCGGCTTCGGCACCGTCGGAGGCGCCGGCCCGGGTTAGGGGCGCCGGCTCGCAGGGCAGGGGTAGGGGAATGGCCGACGACAGCGCCGCCGTAGAACCACGCCCACGCGATCGCACGTCGACCGAGCAGATGAAGACGCTCGTCGCACAGGCGCAGCAGGGCGACCGCACGGCGCTCGAAGAGCTGTACCTACTGCATTTCGACCGCATCTACAGCTATCTGCACATGACCGTCGGCAACCGGCACGACGCCGAGGACCTGACGACGCAGACCTTCCTGAAGATGCTGGAGTCGGTCAGCCGGTTCCGCTGGGGCACGGCGCCGTTCTCGGCGTGGCTCTTCCGGATCGCGCACAACCTCGCGATGGACCACTTCCGCGCCTCACGGCGCTGGCAGCCCGAAGCGGAGGTCCCGGAGCCGGAGCCGGACAATGACACCGCTGCCGACGTGGGCGCGTTCGAGTCGCTCGGCCGCCAGAGCCTGATGACGATGATCGAGGACCTCTCGCTCGAGCAGCAGCAGGTGCTGACGCTGAAGTTCGTCTTCAACTTCTCGAACGGCGAGGCGGCGACGATCCTCGAGAAGACCGAAGGCGCGATCAAGTCCCTCCAGCACCGCGCGCTCGCCTCGCTGCAGAAGCAGCTCGAGAAGCGCCCGCAGTAGCCTGTAGCCCGTGGCGCTCGAAGTCGGGATCGTCGGCCTCCCCGGGGCCGGCAAGACGATGCTCTTCACGGCGCTGACCAAGGCGCACGGTGGCGAGTACGGCAAGACGAACGTGGCCATGGCGCCGATCTCTGACGACCGGCTGCTGCAACTCGCGCACGTCGTCGGCGCGAAGAAGATCACTCCCGCGAGCGTTCGCGTGCAGGACGTCCCCGGCACCGGGCCTGCGCTGCTCGGCAACCTCCGGCAGGTCGACGCCCTGCTCGTCGTGCTCGATGCGTTCTCGCCGGACGCGACGCCGGCGGACGATCTGGAGAACCTGAAGCTGGAGCTGCTGGTGGCCGACCGCGATCACGTCGCCGGCCGGCTCGAGCGGGTGGGCAAGCAGGCGAAGTCGGGCGACCCGAAGCTCCGTGCCGAGGTCGACGAGCTGGAGAAGATCCTCGCCCACCTCGACTCCGGCAAGACGCTCGCCGACTGGCCGGGCGAGCTTCCCGGCGAGCTCGAGCCGCTGACCACGAAGCCGCTGATCGCGATCGAGAACGGGCCGGCCGGCTCCGGCGAGAACCGGGTCGACCTCCAGCTCGAATCGGAGCTCTCCGAGATGTCGGACGAAGAGGCTTCCGAGTTCCGCGAGGGTGCCTCGGCGCTGGAGGAGGTCGTCCGCCGCCTGCGCGACGCGCTCGGGCTGATCACGTTCTTCACCGCGGGCGAGAAGGAGACCCGAGCCTGGACGCTGCGGGAGGGCGAGACCGCGCTCGACGCTGCGGAGACGATCCATTCGGACATCGCCCGCGGCTTCATCCGGGCCGAGGCGATCGACTGGCAGGACCTCGTGGCGGCCGGCTCCCACGCCGAGGCGGCGCGACAGTCGAAGCAGCGCCTGGAGGGGAAGACCTACGCCGTCCGCGACGGCGACGTCCTGAATATCCGTTTCAACGTGTAGCTACAGGTCGACGTCGGACCTGGGCTTACTCGTGCCTGACGATGTCGACCGAGATCTCCACCGCCGGAATCGTTCCTCGGTTCTCGAGCCAGTGTGTGGTGTTCCTGTCTTCGGGCCAGCCCACGCCCGGCCCATAGTCCGTCGCGACTCCATCTCGATGGTCGGTGATCGTTCCCTGCAGGACGTAGACGATGCCTGGTCTGTCCTTGTGGTCGTGAATCGGGCCGAAGACGCCTCCAGGCTCGATGGTCACCATCCGCATTCGAAGCTGGCGCCCTGCCATGCCCTCGATCTCAGGGCCGAGGTCAACCGCTGCAAGTGACTCCGTCGTGACGCCTTTCGTCTCAGGCGCCGCTTGTTCGTTGCTCATCGTGCACTCCTGTCCCAAGTAGCTAATCAACCCAGAATCAACATTCGAACACAGTTCTTCGTCTTAAATGGCACCTGTGGCTCGCGTCGCGGAGAGCGATCGGTTCCTGCAGGCTGCCGACACGGCAGCACGGCTGCGCGCGAACATCGAGACCGTCGTCCACGGCAAGAGCGAGGAGATCACCCTCATCCTCGCCGCGCTGACGTGCGAGGGCCACGTGCTGTTCGAGGACGTCCCCGGCACGGCGAAGACGGTGCTCGCCCGGGCGATCGCGCAATCCGTGGAAGGCATCACCAACTCGCGGATCCAGTGCACCCCGGACCTGCAGCCCACCGACGTCACGGGCCTTTCGGTGTTCAACCAGAAGGACCGCGACTTCGAGTTCCGGCCCGGGCCCGTGTTCGCGAACGTGCTGCTGGTCGACGAGATCAACCGCGCGATGCCGAAGACCCAGTCGGCGCTCCTCGAGGCGATGGCCGAGCGCCAGGTGACGGTCGACGGCGCGACACGTGAGCTGCCGGATCCGTTCCTGCTTCTGGCGACGGAGAACCCGATCGAGCACGAGGGCACCTTCCCGCTGCCCGAAGCCCAGCTCGACCGCTTCTTCCTGAAGACCGCGCTCGGCTACCCGGGTGCCGAGCACGAGCTGCGGATCATCCGCGAGCAGCGGGGCGGCCACCCGCTCAAGCACCTGCGGGCGGCGATCACGCTCGCCGAGCTGAAGGGGCTCCAGGACGGCGTCGAGGACGTCTACGTCGACGAGCTGATCGAGCGCTGGATCGTCGCCCTCGTGCGAGCGACCCGCGAGCTGGAGTCGGTCGCGGTCGGGGCATCCGTGCGCGGCAGCCTGGCGCTCGAACGGGCGGTTCGGGCCTGGGCGCTCCTGCACGGGCGCGCCTACGTCACGCCCGAGGACGTCGAGCGCCTGTTCCTGCCGGTGCTCGGCCACCGCATCATCTTCACGCCGCTCTTCCTCGCCGAGACGCGTGCCGAGGGCTACGAGCACGCACTCGAGCGGTTCCGGGACGCCTGCTTCGCGGTGGCGCCGCGGCCCGAGCCGGCCGACGCAGAGCTCGTCCTCCTCGAGCCGAAGTAGCAGGTAGGTGCCGGTCCGCGAGGCCACGTTCCCGCTCGTCCTCCGGCGGAGGCTGATCGGGCTGGCCTACGGCGCCATGGCCTCCGCGCGTCGCGGCAGCGGCTCGGACGTCGCCGGCTCACGTCTCTACCGGCCGGGCGACGACATCGACACCATCGACTGGGGCGCCTCGGCGAAGTACGCGTCCGCGACGGGCTCCGACGACTTCATCGTCCGCGAGAAGTTCGCCGAGGAGGCGCCGCGCGTCGTGCTGGTCGTCGACAGGCGGCCCGCGATGGCGCTCTGCCCGCCGGGGCTGCCGTGGCTGTCGAAGCCGGCGGCGCTGCGCGCAGCCGGGTCGCTCGTCGCCGACAGCGCCGTGCGCGCGAACGGCTTCGTCGGCTACCTCGACTTTGCGAACGGCGAGCCCGAGCCGTTCTGGCGGCCGCCGGTCAGCCCGGCCGAGCGCTGGCGGGTGAAGGAGAACCACCTGCCGTGGGATCGTTTCGACGCGCCGGAGGACAACCTCGAGCACTCGTTCGGCTTCCTCGGCCGTCTCCGCGGCGTCCTGCCGTCTGGGAGCCTCCTCTTCGTGTTCTCGGATTTCCTCGTCAGCCCCGGCCGAGAGGTCTGGCAGCGCGCGGCCGAGCGGAGGTGGGACGTCGTGCCGGTCGTGATTCAGGACCCGCTCTGGGAGGCGAGCTTCCCCGACGTGGGCTCGGTCGTCCTGCCCGTCCTCGAGCCGTCGACGGGAGTCGTGCGGCCCGTGCGGCTGACTCGTCGTGAGGCGACGGCCCGGCGCGAGGCGAACATCGCGCGGCGGGCCGAGCTCGTCCGCGACTTCCGAGGCCTCGGCAACGAGCCGGTGATCGTCGAGTCCGCGGACCCGGGCGACATCCTGCAGGCGTTCATCTCGTGGTCGGATCAGCGGCTGTACGAGCGGAGGCGCGGATGGTGAGCCGCGCCCAGGCCGCTGCGGTCGCGCTCGTGCTCGTGCTGGCGGCTGCGGTTGCGTTCGTGCTCGCTACGAGGGAGGACGCCCGCACGCCGGTTGCGCCGGCCGATCCGGTGCAGGTGCACACGACGCTGGCCCCGCGCGCCGCCCAGTTCGGCGATGCGATCGTCGCGCAGGCGGACGTCCTCGTCGACACGGCGCGCGTCGATCCCGATGCGGTGAAGATCGTCGCGGCGTTCGCGCCCTACGAGGTGATCGGCGCACCGACCGTCACGCGAGGCCCGGCGACGACCGGAGGAGGCGGCGCATTGACCCAGCTCCGCTACCGCTGGTCGATCGACTGCCTCGCCCGCACCTGTTTGCCCCAGCAGACGGCGCGGCGCTTCGTCTTCGCACCCGTGCGCGCGGAGTATCGCGGCGGGCTCGCGACCGGCATCTGGTCGGCACTACGCGTCGAGACGCGCGTCGGTGCGCAGGACCTGGGCCGGCCCGGGCTTCGCTTCGACGTGCTGCCGCTCCCGGCCGCGACGCAGCGAGTCGCTCCGGGCACGCTGCACTGGCTCCTGCTGGCGGCCGCGGCGCTGGCATTCCTCGGCGCGGCGGCGTTGCTCGGTCCAGAGCTCGTTGCACTCCTACCGTCGTACCGCCGGGTCGACCGCCGCACGCCGCTCGAGCGGGCGCTTGCCCACGTTCGTAGCGCCCGCGCTCAGGACACGCCGCCGCGCCGCCGCGCGCTCGAGCGGCTCGCGCGCGAGGTCGACGATCCCGAGCTCGGGACGCGGATCCGCGAGCTGGCGTGGTCGCCGCCGACCCCGGAAGAGGACGAGATGGACCGCCTCGCGCGGCAGGCGGAGGGAAGCGCGTGACGACGATCCCGCTCGCAGACGCAGGCGCCCTACGTGGAGCCGCGCGCCGCACGGCCTCGATCCGGCTCGCGCTCGGGGCGCTCCTCGTCGTGCTGCTCGGGGCGGCCTGGTTCGCGTCGTCGCGCCTCGACGTCGCCGAGAACGCCCTCCTCGCCCCGGGCACGAGCGGCATCGTCGTGCTCGACCTCTCGGCCTCCACCGAGTCGTCGCCGAGCAGGGAGACAGTTCGTTTCTTCCGCCGCCTCGCCGCGTCCGACGCCCACGCCGGGCTCGTGCTCTTCTCCGACGTCGCGTACGAGGCGCTGCCCTCGAACGCGAAGGCGAAGGAGCTTGGCTCGCTCGTCCGCTTCTTCGACCTTCCGGATCCGAATCGGATCGACCCGTTCCGCGTGCAGCGGATCAACGACCGCAGGACTCCGTGGTCGGACGCCTTCCGCGGCGGCACGCGCATCTCGACCGGCCTCGTGCTCGCCCGGCAGATGCTGAAGGCCGTCGACTCGCGCAAGCGTGAGGTCGTCCTGATCAGCGACCTCGACGACTCGCTCTTCGACGTGCCTGCGCTCTCGAGAGTGCTCGCCCAGTACCGCGCCGACGGGATCCCGCTCAAGATCATGGCCACCGAAGGAGCCCAGCGCGACTATTTCCTGCAGCAGCTCGGCGCCTCGGCGTTCATCAAGATCCGGTCTCTTCGCGCCGGTGCCGAGGCCAAGGAGAGCGGTGTCCTCAGCGGGACCTCGCCGGCCGCGCTCATCGCCTGCGCGCTGCTGGTCGCGTTCGCCCTCGCGGCGAACGAGCTCTGGGGCGCGCGGCTCGAGTGGAAGAGCCGGTGAGCCGGCGCCTGCGCATCGTCGCTGCGATCGTCCTGGTGGGCGCAGGGCTCGTGCTCGCCGCACTGGCGGGAGCGGCAGGGCAGCTTTCGGGCGATCTGCGCCACGACGACGCGGCGTTTGCGGCGGATCCGGCCACGCCCGGCCTGTGGGTGCCGCGGACGAGCCGCGCCGACCGGCTGGCGCGCGACGCGGCGGGATTGCAGGACGAGCTCACGCTTCGGCGGGCGGAGTCGGCGTTCGTCCGCTCGCGCGGGCAGGCGAGCGGCTACGCCGAGGAGATGCAACGGCTCTCGCGCCGCGGTGAGGCCGAGGCCTCGCTCGACGGCATCTCGCGCCAGGCGGTCGATCCGGCCCAGCGGTCGCGGGCGGCGCTGCTGCTCGGCGTCCTGCTCTGGGAGGACGCGCACGGGTCCGGCGGGTCCGGCCCCTCTCTCGTCCAGCGCTCGATCGAGTCGCTGAAGACGGCCGCGCGGCTCGCACTGTCGGGAGACGACGCCAAGTTCGACCTCGAGCTCATCCTCGACCTGACGCAGCCGAGCGGCGAGCGCCGTCGCGACGCTCCCCAGGACTCGGGCGGCAGGGGCGGCGTCGGTGCCAGCGCTGCGACGGGCGGGTCCGGCTTCTGATGAACGTCACGTTCGTCAGTCCGCTCGCCGCCCTCGTTGCCCTCGCGGCGATCCTGCCGCTGGCGGCATTCGCCGTCGGGCAGCGGCGCGTCGCCGCCGTGCGGCGCGTGCTGGGTCTGCGCCCGGCCGCCGGCTCCCACCGTTTCGTCCCGGCCCTGGCAGCCGCAGCGGTCGTCGGACTGCTCGCCCTCGCCGCCGCGCAGCCGGTGCGCTCCGAGCGCCACACTGCGTCGGTCCGCAGCGATGCCGATGTGTATGTCGTCGTCGACTCGTCGCGGTCGATGGCCGCTGCCGCGGGACCGCAGGCGGCGACCCGCTTCGCCCGCGCGAGCGGGATCGCCCTCGGGCTGCGGCGGTCGCTGCCGGAGATCCGGGTCGGGCTCGCCTCGCTGACCGACCGCGTGCTCCCGCATCTCTTCCCCTCCAGCGACGCCGCCGACTTCCGCGCGACGCTCGAGAACGCGATGGGGATCGACCGGCCGCCGCCGCTGCGCAAGGGCAACGGGACGACGACAAGCCTCGCGAGCCTCGGCGCCTTCGGCAACGCCGGCTATTTCCCGGGCACGACGCGCAAGCGCGTCGCCGTCATCCTGACCGACGGCGAGTCGGTCCCCGCTTCGGCTGCGGCGATGACATCACGCCTCCACCAGGGCAAGGTCAGCCTCGTCTTCCTGCAGCTCTGGCAGCCGCGCGAACGGGTCTTCACGGGCGGCCGGGCCGATCCGCGCTACACCGCGGACGCCTCGGCGACCGCCTCGCTGCAAGCTCTCGGCGCCGCGCTCGGTGCGCCGGTCTATACGGAGGGGCAGCAGGGCCAGGTGGCGGCGCGCGTCAAGCAGCTCGTCGGCGACGGACCGCGGACGCAGGTGCCGAGCCACACGACCGTGCGGCCGCTGTCGCCCTACGTCGCGCTCGTGGCGATCCTGCCGCTCGGCCTGGTCCTGCGCCGCCGCAATCTCTAGCCCCGATCAGCCGGCCGAGATCAGCGTCACCCCGAGGAGCGTGCCGGCAATGCCGACCTGCTGGCCGGACGAGACGCGTTCGCCGAGCACCGCCCGAGCGAGGATCACTGTCCACACCGGGTAGAGCGACGCGAGCACGGACGTGACGCTGACGAGGCCGTACGCCGAGGAGGCCGCGAAGAGGACGTTACCCAGCGTGTCGCCCATACCGGCCAGGATCACGATCGTGAGCCCGCGCCGGTCGATCGCGATGCTCGGCCGCACGATGAGCGCCGCCACGGCGACCATCGCGGTCGCGACGACGCGGAAGATGAGCGATGCCCAGAGGAAGTCGGCGTTCCCCGCGGCGTGCATCGGCGTGAAGTAGAAGCCGAAGGCGAACGCCGCGAGGAGTGCAAGCCACACGCCGGCGGCCACGTTGCGCGGGCCGCTGCCGGGCTCGCGCGACGCCAGCGCGACTCCGGTGAGCGCGACCGCCATGCCGACGAGCTGCAGCGGCGACGGGCTGTCGCCGGTCGCGAGCCCGATCAGGACGGGAACGACCGCCGAGACCGCGGCGACGGGCGCGACGACGCTGATCGCGCCGACGGCCATGCCCCGGTAGTAGGCGTAGAGGCCGACGGTCCCGGCGACCGCCGCAGGGACTGCGAGCCACACGGCAGGATCGTCGGGCAGATGCCAGCTGATCCCGACGGCGATCGCGATCGCGATCATGCCTGCGACCTCCGCGACCAGCAGCACCGCCAGCGTCCCGTACCTGCGGCCTTGCAGCGGCCCGAAGAAGTCGGAGACCCCCCACGCGGTGCTCGCGCCGAGCGCCAGGAAGACGGCGAGCAAGCCTAGCCGGGCACGGGCCGCGTCGCGGCGATCGCGTCGAGCTGGTTCGCGTGGTAGAGGACCGACGCCTCCGCGGTTCGAGCGGCGCGCGCGTCGTGGTGGACCGCGACGCAGTGCAGGAGCTCGGCCGCCTGCGCAGCCGTCAGGCCCTCGACCCGATCCTCGATCCGCCTCAGGCCGAGATGCACGTGGCCGAGCAGGCGCCCTTCGTCGGAAGGCTGGAACGACGGCCCGCGGCCGAGCTCGTAGACGCGGCCGACGTCGTGCACGAGGGCTGCGGCGAGGACGAGGTCGCCGCGCAGGCGGGGATGAAGCTGCGCGGTCTCGCGGCAGAGCGTCGCCACGCCGACGGTGTGCTCGAGCAGACCGCCCGCGTACGAGTGGTGCTCCTCGACCGTGGCGGGGTACGCCTGCAGCTCGACGCCGTCGAGGACGCGCCGCACCGTCGTTGCGAGGCCCGCGTGGGAGATCTCCGCGACGAGGAACTCCAGGAAGCCGAGCAGCTCCTCCGGGTCACGCCGCATCGTCGGCGTCAGCGACGCGGGGTCCGTGTCCGCGACCGACTCGATCGAGCGGACGTCGAGCTGGAGCCGGTCCTTGAACTTCTCCACCCGACCGAGCACGCGTACGGCGTCGCCCTCGGCGAAGCGCCCGTCCAGCAGCTCGACGTCGTTCCAGACCCGCGCCTCGATGCGGCCGCTCTGGTCGACGAGCTCCAGCGCGATGTACGGGGCGCCGTTCCTCGTCTTCAGCCTGCGCTTGCGCGAGACGGCGTAGACGCCCTCGACGACCCTGTCCTCTGCCAGCTCGGCGATCGCGCTCACGCGGCCGAGTGTAGTAGCTCGTCGGTAGGCTCAGCCGCGTGGCCCAGGTTCGCGAGTTCCGTGCGCTTCGCTACGCGCCGCCCTTGCCCCTGGCGGATCTGGTCGCGCCACCCTACGACGTGCTCTCGGACGCGCAGCGCGACGAGTACCTCGCCCGCAGCGAGTGGAATGTCGTCCGGCTGACGCTGCCCGCTGCGGAGGAGGAGGCGGCCGCCGAGCTCGACCGCTGGCTCGACCAGGGCGTGCTCGTCGAGGAGGAGCCCGCCTTCTGGATCGTCGAGCAGGACTACGTCGGCCCGGACGGCGTCGCGCGCACGCGCACGGGCCTCGTCGGCGCGCTGCACCTCGAGGGCTACGACAAGCGAATCGTCCTGCCGCACGAGCGGACGCACGCCGGCCCGAAGGAGGGCCGCCTGCGCCTCCTGCGGGCGACGGAGACCCAGCTCGAGCCGATCTTCCTGCTCTACGACGCGCCGGCGTTCGAGCCGCCGCATGCCGAGCCCGACATTGCTCTCGACGGCGTCCGGCTCTGGAAGGTCGTCGACCCGACCGTGGGACTGGTCTTCGACGACCTGCAGCTCCTGATCGCCGACGGCCATCATCGCTACGAGACGGCGCTGGCCTATCACGACGAGGTCGGGACGCCGGGGAGCGCCTGGATGATGGTGGTGCTGGTCTCGACGAGCGATCCCGGGTCGACGATCTTCCCGACGCATCGCATCGTCGAGCGACTGGGCGAGGTGGCGGGGACGCCGATCGAGCCGCCGGGCGAGGAGCTGCCGGGCTCGTGCTCTACCGCGACGGTGCCTACACGCTCGTCGAGACAGCTGACGGCGAGCTGGACGTCGAGGCGATCGAGCGCTTCTCGCCGGAGGGCGTCACGTACACGCCTCGGCGCGACGAGGCGGTCGCGGCGGTCGACGACGGGCGCGCGCAGGCGGCGTTCCTCGTCCGGGCACCGGCGATCCAGCAGGTCTTCGACGCCGCCGCGGCCGGCAAGGTGATGCCGCAGAAGACGACGTACTTCTTCCCGAAGCTTGTCTCCGGACTGCTGTTCCAGCCGCTGTGACGGACTGGCTGGCTGTTTGCCGCGCCGCGGTCGAGGACGTGCAGGGCGTGCTCGCCGAGCTGCCGACGCGCCTGGAGCGCGAGCCGGTCCTCGGCGCCGGGCTCGGGGGCGACGACACGACCGCGATCGACGCAGCGGCGGAGCGGGTGATTCTCGCGCGGCTCGCCGGTCTCGGTGCGATCGTCAGCGAGGAGGTGGGGCGCTCGGGAGACGGGCCGCCGCTGATCGTCGTCGACCCGATCGACGGCTCCGTCAACTCGAAGCGCGGCATCCCGTTCTTCTCACTCTCGATCGCGGTCGCCGACGGCGAGACGATGGACGACGTGCACTTCGGCTACGTCTACGACTTCGGCGCGCAGGAGGAGTGGACCGCGGAGCGCGGGAAGGGCGCCTTCCTGAACGGAGTGCTGCTCGACACGCCGGGGCCGAAGGACGAGATCGAGATCCTCTCTTTTGAAGCGACCGTGACGAACTTGATCGCCGAGCAGGCGCCGTCGTTCGTCGGCCTGGCGAAGCGGCTGCGCGTGATGGGCTCACTTGCCCTGTCGCTCTGCCAGCTCGCCGCGGGCCGCCTCGACGGCGTCGTCTCGCTGAAGGAGGCGCGCTCGGTCGACATCGCCGCCGGCCAGCTGCTCGTCCGCGAGCGCGGCTACGCGATCGACCTGCCGGAGGATCCGCCGTACGGCGCCGCCCCGCTCGATCTGGAGGGGCGCTCACGGGTCGTCGCAGCGGGGACGCCGGAGCTGTGCGGGCAGCTCGCGGCGGCACTCGCCCGTTAAGGATCGGAAACTCGAGCGTCTTGTAGCGCGTTGAAGCCGGAGCTACCGTCGAATGGTGCACGCGGCCAAAACGCTCTTCGGCAGACAGTCGGAGCTTGCGAGGCTCGATGGTTTCGTCGCGCAGCTCGAGGAAGGGCCGTGCGGGCTCTTTCTGGAAGGCGAGGCGGGGATAGGCAAGACCTGCCTCTGGCGGGCGGCGCTCGAGCACGCCCGGGAGCGTGGTCTCACGGTTCTCTTTACACGCCCTGCGGAGACCGAGGCGAAGCTCGCCTTCGTCGGGCTCGCAGACCTGCTCGGGGGAACCGTTGGAGAGCTCTTGCCGAAGCTACCCGTGCCGCAGCGGCGGGCACTGGAGGTGGCGCTCCTGCTCGCCGAGCCAGACGGGTCGCCGCCCGACGAACGGGCGGTCGGCGCCGCCTTCCGCAGCTGCGTGCTCCTCCTTGCGGCAACCGCACCGGTGCTGCTCGCCGTCGACGACGTGCAGTGGCTCGACGGGGCATCGGCGCGGGCGCTCGAGTTCGCGTGCCGGCGCCTCGCCGAAGAGCCGGTCGGGGTCCTGGCCGCCGTTCGCGTCGCACCGGAGGAAACCGAGCCGCACGAGCTCGCCCGGGCGCTCGGCGACGAGCGGATCGAGCGGCTGCGCGTCGGGCCGCTCACCGTCGCCGCGATCTACGAGCTCGTGCGCACACGGCTCGGTGTCGCGCTCTCGCGCTTCGCGCTGCTGCGGATTCACGAGGCCTCCGGCGGTAACGCCTTCTGCGCGCTCGAGCTCGCCATGGCGCTCGAGCGCTCGGGGGTCGAGCCGCAGCCGGGAGAGCCGCTGCCGGTGACGCCGAATCTGCGCGAGCTGGTGCGGGCGCGGCTCGCGCGCCTTCCGCGCTCCGCGAGCGAAACGCTCCTGCCGGCGGCGGCGCTGTCCCACCCGACGGTGGCGCTCGTGGAGCGCGCCGTCGGCTCCGAGCACGTGGACAGCGATCTCGAGAGTGCCGTGCAGGCGGGCGTGATCGAGATTCATGGCGACGTGATCTCGTTTACGCATCCGCTGCTCGCCTCGATCCCCTTCTCGGACGCGCCGCCGCGGGTGAGGCGCGGTGTGCACCGCCGCCTCGCCGCCGTGGTCATCGAACGGGAGGAGCGAGCGAGGCACCTGGCGCTGGCAGCCGAGAGCCCCGACGCGCAGGTTGCGGCGGAGCTCGAGGACGCGGCGATGCGTGCGTACTCACGCGGAGCGGTCGCTGCGGCCGCAGCGCTTGCCGAGCAGGCGTTCCGACTGACCCCGCCCGAGCTGGCGACCGAGACGCACAGACGCGTGCTCGTCGCCGCCGACCAGCACTACAGCGCGGGCAACACGGCGCGCGCTGTCGCGCTCCTCGAGGGAGCGCTCGATGCAGCGCCGCCGGGGTCACGCCGCGCCGAGCTCCTCTGGAGCATCGGCAAGATCAGGTTCGAGGGCCAGGACACACGCGTCGGGCGCGACTTCTGTCGCCGCGCGCTCACCGAGGCCGGCGCCGACGAGCGGTTACGGGCGCGGATCCTCGTCAGCGTCGCGTACCGGTCCGGAACGCAGGGGAGCTTCCGCGCCGCCCAGGCCGACGCACGCGAGGCGGCTGTACTCGCGGAGCGACTCGGAGACGCGCCGACACTCGCCCGCGCAGTCACGTCGCTCGCTCACCTGAGAACCCTCTGTGGCGGGCCCCTCGACACTGATCTCTACGAGCGGGGAATGGCCATCGAAGAGCAGCTCGGCGGCCTCGAGCTCGACTACGGCCCGACCGCCGTCTACGCGCGGGGACCTCCACGATGCCGGCGAGTACGAGCGCGCCCGGCCGCTGCTGGAGCGGCTGTGCGAGCGCGGCCGGGCGTCAGGAGACGCGGCCGTCAACATGGCCCTCTGGGTGCTCGCGGATCTCGAGTTCGCGACCGGCAACTGGGACCGGGCGGCGGCGCTTGCGATCGAGTCGCATGACCTCGCCGTCCAGACCGGCCGCGAGGCGGCTGAGCCGCGCGGACTGTTCCTGCTCGCGCTCGTCGAGGCGGCGCGCGGCGAGGTCGACTCGGCGCGGCGGCGGGCGGAGCATGCGCTCGTGCTGACCGACGGCCGAGGCTGGAACTCCGGCGGCCCGCGGGCCGTGCTCGGCTTCCTCGAACTCTCGCTGGAGAACTACGACGCGGCGTACGACGTGTTGCTGCCGGCGATCGAGCGCTACCGGAGTCTCGGCACGCCGGTGATCGACCAGACCTTCGATGCGGCCGAGGCGCTCGCCGCCCTGGGTAGGGTCGAGGAGGGGCGCGATCTGCTCGCGCGTTGCGCGGAGGCTCCGGGTGTGATGGCCACGCCGCGCGCAATCGCGACGGCGGCTCGTGCGCTCGGCCTGCTCGCCCTGGCGGAGGACGACCTCGACTCGGCCCAGGCTTGTCTCGAGCAGGCGGTGGACGTCGGCGAACGGGTCGGAAACCCGCTGGAGCTCGGACGGAGCCTGCTCGCGCTCGGCACCGTCCAGCGGACGGCGCGTCACAAGCAGGCGGCCCGCCGGACTCTCCGGCGCGCGCTCGAGATCTTCGACGGCCTCGGCGCTCCGCTGTGGGCGCAGCGGGCCCGGCGGGAGCTCGGCCGGATCGGCGGCCGCGCGTCGCCCGCGGGCGAGCTGTCGGCGACCGAGGCGGCGATCGCCGAGCTCGTCGTCTCGGGGCGCTCCAACAAGGAGGTGGCGCAGGCCATGCACCTGAGTCCGAAGACGGTCGAGTGGAACCTCTCGAAGATCTACCGCAAGCTCGGCGTCCGCTCGCGCACCGAGCTGCGCAGCGTCGCGCATCGCGCGGCGCTGAGCAGGCAAAGCCGGGGATATCACCGGTTGTTGCCTGCCGGACCTGGCCCTAGCTTGGCTTGTGTGAGGACGTACATGGTCGAGCGGTATCTGCCGGGCGTCACGGCCCAAGAGCTGGATGAGGCAAACGAGCGGCTCGCCGCGGCGGCCAGACACCTCGCGACGGAGGGCGTCGATGTGCGCTATTCGGGCTCGACGTTCGTGCCGGACGAGGAGTCGTGTTTCTGCACCTTCGACGCCGCGAGCGCGGACGACGTGCGCCACGCCTGCGGCCTGGCCGGTATCTCGTTCGCGCGGATCGTCGAGACACGCGACTTCGCGCCTGTGAAGGAGGGGGAATGACCAAGCAACGACGGATTCTGATCCTGGTCCTGACGGCACTTCTGGGGATTGCAGCCGTCGCGGCTGTCGGCTCGCTGGCGCTGGCCGGCGGCGGCCCGGACCGTCGGGATCTCAAGGGAACGATCTGGGTGGCGAATCGCGGCGTCGACACGATCCGCGGCTTCGACGCGGCCACGGGAGCGATCGTCGCCACCTGGCCGCTGGCCGCCGGTTCGCAGCCGGGCGACCTCGGCTTTGCCAAGGGCAAGCTCTATGTCTCCGAGGAGTTCGGCTCCGCGCCGGCCCTCGCGGTCGTCGATCCCAAGACGGGCAGCGTCCTGAAGCGGTTCTTCGTCGGCTTGACGGCGCGCCCGCACCACGTGCACGTCAGCCGCGACGGCAGGCTCGTCTCGTTCGGTCTCTACGGGACGGACACGGTCGGCGTCGTCGACGCCCGGACGGACATGCTGCTCGGCACCTGGGACACGAATCCCGAGACGACGAACGGGCGGGCGCACGCCGGTGTCTTCTCACCCGACGGGCGGACGCTCTACGTCACGAGCGACGCGACGAGCGAGCTCATCGCGCTCGAGCCACGGACCGGCGTCGTGCTCTGGCGGCTGAGCGTGCCGAACGCGCACGAGCTCGTGGTCACGCGCGACGGCAAGACCGCCTACGTGTCGGCACGGACCGGCAACGCGATCCGGATCGTCGATCTCAAGCACCAGGTGGTCCTGTCGAGCTTCCCGCTCGCCACCGCGCCTGACACATTGCAGCTCGCTCACCACGACAGGTTGCTGACCGTGGGGCTTCGAGGCTCGCCGGCGCAACTGGCGGTCATCGACACACGCACGCTCCAGACGGAGATCGTCGCCATTGGGCCGGCAAACACCGCGACGACGATCGCCGGCCACCAGTGGACCTCGCCGGACGGGCGGTTCACGTTCGCCGCGTTCGAGGGGCCGGGCGCCGGTGTTGCGGTCGTCGACCACCGGCACGGCAACGCGGTCGTCCAGACGCTCGACTATCCCGGAAGGCCGCACGGCGTTGCGTTCATCCCGTCAGGGAGGTCTCACCACGGCTGCGGCGACGACGACCGCGGCGGAGAGGACGACTAGAGCATCGCGACGTCGTGCCGCGTTCGCGCGGCTTCTGCACCCATGCGGGCCGCCTGCTCGAGGGCCGTCTCCAGCGGCTCCTCCCGGAGGCGGCCCGCCAGGAAGCCGGCGGCGAACGCGTCGCCGGCACCAACCGGGTCGACGAGTTCGACCGGATGCGGCGCCACCGTCGCGAACGCGCCGTCCTCGAGCGCGAGCGCGCCGCGGGAGCCGAGCGTCACGATCACCGTGCCGGCGCCGAGCTCGGCGAGGGCCGTCGCGCACGCCTCGGGCTCCGTGCGCCCAGTCAGAAGCTCGGCGTCCGCGAGCCCGCAGAAGCAGACGTCGGACATCGAGATCAGCCGGCGCACGAGCGGCGCTCGGTCCTCACGCCAGAGCTGGCGGCGCACGTTCGGGTCGAAGCTCTTCAGGCCTGTCGCAAGCTCGAAGGCGCGCAACGCCGCCCGCCCGGCCTCCTCCGAGAGGCAGACGGTGATCCCGGTCACGTGCACCGCCCGCGCGCCGGCGACGTAGCCGGTGTCCATGTCCTCCGCCCTCAGCGCCGAGCCGGCCGAGCCGTGGCGCCGGTAGTCGATCTCGCAGCGCTCGCCTTCGACGGCGCCCTTGAACATCAACCCCGTGGGCCGGTCCGGGTCGATGACCGCGCGCGAGCAGTCGACCCCGAGCGCGTCGAGCTCGTCGAGGACGGCCCGCCCGAATGCGTCGTCGCCGACCCTGCCGATCCAGCCGGCGCTCAGCCCCTGCGCCGCGACGCCGGCGGCGACGTTCGATTCCGCGCCTGCCGGGTGCGTCACCCAGCGCTGTCCCTCGGCGAGCGGCGCGAGGTCCGCTGTCGCGAACGCCCACATGGTCTCGCCGACGCCGACGAGGTCGACGCTCATCGGGTTGTCCCGCGCGCCGCGACCGGCCACGTGCCCTCGACCCTGCCCGAGCGGTGGACGACGACGGAGTCGTGGAGGTTCGAGACGACGCAGGCGTGGTTCGGGATCACCGTTACGACCTCGCCGATCCGGGGCCGCTCTGCGCAGGCGCTCAGGTCGACGTGGCCGTGCTCCTCGGAGAGCATCACGATCTGCGCCTCGGGGTACTCGACGATCAACCCATGGCCCTCCGCGCCGCGCGCCAGGTCGCTCGTCAGGGACTTCGAGCCCGCGTCGAGTATCGCCCGGTCGCCGGTCGGCCGGCTGACGACGGTCGCGACGACCCGGAGCGCGCAATCCTCGAGCGGCACGGAGCCGTTCGCGATGCAGGCGCGGTCGCCGTAGACGTAGGTGCCCGGCCGCAGCTCGTCGACCCCATGAAGCTCGTGCGCCGCGAACGCGTTCGGCGTGCCGCCGACGCTGATCGTCCCGCCGCCGGCGAGCTCGCGCGCCTCGCCGAGCCAGGCGTCACAGCCAGGCGGCGCCGGGTAGGTCATGAACCCCTCGAAGCGCAGGCCCGCGTCGCGCACCGCCTCGGCGAGCGCCGCAGCGTCCTGGGGCGACTGCACACCGGTACGCCCGAAGCCGGTGTCGCAGTCGACGAGCACCTCGACGTCCGCGCCCGACGCGGCGAGCTGGGCGAGCGCGCTCGTGCGAGTCGACCGGGACGAGCACCCGCGCCGCGCGGGCCAGCTCGGCGAGCCGCTGCAGCTTCTTGCTCGCCGACGAGCGGAAAGGTGACGAAGACGTCCTGCACGCCGGCTGCGACGAACACCTCCGCCTCGCCGAGCTTCTGGCAGCAGATGCCGACGGCTCCCGCCTCGAGCTGGCGCCGTGCCAGCTCTGGCAGCTTGTGCGTCTTCACATGCGGGCGCAGCCGGATCCCGTGCTCGTTGCAGTAGGCCTGCATGCGGGCGATGTTCCGCTCGGCCGCGTCGAGGTCGACGGCGACCGCCGGGGTGTCCAGCTCCGTGAGGCCGCTCAAGCGCCCAGCCGGGCGCCGCTCTCCGGGTCGAAGACGTGCGCCTCGTCCGCGCGCGGGCGCAGCGTCACCCGCTCGCCGCGCGCGGGTGCCTTCCGGGTCTCCGTCCGTGCCACGAGCTTCGTCGTCCCGTCCGCAAGCTCGGCGACGCAGAAGACGAACGCGTCGGCGCCCAGCTCCTCGACGACCTCGACCGTGGCCGGGATGCCGTCCGACGCGACCTCGAGCGACTCGGGGCGGAAGCCGACGACGACGCTGCCCGAGGCGCCCGCCGGCACCGGCACCGTCACGCCTCCGAGCGACACCGAGCCGGAGCCGTTGGTGCAGGGCACGCGGCAGAGGTTCATCGAGGGAGAGCCGATGAACCCGGCGACGAACGTGTTGGCCGGGCGCTCGTAGAGCACCCGCGGTGCGTCGCACTGCTGCAGGCGGGCTTCCTTCATCACAGCCACGCGGTGACCGAGGGTCATCGCCTCCGCCTGGTCGTGGGTGACATAGACCGTCGTCACGCCGAGGCGCGATTGCAGGGCGGCGATGTCGGCGCGCATCTGCACGCGCAGCTTCGCGTCGAGGTTCGACAGCGGCTCGTCCATCAGGAAGACCGACGGGCTGCGGATCAGCGCCCGGCCCATCGCGACGCGCTGGCGCTGGCCCCCCGAGAGCTGGCCCGGCTTGCGGTCGAGCAGCTCGTCGATCTCGAGCATGCGAGCGATGTCGTGCACGCGCCCGGTGCGGACCGCCTTCGGCACCCGCGCGATGCGGAGCGGAAAGGCGATGTTGTCGAAGACGGTCAGGTACGGATAGAGCGCGTAGTTCTGGAAGACCATCGCCACGTCGCGGTTCTTCGGCGCGTCGTCGGTGACGTCGCGGTCGCCGATGAAGACGGAGCCGGCATCGACCTCCTCGAGGCCGGCGAGCATGCGCAGCGCGGTCGTCTTGCCCGAGCCGGACGGCCCGACGAGCACCATGAACTCTCCGTCGGCGATCTGCAGGTCGAGTGCGTCGACCGCGGGCACGTCGTTGCCGGGGTAGATCCTCGTCGCCTGCTCGTACCGGACCTCAGCCATCGTCTCTCGCCATTGTCTCTCCTGCCGCGACGGCGGCTCTCGACTCGGACATGGTCTCGAATGCGGTGCCGAGCTCCGCCGCAGGCGTGCCTGCGCCTCCGGTGTGGCGCCCAGCTCGTCGAGCGCCAGCAGGGCTGCGCCGACGACCGGCGGCGAGCTTGTCGCGTGCACCTCGATCGCCGGGCCGGTCTCGCGCAGTCTCGCCTCGACGAGCGGGACGAGCGTCGCGTGGTTGCGCTGGATGATCCCGCCACCGAGCAGGACCTGCGTCCGCTCGCCGGCGAGTCCGAGGCGCTCGACTGCCGCGCCGGCGATCGCTGCGAGCTCATTGGCGAGCCGCGCGACGATCTCCGCGGCCACCGCGTCGTCCGCCGCCTCGGCGAAGACGAGCGGCGCCAGCTCGATCAGGCGCCGCTGGGCGACCGTGCCGCGATGGATCGCCAGCGCGAGCTCGTGCGGCGTCGCGAGACCGAAGTGCGCCGGGACGGCGCCCTCGAGGGTCGTCTTCGGACCGCGCCCGTCCTCGCTCCGTGCCGCCGCCCAGGCGCAGGCGAGGCCGAGGTCGTAGCCGCCTCCCCAGTCGCCGCTGATCGCGCCGAGCGAAGGAAAGCGGACATGCGTGCCGTCGGGTGCGACGCCGACGCAGTTCAGGCCTGAGCCGCAGACGACCGCGACACCCCAGCCTTGGTCGGTGCCGGCGCGCAACACGGCGAACGTGTCGTTCAAGACGACGGTGCGCAGGCTCCAGCGCCGCGCCTCGACGGCGGCGGTGATCGCCTCGACCTCGTCCGGGAAGTCGGCGCCGGCGAGCGTCAATGTCGAGACCGCGGCGACGTGCCCGTTGCCGCGCGAGAGCCCCGCCTCGGCCAGCGCCTCGTCGAGGGTCGCCTCGATCACGTCGAGGGCGCCCTCGATGCCGAGATGGTGCGTGTGGCTTGCCCCGCCGCGGCGCAGCGCGAGTGCCTCGCCGTTCGCGCGCACGACCGCGACGTCGGTCTTCGAGCCGCCGCCGTCGACGCCGAGCGCGATCACGCTGTGCCTCTGGCCGCGATGCCCGGCACGTAGCCGGCGTCGAGGAGGCCGTCGAGCACCTCGCCGGCGAGGGGCCACTGGCCGATGAGCGGGTGCGTCAGCAGAGCCTTGCGCGCAAGCTCCGGGCTCGCCTCGACGGCGGCCTGCGCGGCGAGGCGCTCGTAGGCGGTGACGTGCTGGACGAGGCCGAGCAGCTCAGGCGCGAGTGGCTCCTGCGGCAGCGGGCGCGCGCCGTCGAGGCCGATGTGGGCGGGAACCTCGACGACGTCGTCGTCCTGGAGGCCGGCGAGCGTGCCGTTGTTCCGGATGTCGACGACGTGGACGGCGTCGTCGCCCGAGACGAGCGATGAGACGAGCCCGATCGCAGCTTCGCTGTAGAACGCCCCGCCCCGCTCCTCGAGCAGCGCGGGCTTCTCGGTCAACGTTGGATCCCGGTAGAGCTCGAGAAGGTCGCGCTCGATCTCGGCCACGCGCGCCGCCCGCGGCTGGCCGACGAGCTGCTCGGCGAGCACCGCGTCGTGCGCGTAGAAGTAGTGCAGGTAGTACGAGGGGATCGCGCCGAGCTGGTCGACCAGCTCGCGCGGCGTCGCACCGCGGCGGGCGATCTCGTCGCCGTGCTCGGCCAAGAGCTCCGGCAGCACGTCCTCTCCCGCGATCCGCACGGCGCGGATCCACGTCAGGTGATTCAGGCCCACCTGGTCGATGATCACCTCGGCCGGGGCGACGTCGTAGAGCCCCGAGAACCAGCGCTGGTAGCCGATCGCGACGTTGCAGAGCCCGACTGCACGGTGACCCGCGTCGAGCAGCGACCGCGTGACGATCCCGACCGGGTTGGTGAAGTCGACGATCCAGGCGTCGTCCGCCGAGAGCTCCGCGCGCCCGCTCGGCGATGCCCAGCACGACCGGCACCGTGCGCAACGCCTTCGCGAGCCCGCCGGCACCCGTCGTCTCCTGCCCGATGCACCCGCACGCGAGCGGCACCGTCTCGTCCGAGAGGCGCGCCTCCTGGCCGCCGACCCGGATCTGCAGCAGCACGAAGTCGGCGCCGTCGAGCGCCCGGTCGAGGTCGCCCGTGAGCTCGAGCCGGCCGTCGTAGGCCTGGCGGTCGAGCATCCGCTTTGCGAGGCTGCCGACGACGTCGAGCCGCTTGCGCGTCGATGTCGTGCAGCGCGAGCTCCGTGACGTCGATCCGGTCGCGCTCCCGCGAGAGACCCGACACGAGCTCCGGCGTGTACGTCGACCCGGCGCCGATAACGGCGATCTTCATCCCTTCACCCCCGTCAGCGTGACGCCCTCGACGAACGCCTTCTGCGCGAGGAAGAAGAGCACGATCACCGGCGCCATCGCCAGCAGCGTCGCCGCCATCGTCAGGTTCCACTGCACCTGGTGGAGCGAGCGGAACTGCGAGAGGCCGATCTGCAGCACCCAGTGGTCGGGGTTCTCGCCGACGTAGAGCAGCGGCAGGAAGAAGTCGTTGAACGTGTAGAGGATCGAGAAGAGCGCGACGGCGGCGATCGCCGGCTTGGCGAGCCGCAGAACGACCGTGGTCAGGATCCGCAGCTCGCCGCAGCCGTCGACTCGCGCGGCGTCGAGGTACTCCTCCGGGATCGTCAGGAAGAACTGGCGCAGGAGGAAGATGGAGAACGCATCGCCGAGGCAGTTCGGCAGGATCAGCGGCCAGAGCGTGCCGACGAGGTGCAGCTTGGCCCACATCACGTAGAGCGGCACGACCGCGATCTGCGGCGGCAGCATCAGCGCGATCAGCGTGATCATGAAGACGGCGTTCCGGCCCCGCCAGCGCAGGCGCGCGAGGGCGTACGCGACGGGGATCGACGAGACCAGCAGGCCGAGCGTGGCGAGCCCGGAGTACATGAGGGTGTTCAGCGTCCAGCGCCAGAACGGCGCCGTGTGGAAGACGTCCGTGAAGTTCGACCACCGGAACGGCTGCGGCCAGAGGTTGGACGAGAGCGCCTGCTGGCTGGTCATCAGCGCGGTCAGGAAGATGAAGACGAACGGGAGCAGGAACGCGACAGCGAGCACGATCAGGACGCTGTGGTTCGCGACCGCGAGCAGGAACCGTTTGCGCCGGACCGCGGCGGGCGGCCGGCGGCGGGGGACCGCCGTAGCGACGCGCGCGGAGACCGGCGCAGCCGTCACCGCGAGGCTCCCTGGTAGTGGACCCAGCGCCGCGAGTTGACGACGATCAGCAGCGTGATCGAGAACGCGACGACGAGCAGGAGCATCGCGAGGGCCGATGCGTAGCCCATGTTGAAGTAGCGGAAGCCGTGCTGGTACAGCAAAACCGGATAGAAGAGCGTCGACCCCTCCGGGTAGCCGAGGTTGTTCACCGTCTGGTCGCCCGCCTGGGACGCCTGGCCCGACGCGACGTTGGCCGCCACGTACGCCTGCGTGAAGTACTGCATTCCCTGGATGACGCCGATCACGACCGCAAAGAGGATCACCGGGCTGATCAGGGGCAGGGTCACCCAGCGAAACCGCTGGACCGGCCCGGCGCCGTCCAGGGCGGCGGATTCGTACAGATGCTTCGGGACGTCGAGCACCGCCGCCAGGAAGATGATCATCGTGTTGCCGACGCCCCACATCCCGAGCAGGACGAGGGAAGGCTTCGACCACTGGGGCGACTGGAACCAGAGCGGCCCTTCGATGCCGAGCTTCGAGAGAAAGGCGTTCACGGGGCCGGTCGCCGGGTTCAGGATGTAGACGAACGCCAGCGTCGCGGCGACCGGCGGCGCGAGCGCCGGCAGGTAGAAGACGGTGCGGAAGAAGCCGACGCCCTGCTTCGCGCGCGCGACCATCATCGCGATCCCGCACGCGGAGATCACCTGCAGCGGCACCATGACCGCGATGATCCAGAGCGTATTGCGCACCGCCGGCCAGACCTGCTGGTCGCTCTCGAAGAGGTACTTGTAGTTCGCGAGCCCCACCCACCTGGGAGACGTGAGCAGGTCGTAGTGCGTGAGCGAGAAGTACGCGGCCAGCACGAGCGGGACCCCGAAGAAGATCGTGAAGCCGGCGAGCCAGGGGCTCATCAGGAGCAGCACCAGGCGGCGCCGCCTCCAGGCGGCCCTCCCTCTGGCCCGCCGGCGATCAGTCGCCGGCGCCGCGCGTACAGCCTCGGCGGCCGGGCTCAAGCTCACGGCACCCCGCCCCCCTTTGCCTGGGCGAGCTGCGCGTCGATCTGCTTGTCCACGTTCTTCAGGCCCTTCGTCAGGTCGCCGCCGTGCCCGGCCTGCCACTTGACGGTGTAGGTCTGGATGATCGTCCCGTAGGCGTTGCCGACCGCGGTGATCGGCGTCGTGCTCGACTTCGGGTTCGCGAAGATCTTCAAAAACGTGGAGAAGTGCGCGTCGGGCTTGATCTCCTTCGACGTCAGCGAGGCCGTCGTCGTCGGCACGTTGCGGAGCCCGTTCGAAAGCTGCGCGAGCGCGTGCGTGTCGAAGGTCAGGTACTTGAGCAGCGCCCAGGCCTCCGTCTTGTTCTTGACGCCCTTCGGGATGCCGATGATCGTGCCGTTGACGGCGCCCGGCTCCGTAGAGCTCGGGATGCGCGTCGTCGACGGGCATCGGCGCCGTGCCGTAGTCCAGGTCAGGGTGCTCGGCCGCGAGGAACGCGACCCGCCACTCGCCGTCCTGCATCATCGCGAGCTTGCCGACCTCGAACGCGTGCGAGGCCGAGAACTCGTCACCGTTGCCGGCATGGAACTTGACGAGGTTCTTGTACCCGTAGTAGTCGACGAGGCTCTTCTGCCACTTCAGGATCTTCGCCCAGCCGGGGCTCGTGGCGAGCGAGGACTTGCCCTTCGAGTCCACGAACTTCGCCCCGAAGAGCGGTGCATACGTGGAGAGGTCGGGCGCGTTGCCGGCGTAGAAGCCGAGGAACGAGTCGTAGCCCGCGACCTTGATCGAGCCGCCGGCTCCCTTCTTCGTCAGCTTCTTCGCGTCGGCGGTCAGCTCCGAGAACGTCTTCGGCGGGCTCTTGATCCCGGCCGCCTTGAAGAGCTTCTTGTTGTAGTAGAGCCCGTACACGTCGGCGAGGAGCGGCAGCGCGCACCGCTTCCCGTTGTACTGCGTGTAGTACTGGCTCGTCTTCGGGAAACTGCGCCGCGCTCAGGTTCGAGTCCTTGAGGAGCGGAGCGAGGTCGATCCAGCCGCCGGACGAGCAGTACGTGCCGACGTTCGCGGAGGTGAACGAGCTGACGACGTCCGGCACGTTGCCGCTGCGGATGCCCGCGGTGATCTTGTCGTCGTTGATGCCGCCGAGGACCTTGATCGTCACCTCGGGGTGCTTCTTGTCGTACTCGGCGACGACGCTCTTGAAGACACCGAGCTCGCGAGCGCTCCAGCCGACCCAGACCGTGAGATTCTTCGCCTGCACCTTCGTCGCCTGCTCCGGCGCCCCCGAATTGGTGGTCGCCGCGAGCCCGGCGGCGCCGAGCGCCAGGGCGGCGATGCTGACGACTATGGTCGCCACACGTCTCATGAGTCCTCCCGGGAGTTTGGTCCGATCCCGTAAATGATCTTTACCAGCACGACTCTACGACGGCCAGACCGAGAAAGTCAAGCAGCGGTAGCCTCAGACTGAGTTAAGGTTTCTCACGAGATGGCACGAGCGACTGCGCCACTGCTGAAGCACCTGAACGAGCGGACCGTGCTCGAGGCGATCCGGGCCGGCGCGCCGATCTCGCGGGCCGAGATCTCCCGGCGGGCCGAGATCTCGAAGCCGACGGTGTCCGTGGCGCTGCAGACGCTCCTCGAGGCGGGGCTCGTGCGCGAGGCCGAGCCGGCCCCGGGGCGGCCGAGCTACGGCGCGGTCTTCTTCGAGCCGGTGCCCGATGCGGCGCTCGTGCTCGGGCTCGACCTCGGGGCGCGCTTCCTGCGCGGCGCGGTCTGCGATCTCTCGGGGCGGATCCGAGCGCGCCGGGACGTCGAGGTGTCGGGAGGCGGTGTCGAGGGCGCGCTGCAGGAGATCCAGTCGCTGCTCGGCTCGCTCGTCGACGGCGTGGGCGTCGAGGCGGAGCGGATCGACGGGGTCGTGCTCGGCGTGCCGGCCGTGGTCGAGGCGGGAAGCGGCGTGCTGAACCTCGCGCTCAACGTGTCGGGGCTCGAGGGACGCTCGTTCGCCGGCGAGCTCGAGGAGCGGCTCGGGCTGCCCGTGACGGTCGAGAACGACATCAATCTCGCCGCCCTCGGCGAGCAGTGGCAGGGGATGGCGCGCGGCGTCGAGAACTTCGTGTTCCTCTCGGTCGGCACCGGCCTCGGCGCCGGGCTCGTTCTGCGCGGCGAGCTCCACCGGGGCCACCACGGCGCTGCGGGCGAGCTCGACTATGCCTTGATCGGTCTCGGCCAGGAGGTCGACCCCTGTGCCGGCGCGGTCAGCGAGCTGGCGGCGCGCCTCGCGGCAGCCGACGGCGCGACGACGCTGCGTGAGCCGTACGACGCGCGGGCGATCTTCGCCGCCGCGCGCTCGGGCGACGCGGTCGCGCGGGCCGTCGTGGCCGAGGAGGCCCGCCGGATCGCGCTGCACATCCTGCCCGTCTCCGCGGTCACGGACGTCGCGCTGGCGGTGCTCGGCGGCGGGCTCGGCTCGAACGGCGACCTGCTGCTCGAGCCCGTTCGAGCGCACCTCGCCGAGTGGTCGCCGTACCCGCCGCGGGTCGAGATCTCGAGCCTCGGCGAGGCGGCTGTCCTCACCGGCGCCCTCTCCGTCGGGCTCCGGAACGCCCTCGACAACGTCTTTGTGAACCGTGCGTCTCCTGTCCGAAAAGGGGGGGTGGAACGGGCCGCGCTCCCCTAGGCTTTGTGGTGAAGGAACTCGCAGCGGGGCGTTCCGCCTGCGGCAATTCGAAGGACGTCGATGACTGCACAGACCGCCGCGCTGCTCGGCGACGTGAGACCCACCGCTCTGGCCCTGGCCCTCCTGGCGACGGCGCTTGCCGCTGTGCTCCTCGTGCATCTGCTGCGAGGGCCGCGGCGTGACGTCGCCCAGGCGCCGGTGGGCGGCGAAGGACTGGCGGCGATCGGCGAGGCGCTGCGGAGCGAGAAGGACGTGGACGCGCTGCTGCCGGCCGTCCTCCAGGCAGCTGCCGCTGCGACCGGCGCGCGCGGCGGACGGCTGCTGCGTGCGGGGACCGAGATCGCGCGGACCGGCAAGCCCTCGGATGGTGTTCCGCTCGGGGTCGATCTCGACGCCGGCGAAGGCGATCGAATCCGGCTGTTGCTCTATCCGCCACCCCTGGGCTTCCCCGACGAGGCGGAGGAGCTTCTGCACTGGCTCACCGTCCAGGCGGGCGTTGCGCTCGAGAGCGCGCGGCTCCACGGCGCGGAGCAGCGGCGGGCGCTGACCGACCAGCTGACCGGCCTCGCGAACCGGGTCCGGCTGATGTCGGCGATCGAGACCGAGATCGGCGCCGCGAAACGCGGGCGCGGCCCGGCGCTCGTCGTCGCCGACCTCGACGGGCTGGCCGAGGTGAACGAGCGGTACGGCCGCGCGGCCGGAGACGAGCTGCTGCGGGCGTTCGCCGACTCTCTTTGGCGCCATTTGCGCCCCTCCGACCTCGCGGCGCGGATCGGCGACGACGAGTTCGCCGTGCTGGTCACGGGGCCGAATGCGGACAGGGCCGGCGAGCTCGCTCATCGCCTCTGCGCCGAGCTCGGCGCTGCACAGGTCCCGGCCGGCGGGACGAGCGCAGGCTTCGGGGTCGCGACGTACCACCGCGGCGAGAGCGCGGACGAGCTCCTCGCCGCCGCGGAGACGGCTCTCGCCCGCGCGAAGGCGGCCGGGCCGGGCCGCGTCGAGGCCCCGGCGCGCCGTCGCCGCGGCCTGTCCGTCTGACGCCCTCTCGATACTGCTCACGATGTCCGGCACCTGGTACCGGCTGCGTATTCTCCTGCTCGTGCTCAGCGCCGGCGCGGCCGGCTACCTGTGGCGCGCGGCGATCGAGCCGCAGCTGCCCAACATCACGGTCGCGGAAGCCCCGGAGATCCAGCCGGGCACGGTTCAAGCCGGCACGGGTCAACCCGGCGTCAAGACGGCTCCGAAGGTCGAGCATCCCGTGATCGTCCCGCGCGGCAGGCCGGCGATTCCTCTGCGCGCGCACCGGCTCACGAGCCACAACGCGGCCCGCGGAGCGACGAAGACGGCTGCGAAGCCGAGAGCCACCGCGCCGAGGGCGACGACGCCGATCGTGCTCGTCTCGTACCACACGCCGGTGCATCAGCACGTTGCCGCGAAGCCGGTGTCGCATCCGGCGGCGAAGCCGGTCGCGAAGCCGAAGGCAAAGCCGACGCCGACGCCGAAGCCGACGCCGAAGCCGGCACCGGCGCCCACACCGACTGCTCCCGCGCCGACGGCTCCTGCGCCCACTGCCCCGGCGCCAACGGCTCCGGCGCCGACCGCGCCGACGCCGGCTGCGCCGGTACCTGCCCCGACTCCGGCCGCGCCTGCTCCCCAGTCGCAGCCGCCCATCGACGTCGAACGACTTCCCCTCGACCCGGCCAGGGCACGGCTACGGAGACCGCAACCACGACCACGACTTCGGGCACGGCTACGACTCACATCGCGACAACGACTCCGATCGGGGCCACGACGGGGACTCCGGCCGCAGTCACGGCGACGACTCGGATCACGGCAACAGCCGCTGCAAGAAGCGCCACTAGCTCGGTCCGGCCAGGTCCACTCGGCGTCGCGCCGCTAGCATCGACCGCATGGAACCTTCGCGCGAAGCGATTCTCGTTGCGCTCTCGAACGTGATCGACCCCGAGCTGCGCAAGCCGGTCACCGAGCTCGACATGGTTCGCTCGGTCGAGCTCGACGGCGGCGACGTGACGGTCGTGATCGCGCTGACGATCGCCGGCTGCCCGCTGCGGAGCTCGTTCCAGGACCAGGTCGTCCGCTTCGTCGGCGCGGTCCCCGGCGTGACAGGCGTCCAGCTCGGCTTCGACGTCATGTCTCCGGACGAGCGCGCGACGCTGACCAAGAAGCTTCGCGGCGACGTGACGCCGAGGAGCAGCGCCATCCAGCTCGATCGCGCGACCCGCGTGATCGCCGTCGCCTCCGGCAAGGGTGGCGTCGGCAAGTCGACGCTGACGGTGAACCTCGCGAGCGCCTTCACCCAGCTCGGCCGCAGCACAGGTGTCCTCGACGCCGACGTCTACGGCCACTCGATTCCGCACCTGCTCGGGATCAGGCAGAAGCCGGTGCTCGTCGACAAGCTGATGATCCCGCCGGTCAAGCACGACCTGAAGCTGATGTCGATCGGCTTCTTCCTCGACGGCAACGAGCCGGTGATGTGGCGCGGGCCGATGCTGCACCGTGCGCTCGAGCAGTTCCTCTCCGATGTGCACTGGGGCGAGCTGGACGCGCTCTTCGTCGACATGCCGCCCGGCACCGGCGACGTCTCGATCTCGCTCGGACAGCTCTTGCCCCAGGCCGAGGCGATCGTGGTCACGACGCCGCAGCCGCTCGCGCAGGAGGTCGCCGTCCGCGCGGCGATCATGGCGCAGAAGACGAACATGAAGCTGCTCGGCGTCGTCGAGAACATGACCTCCGAGGTGTTCGGATCGGGCGGCGGCGAGCAGCTCGCCTCCGACCTCGGCGTGCCGCTGCTCGGCTGCGTCTCACTGGACGCGCGCCTGCGCGAAGCAGGCGACGCGGGCGAGCCGCTCGTGCTCCGCGATCCCGGCGCAGAGGCGGCGCGACAGATCGTCGCGCATCGCCGAGCGGCTCGACGCCCTGCGCCCAGCGCACCCCGCGGGCTCACCAAGGAGCTCAAGGTTCTCTCGTAAAACGGAGAAGAGCGCCTTGCGGCGCCCTTCTCCGGCAGTGCCCCGATGCTCTGGGGATGAAGCTCTATGAGCGTTAACCGCGGCCCTTGCCGCCGTGCTTTCCGTCTTCGTGGTGCTTGTCCTTGTCGTCGGCCTTGTTGTCGTCGTCGCGGTTGTCGTCGGGCTTGCACGCGGCGCCCGCGTAGACGGCCGAGTCGGTCGTGGTCGCGCTCGTGCCGCCGAGCTCGCCCGAGAGGGACGACCCGTCGGCCGAGAAGGAGGCGGAGAAGTTCGCGAGCAGGCGTCCGCTGTCCTTGACGTTCCCGGTCAGGAAGCCGTTCAGGACTCCGCTCTGCGTGTTGACGGCGATGAACTCGCCACGGGCGAGCTTGCGGTCGCTCGTCGCGTCGCGGATGACGGCCTCACCCTTCGTCCAGCCGAAGCCGGTCGTCGTGTTGATCACGGAGCGGGTGCGCAGCTTCAGGTCGCCGGTCAGCTGCGGATCGCCGCTCGAGGTGCCCGTGTAGGTCGCATGGGTGAAGTGCCAGACGCTGCCGTCGGCGGCGGTGCAGGTCTGGGTGTCGTCGCTCGCCGTCTTGGCGGTGAACGTCGCCTTCGCGGGAGTGACTCCCGTGCCCAGCTTGTCGTGCGCCACGGCGACGGACGCGGCGACGAGAGCCGCAAGGGCGGCGATGATCCAGGTCAGCTTGCGCATTCGATTCGTCCTTTCGTGGCGGGTCGGCAACGAAAGGACGCCGCGGACGGGAGAAACTCACGCCGTGGTTAGACTCGAACGAGTGACCTCCGCCGCCTTCTTCGACCTGGACCGCACGCTGCTGCGCCGCTCCAGCACGCTCGCGCTCGCCGGCTCGTTCCGGGAGCGCGGCGTGATCGGCCGGACCCAGCTCGCCAAGGCGGCGTTCTGGCAGCTGCTGTTTGCGGCTCGTGGCGCCAGCGTCGAGGCGGTTCGCCACGCGGCGGAGGACGGGATGCTCCTGCTGAGGGGCTTCCCGGTCGACGAGTTGCGCGACATGGTCGCCGGCGCGATGGAGCCGGTGCTGAAGCCGCTCGTCTATGCGGAGCCGCTGGCCCTGGCGACTCACCATGCGGAGCGCGGCGAGCGCACGTACATCGTGTCGGCTGCGCTGCAGGAGATCGTCGACGCGCTCGCCACGGAGCTCGGCTTCGACGGAGCGATCGGCTCGACGTGCGAGATCGTCGACGGTGTCTACACGGGGAAGTCCGTTCGCGCTGCGCACGGCCAAGGCAAGGCCGCCGCGACGCGCGAGCTGGCGGCGGTCGAGGGGATCGACCTCGCCGCGTCGACCGCGTACTCGGACAGCCACACCGACATTCCGTTCCTCGAGGTGGTCGGCCATCCGGTCGCGGTGAACCCGGACAAGGAGCTGCGCCGCGTCGCCGGCGAGCGCAGCTGGCCGGTGCTGGAGTTCAGCGAGCTGCTTGTGCCGTCGGTCCGCAAGCGGATGCCGGCCGCCGTCTACGGGCTCCCGCTCGTGATCGGCGTCGGCGCAGCCGCGTGGGCCGCACGTCGCCGCGCAGCTTAGGGTGGGCCGTGCAGCCTGAGGAGGCGCTGCCGCGGCTGCTCGCGCTCGGCTTTGCCGAGGACGACGCGTCCGCGCTCGCCGATCACTTCCTCGACGCCGAGCGTCGCGGCAAGTCGAGTCACGGGCTGGCGCGCATCGAGTGGCTCGAGACGCAGGACTTCGACACTGTCGCCCAGCCGCGCCGCGTCGTCTCGGAACCGGGGTTCGAGCGCTGGGAGTCGGACGGCGTCGGCTATCTCGCGCTGCACGCGATCGTCGAGGCGCAACTGGCCGCGCCGCCCGAGCGGGCGCGGCTCGTCGTCGCGCGGTGCTTCCCGACCGGCATGCTCGGCTACTGGGTGCGGCGCCTCGCCGAGGGCGGGCTCGTGGCCGTGATGACGGCGACCTCGCCGCCGCGGCTCGCCCATCCGGAGGGCGGGCCGAAGCTGGCAGGCACGAATCCGCTCGCGATCGCGATCCCGAGCTCCGACGGGCGCCCGCTCGTCGCCGACGTCTCCCCCGCGAAGGCCACCTGGGGCGACGTGATCGCGGGGCTCGCGCCCGCCGAGGACGTCGTTCCGTTCGGCGGCGACCAGGCGCACAAGGCCTTCGCCCTGGCGGTCGCGCTGCAGTTGCTCGTCGACAGCTTTGTCCCCTCGCAGGGCGAAGAAGCCGCGTACGGCGCGTTCCTGCTGGTCGCGCGGCCGGAGGCGGACCCGGTGCCGGCGCTACGCGCTCGCGCGGGCGGCGTCCGTCTGCCCGGCGATCGCTAGGAATTCCGGGTCGTCCTTCAGCGACTCGAAGTCGCTGTCCTCGGCCGGCTTGTAGGCGTCGGGATCGATGTCGACGGCGCGGCGAAGGTTCTCGATCGCGTCGTCGCGCCGGCCCAGAAGCGCCAACATGCACGCGATGTTGTAGTAGCGGCCCGATGCGTTGGGGAACTCGTCGAGCCCTTCCTTGAAGAGCTGCGAGCGCCCGCTCGTAGTCGCCTTCCTTGTAGGCCTCATAGCCGACCGCGTTGCCCTCCCACGCGGAAGGCGTGAACGCCTCACCGGGTTTGGCTCCCACGGAGAAGACGACCGTCTCGGGTGTCCCGGTGGCCTTGCGCTTCACCTCGGGGTCGCTGACGAACACGAGCGTCCCCGGCGGGCCGTCGATCTCGTCGCCGTCGATGGTGAACGTCGCGTGCCCCTCGACGACCAGGTACATCTCCTCGTGGCCGACGCGCTTCTCGTCGTGCTCGCCGATCACGACGCCCTTGTCGTCGGGCTTCCAGGCGTTGACGCCGAAGGCCTTGACGTCGAGCTCCTTGCGGACGGGAATCCAGGCCCCGATCGTCGGGATGGCTTCCAGCTTCGTCGTACGCCAACGACTCATGGCTCTAGAGACGCCAGATCCTTGTCCTTGTTTGCGCGGTCACGCAACTCGGGGCGAAGCTCGATCGCGCGGTCGAGATGCTCCCGCGCCGCGTCGGCCCGGCCCGCCTTGTTCTCGATGCAGGCGAGGTGATAGAGCAGCGCGGACTCCTGCGGCTCGTGCCCCGCGAAGCGCGAGAGGCCGTCCTCCAGGGTCGCGATGCCCTCCTCGACGGGCTGCGCGTACGCCTCGAAGTACCACTCCCACGCCGACGGCTCGAACGGCTTGTCGGGCCAGCCGCCCACCGCGACCACCGTCGTGCCCTCCTCCTCGCACACCGCCTTGCGGAGGACGTCGCCGTCCGTGATGAAGACGAGCGTCCCTGCCGGCGCGTCGACCTCTTCCCCGTCGAGGAAGAACGTCGCCCGCCCCGAGACGACGAAGTAGATCTCCTCCTGCCCGGAGCTCTCCTTGTGCTCCTCGACCACGACGCCGCCGACGCGCTCCGAGGTATAGGCGTTGGTGCCGAAGGCGTTGATCCCGAACCGGCGTCCGATCGGCCGCCACTCGAGCCCTTCCTCGACCGGGATGCGGTCGAGCTCGTCGATGCGGGCCGTCTGGTACGGCTCGGTTCTGGTCTCGCGACTATCTCTCACGGAGCTCCTCCAGGACGACCGGGTCGATCTGCTCCACGCCGTCGATGCGCTCCTCGAGGTTCTCGGTGCCGCCCCAGGCGGGCAGCGTCTCGGCGAGCGGGCCTTCGTAGCCGAGCTTTGCGAGGCGCTCGGTCAGCTCGGCGCCGAGCTCGTCGTCGACGGCAATCCACTTCGACCGCGGCGTCTTGCCGAAGAGAGCCTGGTGGAGGTGATGCAGGCGCGTGAGCTCCTCGATCGGCCGCTCGTGATCGTCCACGCGCAGGTCGACCAGCACGTCGGAGAGACGCGCGTAGCCGCCACCGCGCTCGACGACCAGGAGCGCCGCCGACTGCTGGCCGCGGCTGTCTCCGCCGGCTGCCTGGGCCGCGGCGAGGCATTCGATGAGGCGCTCGGCGAGCGGCTGCCCCGCTGTCGCCACGAACGTTTCCGCGAGCGCTGTCACGGTGTCCTCCGAGACGAGGATGTTCCCCTGCGCGGCGAAGCCCGGTCCGGTCGTCCCGCCCGCCCAGTCGTGACAGCCGGAGCCCGTGAAGCTCGCGCTCCGGCCCTCGGCGTCGACGATCCCGAGCTGGCGCTGGTCGCGGTCGTGATCGGCCTCGGTGAGACGGGCGACCGCCTCCTCGGCCGACGCGCCGTCGCGCAGCAACGCGAGCCCATCCGGGCCGTACCTGGGGTTCGCGTACGACTGGGTCGCGATCGCGCCGACGTGTGGCTCGGCCCACGGCACGACCGAGCCGACGGCGAGGAACTTCGACTGCGTGGCGACGCCCCACTGGCCGGCGTCGAGGTCGCACGCGCAGATCGAGTACGTGGCGATCACCGGCGCGTTCCTCATCCGTAGGTCAGCTCCGTCAGGTCGAGGTCGCGCAACTCGGCGGTCGGCACGATCACCGAGGCGACCTCCGGGCGGGCGAGTGCGCTCTTGAGCGACTCGGCGTCTGAGGCGCGGACGACGACCGGCCGGCCCTGCTCGTGTGCGGCGCGGAGGGCTTCCAGGTCGTCCACCGCTTCGAGCACGAGCGCGTCGTCCAACTCGAGCTCGCCCTCGAGCGAGATCTCGGGGACGCGCCGACCCGTTGCTCCGAACCAGCGCTGCCTCACAGCTGGACGGACTCTCCCGGCTGGATGCGGGCGATGTCGACGCCCGGTGCCAGCTTCGCGAGCTGGTCGGGCGTCCCCGTCAGGAGCGGGAACGTCCCCCAATGCGACGGGACGCAGCGCTTCGTCCCGAGGAGCTCGAGCGCGAGGGCAGCCTGGTCGGGGCCCATCGTGAAGTGGTCGCCGATCGGCAGCACTGCGACGTCGGGCTTGTAGAGGCGTCCGATCAGCTGCATGTCGCCGAAGACGCAGGTGTCGCCGGCCACGTAGACGGTCTTGCCGTCCTCGAGCCGGATCACGAAGCCACATGCCTCGCCGGTGTACGTGCCGTCGGGTGCGTACGAGGAATGGAATGCGTTGACGAGCGTGAAGCGGATCCCGTCGATCTCCTGTGAGCCGCCCTTGTTGAGCCCGGGCACCTGATCGTCGACGGGCGCTCCCTGCTTGCCGAGCCAGTCCTTCAGCTCGACCTGCGCCACGACCTGGGGTGTGAACTTCTTGGCCAGCTCGACCGTGTCGCCGATGTGGTCGCCGTGCCCGTGCGTGACCGCGATCACGTCGACCCGCTCGGGCTGCTGCTCGCCTGCGGGGCAGGTCGGATTCCCGTTCAGGAACGGATCGATGTAGATGCGCTTCCCGCCGGAAGTGTCGATCCGGAACGCGGCATGTCCAAGCCACGTGAGCGTTGCGTCGGCCATCGCAATCCTTTCGGTCGCAGGGCCCTGAGCGTAACGGAGGACCCTCGGCTCAGGCGGCGAACCGGGACGGGTGAGCAGTCGTGCCGTCGCCCTCGCTCTCGTGCTTGCCACCGCGCTCGCAGACGCCGTCGGCCTGCACGGCCTCGCCTACTACGCGCTCCTCGGTGCTCTGCCGGCTGTCGCTCTCGCCGGGCTTGCGTCCTTCGATCGCGTCCTCGACGGCGACGAGGACGAAGTGCGGATCCTGCAGGCGCTCCTCTGGGTCGCGCTGCTCGTGCTCGTCGTCGCAGGCTGCGCGGCACGGAGCCACGCCCTCGGCGTACCGGGCGTGCCGCCGTTTGCCAGCTCGACGCTGATCGCCGCACTCGGGATCGTCTGCATCAAGGCGGTGCTCGCCACCGGCGCCCAGCTGCGTGGCCGCCCGCGCCGCCCCGTCGTCTACCCGAGCTCCAGCAGGGCCTCGTAGACCGCGGTCGCGCTCTCGCCCAGGCGTAGCGCGAGCTCGTCGAGGTCCCATCTGCCCTCGACGGCCGGGACGAAGACGATCGCCCTGCCGGCTGACGTTCATCGGCTCGACCGCCCACTCCGCGGCCTGCCGCCAGCCGGGGCGCTTGCCGCCGAGCCGCACCGCGTCGCCGAGGTCGTCCAGGTCGTAGCGGCGTCCGCGGCGGCGGATCCTGATCCGCACCGGCTCGCCCGGCCCGTAGGTGAGGCCGGTGTCGACGATCCGCTCCTCCGGCAGGTCGCTCTTCAGCTCCGCCCAGGTGCGGTATCCGTGCTCGCGGGCCAGGAGGTGCTGCGCGTCGCTGAGCAGAAAGCGGTCGCGATCGCCGAGAAGCGCCTCAGCGCGGGCGCGCACGACCGGGTCGCCGGCGCGATAGTGCTTCACGAGCCGCTTCGCCTCGCGGCGATAGCCGTCCAGGTCCAGAAAGCCGTTCAGGTCCATGCGCTCCTCCTTCGTGTCGCCCGAAGTCCGCTTGCTGCGGGCCGAAGAGAGGTCGTCCATGGACTGTCGTCGTGCTCGGGGTGCGAGCGCTTCCCGCGGACCGGCGGCGCCCCCGCGGCGCCTCGAAGTGAGGCTAGCAGCGAGCGAGACTAGCAGCGCCATCCGGGCTGCACCAAACCGGGTCCAGCGCCCGCTCAGGGACCCGTCCCGAGCCCCCACCCACCCGGGGTCCGAGACACGGTACCGCGAGAGCGCGCGCAGGATTGTGACGATTGTGGAACTTCTTTGGCCGCCCGCGGCGGGCGGCCGGTGGGCCGCTAGAAGGGCAGTGACTCGGCCGCGCTCTTTGCCAGGTCGATGAGCGGCTGGACGGCGAAGAACGAGCCGACGGTGACGACGAGGCAGGCGAAGATCGAGACCCCGAGCACGAACTCCCGCGGCGGGGAGCCGCCGACCGAAACCGGTGCGGCGAGCGGCGCCGGTGAGGTGAGGTACATCGCCCGGATCACGCCGAGGTAGTAGTAGAGCGAGACGGCCGTCGCGGCGACGCCGACGATCACGAGCCACGTCCAGCCGCGTTCGTAGGCGGCCGAGAAGGCGTAGAACTTGCCCACGAATCCGCCCGTCAGCGGCAGGCCGGCAAAGCCGAGCATGAACGTCCACATCGCGACGCCGAAGAAGGGCCGTTCCCAGCCGAAGCCCGCGAGGTTCTCGAGCGTCACGGGCACGCCCAGCTCGCGCTCGCGGGCGGCGACGACCGCGAAGGCGCCGAGCGACATCGCCGCATACGGGATCAGGTAGTAGAGGAGCGCGCGGCCGCCGAGCTCGTTGTTCGCGGCGATCGGGATCAGCATGAACCCGGCGTGCGAGATGGATGAGTAGGCCAGCAGGCGCTTGAGGTTCCGCTGCACGAGCGCCGCCAGGTTGCCGACCGCGAGCGAGATGCAGGCGAGGACGGCGACGGCCACCGTCCAGAGGTCGGCCTGATCCGGGAAGGCGGTCGTCAGTACGCGCAGCATCAGCGCCAGGGCGGCGATCTTCGTCGCGGAGGCCATGAACGCCGTCACCGGCGTCGGCGCTCCCTCGTAGGCATCCGGCGTCCACATGTGGAACGGCGCGGCCGAGACCTTGAATGCGAGCCCGGCAAGGATCATCGCGAGGCCGGACACGAGCAGCACGTCGCTCGAGTCGGCGGCTGTCGCGATCTTGTCGAAGCTGAGCTCGCCGGTTGCGCCGTAGACGAGCGCCGAGCCGAAGAGGAGCACCGCCGAGCCGAAGCCGCCGACGATCAGGTACTTGAGCCCCGCCTCGAGCGAGCCCTCGTAGTCGATGTCGATCGCGCAGAGGATGTAGAGGCAGATCGAGAACCACTCGAGCGCGAGGAAGAGGGTCATCAGGTTCGCCGCGCCGACGAAGAAGCACATGCCCGAGCCGGCCGCCGCGATCAATGCGAAGTACTCGGCGACGTGCTCGTCGCGGGTCCGTTGCGCGTACGAGATGCCCACCGCGATGAGACCGGTGCCGGCAAGCATGATCGTCGTCAGCGCCGTCCAGCGGTCGCGCATGAACGCATCCGCGACGACGGGCGTCCCGTCCGGGCTTTTCCAGTAGAGAAGGCCGCCGGCGACACCGGCGCCGATGAAGCCGAGCGCCGTGATCGAGGCCGCGAAGGCCCGGCGGGCGCGTGCGGGCACGAGCACGGCTGAGAGCAGCACGACGCCCGAGGTGCCGAGCAGGGCGAAGACGGCCGAGAGCGCGAACCAGTCGACGGAGGGGCGCTGGATCAATTCGAATCCCTGTCGACAGTCACTTCGACGAACTCGCCGCTGGAGCGGGTCACGTCGATCGTGATGGTCTTCCCTTCGCATGACCCGGTTGCGTGGCCATTCGCGAGTGCCTGCGTCGCAACCGTCGTCTCGCACGGCGAGAGCCTGATCGGCTGCGAAACGCCAGGCCCGAGCTCTGCTCGGCGGCGAGCATGCGTTGGAGCGCGCCGCTCGCCTCGACGACATGGCTCCCGCCCAGGTCGGTCTCCACCGCCTGTGTCGCCCCCGGCCCGAACGAGCGATCCGTGATCGCCGCCGGCCAGATCGAGAGCCCGAGCAGCAGCAGCACGAGCGGAACGAGCAGCGAGAGCTCCCACCCCGAGAGGTCGGGCTGGCGATCGTCGACCGCGCGCCCGACCGGCCCGTGCAGGACGGCCGAGATCGCGCGCAGCATGTACATCGCCGCCAGCACGATCGCGGCCGCGCCGATCACGGCCCAGAGCCAGCCCTGCTGGAAGACGCCGGCGAGGATCGCGAACTCGCCGACGAATGCCGACGAGAGCGGCACCGCCAGGGCGATGATGCCCGTCGTCATCCAGAGCGTCGCGAGCGCCGGCCGCCCGCGCGCCATGCCGCCGAGGCGGTCGAGCACGCCGGTCCCGGTCCGCAGCTCGATCGCGCCGGCGGTCATGAAGAGCGTCGCCGAGATCAGGCCGTGGTTGACCGACTGCAGCACGGCGCCGTTGAAGCCAAGGTCGTTCGCCGCGAAGAGGCCCATCACGATCAGGCCCATCTGCGCGAGCGACGAGTAGGCGATGACGCCGCGGATGTCGGGCGCGCGGAAGGCGAGCAGCGAGCCGTAGACGAGGCCGATCGTCGCGAGCACGAGGATCGGCACGCGGAAGTCGTGCACCGGCTCCGGGAACTTGGCGATCGCGATCCGCAGGAAGCCGAAGACCGCTGTCTTCGAGATCACGCCCGAGAGCACTGCCGAGACCTCCGGCGACGACTCGCGATAGGCGTCCGGCAGCCAGCCGTGCAGCGGGAAGAGCGGCGCCTTGACCGCGAACGCCGCCACGAAGCCGAGGAAGACCCACGTCGAGGCGCTGGTGCCGGAGTCGACCAGGTCGAACGTCCCCTGCGAGAGCCCGAAGACGATGATCGACGCGAGCATCAGCAGCGAGCCCGCCATCGTGTAGATGACGAACTTCAGCGTCGCGCCCACCCGTCCCTGGCCGCCCCAGACGCCGACGAGGACGTAGAGCGGGATCAGCATCGCCTCCCAGAAGACGTACCAGGCGAGCAGGTCCTGCGCCGTGAAGACGCCGACCACCGCGCCCGTCAGGAACAGCATCAGCCCGTAGTACGCGCGCGGGCGCTCGCGGCCGGTGAGCACTGCGTAGCCGATCGCCGCTGCCATCACGATCACGGTCAGGCCGACGAGCCACAGCGAGAAGCCGTAGAAGCCGACGTGGTACGAGACGTTCAGGTCGTTGAACCACTCGTGCCGATGCTCGAGCTGCAGGCCGCTGGACCCGAAATCGAAGTCGTCGACCGCATCCAGCCAGAAGCCGATCTCGACGAGCGAGATGATGAAGGCAAGCGGCCCGATCCAGCGCTTCGGCACGGGTGCGAGCCAGACGCCGGCGCCGCCGATCAGCGGCAGCAGGATCAGCGTGGTCGTCAGCCAGCCCATCAGTGGCTCACCTGGTGGCATTTCTGGATGCGCGGGTCACGAGCACCAAGCGATGCAAGGACGCAGGGAGTGCGCATAGCGGACCCTATGGGTGCGACTGAGGACGCCGCAGCGCGCCGCGTGATCGGGGGCCGAGCGCCGGAGGATGCTGCCTGGTGGGCCACTCTTACCGCACCGAGATGAAGACGATGGCGAGGACGGCGAGGCCGGTCGCGAAGGCCAGCGCGTAGGTGCGGACGAAGCCGGTCTGCAGCCGTGAGACGAGGCCCGAGACCTCGCCCGTGCCGCGGACGATGCCGACGAGCGAGCCGCCGATCAGCAGGCGCTCGACGAAGCGGTGGAGCGCGGTCGCGAGCCAGACTGCCGGCACATAGAAGAGCCGGTCGTAGAGCCAGTCGAACCAGAACTTCTCCTCGAGCGTGCGCCTGATCGCCGGCATTGCGGGGACGGCGATCCGCCCTCTGACATAGACGAGCCAGGCGACGGTGATCCCGGCCAGCCCGAGCGCGACCGCGAGCACGGAAGCGACGGCCTCCATGGTGTCGGTCGGCTCGACGAGCTGCGGCGCGACCGGCTCGAGCCAGTCCGTGATCGGAGTCCAGAACGGCGCGAACTGGATCAGCCCGCCGACGGTGGACAGCAGCGCGAGCACGAGCACGGGGCTGGTCATCCAACCGGGCCCCTCCTTGCCGTGGTGGAGATGCAGCCGGGAGCGGAGGTCCGCATCGGCTTCGCCTCGGAAGACCAGGAAGTAGAGCCGGAAGGTGTAGAGACCGGTCAGGAACGTCCCCGCCAGGCCGGCCACGAAGAGCACCCAGCCGTACGCGCCGTGGTCGGTCGCGGCGGCGAGGATCGGATCCTTCGAGAAGAAGCCGGCGAACGGCGGCACGCCGACGAGGGCGAGCGAGCCGATCAGGAACACCCATTTCGTCAGCGGCATCAGCGAGCCGAGGCCGCGCATGCGCCGGATGTCCTGCTCGCCGGCGAGCGCGTGGATCGCGATGCCCGCCGCGAGGAAGAGCAGCGCCTTGAAGAAGGCGTGCGTCAGCAGGTGGAACATCCCGTTCGCGTAGGCGCCGATCCCGACGGCGAGGAACATGTAGCCGATCTGCGACATCGTCGAGTAGGCGATCACGCGCTTGATGTCCGTCTGCACGAGTGCGATCAGGCCCGCCATCAGCAGCGTCGCCGCGCCGAGGCCGGCGGCGAGATCCTGGATCGTCGGCGCAGCCTCGAAGATCGGGTGCGTGCGCACGATCAGGTAGACGCCCGCGGTGACCATCGTCGCGGCATGGATCAGCGCGCTGACCGGGGTCGGGCCCTCCATCGCGTCGGGGAGCCACGTCTGCAGCGGCAGCTGCGCCGACTTGGCGACCGCGCCACCGAGCAGGCCGAGCGCGATCAGGTTGATCGCCCAGCCGCCGAGCGAGTCGGAGCGCGCGGCCACGACCTCGTAGTCGAGCGAGCCCGTCTTCTGCACGAGCGCGAACAGCGCGAGCACCATCGTCGCGTCGCCGAACGCGTTCATGATGAACGCCTTCTTGGCGGCGGCGATCGCCTCCGGCCGCTGCTGGTGGAAGCCGATCAGGAGGTACGACGAGAGACCGACCATGCCCCAGCCGGCGAGCAGGAGCAGATAGCTGCCGCCCTCGACCAGCAGGAGCATCGAGAACACGAAGATGGCGATGTACGCGAAGTACCGCCGCTCCTCGTCCTCGCCGTCCATGTACCCGATCGAGTAGCCGACGATCAGCGTGCCGACGCCGGCGACGACCAGCATCATGAAGACCGAGAGCGGGTCGATGAGGATCCGGAACCCGAAGTCGAGGTCGCCTGCGGAGAGCCACGTCCACGCGGTCGAGGCGTGGGCGCGGTCCTCGGGGTCCTCGCCGGCGAGGGCGAAGAACGCGACAACCGCCGCGACGAACGAGACGAAGGTCGAGACCGTCGCCAGGTAGCCCGCGCCCCGGCGCGAGATCCGGTTGCCCGCGAGCGTGATCAGCGCCGCCGCGGCGAGCGGCGCGACGAGGCAGGTCCAGCCGGCGACGACCGCAGTCACGAGCGACACCTCACGCGCGCCACCTCATCCTCTGAGCTCCGAGAGCTTGTCGACGTCGAGCTCGAGGTTGCGGCGCCCGATTGCGACGATCAGGCCGAGGCCGACGACGACCTCCGACGCGGCGACCGCCATCACCGCGAGCGCGAAGATCTGCCCAGCCTGGTCGCCCTGGTTCCGCGCGAACGCGATCAGGGCGAGGTTCCCGCCGTTGAGCATGATCTCCAGCGAGAGCAGGATGATCAGCGGGCTGCGGCGCAGCATCACGCCGAAGGCGCCGAGCGAGAAGAGGAAGCCCGCGACGATCAGGTACCAGAGAACCTCGGGGCCTTTCACTGCTGCTGCTCCAGCTGCGAGGACTCGACGCGCGCGTGTCCGCCGAGGATCACTCCGCCCACCGCGGCGACGAGCAGCACGATCGACGTGATCTCGAAGGCCAGCAGATGATCGGTCAGGAAGAGCCGGCCGATCTCCGCCGGGCTGCCGAACGAGTCGGCGATCTCGCTGGTGTCCGAGAGCTGGTCATCCGCGGCGAGCCCGATCGCGACGACGATCTCCGTCAGGATCGCGCCGCCGGCGAGCACGGCCGCCATCGCCTGCCACGTCGGCCGCTCCCGCCGTCCCGTCGGCTCGGTCCGGTCGGCGAAGTAGGCGATCACGAACAGGAACATCACGACCACCGCGCCGGCGTAGACGAGCACCTGGGCGGCCGCGACGAACTCGGCCGAGAGGAGCAGGAAGAGCACCGCCAGCGAGGCCAGGTTGCCGATCAGCGCGAGCGCCGAGTAGAACGGGTTGCGGAACGAGATCACCGCGAGGCCGGAGCCGAGACAGGCGAACGCCGCGCCGACCCAGACCACCCAGACGAGGAAGTTGCCGAAGCTTGCGACGATCATCGGCGCGCCGTCACGAGTTGGTCTCGTAGTACGGAATCGGCGTGTCGAAGATGCCCCGATCCGCGACCGGCACCTTCTTGATCGGCGGCGCGAGGAGCATGTCCTTCGTGTAGATCAGGTCGTCGCGGTTGTACTCGGAGAGCTCGAACTCGTTGCCGAGCGTGATCGCGTCGAAGGGGCAGGCGAGCTCGCAGTAGCCGCAGAAGATGCACCGGCTGAGGTTGATCTCGTAGATGCGTGCGTAGCGCTCGCCCGCAGAGACGCGGTTGTCCGGTGTGTTCTCCGCCGCGACGACGCGGATGCAGTCCGCAGGACAGGCGGCCGCGCAGAGCGAGCAGCCGACGCACTTCTCGAGCCCGTTCGAGTGCAGGTGCAGCTGGTGCCGCCCGCGGAAGCGCGGATACACCGGCCGCTTGTACTCCGGGTACTGCTGCGTGATCGGCTTCTTGAAGATCTGCCGCAGCGTGACGCCGAAGCCCTTGACGGAGTCGAACGGCTGCGGGCTCATGCAGGCCTCACTTGATCAGCACCACGAAGAAGGCCGTCACGAGCGCGTTCAGGGTCGCGACCGGCAGGAGCACCTTCCAGCCGAAGCGCATCAGCTGGTCGTAGCGCAGGCGTGGCAGCGAGGCGCGGATCCAGATGAAGACGCAGACGATCAGGAAGACCTTGAGGAAGAACCACAGCGGCCCCAGCTGGTCCCAGAAGAAGAAGTGCCAGCCGTCGAGGAAGAGCGTCGTGGCGAGCGCCGAGAGTGTGATCATGTTGATGTACTCGGAGGTCTGGAAGAGACCCCAGCGCATGCCCGAGTACTCGGTGTGGTAGCCGGCGACGAGCTCGGTGTCCGCCTCCGGCAGGTCGAACGGCGGCCGGCTCGTCTCGGCGGTGCCGCTGACCATGAAGACGACGAACCCGACGAGCTGCGGGACGATGAACGGGATCGTGGCAGCCTGCTTGTCGACGATGTCGCCGAGGTTCAGCGACCTGCCCATCAGCACCACGCCGAGCACGGAGAGCGCGAGCGAGACCTCGTAGGAGACGAGCTGGGCGCAGGTGCGCATCGAGCCGAGCAGCGAGTACTTCGACTCGGACGCCCAGCCGCCGATGATGAAGCCGTAGACGCCGATCGAGCCCAGGGCGAAGACGAGGATCAGTCCGATCGAGACGTCGAGGACCTGCCCCGTCACGGTCCAGCCGTTGATCACCCAGCCGCCGCCGAACGGGATCACCGAGAACGCGGCGAGCGCCGTGAACATGCTCAGCACCGGCGCGGTGATGTAGAGCGCGTTGATCGAGGCGGACGGGTAGAAGGCCTCCTTGCGCACGAGCTTCACGAGATCCGCGATCGGCTGCAGGAGGCCGAACGGGCCGGCACGGTTCGGGCCGAAGCGGAGCTGCATGCGCCCGAGCAGCTTGCGCTCGAGCCAGGTCGTATAGGCGAACGCGACCATGATCAGGTTCACGATCACGGCGCTCTTGATCAGCGTGATCCACCAGGGCTCAGTCATGTGCGCGCCCCTCGCCGGCGGCGGCTCCCGCCGGGCGGAGCCCGGCTCCGCCGTCGCCTGACGCCGCTCCCGGCACGGTGCTCTCCGGGCCCGTATTCCCATACTGTTCCCTCCGGCCCCGCACCGGGAGCGGCGCCCGAGGAACGCGCAAACAATCGGCCTTCACGCGGTACCTCACGCCTTCGAGACCTCGACTGCCTCGCGCAGGTCCGTCGCGTGCTCCTCGGCGATCCGCACGACCCCGGCTGCGAGCGCGCGGTTCAGGCGGGCGCGGAGGGCCTTCGAGGTGCCGTTCGACCGCACGTCGACCTCGTCGCCCGTTGCGATGCCACGTGTGCGTGCGTCCTCGGCCGACAGCTCGATCTCCGCGGCCGGGCGCTGGAACTGGAGCTCGGCGACGCGCTCGATGGCAGGGCCGGAGAAGAGCGGGCGGTAGCGCAGGACCTGCAGCGGCCCGCCGCCCACCGTGCCGCGCTTGGGCGCCTCGCGCGGCTCGACGTGCTGCAGCTCGCCCCGCGCGGGCAGCGGCGCCCGCTCGCCCAGTTCCTCGAAGGAGACGCCTGCGAAGCACGTCGCCGAGACCTCGGCGAAGACGTGCGACGGGTACGGCGAGAGCGTGACGCCGAAGCGCTCGGCGAGCTTCGCGATCCAGGCGAGCTCGTCCGGGCAGGGCGGAATCACCGTGCGGCGCTGCCGCTGGATCCGTCCCTCGAGATTCATCGTCGTGCCCTCGCGCTCCAGATATCCGGTCGCGGGCAGGACGACGTCGGCCCAGCCGCGGAGGGGCTCGGCGAACATGCCGATCGCGATCACGTTGTCGGCGTGCTCGGCCAGCGCCCGCACGCCCGGGTCGGCGGCCGCCTCGTCGCCGGAGACGATCACCAGCGGAATCCGCTGGTCCTCGGCGGGCTCGTCGTCCGAGCACGCGCTCCACGCGTCGGCGACGCCGCGCCCGTTGGGCGTCGCCGGCAGCACGAAGGCGCCGCTCCCCGGCTTGTCGGCGAAGCCGAGCTCCTGCGCGAGCGCCGCGAGGTGCGCCCCGCCCTGCGAGCCCGGGCCTGACCAGATCAGGATCGCGCGCTCTGTTTCACGCAGCCGGGCACCGAGCTGGCTGCCCGGCAGGTCGCGGGCCGCCTGCGCGGCGCCGCCGATCGGCGTGTGCTGCTCGCCCTCCGGCCCGATGCGGATCACCTCGGCGCCGTTCCGGCGCGCGGCCTTCACCCAGAGGTCGACGACCGGCGCGCGCTCGGCAATCGGATCGTCGCCGAGGATGACGACGAGCTCCGCGTCGCGGATCGCCGACAGGGGCGCGCGATAGGCGTCGAGCGCATCCGACGTCGCCTCCGGCAGGACGGCGGTGTGCGCGCCGACTCCCTGGCGCAGCAGCTTGCCGAGCCCGTACGCCTGCTCGATCGTCTCGGCGCCCGACAGCGCAGTCACGACGCCGGCGCCCGCGTCGCGCAGGAGCTTCTCGACGCGATCGAGCGCGTCGTCCCAGGAGACCGCCTCGAACCGCCGCGGCCCGGCCTTGACGAGCGGCTCGGTGACCCTGTCCTCCGCGTGGAGGTGCGCGTACGCGAAGCGGCCCTTGTCGCAGAGCCAGCCCTCGTCGACCTCGGGATGGTTCCGCGAGAGGATCCGCTTCACCTTGCCCTCGCGCGTCGTCGCCGCGATGTTGCAGCCGACCGGGCAGAGACCGCAGACGGTCGGCACGTTCTGGATCTCCCACGGGCGGGCCTCGAAGCGGTACTGCGTCGAGGTGAGCGCGCCGACGGGGCAGAGCTCGATCACGTTGCCGGAGAACGGCGCGCGATACGGCTCGTCCTCGAAGGTGGCGATCAGCGACGACGCGCCGCGGTTCTTCGCCACCAGCTGGCCGTCCTCCGCGACGCCCTCGGAGAAGCGCGTGCACCGGTAGCAGAGGATGCAGCGCTCGCGGTCGAGCGCGATCGTCGGCGAGATCGGAATCGGCTTCTCGAAGGTGCGCTTCGGGAACTCCATCCGCGTGCTGCCCGGCCCGTAGCGGAACGTCAGGTCCTGCAGCGGGCACTCGCCGCCCTTGTCGCAGACGGGGCAGTCGAGCGGGTGGTTGATGAGGATGAACTCGAGCGTGCCGTTCTGGCCCGCCGCCGCCTTCTCGGAGGTCTGCGCCGTCTTGACGATCATCCCGTCCTGCGCGGTCAGGGTGCAGCCGGCCTGGAGCTTCGGCATCCCTTCGATCTCGACGAGGCACATGCGGCACGCGCCGACGGCCGGGCCGAGGCGCGGCTCGTAGCAGAAGACCGGGATCTCGACGCCTGCAACCTGGGCCACCTCGACGAGGCCGAGGCCCTTCGGCACTTCCACCTCGCGCCCGTCGACAATGACCTTGACGAGATTCGTCGTCTGCTCAGTGGCGCTCACGCCGGCACCTCGGCCACTGGGTCGTGCGTGTGCGCGTCGACCGGCGCCTGAATGCCCTCGATCGACGACTTGCCGTCGAACGGGCAGCCGCCCTGGTCGATGTGCGCCTGGAACTCGTCGCGGAACTTGGCGATGTAGCTCGCGACCGGGTAGACGGCGAAGTCGCCGAGCGCGCAGAGCGACTTGCCGAGAATCCGGTCGCACACGTCGAGGATCAGGTCGAGGTCGTCCTGCTCGCCGCGCCCGTCCTCGAGCTTCTGCAGCAGCTGGACGAGCCACCGCGTCCCCTCGCGGCACGGCGTGCACTTGCCGCACGACTCGTGCATGTAGAACTTCTCCGCGCGCAGGGCGAGCTGCACCATGCAGCAGCGGTCGTCGATCACCATCACGGCGGCCGAGCCGAAGAACGAGCCTGCGGCGCCAATCGAGTCGTAGTCCATCGGCGTGTCGAGCTGGTCCGGCGTCAGGATCGGCACGCTCGAGCCGCCCGGGATGATCCCCTTGATCGTGCGCCCCTCGGGAACGCCGCCGCCGAACTCCTCGATCAGCGTCCGCAGCGTCGTCCCGAGCGGCAGCTCGTAGTTGCCCGGCCGCACGACGTTGCCGGAGATCGAGAAGATCGCGGTGCCCGGCGCCGACTCGACGCCGGTCTTCCGCCACTCCTGCGCGCCCAGCTCGATGATCGAGACGACGGAGGCGATCGTGCCCACGTTGTTGATCTGCGTCGGCGCCCCGTAGAGGCCCTGCACCGGCGGGAACGGCGGCCGCGTGCGCGGCTGGCCGCGCTTGCCCTCCAGCGAGTCCAGGAGCGCGGTCTCCTCGCCGCAGATGTACGCGCCGGCGCCGCGGTGGACGACGATGTCGATGTCGCCGAAGAGCCCGGCCGCCCGCGCCTCCTCGACGGCGGCGGCGAGGATCTCGTACTCCGCGAGGTACTCGCCGCGGATGTAGATGAAGACGTGCTTGGAGGCGATCGCGTGCGCCGAGATGAGGCAGCCCTCGATCAGCCGGTGCGGCACCTGCCCCATGATCTGGCGGTCCTTGAACGCGCCCGGCTCCGACTCGTCGGCGTTGACGACGAGGTACTTCGGCTTCGGGCTCCGCTGGTCGATCAGGCTCGCTTTCCGGCCCATCGGGAAGCCGGCGCCGCCGCGCCCGCGGAGCGTCGCGGCGGTGAGCTCCTCGATCACCTGCGCCGGCTCCATCTGCAACGCCTTCTTGATCGCCTGGTAGCCGCCGACCGCCTGGTACTCGGCCAGCTTCGTCAGGTCGTGATCCTCGGTGCCGGCGAGCAGCACCCTAACCTCCTCCATCGGCACCTCCTTCCTGCGGTCCGGCTTTCAGGCGCCGCGGGATCTCGGCCGCGTTCTCGGCGGTGACGTGCTGGACGTAGCGCTCGTCGACCGCGACGACGGTCGCGTAGCCGCAGCCGCCGAGGCACTCGACGGTGCGGAAGGTGATCTCGCCGTCCTCGGTCGTCTCGCCCGGCTCGATCCCGAGCTCGGCGGCGATCGCGTCGACGACGCCCTTCGCGCCGGCGAGCGCACACGCGAGGTTGGTGCACACCTCGATCTTGTGCCGGCCGACCGGGCGCAGGTGGAACATGTCGTAGAAGGTCGCGACCGACTCGCAGAAGGCCGGCGTCACGTCGAGCGCGTCCGCGGTCTCCCGCAACGCCTCGGGCGTCAGGTAGCCGTGGCGCTCCTGGGCGAGGCGAAGCGCCGGCAGCGAAGCGGAGTGCCGGTCCGGGTACCGCGCGATCATCGCCTGCACGGCGTCGTAGAACTCCGCGTTCGACAGCTGCGAGGCGCTCGTGCTGCTCACCGGTCGACCTCGCCCATGACCCCGTCCAGCGAGCCGACGATCGCGATCATGTCGGCGATCAGGGCGTCCTGCATGCAGGTGGCTGTCGCCTCGAGCGCGACGAACGACGGCGCGCGGAACTTGACGCGCCACGGCCGGGGGCCGCCGTCGGAGACGACGTAGCAGCCCATCTCGCCGCGGGGCGACTCGATCGCCACGTAGACCTCGCCCTCGGGCACGCGATAGCCCTCGGTGACGATCTTGAAGTGGTGGATCAGCGACTCCATCGAGGTGTGGAGCTCCTCGCGCGGCGGCAGGACGACCTTCCTGTCGTCCACGATCCAGGGCTTGCCCTCCAGCTGCTCGAGCCGGTCGAGGCACTGCTCGACGATCCGCACCGACTGCCGCATCTCGTCCATGTGCACGCGGTAGCGGTCGTAGACGTCGCCGTTCGGATACACCGGCACGTCGAAGGCCACCTGGTCGTACGCGAGGTACGGCTCGGCCTTCCGGATGTCCCAGTCGACACCGGACGCGCGCAGCACCGGGCCGGACTGCCCGAGCGCGATCGCGTCGTCGGCGGAGAGCAGGCCGACGCCCTGCGTCCGCTCGAGCCAGATCTTCTGGTTCGTGAGCATCGACTCGTAGTCGTCGATCGCCTTCGGCATCAGCTCGACGAACTTGCGCGCCTCGGGATAGAAGCCGGACGGGATGTCCTCGGCGAGGCCGCCGACCTGGAAGTACCGCGTGTGCATCCGCGTGCCGGCGACGAGCTCGAAGAGGTCGAGGATCGTGTCGCGCTCGCGGAACCCGTACCAGAACATCGAGATCGCACCCAGCTCGAGCGCAGAGGTCGCGAGCCAGACGAGGTGCGAGTGCAGGCGCGTCAGCTCGCCGAGGCACATGCGCATCCACGTCGCCTTCTCCGGCGGCTCGAGCTCGAGCAGCTTCTCGATCGCCAGCACGAAGACGAGCTCGTTGTACTGGAACGAGACGTAGTCGATCCGCGGCGCGTACGTGATCGCCTTCCACCACGTCTTCGCCTCCATGTTCTTCTCGAAGCCCGTGTGCAGATAGCCGATCACGGCGGCGAGGCCGACGACGTCCTCGCCGTGCAGGTCGACGACGAGGCGGAGCACGCCGTGCGTCGACGGATGGTTCGGCCCGAAGTTGATCGTCTGCACGTCGCCGGTCGCGAGGAGCTCCTTCGAGACCTGCAGCACCGTCGGGATCGGGCTCGGGATCCGCGTGCCCTCGTAGATCGCGCTCGACTTCGCGGGGGCGATCGCCACGCCGCTATTCCTCCCCCGAGAAGCGCACCGGCTCGCCGCCGATCGGGTAGTCCTTGCGCAACGGGTGCCCCTCCCAGTCGTCGTCCAGCAGGATCCGCTTCAGGTTCGGGTGGCCCTCGATCCGGACGCCCATCAGGTCCCACGCCTCGCGCTCGTGCCAGTCGGCGGTCGGCCACACCGAGACGACGCTCGGCACCGGCTCGCCGTCGTCGAACCAGGTCTGCAGGCGCACACGCCGGGGGCTCGGTCCGAGTGCGAGCAGGTGGTAGCTCATCGAGAAACGCTTCGGCTTCGGCGCCGGCAGCGTCTCGTAGCCCTGGCTCATCGGCCGGTTGATGTCGCGACCCTCGCGCGTGCCGATGTAGCCGGCGACGCCGCGGGCGCCCCAGCCGAGATAGTCGGCGGGCGAGGCATCCGAGAGGAAGTTGAAGCCCTGCTCGTCGCGTAGGTGGGTCGCCGCGGCGACGAGGTCGGTGGGCTCGACGACGAGTGTCGTCTCGCCGTGACCCTCCTTTGCCTCGACGAGGCCGGGCACCCGGCTTGCGTCGACGACGCTCATCAGGGGGCCACGTTCCGGATCTCGTAGGCGGGCGGGACACCGGCCTGCACCGCTTCGTGCAGACGGACGATGCCCTCCATCAGCGCCTCTGGCCGAGGCGGGCAGCCGGGCACGTAGATGTCGACCGAGACGATCTTGTCGACCGACTGCAGGATCGCGTAGTTGTTGAACATGCCGCCCGAGCTCGCGCAGGCGCCCATCGCGATCACCCACTTCGGTTCGAGCATCTGGTCGTAGATCTGGCGCAGCGGCGCGGCCATCTTGTGCGAGACGCGGCCCGAGACGATCAGCAGGTCGGCCTGGCGCGGCGAGGAGCGGAACGCCTCCATCCCGAAGCGCGAGATGTCGTAGCGCGACGAGACGATCGACATCATCTCGATCGCGCAGCAGGCGAGCCCGAACGTGTCGGGCCACATCGACTTCGTCTGCGCCCAGGCCACCGCCTTCTGCAGCGTCGTCAGGCCGACGTCCTGCTCGAGGTTCTCGAGCTCCTCCTGGAAGCGCGCGCCCGACTTCGGCATCAGCAGGCGCTCGGAGCGAAGGCCGAGCTCTCGGAGCGGCTTGCTCACCGCCATTCGAGTGCCCCCTTCCGCCAGATGTAGATGTAGGCGACGAACAGGATGACGAGGAAGAAGACGAACTCGAAGAAGCCGAACCAGGCGAGCTGGTCGAGGATGACCGCGAGCGGGTAGAGGAAGACGATCTCGATGTCGAAGACGATGAAGAGCATCGCCGTCAGGTAGAAGCTGACGGTGAAGCGCTGCTTCTCGGGAGGGCCGGTGGAGACACCCGACTCGAACGGCAGCGTCCGCGCGCGGGTGTACCGCTGGGGCCGCTGCGCGAACGTGAACGAGAAGATGACCATCGACGCCGGGATGAGGAGCGCGAAGAGGCCGTAGATCAGAAACGGCAGCCAGCTGTCGACCAAGACAAGCGGACGCTACCAAAGCTCTCCAGTGGCACGAGCGGGTAGGAAATCGTCGTCGGCAAGCGCGTGGCCGGTGTCACAAAGTCCGGGGGGTTCCATGGTCGGGACCGTCCGCTACACTCCGTCCGATGGCAACTGTCGAGCGCTCCGAAGGCACGACGGTCGTCGCTCTCACCGAGCGCGCGGCCGAGAAGATCCTCGCCCTGATGGCGGAGGAGCCCGCGGGCGAGGCGAGCGTGCTTCGCGTCGCCGTCCAGGGTGGCGGTTGCTCCGGGTTCGAGTACGCGCTCGGCTTCGACCGGGAGGCGCTCGAAGGCGACCTGCGGTCGAGCTCTCACGGTGTCGACGTCGTCGTCGACCCGTTCAGCGCCCCGTACCTCGACGGTGCGTCGGTCGACTATCTCGAGACGATCCAGGAGTCCGGGTTCAAGATCGAGAACCCGAACGTCTCGTCTGCGTGTGGCTGCGGCCACAGCTTCCAGGTCGCCGAAGGCGAGGAGCTGCCGGAAGGCACCTCCGCCGGCGGTTGCGGCTCCGGCTGCGCGGCGTAGCACCCTCGTTCGACCCGAGATCCCCAGCGGTGCCCCGCGCACATGCGTGGTCGCGCACATGCGTGGTCGCGCACATGCGTGGTCGCGCACATGCGTGGTCGCGCCCATGCGTTGGTCGCGCCCATGCGTGATCGCGCCGCGCAGGTGCCTCTCGCGTCGTCTTTTTCGCCCACGGCCCTACCGGCCATGTCCGGTGCCAGGCACCGTCGTCAGGTGTGACGAGAATGCAACGAAAGACGCAAAATCGCTGCAAACGCGGCGGGGCGTTCGGGCCATGTCCGGTGCCAGGCACCGTTCTTGGAGCGACGCCGCGGTTCGTGCCGGGCCTGCGAGGACGGCAGTTACGATCGGGAGCGATGAGCGAGCGCCCTCTTCGCGTCGCCGTCGTCGGCTCCGGCCCGGCGGGGTTCTACGCGGCCGACGCGCTCCTGAAAGCCGACCCGCCGGCGGAGGTCGACATGATCGAGCGGCTGCCGACGCCGTGGGGCCTCGTGCGGCTCGGCGTCGCGCCCGACCACGAGAACATCAAGGCGGTGTCGCGCGCGTTCGAGAAGACCGCGCTGCGACCGGGCTTTCGCTTCTTCGGCAACGTCGCCGTCGGCGAGCACGTCGATCATGCAGATCTGGCGCGGATCTACGACGCGGTGCTCTATTCCGTCGGCGCGCAGACGGACCGCCGGCTCGGCATCCCGGGCGAGGACCTCCCCGGCTCGTGGGCGGCGACCGAGTTCGTCGCCTGGTACAACGGCCACCCCGATTTCCAGGACCGCGTGTTCAACCTCGACGTCGAGCGGGCGGTGATCGTCGGCAACGGCAATGTCGCGATCGACGTCGCCCGGATGCTGGCGCTGACCCCCGAGGAGCTGGCGCCGACCGACACGACCGACGCCGCGATCGACGCGATTGCCGGGTGCGGCCTGAAGGAGATCGTCATGCTCGGTCGCCGCGGCCCGGCGCAGGCAGCGTTCACGCCGCCTGAGCTGCAGGAGCTCGGCGAGCTCGCGGGCGCCGATGTCGCGGTCGATCCGGCCGACCTGGAGCTCGACGAGGCGAGCCGCAAGGCCCTCGAGGAGGACCGCCAGCGGGTCCAGCGCAACGTCGAGCTCCTGCGCGAGTTCGCGGCCCGGGAGCCGGCGGGCAAGGGCAAGACGCTCCGCCTCCGCTTCCTCGTCTCGCCGGTCGCGATCCTCGGCGACGGCAAGGTCGAGGCGGTGGAGATCGTCCACAACCGGCTGGAGGTCGATGCGCGCGGCCGCATCGTCTCGGTGCCGACGGTCGAGACCGAGGTGATCCCGGCCGGGATCGTCTTCCGCAGCGTCGGCTACCGAGGCGTCGCGCTGCCGGGGCTGCCGTTCGACGAGTCGCGCGGCGTGATCCCGAACGACCGCGGCCGCGTCGACGAGGCGCCTGGCACCTACGTGGCCGGATGGATCAAGCGCGGTCCGAGCGGCGTCATCGGCACCAACAAGAAGGACGCGACTGAGACGGTCGAGCTGCTGCTGGAGGACGCTCGCGCCGGGAAGCTGACACCCGGCGAGGGTGCCCTCGAGGAACTGCTCGCCGAGCGCGGCGCCGAGGCCGTCGGTTATGCGGGCTGGCAGGCGATCGACGCATATGAGCGCGAGTGCGGCACGCCGCTCGGCCGGCCTCGCGTCAAGCTCGCGACCTGGGACGAGCTGCTCGCGAAGGCGCGCGCCCTCGAGGCCGAGCAGGCCGCCGAGCAAGCGGCCTCGTAACTAGACTCAGTGTCGTGAGCGACACGGAGGCCAAGCACGAGCTCTGGGGCGCCGAGACGATGAAGGCAGTTGGGAACTTCCCCGTCTCGGGCGAGCCGATCCCCGCACCGGTTGCGCGCTGGCTGGGACGGATCAAGGGCGCCGCTGCGCTCGTCAACGCCGAGCTCGGGTTGCTCGACGCCGACAAGGCGAAGCGCATCGCGGCCGCCGCCGAGCGCATCGCGGCGGGCGAGCTCGACGACCAGTTCCCGATCGACGTCTTCCAGACCGGGTCCGGGACGTCGTCGAACATGAATGCCAACGAGGTGCTCGCGACGCTCGCCGGCGAGGACGTGCACCCGAACGACGACGTGAACATGGGGCAGTCGTCCAACGACGTCTTTCCCTCCGCGGTCCATCTGGCGGCGCTCTCCGAGCTGACGGACGACCTGCTGCCGGCGCTCGACCGGCTGGCCGCGGCGCTCGCTGCGAAGGCAATGGAGTTCGACGACGTCGTCAAGTCCGGGCGGACGCATTGGATGGACGCCGTCCCCGTGACTCTCGGCCAGGAGTTCGGCGGCTACGCGGCCCAGGTCCGCGAGGGCAAGGAACGGGTCGAGGCGACCCTCGGTCGGCTCGGCAAGATTCCGCTCGGCGGCACGGCGGTCGGCACCGGGCTCAACACGCATCCCGAGTTCGCCGAGCGGGTCCGGGCCCGTCTCACCAAGGAGACCGGGCTGACGATCTCGCCGCCGGCCGACCCGTTCGAGTCGACGGCGGCCCGCGACGGGCTCGTCGAGGCCTCCGGCGCGCTCAAGGTCGTCGCCGTGTCGCTGACGAAGATCGCGAACGACCTCCGCTACATGGGCTCCGGCCCGCGCGCAGGTCTCGGCGAGATTCGCCTGCCGGAGCTCCAGAAGGGCAGCTCGATCATGCCGGGCAAGGTGAATCCGGTGATCCCCGAGGTGGTGACGCAGGTCGCCGCGCAGGTGATCGGCAACGACGCCGCGATCACGATCGGCGGCCTGCAGGGGCATTTCGAGCTGAACGTCTTCATCCCGATGATGGCCCGCAACCTGCTCGACTCGATCAAGCTGCTCGCCTCGGCATCGCGCCTGCTCGCCGAGAAGTGCGTCGCCGGCATCGAGGCGAACCGCGAGCAGAACGAGCACTACGCCGAGCTGACGCTCTCAGCGGCAACCGCGCTCAACCCGCACATCGGCTACGACCGCGCGAGCGAGATCGTCAAGGAGGCCGCAGCCAGCGGCCGCTCGCTGCGCGAGGTCGCGCGCGAGCAGGGCGTCGAGGACTCGGTGCTCGACGAGGCGCTCGACTACCGCAAGATGGCCAAGCCCAACGGGTAGCCGCCTAGCGGCTGGTAACTAGGGCGCCGCGCACTCGCGGATCGGCACGAAGAGGCGCACCATTCCGCTCCGCCGGCCGCGGGCCGTGACGACCAGCCTCGCCTTGCACGGATCGAAGCGCACTCCCGCGAACGCGACGCTGAACACCCCGGCGGTCGAAGCGCGCGCGACACGGGTCAGCGTCCGGCCGTTCGTCGCGCCGTCACGGTCACGACCTCGCTCGGCTTGAACGCGGAGCCCCTAAGGGTCAGCGGCAGGTCCTTGACGAGGCGCAGCTTGGCGGTCGACGCGGTCGCCGGTGCGGCGAGGACGAGTGCCGCGATGCCGAGCAGCAATCCGGTCCGGCGGGCGATCATGGCCCGATCGTAGCGCTGGTCGCTTGACACTTGCGCCGAATGCGCGAACAATCGCGCGGCGACCCGGCAGAGGTTCCACTATCCGACCTCGAGCAGGCCGTTTGGGTCTTGGGGAAGTCAATTTACAGGGGAGAAGACCAGATGAAGATCCGTGGCTTTGGCTGGCTACGCCTGCTCTTGGCGGTCGGCTTGATCGGGACGGCGCTTGGTGTAGCGGCGTTCGCAACCGGCAATCCGGCGCCGAGGAGCGCCGGCGGAAACGCAGGTGGCGACAGCCCGTCGTACCTGCCGGGCTCGTATCCGCTGGCCCTCGAGGCCGGCCGCGTGGAGGAGCTCCTCCAGCGCGACGACGCATTCATGTCCCGCCGCACCGCCGGCGACGTGCCCCTCGACGGGCACCAGGCCGGTCGGTTCCGCGCGGAAGGCGGCAAGAAGGCCTGGAGCCACCGCAAAGACCACCGTGTGGTGTCCGACCCGGCGACCTTCAACAGCGCCTGGCGCGGGCTGGGCGCAAACCCGGTCGTCCAGGTGACCCGCAGCGGGCCCGGCAGCTTCGCCGCGATGAGCGGCCGCATCGGCGCGCTCGCGATCCGGCCGAGCAACGGCCAGTTGATCCTCGGCGCCGCCCAGGGCGGCATCTGGACCTACGACCGGTCAACGGCGTGTGGGTCGCCGAAGACCGACAACCTGCCCTCGCTCTCGATCGGCGCGCTCGCGATCGCGCCGTCGAATGACGCGATCGTCTACGCCGGCACCGGCGAGGGCGCCCTGTCCGGCGACAGCTACTTCGGCAACGGGATCCTGAAGTCGACCGACGGCGGCGAGCACTGGGCGACCGTCTCGGGCGACTACTTCGAGGGCGTCTCGATCTCGCAACCTCGTCGTCGACCCGACCAACGCCAACCACCTCTTCGCATCCGTGCTGCGCGGCCGCGGCGGCGCCCGGCGCACGACTCCCGCCGACCACTCGCGGTTCGGCATCTGGGAGTCGAAGAACGGCGGCAGCGACCTGGAAGCTGCTCAAGGTGGCCACAGAGCGAATCGACGGCGCCACCGACGTCGAGATCGGACCCGCAGAACGCCAAGATCCTCTACGCCTCGTTCTGGGGCGACGCCATCTACAAGAGCACCGACGGCGGCATGCACTGGGCACCGATCATGAACGGGCTCCCGGCAGACGCCGACTTCGCGGCGGGCGCAGACGCGCTTCTCGATCGCGATCTCGCATCCGGCCGGCCAGTCCGCCGTGCTCTACTCCGGCTTCGACTACGACCGACGGCACGCGGGGCTCATCCGTCGCCGCGTCTGGAAGTCGACCGACCGGCGCGCGAGCTGGCAGCTGCTGCCCGCGGGCACCGGCGACGACTACGTCGACGACTACTGCGGCGGCCAGTGCTTCTACGACAACGTCATCGAGGTCGACCCGAACGAACCCGAACATCGTCTTCGCGGCCGGCCAGTTCGACTACGACACTCGGCTCCGGCGGCGTCTTCCGCTCGGACGACGGCGGCCAGACGTGGAAGAACCTCGGCTGGGACCTGCACCCGGACTTCCACGCGATCGCCTTCGACCCGGCCGAACACGAACCACGTGCTGATCGGCAACGACGGCGGCGTCTGGTACTGCGCCCGACAAGGGCGGCCGGCCGAGACGCCAGCGACCCGCTGAGCGCGGTCACCTGGCAGAACCTGAACGGGACCGTCGACCCGAACACGGGCGCAGTCCTCCACCGGACGAACCTCGCGATCACGCAGTTCACGTCGATCGCCAACTGCCGGCGACGCCGGTCGGAGCCGCGGCGCGCGTACTGGGGCGGCACCCAGGACAACGGCACGCTTCGCAAGTCGACCGCGAGCCAGTCCTGGTTCGACGTCGCGAGCGGCGACGGCGGCCAGGTGCTCGTCGATCCCGGCAACGGGAACTTCGTCTACGGGACGTACTTCGGCATCTCGCCCGTACCGGATACACGAACGGCGGCGCGAGCTTCTTCACCAACCGTACGATCACGCGGCGGGATCAACCTCGCCGACCGGTCCGACTTCTACATCCCGTTCGTGCTGAACCAGGAGAACCCGAACCAGCTGTTCCTCGGGACGTTCCGGCTCTACCGGACCGACAACGCCAAGGCGGCGTCGTCGAGCGACGTCCTCTGGAAGCCCGTCAGCCCCGATCTGACCGGTGGCTGCACGGGCACGGCGCCGAACGGCGCCCGCACCTGTGCGATCTCCGCGATCGGCGTCGGCGGCGGCAACGCCGTCTACACCGGCTCGCTGGACGGATTCGTCTACATGAGCCCGAACGCCCAGGTGAGCAACGATCCGACCTGGTTCCGGCGTCGACCAGAAGGGCAAGGACCTGCCGAACCGGCCGGTCGCGTCGTTCGCCGTCGACCGGAGCAACTACCGGATCGCGTACGCCGCGCTACAACGGCTTCGACGCCGCGACGCCGAAGCACCCGGGCCACGTCTTCCGGACCCTCGACGGCGGCGTCACGCTGGGTCGACGTCAGCGGCGACCTGCCGGATGTGCCGGTCAACTCGGTCATCCTCGACCCGTCCTACCCGAACACGCTCTACGTCGGCACGGACATCGGTCCGTTCGTGACGAACAACGGCGGCAAGGACTGGACGGCGCTCGGCTCGGGCATCCCGCCCGTGGCGATCTGGCAGCTCGACCTCGACCCGGCCCACCGGCTGCTCGCAGCCGGCACGCACGGCCGCGGCGCCTGGTCGATCAAGGACGCCTCGACGGTGCCCGCGCTCGTCCTCTCGAAGGTCGACGCCGGCAAGCCCGTCGGGCCGTCCAGCCACGTCGACTACACGATCACGTTGCGCAACATCGGCAACGCGGCCGCGACGGGCGTGACGATCACCGACCCGGTGCCGGACAACACGTCGTTCGTCTCGGCGGCCGACGGCGGCACGTACTCGCACGGTGTCGTCACCTGGTCGGGCCTCTCGGTCCCGGCCGGCGGCTCCGTGAGCGTGCACTTCACCGTCAGCATCGCCGCTGCGCTGAAGAAGAAGGTCGACTCGATCGTCAACGACGGGTTCAAGGCGACCTCTGCACAGGGCATGTCGGCCAGCGGCTCGCCGACGGTGACGCCGATCGCTCCTGCGTTCGCCGTCGCGTTGACGCCTGCCACGCAGACGGACGGCGGCCGGAACGGCACCTCGGTGACCTACCACGTGTCGGTGCAGAACAACGGCTTCCAGCCGGACACGTACGGGTTGTCGGCGACCAGCACCTATGCGGTGCACTTCCTCAACTCGGCGTGTGCGCTGCCGGCGAGCAGCGTCTCCGTGCCGTCCGGTGCGACCGCCGACGTGTGCGTCAGCGTCGATGTCCCGGCCGCGGCTCCGAACGCCGAGGTGAACACCGCCACGGTGACGGCGACCTCGACCGGCAGCTCGACCGTCACGGCGAGCGGCACGATCAAGACGATCGCAGTCTCGGTCGACACGCTGCTCGTCGACAACGACGACAACAACCCCGACGTCCAGGGCACGTACAAGACCGCTCTGACTGCGGCGGGCCTGACCTACAGCGTCTGGGACCTGAAGGTCGACAACGCGCTGCCGACGAACTACGTGAAGGCGTTCAAGAACGTCTACTGGTTCACCGGCAACAGCTACCCCGGGCCGATCATTCCGTACGAGGCGACGCTGAAGTCGTTCCTCGACGGCGGCGGCCGGCTCTTCGTGTCGGGCCAGGATCTCCTCGATCAGGCAGCCGGGACGACGACGTTCGTCCACGACTACCTGCACGTGACCTGGGACGGCACCGAGACGCAGAACGACAAGCCGACGGCGAACGTCCACGGCGTCGCGGGGAGCCCCGTCACGAACGGGATCGCCACGGTGCCGCTCGACCACAGCGTCCTCGGCGCGACGTTCGAGGACCGGATCACGCCGAATGGCGGCGCGCTCGTCGCGTTCACCGACGACGCCGCTCAGGCGAACGGCCTGTCCTTCACCGGGACGTACAAGGTCGTCTTCCTCGCCTTCCCCCTCGAGGCGTACGGGACGGCTGCCCAGAAGGCAGACCTCGTCACACGGGTGAGCACCTTCTTCGGGTAGCCCACCGGCGAGGCAATGACGAACGACTGGGGCCGGCGACGCCGGCCCCAGTCGTCTCCGGCTATGAACGACGACAACGACGACGAAACCCCTGACGACGACCCGGACGAGCCGGAGACCGGGCCTGCCTTTCCGGGCGACATGCCGGTCGATCCGCCGTCGGAACCGCCGCCCGAGCGCGGCCCGGCGCCGGAATAGGATCCTTGGTATCCGAACCTCTATGGAGGTATTGAAAGCTTGACCTGACCGCCGCGCGTCCATAAAGATCGCGCGAGCGGACGGGGGCCTAGGCCCCGGTTCGCCAATTCAGACAGGGGAATGTCGAACAGGGGAGCGGAATGACTGGGAAGTTGCGCGTAGCTCTGGGAGCTGCGCTGATCGTGGCGCTCGCCGTCACGATCGCGTTGCTCGGCGCCTCGGCGAAGTCCGGCCGTGGCCTCCATGCCCCCTTCGCGATGAAGGGCGATCCCGACGCACTGGCCATGAACAAGGCCGCGGTGCCGGGACCTGAGAACCGGAATCCGGATCTCTTCACGGCCGAGGGTCAGGACGCCATGGAGCGCGCCTATCCGGCGACGAGCGTCCCGATGTCGGCGATCATCGACTCACAGCAATCCTTCAACAAGGTCCGCGATCGCTCTCGGAACGATCGCGCATCATGGGAGCTGATCGGCCCGAGCGAGGCGACCTATCCCGCCGTGCTGAACCAGTTTCTCGCCGACGGCGCCGAGTCCGTCGCCTCGGGCCGCACGAACGCCGTGGCGCTGACGCCCGGCTGCGGCGACGACGGCCACGGTCACGACAACAACGGCCATGACAACAAGAGCGAGGACGCGAGTCGTGGCGGCCACGACGACGGTCACGACGACGACGGCGACCACGACAACGAGCGCAGCTGTCGTCTCTTCATCGCGGCCGCAGGCGGCGGCATCTGGCGCGCGGACAACGCGCTCTCGAAGCACCCGCACTGGAAGTTCCTCTCCGGTTCGTTCGGCACGAACGCGATCGGCACGATGCTGATCGACCCGAACGACAAGTCCGGCCGGACGATCCTCGCCGGCACGGGCGAGCCGAATGCCTCGGGCGACTCCGAGGCCGGGCTCGGGATCTACCGCTCATCCAACGGCGGCGACTCCTGGAAGCTGCTTCCCGGCAGCGCTCAGTTCCAGGGCCGCTCGCTCTCCGAGCTGCAGATCGCCCCGAACGGGAACATCATCGTCGGCGTTGCCCGCGGCGTCCGCGGCATCAGCTCGGTGACCGGCGGCGGGACGTCGAATCCGCCTCCGCCCGTTGCTCCGCTCGGTCTGTATCGCTCGACCGACGGCGGCGCGACGTTCACGAGCATCTGGAACGGCGCCGGCTCGATCCGCGGCGTCAACGGCGTCGGCATCGACCCGAACACGCCGACGACGCTCTACGCGTCTGCCTTCCAGTTCGGCGTCTGGCGCTCGCTCGACAACGGCGTCACCTGGACGCAGATCAAGCCCGCGCTCAACCCGGGGTTCAACACCGACCGGGCCGAGTTCGCGCTCAACAAGCTGCCGGGTGGCAAGACCCGGATGTACGTCGGCATCGGTGCGTCCGGCGGGGCGATCCCCGCGCGGTTCTTCCGTACCGACGACGCAGCCGGCGCAGCGGTGTTCACCGACACGACGACACCGCAGGTCGGGAACTACTGCACCGCGCAGTGCTGGTACGACAACATCGTCTACTCGCCGCCCGGCTTCCCGGACGTCGTGTACGCGCTGGGCTCGTACGACTACGACCACATCGGGACGACGACGAACGGCCGTGCCGTGCTGCTGTCGACCGATGCCGGCGTCACGTGGAGCGACATGACCCGTGACAGCGACACGCCGCACCGCAATGCGATCCATCCCGACCAGCACGCGCTCACGACCGTGCCGGGCAAGCCGTACCTGTTCTTCAACGGCTCGGACGGCGGCGTCGTCCGGACCGACGGGGAGCTCGCGGACACGTCTGCCGACTGCGACGCTCGTGGCCTCTCCGCCGCGGGTGTCACGTCGTGCAAGGCGCTGCTCTCGCGGGTGCCGCGCCGGATCTTCAGCCTGAACCGCGGGCTGTCGACGCTGCAGTTCCAGAGTCTGTCGGCGAGCTTCCAGCGGCCGACCCGGCTCGTCCAGGGCGGGACGCAGGACAACGGGACGTTCGTCTTCACCGGCGACGAAGACGTGTGGATGCAGGAGATCTATGGAGACGGCGGTCAGTCGGGCTTCAGCGCCACGAACGACGACCTCCGCTTCAACACGTTCACCGGGCAGGCAAGTGACGTGAACTTCCAAGGCGGCGACCCGACGAAGTGGGTCATCGCGACGGGGCCGATCGTCTCCAGCCCGGAGGGCGCGTTCTTCTATCCGCCGGTCACCGGCGACCCGAACCCCGCCAACGCGCAGACGATCTACCAGGGCTCCCAGAGTGTCTGGCGGACGCAGGACTGGGGCGGCCCGCAGGCGTTCCTCGAGGCGAACTGCCCCGAGTTCACGACCTCGGCAGCCAACCCGGCCTGTGGTGACTTCGTCCGGCTCGGAGCTCCCGGCTCGACGGACCTCACCGGAGCGGCCTACGGTGCCGACCGGCAGAGCGTTCCGGCTGCGGGCACCGGGCTCGTGTCGGCGATCGAGCGGGCGCCCAGCGACACGGGCACCGTCTGGGCCGCGACCGGCGCAGGCCGCGTCTTCATCTCGAAGAACGGCGGCGACGCACCGGCAGCGACAGTGCTCTGGACTCGGATCGACACGTCCTCGACGGTCGACCCGGGCCGCTTCGTGTCGAGCATCTACGTCGACCCGAAGGATCCGAACCACGCGTGGCTGTCGTACTCGGGCTACAACTTCAACACGCCTACGGCACCCGGCCACGTGTTCGAGGTCACCTACAACGCGGTCTCGGGCACGGCGACGTGGACGAACTTCGACGGCGGGCTGGGGCCGCAGGGCGACCTGCCGGTCACCGACCTCGTCCGTGACTCCGACGGGACGCTCTACGCGTCGACGGACTTCGGCGTCATGAAGTACTCCGGCGGCACCTGGAGCGTCGCCGGCGCGAACCTGCCGATGGTGGAGGTCGCCGGTCTGACGATCTCGCCGGGACGGGTCCTCTACGCCGCGACCCACGGTCGCAGCGCCTGGAAGCTGAAGCTGGGCTGATCCGGTTCGGCAGTGGGACTGGAAGGGCCGCCCTCGGGCGGCCCTTCCGCATCTCGTTGCCGTTTCGGGCCGTTTTTGGCGCAAAATGGTCGCTGCGCGAACCAGGCGGGCCGCAACCAGAAGGCAAGTTTCCCCGTTTTAAGTCATCATGTTGGGTATGAAGGCTCTCCTCTTGATGCTGCTCGCGCTCGTCATCGCGCCTGCGGCCAGTTCGTCGTCGACGCCCAGCGCGTCGGCAAAGAGCCGGGCGAGGATCATGATCGTCGACCAGTCGCCACTCGTCGTGCGCGGCGTCGGCTTCAAGGCCTCCGAGCGCGTCACCGTGAGCGTGGCGCACGCGAAGACGCTGTTCCGCCGCGAGGCGGTCGCCGGCTCGACCGGTGTCCTCATGGCGCGCTGGACGCGTTCGATGCCGGCAACGTGTGGCTCGACGACGATCACCGCAGTGGGCTCCAAGGGAACGCGTGTCACCTTCAAGTCGGTCGCGAACGACTGCGCACCGGGACCGATCGACCCGATCCAGGCCGACGATCCCAGGTCGATCGATCCGCCGCTGTTGTACCCGGCCGACCCGCAGCCGAAGCGCCGCCCGTAAGCGGGCGAACACCCGTTTCGCGCCCGTTTGCCGAGGCATAGTTTTGCGCGCCGCGGGAACAACTCGGACATGAAACGATTCGCTCTCAAGCAGGGCTTTTTGACCATCGCGACCGTCTCGGCGCTGCTGGCGCTGGCGCTTGGCGCCCTGGCGGCGGCTCCGGCGGCCATGCCCGCCTCTGCGGCGCTCCACCCGAAGGTGGCGATCGCGGGCGACACTCCGATCGTCCTGCGGGGCACCGGCTTTCGCATCGGCGAGCGCGTCAAGGTCGTCCTGACGCACGGCAAGACGACGTACAAGCACCTCGTGATCGCCGGCGCGCGCGGCGGGTTCTGGATTCGCATCAGAGGCTCGCTCACCGCGACCTGCGCGTCGACGTCGCTCTCCGCAGTCGGCTCGAGGGGCTCGCGCTTCTCGTTCAAGCTGAACAACGACTGCCCGCCGCCGGCCGACACCAAGTAACGAGGCCCGACTAGTCGGCGGGGCTAGTAGGCCACGGCGCCGCGGCCGGTCTCGGCCGCGTGGCGCTGCTCGTCCGCGCGGTAGCTCGAGCGCACGAGCGGGCCGGAGAAGACCGAGCCGAAACCGAGCGCCTCGCCCTGCTCGCGGAACCAGCGGAACTCGTCCGGGTGCACCCAGCGGTCGATCGCCGCGTGCTTCGAGCTCGGCTGGAGGTACTGGCCGATCGTGACGACGTCGACGCCGTGCGCGCGCAGGTCCCGCAGCGTGTCGACCACCTCGTCGTTCGTCTCGCCGAGGCCGACGATGATCCCGCGACTTCGTCAGCACGGGGTAGTCGGCGATCTCCTTGGCGCGCTCGAGGAGCCAGAGCGCCTTGTCGTAGTCGGCCTTCCCGCCGCGCATTCGGCGATGGAGCCGGCGGACGGTCTCGATGTTGTGGTTGAAGACGGTCGGGCGCGCGCCGATCACGGTCTGCAGCGCGTCCTCCTCGACGCCGAGGAAGTCGGGCGTCAGCACCTCGATCGATGCCTGCGGCAGCTTGGCCCGGATTGCGCGGATCGTCGCGGCATAGTGGCCCGCGCCGCGGTCGGGGACGTCGTCGCGGTCGACGGAGGTGACGACGACGTGCTTCAGGCCCATCTGGAAGGCGGTCTGTGCGAGCCGGAGCGGCTCGAGTGGATCGACCGGCTCGGACGGCGTCCCGGAGTGGACGTAGCAGTAGCGGCACGCCCTCGTGCACGTCTCGCCGAGGATCTGGAAGGTCGCGGTGCCGCGGCCCCAGCACTCGGCGATGTTCGGGCAGCGCGCCTCCTCGCAGATCGTGTTCAGCTGCGCGCCGTGGATCAGCTTCTTGACGTCGAAATAGCGGCCGTCGGCGCTCGGTGCGCGCACCTTCATCCACTCGGGGCGGCGCGCTCGCTCGGCGACGGGAAGCGAGGTCTCCATCGCGGGCCAGTGTACTTGTCGGCCCTCGGCCGGCCGGGCGCTCGCCTAGGCCGTCTGCTCGACCATGAGGGTCGTCATAGTCGAGCCTTCGGTCCAGAGACGGTGCGTGACATCCTTCGGCCAGCGGGCCTGCTGGCCGGCGCGCAGCGGCGACGTTGCGTCGGCGACCGACGTGAAGCCCTCGCCTTCGAGGCAGACCACGATCGTGTCGTTCGCGCCGGGATGCTCGTGGATCGTCGCGTGCTCGGCGAAGCGAAGCTGGGCGACGAAGAAGTCGTCCTCGTGGATCACCACCCGGCCCTCGACGCCGACGGCGCCCTCGAACGGCAGCGGGCTCCACTCGGGCCGCGGCCACTCACGGATTTCGACGGTCACGAGGCGGAGAGGTGCGCGTGCACCGGCCGTGACAGCTCGCCGGCCGGGATCTCGTCGAACGCGAGATCGAACACGTCGGAGAGCGCCTGCAACGCCGCCGGGCGGACGTCGTCGACGGCGATCGGCCGGCCGAGCTCGCGCGCCATCGTCGAGAACATCGCGTCCTCGAGCCCGCAGGCGGTGATCCACTCCGTGAAGGGAGCGGGGTCGAGGTCGACGTTCAAGGCGTAGCCGTGCGTCGTCACCCACTTCGTGATGTGGATGCCGATCGACGCGATCTTCCGCGGCGGCGACTCGAGCCAGACGCCGGTGAGCCCCTCGATCCGCGTCGCCTGCACGTCGAACGCCGAGCACGTGCCGATCAGCGCCTCCTCGAGGTCCCGGCAGTAGCGCTTCACGTCCTGGCCGTGGCGGGTCAGGTCGAAGATCGGGTAGCAGACGAGCTGCCCGGGCGCGTGGAAGGTCGACTTGCCGCCGCGGTCGGTCTCGACGACGTCGACCGCCGCGTCCTCGGGAATGTGCAACTCGCCCGGCTCCGTGCGGCGGCCGAGGGTGACGGTGGCAGGATGCTCCAGGAAGAGCGCGGTGTCGGGCAGTTCCCCCTCCGCGACCGCGGCCGCGACGGCGCGCTGCAGGTCCCATGCCTCCTGGTACGGGACGACGCCGAGGTTGATCACGTGCGCGTCTCTCATGCTCCTCCTAGGGTAGTCGTCCCGTCCACGAGCCCGCGGAGGACGTCCCGCCAGCCACTCACCGGGTCGCCGTGCTCTGCTTTGACGGACGGTGGCAGGCTCGCCAGCGTGCGGTGCCAGACGTAGGCCCGGGAGACGGGAGTCAGCAGGTACCCCGCCCAGAAGAGCTCCTGCAGCTCCGGGAGCGGCGCAAAGCGGGTGAACGGCTCCAGGTAGAGGTCGCGGAGGCGCTCGACCCCGGCCGAGCCGGGCTCGAGGCCGGCTCGCTCGGTGGCGGCGCGCAGGGCGAGGAGCGGGCCGACGAATGGGTGCGAGACGATCGCCTCGGCCCAGTCGAGGAAGTAGGGACGCCCGTCGCGGACGAACACGTTGCCGTCGTGGGCCTCCATGTGCACGACGGTGAGCGGGAAGCGTCCCCGCCAGCCGCTCGGCGGCGTCGCGGACGAGGGGCAGCAGCTCGTCCTTCCCGTACAGCTCCTCGTACTGCCGTGGCAGGCGCTCCGGCCGCTCGTCGGGCGTCCCGAGCTCGAGGGCCCGGTCGGCAGCAGCCATGAAGTCGATCTGCAGCTCGGCGTACAACGGCAGCACCTGCTCCCAGCCCGGCTCGGTCTCGCCCGCGTCGTGCACCACGCGGAGCGATGGCCCGACGTGCCTCGTCAGCAGCCGCGGCCCTTCCCAGGCGACGAGCTCCGGCAGGCAGTCGGGCCTGCGGTGCGCCAGGAGCTCCGTCAACCCCGCCTCGAACTCGCTCGTCGACGGATTCTCCTTGAACCAGACATCGCCCCGGCCGCCGGCACCCGGACGATCGCCGACCACGGCCGCGTCCGCACCAGCTCGACCTCGCCGCTGCGCTCGACGCGCCCGTCGATCCACGCCGTCGCCCGGTCGAGCCACCCGGGCTCGTCCCAAGCCAGTGGACTAATAGCCCAGCGGCTTAATAGTCGGACTCGCCCCAGCTCTCGAGGCGCTCGCGCAGGTCGCGCAGGAACCGGCCGGCCAACGCGCCGTCGACGAGCCGGTGGTCGTACGTCAGCGTCAGATTCATGATCGAGCGGATCGCGAGGGCGTCCGCGCCGTTCTCGTCCTCGACGACCCAGACCCGCTTGACGATGGCGTACGTGCCGAGGATGGCGCTCTGCGGCTGGCTGATGATCGGCGTCCCGTGGAATGTCCCGTAGCCGCCGGGGTTCGTGATCGTGAAGGTGCCGCCCTGCACGTCGTCCGGCAGCAGCTTCTTGTCGCGGGCGCGCTTGGCGAGGTCGGCGATGCCGCGCGCGATTCCCAGCAGGTTCAGGTCCTGCGCGTTCTTCAGCACCGGCACGATCAGGCCCTTCCCGTCGGCAAGCTCGACCGCGAAGCCGATATGGGCGACGTTTCGCGTGACGATCTTGTCGCCGCGGATCTCGCCGTTCACGTACGGGTAGTCCTTGAGCGTCTCGACGGTCGCGCGCGTGATGAACGCGAGGTAGGTCGGGTTGACGCCGTAGGCCGACTGGTACTCCTGCTTCAGCTTCTCGCGGATCGCGACGACGCGTGACATGTCGACCTCGATCGCCGACGTCACGTGCGCGGCGGTGTCGAGCGAGCGGCGCATGTGCTCGGCGATGCCCTTGCGCATCGGCGTCATCGGCTCGAGCGTCTCGCCCTGCTCGGTCGGCTGGGCGGCCACCGGTGGGGCCGGTGCTGCGGGAGCGGCCGCCGGCGCGGGTGCAGCGGGCGCGGCCGGTGCCGCTGCCTCAGCTGGGGCGGGCGCGGCTGCTTCCGGGGCGGGAGCTTCGGCGGCGCCGCCGGCCTCGATGAAGGCGAGGATGTCCTTCTTCGTCACGCGGCCGCCGGTGCCCGTGCCCTGCACGCGGCTGGGATCGACGCCGTGCTCGGAGGCGATGCGCGCGACGACCGGGGAGACGAACGTCTTGCCGTTCCCGGAGGGGGCGCCGGCGGGCTCCGGCGGTGCAGGCGCGGGCTCGGAGGCCTGGGCGGCGGGCGCGACGTCACCGACGCCCTCGCTGGCAGCGGCCATCGACTCGTCGGCGGCCTCCTGGGTCGCCGGCTCCGGCGGAGGCTGTGTAACCGGATCTGGGGCTGGAGCCGCCGCGGCGCCCTCGGGAGCGATCACGCCGAGCTTCGTCCCCACGTCGACGGTCTCGCCCTCGGGCACGAGAATCTGCTGCAGCACGCCGCTCCCGGGCGACGGGATCTCCGTGTCGACCTTGTCGGTCGAGATCTCGAGCAGGGGCTCGTCGGCAGCGATCGCCTCGCCCTCCTGCTTGAGCCAGCGGAGGATCGTGCCCTCCGAGACGGAGACGCCCATCTGCGGCATGACGACGTCGACAGCGGTTCCGGTTGCCATCGGCCCTCCCTAGTACTCCGCGAGCTGACGAAGGCCTGCGACGACGTCGTCGACCTGGGGGATGTACGCCTTCTCCAGCACGGGCGAGAACGGCACCGGCGTGTCCGGAGCGGCGATCCGCTTCACCGGGGCGTCGAGATCCTCGAACGCCTCCTCGGCGATCGTCGCCGCGATCTCGGCGCCGAAGCCGCCGGTGCGCGTGTCCTCGTGCAGGACGAGCACCTTGGACGTCTTGCGCGCGGACTCGAGCACGGCCTCCCGGTCCCACGGCATGATCGTGCGGAGGTCGACGATCTCGACCGAGACGCCGTCGTTCTCCAGCTGCTGGGCCGCCTCGTCGGCGGTGTAGACCATTGCGCCCCACGTGATCACCGAGATGTCGTCGCCCTCGCGGTGCGTGCGCGCCTTGCCGATCGGCGTCGTGTAGCGCTCGTCGGGGACGTCCGCCTTGATGCGCCGGTACAGGTGCTTGTGCTCGAAGAAGAGCACAGGGTTCGGATCCTCGATCGCCGAGACGATCAGGCCCTTGGCATCCTCCGGCGTCGCGGGGCAGACGCATTTCAGGCCGGGGATGTGCGCGAACGACGACTCGGGGTTCTGCGAGTGGAACGGCCCGCCCGAGAAGCCGCCGCCCGAGGGCAGGCGCAGCACGATCGGCACCGGTGTGCCCACGCGCCAGCGCTGCTTCGCCGCCACCGTCACCAGGTGATCCCACGCGCACGAGACGAAGTCGGCGAACTGCATCTCCGCGACGGGACGCATGCCCATCATCGCAGCGCCGGTCGCACCCGCCATGATCGCGGTCTCGGAAAGCGGCATGTCGAGCACGCGCCAGGGCCCGAACTCCTCCTGGAAGCCGAGCGTCACCTTGAACGCGCCGCCGTAGACGCCGACGTCCTCGCCCATCACGAAGACGCGTTCGTCGCGCCGCATCTCGCCGCGCAGCCCGTCGGAGATCGCCTGGAGGTAGGTCTTCTCGGCCATTACTTGTGGTGGGGCGTGTCGAGGTCTTCGGGGGTCGCGTAGACGCCCTCGAGCAGTGTCGACGGATCGGGCAGCGGCGACTCGTCTGCGCGCTCGATCGCGTCGTTCAGGACCTTCTTCACGTGCAGGTTGATGTGCTCTTCGTCCTCGTCGCTCATGTTTCCGAACTCGCGGAGCCAGCTTCTGAACCGCTCGATCGGATCGCGCTTCGCCCACTCCTCGAAGAGCTCCTTCGGGACGTAGAACGCGTCGTCGTGCACCGCGTGGCCCTCCATGCGGAGCGTCTGGCACTCGATCAGCGTCGGGCCGCCCCCGTCGCGTGCCTTCTCGATCGCCCGCTTGGCCTCGCGGTAGACGGCGAGGATGTCCGTGCCATCGACGACGACGCCTTCGAAGCCGTAGGCGGCCGCGCGGTCGGCGAGATGATCGACTGCGTACTCGAGGTGGGTCGGCGTCGAGTACGCCCACTGGTTGTTGTCGCAGATGAAGACGACGGGCAGTTGGCGGACCCCGGCGAAGTTCATTCCCTCGTGCGCGTCGCCGCGCGCGGAGGAGCCCTCGCCGTACCAGGCGACGGCGACGCGCCTCTCCTCGCGGATGCGGAAGGCGAGCGCGCAGCCGACGGCCACGGGCAGCATCGCCGGCAGGTGCGAGACCATCGCGATCAGCCCGAGCCGCGCGTCGGCCATGTGGACGTTGCCGTCTCGGCCGTGCGTCGGTCCGTCGGCGCGGCCCATGTACTGGGCGAAGATCCGCCAGGGCTCGACGCCACGCGTGATGTGGACGCCCATGTCGCGGTGCAGCGGCGTGCCGACGTCCTCGGGGCCCATAGCGGTCGCGACCGCGACCGCCGAGGCCTCGTTGCCGCGGCCCGTGTAAAACGAACCGGGGATCTTCCCCTGCCGGTACAGGATGTGCCCGCGCTCCTCGACGCCGCGCGTGATCAGCATGTTGCGGTACATGCCGAGCAGGTCCTCGTGGTCGAGGCCCCACTCCTTGACTTCTTGCAGCGAGCCGACCGGCTCGGCTTCCCTCGCGATCGCCATCGATTCGGTCCCCTGTCGGTCGTGGAAGGCCGCCCGCACTCTAACGACAACCATCTAGGGTGTCGGCGATGACGGACGAGCGATACGGCTATGACCGGTATCTGGTCGACCAACTCGTTCGTCCGATTGCGAATCTGTACCGCGTGACGCCGCTCGCGGTGGGCGACACGCCCGCCGGCGGTCCGGTCGTCTTCGTTCGTCAGAAGAAGCTGGCGATCAAGGAGGACATCCGTTTCTACGCCGACGAGTCCGAGACGCAGGAGCTCTTTCGGATCAAGGCGCGGTCATTCCTCGACACGGGCGGCTCGCGCTACCACGTCACAGCCGCAGATGGCACAGAGATCGGCGTCCTGCACCACCAGTTCGGCAAGTCGCTCCTGCGCACGACCTGGGTGATCCTCGATCCGGCCGGCACCGAGATCGCGATCGCGCGTGAGCGCAACCCCCTCACCGCGATCCTCCGCCGTGGGGTCGACTTCATGGGCGACGTCGGGATGCTGGTCCCGATCCCGTACAACTTCGACATCCTCGCCGGCGAGCAGGCGATCGGAAAGATGGACCGCAAGTTCCAGGTCCGCGACAGGTACGTGCTCGACCTCTCCGGCGACCACGACCGCACGCTCGACCGGCGCCTCGCGATTGCGATGGCAATCGGCCTGGACACGCTTCAGAACCGCTAGCCACGCTGCAGAACCGCTAGCGAACCGCCGGCTCCCCCCTCCCTGGCGGCGCTTTCTCACTTGCGAACAACAATCCGTACCTGGTACACGACCAGGTACGAGAGCGAGGCGTTCCGCCGTTTGAGCGGCGATTTAGCTCTTGCAACAATGAATTCGTTCCTGGTACCGGACGAGGTACGGGAGGGCGGCGGCGAGCGTTAGGCTCGCGCCATGGGCAAGGCGTCCGACTGGCTCCGCGAGGAACGGCGCAAGGTGCTCGGCGACTGGACGGCGCTCTGCCTCCAGTGCGGCGCGGCCCGGCGCTGGTTCGAGGAGTTCGAGGCGCAGATCCCGGCGGAGTGCCCGAGCTGCGGCGGCGAGATGCTGCACCGCTGCCCCGCTTGCTCGGCGCCGTTTTCCTCCACCTTCGCGGTCGACTGCGAGGAGTGTGGTGCCCAGCTCCGCGCGCCTGAGCTCTTCGGCACGCGAATCAGGAAGGCGTGATCAGGAAGGCTTGATCCGCCAGACCTGGCCGTCGTCATAGATCGACGCCCAGACCTCGCCGTCCACGCCCGCGATCACCGCGGGGTTCTTGCCCGTCTTGATCGTCTCGACGACCTTCCCCGCAGCGGAGATGCGGGTAATCGTGTTGCCGTGGTCGTTCGGCACCCAGACGCTGCCGCCGACGACCTCCAGGTTGACGGGGCTCTGCCCCACCTTGATCGTCTTCGTCACCTTGCGGCGCTTCGCGTCGATCCGCGAGACGCTGTTGCTGCCGGTGTTCGACACCCAGACCGTATTGCCCGACGCTGCGAGCCACGACGAGACGATCTGCCGCGTCTCGACCCTCGACCAGCGATACGTCTTCGGGTCGAGCCTGCGCACCGCGGTGCCGTAGTCGTCGCCGACCCAGATCGCACCCGCCGCCGAGACGATGCCCGCCGGCTTCCCCGTGCCGAACGAGAGCGTCTTCACGACCTTGTTCGTCGCCGGGTTGATCCGCTGCACCGTGCGGCCCTCGCGGTTCGTGACCCAGATCGAGCCGAAGGCATACGTCACGTCGTAGGTGACGCGGCCGACCGGGATCCGCGCCACGACCTCGCCGGTTGCCGGGTCGACGCGGTCGAGCTTGCCCGACTGCGTCACGACCCAGAGCGAGCCGACCGCCTCCCGGAGCTCGCACGGCGTCCCGTCCATCTTGGTCCGCGAGACGACCTCGTTCGTCGCCGGGTCGATCTTGAGCAGCTCGCCCGCGGTGACCTCGGTCACCCACACGGAGCCCGCCGCGCCTGCGACCCCGCACGGGTTGCCGCCGGTCGGCACCTTGGCGACGACGGTCGAGCCGGAGACCGCAAAGACGGACGTGAGCAAGGCAAGCACGCGCACTGGGCCGCAGGCTAGGCAGGGCTACGATCGGCGGCAACTTCTTCGAGGAACTCGCAATTGATCCGCCTTCGCCTCAGTCACGACCCCGCATCGGTTGGCTTCGCCCTCTCGCCCCTGATCGAGGCGATCGCGAGCCTGCACGTCCTGCTCTTCCCGAAGGCGCACGCCGTGCAGCATCCGTGGATCCGTGCGATGCACCGCGTCTCGCCCGAGCTGAAGCGCGAGATCCGAGCGTGGGCGTTTCTCTACGAGGACGCCTTCCCGGACTGCTTCATCCCGCCGCGAATCGACGAGACGACGACCTTCGACGAGCATCTGAATCAGCTCCGGAGCCTCAGCCCGGAGCAGGCGCGGTACGACCTGGCCAGGCCTCTCTTCCATTACCACGTGCCGGACGCCGGCGGCCCGGAGCGGCTCGGCGATCGGGCGGTGCGGGAAGGGATCCTCGCCTGGGCCCGCGGTGCGCCCGGCGGGGGCGAGCTCGCGGTGCTCGTGCTCGAAGAACCCGGCGCCGCGCTCGAGCGGCTCGTGAGCCTGTTCGAGCGCTACTGGGAAGAGGCCTTCGCCGCGGAGTGGGACCGCCTCGAGCCGGAGCTCGAGGCCGCGGTCGTCGAGGGCCGTGAGACGATCGACGCCGATGGCCCGCTTGCGATGCTGGCCGGCCAGTCGGAGCTCTACCTCGAAGACGGCGCGATCGTCCGCCGTTCGCCGCACGAGCACACCGTGGAGATCACGGTGGAACGGCGGCTGATGCTCATTCCGAGCGCGTACACGTGGCCGCACTCGCGGGTGAACTGCGACGACCCATGGCCGCTGCTCGTGCTCTACCCGGCGCCGTTCGTCGCACGGCAGGCGGCGCTCGCGCCCGTGCCCGAGCCGCTCGTGCGCACGCTCAAGGCGGTTGCCGACACGACGCGCCTGCGTGCCCTGCGCCTGATCGCCGAACGGCCGCGCTCGACCGAGGAGCTCGCGCCGCTTGTCGGCCTCAGCGAGCCGGCGCTCTCACGGCACCTGCGCGCGCTCGTCGAGGTCGGCGTGCTCGCGCCGAGGCGCGACGGGTACTACGTCCTCTACGAGCTCGACCGCGACTCGCTCGAGCGGCTGCCGGCAGAGCTCCTGGACTTCCTGCGCTAGAAGCTCTGGCTCGGCAGGGAGTTCTTGATCGCCGAGAAGCGGATCACGGTCACCAGGTCCTCGTCGGTGACCTCGCGGTTGTAGAGCTGCCCCAGGAAGTGAGCCATCTCCTCCGGCCGGCGGATCTCCGGATTGTCGTGCTCGATCTCTCGCGGTGAGAGGTCGCCGAGGCGCTTGACCTCGATCTTGTCGATCACCGCGTCGAAGATCCGCTGCCGCGGCCCGAACCGCGCGCCGACGAGGACGGCGACGATCTCGCCCTTCTGATACTTGCGCGACTTGTCGCCGAGACGGATCGTCGCGGTCTTGCGCATCGACCGCAGTTGCTCTGCGACGATCGGCGAGTAGAAGTTGAGCGCGAGCACGGCGCGAGGATCATAAAGCGCCGCGTGCCATCACAGGGCGGCGAGAGCCTTTTGGGCCATCTCCCGTTCCCCCTTGTACGCAAGAAGGCGCGGCGCCTCCTCCAGCGGCAGCCAGCGCGCCGCGGCGACCTCGCGCCGCATCGCCGGCTCGATTGCGCCGATTCGGCCGGCCCGCCAGCGGACGAGATAGAAGCTGACGATCTTGAAGATGCGCTCGCCGTCCCACGTGTAGACGTACTTCACGTCGCCGAGCTTCGCCTCGAGCCGTCCCTCGCAACCCGTCTCCTCACGCACCTCGCGGAGGGCGGTCTCCGCGGGCTTCTCGCCTGCGTCGACGAGGCCCTTCGGCAGCGCCCAGACGCCGTCGGGCTTGCCCTGCGGCTGGATCGCAGCGAGCCAGAAACGGCCGCGCATTCGCCGCACAAGCACCCCGCCGGCGGAGAACTCCCTCGGCATGAACGGATCTTAGTCGAGGGCGCTTAGATCGCTTGCAGCGAGGCGTCGCGACCGGTTACACTCCCGCTGGCACTCGATTGGGTAGAGTGCCAGCCCGTGTCACAAAGTCACTGACCACAAAGTCGTGACGAACAGAGTCAGTCACCAACGGAGGGTGTTTGCATGGCCCTGAACTTGCAGCCGCTGGGCGACCGCCTGATCGTGGAGGTCCTCGACGAAGAGGAGACCACGATCAGCGGGATCGTCCTGCCGGATACCGCGAAGGAAAAGCCGCAGCGCGGCCGCGTCCTGGCCGTCGGCCCGGGTGGCCGCGACGAGGACGGCGAGTACATCAAGATGGACGTCGAGGAGGGTGACGAGATCATCTTCTCCAAGTACGGCGGCACCGAGATCAAGGTCGGCGCCGACGACGTTCTGATCCTGCGCGAGACCGACGTCCTGGCAAAGGTCGTCGGCGACCGCGCCGCTGTCTAAGCGAGCACAACGGAGGAAAGGAAGAGATGGCTCATAAGGAGCTGAAGTTCAGTGAGGATGCTCGTCGGTCGCTTCAGCGCGGCGTGGACATCCTCGCAGACGCGGTCAAGGTCACCCTTGGCCCGAAGGGGCGCTACGTCGTGCTCGACAAGAAGTTCGGCGCGCCCACGATTACGAACGACGGCGTCACGATCGCACGCGAGATCGAGGTCGAGGACGTCTTCGAGAACCAGGGCGCACAGCTCGTGCGCGAGGTCGCCACTGCGACGAACGACGTCGCCGGCGACGGCACCACGACCGCGACCGTCCTGGCGCAGGCCATCGTCCGCGAGGGCCTGAAGAACGTCTCGGCCGGTGCGAACCCGATGGGTCTCAAGCGCGGCATCGAGAAGGCTGTCGAGGCCGTCGTCGAGAATCTCAAGTCGCAGTCGACGGAGATCTCGGGCAAGGCCGACATCGCGCGTGTCGCGACTGTCTCGTCCCGCGACCCGGAGATCGGTGACGTCCTCTCGGACGCGATCGAGAAGGTCGGCAAGGACGGCGTCGTGAACGTCGAGGAGGGCCAGACCTTCGGCCTCGAGCTCGAGTTCACGGAGGGCATGCAGTTCGACAAGGGCTATCTGTCGCCGTACATGGTGACCGACCCCGAGCGCATGGAGGCGATCCTCGACGACCCGTACATCCTGGTCGCGAACCAGAAGATCGGTGCCGTCAAGGATCTGCTGCCCGTGCTCGAGCAGGTCATCCAGGCAGGGAAGCCGCTGCTGATCGTGGCCGAGGACGTCGAGGGCGAGTCGCTCGCGACGATCGTCGTCAACAAGCTGCGCGGCACCTTCCAGGCCGTCGCCGTCAAGGCGCCGGGCTTCGGCGACCGCCGCAAGCGCATGCTCGAGGACATTGCGATCCTCAGCGGCGCCGAGGTGATCACCGAGGAGATGGGCCTCAAGCTCGAGAACACGAAGCTCTCGCAGCTCGGCCACGCCCGCAAGGTGGTCGTCACCAAGGACACGACGACGATCATCGACGGTGCAGGCGACTCGGATGCGATCAAGGCCCGGATCAAGCAGATCAAGGCCGAGATCGAGAACACCGACTCGGACTTCGACCGCGAGAAGCTCCAGGAGCGCCTCGCGAAGCTGTCCGGCGGCGTCGCAGTCGTCAAGGTCGGCGCTGCCACCGAGACGGAGATGAAGGAGACCAAGCATCGCGTCGAGGACGCGCTGCAGGCTGCCCGCGCGGCCCTCGAAGAGGGCATCGTGCCGGGCGGCGGTGTCGCGCTCGTCAATGCGGCCGACGCGGTGAAGGGCAGCTTCGACTCGCTCGAGGGCGACGAGAAGACGGGCTCGCAGATCATCGTGCGCTCGCTCGAGGAGCCCCTCCGCCAGCTGGCGACGAACGCGGGCCTCGAGGGCTCGGTCGTCGTCCAGGCGGTCCGGACGGCGAAGCCGGGCTTCGGCCTGAACGTCGACACCGGCGAGGTCGAGGACCTCGTCAAGGCCGGGATCATCGACCCGACGATGGTCACCCGCTCGGCGCTGCAGAACGCGGCGTCGATCGCGAAGAACATCCTCACCACCGAGGCCGTCGTGGCCGAGGCTCCCGAGAAGGCAGGCGCCGGCATGGGCGGCGGCATGCCGGACATGGGCGGGATGATGTAACCCAAGCGCTTCTGCGCTTCGTGAAAGGGCGGCCCTCGGGTCGCCCTTTCGCGTTCTCGGGGAGCTTCGGCAGCTGCCGGCGCTGCGTCCGCTCGTAGGACCAACGTCCGATTGCGGCTGCGACCGACGAAGCGACATGGTGCGTGAGTCAGCAAGAACCCCCCTCGAAGAAGGAGCCCACCATGAAGAAGCTCGCAGTGTTTTTCAGCCTCGTCGCCGCACTCGCCGTGTCGGCACCGGTCGTCGCCCAGGCCCGCCACAGCGCCGACGACTCGACCATTGAACTGCGCCATGGCGCCGACGACCGCGCCGGCGACGACAAGGGTGGCCGCGCCAAGGCCGCCAAGAAGGCGTCCGCGGCGCAGGCCGCCGAGAAGCGCCACGGCGCGGACGATCCTGCCGGCGACGATCGCGGCGGCCGCGGCCGCGACGACGGCCCGAACCACCAGTAACCGACAGCCACTCTCCCCTGAACGTGACGAAGGCCCCGGATCGGGGCCTTCGTCGAGGGGTGGGGGAGGGGATTGCCCCCTCTTTTTCGACACGCGCCGCGAAAACCTTTAGTCCAGATTCGCGCTCGGGTCAGGCGCTAGGAGGACTTGGCGGCACAGCCGTCATTTCGTCAAGCGCTCCTACTAGAACCCGTAGCGCTGCTCGGCCCAGGGATCGGCGTCGTTGTGGTATCCGTAGCGCTCCCAGAAGCCCGGTTGGTCGTGGTCGAGCAACTCGATTCCGCGCAGCCACTTGGCGCTCTTCCAGAAGTACTTGCCGGGGATCACAAGTCGCAGCGGCCAGCCGTGCTCGGGCGCGAGCTCGTCGCCGTTCGCATGCGTGGCCAGGAGCGCGTGCTCGTCCTCGAGGTAGCGCAGCGGCACATTGGCGGTGAAGTCCTGCTCGGCATGTGCGATCGCGTAGAGCGCGCCGGGTCGCGGCCGCGCGAGCGCCGCGACGTCACGCCAGTGGACGCCCGAAAAGCCCATGTCGAACTTCGACCACCGCGTCACGCAATGGATGTCCTGGACGTGCTCGGTGCGCGGCAGCTCGTTGAACTGCTCCCAGGAGAGCTCCACCTCGTTCTCGACCTCGCCCCAGATGCGGAGCGTCCACGTCGCGAGGTCCGTGCGCGGGACCGAGCCGGCGTGCAGGACCGGCCACTTGTCCGTCAGGTACTGGCCCGGCGGCAGGCGCGCGGGGTCGTAGCCGGCGTCGGCGACCTTCTTCTCGGCTCTGGAGCGGAACATGCTCCCTAGACTAGTAACGATGCAGATCGTTACGCCGACAGCGGCCGCGAGGCCCCGCGACTACGTTCGCGTCCAGGGCCCGGACGCGGGCGACTTTCTCCAGCGGATGCTCTCGAACGATGTGCTGGCCGGCGAGAGCTGTGAGGCACTGTTGCTGACCCCGAAGGCGCGCGTGATCGCGCCGCTCACCGTCTGGCGGCGTGGTGACGACGACTTCCTGCTGCTGACGGAGCCGGGGCTCGGCGACACGCTGCGGGCGGCGCTCCTCCGTGCGCGCTTCGCCGCGAAATGCGAGGTCGACCCGGAGGAGCACGTCTCGACGATCGTCTTCGGCGACGGCGCCCACAACGGCGAGAGTGGGATCCCGAACCGCGACTACGGAGTGCCGGCGCGTGAGCTCCTGGATGCCGGCATCGAGCCCGATGCCGACGCGCAGGAGCTCGAGCGCCTTCGGATCCTGGCCCGGACGCCGCGCTGGGGGCACGAGATCGACGACCGGGTGATGCCCGCCGAGGCGGGCCTGGAGGAGCGCGCCGTCTCGTTCACGAAGGGGTGCTATCCGGGGCAGGAGCCGGTGGCGCGCCTGAAGTACCGCGGGCACGCCAACCGGTCGCTGCGCCTGCTCGAGCTCGAAAACGGCCAATTGCCGGCGTACGACGCCGAGGTCGTGCTCGAGGGCAAGGCTGTGGGCCGCGTCACGAGTGCCGTGCCGGGTCTGGCGCTCGCGTACGTCCGGGTGGAGGTGCCCGCCGAGGCGCCGCTCGAGATTGACGGCCGCCCGGCCAGAGCGGCCGGCTGAGAGGACCCGATGCAGGAGGCAGAGAGCCCGCGGCATTCGGGCTCCGCCTTCCCTCGTCGCGTTCGATCGCTCAGCCGTTCGAGGCCCGTGGCGTCGGCGTCGTCGAGACCGCGAGATCGGCTGCGTTGTCGTTCGTATCGTGGCCGTCCGGGTGGCGGCCGAGGCTCGAGCCCGACGCGGGTGCGGCGGCGGCCGTCCCTTCGACGAGCACGTTCGTCGCGGTTCCCCAGCCTGCGGCGTCGGTGATCGCGCCGGTTCCGTCCCGGAGCGCGACCGCGCCGCCGGTCGATGCGAGCCCGGTCGAGAACGACTGATCGGCCGCCGGGGTGCCCGCGTAGCCCGAGCCGCCGAACAGGTAGAACGCGCCTGCGGCCAGCGTCGTGCCGTCGGGAATGGTCGCGAGCGAGACGTCGCTCGTTCCGGCAGCAGACCGGTAGACGAGCTTCCAGCCGCTGAGGTCGACCGTCGAGGTGCCGGCGTTCACGAGCTCGACGAACTCGTCGGCCGCCGAAGCCGTCCCGCCGGTCTGGACCTCGTTGACCCGCACGATCGCGGCCGGTGGCGGCGGACCGGTCACCGTGCAGGTGATCGAGACGTGACCGGCAGCGTCGTAGTCGAGCTTGACGGTTCCGCCTCCCGTGCCGCAACGAAGGCCGGAGAGCGCGTCGAGCGACGTGAGCCCCCCGCCCGCCGGTCCCGGATCGCCCTTCGGTCCTTGCGGGCCGGTGTCTCCCTTCGGGCCCGCGCTCCCCGCGGGACCCTGTGCGCCCGTGTCGCCCTTCGCGCCGGCATCGCCCTTCGGCCCGGCCGCTCCCGCCGGGCCCGCCGCTCCAGCGGCGCCGGTCGCACCTTTCGGCCCAGCCAGGCCTTGCGCTCCGTCCGCGCCGCGTGGCCCGGCAGGCCCCCGCACGTTCCACGAGATCGCACGCTCGTGGCGCCGGCACGACGAGTCGTTGTCGAGCAGCCGCAACCTCCCCGCGCCGTTCGCGCACGCGCGGATCACGGCATCGTCGCCGCCCCAACGTGGTGGCGTGAGCCTGCTTGCGGCGACCGCCGCGCCGACCGTGACCGCGCCGACCAGCACGGCCAGCAGCGCCATCACCAACCTTCTGTGCATGAGCTCTCCTCTTCGTTCGATTCCGGAGGCTCACCGGGATACCGGCCGTGAGAAGCGCCCGCCAGGGTTCGTGCGTCAATCGTCTCCGAAGCTTTGCGAAGGCGTTCAGGCGAGCGCGGCGACCGCATCCTCGAGCGCAGCGTGCACCGAGCGCGAGACGTAGACCGTCCAGGGATGCGCCGGCGTCCCGCCCGTGTAGGCGACGACGGGGACGCCTCGGGAGTGCGCATACCAAGCCTCCATCGCCGTGCCCTCGTCGGGTTGCGTGAAGTCGGCGAGCACGACGTCGCACGAACCGATCTCCGCCAGGTCGCCTTCGACGATCTCCGTCTCGTGCCCCTCGGTGCGGCCGCGGAAATCGCGCCGCATCGGATCGACCGGCTCGTGCCCGGCGGCCTGAAGCGCCGTGGCCGCACGCCGCCGGTACTCCTCCGCGAACGGTGGCCCGGCGAGGTAGACGCGCGCCATTCGCCTACAGTAGAGCGATGGCCACCGAGAAGGAGTTCGTCGCCCTCGGCCACGCGGGCTCGGAGCACTACGCGGGGCTCGAGACGTTCCCGAACCCGGGCGTTTCCCGTGTCGAGATGCGAAGCGACGAGCTCGTCGCCGTCTGCCCGATCACGGGCCAGCCCGACCTCTACGTCGCGACGATCGACTACCGGCCCGGACCGCTCTGCATCGAGTCGAAGTCGCTGAAGCTCTACCTGATGCAGTACCGAAACGAGGGCGTCTTCTGCGAAGCGCTCGCGGTGCAGATCCGGGACGACGTCGCCGAGGCGCTGAGCCTCACCGCCGCTGACGTGACGGTGACGCTCGTGCAGAAGCCCCGCGGCGGGATCACGATCACCGCGACCAGCTAGACACCGGCCGCAGGCGGCCGCCGCTACACTGCCTGCGCGCCGCGCGCCCGTAGCTCAGGGGATAGAGCGCTGCCCTGCGGAGGCAGAGGTCGCACGTTCGAATCGTGCCGGGCGCATGCCCGCGTCCGCTGCGCGGCCGCTACGTCCTTGCGGCGAAGCCGGCCGTGCGGCGGGACGCGTCGGCGACACGCCTGGTGAACATCTCGTCGGCGAGCCCGTACTCGATCGTCTCCTCCGGCGACATGAACCGGTCGCGGTCGATGTCCTCCATCACCTGCTCGACCGTGCGGCCCGTGTGCCGGGCGAGGATCTCGGCCATGCGCTGCACCATCTCGAGCACCTCGCGCGCCTGGACCTGCACGTCTGCGGCGGCGCCGCGGAAGCCGGCCGAGCCCTGGTGGATCATCACCTTCGAGTTCGGCAGCACGAAGCGCTTGCCCGGCGCGCCGCCGGCGAGGATCATCGCGCCCGCCGACATCGCCATGCCGATGCAGACCGTCGCGACGTCGGGCCGGACGAACTGCATCGTGTCGTAGATCGCCATCCCGGCGTACGCCGAGCCGCCGGGCGAGTTGATGTAGATCGAGATGTCCTTGTCCGGATCCTCAGCCTCCAGGAAGAGCAGCTGCGCCGCGATCACGTTCGCGCTCTCGTCCGACACCTCGGTGCCGAGAAAGACGATCCGCTCGCGGAGCAGGCGGGAGTAGATGTCGAACGAGCGCTCCCAGCGCCCGTCCGCCTCGACGACCATCGGCACCAGCGGCATGACGTGCTCCTTTTCTGCAACGATTGGGTTGCACGTAATATACGCAACTCGGAGGTTGCACATGCTTGAACCGGATCTGGCGATCGAGCGTGAGATCGAGCTTCCCGTCCCTGCCGAGGAGGCGTGGGCGGCGATCACGGAGGCCGACCGCCTCGAGGAGTGGTTCGCGAACGACGTCGAGCTCGATCTGCGCGAGGGCGGCGTGGGCGTGTTCCGTTGGGACGACGGCGAGGTGCGCCGCGCGGTCGTCGAGGAGGTCGAGCCGCTGCGACGCTTCGCCTTCACGTGGGAGGACAGCCCCGACACGACCAGCCCCGACAGAACCAGCACCGTCGTGATCGAGCTCGAGGAGCGTGAGGGTGCGACGCTCGTGCGCGTGCGGGAGTCGGCGAACGCGGGCTGGGCGACGGCACTGGGCCTGCGGGCGATGGCGCTCGTTGCGGTCGCGTAGCGACGTCTTCGCGGCGCTCGCCGACCCGAGTCGCCGCTTCATCGTCGAAGCGCTTGCCGAGCGGGGCGACGCGACAGCGACCGAGCTCGCGGCCGAGCTGCCGGTGACGCGGCAGGCCGTCGCCAAGCATCTGGGCGCGCTCGCCGACGCGGGTCTCGTCGACGCGGCCCGTGCGGGACGGGAGACCCGCTACCGGCTGACTCCCGGCCCGCTGGTCGACGCGGCGGCGTGGATGACCCGCGTCGGGTCGGAGTGGGACGGACGCCTTGCCGCGCTGGCGGGCGTCGTAGGGAAACACGGGGGTCCCCCGAACCGGTAGGGCGTGGCTCCCCTCTATCTGAGCGAGCAGGACGTCGCCGGCCTGCTGACGATCGAGGACGGGATCGCGGCGGTCGAGGGGTGCTCCGAGAGGCAGGCGCGCGGCGCGGTCGAGAACCGGCCGCGCGCCCGGATGGCACTCGAGGAGGGCGCCCTGGCATTGATGGCCGCGGTCGACGCGGAGCTCGGGCTCGCGGGAGTGAAGACCTATGCCTCGACGCCCTCTGGCACGCGGTTCGTCGTCGTCCTCTTCGACACGAGGAACGGGGAGGTCGCCGCCGTGATCGAGGCGGACAAGCTCGGCCAGCTACGCACCGGCGGGGCGAGCGGCGTCGCGGCGAAGCACCTCGCCCGCCCCGGCGCGACGACGCTCGGCGTGCTGGGCTGCGGCTGGCAGGCCGAGACGCAGGTCGCAGCGATCCGGGCAGCCGTGCCGACGATCGCGGAGACGGTCGTCTACTGCCGGAATGGCGAGCGGCTGCAGGCGTTCTGCGAGGCGAACGGCTGCGAGCCCGCCGAGACACACCGCGAGGCTGCCGAGCAGGACGTCGTCGTCACTGTGACGTCGTCCGCGGATCCGGTGCTGCGCGGCGAGTGGCTTCGCGAGGGGGCGCTCGTCTGCGCAGTGGGCGCGAACCGCCCCACCGCGCGCGAGCTGGACAACGTCGTGCTCGAACGGGCGTCCTTTGTCTGCTGCGACTCGCGCGAGCAGGCGCGAATCGAGTCGGGCGACTTGATCGAGCCGGTCGAACGCGGTGTCCTCGACTGGCTCGAGGTGCACGAGCTGCAGGAGGTCGTCGCCGGCGAGGTGCCGGGGCGTCAGGCCGACGAGGACGTCGTCGTGTTCAAGTCGAACGGCCTCGCCGCCTGGGACGTGGCAATCGGCGCGCTGGCGCTGGAGCGCGCCCGGGAGCGCGGCGTCGGCCGAAAGCTTTAGCTCGTCTCGGCGAGGCGACGCGTCTCGGCGATCGCGTCGTCCCCGACGGCGTGCACGATCTGAGGGTTGTCCAGCAGGCGTGCCCGCTGTGCGTCGGTGCAGCGGTTGCGCACGAACGGGTCCTCGAGGATCTCGGCGAGCGACCGGCCCCGGCCGTGCTCGCGCACGACGTAGGCGGCGATCCGGTCGTCCTTCTTCGACGTTGCGAAGAGGAACGAGAACGGATTCCGCAACAGGCTCTTGAGGTTGACCACCGCAGCGATTGTATCCTTGTCAGATGAAGCGCCAGGACGCCTTGGGCCGGTTCGCCCAGCGTGAGCTGCAGGGAGTGGACGACAGCGGCGCCAAGGAGAGCGTGCTGATCTGGATCGAGCGCAAGCCCGGGGCGGTCTGGGCCGTGGGCCGCGCGGTCAATCTGGGCGACCGGCCAAGCGCGGCGCCGCGGCCCGACGACTACCTCTTCGAGGGCTTCGAGCTCGAAGATGCCCTTGAGGCGGCGAACGACTGTCTGGAGGACGACCTTCAGGTCTCGGAAGCCGACGGCGCGAGCGACAAGGTGCGCCCGTTCACGCGGGAAGAGCTGCTGAAGCCGCTCGAGCGCTGGTTCTTCGGGCGCGAAGCGGCGCGCTAAGCGCTCAGGCGGGCCACTTGAGGTCCGGCGTGGGGATCGGGTCCCCGTGCGGGTCGTGCGTCGGGAAGCCGAGCGCCCGGTCGATCCGGTCCTCCAGCTCCTCCGAGATCACGTGCTCGAGGCGGTCCGCCTCCGCATGGACGTCGTCGACGTGCACGCCGAGCGTCTCCGCAAGGTAGAGCTCGAGCAGCCGGTGGTGGCGGATCACCTCCAGCGCGACCCGCTCGCCGGCGGGCGTCAGGCTGGCTCCCCGGTACGGCTCGTGCTCCACCAGCTCCAGCGCGGCCAGCTTCTTGACCATCGCGCTCGCCGACGCGGGTGACACTCCCTGGTCGCGTGCGAGCGCAGTGATCGTCGCGCGCCCCTCGGCTTCCTGGAGCTTGTAGATCCCCTTCAGATAGTCCTGGATCGCGCCGGAGAGCGGTGTGTTGTGCACGCCCGCAGTCTAGGGCGCTGCTACGGTCGGCTCGTGCTGATTCGGCTTGGACACAGTCCCGACCCCGACGACGCGTTCATGTTCTGGGCGATCGCCGAGGACAAGATCGACACGCGCGGCTTCGAGTTCGAGCTCGTCGCCGAGGACATCGGGACGCTGAACGACTGGGCGCTGGAAGGGCGGCTGGACGTGACCGCGCTCTCGCTGGGCGCGTACCCGCTCGTCCAGGAGACGTACGCGCTGCTGCCGAACGGCGCCTCAATCGGCTCGGGCTACGGCCCGATCGTCGTCGCCCGCGAGCCATGCGGCCTCGAGGATCTGCGCGGCCGGGAGATCGTCGTCCCGGGCCGGACGACGACCGCGTTCCTGGTGCTGCGCCTCGCACTGGGCGAGTTCCCTTATCGCGAGCTGCCGTTCGACGAGATCCTCGCGGAGGTGATCTCAGGTGCAGCCGATGCCGGCCTCGTCATCCACGAGGGCCAGCTGACGTACGCGGCCGAAGGGCTCGAGAAGGTCATCGACCTGGGCGAGTGGTGGCTGCTCGAGACGGGACTGCCGCTGCCGCTCGGTGTCAACGCCGTGCGCCGCGACGTCGAGCGGCTGCCGGAGCTCGCCGAGGTGCTCGGCGAGTCGATCCGCACCGGCCTCGCCGAGCGCCGCCAGGCGTTGGCGTTCGCGATGCAGTTCGGCCGCGGCATCGACGACGACCTGACGGATCGCTTTGTCGGCATGTACGTCAACGACTTCACGAGCGACTACGGCGACGAGGGCCGCGAGGCGGTGCGCGAGGTGTTCCGCCGCGCCGAGGCGATCGGCCACTACGACCGGCCCGTTCGCGTCGACTTCGTCGGCTAGCGTGACTCCCGGATGAGCGGCGCGGTCGTGATCGCCGGGGTGCGGACGCCGGTCGGGCGCTACGGCGGCGCTCTGTCGGGCGAGCGGCCCGACGATCTCGCCGCGCTCGTCGTTGCCGAGGCGGTGAAGCGCTCGGGAGTCGATCCGGCGGAGATCGAGGATGTCTGGCTCGGCTGTGCGAACCAGGCCGGCGAGGACAACCGCAACGTCGCGCGCATGGCGGTGCTTCTTGCGGGGCTACCGGAGTCGGTCGGCGGCGTGACGGTGAACCGCCTGTGTGCTTCTGGGCTTGCGGCGATCGTCGGTGCGTGCCACGCGGTGATCGCCGGCGACGGCGACCTGTTCGTGGCGGGAGGCGTCGAGTCGATGAGCAGGGCGCCGCTCGTGCTGGGGAAGCCGGAGTCGGCGTTCCCGCGCGGCGACCGGACGCTCTGGGACTCCACGCTCGGCTGGCGCTTTCCGAATCCGCGAATGGAGGAGCTCTTCCCGCTCGAGTCGATGGGCGAGACCGGCGAGAACGTCGCCGACCGCTGGTCGGTGTCGCGCGAGGACCAGGACGCGTTCGCGCTGCGGTCGCAGCAGCGCTGGGCTGCGGCTGCCGAGGCGGGGCGGTTCGACGACGAGCTCGTACCGGTCGGCGATGTGGTGCGCGACGAGCATCCCCGTCCCGACACGTCGCTCGAGAAGCTCGCGTCGCTGCGGCCGGCGTTTCGGCCGGATGGTTCCGTGACTGCCGGCAACTCGTCCGGGATCAACGACGGCGCTGCGGCAGTCGTCGTCTGCTCCGAGGAGAAGGCCGCCGAGCTCGGCGCCGAGCCGTTGGGCAGGTTCGTGGCATCGGCTGCCGCGGGCGTCGACCCGCGGGTGATGGGGATCGGACCGGTGCCGGCGATGCGCAAGGCGCTCGGCCGCGCCGGGATCGAGGCGGGCGATCTCGACCTCGTCGAGCTGAACGAGGCGTTCGCGTCGCAGAGCATCGTCGTCGTCCGCGAGCTCGGAATCGACGAGGAGAAGGTGAACGTGAACGGCGGCGCGATCGCGATCGGCCACCCGCTCGGCATGAGCGGCGCGCGACTCGTCGTGACGCTGCTCCACGAGCTGCGCCGCCGCGGCGGCCGCTACGGCGCCGCAACGATGTGCGTCGGCGTCGGCCAGGGCCAAGCCGCGATCTTCGAACGCGGCTAAACGGCCGGGTCCCGTCCGGACGGACCACACCCCCACCCTGGGTGGGGACCGCTTCCCACCGCCCTCACGGTCGACGTTACCGGAGCAGGGCGCACGTCTCTGAGACGATTCGGGAAATCTTGTGCGCGCTTCGCCGCAGGCGCGGCGCGCGCGACGCGGTCAGCTGACCGGTGGGCGGATGTAGATGACGCCCTCGTGCTTGATCGGCACGAACGGGGCGCCGAGGTCGAAGATCACGCTCTCGATCTCGCCGAGCAGATCGTCGGTCGCCGGGTCGCTCGTGTCCTCGCACGGCACCTCGATGCCGACCTCGTTCACCGGGCGCGCGTCGACGCCGGCGGCCTGCAGCAACTGCAGGAGCCGGTCCCGGTCCGGGATCCGCGCGGCTTCGACCTGCAGTGTTGTGTCCGACATCGTCGCCTCCTTTTGGGATCCGAAATCCAAGGATAGCTGTTCTTCGCGGCGTGAAACACCCCTCCCTGGATCCAGATGTGCAGGCTAGAGTGCCGGAACGATGGCCGTCGCGACCGAACGCGAGTACCTCCTCTTCATCAACGGCGAAGCGACAGAGCCGGCTTCGGGTGACCTTCGCGAGCTGATCGAGCCCGCTTCGGGACAGTCACTCGCACGCGCAGCGATCGGCGGCGAAGCGGACATCGACCGCGCCGTCGAGGCGGCGCGCGCCGCGCTCGCCGGTGACTGGGGACGTACGCCCGCGACCGAGCGCTCTCGCCTCCTGCACGCGCTCGCGGACGCGATCGCCGCCAACCGCAAGGAGCTCTGCGAGCTCGAGGCGCGCAACGTCGGCAAGGCGATCTCCTCCGTCAAGGCCGAGGTGCACGGGGCGGTCGAGAACTTCCGCTTCTTCGGCGCCGCCGTCGCCACCATCTCCGGGCGCTCCAACCCGATCGGCGGCTCGCTTCTCTACTACTCGCTGAAGGAGCCGGTCGGCGTCGCGGGCCAGATCGTGCCGTGGAACTACCCACTGCTGATGGCGACGTGGAAGCTCGCGCCTGCCCTCGCGGCCGGGTGCTCCGTCGTGCTCAAGCCGGACCCGCAGACACCGCTGACCGCGCTTCGACTGGCGGAGCTCGCGGCCGAGGTCGGCTTCCCGCCCGGTGCGGTGAACGTCGTTCCGGGTGACGGCCCCACGACCGGCGCCTACCTCGTCAAGCATCCGGGCGTCGACAAGGTCGCCTTCACGGGCTCGACGAAGACCGGCGGCGAGATCATGCGGCTCTGCTCCGACCCGATCAAGCGCGTCACGCTCGAGCTCGGCGGCAAGTCGCCGAACCTCGTCTTCGCGGACGCCGATCTCGCCAGCGCGATCCCGAGCTCCGTGTGGTCGATCTACTACGCCGCCGGCCAGTCGTGCGAGGCCCGCTCGCGCGTCCTGGTCGAGAAGTCGATCTACGACGAGTTCGTCGCCCGGTTCGCCGAGCTTGCGGGAACGATCCGCACCGGCGACCCGCTCGACGCCGAGACGCAGATGGGCTCGCTGATCTCGCAGGCGCATCAGGAGCGCGTGCACGGCTTCGTCGACCGCGCCCGTGGCGCAGGCGGCGAGATCGTGGCCGGCGGCGAGCCGGGAGAGCACGCGTTCTATCCGCCTACTGTCATCGCCGGGCTCGACAACTCGGCCGAGATCGCCCAGGAGGAGGTCTTCGGCCCCGTCGTCACGGTCGTCCCGTTCGAGGACGAGAAGGATGCGATCCGCATTGCCAACGACGTCAGATACGGCCTGATGGCGACCGTCTGGACCGGCGATCCCGCCCGCGGACACCGCGTCGCGGCGAAGATCGACGCCGGCACCGTCGGGATCAACATGCCGTACACGGCGTTCCCGGGAATCCCGTTCGGCGGCTACAAGCAGTCCGGGTTCGGCCGGGAGCTCAGCGTGGACGCGCTCGATCTCTATCTGGAGACGAAGTCCGTGATCGTCTCCACGAGCCCGAAGCCGATCAACCCGTTCGGTCTCTGACCTGAGCTACCGCTGGGTCGTCCTGGCGGCGGGGACATTCGCGCAGGCGAGCTTCGCCGCGATCGGAATCGGCCTGCCGGCGATCGCGCCGGTGATCCGCGACCATTACCACCTCTCGCTCGCGCAACTCGGCGTCGTGCTCTCCGCGGAGTGGGCGGGGACGCTCTTCACGCTCCTGCCGTGGGGTCTGCTCGCCGACCGGATCGGCGAGCGCCGCGTGCTCGGCACCGGGCTCGCTGTCTGCGGCCTGTTCCTGATCGCGGCGGCTTTCGCGCCCGGCTTCTGGTCGCTGACGATCCTGGTCGGCCTTGCCGGCGCCGCCGGGGCGAGCACGAACTCGGCAAGCGGTCGTGCCGTGATGCACTGGTTCGAGGCCGACGAGCGGGGCCTCGCGCTCGGGATCCGGCAATCGGCCGTCCCGATCGGCGGCATCCTCGCGGCGATCGTGTTACCCGCGATCGGCGGCGTGCGTGGGCCGTTCATCTGCCTCGGTGGGTTCTGCCTGCTCGGAGCGCTTGCAGGCTACCTCCTCGTGCGCGACCGCTCGTTGGAGGAGTCGGTGCACGCAGACGAAGTGCCGTGGACGCTCCAGGACCGGCGGCTGTGGCGGCTCTGCTTCGGCAGCGGCATCTACGTCTTCGCTCAGGTCGGGATCATGAGCTTCGTCGTGCTCTTCCTCCACGACGCGCGCGGGTGGTCGACCGGCCAGGCGGCACTCGTGCTCGCCGCCGTGCAGGTGTGCGCCCTCGTCGCGCGAATCGCGGTCGGGCACTGGTCGGATGTGCTCGGGGCGCGGCTGCCGCCACTGCGGCGCATTGGCGTTGCGAGCTTCGGCTCGCTCGCGCTTGTGACCGCGCTGCTGGACTGGCCGTTGTGGCTGCTCGTGCCGGCGCTCGTCGTCGCGGGGGCGATCGGGATGGCGTGGAACGGGCTCGCGTTCACCGCGGCGGCCGAGCTCGCGGGGCCGCGGCGCTCCGGTGCGGCGATCGGCTTCCAGCAGACGATGCTGTCGGCGCTCGGGATCTTCGCGCCGATCGGCTTTGCGGCCGCTGTGTCGGCGGGTTCATGGCGGATCGCCTATGGGCTCGCCGCGCTTTTCCCCCTCGCCGGCGCGGCGCTGTTGCGGCCGCTGCGCGGCTGAGCCGGGCTCATTCGGGTTTGCCGGCTGCGGGCGCGTCGGCCCGGACGACCACCGCGACCGCCGCCACGACGATCGCCGCGCCGACGGCGATGCGCGTCGTCAGGTGCTCGTCCCGGAAGAAGAACCCGAGACCGATGGCGACGACCGGATTCACGTACGCGTAGGTCGAGACCGTCCCCAGAGGCGCGTTCCCGAGAAGCCAGACGTACGCGGTGTACCCGAGGACCGAGCCGATCGTGACGAGGTAAAACCAGGCAGCGATCGAGCTGGCCGACCAGCCGTCGTACGACGCGGTCACGAGGCCGAGCGGCAGCAGCACGAGCCCGCCGGCCAGCATCTCGTACGCGGTCGCCGCGAACGGGTCGGCGGGCAGCGGCAACCGGCCGGAGAGGAAGGAGCCGAGCGACCACATCAGCGCCGAGACCACGCAGAGCAGCAGGCCGCCGGTCGTCGCGCCGCCCTCGGGGTGGAGCAGAACCGCGACGCCCGCGAACCCCGAGACGACACCGATCACGGCCAGGCGCGGCACCGGTACTCGCGCGCCGAGCTGCAGCAGGACGACCCAGAGCGGCACCGAGGCGATGATCAGCGACGCAAGCCCGGTCGGGACGGTCCGCTCGGCGAAGAAGAGCACCGCGTTCGCCCCGGGCAGGAGGATGCCGATCACGGTCGCGGCGCCGATCGCCCGCCAGGGCACGCGCAGGGCGCCGGCCCGCCGGAGGCGGCACCAGAGCGCGAGCATTGCGCCGGCGACGATGAAGCGCACCGACACCGCGAGCAGCGGTGGCATCGTCTCGACCACGATCGCGATCGCGAGGTACGTCGAGCCCCAGACGATGTAGACGGTCCCGAGGGCGGCCCAGACCCGTGTGCCGTGCGTCACCTGTCGCAGGTCACTTCTTGAGCGTCAGTGCGGCGCCGGCGGCGAGGAGCGCGATCCCGACCGCGCGCGGTGTGTTGAGCGGGATCGTGTCCAGGCCGAAGAGGCCGTAGCGGTCGATCACCACGCCCATCGCGAGCTGGCCGGCGATCAGCAGCCCGATCGTCGCGGTCGTGCCGATGCGGGGTCCGGCGAACGTGATCGTGAAGACGATGAACGTCCCCATGAGAGCGCCGAGCCAGAGCCACGGAGGCTGCCTGGCCGAGGCTGCGATCCCGTCGAGGCTCTGCCGCACGGCGAGCAGCGCCACGAGCGCCAGCACCCCCGAGAGCAGGAACGCCCACGCGACCGCCTCCACGGACCCGACCCGCTGGCCGAGCCGTCCCATGATCGCGATCTGCACGGAGCCGGCGAGGCCGGCGAGCAGCGCGAGCAGGGCGGCGAAGGCCGACATCGGCCGGGACGCTATACGCTCGCCGCTGCATTGCGCGCCGACGACCGGATCATGGAGCGGCTTGATGAGCTGTACCGCATCGGCGGCGGCGTCGGCGCGAACCGGATCGGCTATTCGGCGGAGGAGCAAGAGGCGCACGACCTCTGCACGGGCTGGCTGAAGGCGGCCGGGCTCGAGGTCGAGGTGGACGACGCGGGGAATCTCTTCGGCCACGTTCCGGGCCACAGCGCGCGGCGCGTGTGGACGGGCTCGCACCTGGACAGCGTGCCGTCCGGAGGGCGGTTCGACGGTGCGCTCGGCGTGGTGGCCGGAATCGAGGCGGCTGAGCGGCTGCGGACGCCGGGCCTCTCGGTGGTGGCGTTTCGCGAGGAGGAACGGGGCTGCGTAGGCAGCCGGGCCTGCGCGGCGCGCGGAGACCTCCCCGACGCATTCGTCGAGCTGCACATCGAGCAGGGCCCGGTGCTCGAGCAGGCGGACGAGCCGCTCGCCATCGTCACGGGAATCGTCGGTTACGTTCGCGGCGAGCTGGTCGTCGAGGGCCGCGCGGGGCATGCTGGGACGACGCCGATGGAGGGACGCCACGACGCGCTCACGGAGGCGGCGGAGTTGATCCTTCGCATCCGCGACAGCGCGCGTTCGATCGAGGGCGCAGTCGCGACGGTCGGCCGCGTGGAGGTGGAGCCCGGCGGGATCAACGTCATTCCCGGCCGGGTGCGGTTCAGCGTCGACGCGCGGGCACCGGACCGGGAGCGCCTCGACCGGCTCGTTGCCGCGATCGGGCTCGACCCGGCTCCGATCGTCGACCCGACGACGATGGCCGCCGAGCCGCGGGCGGTGCTGCGGGGTGCGATCGAGGCGCGCGGGCTGCCCGTGATCGAGCTCGCCTCCGGGGCGGGCCACGACGCCGGCGTGATGGCGCGCGCGGGTGTGCAGAGCGGGATGCTCTTCGTGCGGAGCCTGAACGGTGGCGTCAGCCACTCGCCGGACGAGGAGTCGAGTCGCGACGACGTGCTGCTCGCGGCCGAGGTGCTGACAGACGCCCTCGCGCGTCTCGCGGGCTAGTCCCTCCCGGCCAGGCCCGTCCACGGCCCCACCCTGGGTGGGGATTGGAGCTCCACCCGCCACCCGGTGTCGAGCCTACCGGCGAAATGCGCACATGTCCGTGTCGGGGTGGAACGATTGCGGAACTTTTCGTCCACAGCGACGCGCTCGCCGTTGGGCGCGGCTCGTTGGTGCGGCGCGCTCGGCTCGTTGAGAGCGGCCGCTCGGTGCGGGCGCTACGCCTCGCGGAACGAGATCGGCTGCGCGCCTTCCCAGAGCGTCAGCCGGCCGAGGGCGGGCAGGTGCTCGTTGCCCTCGACGACCGTCGCGAAGTGGTTCGCCCGCGAGCGCGCCCGCCTTCGAGCCGAAGGCGCAGTGGCCGTAGGGGAACAGCAGCTCCGTCTCGCTCAGCGCCGCCCGGGTAGAGGAGCGAGCTCGCCGGGGTGCGGATAGCACGTCGCGTTCTCCGGGCCGATGCCCGAGCTCGCGGTCGCCCCACGGGATCCAGTTCGACTCGCCGCTCCAGCGGCAGTGGATGATCCGGTCCTCGAACGGCAGCATCGCCCGGAACGCGGCGACGGTCGCGGCGCCAGCGTCCTCCTCGAAGCGGGCGCGGAACGTGAACCCGGCGGCGACGATCTCGCAGCATCCGCGGCAACCTACCGGGAGGCGAGCCAGCGCGCGAGCATGTCGCGCTCGGCGTGCGGTCATGCTGGTCACGTTCCCGAGCGGCATTGCGCTGCGAGTCGACGGCCTGCGCCTTGATCAGCTCGGCCTGCGACTCGATCTCCGCCGCGCGTGTCGAGCCGGATCCCGCATCGGCGCGGACGAGAACCCGGGCCGGCGTCGGGTTCAGCGAGTGGCACGGCGCGCACGCGCTGCTGCACGATCGACTGCACCTGCGCCAGCGAGACGGCTGGGCCACCCGTCGACTGGGACGATTCGTCGGGCCGGATCACCACGGCGAGAGCGACGATCGCCGACCGCAGCGCGCGACGGGGATCCACCACGCGTTCCGGCCCACGTGGCGGAGGTTGAAGTAGTGCCGCATCCAGGCGCCGATCGCCATCAGCACGACGAGGATCAGCCACGCGTGCGCATGCCCGTACGTGAACGGGAAGTGGCCCGACGAGCATCGCGAAGACGACCGGCAGCGTCAGGTAGTTGTTGTGCACCGACCGCTGCTTGCCGCGCAGCCCGTTCCACCGCGGGTCCGGCTCGCGGCCCTCCTGCTTCGCGCGAACCAGCTCCCAGTGCGCCGGGATGATCACGAAGAAGACGTTGCCGACCATGATCGTGCCGAGCATCGCGCCGACCTCGATGTACGCCGCGCGGGCCGCGAAGCAGCTCGCTCGCTCCCCACGCGCGACAGCGCGACGAACGCGAACACCGCCAAGGCCGAGAGCCATTCGGCGTTGCCGAGAACGCGGCAGAGCTCGTCGTAGACGACCCACGCGAGCGCGAGGCCGGCGATCGAGATCGCGACCGCCTGCCAGGCCTCGAGATCGGCCACCGACGTGTCGACGAGGAACGTCGAGGCGTGGACGAAGAAGACGACGACGAAGAGCGCGAAGCCCGAGAGCCACGTCGTGTACGCCTCCCACTTGAACCAGTACAGTGGCTCGGGAAGCGTCTTCGGCGCGACGCGGAACTTCGAGCACGTGGTAGAAGCCGCCGCCGTGGACCTCCCAGACCTCGCCGCCGACGCCGCGTCGCCGAGTCGCGCTCGTCGGCCGGCGGCAGCAGGTGGTTGTCGAGCGCGATGAAGTAGAACGAGGAGCCGATCCACGCGATCGCCGCGACCACGTGCAGCCAGCGGATGAGCAGGTTGCCCCAGTCCCACCAGTAGGAGCCGATCGCTAGGAGTTGCGCCATCGGTCCTCCGCGATCGAGACGAGCTCGTCGATCGCCGTCGCCAGCTCCTCCTCGCGGGTCCGCTCGAGCCGCTCGCGGAGGATCGGCACGAGCTCCTGCTTCGGGCCGCCGGTTGACGAAGACGACGAAGCGGAAGCCGAAGCGCTCCTCGTAGGCGCGATTCAGCTCGGCGAGCTCGGCGAGCACTGCCGGGTCGTCGTCGGCGCTTCCCTGCTCGGCGGCCGACCGAGCCGAGAGCTTCGAGCGCTCCGATCGCGGGGTGCGCGTCGAGCACCTCTTTCTTCTCCTCGTCGCTCAAGAGCCGGGCCTGCTCGCGTGCGCGCCCGAGCGGATCCTCGAGCTCGGCGAGCCGCTCGACGAACCGCGTCCGGCCCTCGAAGAGCTCCGCGAGCTCGTCCGCCGTCAGCTGCCGCGGTAGCTCGCGCACGCGTAGGACGAGACGAGCAGCGGCACGTGATGGTGGCCGGCGCCGAGGTCGATCTCCAGCTCGACGCGGCGGAAGAACGGCGACGTCGGGCGGAAGACGATGCGGTACGTGCCCGGCTTCTCCGCTCGGCGAGCTCGGCGATGCGCCCGTCGTCGTCGGTCTCGCCGGCGCCGACGAGGTCGTCGCCCCGATAGAGCTCGACGCGGACGCCGGCGGCCGGCCGGCCGCGCTCGGTGTCGAGCACGTGGGTGGAGATCGTCGTCTGGCTCATCCGCTGAACCTCCTCGCCTGGATGCGGTGCTCGCGCGCGATCTCCTGCTCGTCGGCCCGGACGAGAGCGCCGCCGCGGACGACCGGCTCGCCGTTCACGACGACGAGGTCGACGCGGTGCGGGCCGGAGAAGACGAGGCCGGCGACCGGGTCGTCCGCCCCGCCGAGCTCGAGCCCGTCGGTGCGCTAGGCCGCGAAGTCGGCGCGCTTGCCCGGCTCGAGCGAGCCGATGTCGCCGCGTCCGAGCACCGCCGCGCCACCGCGTGTGCCGAGACGGATCGCGTCGCGCGCGGTCATCGCCTCGCCGCCGTCGCGCCCGCGTGCCACGAGCAGCGCCTGCTTCACCTCCAAGAAGAGGTCGCTGCGCTCGTTCGACGCCGAGCCGTCGACGCCGAGCCCGACGCGAACGCCCGCGTCGAGCAGCGGCCGCACCGGCGCGACGCCTGCGCCGAGTCGGAGGTTCGAGGACGGGCAGTGCGCGACGCCCGTGCCGGTCGTCGGCGAAGGTCGCGATGTCGCGCTCCGAGAGATGCACGCAGTGCGCGCACCAGACGTCGCCGGCGAGCCAGCCGAGGTCGGCGAGGTACTCGACCGGCGTGCAGCCGTAGAGCTCCTGGCAATACGCCTCCTCCTCGACCGTCTCGGCGAGATGCGTGTGCAGGACGAGCCCGAGCCGGCGCGCGAGGTCGGCCGACTCGTCCATCAGCCGCTTCGTGACCGAGAAGGGCGAGCACGGCGCGACCGCCAGCTGCACCATCTCTCCGTCCGCGAGAGCGGCGAGCCGCTCCGTCTCGGCGAGCACCGTGTCGATGTCCTCGACGAGCGAGTCGGGCGGGAGCCCGCCGTCGGACTCGCCGAGGTCCATCGACCCGCGCGAGGCGACGATCCGCACGCCGAGCTCCTGCGCCGCCTGCACCTCGGCCTCCCAGAGCCCGCTTTGCCCGCGCGGGAAGACGTAGTGGTGGTCGAAGACGGTCGTGCAGCCGGAGAGCGCGAGCTCCGCGAGGCCGGTGCGCGCGGCCGCGTACTCCGACTCGGCGTCGACGCCCGCCCAGATCGGATAGAGCGTCTTCAGCCACGTGAAGAGATCGGCCTGCTGCGCCCGCGCGCGGGTCAGCGTCTGGTACAGGTGATGGTGCGTGTTCACGAGGCCCGGCAGGACGACCGAGCCGCCCAGGGAGACCCGCTCGTCGGCGGCGGGCTCCTCGCCCGCTCCGACGGCGGCGATCGCGCCCTCCTCGACGAGCAGCCAGCCGCTCGGATGCTCCGTCTCGGCGTCGTCCATCGTCACGACCCAGGCGTCGGTGTAGAGCGTGCTCATACCTTCAGCGGGACGAGCTCGAAGCGGTCGACGTCGACGAGTCCCTGGTCGGTGATCTTCAGGCTCGGGATCACCGAGAGCGCGAGGAACGCGAGCATCTGGAACGGCGCCGGGAACGTGCAGCCGAGATTCTCCGCCGCCTTGACGATCGCGTGGCTCGACGCGACGACCTCCGCGAGCGGCCGGTCCGAGAGCAGGCCGGCGATGGGCAGCGGCAGCTCGGCGCGGACGCCCTGATCCTCGACGACGACGATGCCGCCGCCGAGCTCCGAGAGCCGCGTCACCGCGCGCGCCATCGCCGCGTCGTCGACGCCGACGACGACGACGTTGTGCGCGTCGTGGGAAAGCGAGCTGGCGAGCGCGCCTCGCTTTAGGCCGAAGCCGCGAACGAAGCCGAGTGCCATCCGCCCGGTGCCGAGGTGGCGCTCGATGACGGCGATCTTGACGAGGTCGCGCTCCGGGTCGGCGACCGCCAGCCCGTCTACGACCGTCGGCTCCTCGACCGCGCGAGCCGGTGACGATCTGATCCGGGATCAGGTCGATGACGCGCATCCGGCCGCCGTCCCAGGGGATGAGGAAGTCGTTCGAGGCGACCGGCTGCACCCGCACCGTGTGCTTGACCCACTCGGGCACCTCCGCCTCCGGGATCTCGACGACGGCGCGCCCGGCCTTCAGCACGGTCTCCGGCACGAAGTCCTTCAGGTCGGGGAGCAGCAGGATGTCGGCCTGGTAGCCCGGAGCGATCGCGCCCAGGTGGTCGAGGCCGTGGTAGACGGCCGGGTTCAGCGACGCGAGCACGAGCGCCTCCTCGGGCGGGATCCCGAACGCCACTGCGTCGCGCACCATCGAGTTGATGTGGCCGTCGTCGGCGATGTGCTCCGGCTCGCGGTCGTCGGTGCAGAAGGCGCAGCGGTGCGGGCCGAACTCCTGCACGAGCGGCAGCAGCGCCCGCAGGTTGCGCGCCGCGGAGGCCTCGCGGATCAGCAGCCACATCCCGGCGCGGAGCCGCTCGCGGCCCTCCTCGGCTGTGAATGCCTCGTGGTCGGAGCGGATCCCGGCGGCGGCGTACGCCTGCAGGTCCCGGCCGAGCACGCCCGGAGCATGGCCGTCCACGTGGCGGGCGAGCGCGAGCTTCGCGAGCTCGTGCTCGGTGCCGTTGATCACCCCGGGAAAGTTCATCATCTCGGCGAGCCCGATCACGCGGCGGCGGCGCAGCAGGCCCTCGAGGTCGCCGGGTGTCAGCTCGCGGCGGGGCGACTCGAAGGACGACGCCGGGACGCACGACGACGCCATGAAGTAGACGTCGAGCGGCACGCCCGCCGACGAGTCGAGCAGCCAGTGCACGCCGTCGGTGCCGAGCACGTTCGCGATCTCGTGCGGGTCGGCGACGACCGCGGTCGTCCCGAGCGGCAGCACGAGCCGCGCGAACTCGTCCACGAGCAGCTTCGACGACTCGAGGTGGAGATGCGCGTCGACGAAGCCCGGCACGACCCACTTGCCGGTCGCGTCGAGCGTCTCTGCGCCCTCGTAGTCGCCGAGCCCCGCGATCCAGCCGTCGACGATCGCGACGTCGGTCTCCAGCCACTCGCGCGTGAAGACGGAGAGCACCTTCCCGCCGCGGATCACGAGGTCTGCCGGCTCGTCCCCGCGGGCGACTGCGAGGCGGCGCGGGAGCGAGGACTCCATGGCGGAGTACCGTATCTTGTCGCCCAATGGACGTCCTCACCCCGCGGACACTCGAGGAGGCGCTGCGGCTGAAGTCGGAGCGGCCCGGCGCGCGCCCGATCCAGGGCGGGACCGACCTGATGGTCGAGCTCAACTTCGATCACAGCCGGCCGGAGGCGCTCCTGAATCTGAACGAGGTGCCCGAGCTGCGAGGCTGGTCGCGCGAGAACGGCAGCGTGCGTCTCGGGTCAGGGCTGACCTACACCGAGGTGATGCAGACCGAGCTCGCGCGGCTTCTCCCCGCGCTCGCCGAGGCGTCGCGGACCGTCGGCTCGCCGCAGATCCGCAACCGCGGCACGATCGGCGGCAATCTCGGCACCGCTTCTCCGGCCGGCGACGCGCTGCCGCCGCTCGTGATCGAGGACGCCGAGGTCGAGCTCGCGAGCGTGCGCGGCGTGCGGCGGGTGCCGCTCGGGGAGTTCCTCGTCGGGCCGAAGCGGAACACGCTCGAGCCGGACGAGCTGATCACTGCGGTGTGGCTCTCCCCGTCGGGCGCCTCGCAGACGTTCATGAAGATCGGCCCGCGGAACGCGATGGTGATCGCCGTGTGCTCGCTCGCGCTCTCCGCCGACCGCGAGCGGGGCGAGCTGCGGGCGTCGTACGGCTCGTCGGGGCCGGTGACCGGCCTCGTGACGGCGCCGCTCGAGGAGCGCGAGTCGTTCCCCGAGCAGGTCGCGGCGGCGGCGTCGCCGATCGACGACGTGCGCGGCACCGCGGCGTATCGCCGGCACGCGTTGAAGGTCCTCACGCGAGCGGGCGCTGGAGCGGTGCCTGGCGTGAGGATCGACGTCACCGTCAACGGCGAGCGCATGGAGGCGGACGTCTGGGAGGGGGACAGCCTCCTCTTCGCGCTGCGTGAGCGGATGGGCCTGCCGGGTTCGAAGAACGCCTGCGAGCAGGGCGAGTGCGGCTCGTGCTCGGTGCTTCTGGACGGGACGCTCGTGTGTGCGTGCCTCGTGCTGGCGGCGCAGGCGGACGGGCACGAGATCGTCACGGTCGAGGGCCTCGCCGAGGGCGAGCAGCTCCACCGCGTGCAAGAGGCGTTCGTCGAGGCCGGGGCGGTGCAGTGCGGCTTCTGCACGCCTGGGCTTGATCGTCGCGACGGCCGCGCTGATCCGCGACAACCCGAGCCCGTCCGACGACGAGATGCGCGAGGCGCTGTCGGGCAACCTGTGCCGCTGCACGGGCTACGCCAAGATCTTCGACGCCGTCCGCCTGGCCGCCGGGAGCGCGTGATCGTGACCTGTGGACGAGAAGTTCCAGCAATTGATCGCGTTCCGTCACAGACAGGTGCGTCGTTTCCCGGTACCGTCGAAGACGGGTGGCGGGTGGATCTTCATCCCCACCCAGGGTGGGGCTTTTGGGTGTCCTTTTGGGGCGAGTCGGGCGTGAGCTCCGCCGTCCGCAGGCTCCAGCTGGGCCGCGTCGGCGAGTCGATCACGCGCCCGGACGCCGCGCCGAAGACGACCGGGGAGTTCGCGTACGCGAGCGACCTCAACGCGGCCGGGATGCTCTGGGGGCACACGGTCCGCAGCCCGCATGCGCACGCGACGATTCGCGAGATCGACATCTCGCAGGCGCTTGCCATGCCGGGCGTCCACGCGGTGCTGACGCACGAGGACGTGCCGGGACAGAAGCGCTACGGGCTCGAGTTCCCGGACCAGCCGGTGCTCGCGATCGACCGCGTGCGCTACTACGGCGAGGCGGTCGTCGTGATCGCGGCGGAGCACCCCGAGCAGGCGCGCCGCGCGGCCGAGAAGGTGCGCGTCGAGTACGAGCCGCTCGAGCCCGTCGTCGACCCGGAGCGCGCGACCGAGCAGGAGCCGCTGCACCCGGACCGGCCGACGATGGGTCACGGCTACCACGACGACCCGCGACCGAACGTCGTCCGGCACATGATCATCCGCCACGGCGACCCGGACGCCGCAGGCCGACGTCACGGTGAGCGGCGTCTACGAGCTCGGCATGCAGGACCAGGCGTTCCTCGGCCCCGAGTCCGGCCTCGCCGTGCCCGACGGCGAAGGCGGCGTCGACGTCTACGTCGCGACCCAGTGGCTGCACGTCGACCGCGACCAGGTGGCGCCGTGCCTCGGCCTCGCGCCCGAGCAGGTGCGCATCCACCTCGCCGGCGTCGGCGGCGCCTTCGGCGGCCGCGAGGACCTCTCGATGCAGATCCACGGCGCGCTCCTCGCGCTGCACACCAACCGGCCGGTGAAGTTCGTCTACGCGCGCGACGAGTCGTTCGTCGGCCACGTCCACCGCCACCCCGCGAGGATCTGGTGCGAGCACGGTGCGACGAAGGACGGCCGCCTCGTCTCCGTGAGGATGCGGATCCTGCTCGACGGCGGCGCCTACGCGTCGTCGTCCACCGCGGTCGCCTCGAACGCCGCCTCGTTCGCTGCAGGCCCCTACCGCGTCGACAACGTCTTCGTCGAGTCGACTGCCGTCTACACGAACAACCCGCCCTGCGGCGCGATGCGCGGCTTCGGCGCGGTGCAGACCTGCTTCGCGGCCGAGGCGCAGATGGACAAGCTCGCCGCCGCCCTCAGCATCGACCCCATCGAGCTGCGGCTGCTGAACGCCCTGGCGCCGGGCGACATCCTCGCGACGGGACAGAAGCTCACCGGCTCGCTGCCGGTCGCCGAGGTGATTCGCGCGGCGGCGGCGCTCACTCCGCCGCCGGCCGAGGAGCTCCCGCGCGAGGCGATCAGGCTCCCCGGCGGCGCGGGCAACACGACGCGTGGCGAGGGCGTCCGCCGCGGCGAGGGCTTCGCCGTCGGCTTCAAGAACATCTGCTACTCCGAGGGCTTCGACGACTCGACCGCCGCGCGCGTCCGCATCTTCGACGACGGCTCCGCCGAGATTCACTGTGCCGCGGTCGAGGTCGGGCAAGGCGTCACGAACGTCATGCTCCAGGTCGCGCGCACGGAGCTCGGCACCGACGACGTCCGCCTCGCTTCGCACACGACCTCCACCGTCGGCTCCGCGGGCTCGGCCTCCGCTTCGCGCCTCACGTGGATGGTCGCCGGCGCGGTGCAGCTCGCCTGCCGCGCGGCGAAGGAGGAGCGGGAGCGGAACGGCGGCGGCGAGGTCGACGTCGAACGCGTCTACCGGCATCCGCGCACGACGCCGCTCGATCCCGAGACGGGTCAGATCACCGGCGAGCGCGCGCACGTGGCGCTGGCGGTCGCCGCGATGAAGGTCGTCGCCGAGGTCGACGTCGACCTCGGACTCACACGCGTCGTCTGGATCGGCACCGCGCAGGACGTGGGCAAGGCGATCAACCCGATGCAGGTCGAGGGTCAGATCGAGGGCGGCACCGCACAGGGAATCGGCCTGGCGTTGATGGAGGAGATCCAGACGCGCGACGGCCTGATCACGAACGCCAGCTTCACCGACTACCTGATCCCGACCACGCTCGACATGCCGCCGGTCGAGTCCGTGCTGATCGAGAATCCCGAGCCCGACGCCCCGTTCGGCGTCAAGGGCGTCGGCGAGCCGCCGACCGTCGTCTCGACCGCCGCTGTCGTCTCCGCGCTGCGCGCCGCGACCGGCCTGGAGCTGACGCGCGTGCCGGTGCGGCCGGACGATGTCGCGCTCGCCTAGCGA
>CAVQYE010000010.1:0-61388 GCA_963718065.1 uncultured Actinomycetes bacterium | reverse complement strand
CCCAAAGTCGTGTTCGCGGCCAAGCTGTCGCTGCGCGGTGCGGTGACGATGGCGCTCGACGTGCCGGAGGGCGACGAGTACGCGCCGATGGTCGATCGACGTGCGCCGCGCGCTCGACCTGCTCGCGGCGCGGGCCGACGCTCCACCGAAGCGGCTCGGCGTGGTCGGCTACAGCCTCGGCGGCCAGCTTGCCGCAATCGTCGCGGGCGGTCACTCCCCGGCCGAAAGCCGTGGGGATCATCGCGGGACGCGGAACGGCGGAGGCGCGCGACGCTGTCGCGCACGGGAAGGCGGCGCTCTTCTTCCAGGCGGGGACGAAGGATGCGGTCGTTCCCCACGACCAGCTCGAGGCGCTGATCGACGCCTCCCCGGCCGCGTACCGGAAGGTCAAGTGGTACGCGGCCGGGCACGAGATGGGCGTCGCCGCCTTCGACGAGCAGGTCGCCTGGCAGGCCTCGGAGCTGGGTCTCCCGTAGTTCAGTCTGGTAGTCCAACTTGCACTAGTCCAGCTGGGGACTCTATGCTCCGGCTCATGAAGTGGCTCGCTGTGCTCGGCGCCGCTCTTGCCCTCGCCGGCTCGGGCGCGGCCGCGACTCCCGCCGAGACCTGGACGGGGACGTTCCGGCTGGGCGCAGTCAGTGACCCGGTGATCGTCTCCGTCGACCTCGCGCGCGGCGTCGTCGTGCTGGGTCCCAGTCACGCGCCGCTCTCGCGGACGACGATCCGCCGCGACGGAGCGCGCATCCGCTTCTCAGTTCCCGGCCGGCCCGCGCTGGCCTTCGACGGGCGGCTGGCCGGCAAGCGGATCGCCGGCACGGTGCGCCAGGGCGCGGCGCGCGGGACGTTCTCGCTCGCACGCGGGCCACTCTCCGAGCAGCGGGCGCTCGGCGTCTACCGGCTCGCCTCGGGCAAGACGCTTGGCGTTTTCGGCGCCGACGGGCCGCGGATCGGCGTCGTCTTCGAAGACGACGAGCTACGCGGCCTCTTCCGCACGGGCGCCGGCCGCTACGACCTCGGCTCGGGCTGGGGCGCGCGCGGCACGCCGGTCGGCACGGCGGCGCTCGACGGTTCGGGCGGCACGTGGCGCGGCGAGAAGGTCGAGCGCCTGCCCGTGCGCACGCTCGAGGTCCGCTTCGGGACGCTCGCGGGCACACTCTGGATTCCCGCCGGCGCGGGCAAGCACGCCGCGGTCGCGATCGCGCACGGCTCCGGCGTCACTCCCCGCCAGTTCGCCGGCCCGCTGCCTGCGTACTTCGCCTCGCGCGGGCTCGTCGTGCTCGCCTACGACAAGCGCGGCACCGGCCAGTCCGCCGGCCCGTATCCCGGCGAGGCGGCGACGACTCGCAACGTCGACCTCTACGCACGCGACGCAGCCGCCGCGGTGCGATTCCTCGCGGCGCAGCCGGAGGTCGACCGCGCGAAGGTCGGGCTTGCCGGCCAGAGCCAGGCCGGCTGGGTGATGGCGCTGGCGGCTGCGCGCGAGTCCGCCGTGCGTTGGTTCTTCTCCGTACTCGGGCCCGGCGACGACGCAGGGCGAAACGGACGAGTGGGGCCGGCTCGCCGGGCAGGGCGGTCCGCCGGCCGGCACGGACGCCGAGATCGAGGCGCAGATCCGCCAGCACGGGCGCAGCGGCTTCGACCCGCTCCCGTCGCTGCGCAAGCTCTCAATCCCGCTCCTCTATCTCTACGGCGCCAACGACCGCCACATCCCGGCGAGAGCCTCTCGGTCGAACGGCTCGATGGGCTCGGCGGCGACCTGAAGGTCGTGCTCCTCCCGAAGGCGGATCGCTCCACTTCCTGATCGAGAGCGAGCACGGCTTCACGAAGGAGCTTGAAGCGTCCCACCGCTACGCGGCCGGCCTCTTCGGCACGCTCGACGCCTGGCTCTCGCAGCACGGCCTGCGAGGATGAGCATGTGTCACGCCGCCCTGTGTCCCGTCGAGCTCGCTGACGCTCACCGAGGCGGCGGTTCTCGCGCTGCGCCCGGGGAGATCCAGGGCGAGCGATCCGGCTACGACCTGCTGAAGCTCGCCGAGCAGGCGATCGGCCATGTCTGGGCGCCGGCGAAGAGCCAGCTCTACACGACCCTGAAGCGCCTCGTCGAGGCGGGCCTCGTGCGCAGCCGCAAGGTGGCGCAGACGACCCCGTCCCGACAAGCAGCTCTACCGCCTGACGAAAGCCGGCGAGACCGCGCTCGCGGAGTGGCTCGCCGAGGTCGAGCCGGGCTCGCGCGACGCCTTCTACCTGCGGGTCTTCGTCGGCGGGCTGATGCCGGTCGAGAATGTCGTCGCGCACGTCGAGCAGTACCGCTTCGACACCGAGTCGCGCCTCACCCTCTACCGCGCGCTCGAGCAGTCGAACTCGCAGCGGGGCCACGACTGGTTCCACCACCTGATGCTTCGCCACGCGATCGGCCAGGCGACCGCCGCGCTGACGTGGGCCGACGAGACGCTGCAGGAGCTGCGGACGCGGGCTCCGAAGTCGGCCCGGGCCAGCCGGTAGGGTTCCTCCGCTGATGGCGCAGGTACTGCCCGAGTTGCGGAGCGTGATCGACGGCGACCGGGTCCCGGAGGGGCTCGCAGAAGACGATCTCGTCGAGCTTTTCCGCTGGTTGGTGCTGCTTCGCACCTACGACGAGCGATCCGTGATCTACCACCGGCAGGGCCGGATCGGCACCTACGCGATCTTCTGGAACCACGAGGCGATCCAGGCAGGATCGGCGTTTGCGCTCGGCGACGACGACTGGCTCTTCCCGAGCTACCGCGAGTCGGCGATCGGGCTGCTGCGCGGCATCCCGCCGCAGACGATCCTCCAGTGGTGGCGCGGTCATCCTTCGGGGTGGTGGAACCCGGCCGACTACAACGTCGCGTCGATCTGCGTGCCGATCGGCACCCATGTGCCGCATGCGGTCGGCCTCGCCTGGGGGAAGAAGCTGCGCGGCGAGAAGTCGGTGGCGATCGCCTACTTCGGCGACGGCGCCACCTCGGAGGGCGCGTTCCACGAAGGAGCCAATTTCGCCGGCGTCTTCAAGGCGCCGGTCGTGCTGATGTGCAACAACAACGGCTGGGCGATCTCGACGCCGGTCTCGGCCCAGACGGCCGCCGCGACGCTCGCCGACAAGGCGAGCGGCTACGGGATGCCCGGGGTGCGCGTCGACGGGTCGACGCGCCGGCGGTCTTCGAGGCGACTCGCGAGGCCGTCGAGCGGGCGCGCGCGGGTGAGGGCCCGACGTTCATCGAGGCGGTGCACTACCGCGCGGCCCCGCACGCGACCGCGGACGACCCGAAGGCCTACATCGATCCCGAGCGCGTCGAGGAGGAGAAGGAGCGCGAGTGCGTCGGGCGGTACCAGCGCTACCTGACGCGTCTCGGAGCGCCGACCGCCGAGCGCGCGGCCGAGCTGCGGGCGGAGGCGGTGGACCTCATGCGCCAGGCGATCGCCGCTGCCGAGGCGGAGCCGCCGCCGGATCCGGCGCTCGTCTTCGAGCATGCGTACGCGAACCCGCCGGCCGCGCTCGCGCGCGACCTCATCGATCTGAAGCGGGTGCTCGATGAGTGAGAAGTTTCTCGTCGAGGCGGTGAACGACGCGTTGCACGTCGAGCTGGAACGCGACGGCAACGTGCTCGTGATGGGCGAGGACGTCGGCCGCGCAGGCGGTGTCTTCCGCGCCACGGCGGGGCTGCTCGACCGGTTCGGCGCCGATCGCTGCGTCGACACGCCGCTCGCCGAGGCGGGGATCCTCGGGACGGCCGTCGGCCTCTGCTTCGCTGGCTGGCGTCCCGTCTGCGAGATGCAGTACGACGCGTTCTCGTATCCGTGCCTCGACCAGCTGATCACGCACGTCGGCCGCTACCGCTGGCGCACGGGCGGCAAGCAGGCGTTTCCGATCACGATCCGGATGCCCTACGGCGGCGGCGTGCGTGCGCCCGAGTTGCACGACGACTCGCCCGAGACCTACTACGTGCACACACCGGGGATCAAGGTGGCGATCCCCTCGACGCCCGCGGACGCGAAGGGGTTGCTCGCGGCGGCGATCCGCGACGAGGACCCGTGCGTCGTGCTCGAGCCGAAGCTGATCTACCGGACCGCGCGCGGCGAGGTGCCCGACGGCGAGCACGTCGTCGAGTTCGGCAAGGCGCGCGTCGTCCGCGCAGGGACGGACCTGACCTTGATCGCCTACGGCGCGATGGTCGGCGTCTGCGAGCAGGCGGCCGACCAGCTGGAGGCGTCGATCGAGGTGCTCGACCTTCGCTCGCTGCGACCGCTCGACGAGGACGCGATCCTCGAGTCGGTCGCAAAGACGGGCCGCGTCGTCATCGTCCACGAGGCCCCGCGAACCGTCGGCTTCGGCGCCGAGATCGCCGCGTTCCTCGCCGAGCACGCGATCTTCGACCTGCAGGGGCCGGTGCTGCGCGTGACCGGCTACGACGTGCCCTATCCCTACTGGACGATCGAGGATGCGTACATGCCCTCGGTCGCCCGCGTCGTCGCGGCCGCCCGGCAGCTGCTCGGCTGATGGCTCTCCACGAGATCCCGCTCGAGCGTAGGACCCTGCACGGCCACTTCTCCGTCGATCTCGAGCCGGTCGTGACGATCGAGCCCGGCGACTCGATCGTCTTCGCGACGCTCGACTCGTCGTGGGGGCTCGAAGGCGGCTCGTGGGACCGGAAGCGCTACCCGGACCGGCGCCCGAGGCTCGACGACGGCCACGCGCTGATCGGGCCGGTCGCCGTCCGCGGAGCCCGCGCCGGCCAGACGCTCGCCGTCACCGTCGAGGCGTTGCGCATCGGCGACTATGGGTTCACCGACGCCGGTGGCTGGTCGTCGTGGCTGAACGAGCGCCTCGGATTCGCAGACGGCGTGACGACGGCACTCTGGTGGACGCTCGACGCCGAGACAGGCACGGGCCGGAACCAGCACGGGCACGTTGTCACGCTGAGCCCGTTCCTCGGCGTCATGGGGATGCCGCCGCCGCGCTCGGGCGAGGTGTTCTCCACCACGCCGCCTCGCTCCCACGGCGGCAATCTCGACTGCAAGGAGCTCGGCGTCGGCGCGACGCTCTATCTGCCGATCCCGGTCGACGGCGCCCTCTTCTCGGCCGGCGACGGTCATGCGCTCCAGGGAGACGGCGAGGTGTCCGGCCTCGCGATCGAGTGCCCGATGGAGCGCGCACAGCTGTGCCTCGACGTGCGCGACGACCTGCCGCTGCGGATGCCGATCGCCCGCACCGACGACGCCTGGATCGTGCTGGGGCTGGACGAGGACCTGGACGACGCCGCAGCGCATGCGGTCGACGGGATGCTCGATTTGCTCGTCGGCGAGCTCGCGGTCGACCGGCGCGACGCCCTCGCGCTCGCAAGCGTCGCCGTCGACCTGCGCGTGACGCAGGTCGTGAACGGCGTCAAGGGCGTGCACGCCGTGCTCCGCCATGACGCGATCCGGTGAGCCCGCGGCTCCGGCTCTGGCTGGAGAAGGTGCGCGGCGGCTATGAGCTTCGCGACGCGGTGACGCTGGAGCGCGTCCGCTGGGACGACCCGCGGATCAGGGTGATTCCGGTGGCGGGCGTCTCCTTCCGGCCGGACGCGCTCGGCGACGCCGGCTTCGATCCGGGGCGCCACGTGGCGCTCGTGCCCGAGCCGGAGAACGAACACGACCCGAACGCGGTCGGGATCTGGAACGCCGATCGCACGGTGCAGCTCGGCTATGTGCCGCGCGAGGTGGCGCCCGAGCTCGGCGGTGACGAGCAGGCCGTGTCGCTCCGTCGCGTCGACGGCGGCCTGCGCGTGCTGATCGCGCCCGCGGACGCCTGGGTCGGGACGCCGCGCTGATCCGCGAGGACGTGATCGCCGCGGTCAAGGAGGCGCTCGCCGAGGCGGCCGACCCCGAGAAGGCGGGGCCGATGCAGGCGTACATGAAGTCGGCGATGCCGTATCGGGGCGTTTACGCCCCGGCGCAGAAGCGGATCTGGAAGGACGTGGAGCGCCGGCTGCCGTTCGCATCCGTCGAGGACCGCCGCGACACGGTGCTCGCTCTCTGGCGCGGGGCGGAGTTCCGCGAGGAGCGCTACGGCGCGATCGCGTTCGCGCGCTTCGACGAGCCGGAGGCGCTGCGCCGTGTACGAAGAGCTGATCGTCACGGGCGCCTGGTGGGACCTCGTCGACTGGGTCGCGTCGCATCGCGTCGGCCCGCTCGTCCGGGCGCACCCACGTCTGAAACGAACGATGCGCGCGTGGGCGCGTGACCGCGACCTGTGGAAGCGCCGCACCGCGATCATCCACCAGCTCGGGTTCAAGGCGGAGACCGACACGGGGCTGCTCGTCGCGGCGATCGAGCCGAGTCTCGACCGGAAAGAGTTCTTCCTGCGCAAGGCCATCGGCTGGGCGCTGCGCGAATATGCGAAGACGGACCCGGCGTGGGTGGTCGCGTACGTCGAGGAGCACCGGGAGCGGCTGAGCCCGCTTTCGCAGCGGGAGGCGCTCAAGAACGTGTTGAATGGCCGCCGCTGATGGCGTACGAGTTCAAGCTCCCCGATCTGGGCGAAGGCCTCACCGAGGGCGAGGTGGCCCGCTGGCTCGTCGTCGAGGGCCAGGAGATCGCCGAAGACGACCCGCTGGTCGAGATCCAGACGGACAAGACGACTGTCGAAATCCCTTCGCCCGCTGCCGGCAAGGTGGCGCGCATCCTCGTCGCAGAGGGCGCGATCGTCCCCGTGGGGACGGTGCTCGTCGTCATCGGCGAGGACGGGGCGCTGCCGGCCGCACCCGTGCCGGCGGTTCCCGAGCGCGCGGCGGCGCAGGCCGCGCCGCCTCTGGCCGGGCGGGCGCAGGCGACCCCGCTCGTGCGCCGCATTGCCCAGGAGCTCGGCGTCGACCTGGCCGCGGTGGCCGGCACCGGGCCCGGCGGGCGGATCACCGAGGAGGACGTGCGCGGCGCCGGCGCGGGCGGCGCCGCGTCAACCGAAGGCCGCCGCGAGCCGATCCGTGGCGTGCGCCGTCGCATCGTCGAGCACCTGACGAAGGCGCATCGCGAGATTCCTGCGGTCACGTTCGTCGAGGAGTGCGACTTCACCGAGGTCGACGTGAAGCAGCTCGTGCCGCTGGCCCTGAAGGCGGTGGCGCTCGAGCTGAAGGAGTTCCCGGAGCTGAACGCGCGGCTCGAGGGAGAGGAGATCGTCTACCTCGACCGCTACGACATCGGCGTCGCCGTGCAGACCGACCAGGGACTCGTGGTCCCGGTCGTGCGCGACTGCGACACGCGGTCGCCCGACGAGCTCGCCGGGGAGGTCGAGCGTCTCGCCGAGGCCGCCCGTGAAGGCAAGCTCGCGCCCAAGGAGCTACGCGGCTCGACCTTCACCGTCACGAGCGCGGGCAAGCTCGGCGGGCTCCTCGTCACGCCGTTGATCAATCACCCGGAGGTGGCGATCCTCGGCGTGCACCGGATCGGCGAGCGGCCGGTCGTCCGCGACGGCGAGGTCGCCGTTCGCCGGATCGGCAACATCTCGCTCACGTTCGACCACCGCGTCGTCGACGGCGCGCGCGCCGCGGCGTTCACGCTCGCCGTGATCGCGCGGCTCGAGCAGCCGGGGTAGGCGGCTAGGCGGTCGCCGGCTCGGCGAGGTGCTCGTCGAGCAGGTTCTCGATCTTGGGAGCGCTCGCGCGCCCTTCGATCCTGCCGACGGCGCGCTTGCCCTTCACGAGCACGATCGTCGGAATTGTCTCGACGCCGAACCGCTCGGCGAGATCGGGGCGCGTCTCGATGTCGATCCGCGTTACGCGGAGACGGTCGCGTTCCTTGCGCGCGATGTGGGCGAGCAGGCTCTCCATCCTGCGCGCGGGCCCGGACGTCCTGTTGGAAAAGAAGACGAGCAGGGGCCGGGCATCGTCGGTCATGTGGGGGCTTTCCTTTCGGCGGGGGATTCGCGCGGAGTATGCCCTTCCAGGGCTTTCGGAAACCTGTTGGAACCTGCTCGCTAGAGTGATCCCGTGACTGACCTGTACTGGATCGGCGTGTCTGCGGGCCTCGGGACGGCCGTCGGCGTGCTCTTTGCGGCGGCTCTGGCTGGTGTGCGCCGCGGGTCGCCGTGGCGGTGGTCCTCGCTGCCGTCGTGGGCGGTCTCGTCGGGTTCGCGATCGGCGACTGGCCCGCGGCGATCGGCGGCGTCGTGGGCGCTGGAGCGGGCGTCCTCGGTGCCGGCCAGATCGTCGCGGGGACGCTGCGTCGCGGCGGCACGCGTCTCGGCACGTTCGCGATCGTCGGCATCGGTGCCCTGGTCGTTGCCGCGCTCGCCTTGATTCCGGTGGTCGGCTATCTCGAGGCGCTCGCGCTGCCCGTGCTCGGCGCCCGGCTGAAGAGCCGCGCACCGAAGCGTCACGCCGGCCTGCGCATTCTCGACCGTGAGTAAGAAGATCGTCCTGATCGTCATCGACGGGCTGACGCCGTCGATGTTCGAGGCGGCAGACGCGCCGGCGCTCCGCTTCCTCGCCGAGCGCGGCAGGTACGCACGCGCGACGTCCGTGTTCCCGTCGCTGACGCCCGTCTGCCTCTCGTCGATCGTCACCGGCGCGTACCCCGACGTGCACGAGATCCCGCACCTCGTCTGGTGGCACCGCGGCGAGCAGCGGATCGTCGAGTACGGCTCGTCGTTCGGCGCCATGCGCGCCGCGGGCATCTCGCGCGGGATCCGCGACACCGTCTTCGAGATGAACCGCGGAGCATCTCTCGAAGCGGGCGATGACTGTCTACGAGTCGCTCGAGGACGCCGGGCTTCGTCGCCGGCGGCGATCAACATCACCTGCTATCGCGGCCGCACCGGCACCTGCCCGTGATCCCGGGCGTGCCGGCGGCCTTCGGGCCGAAGCGGTTCTTCTACTACACGCTGTTCGAGTCCGACCAGACCGGCGCGCCGATCGCCATGCGCGCGCGCGCCGCCGGCTCGATCGACGCCTACGCCGGCCGGTCGGCCGCTGGCTCGTGACGCGTGACGGCTTCGACCTCCTCGTCTACTACCTGCCCGACTACGACTACGCCTCGCACGCTGAGCGGCCCGACGAGTGCGCACGAGGCACTCGTGCGGGCGGACGAGGCGATCGCGACGCTGATCGACGCGGCCGGCGGGCTCGACGAGTTCCTCGAGCGGTACGCCGTCGATCCTCTGCTCCGACCACGGGCAGACGCACGTCGAGCGGCTCTCGCGACTGGACGTCGACGACGCGCTCGTCACGGCGTCGAACCGCGCCGCGATGGTCTACACCGACGCTCCGCGGGAGGTCGCGGAGTCGCTCGACGGCGCGGAGGGCGTCGAGACGGTCGCTCTTTCTCGAGGACGGCGAGGTCGTCGCCCGGCGTGACGGAGGCGAGGGACCGGATGTGCTCGACGACGTACCCGGACGGTCCGACCGCGTCGAACGTGCGCTTCGCAACCCGAACGCCGGCGACGTGCTGATCTCGGCGAGCCCCGGCTGCGAGTTCGCCGACCTCGCCGGGCAGCATCACGCCGGCGGCGGTAGCCACGGCTCGCTTGTCGCGACGCCGACTCCGTCGTGCCGATGCTCGTCGTCGGGCTCGACGGGCTGCCCGCCTCGCATCACCGGCGTGAAGGCCGCGGTGCTCGAGCACTTCGGCGTCGGCGTCGCGCCTGCGGCCGAGCTGGGTCGAGGGGCAGCTCGTCCGGCGCGACATCCGGGACGAGCGTGTGCTCGAGGCGATGGCGCGCGTGCCGCGCGAGCTCTTCCTGCCCGAGCAGAGCGTGGACGCGGCGTACGCCGACGACGCGCTGCCGATCGGGCACGGCCAGACGATCTCGCAGCCGTACATGGTCGCCCGTATCTGCGAGGAGCTTCGGCTGCGGCGGGGACGAGCGGGTGCTCGACGTCGGCACCGGCTCGGGCTACCAGGCCGCCGTCCTCGCGGTGCTCGCGGCGGAGGTGCACACGATCGAGCGGATCCCGGAGCTGGCGGAGCGCGCGGGTGCGGCGCTCGCGGCCGCCGGCTACGGCGGCGGTGCACGGTGCACGTCGGCGACGGCACGCTCGGCGTGCCCGAGCGGGCGCCGTACGCGGGCATCGCCGTCGCGGCGGCGGCCCCGGATTGCCGACCACGCTCTAGGACCAGCTCGAGCAGCGCGGCCGGCTCGTCGTGCCGATCGGGGCGCCGCGCGACCAGCAGCTGCAGCTGATCGAGCAGGCCGAGGGCGGGCCGCGGTCGTCCGCTCGGTGCCCTGTCGATTCGTGCCGCTCGTCGGCGAGGCGGGCTTCTCCGTCTCGTGACCTCTGGTGTGGGCACACTCCGGCCCGGAGGATGCGGGGTCGCGCCGCCGAGCGCTGCTTCGCCTTCCCGTTCGGTTGCACGGGATCCAGGTCGGCTACCCGGTCGACGTGATCCTCGACCACGAGCGAGCCGCGTCCTCGGCCTCGAGGTCCGCTGCCGCGACGACACGCATCGTTTCCTGCCGCTCGCGACGGCGCAGGTCGGGGCGGACGAGATCGCCATCGGCTCGTCCCTGACGCTGCTCGACGGGTCGCAGCTCCCGTTCTACCGAGACGTCGGCTCGACGCTTCGCTCGCTGCGCGGGCACGAGGTCGAGCGAGCGGACGCGGCGTCCGCGCAGCTGAGGGACGTCGTTGTCGGCGTGGACGGCACGATCGAGGCGCTGCTGGTGATGCAGGACGGCGCCGTGACGAGCCTGCCCGCGACGGCCGCTCCCGGCATTGCCGCCTAGCCTGACCTCTTAGCCGGCTACGCTCGCCGTCGTGGATCGCTCCGCTGCCGCACTGTCGTCCCGGGCCGCGCGTGCGCTTCGGCGCCACACAACTGGGTCCAGCTCGCGAAGTTCTCGACGGTCGGAGCGTCGGGCTACGTCGTCAACCTCGCGGTCTACGTCGCGCTGCTGCGCGGGGCGGGCCTTCACTATCTCGCCGCTGCGACGCTCTCGTTCCTCGTCGCGGTGACGAACAACTACCTCTGGAACCGCCTCTGGACCTTCCGGCACCAGCGTGGCCACTTCGCCTACCAGGGCATGCGGTTCCTGGTCGTCGCGATCGTCGCGCTGAGCGCGAACCTGGTGATCCTGCGCCTGCTCGTCGCGCTCGGCGTCGGGAAGATCCTCGCCCAGGCGATCGCGATCGTGCTCGTGACGCCGCTCAACTTCGTCGGCAACAAGCTCTGGAGCTTCCGGCGCCGGTGAGGCGCCTGCTCCCGGCGCTCCTCGTCGCGGTCGCGCTCGCGCCGGCGGCTCTCGCCCAAGCGGCAACGATCCCGACCACGACCGCGGCGACGATCCCCACCACGACCGCGGCCACGGTCAAGCCGCTCGCGTCACAGCCGGTCTACGACGCGAAAGGGCGGCTGATCGAGACGCCGTTCGCCCCGCCGCCGGAGCAGCCACGGCTGACGCCGAAGGCCGCGACGGCGTTCTTCCTCAAGAGCCCGAAGATCCGCGACTGGGTCGACCGCTACCCGCCGGACCCACAGACCGACTCAACCTTCGCGGAGGGCTTCTGGACCGTGAAGGTCTGGTCGGGCGACGCCGGGGAGATCGCGCTCGGCAAGGTGAACGACACGACCGGCGAGGTCGTCGAAGCGTGGACCGGCCCGCAGGTGGCGTGGAAGATGGCGCGCGGCGGTCCCGGTGCCTTCGGCGGCGCGAAGATCAACAGCTACCCGGTCTGGCTCGGCTTCTGCCTCGCCTTCCTGCTCGGGCTTGCGGACCTGAGACGGCCGTTCTCGCTCCGCAACCTCGACCTGCTGGTGCTGCTCTCCTTCTCGGTGAGCCTCTGGTACTTCAACCGCGGCGACATCTTCACCGCGATGCCGCTCGTCTATCCGCCGCTCGTCTACCTGATCGGCCGCGCGGCGTGGGCGACATGGCGCGGGCGCGGGCGAGCGGTGAAGCCGGTGTGGCCGATCTGGGTGCTGACCGCGGCGACCGTCTTCCTGATGGGGTTCCGGATCGGGCTGAACGCGCGGGCGTCGAATGTGATCGACGTCGGCTACGCAGGCGTGATCGGCGCCGACCGGATCGTCCACGGCCAGAGCCCGTACGGCCACTTTCCGATCGAAGACTCGCTGAAGGCCTGCGGCCCGGCCGACTCGGAGGGCGAGATCCGCGAGCGGATCCAGGCAAACGGGCGCTGCGAGTCGGCCAACGACCGCGGCGACACGTACGGGCCGGTCGCCTACATCGCGTACATCCCGGGGTACCTGGTCAAGGGGTGGACAGGCAAGTGGGACGACCTGCCGGCTGCGCACATCACCTCCGTGCTCTGGGACCTCATCTGCCTGGCGGGGCTCTGGCTCGTCGGCAAGCGCTTCGGCGGCCAGCGGCTGGCCGCGACGCTGGCGTTCGCCTGGGCGGCGTATCCGTTCACGCAGTACGTCTCGAACTCGAACACGAACGACGCGGTGATGCCGGCGCTCCTCGTCTGGGGCTTCTGGCTCGCGTCCTCGCCGGTCGGGCGCGGCGTCTTCGGCGGTCTCGCCGGGCTGACGAAGTTCGCGTCGCTGCTCGTCCTGCCGCTCTGGGCGACCTACCCGGAGCCTCGCCGGCCGCGGCTCGCGTACTTCCTGCTCGGCTTGCTGATCGCCTGTGCGCTCGCGTTCTGGGTGTTCCTGCTCGAGCCCGACCCGCTGCACGCGGCTCGGATCTTCTGGCGGCGGACCGTCGGCTGGCAGGTCGGCCGCGAGTCGCCGTTCTCGATCTGGGACTGGCGGCAGTACCACGCGGACGGCGTGCCGGACCTGCACCTCGTCCAGCAACTTCTCCAGGGGCTCCTGCTCGTCGCGGCCGGTGCGTTCGCGTTCCTGCCGCGACACAAGTCGCCGCGCCAGCTCGCGGCGCTGACCGCGATCCTGCTGCTCGGCTTCGAGCTCGTGCTGACGCACTGGTTCTATCTCTACATCCCGTGGTTCTTCCCGTTCGCAGCCTTCGTCGTGCTCGCGCCTGCCGCGGTCGCGCCCGGGCGGGAGCCGGTCGAGGAGACGGATGACAGCGAGCTCAGAGCACCCGTCCCAGCCTGATCTGCGGCTCGCCGCGGTCGTGTCCGCGGTGCTCTTCGTCTTCGCGTGGGGGCTGCTGCACGTCGGCTTCTACGAGCACGACCAGGTGGTCGACACGCCCGTCTACCAGAAGTACGGCGACTGGCTGGCGGACGGCAAGGTTCCCTACCGGGACTTCGGCGTCGAGTACCCGCCCGGCGCTCTGCCGGCGTTCGTCGTCCCGTCGCTCATTGACGGGGGCGGGCGCTCGTACCGCAGCATGTTCGAGTGGCTGATGATGGCGTGCGGGCTCGCGCTCGTCGGGTTCACCGCTCTCTGCGTCCGGGCGCTGCGCGCGCCGCCGCTCGTGCCGCTCCTCTTCGTCGGCGGAGCCTGGCTACTGCTCGGGTCGGTCGTGCTGACCCGGTTCGACCTCTACCCGGCTGCGGTCACCGCGGCGGCGCTGGCGGCGCTCCTCTCCGGGCGCTGGAGGCTCGGCGCGGCGGTGCTCGGCCTCGCCGCGGCGGTGAAGCTCTACCCGGCGGTGATCCTGCCGCTGGCCCTCGTCGCGGCCTGGCGGGCGCGCGGCCGGCGCGAGGCGCTGCTGGCCCTGGCGGCGTTCGTCGCCGTCTTCTGCGCGGTCGTCGTGCCGTTCGTGATCATCTCGCCCGGCGGCGTCTGGGACGGGTTCACGCGCCAGTCGTCACGCCCGTTGCAGATCGAGAGCCTCGGCGCGGCGTTCCTGCTCGTCGCCCACCAGATCGGCGGCCTCGGGATCACGATGCACTCCGGCCACGGCTCGCAGAACCTGGCCGGCACGCTCCCCGACGGGCTTGCCGCCCTGCAGTCGCTGCTGCAGGTCGGGACGATCGTCGGCCTCTGGATCGCGTTCGCCCGCGGCCCGGCGGATCGCGCCCGGCTGGCGCGCTACGCCGCGGCGGCGGTGCTCGCGTTCGTCGCGCTCGGGAAGGTGCTCTCGCCGCAGTTCCTGATCTGGTTGATCCCGCTCGTCGCGCTCGCGGGGCGGCGCGCCGGCGTGGTGTTGCTCGCGCTGGCGCTCGTGCTGACCCAGCTCTGGTTCCCGTTCCGCTACTGGGATCTGGCGCTGCACTTCGATGCGCTTGCGTCCTGGCTCGTCTTCGCCCGCGACCTGACGCTCGTCGCGCTGCTGATCCTGGTCGTCAGACCCGTTGCACGGCCCGTCTGAAAGGCGGATATTGGCCCGGGGGATTCGTCCGAGAGGGAGGATGAAACATGGCTCGCACGCCGCTGGCGCGGAGCATTCAGGCGGCTGTTGCTGCGGTCGACGAGGAGCGCGGGATCACGCGCCGCAAGTTCCTGGTCGGAGCGGGGGCCGCACTCGCCGCCGCGCGGTTCGCAACGCCGGCGCGCGGCTTCGGGTCGCCGAAGGTCGTCGTCGTCGGTGCCGGCCTGGCGGGCCTCGCCTGCGCCTACAAGCTGCAGCAGAAGGGGATCAACGCAGACATCTACGAGGCGTCCAACCGGCTCGGCGGCCGCTGCTGGACCGGCCGCGGCGCGTTCGCAGACGGGCAGATCTACGAGCACGGCGGCGAGCTGATCGACACCGGGCACGCCGAGCTCCGGAAGCTCATCCGCAAGCTCGGGCTCGACACCGTCGACCTGCTCGACTCCGAGGCGCGCGGCACCGACGAGGGCTACTGGTTCGACGGTGCTCCCTACTCGCACGCGCAGGCGACGAAGGACCTGAAGGCGGTCATGGACAAGCTGACGGCTGACACCGACGCAGCCGGCTATCCGACGCAATGGAACAGCTTTACGAGGCGCGGCTTCGAGCTCGACCACATGTCGATCATCGACTGGATCAACGAGAGCGTCCCGGGCGGCATCCACTCAAGGTTCGGGCAACTGCTCGACGTCGCGTACAACATCGAGTACGGCGCCGAGTCTTCACAGCAGAGCGCCCTGAACCTGCTCTACCTGCTCGGATTCTCCGAGCCGGGCCCGCTGTCGCTCTACGGCGAGTCCGACGAGCGCTTCCACGTCGTCGGCGGCAACGACCAGGTGCCGCAGCGGCTCGGCCAGGCGCTCGACTCGCACATCACGATGGGTACCGAGCTCGTCGCGATCAAGAAGACCTCGGGCGGCGGGTTCACGCTGACCTTCAAGAAGGACTCCGGGACGAAGACCGTCAACGCGGACGTCGTCGTGCTGACCGTCCCGTTCTCGATCATGCGCCGCTCGGTCGACTACTCGCGCGCGGGCTTCGAGCCGCTCAAGGACACGGCAATCCGCGAGCTCGGCATGGGCACGAACTCCAAGCTCCATCTCCAGTTCTCGAAGCGGATCTGGAACGACCTCGGCTCGAACGCGTCGACGTACGCCGACACCGGCTATCAGTCGACCTGGGAGGTCACCCGCGGCCAGAGCGGGCGCTCGGGGATCCTCGTTGACTACACCGGCGGCAACATCGGCGCCAGCTTCGGCCAGAGCACGGTCCCGCAACGCGCGAAGCAGTTCCTCGGACAGATCGAGCCGGTGCTCCCTGGCCTCACGCGCTCCTGGAACGGCAAGGCGACGCTCGACTTCTGGCCCGACTACGAATGGACCCGCGGCTCGTACGCGTACTTCAAGGTCGGCCAGTACACGAAGTTCGCCGGCATGGAGGCGGCCCAGCAGGGCAACTGCCACTTCGCGGGCGAGCACACGTCGACCGACTTCCAGGGCTACATGAACGGGGCCGTCGAGAGCGGCCAGCGTGCGGCGGACGAGGTGCTCGCGGACATCTAGGGAGCGGGCAGCTACAGCCCCGTTACGCGAACCAGCTCGCAGCTCGTCGCGCGGCCGTCGGCGCCGCATTCGACGAGCACGCCCTCGATGCGGACGTCGCCCTGCGCCGGCTCGAAGCGGGTGTAGATCCCGGAGCGCATCCGCTCGATCGCGCGCGAGGCCTCGACGCCGATCACCGAGTCGTGCGGCCCGGTCATGCCGGCGTCTGTCAGCGCCGCAGTTCCCCCGGGCTGCACGCGCGCGTCGTTCGTCTGCACGTGGGTGTGCGTGCCGATCACCGCCGTCACGCGGCCGTCGAGATAGCGCGCGAGGCCGATCTTCTCGCTCGTCGCCTCGGCGTGCATGTCGACGAAGACGACCGGCGTCGACGCCCGCGCTTCCTCGACGAGGTCGTCGATCACCTCGAACGGACCGGACGCGACGTCGAGGAAGAGCTTGCCCATGACATTGATCACCGCGACGCGCGTACCGTCGCGCGCGTCGGCGAACGCCAGCCCGCGGCCCGGGACCCAGCGCGAGAGGTTGGCGGGCCGGACGACCTTCTCCGAGCGCTCGAGGTACGGCAGGATCTCGCTGCGCGCGAGCGTGTGGTTGCCGAGCGTGATCACGTCCGCGCCGGCAGCGAGGAGCTTCTCCGCCAGCTTCGGCGTCAGGCCGCGGCCGTCGGCGGCGTTCTCGCCGTTGACGATGCAGAGATCCGCGCGGAGCTCGTCGCGCAGGGCCGGCAGCCGCTCTTCAACGGCGTGTCGTCCGGGGGCGCCGACGACGTCCGCGACGAAGAGGATCTTCAGTGCAGTGCCAGCGTCGCGGCCGGATGGACCTCGACGGTGACGTGGTTGCCGGCGTCCTGGGTGTACCGCGCCAGCGCCTGCTTCTGCACGTTTGCGAGATCGAGCACCGAGCCGAGCTTCGAGGTCGACGCCGCGACGGGCGCTCCGACGGTCAAGGCGGGGTCGGGCCGGATGTGCGTCAGCGAGACGACGATCGACGGCGCGTTCACCGGTTGCACGTCCAGCCTCACGCCGTAGGCGCGGCCGTCGAGCAGGTACTGCGTCATGGCGACGACGGTCCCGTCGACCGGCGAGTAGATGTCGGTACCCGGCGCAGCGCCGACGTCCAGCGCGCTCGTCGGCGAGCCGTCGAGGGCGTACCAGCGGAGCTTCGACGAGCCGCCGCCGACGATCTTGCGGAAGAGCCGCGTCACGACACCGGCGTTCGCCTGCTTGCCCACAGGGTCGAGCGAAAGGGAGCCGTCGCTGCCGCGGCGGTAGCCGACCGCGGTGACCTTGGACTGCGAGACGGGCAGCTGCAGATGCAGCGAGCCGATCTGCGCCACGACCTGCGGGCTCGGCGGTCCGGAAGGCAAAAGCCGGAGCGCGGGCGCCGGAGCCGCGGTCGTCACAGGCGTCGATTCGCCCGCCCCGACGGCGAGGACGATCGTCACGGCTGCCGCGGCGGCAACCATGATCAGGGCGACCGCACGGCGAAGCCGGTAGGTGTTGCGCATCTCACGGCGGCGTCGTGCACGAAGCACGGCAGGGGCGGCCTGGGGCCGGGACATCCGTCGGACCCTAGCGTGGCGCCGAGGGGGCTGCAACAAAGGAGCTTGTGACACCGGAACGCTCGGCTCTGAAACGGGTTCGACCCAAAGTTCGTGACGGTCGACCGCGAGCGCCCCCTCGGCCTCCCAGGACCAGTCCCACGCGGGCCCTCGGAGCTGGACGACGAGGCCGGTACGATCATCATCGCGATGCCTCCGACCCTGCCCGCCGGGCCTGCCGGACCGACGAAGCCCGCCGGACCGACGAAGATCGAGATCCCGCGCTGGATCCAGCTGGTCGGCCTGCCGCTCCTGCTCGTCCTCACCTGGGCGGTCGCTATGGCGGCCGGTCACGCGGTCTTCGTCTTCCTCGTCGCAGCGATCGTGGCGTTCCTCCTTGATCCGCTCGTACGGGGACTGCAGGCGGTGCGCATCCCTCGCGGCTTCGCTGTCGCGATCGTGTACCTGAGCTTCGCCGGTGCGCTGATCGTCGCCATCGGTGCGCTCGCGACCGTGGTCGTCGACCAGACGACATCGGCCGCCAACAGGGTCGATGCCTACTTTACGGAGGCGCACGGACAGCCCCGGGAGGCGGATGCGGACCGTGACGTCGACCGGCTGCAGCGGTGGCTGAACGCGCATCACCTGAGCAGCGTCAAGGTGCAGGAGCGCGGTCACAAGGCGGTCGAGCGCATCCGCGAGCGCGACGTCGGCAGGTACACGAGCCGGGCGATCGACTTCGTCGAGGGCGCAGCGGTCTCGATCGGCAAGACGCTCTTCGCGCTCGTGCTCCTGATCGTGATCTCGATCTACATCCTCCTCGACATGCCGCGATTCATGCGGACGGTCGACCGGCGGTTCCCGCCGCGAGAAGGCGAGGACTCACTCGTGATCCGGATCGAGAAGGCGCTCTCCGGCTACGTGAAGGGCCAGCTGCTCCTGTCGCTGATCATCGGCACGAGCGCCGGCGTGGGCATCTGGCTGCTCGGAGTCTTCGGGTTGTTCCCGAACGGCGAGAAGTACGCGCTGCTCTTCGGCGCCTGGGTCGCGATCACCGAGGTGATCCCCTATCTCGGTCCGTGGCTCGGCGCGATCCCGCCGCTGCTCTACGCGCTCGTCGTCGATCCCGTGTCCGCGATCTGGGTGGCGCTGCTCTTCCTCGTCATCCACCAGGTGGAGGGGCACATCGTCGTCCCGAACGTGATGGGGAGCGCCCTGCGGCTGCACCCGCTGCTCGTGATCTTCGGGCTGCTCGTCGGCGGCGAGGTGTATGGCTTGGTCGGCGCGCTGATGGCGCTGCCGCTGCTCGCGGCCGGGCGCGCCACCTGGGAGTTCTTCGCCGAGCGCCTCTCGCTGGAGACGTGGGCGGATGCGCCGGCCGGGCCGGTGCCCGTGGAGATCGAGCCCATCGGGCACGACCCGCCGGCCGCGGCTCGCAGATGACGGGCAACCGACGATGACTGCTGCGTGACGCTGATCGCCGCGCGTGGGGTCGCGCGCGACTTCGGGACGCGCGTCGGCCTCCGGCCGACGGACCTCGAGCTTCGCGCGGGCGAGGTCGTGGCGCTGCTCGGTCCGAACGGGGCCGGCAAGTCGACGCTGCTCGCGCTTCTGGCCGGGGCGCTGCCGCCGACCGCCGGCACGGTCGAGACGCGCGCCAAGGTCGGCTGGGCGCCGCAGCGGGCATCTCACTACGGGCGGCTGTCGGCGCGCGAGAACGTCGAGCTCTTCGCGAGGCTCGAGGGCGAGGCCGATCCCGTCGGCACCGCGGTGCGCCTGTTAGAGCGCTTCGCCTTGCCGGCCGACGCGGTGCCGAGCGAGCGCCTCTCGGTCGGGAACCGCCAGCGGCTGAGCGTCGTGCTCGCGCTGCTCGGTGCGCCCCGCGTGCTCCTCCTTGACGAGCCGACCGCCTCGCTCGATCCGGACGGCCGCCGGCTGCTGCTCGACCTGATCGTCCAGCTCCGGGCCGAGGGAGGCGCCGCGATCTTCGCGACCCAGCACGAGGAAGAAGCGACCGAGATCGCGGATCGCTCGATCCACCTCCGCGACGGGGCGATCGTGTGAAGCCGGTCCTGCTGCTGCTCGCGAAGGACCTGAGAGTGCTCCGCCGCACGCCGGTCCTGCTGGCGATCCTCGTCCTCTACCCGCTGCTGATCGCCGCGCTCGTCGGGCTCGTCGCCGGCTATGCAAGCTCCAAGCCCCGCGTCGCGTTCGTCGACGAGGACGGCCTGCCCCCGAAGCTGACGCTCGCAGGGCACACCTTCGACGTGCGCGCCACGATCGACCGCGTCTCGACCGAGGTGCGCCTCGTGCAGCTGGACGCCGACGAGGCGAAACGGGAGCTCGCGAACGGCAAGGTGATCGCGACCGTCACCGTGCCGCCGGGCTTCGTGACGCGCCTGAAGCTGATGACGCAGAGCCCGACGCTCGAGCTCGAGACGGCGAGAGGCGGCCTCTCCGACCGCGTGCGCCAGCAGGTGCAGGCGCTCGTCTTCAACCTGAACCGTGAGCTCCAGCAGGCGTACATCGACTCGAATCTCCGCTACGTTAAGCTCATCCGCGAGGGTGGGCGCGGCGACTTCGGTGGGCAGACGTTCGACCTGCTCGGGCTTCGCGGGGCGGAGCGGCTGTTACGCGAGCTGCCGCCCGGCACGGAGCGCGACCGGATCCTCGAGTTCGTCAAGACCGCGCGCCTCGCGCTCGACCAGACCGGCGCGGCACTCCGGGCGACCGCGAATCCGATCGAGCTCGTCGAGCAGCCCGAGCACGGGCGGACGGCGGTGCTATCGGCGCAGGTGCAGGCGTATGCGCTCGCGCTGACGCTCTCCTTCCTGGCACTGGTGCTGGCCGCGGGCGCCCTCGCGGGCGAGCGGGACGAGAACGTGCTGGGCCGCCTCGCGCGCGGGCTCGTCACTCCGGGCCGCATCGTCGCCGCCAAGATCTCGCTCGCGGCCGTCGTCTCCGCCGGGCTTGGGCTCGGCGTCGCGCTCGCCTTCGGGCTGATCATCGAGCTCGGCGACGTCACCGGCGGCGAGCCGTGGGATCGCCTGCCGCTGCTCGTCCTGGCGCTGCTCCTCGTCGGCGCGGCGCTCGGGTCGGTCGGGACGCTGCTCGGCGCGCTCTCCCGCGAGGCGCGCACCGCCTCGCTCGTCTCGCTCCTCGTCGTCCTGCCGATCGTCTTCGTCGGGCTGGTGCCGCGTGAGGTCTTCCCGCTTGCCGGCTGGGTGTCCGACGCGCTGCCGTTCTCGCACGCTGTCCGACTCTTCTCGTCGGCGCTCTACGACGTCCACCCGTGGGGGAGCATCGCCCGCGAGACGGTGTGGCTCGTCGGCCTCACCGGCGTCTTCACGTTCGCAACACGTCTGAGCATGCGGCGGCTGCTCGCGTAGCCTCCGGGCTTTGCGCGGCGCCTACACTTGACGGCATGAGCTTCCCGGAGACGAGACTGCGCCGCCTGCGCCGCACGCCTGCGATGCGCGCGCTCGTGCGCGAGACGCATCTGTCGCTCGACCAGTTCGTGATGCCGCTCTTCGTCGCGCCCGAGGCGCTGGCGAACGACCGCCTGCCCGCGATGGGGCGCTTCACCGTCGACGGCGTCGTTCGCGAGGTCGAGGAGCTGATCCGCGTCGGCGTCGGCGCGGTGATCCTCTTCGGCATCCCGGAGGAGAAGGACGAGGAGGCGACCGGCGCCTGGCACGACGACGGGATCGTCCAGCAGGCGCTGCGCGCGCTGCGGCCGCGCTTCCCGGAGCTGCTGCTGCTGACGGACGTCTGCCTCTGCGAGTACACCTCGCACGGGCACTGCGGCATCGTCCGCGACGGCGAGGTCGTCAACGACGAGTCGCTCGACCTGATCGTGCGCACCGCCGTCAGCCACGTCGAGGCGGGCGCCGACGCGGTCGCGCCGAGCGACATGATGGACGGGCGCGTCGCCGTGATACGCGACGCGCTCCCCGAGACGCCGATCCTCGCCTACTCGGCGAAATACGCGTCGGCGTTCTACGGGCCTTTCCGCGAGACGGCCGACTCGACGCCTGCGTTCGGCGACCGGCGGTCGTACCAGATGGATCCGGCGAACATCCGCGAGGCGCTCCGTGAATGCGAGCTCGACGTGCAGGAGGGCGCCGACGTGCTGATGGTGAAGCCGGCGCTGCCGTACCTCGACGTGATCCGCGCGGTGAGCGAGGAGTTCGACCTCCCGGTCGCCGCCTACAACGTCTCGGGCGAGTACGCGATGGTCAAGGCGGCCGCGGCGGCCGGGTGGCTCGACGAGCAGGCGGCGGCGCTCGAGTCGCTGACCGCGATCCGTCGTGCCGGCGCCGACCTGATCGTGAGCTACTGGACGAAGGAGCTGGCGCAGTGGTTATAGGAGCATGGCGGTAGGCACGCGGTCAGAGCTCTGGCGGCGGGCTCTGTCGCTCATCCCCGGCGGGGTCAACTCGCCGGTGCGCGCCATGCGATCGGTCGGCCTCGACGAGCCGCTGTTCGTCGCGCGCGGCGAGGGCGCCACACTCGAGACGACCGACGGGCGCCGCTACCTCGACTGGGTGCTCTCGTGGGGGCCGCTGCTCTTCGGGCACGCCGATCCGGAGACGGTCGAGGCGATTGTCGCCGCAGCGGAGAAGGGCACGACCTTCGGCGCCGCGACCGAGAGCGAGGTCGAGCTCGCCGCGGAGATCGTCGACGCCGTGCCCTCAGTGGAGATGGTGCGCCTCGTCTCGTCCGGCACCGAGGCGGCGATGTCCGCTGTGCGTCTCGCGCGCGCCCACACTCGCCGCGACCGCATCCTCAAGTTCGCGGGGTGCTACCACGGCCATTCCGACGCCTTGCTCGCCTCGGCCGGCTCGGGGCTCGCGACACTCGGCATCCCGTCCAGCCCGGGCGTGCCCACTGCGGTGACGCAGCACACGATTGTCGCGACCTACAACGACGTCGACGCCGCCGCTCTTGCGGTGGAGCGCTACGGCGAAGGGCTCGCGGCGATCCTGGTCGAGCCGGTCGCGGGCAACATGGGCGTCGTCCCGCCGCGTCCCGGCTACCTCGAGGCGCTGCGTCTCCTCGCGGACGCGTCCGGCGCGCTGCTCGTCTTCGACGAGGTGATCACCGGCTTCCGCGTCGCCCGCGGCGGGGCGCAGGAGCTGTACGGCGTCCTGCCGGACCTCACGATCCTCGGCAAGATCGTCGGCGGCGGGCTGCCGCTGGCCGCATTCGGCGGCAGCGAGGAGATCATGTCCGGCCTCGCGCCGAGTGGGCACGTCTACCAGGCGGGCACCCTCTCGGGGAACCCGCTCGCGACGGCCGCGGGTCTCTCGGTCCTGCGCCGGCTCCGCGACCCCGAGGTGTACGCGGAGCTCGCCCGCAAGACAGAGCGCCTGCGGGCAGGCATCGGCGCGCAGGGCGTGACCGGGATGGTGACCCGCTTCTGCCGCGACGAGCCCGTCTACGACTTCGACGACGCCTCGGCCGCGGACGCGGACCGCTACGCGGCTCTCTTCCGGCACCTGCTCGACCAGGGCATCTACGTCGCGCCCTCGCAGTTCGAGGCGATGTTCCTCTCGCTCGCGCACTCGGACGAGGACATCGACCGGACGATCGCCGCCTTCGACGAGTTCGGCGCCCGGTGAACGAGGTGAACCAGCTGAACGAGCTGGCCGGCACCGCCGAGCTGATCGCCGACGAGGCCCGACGCGAGAGCAAGCTCTGGGGCGAGGCGCTCTTGGCCGAGGACGACTGGGAGCCGGTCTTCTCGCCGCTCGCCGACGGGCGCTTCGCGGCCGGGCTCGAGACCGTCTACGAGGCGTATCTCGTCCACTACGGGCGGCCGCGGCTCTTTGCGCCGCAGGACGGCGACACCGCGATCCTGCTCGGCGACTACCTCTACGCGCACGGCCTCGTGCGCATCGCAGAGGCCGGAGGCGTGACGGCTGTCTCGGTGCTCGCCGGTCTCATCTCCCGCTGTGCCGCCCTGCAGGCGGCCTCGCTGGACGGGGACGGAGAGGCTTGGGCGGACGCCGCGCGCGAGCTCGGCGGCGGCGACGGCTCCGACGACGCCCGCCGGCAGGCTCTCCTGCTCCATCGCGCGCGCCTCGGATAAAGTCTTCGCGTGCTCTCGCTTCTGCTTGCCGACGCCGCCTCAGAGGGTCTCTCGGTCATCCTCTGGATGCTTGGCACCGGCTGCGTCTTCCTCGCGGTGATCGCGATCGGCGAGTTGACGCACTGGGCGGGCGCTCGCCGCAAGGCGCGCCGCCGCGTGCAGTACTAGAGCACACGGGTCCGGACCACGCAGACGCCGCCCGTGGGCGGCGCCTTCGCTCTCGGTCGCCTTGGGCGGCCTCAGTGGCGTCCGAGATAGGGGAGCTTGGTGGCCTTCTTGACCTGCTTCACCTTCTTGGCCTGTGGCAGGGACTGGCCGATGCCGCCGGGATCGCCCGGCAGGTACTGGCCGACGCCGCCCGGGTCGGGTGCCAGCTGGGCGCCGGCGCCGGCGACGGGCACGAGCCCGACGACTGCGACGACGGTGGCGGTGAGTGCAAGACGCTTCTTCATTTCGGTTCTCCCCTTCTAGTTCGACTGACTTCATGACGGGGCCGGCGGGGGGACTGCTTCCGCCGTAGTTCGCCGTCGCGACACAAGAAGTGTCAAGCTCGTGACATAGTGGAGCAATGGAATGGCGACTCCTAGCGGGCGTCCCGCCGAGCGAGCTGCAGCGGGTGCTCTCGATCGCCCGCCGGCGCACGTTCGGCCGCGGCGAGGTCGTCTTCCATGACGGCGACCCGGCGGACTCGCTTCACCTTGTCGTCACCGGACGCTTCGCCGTCCGCGTGGCCGCTCCGCACGGCGACCGCGTCCTGCTCGCGGTGCTCGGACCGGGCGACGCGTTCGGCGAGCTGGCGCTGATCGACGCGGAGACGCGGGCGGCCACCGTCTCGGCGCTCGAGCCAGGCGAGACGTGGGCCGTCTTCCGGGACGACTTCGCCCAGGTGCGCCGTCAGCATCCCGGTGTCGACCGCGTGCTGATCGCGCTGCTCGCCGAGCAGGTCCGGCACGCGGACGGGCGCATCGTCGAGGCGCACCACGTCGACGCGGACACACGCGTGCGGCGGCGTCTGCGCGAGCTGGCAGCCGTCTATCCGAAGGGGACGATCCCGCTCACGCAGAGGGACATCGCCGAGATGGCCGGGACGTCGCGCGCCACGGTCAACCGCGTGCTCCGCGAGGAGGAGAAGCGCGGCACGATCGAGCTCGGCCGCGGGCGCACGACGGTGCTCGACGCTGCGGGTCTGCGGGGCTGACGGGGGCCTGCGCGGCTGACGCACGCCCGCTCCGTGGACTGACCCGCTCCGTAGACTGATCTGCGTGGCGCCTCCCGGCTCTTTTCGCGACTGGCTCGCGCTGCTCGAGCGCGAGGGCGAGCTCGTCCGGGTCGCCGCAGAGGTCGACCCGCACCTCGAGATCACGGAGATCGTCGACCGCACCGTGCGCGCCGGCGGCCCCGCCTTGCTCTTCGAGAAGCCGCGCGGCGCACAACACCCGCTGCTGATCAACCAGTTCGGAACCGAGCGCCGCATGTGCCTCGCGTTCGATGTCGAGTCGCTGGACGAGATCGGCGCCAAGCTCGGCGACGTCTTCGAGATGCAGCCGCCGCAGGGGCTCGTCGAGAAGGTCAAGGGCCTGCAGAAGCTGAAGTCGATCGCCGACTCGATGCCGAAGACGGTGCGCTCGGGCGCCTCGCAGGAGGTCGTGCTCACGGGCGACGAGATCGACCTCGACCTGCTGCCGATCCAGACCTGCTGGCCCCTCGACGCGGCGCCGTTCATCACCCTGCCCGCCGTGATCACGAAGGATCCGCGCACCGGCAGCCGCAACGTGGGCATGTACCGGATGCAGAAGCTCGACCGCCGCTCGACCGCGATGCACTGGCAGATCCACAAGGACGGGCGCCAGGACTACCTGATGACCGAGGGGAAGATGGACGTCGCCGTCGCACTGGGCCTCGATCCGGTCACCGCCTATTCGGCCTCGGCGCCGCTGCCGAAGCACATCGACGAGTTCATGCTGGCCGGCTTCCTGAAGGGCGAGCCGGTCGAGCTCGTGCAGGCGAAGACCGTCGACCTCGAGGTCCCCGCGGGCGCGGAGATCATCCTCGAGGGCACGATCGAGCGGGGCGACCTGACCCAGGAAGGGCCGTTCGGCGATCACACCGGCTACTACACGCCGGCCGAGGAGTTCCCCGTCTTCCGCCTGAGCGCGATCACGATGCGCCGTGACGCGGTCTATCCGTCGATCGTCGTCGGGCGGCCGCCGCAGGAGGACGCATGGCTCGGCAAGGCGACCGAGCGGATCTTCCTTCCGGCCGTGAAGATGAGCGTGCCGGAGATCGTCGACTACGACCTGCCGGTCGCCGGCGCCTTCCACAACTGCGTCATCGTCTCGATCCGCAAGCAGTTCCCGGGCCACGCGAAGAAGGTCATGCACGCGCTCTGGGGGCTCGGCATGCTCAGCCTCTCGAAGGCGATCGTCGTCGTCGACGAGTGGGTCGACGTCCACGACTACGAGCAGGTCTTCTTCCTCGTCGGCGCCAACGTCGACCCCAAGCGCGACGTCGTGCTCACCGAGGGGCCGCTCGACCACCTCGATCACGCGCCGACGCTGCAGTTCGTCGGCGGCAAGATCGGCATCGACGCGACGCACAAAGGGCCTGACGAGGGCACGCGCGAGTGGCCGCCGATCATCGAGATGACGCCCGAGATCCAGGAGCTCGTCGACCGGCGATGGGACGAGTACGGGATCGGAACGGATCCCCCGGCACGCAACGGGGAAATACGCAAGAGTTCGCGCGGCCTGCGGCAACTGTTACGACGTTGACCGCAACCAGGGGCAAAAGATTGAATCCGATCAAGTAGTGGAGCCGACCAAAGACCAACCAGAGCTTCCGGGGCCGAGCCTCTGGCCAGTCGGCTTTGCCATCGGCATCGCCTGCCTGCTCGTCGGCTTGATCGTCTCCTGGATCGTCGCCGCCGTCGGCGCCGCGATCGCGCTCGTCTTCATGTTCCTGTGGATACGCGATCTCGCCGGGAAGAAGGGGCTCGACCAGGCCGCCACGAGCGCGCCGGCCGAACCGGGAGCCGCAGCGCCTGGCGGCGCGGCGCCGGCCGCGCCCGACCCCGGGGCGCGCTTCCCGCGCAACGTCTTCCTCGAGGCCTCGACGATCGGCCTCGGCGGCGTCATCGGCGGCCTGCTCACCGTGCCGGTGCTCGGCTTCGCCGTGGCGCCGATGTTCGAGGACACCGGCCACCCGGACGTCGACCTGGGCCCGATGGAAAACTTCGCCGAGGGCAAGTTCGTGGTCGCGACGTTCATGGAGGACGCCAAAAAGGGCGAGATCTCCCGGCGCACCGCGTACGTCCGCTACAACGGCCTGCTCGAGGATCAGCCGAGCTTCACGATCATGTCCAACCGTTGTGCGCACCTCGGTTGCCCGGTGCAGCCGAACGGGCCGCTCTTCGACGACGAGAAGAAGACCGTCGGCGACGTCCAGCTGATCCCGACGCTGCCCGCAGGCGGCTTCGGCTGCCCGTGCCACGGCGGTCAGTACGACACCGAGGGTAACCGCACCGCCGGCCCGCCCGTGCGTGCGCTCGACCGCTACTCGTACAAGATCGTCGACGGCCACCTGCTGCTGACCTCCACCTACAGCGTCGGCACGGTCAGCGGCTCGGGCAAGGACGCGACGATCATCAGGTACGGCCTGCGCGGCCCCGGCCAGCACACGAACAACGTCGAGAAATGGCTCTACCCCCTGCAACCGCCTCACTGATCGCCGAGAAACCGATGCCGAAGACCGAGACCAGAAAAGACGCAGTCCAGCAAGTGGTCATGTACCCGCTCGACTGGCTCGAGGAGCGGTCCGGGCTCGTCGGCGCAGTCAAGTACTTCCTCTTCCGGAAGGTCCCGGGCGACACGAACTGGATGCAGACGCTCGGCTCGGCCACGCTGACCGCGTTCCTCGTGCAGGCGATCACCGGCGTGATCCTCGCGATGTACTACCACTCGGACCCCGCGTCCGCCTACGCGTCGATCCAGCACATCACAAACGACATCACGCTCGGCTGGCTCGTGCGCGGCATGCACCGCTGGGGCGCCTCGGTGTTCATCATCCTCATGTTCCTGCACATGGGGCGCGTCTTCCTCTTCGGCGCCTACAAGTACCCGCGCGAGCTGAACTGGCTGATCGGCGTGATGCTCCTCGCGATGGGCCTGCTCGAAGGCTTCACCGGCTACCTGCTGCCCTGGGACCAGACGGCGTACTGGGCGACGGTCGTCGGCATCAACCTGAACGGCACCTTCCCGTTCATCGGGCCTTACCTCGCGTCGTTCCTCCGCGGCGGCGCCGAGATCGGACCGGAGACGCTGAGCCGCTTCTACTCGATCCACATGCTGCTGCTGCCCGCCGCGATCATGGGCCTGATCGGGTTGCACCTCTACCTGGTGATCCGGCTCGGCGTCACGTCGCCGCCGTGGTCGAAGGAGGCGGCCGGCACGGGGTCGCAGAACGGCGCCGGCCCCGCAGCCGGGCGCGCCGGCCTCGTCTCGCCCGGCCCGCGCGGAAAGGCGACCGATGTCTAACCTCGAGCAGCGCCGCCGCGGGTTCCAGCAGTACAAGGCCGACGTCAAGGAGCGCGGGAAGCCGTTCTATCCGTACGCGATGTTCCACGACACGGTCATGTCGCTCGTCGTCGTGGCCGTGATCATCGGGCTCGCGATCGTCTGGAAGTACTCGGTCCCGGGCGACCACACGGGCACCGAGGCGGGCTGGCTCGGCAAGCTGATCGACGCGCCCGCCGACCCGGGAACGATCAACTTCGTCCCGCGCCCGGATTGGTACTACTACTTCCTCTTCTACCTGCTCCGGATCTTCAAGTGGCCGGAGACGGTGGTGCTCGGCACGGTCGGCGTCCCGAACATCGCGCTGCTGATGCTGGTCGCCCTCCCGTTCGTCGACCTCCGCATGGAGCGCCGCCTGCTGCACCGGCCGGTCGCGATTGTCGCGTTCATCCTGACCGTGCTCGCGATGGGCACGCTCACGTACAAGGGCGCCACCGCCAAGGAGGCGCTCGGCTCGGAGCTCGTGGGCCAGGTGCCGGCGTGGGCGGAGGCCCAAGGCTTTACCGGCAACGACCAGGCGATCGCGGGCGCCAAGCTCTTCGCGCAATCGGGCTGCCTGAACTGCCACACCTATCTCGGGGACGGTGGCGCCCAGCTCGGTGCGCCCGAGCTGACGGCCGAGGGCGCGAAAAACAAGGGCATCGAGTTCCAGATCGCCCACCTGAAATGCCCCGCGTGCGTGAACCCGGGCTCGCCGATGCCGAGCTTCGCGTCGTTCAGCGACGAGAACCTGAAACAGATCGCGACGTTCCTCGAGGCCTCCAAGGGCCCGAAGTAGCAGCCGTTCCGCGACAATCCCAAGCGTGCGCATCTTTCTCGGGATCACCGGCGCCTCCGGCGCGCCCTATGCGGCGCGGCTGATCGAGGCGCTCGCGGCGGCAGACGTCGAGATCGGCGTCTCCGCGTCGACCGCCGGCGTCGAGGTGATCGGCACCGAGCTCTACGGCGATCCGCGCCTCCCGCGCGACGAGACGCTGGCCCGGATCACCGAGCCGGCGGGGGCACTCGCGACGATCTACGACCCGAACGACTGGTCGTCGCCATACGCGAGCGGCTCGGCAAAGGTGGACGGCTACGTGATCTGCCCGTGCTCGATGGGGACGCTCGGGACGATCGCATCGGGTGCGATGCAGAACCTGATCCACCGCGCCGCGTCGGTCGCCTTGAAAGAGGAGCGCAAGCTCGTGCTGATGCCGCGCGAGACGCCGCTCTCGACGATTCATCTCGAGAACATGCTGACGCTCCGCCGCGCAGGCTCGACGATCCTCTTCCTGGCGCCGGGCTTCTACCACGGCGCCGACTCGGTCGACGACCTCGTCAACTTCGTCGTCGGCCGGGCGCTCGACCAGCTCGGCGTCGAGAACGCGCTCATCAAGCGGTGGGGCGAGTGACTCCCCCGGTCACATTCGGCGGCGCCTGGCGCGCGATGAGACTGCGCGATCCGGCGTCCTCGGTCGCCCCCGTACAACCAGTACGAACGCTCCCTGCGTCCTTGCCTCGCTTGCTCCTCGCGCGCCATCCATCCACCAATGCGACCGGGGGAGTCACATGACGCTTCCCGCCGAAGGCGTCGAGCGGATGTTCGACCGCATCGCGCCGGTCTACGACGCGATGAACCGCGTCATGACCGCCGGTCTCGACCAGCGCTGGCGCCGGATCACTGCGCAGTCGGTCGTCCACCCGGGCGATCGCGTGCTCGACGCTGCGTGCGGCACCGGCGATCTCGCGATCGCCGACCGGCGGGCCGGCGGCGAGGTGACGGGACTCGACTTCTCGCAGCGCATGCTCGACCGCGCGCGCAAGAAGGATCCACAGATCGAGTGGGTGCGGGGCGACATTCTCCACCTCGAGTACGAGGAGGGGAGCTTCGACGCGGTGACCGTCGGGTTCGGGATCCGCAACGTCGAGGACCTCGAAGCGGGCCTCGTCGAGCTGCGCCGGGTCATCTCCGGCGGCGGCCGGATCGCGATCCTCGAGATCACTCGGCCGCGCGGCGCACTGCGCCCGTTCTACGCGCTCTGGTTCGACCGGATCGTGCCGCTCCTCGGCAAGGTGCTGCCGGGCGGAGCGGCGTACACGTATCTCCCGGAGAGCGTGAAGCGCTTCCCTGGGCCCGAGTCGCTCGCCGAGCTCCTGCGCAAGTCCGGCTTCGAAGAGGTTCGCTGGCGCACGTTCGCCGGAGGCATCGTCGCCCTGCATACGGGTGTCGCGGTTTGACGGCGATCGCTCTCGACGCTCCAGGCCTCGCCGCCTATCTCGAGGAGCTCGACGAGCGCCTTCGCGAGGCGGTCGCCTGGGACGACGGCGTGGCCGGCGTCGTCGCGACCGAGGCACTCGCGGCCGGGGGCAAGCGCTTGCGGCCGCTGCTCGTCTTCCTCGCCTCGCCTCCTGACCAGCCGCCGCTGGTCGCCGCCGGTGTCGCCGTCGAGCTCGTCCATCTGGCGACGCTCGTGCACGACGATCTGATCGACGGCGCCGAGCTCCGCCGCGGCCATCGCGCCACGTGGGCCGCCCACGGTGCGTCCGCCGCGCGGGCATCCGGCGACTACCTCTTTGCGCGCGCCTTCGCCGAGCTCGCTGCGACCGGTGACGCGCGGCTCGTCGAGGTGCTCGCCAACTCGTGTCTCGCGCTCGTCCGCGGCGAGGCGATGCAGCGCAGCCAGACGTGGCGCGCAGACACGACGCCCGACGAGGTGATCGAGCGCCTGGCGCTGAAGACCGGCAAGCTCTTCGAGGCCGCCTGCCTGCTGGGCGGAGCGCCGGGGCTCGGCGAGTTCGGGCTCAAGCTCGGGATCGCCTTCCAGATCGCCGACGACATCCTCGACTGCTCCGGGCTGACGCAGGAGACCGGCAAGATCGCCGGCACGGATCTCCGTGAGGGGACGCCGACGCTGCCGCTCCTCTACGCCGCCGAGGAGGACGAGGTCGTGCGGAACGCGCTCGCCGGCGGCCCGCTCGAAGGCGCGCTCGTTCGCGTGGGCGCAACGAGCGCCCTGGAGCGCGCCTCCGCAGTGGCGCTCGACTACGCTAGAGAAGCCCGCTCGCACCTCGACGGTGCGCTGCACAGAGAGGAACTCGAAGCCCTGACCTACGCCGTCGTGAATCGAGCCGGATAGTGGCCGCCGCCACATGATCAAGCTGGGCCGCATCTCGTACGTGAACATGGCGCCGGTCTTCTTCCGGCTCAACGCCGAGGTGGAGGAGATCACGGGCGTGCCGACCGACCTCAACCGGCGGCTCCTGGATGGCGAGATCGACCTCGCGCCCATTTCGTCGATCGAGTACGCGCGCAACGCCGAGCGGCTGAAGATCCTGCCGCGGATGTGTGTGTCGTCGGAGGGCGCGGTCGACTCGATCCAGCTCGTCTCGAAGCAACCGCTCGAGCGCGTGCGCACGGTCGCCGTGACGCCCGAGTCGGCGACCTCGGTCGTGCTGACGAAGGTGCTGCTGCCGGACGCGACGCATGTCCCGCTCGGGGAAGACGCCGATGCGAAGCTGCTGATCGGCGACGCGGCACTCAAGTCGGCGTTCGAGGACCCGACGCCCCACTACGACCTGGGCCGGCTGTGGCAGGAGCGGACCGGCCTGCCGATGGTCTTCGCCGTGTGGGCCGCACCCGAGCCGGTCGCGGAGGGCATCGGCGAACTCGAGGACGCGCTGGTCGCGTCGGTGCGCGAAGCGCGCGCGGAGCCTGAGCGGCTCGCCTACGAGTCGTCGGAGCGCTACGGCTACCCGCCCGGATTCCTCGCCCGCTACTTCGAGAAGCTCCGCTACCGCTTCGGCCCACGCGAGCGGGCAGGGTTCCTGACGTTCCTGGAAATGGCGCGAGACGTCGGCGAGCTGGACGTCGTGCCGGAGCTCCGCTTCGTCGCCCGAGCGGGCGCGACGGTCTGACCCGCAGCGCGTGAGCTGTTGGCTCGGGCGTCAGCACGGTGGCCCACACTGCCGGCATAGCCCTTGACGCCTACGGCTTGGTCGAAGAACTGACTCCCGTGCCGAGCGGTAGTCGCGCCGCCACGACCCAGTGACCGTCTGCTCGCTCCGCAAGTACCGAAGCCTCGTCAGCGACGACCGTCAGGGGAAGGAGTGGCTCGACGCGCGGCCGCAGACGGGCGAGCGTCGACTCTAACTGGGCCTCATCGATCTGGTCCGCCAGTGTCATGTGAGGGATCACCTCCGCGAACCGGCCTCCCCAGTGCGGGTATTCAGGGAACGCCACCTCGATCGCCTCCGTCAGCGCGCGAAACGGCGCGGCTGGCTCCGGCGCAACCCAGACCGCGTTGGGGAATGTCCCGACGTCCGTGAGCGAGAAGTGGAACCGCTCGTGACGCGCAAGCACCTCGCGCAGCAGCGGCAGCGCCGCGTTGACCTCGAGCGGCGGCACGAACGGATAGAGCAACGTCACGTGCAGCGGGATGCCCAGCTCCACGAACGCGGGGTAGGCGTCGCGGTAGATTGCATCGAGCGCCGGTACGTCGACCAGGACCACGACCGCGGACTCGAGCTGGGCAGCCGCCGGCGCGCCCTGCCGCTCTTCCGGGTGTTCAGGCTCCATGCCCGCCGAGTCTAGAAGCGACGCGGCTCAGGACATTCGATGACGCCGGTGGCCAATCGATTAGGGTGCGCTCGGAGGACATTCCCCGCAGACTGGCACAGGAGAGCGCTGTGTTGCCCGAGTGATCAGAAGCCTTCGCTGCGGATCAGAGCTGATGCGCTAGGTGGCCGAGCCCCGGTGAACGCGCTCGGCTGTCTCTGTGTCGTGAGCAAGTAGAACGCCGCCGCGCAGCGTACGTTGGCTCGGGGGACAATTCGCCAACGTCCGGGTGAGGCTTTGGCCTGACGCACTCGGCGTGCCCCGCGTCGTCGATCAGTGGATACGCGGATGTGACCGCGCCACCCTCCCAGTGATGCTGTCGGCAGAAGGAGTCTGGTCAACGTGTGCCACCGGCCGATATCGATCACGGTCCTCGCTGTCGCCGTCGGTCTCCTGTCCGCCGCCGCCGCGCCGGCAGCAGGCAGCCCAAAATGGCGGCTTGTGGCGCGCACGGGTGTCCCCGACCTCGTTGCCGTCGATGCGTTGAGCACGAACAGCGTCTGGGCCGCAGGCTCGAGCGCCGACCGACCCGTGGTTGTGCAGTGGGACGGGCGCAAGCTTCGGAAGTCGTCGTTTCCGTGGCAGGGCGCCCGGCTGTCTGGCGTGACTGCCGTGTCGAAGGCAGATGTCTGGGCTGTCGGAGCGACGAAGGACGACAAGCCCCTCGCGGTCCACTTCGACGGGCGCAGCTGGCAGCGCGCCTCGCTGCCGGCCGTCAAAGACGGCGCCCTCCGCGATGTCGCAGCGGTCGCACGAAACGACGTGTGGGCTGTCGGCCAGGCGAACGACGGGCCTCTCGTGATGCACTTCGATGGTCGGCGGTGGCAGATCGTCGACACAGGCGCGGCCGCCCCTCGGCCGAGTGAGCTCACCTCGATCGCCGGCGCGTCTACCGACGACGTCTGGGTCTTCGGAAGCACAGGCCCCCACGTCGCGCATGCCTACGGCTTCGGCCCTGTCGTCCTGCGATGGCACGGAGGACGCTGGACACGAGTCCGTACCGCGATCGGGGAGTCCGAGTACAAGGGCTACCTGGAGGGAGCCCTCGACATCGCCCCGTCCGGCGAGGTCTGGACGGTCCAGGCGGAGAACACCGGATCCTGCGGCGGCTGCCTTCCGCAGTTCGTGCGCTGGAGCGGACCCGCGCGCAACGTCAGGACGTTCTACGAACCGGACTTCCCGGGGGATGAGCCGACCGTCTACGACATCGCGGCGGTCTCGAGAGCGAGTGTCTGGGTCGTAGGAAGCACCTACGGGGCCGGCCACGACAACTACTTCCCGCTGATCGCTCATGGGAACGGCAAGTCGTGGCAGATCCAGACCACGCCCTTCTCAGGCTTGAAGGACACGTCGTTCAACGGGATCTCGGCACTCTCGCCGACGAACATCTGGGTGGTTGGTCGCCACCTGATCGCCCGCTACTCGCCCTGACCATCCGAGCCGCTCGGGGGGACTTTCCGGCGCCGCTCGGTAGCCTCAGACCCATGCGCCAGTGATTGCGGCCCGGGCCGCTGCCGTGCTGATGGCGGGCGTCGCGGTGTTTCAGGTGGCTCTCGTCCTCGGTGCGCGTGGGGCGCCTACACGCAAGGCGGCGGGACGGATGGCGCGCTGGAGTCGCCTGGGCGCGTGCTCGCCGCGGTCTCTTGCGTGCTCCTGCTCGTGATGGGAGCTGCCATCCTCGCGCGAGTGGGCGAAGGGCCGCTCAGGCGCGCTCCGGGACGGGTCGTGACGGTTCTTGCCTGGTTCACGACGGTCTATGCCGCCCTTGCCGTGGTTCTCAACCTGATGACGTCGAGCGCGTCGGAGCGCGCTGTGTTCGCGCCGACGAGCGCACTCATCTTCGCGCTGGTCGTGGCTGCGCTGGTCGGCTCCCGCGGGAGCCGCTAGCACGATGTGTTCGCGGGATTTCGCGGATGCGGGAGGACTGGCCTGTGGGGGATGTGACACCTGACTTCGAGCACACCCAACCCGAAGGAGCACGAATGCCTGACACGATTTCACGGCCCACCGCCTATCCGCTTCGCCTCGACGGCGAGCTCGATCCGCAGATCAGCCGCTGGCTCTGGCTCGTCAAGTGGGCACTGCTGATCCCGCACTACGTCGTCCTCGTCTTCCTCTGGATCGCGTTCGTCGCTGTGACGGCGTTCGCCTTCTTCGCGATCCTCTTCACCGGCCGCTATCCGCGAGGACTCTTCGAGTTCAACGCCGGCGTCCTCCGCTGGTCGTGGCGCGTCAGCTTCTACAGCTACAGCGCACTCGGCACCGACAAGTATCCGCCGTTCACCCTCAAGGATGTGGCCGACTACCCGGCCCGCGTCGAGATCCAGTACCCGGAATCGCTCTCCCGCCGGCTTGTCCTCGTGAAGTGGTGGCTGCTCGCTCTCCCGCAATACCTGGTCGTCGCGATCTTCGAGGGCAACGTCTGCGGCCTGATTGGCCTGCTCGTTCTCTTCGCGGGAGTCGCTCTTCTCTTCACGGGCTCGTATCCGAGGTCGCTGTATGACTTCGTGATGGGGATGAACCGCTGGGTCTTCCGCGTCGTTGCGTACAGCACACTCATGACCGACACCTATCCGCCCGTTCCGTCTGGATATGGGCGGGCTGGAGCCGCCGGCGAGTGCGTCGCGCGACGACGTCCCGCTCGTTCCTCTGCCGACGACCTAGAGGTTCGCTTGAGTCAGCGCGGCGGGGTGGCGGCTCCGCCGCGCTCGGCGGTCCTCGCGCGAGGCGTGATAGGAAGAGGTCATGACCGAGCTACTGCTTTTCCATCACGCACAGGGCCAGACGCGAGGATTCCTCGCCTTCGCCGACGAGCTGCGGGTTGCCGGGCACGTCGTTCACGCTCCCGACCTCTACGACGGCAAGACCTTCACCGACCTCGACGACGGCGTCGGCTACGCGAAGGAGGTCGGCTTCGGGACGATTGCGGAGCGCGGCCGGCTCGCGGCCGAAGGTCTGCCGAACGAGCTCGTCTACGCCGGGTTCTCGCTCGGAGTGATGCCGGCACAGGAGCTCGCCCAGACACGCCCGGGCGCCAAGGGAGCACTGCTCTTCAGCGCTGCGTTTCCGGCCTCCGAGTTCGGTGCCTGGCCGCCGGGACGTGCCGGTCCAGATCCACATGATGGAGGACGACGAGTGGGCGCTGGAAGACCTTCCGGCCGCGCGCGAGCTCGTCGAGGCGGTCGACGCCGCGGAGTTGTTCCTGTACCCCGGCGCGGGACATCTCTTCGCGGACAGCAGCCTGCCCGACTACGACGAGGGCGCCGCGACACTGCTCAAGGAACGCGTCCTCGCGTTCCTGCAGGACGTCGAGTAGAAGACAGCCTCCTGTCCGTGCATCGGCTCACCAAGGCGCAGGCCCGGCGCATCGCGGTGCGCGCGCAGCTGCTCGACGCACCCCGGCCGACCGACCTGCTCGCGGTCGTGCAGCAGCTGACGCTGCTGCAGATCGACCCGACCGCGGCGATCGCGCCCAGCGCGGACCTCGTCGCCTGGAGCCGCCTCGGCTCGGCGTACCGGCCTGAGCAGCTCAAGCAGGCGCTGGAGCAGGACCGCACGCTGTTCGAGCACAACGCGCTGGTGCGGCCGATGAGCGACCTGGGCCTGTACCTCGCCGGCGCGGCCGACTGGCCGCCGTACGAGCGGACGCGTGCCTGGATCCGGGACAACGATCGCTTCCGGCGCGACATCCTCGACCTGCTCGCCGGCTCCGGGCCGCTGACCTCACGCGACATCCCGGACACGTGCGTCGTGCCGTGGGCGTCGACCGGGTGGACGAACAACCGCAACGTCACCCAGATGCTCGAGTGCCTGATGATGCGCGGCGAGATCGCGATCGCCGGGCGCGTCGGGCGCGAGCGGGTGTGGGACCTGGCCGAGCGGGTCTACCCGGCGGACGTCGTCGTCCCGTCGGTCGACGAGGCCCAGCGGATCAAGAACGAGCGGCGGCTCGCGTGCGCTCGGCATCGCCCGGCGAAGGGCAACGGCGATGCCGGTCGAGCCGGTCGACGTGGGCGAGGCCGGCGAGCCGGCCGTCGTCGAGGGCACCAAGGGCGAGTGGCGCGTCGACCCGGCCGCGCTCGGCGAGGACTTCGAGGGGCGCACGGCGCTGCTCTCGCCGTTCGACCGGCTCGTCCACGACCGCGACCGCGCCCAGGAGCTGTTCGACTTCGAGTACACCCTGGAGATGTACAAGCCCGCGGCGAAGCGCCGCTGGGGCTACTTCGCCCTGCCGGTGCTCCACGACGACCGGCTGGTCGGCAAGGTCGACGCCACCGCCGACCGCAAGGCCTCCGTGCTGCGGGTGAACGCGATCCACGAGGACGTGAAGTTCACCCGCGCGATGACCAAGGCCGTGCAGGCCGAGCTGGACGACCTGGCCGCGTGGCTCGGGCTCGCCGCGGTCGAGCCGGTCAAGGCCTGAGCGCTAGGCGTCGTCTTCGGTTTCGTGCTCGCTGAGCCACGCCTTCGCGACGCGCTTCTGCGCCCGCGTCAGCCAGGCGTCGACGACCACATCGCGGAGCTCACTCCGCTCGAGTTGCGCGAGATCCCGGATCCGGATCAGCACGGCGGGATAGCCGTTGAAGTGCGGCGTCGTGAAGAAGATGCCCCGCGGATCGGCGAGGACGAGCTCCTTCACCTCCTGCCCGTCGACGCGGAACATCAAGACGTCGTCGAGCCGTTCCCCCGTGTCCGGGTCGACGGCGTCGGGGCGCTGGCCGCGGTGGAAGCAGAAGACCTTGCCGTGCACGAGGTACGCCGGCCGGCCGTCGTCCGAGGTCCTCCTTGGTCGCTTGCGGCATCGCCAGCGCGAGCTCGTCCAGGTCCTTCATCGTCGCCACAGCTGCAGAGGATGCCCGACTCACGCCCTGCAGAACAGGTCTCTCACACCTCCGTCGCTTCCTATGATCCGCTGATGGTTCCCGAGGCGCCGCTCGTAGAGACCGAGGCCGGGCTCGTGCCCGGTGGCGAGGGGTGGTTCGTCCTCAACGCGCAGGACGCCCACTGGCGCGATCGTCAGGGGCGGGGCAGGTCGCTGCCGTTCGAGGGCCCGATGGAATTCCCGCAGGTGGGGATCACCCTGTTCGTGCTCGGCCCGGGCGAGCCGATCGGGATGTACCACTGGGAATCGAACCAGGAGGACTTCCTCGTGCTCTCCGGCGAGGGACTGCTGATAGTCGAGGGCGAGGAGCGGCCGTTGCGCCAGTGGGACTTCGTGCATTGCCCTGCCGGGACGAAGCACATCATCGTCGGCGCAGGCGGCGCGCCTTGCGTCGTGTTGGCCGCCGGCGCGCGCGAGCAGCAGCCGGGTGTGGACTGGGGCGGCTACACGGTCGACGAGGTCGCGCTCCGGCACGGCGCCGGGGTCGAGCTGGAGACGAGCGACGTGAATCAGGCATACGCCCGCTTCCCGGATCCGGTGCCGACGCGATACGACGGCTGGCTCCCGACGGGTGCGTCGTGACGCTGACCCAGTACTACACGGCGACCACGCTCGACGGCTTCATCGCCGATCCCGACAATTCGCTCGAGTGGCTCTTTCACCGCGACCGCGACGAGAAGGGGTTCCTGAACTACGGCGATTTCATCGCCGAGGTCGGGGCGATGGCGATGGGGGCGACGACGTACGAATGGCTGCTCGATCATGAGCTCGCGGACAAGGATCCGGCCGACTGGAAGTGGCCGTACGAGATCCCGTGCTGGGTGTTCACGCACCGACAGCTGACGGTCGTGCCCGAGGCGCCGGTCGAGTTCACGAGCGCGGACGTCGCGGCCGTGCACACGGCGATGGTCACGGCAGCGGGCGACCGCAACGTCTGGATCGTCGGCGGCGGCGACCTGGTTGGACAGTTCGCCGACCGAGGGCTGCTGGACGAAGTGCTCGTGTCGATTGCGCCGGTCACGCTCGGCGCGGGCGCTCCGCTGCTGCCTCGCCGTCTGGAGCTGCGGCTGGACGGTGTCGGCCGGAACGGCGACTTCACCGGCGCGAAGTACTCCGTCGTGCGGCCGCCGCCAGGCTGACACTCAGGCAGGTACAACTGGCGGGTGGCGACCGCGCGCGAGAAGCTCGTTCCGTATCGCTGGCTTGCCCCGCTGCTCGTGCTCGCCTCGGTGCTGCTCGTTCCGTGGACGCTCGTGCTCGCGTACCGGCTGCCGGCTCGGCACACGAGCCACCACTGGGACGTCGCCTGGGTGGGGTTCGACATCGCGCTCGCCCTGGCGCTCGGCGCGACCGGCTGGAGCATCGCGCGCCGCGCTTCGTGGGCGCCTTCCGTGGCAGCCGCCGCGGCCACGCTGCTGCTGTGCGACGCCTGGTTCGACATCGTGCTCGCCGACGGCCGCCGCGAGCGGTTCGAGGCAGTGCTCGAAGCGGCGCTGGTGGAGGTACCGCTTGCTCTCGTCTGTGTCTGGCTCGCCCGCCACCGCGATCAGACCGTCGACGCGGTGCTGGTCGCCGTTCGCAGTCGGCGCGGAGTCCGCTGGCACCGCGGGTGACGCCGCGGGTCGCGCGGTCAGACGCCTGCGGCGTGCCGACGCCTGCGGAGGTGTGGCTTCGGTAGCTGCCCCTCGATCCAGAGTGCGGCAATGCCCGCTCGGGGCAGGCCAAAACGGCGCTCGTACATGAAGTAGCGCGGCTCCCAGCGCGGGAAGAACTTGGCGTTGAAGCGATAGAGGCGCTCGATCTGAAACCACGTGTCGCCGACGGCGATGATGCGGGCCAGCGCTCGCTCGACGAGTCCGCTCGGCTCGCGCAGGAGCCGGGCAAAGGCGGCGAAGTTGAGCGACACCTCGTCGATCCCGCGCGCGCGGAGGTGCTCAATCGCCTCGACGATCAGGAACTCCGTCAGGCCGTTCGGCGTGTCCCGCTCTCGCCGCATGAACGAGAGGGAGACTGCGTCGCGCCCGTACGTCGGCACGAAATGGAGGAAGCCACGGATCGCCTCGCGGTCGTCCACGGCGTAGACGACGAGCGTGTTCGCGCCGTGCGGATTGCGCAACGAGTCCATCGCCATGCTGAAGCCGCGTTCCGGTGCGCCCTGAAGCCAGTCCTCCGCGATCTGTTCCAGGCGGCTGAGCACGTCGGCGTCGAGCGAACCGAGCTCGGCGATGACTGTGCGGTAGCCCGCCTTGCGCAAGCGAGAGACCGACTGGCGCACCTTTCGGATCGGGCGCCCTTCGAGGCTGAACTGGTCGGTGTCGACGACCGCTTCGTCGCCGATGTACAGCGCGCGCAATCCGGCTTGCTCGAACAGCGTACGGGTCCGCGCGCTGACGCCCAGCGCGGACAGTCGGAGCGCGCGTTCTTCGGCAAATCGCACGAGGGTCGGTAGCAGGCTCTCCACGTCCTCCTGCTCGCCGATCGGATCCCCGGAGATCATCAATACGCCTCCCTCGATGCGGTAGCCGACGAACGCCGTCTTCTCCGCGTTGAACAGGTACTGCTTGTCGCCGCGCAGCTTGAAGAACGAGAGCGTGTCGGTGCCGTGCTCGCGCACGAGCGCCGCCGCCGCCCGCCTCAGCTCCGGATCGGGAAGGTCTCTCGGCGCGGCCAGCGGCCGGAAGACGACGTACGCGCTCGCGAGTAGCGCGAGCAGGCCGGTGAGCCCGACCGCGACGTCGGTATGCGCGAGTTCGTCGTGGAATGTGAACGGCGCCGGCTGCCAGAGGAGCAGGTCGCCGGTCGCGCGGACGATCTCGAGTGACGAAGCCGATGCGGGAGCCGCGAGCGCGACGACCGCGAGCGAGGCCACGAAGACTCCGGCCACGAGGAACGGCAGTTGCCAGACGGCCGACCGCAGCGTCGCCGGCTCGTGGCGCACGTAGAACGACGAACGACTCGCCCACAGCAATGCGGCTCCAGCCGCTGTCACCGCGGCCTCCTCGATGTCGAGCCCCTTGACGAGGTTGAAGACCGTGAGGGCGGCCATCAGCGCAAGGGCGACGCGAAGCGCACGCGACCGGCGCCGGTAGAGGTAGTAAGCGGTGACGACGAGCGCGAGCGACACCGGCACGGCGAGCGCGTGTGCCGCACGCATGACCGCGATCGGCTCGACGTGCACGAGCACGTTGCCGCGCCACGAGACGTTCGGGGTCACCGCGGAGACGAGGTCGACGATCGCCACGACGGCGACGCCGACGGCGGCGACTGCCGGCACGTCGTCGAGCTGTCGGGACGGCCGAAGCCGCAGGGGCCTGCGATGCAGGCCGAGCCGCCAGGCAGCCGTGTCGCGCCCGCTACGGGTCAGGTCGGGCCAGTCCTTTGCGATGAGCCAGACGCCGAGAACCGCGATTGCCACGGCTGGGGCGAGGTGAAGCACGTGCAGCGCCGTCGCCACTGCGTCCGCCGCAAGGACGGCGAGGCCCAGATGCCACTCGTGGACGCGGCGCCCGAAGAGATAGACACGCAGGCCCAGCCGGTGCCGGACGACTCTCAGCATCGGCGCACGCATTCTGGTGCTCGGGACCGGCTACCGCCCACGCCCGGAGAATCGCCCCGCTAGTCCGCGGACGGCATCCGTGGCGGCACGGATCCTGCGCAGACACGGGCGCGCGGTTGCGTCGTCGTCCGTAGCCGAAGTCCGCACGGCGCGCCTCCTCGCAGCGACCCGGCTCTAGTCGCGCGCCGGCGGCGCGACGGTTTCGCGTCAGGCCGTCAACGCAGCCGGGCGCTCGGCGTGGCGGTACTCGACGGTGTAGCCGAGTGCGCGGGGCACGGCGAGGAGCCCTTCGAGGTCGAGCTCGATGCGGGCGCCCGCCTTCTGGGTCACCTCGTCCTCGATCGGGAGGTCGAAGTCGTCCGCCCCGTAGTCGAGGGCGCGGAAGGCCTCCTCGTTCTGCGTCAGCACCGACGTGCGAATGTGCTTGACGTTGTCGAGAAAGATCCGCGAGAGCGCGATGTGCCGCCAGTACTCCTGCGCCGAGATCTCGCGACCGCCGAACGCGGTTCCGTAGGGCTTGTACGTCCAGCAGAGATAGGAGAAGAGGCCGTCGTAGCCGTCGCGGATGCACTCGTCCTGGAAGTCGCGCGTCCGCTGCAGGTGCTCGAGGCGCTCGTCGAGCGTCTCGTCGAAGCCGATCACCATCGTCGCGGTCGTCTTCATGCCGCTCTCGACGATCGCGCGCTGTGCCTCGAAGTAGTCGCGCACCGTGTACTTCCACTTCGCGTGCCGCTTGCGGAAGTCCTCGGTGAGGATCTCGCTGCCGCCGCCTGTGACCCAGTGCACGCCGGCGTCGCGGAGTCGCGCGGCCGCGTCGGCGTAGCTCAGCTTGGCGCGGTCGGCGAGGAAGACGAACTCGGCGATCGTCAGCGCGTAGAACTCGACCAGGTCGCCGTAGCGCGCGCGGACCGCGGCGAAGAGGTCGCAGTAGTAGTCGAGCGGGAGCCTCGGGTTGAAGCCGCCGTTGAACCCGACGAGGTCGCCGCCCAGCTCGACCAGCTCGTCGATCTTGGCGAAGACGTCCTCCCGGCTGAGCACGTAGCCGCCCTCCTGGTTCGGCAGCACGTAGAAGGCGCAGTAGTCGCACTGGGCGACGCAGACGTTCGTGTAGTTGATGATCCGCATCACCATGTACGTGGCCCGGTCGGGCTCGTGCCAGCGGTCGCGCACGCCTCGCGCGAGCGCCTTCAGCTCGTCGTCGGACGCCTCGAGCCAAAGCGTCCTCGCCTCGTCGACGGTGATGCGCCCCTCGGTTGCGACGCTCACGCCGGCACCGCCTCTTCCTCGGTCACTTCGTCGGGGTGCAGCGTGTCCATGAAGGAGCTGACGGAGAAGACGGCGTTGCCGGCGCCCGCGATGCCGTAGCCCGGCGGCGGCTTCAGGCCGTGCTTCTCGAGCGTCTCGCGGTACACCTCGAGCAGGCGGATGTGGTACTCGAGCGGCGCGCCCTCGGGGTTGTCGCGCCCGAGGGGGGTCGACGGCTCGGCGCACCAGGTCGTGAAGCGCGGCGTGATCCCGCGGCTCATGAAGAAGTCGAGCCCTTCCGCGGTGCTCGCAATCGCCTCGGCGACGGTCGTGAAGCCGAACGGCTTCGCCATCTCGACCCCGGCGACGAAGTTCGGGATCACGAAGCGCGCACCGAACACGTCAGCCGCGTCGAAGATCCGCCGGTGCCACTCCTCGCGGCCGACGTAGCGCTCCTTCCCCGGCGAGATGATCGAGAAGAGCCGCTTGTCCCAGACCTCGTAGTTCGGGTGGTAGATCGTGATCCCGTAGTCCTTGTAGCGCTGCACGTCCGCCTTCGGCAGCGCCTGCGCGACGACCTTGCCGATCCAGCGGTTCGGGAAGCGCTCTTCGATCGCCTGCGCGTAGCGGCCGTAGAAGTCCGCCTCCGCGAGCCCGTCGACGGTGCTCGTAACGGAGCCGCCGGTGAGCGTGTACGCCTTGCTCGCCTTCGCCGTGTCGTAGCGGTCGATGAGCGCGAGCGCCTCGAGCACGTCCTCGACCGGCTTGACGCCGGTGTACGGACGGCCCTCCTGCTTGTGCTGGCGCCAGTTGTGGTTGATGTCGCAGAACCCGCACTCCTCCTTGGCGCCGAAGTACTGGCAGAGGCGCAGCACCGTGAGGTAGATCAGGTAGCCCCACTGGATCGTCGGCGCCGTCTCCATCACGGTCTTGCCGTTGGCGAGGGTATGGCGGTAGTACTCGGGCATCGGCGGCAGGCCGACGTCGGCGATCTCGCGGCCGTCGAGGGCGAGGCGCAGCTCGCCTGCCTCGTCGGCGTGGACGCGGTACGGGGACTCGGGATTCATGCGCACGGAGACGATCGTGCGGCGCAGCTCGTACGGGCCTCCGGTCAGCGCGATCTCCTCCGGCGGCCGGCGCTTCGCCGCCTCGCCGAGCTGTGCGAGCGGCTTGTGGTCGAACGAGAAGATGAAATACGACTTCGGCTTCACCTCGCCGTCGAGGTTCTGCGTCAGTGCCGAGTCGTCGAACGCGATGCCGCTCCGGAGGAGGTCCTCCTTCAACACGGCCTCACGCGGGATGTGCGGGAACCGGTCCATCAGTCCTTCGACGAGCCCGGTGCGGGTGGAAGACGCGGTGCTCACGCTCACAGAGTATGGACGCTAGATGGTTGATGCCATGGTGGGGTGCGTCTGGGGATGGTTCAGGCCAAGCCGTGTGGTCGGGTCAGCCGAAGCGCAGGCTGGTTTGCCTGGTCGAGGCTGAGCCGGCCGCACGGCGCCGCGCATGAGCCACCATCCAGGCGTGCTCTGTCGTGGCATCAGCCATCCAGGGGCGGGCGGCAGGAAGAGCCGTCCGGCGATCAGTCGCGCGAGGCGGCGCGTTGTCGTGCGCGCCGGGCGAGGAGCAGGAGCACGACGAGGCCGAGCACCGTCGAGACGAGGAATGCGGGCCAGTTCGCGCCGTCGGAGCTCTGCGAGGCGGCGATCGCGGCTGCGTCCACTGCCGGGCCGAGGCCTTCGCTCCTGTGCTGGGCGAACGCCTGCGCGACTGTGGCGGGCGCGTCGATCGCCGTCAGCTCGCCGCCGATGACGACGAGGTAGGAGCCGGGGCGGCCGACGTTGTCGACGAGCGTGCGCGCAACGTCGCCGGACACCTCCTGTCGGACCTTCGCGGGCAGGATCGCGACGTGCACGCGACGCGGCAGCGAGCGCCGCAGCCGGTCGGCCTCGAGGCGGGTCAGGGTCGGCGAGGCGTCGTAGTCCACGTAGACCGAGCCGGTCTGCAACGCCGCGACGGCATCGGGGAGGACGGGCCGGCCGACGTGCGCCGCAGCCGCAGAGGCCAGCACGAAGGCGAGCAGGGCCGCGATCGAGGCGGCGAGGCCGGGGCGCATGCGGAGAGGCTATCCGGCGGTGTTCGGATTCCGTAAAGACCGGAATTTGCGGGTACTCTCGCTGGGGGTCGTGTCTCGCCGTTTGCTCATCTGGGCGCTGGTCGCCATGGTTTACGCCGTCCCTGCGCATGCGCAGGGAAAGGTGACGTTGATGCCTGGCGTCACCTATGAGGACGGCGTCCAGTTCACGACGCACGGGCCTGTCGCCTACCACGTTCTGATCGCTCCGCGCCCCGGCGGTCTCTACGCGCTGGCGCCGACGCTCGCCAAGGACACGATTCTCGGCAAGGAGAAGGTGACGTCGATGCAGGCGCGGCTCCGTCCGACCGCGACGGTCGCCGGGGTGAACGGAGACTTCTACAACGTCAACGACGGCCATCCGTCAGGCGTTGTCATGCGCGGCGGCGTGCTCGCCCATCCGCCGGTCGGCGACCGGTCGTCGATCGGCGTCGACACGACCGGTGCGCTGCACGTCGACCGGGTGAAGTTCTTCGGCACCTGGGCCGGCATCGGCCAGCGCCGGACGCTGAATGGGCTGAACGAGCCGCCGCAGGTGGGGCAGGTCGTCCTGTACACGCCGGCCTGGGGCCCGACGACTCCGGCGATGCCGGGCACGACCGAGGTGACGATCCAGCCGCTGCCCGCCGCGACGCCGAATGTCGACCTGGCCGGGCCGGCGACGCTGGTGACGCAGAACGGCGGCACCCCGATCCCGCCCGACGGAGCGGTGCTCGTCGCGCGTGGCCCGACTGTCGCGCCCAAGCTCCTTGAGGAAGCACCGGTCGGGACCCAGCTGACGACGCGCTTGATCCTCCAGCCCGAGTGGACAGGCGTGGTCGACGCGCTCGGCGGCGGCCCCGTGATCGTCCGCAACGGCGGCCCGGTGTTCCGCTCCTTCGAGGGCTTTACGACCAACCAGTTGCTGCCGCGGAACCCGCGCACGGGTGTCGGCCAGCTCGCAGACGGGCGCATCATCCTGCTGGCCGTCGACGGCCACGAAGCCGGCTACAGCGTCGGGCTCACGAACTTCGAGCTCGCGCAAACGCTGGCGCGGCTCGGCGCCGTGACGGGATCGGCGCTCGACGCCGGCGGCTCGACGACGATGGCCTTCGAGGGCAAGCTCCTCAACCGGCCGTCCGACCCGGCCGGCGAGCGCGCTGTGAAGGAGTCGCTGAACGTCCTCTACTACGGCGTCTACGCCGCTCCCGCCGTGCCCGAGACGCTGTCTCCCAACGGCGACGGCATCGGCGAGACGATCGCACTCTCGTACAAGATCGTGCGTCCCTCGGCCGTGACCGCGCAGCTCGTCGGCCCGGACGGCACGACGATCACGCTCGACGCCCCCGCCCCGCCCGATCCGACGACCGGCTTGCCTGGGCCGCTGAAGCCTCCCGGCACGTATTCCTTCACCTGGGACGGCATCGATCCGACCACGGGCCTGTCCGCCCCGGAGGGAAAGTGGATCTGGAAGGTGGCGGCGACCGACGACCAGGGCCTGGCGTCGGCACAGTCGCGCGCGGTCTCGTTCAACACGACGTTGCAGGGCATCGCGGTCAAGCCGGGCCTGCTCCGCCTGCCGCCGAAGGGAGCCAAGGTGACCGTTGCGTTCGACCTCAAGTACTCGGCCAGCGCCTCGGTCCGGATCGAGACGCCGCTCGGCACAGTCATTCGGACTTTGCCGCGGCGCCGGTTGCAGCCGGGGACGCGGGCGATGGTCTGGGACGGCCGCCTGGGAACCAAGGACAAGCCGCTCGTCCACTCCGGCCGCTACATCGCCCACCTGGTCGTGACGAACGGGTTCGGCAAGGCGGAGCTGGCGAAGGCGTTCACCGTGCGGCGGATCGCCGCAAAGCCGAAGCCGACGAAGCATTAGGAGGGTTTGGCGAAATAACGACTGTGTCGCCGGGCCGCGCTGCTCGCCCCGATGCGGCGTCCTCGGTCGCATCCGTAGGCACCACTACGAACGCTCCCTGCGTCCTTGCCTCGGAACGAGCATCGCACCCCGGCGACGAGCGACATTCTGCCAACCCCTCCAAGTAGTCTCTCGACGATGACCTCGTTCATCGCCTCGCACGGGGTCTACGCCGTGTTCATCCTCATGTTCGTCGACGCGATCTTCCCGGCCGCGAGCGAGCTCGTGATGGTCGTCGGAGGTGCCCTCGCGGCCGCCGTGTTCTCGCATCGCGTGACGCTCTTCGGCTACGACCTCGCGTCAGGCGTCGAGGCGTATCTGGCGGTCGCGCTCGCAGGCACGATCGGCTACCTGCTGGGGAGCATCCTCGGATGGTGGATCGGGGACCGCGGGGGCCGCCCGTTCCTGGAACGGCATGGGCGCTGGTTCCACCTGACGCCGGAGCGTCTGAGCCAGGCCGAGCGCTGGTTCGCCCGTTGGGGCGACTGGGCGGTTCTGCTCGGCCGCATCACGCCCGTCGTTCGATCGTTCGTCTCGATTCCTGCCGGCGTGTTCCGCATGCCGCTCGGCCGGTACGTCGTGCTGACGGCGATCGGTTCCGCGATCTGGGCTTTCGCCCTCGCCGGAGTCGGGTGGGGGCTGGGTCGCAGCTACGCGACGTTCCACCACGACTTCCGGTACGTCGAATATGCGATCCTCGCAGGAATCGTCGCCGCCGTGGTCTATCTGGTTAGGCGATGGCGTCGCTCAACTACACTGGCTCGCCGTGCCGAAGATTCCGCTCATTGACGTCAAGGCGCAGTACGCGCCGCTGATTCCAGAGCTGAAGCGCGTCTTCGCCGAAGTGCTCGAAGGGGGCCAGTTCGTCTTCGGCCCGAACGTTTCGGCGTACGAGCAGGAAGCCGCCGCCTATCTCGGCGTGCCGGAGACGATCGGCGTCGCAAACGGCACGGACGCGATCGTGCTCGTACTCGACGCGATGGAGATCGGGCGCGGCGACGAGGTCATCTGTCCGGCCTTCACCTTCTTCGCGACCGCCGAGGCGATCGCGCGGGTCGGCGCGACGCCGGTCTTCGCGGACGTCGACGAGGAGACGATGAACCTCGACCCGGAAGACGTGGCCGCGAAGATCACACCGAAGACGAAGGCGATCATGCCGGTGCACCTCTTCGGGCGCCCCGCCCCGCTCCAGCAGCTTGCCGAGCTCGGTCTGCCGTTGATCGAGGACGCAGCGCAGGCGTTCGGCTCGCCCGACATCGGCGGTTACGGGATCGCGTCGACGTTCAGCTTCTACCCGACGAAGAACCTCTTCGCCCTCGGCGACGGCGGGCTCGTCGCAGTGCGTGACGAGGAGCTCGGCGAGCGGATCCGCATGCTCCGCTTCCACGGGTCGAAGTCGAAGAAGACATTCGAGTACGTGGGGTACAACTCCCGCCTCGACGAGATCCAAGCGGCGGCGCTGCGGATCTTCCTGCCGCACCTCGACGAGTGGACACGCCTCCGGCGTGAAGCCGCGGAGCGATATCGCGAGCTCGGCGTCGGCGAGCTCGTGACCGTCCCTGACGACGAGCCCGGTCACGTCTACCACCTCTTCGTCTGCCGCTCGCCGCAGCGCGACGCGGTCCGCGAGACGCTCGCCGGCGAGGGCATCTCGACAGCCGAGTACTACCTGCCGCCGTTGCATCTGCAGCCGGCACTCGCGTACCTCGGCTACCGCGAGGGCTCCCTGCCCGTGACGGAGCAGCTGGCGCGCGACAACTTCTCGCTCCCACTCTGGGCAGGCGTCTCAGCCGAGCAGCAGCAGGCGGTCGTGGGGGTCCTTCGCGAGGCGTCGACGCTCGTCAGCACGTGAACCGCTTCCCGATCAACCGCCATCGGGCGTGGCAGCTGGCCGCCGACGCCTCACTCGTCATCGCCGCCTGGTGGCTCGCGTTCCAGCTCCGGTTCGACCACGGCCTCCCGCCCTATTACGGGACGCTGTTCGCAAAGACGATCGGGATCGTCCTCGCGATCAAGCTGCTCGTCTTCATCCTCTTCGGCTTCTACAACCGCTGGTGGCGGTATGTCTCGACGCGGGACATGTGGGGGGCCGCGCGCGGGGTCGCCGTCGGCTCGCTGATCGCCTACACGACCGTCTACTTCACGTCGCCGGTCAACAACGTCCGGCTGCCGCGCTCGATCGCTGTCATGGACTTGTTGCTGACGCTGGCGTTCGTGGCCGGCACGCGTCTGCTCGCGCGATCGATCATCGAGCGGCCGCCGTCGGGCCTGGTGGCCCGCGGCAAGGAAGTGCTGATCATCGGCGCCGGCGATGCGGCACAGCTCCTGATCAAGGAGATGCAGCGCAATCGGAACCTCGGCTCGACGCCGATCGGCCTGATCGACGACGACCCGCGTAAGAAGAACTTGCGCGTGCACGGGGTCCGCGTCCTCGGCACGCAGGCCGACCTGCCGCACATCCTCGCTGACAACTCGCCCGACGAGGTGCTGATCGCCATTCCGTCGGCGCCGGGCGAAGTTCGCGCGCGGGTCGTCGAGATTGCGCGCAAAGCGGGCGTGCCGGTCAGGACGCTGCCGGGGCTGCACGAGTTGATCGAGGGCGATCTCTCGATCGCGGGGCAGATCCGCGAGGTCCAGGTGGAGGACGTCCTCGGTCGCGAGCCGATCGAGGTCGACTTCCGATCCGCTGCGTCGTACCTCGCGGGCAAGACCGTGCTCGTGACCGGTGCGGGCGGCTCGATCGGCTCGGAGCTCTGCCGGCAGGTCGCCCGCGTCGGCGCCGAGCGGATCCTCCTCGTCGACCACTCCGAGCCCGCCCTGTTCGAGATCGAGCGAGAGCTCGTCGACGAGCGCGGCTTCCCGGCAATCGCCGCGGTCCTGGCGGACGTCAAGGACCGCGTGAAGATGCGCCAGGTCTTCCTCCGCTACCGGCCCGACGTCGTCTTCCACGCGGCGGCGTACAAGCACGTGCCGCTGCTGGAGTCGAACCCGATCGAAGCCGTACGCAACAACACCCTGGCGACCAAGGTCGCGGCCGAGGTCGCGGTCGAGTTCGGGGCGGAGCGATTCGTGCTCGTCTCGACGGACAAGGCTGCGAATCCGAAGAACCTGCTTGGGCAGTCGAAAGCCGTCGCGGAGTGGATCATCGAGGCATTCGGTAACCGCCAGGACGTGCCGACGCGCTTCGTCGCCGTCCGGTTCGGCAACGTCCTCGGCTCGTCGGGATCTGTCGTTCCGATCTTCCGCAAGCAGATCGCGCGTGGAGGCCCGGTCCGGGTCACGCACCCGGAGATGACGCGCTACTTCATGACGATCCCGGAAGCGGTCTCCCTGATCGTCCAGGCCGGTGCGATCGGCGGCCGCGGCGACGTCTTCGTGCTCGACATGGGCGAGCCGGTCAAGATCCTCGATCTGGCGAGGAACATGATCCGCCTGTCCGGCAAGGAGCCCGATCGCGACATCCAGATCGAGTTCATCGGTGTCCGCGCGGGCGAGAAGCTCCACGAGGTGCTCTGGTCGGACGGCGAGGAAGTCGACCAGACCGCACATCCGAAGATCATGCGCGCGACCCGGGCTCCGATCGACGGCGCCTGGCTCGACGACGCGATCGTGGCACTGGAGCGGATGGTCGCCGAGGGCGACACGCTCGAGCTTGTCGCGAAACTGAGGGCGGTCGTCGCCGCGCAGCAGCGGGGCGAGGAGCCGCTGCACGAGGAAGCCCAGGCCGAGGACGCTCCGGCCGAGCAAGCCAAGTCGGCGTCGCTGCCGGCGAAGTCGCCACAGACGCTCTGAGCGGAGGCGTCCCAGCGGGTGGCGAGTCGCGGTCATCCAGCGAGTGAACCGGCCCGCGCGGACGGAGCAGGCCGGTTTTCCGGCTTCCGGCGTCAATCGTTTCGAAGTTGTCTCGCATTCGTCACAGAATCCGGCCCGGGTCCGTCGGGACCCGACGGTACGGTGACTCAGTGGACGTCTTCGATGGTCTGAATCCCGAGCAGCGGCGCGCCGTCGAGGCGGTCCGAGGCCCCGTCTGCATCCTCGCGGGAGCCGGCTCCGGGAAGACGACCACAATCACGCGGCGGGTCGCGAACCAGGTTGCGACCGGCACCTTCGAGCCGGGTGAGATCCTCGCGGTCACGTTCACGGACAAGGCGGCCGGCGAGATGCGCGGCCGCCTGCAGGCGCTCGGCGTCACCGGTGTTCGCGCTTCAACGTTCCACTCCGCCGCCCTCGGCCAGCTGCGCTACTTCGCCGCCGATCAGGTCGGGCGCATCCTCCCGTCGAAAGCCTTGATGCTGCGGCAGATCGCCAACTCGCTGCCGGCGCCGTACAAGTTCCGTCCTGCCGGCGACCTGGCGACGGAGATCGAGTGGGCGAAGAACAGGCGGATCCCGGCGGAGCGCTACCGAGACTCCCTCGACGGTCACGAGCCGCCGATCCCGGAGGATCTGATGTCCCGCGTCTACACGGCGTACGAGCGGCGCCGGCGCGAGGAAGGACTGTCCGACTTCGAGGATCTGCTCGAGTTCGCGGTGCAGCTGTTCGAGACGGATGAGCAGGCGGTGGCGACCTTCCGCGAGCGCTATCGCGCGTTCACGGTCGACGAATTCCAGGACGTGAACCTGCTCCAGCGCTCCCTGCTCGATCACTGGCTCGGCGAGCGGGACGATCTCTGCGTCGTCGGCGACGACTACCAGTCGATCTACGCGTTCACCGGCGCCGGCCCGGAGCACCTGCTCGAGACACCCGCGCGGTTCCCGCACGCCACGGTCGTCACGCTCGAGGAGAACTACCGCTCGACGCCCCAGGTGCTGGCGCTCGCAAACCGGCTCGTCCCCAAGCTCGGCGGCGCGCCCAAGACCCTGCGCGCGACGAGGCCCGACGGGCCTGAGCCGATCGTGCGACCGTACGCCACGGCCGACGCGGAGAGCAGCGGGCTCGTCGAGGCGATCCGTGCGGCCCATGCGGACGGTGTCGCCTACGAGGAGATCGCCGTCCTGGGCCGCACCAACGGCCGTCTCGCCGACTTCGAGGAGGCGCTGCACGAGGCGGAGATCCCGTTCCAAGGCTCGTCGCTCCTCGACCGCGATGCGGCGCGCGGACTGCTGAAACGCCTCCGTGGGCCGGCTTCGACTGCGGACGTGCCGCGACTCGCCCGTGAAGCCGGCTGGTTGGAGAGCCCGCCGGAGAAGCTGGGCGAGCGCGAGGCGACCCGGCAGAGCGATCTCGCCCGGCTTGTCCGGCTCGCGGAGCAGTTCGGCGACACACCGGCGGACGAGTTCGTCGCCGAGCTCCAGCGGCGCTTCGGCTCGACAGGCGACGAGCGGCGCGGCGTCAATCTCCTGACCTATCACCGGGCCAAGGGCCTCGAGTTCGAAGCGGTCTTCCTACCGCGGCTCGACGAGAAGGAGCTGCCGTCCAAGCTCGCTCGCACGGCGGCGGAGATTGACGAGGAGCGCCGGCTGCTGTACGTCGGCATGACTCGGGCGAAGCGTCAGCTCTCGCTGACGTGGTCGCGGCGGCCAAGCAGGTTCCTCGTCGAGCTCGACGTGCCTCGGGAGGCGCTTCAGGGTGGGGGACGGGCTGAGCCTCGGCCGGTCGAGCCGGACGATCCCCTCTACGCGGCGCTCAAGACGTGGCGGCTCGAGCGCGCCCGCGCGGACGAGGTGCCCGCCTATGTCGTCTTCCACAACGCGACGCTCGAGGAGATCGCGGCCAGGCGTCCGCGGAGCCTCGTCGAGCTGGCATCGGTGCCGGGGATCGGCCCCGCGAAGCTCGAGCGGTACGGGGCAGATCTACTGTCGGCGCTCGCCGAGGGGTGACAGCAACAGGTCGAGCAACACCTGCGGATCCCGGCCAGTTCGCTCGCCTGCCTGCTCGCGCCGGACCAGCTCGAGCCCGCGCGGGTCGCTGAGCAGGCGCAGCCGCCCTGTGCGAATCAACTCCTCGTCGACGCCGCCGAGCCGCCCGCCGAAGGTTGTGTAGACGGGCACGCCGAGCGCCACCGCCTCCCTGTTCATCGTTCCGCCCGAGGAGATCACGAGGTCGGAGAAGGCGATCAGGCTCTGCGCGTCGACGGCCGAGTCGGGAACGATCACGGACGGGAGCGCGAGCGAGCGCACATAGTCGCGCTGCTCCTCGATTCGCGGGATCACGACCGCGTGGACACCGTCGTTCCGGCCCAGATGGTCGAGGGTCTCCGGGAACAACGGGTTCGCATGCCGGTGGTAGAGCGAGACGTCGGGCGGTGGACGGAGCACGACGAGCACGCGCTCTCGATCGACGCCGAGCTCGCCGAGGACGCTGTCGTCCGGCTGGAAGTCGGAGAGGTAGTACTCCTCCTTCAACCCTTCGTAACGGAGGAGCTTCGGCGGCTTGGCCCCGTACGGCGCCAGCCGCTCGGGCGGGATCATTGCCGGCACGACGACCCTGGTCGCGGCCCGACAGCCGAGTTGGTGCTGCAGGTGGGCGAATTCGTAGTCGAACGTGGTCGAGCTCGGTATCCCGAGGAGCCGCGCGCTGATCGTCAGCTCGTGTGAGCCGTGAGCGAGCGCGATGTCGAATCTGCGGCCCTTCGCCCAGCGCCTGAGTGCGGTCAAGCGGCCGGCCAGCTGGCGCGCCTTGCCCAGGCGCGAGCGCCCGCCGTGATGGCCGATCACCTCGGCATGCATGCCGTGTGTCTCGATCAGCTGCAGCGTCTGCGCGTAGTCGCGCGCCGTGATCTCGACCTCGTCGCCACGCGCCTCGAGGATCTGAACCAGCGGCCTGAAGACGAGCGGGTGGGCCGAGGCGGTCATGTCGATCCAGACCCTCACGCGGCGTGCTCCGGAAGCTGCGTGCCGAGGGAGATGATGCAGGAGGTTCCGGGCACGAGGGCCTACTCTAGAGGCCGGTGCGAACCGGCCTGTGCGGTTCGAAGTCCCTTGATCGAGGGATCGCCGCCCGGGCAGATCTCCGTCATGGTGTACAGGCGGGCGCGCGGCAGCGTCCGATGCGGCAGATGAACTCACTCGATCCAAACACCCACTCCTACGTGGTGGCGACCGCGTTCTTCACGTCGATCGCCTTCACGATCTTCGCCCTGAATTTGCTGGCGCTCGTTCTGCAGCGCGTTCTCTAGCTCGTTCCACGAGCATCAGCACTGATCGGGCGATGACCGCGGAGCCCCGCGGGCGTCAGCGTGCGGGGCTTTCGGCGAGCCGACGAGGGTCTTTGCTAGACACCCGCTGTGAGCGGCTTCGCGATCGACCATGTCCAGGTTGCCGCGCCGCGCGGCTGCGAGCACGACGCGCGTCGCTTCTACGGGGCGGTGATCGGCCTCGAGGAGATCGACAAGCCCGAGGCTCTGAGGTCTCGCGGCGGTGTCTGGTTCCAGGTCGGCCCGCAGGAGCTCCACGTCGGCGTGGCGGATCCGTTCGTCGCAGCGACGAAGGCGCACCCCGCCATCCGGGTCGACGACCTCGACAGCCTCCGCGCGCGGCTCGAAGAGGCCGGCGTTCCGATCACCGAGGACGACGGCTCGATTCCGGGAGTTCGCCGCTTTCACGCGACCGACCCGTTCGGGAACCGGCTCGAGTTCCTCGCCGTCTAGCTCCTGCCGCGCGGACTCCAACTGCCCGAGACCCCAACCCGCCCCAAGGGGGCGCGAGCCCCCTGCCGAAACGCTACCGCGCCGGGCCGCACGTGTCTGAGACAAATGTGCGCCAAAGTGGCACGCTCGCATAAGCTCCCCTTATGGACACACGTCAGCTCGCCGCCTTCTGTGCGGTCGTCGAGCGGCACAGCTTCTCGCAGGCGGCCGAACGGCTCGGCGTCACCCAGCCTGCCGTCTCGTTGCAGGTTCGCGCGCTCGAGAAGCGCCTCGGACAGCAGCTCCTCGACCGATCGGGGCGCCGGGTCGAGCCGACCGAGGCCGGGCGCCGGCTCTACAGCGGGGCGCAACGGTTGCTGGCACTCGAGGAGCAGATCCTCGTCGACGTGGCCTCCGAGGCCACCGGCGAGTTGCAAGGCGCTTTCGAGATCGGCGCCTCGACCGGCCCGGGAAACGTCGTGCTCTCGCGTCTCCTCTGTGAGTTCCAGGCGGCGAACCCCGAGCTGCACATCAAGCTTCTCGTCGCGGATACCCAGCGCGTCGTCGAGCTCGTCGCGGAGCGGGAGCTCGAGCTCGGCGTCGTCGGCGCGGCTCGCCGGCACCGAGGCGTCACGTTCGAGCCGTTCTTCCGCGACGAGGTGATTCTCGCCTGTCCGCCCGGCCACAGGTTCGCGGGACAACCGCGACGAGATCCTCAAGCTCTACGGCGCGATCGTCGAGAACCGCCGCAAGGTCTACCCGCTGGTCGCGAAGTCGCCCGCGACTGCACGCCAACTACGGCGGCAACGTCGTGCCGGAGATCATCGGGCGGAGAACTTCGAGAAGTACTACGTGCCGCACTACAACGAGGCGGCCGAGGTGATGCACCGGCACGGCAAGCTGATCGGCTGCCACTTCGACGACGACTGCGGGCTCCTCGCGCCGCTCGTCGCGAAGACGGACCTCGACTACATCGAGGCGTTCACCCCCGCGCCCACGACCGACATGACGCTCGCCGAGGCGCGCGCGGCGTGGCCGGACAAGGTCCTCTGGCTCAACTTCCCCTCCGACCGTCCACCTCCTCCCGGACGCCGCCGTCGAGCGGGTCACCGTGGACCTGCTCGACGACGCTCGCGAGCGTCGACGGCGTCATCATGGGCATCACCGAGGACATGCCCCCCGAGCGGCGCTCGACAGCTGCCGCGCGATCATGGACGGCCTGGACCGCCACGCGCGAGAGAAGCCGCAGCGGTACCCTGCGGCCGAGCGTCAGGCAGGCGGTCAGGCTGCCGGTTCGTAGCAGGCGAGCACGTTCCCGTTGCCGAAGATCCGCGTCCGGGTGAGCTTCAGCGCCAGCCGTGACCCCGTCGAACATCGTCCTGCCCTGCCCCAGCACGATGGGGTAGAAGACGATCTGGTATTCGTCGACCAGCCGCTCCTGGGCGAGCTGCGAGACGATGCTGCCGCTTCCCAGAATCACGAGGTCCTTCCCGGAGAGCCCCTTCAGCTTGCGCACTTCCGCGACCAGGCCGTCCTTCACCAGCGTCGTGTTGCTCCACGTCGCCTTCTGCATCGTGCGGGAGAACACCACCTTCGGGGACTCGTTCATCCCCCTGGCCACGACGGGGAACTGCTCCCGGGCCGCCGGCGTCGGCCAGAAGCTCACCATCATCTCGTAGGTGACCCTGCCGAAGAGGAGCATGCCGCTGCCCTTCGCGTTGCTGTCGACGAACGCCTGCCACTCCGTATCGTCGCCGCGCGGGTTGTGCGCCCAGCCCAGGTCGCCGTTGGTCCCCGTGAAGTAGCCGTCGAGTGACACCGTGTTGAAGACGATCAGCCTGCGCATGCAGCGAAGATAACGCCCCGGGGAGCCCGACGGCGCCGCCCGCAGGCTCGTCCCGTCACTTCCCGGCGGTAGGCCTGCTGTAGCCCCTTGATGTCGAGCTTGCGCATCTTGAGCATCGCTTCCCAGACCCGCTGCATCCGCACGGGGTCCGAGCCGTCCATCAGCTCGCCCATCGCGGTCGGCACGACCTGCCACGAGATGCCGTACTTGTCGAGCACCCAGCCGCACATCTGCTGCTCGCCGCCCTCGGAGAGCTTCCCCCAGAGCCGGTCGATCTCCTCCTGCGTCTGGCAGCTCACGAAGAGCGAGAAACCCTGGTCGAACCTGAAGTGCGGTCCACCGTCCATGGCCATGAACGGCCGGCCGTTGAGCGTGAACGAGCGTGCAGCAGCGCGCCCTTCGAGCATCCGGTGCCGGCGCTCCGCCGCGGACCAGCGTCAGGACCTTCGAGTTCGGAAAGAGGGAGACGTAGTACTCCACCGCTTCGGCGCCGGTGGTCCTTGAACGTCAGAAACGTCGTCACCTTGTCCATTGTCAGAGTCCTCCCGTTTCCGAGAACGCTTGGGAGGAAGATAGGCAGGGAGGCGCGGCGCGGGCCACCACAGCCCGCGGCCGCGCGCCTCCCCCCGTGTGCCTGCGACGGCCCGCGCCGCGCTATCCGGGGCTGAGCGCGCCCTGCGTACCGGACAGCGGATGATGGTGCAGTAGCTCTTCGGCCTCGCGAGGGGCGTGCCGGTGCCCGCGCAGGTACTCCTCCTCGTGCTCGCCGGTAATCGCGTAGCCCTCGCTCCGGTAACGGAGCTCTTCCAGCCGCGCAATCGTCGTCGGCAACTCCGTGTCGTAGCTGCCCACGTGCAGGATCTCGGCAACCTCGCCGTACTCCCAGGTCGCAAGCTTCGCCACCAGCGGGGAGTCGCCGTCCGCCTTCGAGGGCAACTCCGTGATGCTCTCGGGCACCGGCAGCCCCACGACCCCCTGCCAGTCCTGCTCCGGGAAGCTCGCAAGCGCCTTCGCGCGCTCCGCGGGGTCCGTCGGCAGCCCGGTAAGCCCGCCGAAGCGCCCGATCGGGGCCGGGGTCGCTTCGGCCCCCGCGGCACGTCGGAGAGGGAGTAGTAGGTCCTGAAGAGCAGGCCGAAGGCGTCCTTCAACACCTGTCCTGGGCCTCCCCCGGAAGGAGACCTCGATCATCCGCGTGCCCTTCCGCTTCGATATGCGGGGGTTCGGCGCGCAGCGCCTGGTAGCGCGACAGGTCCTTGCCCCTGAAGAGCAGGAGAACGGCCGCGCCTCCGACTACCAGGAGCGCGACGACGACGATGCCCACGATCACCAGTGCCTTCATCCGCATAACCTCCGCGGGCAGGCTCGGCGGCCGCCCCGACTGCGCCCAGCGTATCGCGGCGGCGTGACAGGGGTATGTCAGCTTTGGAGATCGCCGCGGTACTTCTCCGCCATGAGCCCGATCATTCGGGCAAGCTCCAGCCGCACGCGCCTCGGCTCCAGCACCTCGACCTCGGTCCCCATGCCCAGGAGCATCGAGTAGGTCCACGGATCGTCCGGCCAGTCCGCCCTCACGCGCACCTGGTCGCCATCGGCGACGACCCGTTCCGGCTCCAGGGGGAGTTCTTCGTAAGGAGGCGCCGCGACCCTCCGTGAGCACCGCAACGTGAGCCCCAGGGGGACGGACCGGGGCCGTCGGCGCGGAGAAACGGGCGTAGGAGCCGGACCGTGCGTGAAGGTCTCGCCCTTCACGGTGAGCTCGCGGATGCGAGAGAGCCGGAACAGGCGATAGTCTGCTCGTTTCCTGCAGAAGCCGTACAGGTACCAGCCGGAGCCCTTGTACACCAGGGTCATCGGCTCCACGACGCGCTTCGAAGGCTCTCCGCCTAGGAGCGGTAGGTGATGCCGACCAGTCTCTTCGCGCGCAGCGCCCGGTAGACCTCCTTCATGAGCTGCTTCTCCCGGGGGGACGGTATCCCCACGGCATGATGTCGACCACGACCGTGGTCCTGGAGCGCGTCGACTTCGGTTCGCATGTCCTTCGGCACGAGGCTGCGGACCTTCTCCTGAGCCGTCTCCAGCTCCCGCAGGTCGAACGCGGCGGAGACGCTGCGCAGCGACGACAGGATGGAGACCATGTCGGAGAGCGTGAGCACCTGGCGGTCGAGCCGGTCGATGGCGTCCACGTCGCGGTAGATGGTGCGCACCGACACCTCGAAGCGGCGGGCAAGCTCGGCCGCCGGCACCCGGTCACGGTTGAGCATCATGACGACGATCGAGAGCAGGCGATCGAGCTTCACGGTTCCAGCATGCAATCATAGTGCAGCGCGGCAGCGCGGCCAAGATGAGCCCGGATCGCGCGCGCCCGTCCCTTTGCCGGCCGGCTGCCCCGTGACTATCCTCTCTGGAGGGGGAGCGAAGCAGTGGGCTACTATTTCGGCCGGGTCGTGAGCCACCCGTTCGACGCCGCCATCGAGCGGGTCACCGCGGCATTGAAGCAGGAAGGCTTCGGGGTCCTCACCCAGATCGACGTCCAGAAGACCCTGGAAGAGAAGCTGAACGTCGACTTCCGCCGCTACCGCATCCTCGGAGCGTGCAACCCGCCGTTCGCGTACAAGGCACTGCAGGCCGAGGAGAGGATCGGCGCAATGCTGCCCTGCAACGTGATCGTCCAGGAAACGCCCAGGGGCGAGGTCGAGGTCTCCGTGATCGACCCGGTCTCTTCCATGCAGGTCAACCAGGCGCTTCGCCGCATCGCGCAAGCGGTGCAGGAGAAGCTCAAGCGGGTGCTCGAGGCACTGTAGAGCCCCCCGCCGGACTTCCTATCGGCCGGAGGCCTTCTCCAACCCCTTGATGTCGAGCTTGTTCATCTTGAGCATCGCCGCCATGACGGGCTGCGCCCGGCCGCATCCGCGTCGGCCAGGAGCTCGAGCATCATGGTCGGCACGATCTGCCACGACACCCCGTAGCGGTCCTCCAGCCAGCCGCACTGGCCCGGCGCGCCTCCCTGGGAGAGCCTCTCCCAGAGGTCGTCCACCTCGGCCTGGGATTCGCAGCCCACGAACAGGGAGATCGCCGGCGCGAACGTGAACTGGGGGCCGCCGTTGAGCGCGACGAAGCTCTCGCCCTCCAGCTGGAAGCTGACCGTCATCACGGTCCCCTTCGGCCCGGGGCCCGCCTCCCCGTACCGTGTCGTGCTTACGACTCGCGACTGCGGCTACTGGTTCACGTGGACGACCTTGGCCGGGGGGAAGCCGTTGAAGTAGGTGGCCGACGCGTGGCTGTAGGCGCCGATCTTGTCGCTGTAGACCAGGTCGCCCCGCTGCAGGTCGGGAAGGTTCTCCGCCATGGAGATCACGTCCAGCGCGTCGCAGGTGGGGCCGAACACGGCGCTGATCTGCGTGGGGCCCTTCTTGAACGCCTTCACCGGGTACTGGCAGTGGTCGAAGATGATCCCCGAGTAGGTGTGGTAGACCCCGTCGTTGATGTAGTAGCACTTCTTGCCGTCGCGCACCGCGGTGCCGATCACCTCGGAGACGGCGTAGCCCGACGGAGGCCACCAGGAAGCGCCCGGGCTCGGCGAGGACCTCGATGTTCGGCGGGAAGAGGCGGTCCAGCTCCGAGTTGATGATCGCGCGCCAGCTCCGCGAACGGCTTGACCGATGGCGTCGTAGGGCGACGGGGAAGCCGCCGCCGATGTCGATGAGGTTCATCTTCGTGTAGCCGCGGTCCCGCGCCTCCTCGAAGACGTTCGCGCGTGAGGCTCAGCGCCTGCACGTAGTTGTCGAAGTTGGTGGTCTGGCTTCCGACGTGGAAGCTGATGCCCTCCACCACGAGCCCGGCGCGGTCCGGCCTCCAGGATCAGGTCCACCGCCTCCCCCGGTGAGGCGCCGAACTTGGAGGACAGCTCCACCATGGCACCCGTGTTGGGCACGCGCAGCCGCAGCGCGAGGCCCGCGTGGGGGGCGTGCTCGCTGATCTTCTGGATCTCGTCGCTGTTGTCGAAGGTCACCAGCGGCTTGTACTGGTCCAGCTTCGCCAGCGTCTGCGGGCGTCTTGGTGGGGTTGGCGTAGATGATCTTGTCCCAGATCCAGTCCTGCCGCTCCTTCGGCCGGCATGTCCTTGATGTTGTCGTAGACGATCATGAACTCCGGCAGGGAGGCCACGTCGAAGCTCGCGCCCTTCCGTGAAGAGGGTCCGCACGATGGCGGGGTCGGGGTTGGCCTTGACGGCGTAGTAGGCCTGCACGCGCGGCAGGTGCTTGCGGAAGGTGCGGTAGCTCCTGCGGATCTCGTCGTGGTCGACGACGAACAGCGGCGTGCCGTGCTCCCGGGCGAGCTCCTGCAGGCGGTCGATGCGAGACTCATGGTCGCGCTCCGATCAGTCATCCCCTTCCTTCACGAGGAAGTTCTTGAACTGCCACGGATCCGTCGTAGTCGAAGTCCGGGCCGTCGTAGTCCCTCGAACGGATCCGGGGCAGGTCCTTCAGCGGGGTCCAGTCGGACGGCGTGGAGATGAAGTGCCCGAGGTACGGCCGGGCGATCTCCAGGACGTAGTCGTGCGGCAGGTCGTCCGGCAGCAGCACGCCGCGCCGCGGGTTCTGCGATCATCCACGTCGACCGCGGCGACCACCGAGATGGCCACCTGCATGGTGGTGGCGTTCTGGTGGGGCACGAGCCGGCGCGACTCCTCGATGCTCAGGTCGCTGCCCGATCCACCAGCGAGGTGAAGGGGTGCCCCATGAGGAGGGCGCCCAGGGCGTCGCTGCCCGCTGGTGATCTCGTCCGTCATGATCCGCTGGCGTGGCTGCAGCCTGTAGTTGTTGCCCCGCAGCTCGGTCAGGGAGGCGATGGCGGCGTCGCAGGGGCAGTAGGCGTAGTGGACCGTGGGACGATAGACCGGCCGTGCCGCCTTCCTCCACCGTCAGACGCTCGGAGAGGGAGAACGCCTCCCCGTGGCGGATCACCATGCCGTGGATGGGCCCGGAGGGCACCCAGGAGCGCACCCACGTGTTCATGCCCATGCGGGCCAGGCAGATCTGGTTGCTCGGGCCGTCGGCGTGCGCGATAGGCAAGCGGCGGCAGCCACTTCTCGTGCGTGCCCCATCCCATCTCCGCCGTGGTGGTGCCTTCCTCCCGGAAGCCCTCGACGCTCCAGGTGTTCACGAACTCGTCCACCGGCCTTGGGAACGTTCGCGACCTGCGTGTCGCGCTCGCTGACGTGGATGACCTTGCACACCCAGCGCGCGCGCGAGGCTGGTTGAAGCTCCGCGACTGCAGGTGCTCCCGGATGGTCTCCGCCTGCCTGGCCCTCGCCTTGCCGTCCGCCAGCACGGCGGTGGCGATGTCGATGAGGCCCTGCTTCGTGAAGTGCGAGATCAGGCCCGGGTTCGCCCCGTGCTCCAGCACCGCCGTGGGCCCGGGCTGCGTCCAGCGCGCCATGCGCTCCCGCAGGCTGCATGTGGCGCCAGTACAGGGTCCTCTCCGTGGGGTGCGGCGCCGCCACGCGGCGTAGGGGTCCCACACCTCCGTGGAGGTGTTGACGTACAGCACCCCGTGGTCGTGGCACCACTGCAGGATGTCCCCGGCGTCGATGTTCCACGCCAGGTCGACGACCAGGTCGCCGCGGGACACGTGCGCCCCCAGCACCCGCGCCAAGGTTCTCCGGAGTCACCCGGGTCCGGGTCGCACGTTCGCGCCACGCTCGGTCCACTCGCGCGCGCGGTC
>CAVQYE010000009.1:0-215236 GCA_963718065.1 uncultured Actinomycetes bacterium | reverse complement strand
CCCAGTGATGTCGAAGCGGACGGTGACGTTCGTTACGTACCATCCGTTCTCGCCGGCCGTGCCGATCGTGACCACCGGCGTGATCACCTAAGGCGCGTCAGCCATGGAGTCCGCAGGCAAGACGGCGGCGAGCGCTGCGGCTGCGACCGCGAACATAAACACCCTGCGTAGGCGGCGAATACGCATGCCCCTAGGGTAGAACGAAAGTCGCATGAATCACAGAGCCACGACGAAGAAGTTTGACCCGATCAATTTTCCGTAGTCGCTCTTTGCGCGCTCGCCGAAGCCCGGCCAGACGTACCAGCGGTAGAGCCCCGGCCCGAGGCGGTACCCGCGGCCGCCGAAGGTCCACTCGCGCGGCATCCGCACGCGCGGCGACTTCGGCCACAGGCTCAGCACCTTGCCGCGGTGGAAGACCTGCACGTTGTAGTAGGAGGCTTTCGCGACCTTCGCCCACGCGAGGAGCGGTGCCTCTCGAAGCCGCGCACCCTGTGAGGGCTGAAAGAGCGCGAGCGGGACCGCGTCGACCCAAGCGCTCGTCGTGTTGCCGGCAGCGTCGCGGGCGACGACCGTGTAGCGATTGCGCTCGCCGTTCTTCAAGCCCTTGTCCGTGCAGGTATGGCCTGCACCGGTGTACAGCGTCGCCGAGCGCCCGGCGCCGGTTCGCGTCACGGTCACTTGCGCATCGGCCGCGGCGGTCCAGTAGAGCTTCACCGAATGGTCGCCGATCTCCGCCTCGAGGCGGCCGAGCTTCGGCGGCGTCGCGTCGTAGCGAAGCGTGAACGCGCGCGTCGCGGCATTCCCGGCGACGTCGCGGCACGAACCGGAGACGTCGGCGGCTGCCGCGTCCGGCCCTGCGTAGGTCGCCGACGTGCACGTGTCGATGCCCGAGACGGCGTCGGCGCCGCCGAACGACACGAGGAGCGGCTGCCTGTACCAGCCTGCGCCGTCGGGCGCCCGCGCGGGCCGCGGCGTCACGTCCGGCGCGGTCGCGTCGTACTTCAGCGCGAGAGTCGTGACGCCCGCGTTACCCGCAACGTCGGTGCACGATCCGCTGACCGTGGCCGACGCGCTGTCGGGGCCGGCATAGCTGCCAGAGGAGCACGCCTCGAGGCCGGACGTCGAGTCGGAGCCGCCGAAGGCGACCGCCACGAAGTGGTTGTACCAACCGTTGGTGTCGGGTCCACGGGCGGGTGTCGCATTCGCCGCCGGCGGTGTCGCGTCGTATGCGAATGCGAAGGAACGGCCGTCGCTGACGTTGCCTGCGTTGTCGCGACACGTGCCGGTCACCGACGCTGCGGTCGAGTCGGCGCCGTCGTAGCGGATCGTCGAGCACGACTCGACACCGGACGTCGCGTCAGCCCCACCCGCAAAGGACACGGGCAACGGATGGTTGTACCACCCGTTTCGATCGGCGGGCCGCTCCGGCGTGGCGTTGCCCCCTGACGGAGGCGTCACGTCGTAGGCGACCGTCAACGCGCCGGCGCCGACGTTCCCGGCGCCATCGGCACACGAGCCGCCAACAGCCGCCGCCGTTGTGTCCGGCCCGGAGTACGTCGTCGACGTGCACGAGACGATCCCCGAGATCGGGTCCGAGCCCGAGAACGCGACGACCAGCGGGTGGTTGTACCAGCCTCGGCTGTCCGGGTCCCGCCCTGGTACGCCGCTCACGTTCGGCGCCGTCGCATCGAACTTGAACGCCGACGAAGCCACACTCGGGCTGCTGTTGCCCGCGTTGTCGCGACACTTGCCCGACACGCTCGCAGCCGCGCTGTCCGGCCCGGCGAACGACAGCGAGTCGCACGAGGCGAGCCCTGACGTCGTATCCGTACCCGCGAACGCCACTGTCACCGCGTGGTTGAACCACCCGTTCGAATCCGGCCCACGCGTGGGCCCGCCGCCCGTCACCGTCGGCGCCGTCGCGTCGAACTTGAACGCCGCCGACGCGACGCTCGCGCTGCTGTTGCCGGCGTTGTCGCGACACCTGCCCGAAACGTTCGCCGAGGCAGTGTCCGGACCCGTGTACGGCACCGAGTCGCACGAGACTAGCCCCGACGTCGAGTCGTTACCCGTGAAAGCCAATGTCAACGAATGGTTGTACCAGCCGTTCGAATCCGGCCCGCGCGACGGCACGGCACCCGTCACGCTCGGCGCCGTCGCATCGAACTTGAACACCGACGACGCGACGCTCGCGCTGCCGTTGCCCGCGTTGTCGCGGCAAGCTGCCGGACGCGGTCGCCGAACCGCTGTCCGGCCCGGCATACGAGGGCGCGTCGCACGAACTCAACCCCGAGGTGGCGTCCGTACCCGCGAATGCCACCGTCACCGCATGGTTGAACCACCCATTCGAATCGGTCCCCCGCGTCGGCGTCCCACCGGTCACCGTCGGCGCCGTCTTGTCGATCTTGAAGATGGGCTGCGAGCTCGCTGTTCCCCCGGGCCCGGTCGCGGTGCAGTTGAGCGAGTTGTTGATCCCTTCCGTCGTCAGCGTGACGATGTCGCAGCCGCTCGACGACGTCACCGGCCCGTGATGACGAAGCTTGACGGTGATGTTGGTGACGTACCAGCCGTTCGTCACCAGCCGTACCGATCGTGACCACGGGCGTAATCGTCGGCGCCGGATCGGCCGAGATCGGCGCGGGCTGAGCAACAGCGATGGCGAGGGCGCCGAGCAGGACCGCGACCGGTCTCAGTGCGCCCACCGCCTACACCTTCACGAGCTCCCGACGAATCCGGAACACGAGTCCGAGGAAGCTGCCGCTCGAGACCAGCAGCATGAGAAGCGCAAGCGCGGCGGGAACCAGAAGCCGGTTCCGCGAAAGGTCATTGAACGCCGGCGGCAGCGCATACCGGAGGCCGAGATGCAGTGGTGCCGGGGTCACATGCTTCACCGTCGGGCGCGTCACGGGGTGCGTGGCCTTGCGCACAGGCGCGGGCGGCGTCGGCGCGACGTGCACCCGCGGCGCCACGGCTCTCGTCACAGGAGCCGACGGCGCGACGGCTCTCACCGGGGCCTTAGCGGGTGTCTGGGGCGAGTCCGGCCGCAATGCACCCGACGAGCCGGAGTGGCTCGGCGCAGCCGCAGGTGGCGTCGCCGGGCTCGGGTCCGGCTGCAACGGACTGCCGCCGCTTGCGAGCGCCGTGCCCGGCGCGGCGGCGAGGACCGCTGCAGTGCAGACGAGTGTGAAAATCCCTCGCCTCGGGTGCCACAGCAACGATCGTCCCTCGTGGCGGCTCAATCGGATCCTCCCGTCGCCGTCCATTTACCCTAGGACTCCGTCCAGATCTGTCAAGAGCAGGGAAAAAAGGGGGCCGGCCAGCCGCTGCGGCATGCGCCAGCCGGCCCCCTACTGCTCACGAGATGTCTTGCCTCGCGAGCAGGTCTGCGCGGTCGCGATTGAGTGCGCCCGCGAACGAGTCGTCGGCGTTGAACTGGCCGACCGCGCCGCCGTTACCGGCGCTGTAGACGGAGCTGCCACCGTTTGCGTTGCTCGGCGCCAGCTGCCCCGCTGCCGAGAGACCGAGGGCCTGCTGTCCGCTCCAGGCGGACTGGCCGAGGGCCTGCACGTCGATCGGGGAGACGCATCCGCAGCCGGTCGACCCGCGCAGGGTCTGGCGGCCGTCCTGATACGTCCGGTTCCGGTTCTTCGCGTCCGCCTCGGACGAGGCGGCGTTGACCTGCAGCACCGAGCCACTGTTGCCGGGACTGTAGACGCTGACCGGGTTGTTGCGATTCGAGGCTCCGAGCTGGAAGGCACCGGAGAAGGCGGCTGCTGCCTGCCCGTTCCACGCCTCCTGGCCGAGAGCCTGGATGCCGATTCCCGACGCGCCCGCCAGCGACTGGCCGGCGGACTGATTCGTCGAGTTGTCATTCTTCGCCTTGGCCGCGGAGTCGACGGTGTTGAACTGGTACACGGCGCCGTCGTTTCCGCCGCTCCACACGCGGACCGGAGCGTTCGAGTTGCCGGCCGAGTGGCAGCCGCAATCCGAGCGTCCGAAGTCCTGGACCGCTTCCGATGCGGCAAGCGCGCCCTGCGTGCTCACGGCCTTCTGGCCGAGTGCCTGGATGCCGATCCCGCTCGCGCAACCGCATTCTCCGCGGCTCGCGAGATCCTGATGGGCGTCCTGGGTCGTGTCGTTGTCGTTCTTGGCCTTCGCCTCGGAGGAGGCGTTGTTCGACTGGACGACGATCCCGTCGTTGCCGGGGCTGAGAACGCGAACCGGTGCGTTGTCGTTCTTCGCACCGATCTGCGCCGCAGCCGACGCGGCCGCTGCGAACTGCGCGTTCGCGGCCGACTGGTAGCCGATCTGGATCCCGGTGCCCGAGGCACCAGCCTGATCCTGAGTCAGCGACTGATCGAGGTCATTGTCGTTCTTGGCCTTCGCCGACGACGAGACGTCGTTCGACTGCAACACGATGCCGTCGTTGCCGCCGCTGCCGACCCGCACCGGAGCGTTCGAGTTCTTCGCTCCGAGCTGGATCGCCTCGGACAGGCCGATCGCTGCCTGCTCGTTGCCGGCAGCCTGCGTCGAAGTCTGGACCCCCGAGCCGGCGCAGCCACAGCTGCCACCGGTCGCCAGGTTCTGATCGACGCTCTGGCTCGTGTCGTTGTCGTTCTTGGCCTTCGCATCCGACGAGACGCCGTTCGCCTGCGCGACGATGCCACCGTTGCCCGGGCTGCCGACACGGACGGGAGCATTCGTGTTGCTCGCGCCGAGCTGTGCAGCCGCGGACGCAGCGCCGGCCAGCTGAGCGTTGCCCGCCCGCTGGTCAGACGTCTGCACACCGGTGCCCGAGCCGCCGGCGGCGTTCTGCGTCGCCGACTGATCGAGGTCGTTGTCGTTCTTGGCCTTGGCCGACGACGAGACGTCGTTCAACTGCCAGACGTGATCGTCGTTGCCGGCGCTACCGACACGGATCGGCGCATTCGAATTGCCGCCGGAGTGGCAGCCGCACTCGGACCGGCCGAAGTCCTGCACGGCCGTGGAGAGCCCGAACGCCGCCTGCTCGTTGCCGGCAGCCTGCGTCGAGGTCTGGATGCCCGAGCCGCCGCAGCCACAGCTGCTGCCGCCGACCAGGTTCTGGTCCGCGGTCTGGCTCGTGTCGTTGTCGTTCTTTGCCTTCGCATCCGACGAGACGCTGTTCGCCTGAACGACGTTGCCACCGTTGCCGGAGCTGCCGACACGGACAGGAGCATTCGAGTTGCTCGCGCCATGCTGGGCCGCGCCGGACGCAGCCGCTGCCAGCTGAGCGTTGCCCGCCCACTGGTCAGACGTCTGCACACCGGTGCCCGAACCGCCGGCGGCATTCTGCGTCGCCGACTGATCGAGGAAGTTGTCGTTCTTAGCCTTCGCGGAAGACGAAACGTCGTTCGACTGCCAGACGTTGCCGTCATTGCCCGGGCTGCCAACGCGGACCGGTGCGTTCACGTTCGACGCGCCTGTCTGCTCGGCCTTCGACAGTGACAGCGCGCCCTGCTCGCTCCCGGCCGCCTGGTTGGCGGTCTGGATCGAGGGAGCCGACGAGCAACCGCACGAGCTCTTGCCCGTCTGGTTCTGGTCGACGCTCTGGGTCGTGTCGTTGTCGTTCTTCGCCTTCGCAGACGAAGAGACCGAGTTGGCCTGATAGACGTTTCCGTCATTGCCGGGGCTGAGAACGCGAACGGAGATGTTCGTGTTCTGCGGCCTGTCCTGGCTTGCGGACGACGCGGCGGCTGCTGCTTGATTGTTCTCCGCCGACTGTGTTGCGGTCTGGACGCCGGAGCCCGAGCCGGCATTGGTCTGATCGGACGACTGGCCGAGATCGTTCGAGTTCTTGGCCTTCGCGTCCGAGGAGACCGCGTTCACCTGCGTGACGTTGCCATCGTTGCCGTCACTGCCGACGCGGATGGGAATGTTCACGTTCGACGCGCCCTGCTGCGTCGCCCCGGAAAGGGCGATCGCCTTCTGATCGCTGGCCGCCGACTGGTCGGAGGTCTGGATCGGGGCGGTCGAGGTCGAGCACCCACACGGGCTTCCGCCGGCCTGGCTCTGGTCTGCGGACTGCTGGGTGTCGTTGGAGTTCTTCGAGCTCGCGTCGGAGCTCGCAGCGTTTGCCTGAGTGACGGAACCATCGTTCCCCGGGCTACCCACCCGGATCCCGAGATTCGTGTTCGTCGGAGCAACCTGGTTGGCGAACGAGAGCGCCGCCGCGAGCTGCGAGTTGGTCGCAGACTGCGTCGACGTCTGGATGCCACCAGGACCGGTCTGGTTCTGGGTTGCGTTCTGGTTCGTCGTATTGGAGTTCTGAGCGGTCCCGGTGGAGGAGACGGTGTTCGCCTGTGTGACGTTTCCGCCGTTCCCCGGGCTGAGCACGCGAACGGAGATGTTCGTGTTGCTCGGTTGTGTTTGCGTCGCCCCGGAAGCTGCCGCGGCTTGCTGCCCGCTCGTCGCGCTCTGGCCGGCCGTCTGCACTCCTGGTGGAGTGTCTGCGGCCGCCGTCGCAACACCGACGGCGAGGAGCAGCACCAACAGCCCCAGGACGGACGCAAGGAAGCGTTTTGACATTACTTCTCCTTGTCTGCGTTCGTCAGCCGGCGAATGCCGGCGTAGGGGGGCTAGGCCGCCGTCACTAGCCGGGTCGCTCCCTGCGTCCCGACGCCCGCCTCCGTGGGCGGGTAGCCACCGCGACCCAGAGCAGCTTCAGGGTCGACGGTGTGCCCACCAGCAGGGCACCGAGTAGGAGTGCAAAACCGCCGAGCGACGAGCTCGAGCCAGGGGCGGTTGCACCCGCGGACAGATCGGGAGCGAAGCCGAACGGCGCACGCTGTGGAGGTGCTTGCCGGCGAAGCGGCTTCAGAGGCTGGGAAGGGGAAGCGCCACCCGCGGCCCCACCCGCGGCCTCGGTGCGCGGGCGGGTCGGGGCGAAGAAGGACGCGGCCGCGAGCGTTGCGGTCGTGCCGAGCGTGCCGGACGCGGCCGCGGTCGGCGAGACGAGGAACGGCGGCCGCGAGGCGGCGCGATCCAGAGTGAACGGGTGCGGGGCGACCTCGGGGGCCGAGTCGTCCGCCGGCACGAGGCCCGTTCCCTGAGATAGCACCGGTGGTATCGGGTCGATACCGAACCACGACACAAGCGGGATCTGCGTTTGCGCCACCGGAGCAGCGTCTGGGAGAGGCGTGACGGCCGGCGGCCAGGCGGCGATCGGCGGCACGGACGCCGGGATCTGCGGCAGGACCTGCTGGATCGTCTGCTGCACGGTCGAGTTGATCGTCTGAGCGATGCTCGCCGTCGTGGAGGAGATCGTCTGCGCGAGGTCGCCGTCGTCGCCGGGGCTGAAGATGCGGATCGAGATCGAGGTGTTGCAGCCCGAGCACGCCGCCGGGGCGTCGCCGCAGCTCCACGCCCAGTTCCAGATCCACGTGCCGCCACCGGTGAGGTCGGGCGGCAACGGCGAGCTCGGTCCAAGCGACCCGTCATCACAGTTCCAGGTCCAGTTCCAGATCCATGTTGTTGGAACAATTGGAGCAGTTTCAACCGGAATTGCGGGCGTAGAAGCCGGTGTCGTTGGCACAGCCGGTATGTCGTTGTTGATACCAGTGGTATTTCCACCTTGATACTGCGTTCCGCCGGTCTGCGCGGTGTTCGACGGAGCCGTTGTCGGCACTGTCGGAGCCTGCTCCGCCGGAGGTGTGGCGGCCGGCGGCGTGACGGGGACAGCGGCCGCAGGCTGTTGATCGAGAGCGCTCGCTGCCTGAGCGGGAGCCACGATCGGGACACTGGGCGCCGGCACGAGGGCGGGGAGAGTGAGGGGCGGCGTGTCGGTCGCGGCCGCAGTAGAGGGAGTCTGCGTCGCTTCGGCCGGGGAGGGAGCGGCCGGCGCGGGCGGTATCGCCGGTGATACCGAAGTGGTAGAGCCGGTTTCAGGGCTTGTGGGAGCCGAAACGGCCGGCTGGGGCTCTGCAGCGGCTACCGGAGTAGCGGTCGTTGTCGGAGCCGGAGTTGCCGCCGCAGTGGCGCTTGCGGCGGCCGCGTCGACGGCAGCTTGAACGATGGCTGCGACGTCGGCGGGCGAGGGCACGTTCGCCGCCGGCGTCGCAGCCGTAGGGAGGGCGCCGGCCGGGAGAGAGGCACCGACCGCCGACATCGGATCGAGCGGGAGAGACGGCAGGGAGTCATCGGCACGCCCTTGCGCGGGGAGCGCCAGGGCGAAAACCGCTGCGCACGCGACGGATAGCTGTCTGGCGCGGCGGCGCGGTGGTGACTCGTGCGGCATGAACCTACCCTCTCCCACTCCAACAGACGTCTGTTCCCTCGATAGATAAATACCCCTTTACCTACCTGTCTATACGTAAAGCGAGAAAGAATGGTCTTGAAAATTCAGATGGCCGAGTTATGCTCGCTGTGATGGGTCCATGCGGCAGCTTGACGGCCCTGAGGAGTGCCCCCACGTCGGGGCAGGCGCTCCTCGCGGGTAAGGCAGAGCGGAGGCGGCTGATCGAGAGCTACCTGCCGCTGGTGCGCCGCATCGCTCGCCAGTTCGAAGGGCGTGGCGAGCGGGTCGAGGATCTCGTCCAGGTGGGCTCGATCGGCGTCATCAACGCGATCGACCGCTGCGACCCCAAGCGCCGCGAGCTACTGACGGCCTATGTCGCCCGGACCGTGGAAGGCGAGATCCGCCGGCATCTGCGCGACCGCTGCGCCGTCGTCAGGATCCCACGCCGGCTGCAGGCGGTCGACGGAGCAAGTCTGCAGCCGGTGCCGCTGGAAGACCAGGACACGGCGACGCTCGGCTCCGGTGAAGGCGCCGACGAGGCCGTCCTCTCCCGCGCCGCGATCGCAGACGCTGCGCGGTCGCTGGACAGCCGGGAGCGACGAATCATCCTGCTTCGCTACTTCCTCGACCTGAACCAGGACGAAGTGGGACGCGCCGTCGGCATATCGCAAGTGCACGTCTCGCGTGTCCTTCAGGGCGCCATCGAGAAGCTCCGCGCGGGCCTGGACTCCGACGCCGCCTAGCAGTGCTCCTGCCCGGGGGGCTTTCGTGGGCGCGAAAACGGAGCTAAGCTCGGTGGATGGCGACGGTCGCCCGGCGCGCCCTCGATGACTATCTGACGCAGCCGTACACGATCACGGTGGCGCGCAACGGTGCCGGCGGCTGGTTGGCGAGCGTCGACGAGCTGCCGGGTTGCACGGCGCGCGAGAGCTCACGCGAGAAGGCAACCGAGAGCGTGCGCGCGGCGATGCGGGAGTGGATCCAGACCGCGCTCGCGGAGGGCCGCGAGATTCCGCCGGCGCGCGGGCAGCAGACCTTCAGCGGCCGCCTGCTCCTGCGCATGCCGCCCGAGCTCCACGGCGAGCTCTCGGCTGCGGCAGAACGCGAAGGCTCGAGCCTGAATCAGTTCATCGTCGCGACGCTCGGCCGGTCGCTCGAGCCCGGCCAGGTGCCCGCTCCGGAGCAGGGCGACGCACCGGCCACTACCGGGCAGCCGTCCCGCGCGCTCGGCATCGCGCTCGTCGTCAACCTCGTCGCAGTCGTCGTGGCCGCGGCGATCGCCGTCGCGCTGCTGATCGTCGCCTGGCAGGGCGGGTTCTAAGCCGGATAGAAAAACGGCGGCGCCCCGGGGTCGGTGGATGAGTTGACCGCCTCGTCCCCATGCCACCCGTTAAAGCGGTCTCGACCTTGGGGCGCCGCCTTGTCGCCAGAGCATGACCGGCGGGCACCTGCGGCGCGCCGCCCGTCGGTGCAGATCGCAATCCTGGCCCTTCGACCAGGGAATCTGGACTCATGTGCCCGGCAGGAGCGCCGATAGCAACACCATGTCCGAGTTCATGTCCGAGTTCTTCACCGAAGCGAAGCTGCTCCCGGATGTCAGCGTGCTCGAATGCCTCGAGTGCGGCGCGGCCTGGGCCGACCCGTCTGAGAAGTGGCGGATGTACGCCACGAACGACGAGCCGGCCATACGCGACTTCGGGCTGTTCTGCCCGGAGTGCGCGAGCCGCGAGTTCGACGACTGACACCCGCCCGGCAGCCTCGACGAGTTTTCGAGCGACCGCGTCGCCTGATCGTCAGCGCCTGATCGTCAGCGCCTGATCGTCAGCGCCTATCGTGCCCGGGGCGCACCTCTTGTCGCCGGCCAGCCACGCGTCGAAGAGCTCGTTCGACCGGCGATCCTCGACCCGGTCCGCCGCGTCGCCGGCTTTGTACTTTCCGAGTCCCTTGCCACGCCACTGGATGACCGGCGTCACGCCGGGTCCCATGACGGTGATGCGGAAGAGCTTGCCAGGAGCGGCCGGGCGCAGAGCGCTGCTCGGGTAGCCGGGGAACGGCCGCTGCGGCACGAAGCTGTGGCAGAAGGTGCCCGCCGGCCGGTGGACGAGAATGCCCGACTCACGCCTCCAGCCAGGCCCGTACGCCGAGTTGAACGTGTCGATATAGACGTTTCGCCCGTAGCGGTCGGTCGGGTTGCCGAGGCTCGTCGACCCGAGGCCGTGCACCGCCCGGCCCGCGTACGTCAACCGGCCGAAGAGCCCGATCCACCGGTGGCCGTACGTCCAGTTTGTCGACACTTCGAGCGTCGGCAGGCTGCCGCTCCAGTGGGAGAGATGAAGCTCCCACTCGCGTTGCGAGGGAAGCCACGACTTGAACCCTAAGAGCGGCAGGCCGCGCTGCCAGCGCTGGAGCGCCCAGTAGCTGCCGTCGGGCGCCTTGCAGGCGGCGACGAAGTAGACGAGCGCAGGCCCGTCGTAAGGCGCACAGGCGTTGCGGAACGTCGGCCAGACGAGGCGCCGGTACTTGCCCCAACCGCCGCCGTAGTCGTACTTGAAGTGCACCTGCGGCTGACCCGAGTCGGGCGTCAGCGAGTTGATCGCGCCCCAGACGAGCACATGCCTCGCACCGCCGCCCGCACGGCGGTAGCTGACGAGCGCCTCGCCCTTGGCGTTGACGGCAAGCGTGGCCGAGCGCGCGTTCTTGTCCGAGAGGGGCTCGCTCGCGAGCGCGGACGAAGCCGCGCAGACAGCCACAACGAGTGCGGCTGCGACGACGGCGAGGCCGTTCCTGATCGCGCTTCGTGGCTTTCGGCGCAACAAGGCTTTCGACAGTATCCCTAGAACCCGTTTCCCGATCGCTTCTGATCTGATGGGTCCCGCACGCCGCCGATGCTCGCGCACTCGCTACCTTCGTTCGTCCGCTGCCCTCCTGCCCCCGAACTTGGCAGGCGGCCTGCCAGTCGTAAAGATGGTGCGAAGGCACTGCAGCGGGTCGTCGTCGATGAAGGGGAGGTCGAATGACCGCTGGACTTCGGAAAGCTGTAGCAGTGGGCCTTGTCCTTTTCGGGGTGTCAGCGCCGGCGGCCGCAGCACCGACGATCACCTCACCCGGTGTGATCAAGGTCACCGACCGGCAGACGCAGTACCACTGGATCGACGGAGGAACACCGGGGAAGGGCGCGGGAGACACCGAGATCGTGCGCGTCCTGGTCTACAACCAGGCTGTCCGGCAGCGGGCGATCGGCCACGCGGACCTCGTCTGCACGTTCACCGACCGCCGCTCGCGGAACTGCAACGGCACGTACTTCCTGCCGAAGGGAAAGATCATGGTGAGCGGCGTCATCGGGTCGCGGTTGATCTTCGAGGTCGCCGTCGTCGGCGGCACCGGCTTCTACGAGAACGCACGCGGCACCCTGACCGTGACGGCAGCGGCGCAGCGGCCGCGGCGAAACCTCCTCGTCTTCCGGTTGGTCGTGTGAGAGAGCTCGTGACGATCCTGATCTGCGACGACGAGCCTCCTCTCCGCGAGTTGATGCGCGTCGCCCTCGACAGCAACTTCCGGTTCGCCGAGGCCGAGAACGCCGAGACTGCACTCGGGCTGGCGCAACGCCTGCATCCGAACGTCGTGCTGCTCGACGTGATGCTGCCGGGCGGAGACGGGATCGAGCTCCTGCGCGCGATTCGCGCCGACCCGGAGCTCGCGGGGACCCGCGTTGCCGTCGTCTCGGCGTGGAGCAGCGCCGAGGACCGGGCGCGAGCCGAGGAGGCCGGCGCAGACGCGTTCGTGCCGAAGCCGTTCACGCCGGAGCGGCTCATCGAAGTGGTCGAGAAGCTCCTGGAGCAGCCGGCGTGAGACTCGCGCGCTCCTCACTTGTCTCGCGCATTCTCGCCGCCAGCTGCCTGCTCGCACTGCTGGTCGCTGCAGCGTTCGGCGTCCTGATCCTCGCCATCGGATCGCTGCGGCACGCGAACGAGCGCGAGACCCGCTCCAAGGACGTGACGGCTGCGTCGCTTGCGCTCGAGAACGTCGTCATCAGCCTCGAGACGGCCCTCCGCGGCTACGTCGTCTCGGGCCGGCCGCAGTTCCTCAGCGCGTGGGACTCGGCCCGCGGCGACCTTCCCGGGGCGTCGGCGCGGCTGCAGCGACTCGTCGCCGACGATCCGGTGCAAGCGCAACGCGTGCGCCAGATCCTCGCGGACACTCGCTCCTACATCACGGACTACGCGCTGAACGTGATCGCGATCGCGAAGATCAACCCGGCGGCTGCGCGCGCGGGCGACGCGACCACCGAGGGCAAGCGGGAGATCGACGCGATTCGCGGCCAGTTCGACCAGTTCCTCGGCACCGAGAGCCTCCGTGCGAGCGCGCGCGCGGAGTCGGCGCGCAAGGAGTCGACGCGCGCGGTCAAGCTCGGCCTCGGCGCGCTCGCGGCGTCGGCCGTCCTGATCCTCCTGTTCGGGCTCTATCTCGCACGCTGGATCGCGAGGCCGGTGCGCCGCGTCGCGACGGGTGCGAGCCGCGTCGCCGCGGGCGACTTCAGCACGCGCCTGCAGGAGGAAGGGCCGGGCGAGATCGGCGGGCTGACGCGGTCGTTCAACTCGATGGCGCGCTCGCTCGAGGCGGGACGCAGCGAGCTGGTGGCCCAGAACGAGCAGCTGCAGGCGAGCGAGCAGGCGAAGTCGGAGCTGATCAGCATCGTCTCGCACGAGCTGCGGACGCCGCTCTCGAGCGTGCTCGGTTTCACGAGGCTCTTGCTCGAGCGCGACTTCGACGAGCGTGAGCGCCGACGCTATCTCGGGATCGTCGACGCCGAGGCACGGCGGCTCGCATCGCTCGCAGAGGACTTCCTCGACATGCAGCTCCTCGAGGAGGGCAAGCTCGAGCTGGCGAGGTCGACCGTCGATGCCAGCGCACTCGTCCGCGAGCAGGTGGCGCTTTTCTTCGGCCACGGCGCCGAGCACAGCGTCAAGGTGTCGGTCCCCGACGAGCCGCTGTTGATCAACGGCGACGCGGACCGGCTCTCGCAGGTCGTCGGAAACCTGCTCGCCAACGCGATCAAGTACTCGCCCGGCGGCGACCCTGTCGAGGTGCGCGCCGAGGCGCTGCGCGGCGAGGTGCGGATCGCGATCCGCGACCGCGGCATCGGCATCCCGCCCGAGGATCAGGCGCACATCTTCACGAAGTTCTTCCGCGGTCGTGCCGCCTCGTCCGGGATCCCGGGCACGGGCCTCGGGCTGGCGGTCGCACGCCAGATCGTCGAGGCGCACGGTGGGCTGATCAATTTCGCCAGCGAGGAAGGCCGCGGCACGACGTTCTGGGTCGAGCTGCCGGCGCAGATCGGGGCCGGCGCTCCCAAGCAGCCCGTCGCCTGAAGCCGGTCGCCCCGAAGTCAGTGACATAGAGTCGGCGCGTGAGCTCTGACGGTATTCGCGGCGCGTTCGCCGCCGCCCTGACACCGCTCCGTGACGACGGCAGGGCGCTCGACGAGGACGCGTTCGCACCGTACGCCGAGTTCCTTCGCGCCGGCGGCGTCGACGGGATCCTGGCGCTCGGGACGACCGGCGAGGGGATCCTGCTCACCGTGGCGGAGCGACGCCGCGTCACCGAGCTGTACGTCGAGGCCGGGTTGACGGTGATCGCCCATTGCGGCGCCCAGTCCACCGACGACACCGTCGCGCTCGCCGAGCATGCCGCCGGTGCGGGGGCTGTCGGCGTGGCCGTGATCGCGCCGCCCTACTTCCCGCTCGACGACGACGCGCTACTCGCGCATTTCGTCTCCGGCGCGAAGGCGTGCGCACCGTTGCCGTTCTACGTCTACGAGTTCGAGCGAGCGAGCGGGTACGCGGTGCCGCTGCCGGTGCTCGAGCGCCTGCGTGACGCTGCGCCGAACCTGACGGGGCTGAAGGTCTCCGACTCGCCCTGGGAGAAGTTCTCGCCGTACCTCATCGAAGGACTCGACGTCTTCGTCGGGCCCGAGTCGCTGATCGCCGAGGGCCTTGCCGCGGGGGCGGTGGGCGCCGTGTCGGCACTCGGGTCGGCGTTCCCCGAGCGGCTCGCGGAGGCGGTCGCCACGCAGACGAGCCTCGCGGAGCTGCGCGAGGCGATCGAGCGGTTCCCACGCCACGCGGCCCTGAAGGCGGTCGCCGCGGCGCGCGGTGTTCCGATCCGGGAAGACGTCCGCCGCCCGTTGCGCGGGCTGACGGCCGAGGAGCGCGAGGCGCTCACGGCTCTGCTCGGCTCGCTTCCGTAGCCGCGTCCGGGCGCGCGGTGCGCCTCGCCGCTGCATCCGCTTCACCGCTGCGCCGCACTTCACCGCTGCGGTGCGCCTCGCCGCTGCGCAGCGCTTCGCGCCCGTTCAGCGATCACAAGGCGCCGCCGTTCAACCGTCCGAGCGGCCGCCGCGAAGCGTCTCCGCGGCAGCAAGCTGGGGACAGTCTGTTCCACTTCTGTGACACTTGGTCTGACCACAGAATGCGGCGCTAGGCCGCATGGCTGGGCAAATGTGGATGGGATGTTGCACTTCCTTGACAGTTGGTCTGACCACATTGGGGTGTGCCGCGACGCCGGCCAGGGTGCCCCGGCGACGTAGGCTCCGCGCATGCGGATCGTGATCGCAGGGGCCGGGGCGATGGGCGCTCAGATCGCGTACCACCTCGCACTTGGCGGTGCGGACGACGTGGTGCTCTGCGACACCGGGGAGCTCGCATCGGGCTCGACGTCAAAGGCGATGGGCGGCGTTCGCCAGCAGTTCGAGACGGCGGCCGAGGTGGCGCTCGCACGCGAGTCGATCCGCTTCTTCGAGGAGCTCGGACCGCCGTTCTTCCTCCAGGTCGGCTACCTGTTCGTCGCGACGACCGACGACGGCGCCGCGACGCTCGTGGACCGCAAGGGCCGGATGCGCACGCTCGGCGTCCCTGTCGAGGACGCACCGCTGCCGGCCGGCGTGCAGGGAGACGACGTCACCGGTGCCATCGCCTGCTGGCAGGACGGCGTCGCGGATCCGGCCGCGGTCGCGCGCGAGGTCGCCCGGCGCGCACGCGAGCTCGGCGTCGAGGTCCGCGAGGGAACAGACGCGGCAAACGTCGACCGCGACGTCCTGGTGATCGCCGCCGGGCCGTGGTCGAAGGAGCTCGATGCACGGTTGCCGATCCGGCCGCTCTGCCGGCAGCTGCTCGAGACGTCTCCTCTCGAGCTCTCTGACTCGCTGCCGATGGTGGTCGAGCACGAGACCGGCTTCCACTTCCGCCGCCGCGGCGACCGCCTCGTCCTCGCGATGAGCGACGACGCACCGCGCTGGGGCTGGGACACCGATGTGGACGAGACCGTCTTCGACGACCGGCTCGAGCGCCTCGCTCATCGCTATCCCCCCGCTGCGGGCGCGACGATCGAGCGCTCGTGGGCGGGCCTCTACGACATGACGCCCGACGCGCACCCGGTCATCGGCCGCATCGACGACGGCGTCTTCGCAGCGTGCGGCTTCTCCGGCCACGGCTTCATGCAGTCGCCCGCCGTCGGCCGCGCGCTGGCCGAGCTGATCCTCAAGGGCGACACCGAGTTCGACCTGACCCCGTACGCGCTCGAGCGGTTCGCGGGCGAAGAGCTCTTCCCCGAGACGCTCGTCCTGTGATCACGCTTCTGCTCGCCGCGGCGCTGGCATTGCAGAAGCCGGCGATCGTCGCGAAGCCCGTCCCGTTCGGCCCCGCGCGCGTCGCCGAGACGGCCGCCTACAGCCGGCGCCACTACGGCCAGGGCACCTCGGTGCTGACTCGGCCGCGCGTGATCGTCGAGCACTACACCGCGAACGAGAGCTTCTCGGCGACGTGGAACACCTTCGCCTCGGACGCGCCCGACCCGGAGCTGCACGAGCGGCCGGGAACGTGCGCGCACTTCGTCATCGACCGCGACGGGACGATCTACCAGCTCGTCCGGCTCACCGTTCGCTGCCGGCACACGGTCGGCCTCAACTGGACGGCGATCGGGATCGAGCACGTCGGCACGAGCGACGCCGAGATCCTCCGCAACCCGCGCCAGCTCTCCGCGTCGCTCCGCCTCACCGCCTGGTTGATGGACCGCTACGCGATCGCGCTCGGCGACGTGATCGGCCACAACGAGAGCCTGACGAGCCCGTACCACCGCGAGCGCTACGCAGCGTGGCGCTGCCAGACCCACGGCGACTGGAACCGCACCGACATGGACGTCTACCGCGGACGGCTCGCGAAGGTCGCGGCCGCCGGCGGCGTCGCGCTCGGCCGGCGCGTGCACCGCGTCGCATCGAGCTGCTGAGACCTACGGCTCGCCGGCGGCGTCAGGCGCTGCTTCTTCGTCGGCCGGGTCACCGGCGCCCCTGGCGCCCGCCATCTCGCTGATGCGGTCGCGTGCCTGCTCGTGGACGGCGGCGCGGCGGGCAGCCGGATCGTCCTCGTCGGCGACGGGCTCCCCGGCCTCGTCGGCCGCTGCCTCCTCGGCCACGGGCTCCTCGCTCGCCGGCTCGTCGGCCACGGCCTCCTCGACGCCGGCCTCGTCGACGGGCGTCTCCCCCGCCTCGAACTCCTCGCGGTCGTCGACGGCGGCCTTGGCCTCCTCGATCCTCGCGCGCAGCTCCTCCGCCCGCGGATCCGGCTCCGGCGGTGCGGGCGGCGGCGGGCCGACCGCCTCGTGATGCGCCGCGTCGCGGCGCTTCTTCAGGAGCCAGCCGAGCCCGAGTGCACCGACGATTCCGGCCAGGAGGCGATTCACGCCTCGATGCTACACCGGTACGACGAGTTGCTACATTGGCCCCGCTTCCTGTCTCGCACCCGTGCCGTGCAGCCCCGACTCGGCACAAGCAGGCGAGACCGACTAAGACCGTGGGAAGGAGGATCGGGCGCTTTGATCGACTACGAAATTCTGCTCATGCTCGACGCGGAACTGCCCGAAGGCAGGGCCGCAGAGATCGTGGACCGCATCCGCCAGGCCGTGGAGAAGGACGGCGGCAAGTGGGACACCGAAGACGTCTGGGGCCGGCGCAAGCTGGCCTACGAGATCGACAAGAAGACCGACGGCGACTACCGGCTGCTCACGCTCGCGTGCGACCCGGCGACGCTCGACGAGATCTCGCGCGTCCTGAAGATCACCGACGGCGTCATGCGCCATCTGGCCGTGCGCCGCGCCTCGACGACAGGCAAGCCGCCGGCTCCGGCGCACGAGCCCGTCGCGGCAGGCACGAAAGAGGAGGAGTAACCGTATGGCGAACATCAACCGGGTCGTCCTCGTGGGCAACCTGACCCGCGACCCCGAGCTCAAGCACCTGCCCAGTGGAACGGCCGTCTGCAACTTGCGGATCGCGGTCAACTCCCGGCGCAAGGACGAGACGGGCCAGTGGACCGACAAGCCGAACTACTTCAGCGTCTCCGTCTTCGGCAACCAGGCCGAGAGCTGCTCGCAATACCTGTCGAAGGGCCGCCCCGTCGCGATCGACGGCCGCCTCGACTGGCGGGAGTGGCAGGCGCAGGACGGCGCCAAGCGCGAGTCGGTCGAGATCGTGGCCGAGAGCGTGCAGTTCCTCGGCAGCCGCGACGGCGCGCCCCAGGGCGACGGTGGCGGCGCCGGCAACCAGTTCATCACGCAGGGCGGCTCCGAGTCCGGCGCCGACTTCGGCTCGGCCGGCGGCGTCGACGACGACATTCCGTTCTAAGGAGATCGATGGCACAGGGAAAGAGCAACAGCGACAGGCCTCGGAGCGGCAGCAAGCGCCGCGACGACAAGGGCGGTCCCGGCCGCCGCAAGTCCTGCTACTTCTGCAAGGACAAGATCGACGAGGTCGACTACAAGAACATCAACCAGCTCCGGCGCTACATCTCGGAGAAGGGCAAGATCCGCTCGCGCCGCATCACGGGTGCATGCCGCCGGCACCAGGTGCAGGTGGCGACCGCCGTCAAGCGCGCCCGCGAGATGGCGCTTCTCCCCTACGTCGCGGACTAAGATGAACCTCCCGGCGACACTCGGCGGCGCTCGCCCCGCGATCACGCGGCGCGCTGCGGCGTCCTCAGTCGCGCCCATGCAAACCAGCATGAGCGCTCCCTGCGTCCTTGCATCGCTTGGTGCTCACGACGCGAGCATCCACCGGCATCACCGGGAGGTCCATCTATGCAAGTGATCCTGAGAAAAGACGTTGACAACCTCGGCTTGCGCGGCGACGTGGTGGAGGTGGCCCGCGGTTATGCCCGGAACTTCCTGCTGCCGCGCCAGCTCGCCGAGCTCGCGACGCCGGCGAAGATCGGCGAGCTGGAAAAACGCGACGCGCAGCGGGCCCGGCACGAGGCGAAGAGCTTCGAAGAGGCACAGACGCTCGCCGAGACCCTCGGCAAGCTCGAGCTGCTCTTCGACGTGAAGGCCGGGCCGACCGGCTCGCTCTTCGGCTCGGTGACGCCGACGGACATCGCTGACAGGCTCTGGGAGCAGAACAAGATCAGGGTCGACCGCCGGAAGATCGGCACCGACGCGATCAAGAAGATCGGCTACTACAACGTGCCGATCGAGCTCTTCACGGACGTGACCGTCGACGTGCGCACGGTCGTCTCGCCCGAAGGCGGCGTGCTGCCGCCCGAGGAGGAGCTCCGCGCCCAGGAGGCCGCCGAGGCGGCCGCCGCCGAGGAAGCGGCTCAGGCCGAGGCCGAGGCGACCAAGGCCGCCGAAATGCTGATCGAAGAGGCTGCCGCTCCCGCCGAGCCCGAAGACGGGGCAGCGCCCCAGACCGCCGCCGAGATCTGGGACGCGGCCGAGGCGGAAGCGCAAAGCGCAGCCGAAGCGGCTCCGCCCGAGGCCGAGGCGGGCGACGAGCCCGAGCCGGCGGCCGAGGCAGCGCCCGAGCCGGTGGACGAAGCAGAGCCCGAGTCTGCCGCCGAGCCGGCGCCCGGCGACGACGAGAACGCGTGACCTGCGGCGGCCTCCGGGCCGCCGCAGCCGCTCACCGCGGCTGTCATTCGTCCACAGGTTTTCCCACGCCCTCGGGATAACCGGCGCCCACCTGGGGATTTCGTGTGAACTCCACGGAAACTGCACGAAGTTTGTCCCGCCGGATTGTCGAAAACGGACACCCTCGCCGGGGATAACTCCGCGAGTTCTGTGCATAATGTGCGAACACATGTTCGCATCATTCCTCCGTATCCAGGCGTTTCGTTCAGGCGGTCCCAGCTGTTCACACCCCTGTCGACAAGCGCCCCGGACCGGGTGGCGATCGGGTGGCTGACCGGCTTGACTACCCAACCGTGGCAGTCGCTCCACTTCCGCAACACACTGCCCCCGTGCCGCCGCAGAACCTCGAGGCCGAGGAATCGGTCCTCGGGGCGATGCTGCTCTCCCCCGGCGCCATCGGGGCCGTTTCGGAGGTGCTCGACGCGAGCGACTTCTACCGCGAGAGCCACGCGAAGGTCTATCGCGCGGCCCTGGCGCTGTATGCCAAGGGCGAGCCCGTCGACGCGATCACCCTCGTCGACGAGCTCGAAGAGCGTGGCGAGCTCGAGGAAATCGGCGGCCGCGTCCGAATCCACGAGCTCGCGGCGCTCGTGCCGGCGACGTCCAACGCCGCGCACTACGCCAAGATCGTCCGCGAGATGGCGACGCTCCGTGGCCTGATCCGCGTCGGCTCGGAGATCCAGCGGCTCGGCTTCGAGCGCCCCGGCGAGACGGTCATGCTGGTCGACCGGGCCGAGCAGGCGGTGTTCGAGCTCTCGCAGGCGCGCGTGACGACGGAGTTCACGCACATCGAAGGGCTGCTCAAGGAAAGCTTCGAGCGCATCACCCAGCTGTACGAGGCCGGCGTCGACATCACCGGCGTGCCGTCGGGGTTCCGCGAGCTGGACCGGCTCACGTCCGGGTTCCAGCCCGGGAACCTGATCATCATCGCGGCCCGCCCTTCGATGGGGAAGTCGGCGCTCGGCCTCTGCATGGCCGCCAACCTCGCCGTCCGGTACGACACGCCGACAGCGCTCTTCACCCTCGAGATGTCGAAGCAGGAGGTGACGCAGCGGCTGATGTGCAGCGAGGCGAAGGTCGACTCGCAGCGGCTGCGCACCGGCAAGCTCGCGCCGGAGGACTGGTCGCGGCTGACGGCGGCCTGCGACAAGCTTTCGAAGGCGCCGATCTACGTCGACGACACCGGCTCGATCTCGATGATGGAGATCCGATCCAAGGCCCGGCGCCTGAAGACGAAAGAGCCCAACCTCGGCCTGATCATCGTCGACTACCTCCAGCTGATGACCTCCGGCTCGTCGGCGGAGAACCGCGTCCAGGAGGTCTCGCAGATCTCGCGGTCGCTGAAGGTGCTCGCACGCGACCTCGACGTGCCGATCCTCGCGATGTCGCAGCTCTCGCGCGCGGTCGAGCAGCGCCACGACAAGCGCCCGATCCTCTCCGACCTCCGCGAGTCGGGCTCGATCGAGCAGGACGCCGACCTCGTCATGTTCGTGTACCGCGACGAGTACTACAACCCGGAGGAGACCGACCAGCAGGGCCTCGCGGAGATCATCGTCGCCAAGCACCGCAACGGCCCGACAGGGGCGGAAAAGCTCTCGTTCTTGAAGCGGTACGCCAAGTTCGCCGACCTGGCAGCGGCTGCATGAGGCTCGAGCGCCAGCACGTTTGGCTCGGCCCGGAAGCGACGAGCTTCTGCGAGACCTGCGAGGCGTGCCTGGAGCGGAAGGACTACGACACGTACGGCCTCGCCGTCGTCGCAATTCAGGTGCAGGGGACGCTCAGCCTCGACGTCGACGTCGGCTTCATGACCTGCGCCCGCGGCCACAGGATCGTCGTCCGGCGCGTCGGCCTGACGCGGAAGCAGCGCCGTCGTCGCACCACGGCCGCGACGGGCTAGCCGGCCCTCCCTAGCCCGCGAACGGCACGCCCGCCGAGGCGAGGATCGAGCGGCGGACGAGGAAGCCGTGCGGATCGCGCAGGCTGACATCCGCGACGTACATGAAGCCGGGAACGGCGGTGAACGCCAGCTTCACGGTCACCCAGCCGTCGCGGCCGAGCGTCGTCGTCCCCCAGCGGGAGGCGACCAGCCGCGCGCCATCTCGAACGCTCACCGTCGCGAAGAGCGTCGTGCCGGGTGCGTCGTGCCAGCGGAGCTCCAGCGCCGGGACGCGGACCGACATGCGGACCCGGCCGGGCTCGACCTCGAGCGACGGATCGCGGGCATCGAGGCGAAACGCCGCCACCGAGAAGCGGCCCCAAGCCGGCTTCGCGCGGCCGTGTGCGTCGAGCAGGCCGCTCCGCCACGGCGACTGCGGCCGGTCTCGGAGGACAAACCAGATGAACATCGCCACCCGTGGATCGGCCTCGGCCGCAGCCACCGCGGCGTCGAAGTCCGACGCCTGGCGCGCGTACGTGATCCCCCGGCCGCTCTCCGGGCGGGTCTGCTGCGCGTACTCCGTCAGCCAGACGGACCGGTCGGTCCCGAAGGCCGCGTCGAGCGCCTGCTCGAGGGCGGGCACGGTCGCAAGCCCGGCGGCGGGACCTGCCGCGTCGGAAGGCGGATAGGGGTGATGGGCCCAGGCGTCGAACTGCAGCGTCGGGTCGGCCTCGGCGACGAGCCGGATGAACTCGCCGGGCGACTCCGAGTCCTGCATCCCCGCGACCGGGTGGTCGTGCCCGCGCGAGGCGGTCTCCCCCGCTGCGACGAGGGCTGCCGGCGAGGCGGCCTTGATGCCGGCGTACGCCGACCCGCACGAGACGTGCGTAGGTGGCCGGCGCAACCGGGTGGCCACCGGCATCGAACTGAGGCGCGAGGAACGTGGCGCGGTTCGGCTCGTTCCAGACCGAGTAGAACCGCACGAACGGAAAGCCTGCGTGGCGTCCTGAGTAGCGGTCGCCCAGCGCATAGGCGAAGCGCTGCAGGTCGCTCGTGTCCGCCGGCGCCACGTTTGCGCCGGCGCCGCCGTTGGCCCAGGCGGGCGTCCCCCAGATGGTCACGAGCACCTCGATCCCGCGCTGCTGGGCGCTCCGCACGAGCTCGTCGAGATCGTCGAAGCGGTAGGCCGGATCGAAGGGATTCGCCGCGTCGGCCGGACGGGTGGGTGCGACCTGCCGCCAGTGAACGAGCGTCCGGACGATCGTCACGTGCGCCGCCCGGGCGACGTCGAGCGACTGTGCCCGTCCGGCGTCCCAGCGGAACGACGGATCGTCGAAGAGACCGATGTACATCCGCGTTGCCGGCTGTGCAGGGGCGGCTGTGACCGCAAGAACGGCCGCAATGAACGCCGCAGAGAGAAGGAAACGTGCCAGCAGATCCTCGGACCGCATCGTCGGCGGCCCCGCACGCTCCGTCCATCCCCCAGGGGTGCAGTATTTAGGGCTTTTGGGGAAGTTTTACGGCCGAAAAGTGCTGCTCGCGGGGCGTTGACCCGGGCTGTCGCGCCCGTTAGCGTCGTGTTCCGCCGCAAATCGATCTTCGGGGGGAGATGAGGAGCCGGTCAATGCTGCGCTTCGTTCGCGCCGCCGTCCTTGCCGCAGTCCTTGGAGCGGTGCTCGTACCGAGCGCCCTCGCAGGGACGAGTGCAGGGCAACCTTTTCCGAGCAACCGCTACACGGTTCACGACTCGAGCCAGGTGACGCGCCTGCGCGTCAACCTGCCCAAGCCAAACTGCACCACGAACCCATCCGACTGCGCTGACATCGACGTGTTGAACACGCTCGACGGCTTCAACGTGCAGCCGCGGATCTCGATCCCGTTCTCCGGGCCGATCGATCCCGCTTCGGTGAAGAAGGGCACGATCTTCCTGATCGGCCCGCGCGGACACCTCGTCGGCTTCAACCAGGCCGTCTGGGAGCCGGCCACGAACACGCTCCACGTCGAGAGCGACGAGCTCCTGCACCAGCATTCGACCTACCTGCTCGTGGTGACGCGCGGCATCCGCGACGCCGCCGGCCGGCCGCTCGACCCGATCCGGCTCGGCCACGGTCACGGCCACGACGGCCCAAACCGGGGCGACGACGGCCACAACGACGGTCGCCATGACGACGACGAAGACGACGACGAGCTCGCGGCGGGGCTCGCAGGAGCCTTCCTCGGCGGCGTCGGCCCGCACGGGATCGCCGCGGCGAGCATCTTCACGACGCAGAGCATCACGGAGATCTCCGAGAAGATCCGCGACCAGATCCGCTCCGCCCCCGCCCCGACCCCGAGCTTCGCGCTCGGCCCGGCCGGCTCGCGGACGGTCTTCCCGCTCGCGGGGGTGACGAGCATCGCCTGGAATCGGATCAACCCGACACCGCCGTCACCTGCGGTCGTGCCTCTCCCGCTTCCGGCGCTCTCCGTCTTCCCCGGCTCGATCGGGACGCTCGCATTCGGCACTTACGCCTCGCCGAACTACGAGACCGCAGACATGGTGATTCCCGCTGTCGGGACGAGAAAGGGCAACCCGGCCGTCCAGTCGACGAACCAGGTGCAGTTCACGCTCTTCGAGCCGTCCGGCACCCCGCCCGCGGGCGGGTGGCCGGTCGTCCTCTTCGGGCACGGGTTCACCGATTCGAAGAACGGTGCGCCCTGGGCCGTCGCCTCGTCGTTCGCCCATGCGGGCCTGGCGTCGATTGCGATCAACGTCGTCGGGCACGGCTTCAACCCTGCCGGCACGTACACCGTGTCGCAGACTGGTGCCTCACCGGTGACGTTCCCTGCCGGCGGCCGCGGCGTCGACCAGAACGGCAACGGCCTGTACGACTCGACCGAAGGCGTCAACGCGATCGGGGCCAACTCGCTGATCGGCAACCGTGACGGCCTGCGCCAGACCGTCGTCGATCTGATGCAGCTCGTCCGCGTGCTCGGAGCGGGTGTCGACGTCGACGGCGACGGCACGGCCGACCTCAGCAAGACGCGGCTCTACTACGCGGGCCAGTCGTTCGGCGGCATCTACGGCGTCGCGGTGCTCGGGCTCGAGCCGAAGCTGCACGCGGGCGTCCCGAACGTCCCCGGCGGCTCGATCATCGAGATCGCACGGCTCTCGCCGTCGTTCCGGCCGCTGGTCGGGATCGCCGCGATCTCGCGTGTTCCGTCTCTCTACAACGCGGTGCCGAACGCGAGCTTCACCTCGTTCGTGGAGAACGTCCCGTTGAGGAACCTGCCGCTGCTCGTCGACACGGTGCCCGGAGCCTCGGCGCTGCAGGCGCTGCTCGACAACACCGAGTGGGCGCAGAACGCCGCGAACCCGGCGGCGTACGCCGAGCACATCACCGCGCCGGTGATCATCCAGTTCGCGCGCGGCGACATGACCGTGCCGAACCCGACGGCCAGCGCGATCATCAGGGCCGGTGACCTCGCGTCGCGGACGACGCTCTTCCGCAACGACCTGGCCTTCGCGTTGAACCCGGGGTTCGGCAAGAACCCGCACACGTTCCTGACGAACATCGGCTCGGCGGTGCAGGCGCCAGTGGCGCTCGCGGCGCAGACGCAGATGGCGACCTTCTTCGCCTCCGATGGGGCGACCGTGATCGACCCGGACGGCGCCGGCGTGCTCTTCGAGACGCCCACGTCGATGGTTCCGGAAGACCTCGCGTACATCCCCTAGAGCAATGCCAGGGGCGACGGTCTTCCGTCGCCCCTGGCACACTTGCTCGTCGTGCCTTCGACCGTCGTAGTCGGAGCGCAGTGGGGCGACGAAGGCAAGGGCAAGATCGTCGACCTGCTCGCTCAAGAATCGGACGTCGTGTGCCGCTACCAAGGCGGTCCGAACGCAGGGCACACGATCATCGTCGACGGCGAGACGTTCAAGATCCGCCAGGTTCCGAGCGGCGTCATCTCCGGCAAGACGTGCGTGATCGCCGCCGGCTGCGTCGTCGACCCGCAGGTGTTCCTCGAGGAGATCGACGACCTGGAGGCGCGCAGCATCTCGACCGCCGACGTGCACCTCTCGGGCAACGCGCACCTGATCATGCCGTGGCACGTCGCGATCGACCAGGCGTCGGAGCGGCGGCTCGGAAAGCTGCAGATCGGCACGACACGGCGCGGCATCGGGCCCGCCTACGCCGACAAGGCCTCGCGGATCGGGATCCGCGTCCAGGATCTCCTCGACCCGAAGATCCTGCGCCAGAAGATCGAGACGGCGCTCGCGGAGAAGAACGTCTGGCTCGAGCGCGTCTACGAGGTCGAACGCTTCGAGCTCGAAGAGGTCGCGACGCGGTACGCGGGCCATGCGGAGCGCCTCGCCCCGTTCGTCTCCGACACGTCGCTGCTCGTGGACACCGCCCTCGGCGAAGGCCGGCGCGTGCTGTTCGAGTCGGCGCAGGGCACGCTGCTCGACCTCGACCACGGCACCTATCCGTTCGTGACGTCGTCGAACCCGATCGCCGCCAACGCAGCGACGGGCACCGGCATCGGGCCGAACCGCCTCGACGAGATCCTCGGCGTCGCGAAGGCCTACGTGACGCGCGTCGGCGAGGGACCACTGCCGTCCGAGATCCAGGGGCCCGATCAGGACCGCATGCGAGAAGCTCGGCGGCGAATTCGGGACGGTGACCGGACGGGAGCGCCGGTGCGGGTGGCTCGACCTCGTGGCGCTGCGCTACGCAGTGCGGCTGAACGGGATCACGTCGCTGGCGCTGACGAAGCTGGACGTCCTCTCGGCGTTCGCGGAGATCCCCGTCTGCGTGCGCTATGCGTTGCCGGACGGGTCCGAGACGCGCGACTTCCCGGCGCATCAGTCGGACTTTCACCACTGCCGGGCGATCTTCGAGACGCTCCCGGGCTGGGAGCAGCCGCTAGACGCGGCAACCCTGCCGGCGGCCGCCCGCGCCTACGTCGAATTCGTGGCGCGGGAGATCGGCGTGCCCGTGACGCTGGTCGGCACGGGCGCCTCGCGCGAGAGCGTCCTGACGCTCGCCTAGCTCCGAGCGGGGCCGTCGAGTTCCCGCAGTAGACTCGCCGCCGTGAAGGTTCTCGTGGTGGGATCCGGCGGCCGGGAGCATGCCCTCGCGTGGGCGATCGCGCGTAGCCCGCTGCTCACCGAGCTGCACGCAGCGCCCGGCAACCCGGGCATCGCGGCGCTCGGTCATTGCCATCCCGTCCGGGACCAGGACGGCGAGGGGCTCCTGGCGCTCTGCCTGACGCTCGGCATCGATCTCGTCGTCGTCGGTCCCGAGGCGCCGCTCGTCGCCGGCGTTGCAGATGACCTGCGCCGGGCAGGGAACGCCGTCTTCGGGCCGAGCCGCCGCGCCGCGCGCATCGAGGGGTCGAAGGCGTTCGCGAAGGAGGTCATGGTCGCCGCCGGTGTGCCGACGGCGCAGTCGCTGCCGGTTGCGCACCCGCCGTGCGTGATCAAGGCGGACGGTCTCGCGGCCGGGAAGGGCGTCTTCGTCTGTCGTACGCAGGCGGAGCTCGACGCCGGCCTGCTCGCGGCGGCCGCGCTCGGTACCGGCACCGTGATCGAAGAGCTGCTCGAGGGCGAGGAGGTCTCGCTGCTCGCGATCACCGACGGCAGCCGGCTGCTGCCGCTGGCGCCCGCGCAGGACTTCAAGCGCGCCTACGACGGCGACGTGGGCCCGAACACGGGCGGCATGGGCTCGTACTCGCCGGTGCGCCGCCTGAGCGAGGCGGACGTCGAGGAGCTCGTCGAGTCGGTGCACCGGCCGGTGATCGAAGAGCTCGCCCGGCGTGGCGCGCCGTTCATCGGTTGCCTGTACGCAGGGTTGATGCTGACCGACGACGGCCCACGCGTGCTCGAGTTCAACTGCCGCTTCGGCGATCCGGAGACGCAATCCGTGCTGCCGCTCCTCGAGTCGGATCTGCTGGCGGCGCTCGCCGCGGCCGCGGCCGGAGACCTGAGCGGCGTCGAGCTGACCGTGGGTACGCAGTCCGCCGTGACGGTCGTGCTCGCCGGCGGCGCCTACCCGGAGCGCGGCGACGCGGGAACGCCGATCGACGGCGTCGACGCGGCGGAGGCCGATGGAGCGCTCGTCTTCCACGCGGGCACGGCGCTCCATGACGGGCGACTCGTCTCGAACGGCGGGCGCGTCCTCAACGTGACCGCGCTCGGCGACACGGTCGCGCAGGCTCGCGATGGCGCCTATGCCGCGGTCGACCGCATCTCGTTCCCGGGCTCCCTCTACCGGCGCGACATCGCGGCCCTCGTCCATGCCTGACGCCGCCGGCCCAGTCGTCGTCGGCATCCTCGTCGGCTCGGAGTCCGACCGCGAGCGGATGCAGGCGGCGTTCGACGAGCTCGACGCACGCGGCATCGGCTGGGAGTTCGAGGTTCGCTCCGCCCACCGGAACCCCGACGCGGTCGCCGAGTACGCGAAGTCGGCGCGCGAGCGCGGGCTGCGGGTGCTGATCTGCGGCGCCGGGCTGGCGGCCGCGCTTCCGGGCGTGGTCGCGGCGCACACCGACCTGCCGGTCGTCGGCGTCCCGCTTCGTTCGTCGCTGAGCGTCCTCGACGGGCTGGACGCGCTGCTCTCGATCGTGCAGATGCCGCCAGGCGTGCCGGTGGCGACGGTCGGGGTCGACAACGCGAAAAACGCGGCGGTGCTCGCGGCGCGGATCCTCGGTGCCTGACCGCGAGCTCGCGGCACTCGCCTCGGAACTGGTCGCGATCGACTCCGCCAACCCGGCGCTGATCGCGGGTGCCGCCGGCGAGGCGGAGATCGCAAAGTTCGTGGCCGCCTGGTCGGAGCGCGCCGGTCTGGAGGTCGAGGTCGTCGAGCCGGTGGCCGGCCGGCCGAGCGTGATCGCGACGGCTCGCGGGACCGGCGACGGGCGCAGGCTGCTCCTGAATGCGCACCTCGACACGGTCGGATTCGCCGGCATGGAGCGCCCGCTCGACCCGCGCATCGAGGGCGACCGGCTCTACGGCCGCGGCTCCTACGACATGAAGGGCGCGCTCGCGGCGATCCTCTCGGTCGCGTCAGCGGCCGCGTCGGAGGGTCTCGCGGGCGACCTGATCGTGACCGCGGTCGCCGACGAGGAGGTCGCGAGCCTCGGCACCGAGGCGGTCCTGAAGCAGGTCCACGCGGACGGCGCGGTCGTCGTCGAGCCGACGGAGCTGCAGGTCGCGATCGCACACAAGGGATTCGCGGGCTTCGAGATCGAGACGGCCGGGGTCGCCGCGCATGGGTCTCGGCCTGACCTCGGCGTCGACGCGATCGCCTTGATGGGACCGGTGCTCGTCCGGCTCACCGAGCTCGACAGGCGTCTGCGGTCCGAGCCGAGCCACCCGCTGCTCGCGAGCGGCTCGTTGCACGCGTCGCTGATCGAGGGTGGCCAGGAGTTCTCGAGCTACCCGGCCCGGTGCCTGCTCACCGGCGAGCGGCGGACGATCCCCGGCGAGTCGGCGGCGCAGGTCGAGCGGGAGCTCCGCGAGGCGGCGGGCGAAGCGCAGCTGCGGCTGCTCGTGGCGCGCGGGCCTGTTCGAGGTCGCCGAGGACGAGGAGATCGTCAAGCTCGTTCGCAGCCATTCAGGCACCGAGCTCGTCGGCGTGCCGTTCTGGACCGACGCGGCGCTCGTCGCCGAGGCGGGGATCCCGACGGTGCTCTTCGGCCCGGTGGGCGAGGGTGCGCACGCCGTCGTCGAATGGGTCGACCTGGCGTCCGTCGAGCGGGTGCGGGACGTCCTGCTCGCCGTTGCGCGGGAGTTCTGCCGGCCGCCTTCCTGAGCCGGCTCTAGACTCCAGAGGGTGATCGCGAGGTACTCCCGCCCGGCCATGTCCAGGATCTGGTCGGAGCAGGGCAAGCTCGCAGCCTGGTTCGAGGTGGAGCTCGCGGCCCTCGATGCGTGGGCGGAGGTCGGCACCGTGCCGGCCGGGGTCGCCGAGACCGTGCGGGCGCAAGCGCAGATCCCGTCGCCGGAACGCGTCGCCGAGATCGAGCTCGTCACCGACCACGACACAGCAGCGTTCGTCGATGCTGTCGCGGAGCAACTCGGGCCCGAGGGCAGGTACGTGCACTACGGGCTCACCTCGTCAGATGTGGTCGACACCGGCCTGGCGCTGCAGATCCGCGATGCGGGCAAGCTCGTCCTCGAGGGGATCGACCGCGCGTTCGCCGCCGTCGTGCAGCGCGCCGAGGAGCACCGAACCACGATCTGCATCGGCCGCTCGCACGGCATCCATGCGGAGCCGATCACGTTCGGCTGGAAGCTCGCGGGCTGGGCGTTCGAGCTCGACCGGGCGCGCTCTCGTCTCGCACGCGCGCTGGAGGAGAACCGCGTCGGCCAGCTCTCGGGCACGGTCGGGACGTACGCGCAGGTGGAGCCGGACGTGGAACGGATCGCCTGCGAGCGCCTTGGTCTCGAGCCCGACCCGCTGACGACGCAGGTGATCGCCCGCGACCGGCATGCCGAGCTCCTGAACGCACTCGCGCTGTGCGCGACCTCGCTGGAGCGCTTCGCCGTCGAGATCCGCCATCTCGCGCGGACGGAGGTCCGGGAAGCCGAGGAGCCGTTCGCCGCCGGCATGAAGGGCTCGTCGGCGATGCCGCACAAGCGGAACCCGAAGGTGGCCGAGCGGATCTGCGGCCTCGCGCGGGTCGTCCGCAGCGCCGCGATCGTCGGGATGGAGAACGTGCCGCTGTGGCACGAGCGTGACATCTCCCAGTCGTCGGCCGAGCGGATCGTGATCCCGGACGCGTTCCTCGCGCTCGACTACATGCTCGATCGCTTCGCCTGGATCGTCGAGGGACTGGTCGTCTATCCCGAGCGCATGCGCCGCAACCTCGAGCTCTCGCACGGGCTCTTCTTCAGCCACCGCCTGCTGCTGGCGCTCGTCGATGCGGGGCTGCCGCGCGACGAGGCGTACAGGCTCGTGCAGCGGGACGCGAGGACGGCGTGGGAAGAGGAGCGCGACTTCCGGGAGCTCATGCCGCGCCGACCCGGAGATCACGACCCACCTCGACGCCGCAGCGCTCGCTGCCGTCTTCGATCTCGATGCCACCGTCCGTCATGTCGACACCGTGTTCGAGCGCCTGCGCGCGCTCGCTCGAAAGGAGGAAGCCGTCCATGCCTGAAGCCGTCGCACACGTCGCGAGCGGCAAGGTCCGCGAGATCTACGCCCTCGACGACGACCGGCTGCTGCTCGTCGCGAGCGACCGGATCTCGACGTTCGACGTCGTGCTGCCGACGGAGATACCCGACAAGGGGCGCGTGCTCACCGGGCTCTCCGCGTTCTGGTTCGCCCGCACGAGCGACCTCGTCGCGAATCATCTGCTCGCGCTGAGGCCGGACGCCCGCTCGATGGAATGCCGTCGCCTCGAGATGCTGCCGATCGAGTGCGTCGTCCGCGGCTACCTCGCCGGCTCCGGCTGGAAGGACTACCTCGCCACCGGTGAGGTGTGCGGCCACACGCTGCCCGCCGGGCTCGAGGAGTCGGCCCGCCTGCCGGAGGCGATCTTCACGCCCTCCACGAAGGCGTTCGAGGGCCACGACGAGAACATCGACCGCGACCGCGCCGCCGAGCTCGTCGGCGCCGAGCGGTTCGCCGAGGTGCGAGCGCGTCGCACTCGACCTCTACCAGTTCGCCGCGGAGCACGCAGCTGCCCGGGGCATCCTGATCGCCGACACGAAGTTCGAATTCGGCATCGACCGCGACGGCCGCCTGGTCCTCGCCGACGAGGCGTTCACACCCGATTCGTCCCGTTTCTGGCCGGCAGACACGTACGAGCCCGGCGGAGCGCAGCCGTCGTTCGACAAGCAGTTCGCGCGGGACTACTGCGAGACGCTCGGCTGGGACAAGACGGAGCCCGGGCCGGAGTTGCCGGCGGATGTCGTCGCCGGCACCCGCGCGCGCTACGTCGAGGCGTTCGAGCGGCTGACAGGCATCGGCTTCGACGCGTACCTCGCCGATCCGGACACGGTGCTCCGATGAACGGTGACGCGTGAAGGCGACCGTTCTCGTCCGGCCGAAGGCAGGCATCCTCGACCCGCAGGGCGCTGCGGTCGAGAGCTCGCTTCGCCACCTCGGCTTCGACGTCACGGGCGCCCGGGTCGGCCGGGTCGTCGACCTCGAGGTCGAGACGGACGATCCCGTAGAGGCGCGCGCACAGCTTGAGCGGATGTGCGAGCAGCTGCTCGCCAACCCGCTGATGGAGAGCTTCGAGATCGAGCTGACCGGAGCCGGATGAACGGGCGCCGGCCGAAGATCGGCGTCATCACCTTCCCGGGCTCGCTCGACGACCGCGACGCGGCGTGGGCGCTGGCCGCGGTCGGCGCGAGGACGGTGCCGATCTGGCACGCGGATCACGAGCTGCCCGAGGTGGCCGCCCTCGTCCTCCCGGGCGGGTTCTCCTACGGTGACTACCTCCGCGCAGGCGCGATCGCCAGCAGGTCGCCGATCATGGACGCGGTCGCACGGTTCGCCGACGGACGGTGGACTGGTCCTCGGCATCTGCAACGGCTTCCAGGTCCTCTGCGAGGCCGGCCTCCTGCCGGGAGTGCTCCTGCCCAACGAGTCGCTCTCGTTCATCTGCGTCGACGTCGACCTGATCGTCGGCAACGCCGAGACGCCGTTCACGCAGAGGTGCGAGCCCGGCGACCGGCTGACGATTCCCGCCAAGCACGGCGAAGGGCGGTGGTACGCCGACGACGACCTCTACGCCGAGGTGGAGGCGGGCGATCAGATCGTGCTCCGGTACGACGGCGAGAGCCCGAACGGATCGCTCGGCGGCGTCGCCGGCGTCTGCAACGCGGACGGCAACGTCTTCGGTCTGATGCCACACCCGGAGCACGCGGTCGACCCGCTGCTCGGCTCTGGAGATGGGGCGCTGATCCTCGCCTCGATGGTGGACGCGGCCCGGACTGTGCAGCCGGCAGTCGTCTAGGCGTCACCTCCGGGCTCGATCCCGAGCGCCCCGGCCAGCCCCAGTGCGCGCGCGAGCTGCGGCCTCGTCCGCAGCGCCTCGTGCAGCCGCTCGACGTCCCGCGCGCGGAGCGTGACCGGGCCACGCCGCACCGACCCGCCGGTCGAGTAGGCAATGCGGACGAACTGCTCGCCCTTCGGGCCTTCGAGCAGCTGAACCACCGACGAGAAGCGCCGCTCGCCCGCACGCTGCGCCGACGTGCAATTCCTCGACGACGACCGCCGTGCCCCAGGGCGTCGCGGTCTTGGAAGTCGCGGTCTTGGAACGTGCCGCCTTCGGAGGCGCCGTTGCAGCTTTCGCGGACATGCAAGCGACGGTACCGATGGAATTCGCACGCGTGGGTAACGCTTCTGGAACAAAAGCGCACGCGCGTTGCGAGGTTTGGGAGCGGGCGAAGCGGCCAAACACCGTTGACACCACGTCGACACCGTGCGTCCACGACGCCCGTCGACCTGCGACGCCGCCACCGTGCCAAGATCCCTCACCCGTCTGATCCTCATCTGCCTGCTCGCGCTGTCTGCCGGCGCGGCCGCGGCCCCGGCACCGCATGCACAAGGCGGCACGATCCGCTTCGGCATCCAGGACGACGCGTGGCTCCTCAACGGCCCCGGCGAGCTCGACGCGCGGCTCGACCAGCTCGACGCGCTCGGCGCCGAGATCGTGCGGCTGAATCTGCACTGGGACGCGATTGCGAAGACGCGTCCCGCCACGCCGGCCTCGGCCGACGATCCCGCCTACGACTGGAGCGGGTACGACGAGGTCCTGAACGGCCTCCACGATCGCGGCATCGAGGTGCTGCTCGGCATCGTCGGAGCGCCGCGGCTGGTCGAACGGCGGCCGTGGCTCGAACTGGGCGCCGACGAGCGGCACGTCGATCGCCGGCTTCGCGCGGGCCGCGGCCGGGCGCTATCCCTGGGTGAAGCGCTGGCTCGTCTGGAACGAGCCGAACCAGGTGCGCTGGCTGCGGCCGACAAAGCCCTCGATCTACGTCACGCGTCTCCTCAACCCCGCCTACGCCGCGCTGCACGCAAGCATCAGCGGCGTGCGGGTTGCCGGAGGCGTGACGGCCCCACGTGGTGCGACCGGCGGCGTCTCCCCCGTCGACTGGCTCCGCGGCATGCGCGCCGCCCACGCGCGGCTCGACGCGTACGCACACAATCCCTACCCACTCGACCCGCGCCGCGAGTCGCCGCTTACGGGCGGCTGCGCAACCTGCCGGACGCTGACGATGGCAACGCTCGGGCACCTGCTCACCGAGGTGCAGCGCTCGTTCGGCGGCGCCCGCATCTGGCTGACGGAGTACGGCTACCAGACGAACCCGCCCGATCGCCAGCTCGGCGTCTCTCCGGGCCTCCAGGCGCGCTACGTCGGCGAGTCTGCCTACCAGGCGGCGCGCACCCCGCGCGTCGACATGCTCATCCACTTCCTCGTCCGCGACGAGCCGACGCTCGGACGCTTTCAGAGCGGCCTGGAGACACTCACGGGACGCCACAAGCCCTCCTATGCGGCCTTCGGCCTGCCGCTCACCCAGGTCGCACGGCGCGGCGCCAACGTCACGCTCTGGGGTCAGCTCCGCGCGCCGGCGGCCGGCGGCACCTACCGCCTGGAGCAAACCGCACCGGCACGGTCGCTGGCTGACCGGGACGCTCTCGGCCGGCTCTGGCGGCACGTTCACGTGGACCGGGCGCCTGGCGCCGCGAACGACGGTCCGGCTGGTCGCGGGCACTCTCGCGAGCCCGCCGCTTCCGATTCGCTGACGGCTCCGGCGACGAGCGGCGCGGCAAGCGCCGCGTAAGATGACACGCGTGAAGGGAGCAGCGCTCGTCGTCGTCGCAGTGCTGAGCGCCGCCGCGCTCACGATCGTCGCGTCCGGGTGCGGCAGCGGCTCGAGCGTCGCGATTGCGCCGGACGAGGACCCCGGCCAGGCGTTCACCCGGCTCGTCCATCACGAGCTCGCCGGCCAGCGCGCGAGCTCGTATTCGATGCTGATCAGCGAGCAGCGCAAGGTCGTTCCGCAGTCCCTCTACGTGAGCTGCTCGCCGGGTGCGCCGATCGAGGACGCCGACGTCGTCGTGATGAAGATCTTCGACGAGGAGTTCAGCGTGCCCCTGCTCGGGCGCACGAAGACGAAGGCCGTGAACTGGCGGCTCGTCGTCCATACGCCGGACGGCGGCGACCCGATCACGATCGATCGCAAGGGCCATCTGATCGCCGAGGACGGCGAGTGGCGCTGGACCCTGTCGCCGAAGACGTTCGCCTCGTTCAAAGCCGGGACCTGCCCCTGAGCGTCACCTACGACGACGTGCGCGCCGCCGCCGAGCGCCTCGACGGCATCGCCCACCGGACTCCGGTCTTCACGTCACGCACGCTCGACGAGCGCGCCGGCGCCGCGGTGTTCCTGAAGGCCGAGAGCCTGCAGCGCGGCGGGGCGTTCAAGTTTCGCGGCGCCTACAACGCGATCGCCGCGCTTCCCGACGAGCAGCGTGCGCGCGGCGTGGTCGCCTTCTCGTCGGGCAACCACGCGCAGGCGGTCGCCCTGGCAGCCTCGCTGCTCCGAAGCCGCGCAGTGATCCTGATGCCGATCGACACGCCGCCGACGAAGCGCGACGCCACACTCGGGTACGGAGCCGAGATCGTCACGTACGACCGCTACACCGAGGACCGCGAGGCGCTCGGCGCGGCGCTTGCCGAAGAGCGCGGCCTCGCACTCGTCCCACCCTTCGACCACCCGCTCGTCGTGGCCGGGCAGGGAACGGCTGTCCTCGAGCTGCTCGAGGACGTCCCCGGCCTCGACACGATCGTCACCCCCGTCGGCGGCGCCGGCTTGCTCGCCGGCTCCGCCATCGCGGCGAAGGCGGCAGACCAGACGATCCGCGTCGTCGGCGTCGAGCCCGAGGCCGGCGACGACGTCCGGCAGTCGCTGGCCCGCGGTGAGCGGGTGCGGATCGACGTGCCGCGCACGATCGCCGACGGCCTGCAAACGACGTCGCCGGGCGTCGTGCCGTTCGAGATCGTCAGCCGGCTGGTCGACGGCATCGTCACCGTCTCGGACGAGCAGCTCACCGACGCGATGCGCCTGCTCTTCGAGCGGCTGAAGCTCGTCGTCGAGCCCAGTGGCGCCGCCGGCGTCGCAGGCGTCCTCGCCGGCGGGATCGAAGGCGCGCGGATCGGCATCGTCCTCTCGGGCGGGAACGTCGGCGCGGAGCGCTTTGCCGAACTGCTCGGATTCTCAAGCCCGTCTTAGGCTCGATGGCTACCGTCGTCGCATGAACGAGACACGGATCACCCGTCGCGGCTCCCTCCTCCGCCTGGGCAGCCTGTTCGCGGGCGCGCTCGGCGCCGGAGCCTGGGAAGCCGCCGGAGCTTCGGGCGGGCCTGCCGCGGTCGCCTCGGGCGCCGTCTCCTGCGTCCTGATGCCCGAGCTCACCGAAGGCCCCTACTACGTCGCGGGCGAGAAGGTCCGGCGGAACATCACCGAAGGCAGGCCCGGGACGCCGCTGACGCTGAAGCTGACCGTCGTCGACGCCTCGACCTGCAAGCCGATCAAGAACGCCGCGGTCGACATCTGGCACACCGACGCGGCCGGCAACTACTCCAACTTCTCGACCCCGAATCAGAAGACGTACATGCGCGGCATCCAGCGGACGAACGCGGACGGCGTCGCCACGTTCCAGACGATCTACCCGGGCTGGTACCAGGGTCGCGCGGTGCACATCCACATCAAGGTGCACGTCGGCGGCAGCGTCGTTCACACCGGCCAGCTCTTCTTCCGCGACTCGCTCACGGACGCCGTCTACAAGAAGGCGCCGTACCGGAGCCGGCCGAATCGCACGACGCGGAATGCCAACGACTCGATCTACGTCAACGGCGGCAGCAAGTCGCTGCTGAACGTGAAGCCGAACGGCTCCGGCGGCTACGTCGGGACGATCGTCATGGGGGTCCAGCGCTAGATCCGCGTCGCCTTTGAGATGATTGCCCGATCCGGGTTCTCTTCAGCTGCACTCCAGGCACCGGGCACGTTCATCCCCTGGTGCCGCTCGCCCGGGCTTTCGCCGACGCGGGTCACGACGTCGCCTTCGCAACGGGCGCGTCGGCTCTGCCGCGGATCGAGGCCCTCGGCTTCACAGCTCTGCCGGCCGGGATCGGGCAGGCCGAATGCCAGGCCCGCTTCGAGCCGTACCGCGCCGAGCAGCTCGCGCTGCCGATTGCCGAGCGCCGCAGCTTCACGTACACGCGCATGTTCGCCACGATCACGGCAGGCGCGAAGGCCGGTGAGCTCCACGCCGTCGCCGTCTCGTGGCGACCCGACCTGATCGTCCACGAATCGTCCGACCTCGCGGCGCCGGTCGTCTCCGCGTCGCTCGACATCCCGATCGTCCACCAGAGCTTCGGACGGCTCGTGCCCCTGGCAGCCGTCGAGCGCGGCGCGGCAGCGACCGAGACCCTCTGGCGTGACGCCGGTGTCGAGCCCGAGCCGTACGGCGGGATGTTCCGGGGCCTCTACCTCGACATCTGCCCGCCGAGCTTCCAGACCGAGCTCCCGCCCGCCGGAACGCGCGTCGAGCTCCTGCGGCCCGAGTTCGACCCCGATCCGGGCGACCGCCCTCCCGACTGGTTCGAGGAGCTGCCCGGCCGCCCGCTCGTCTACGTCACGCTCGGCACGGTGCACAACGACCTGCGCGTCTTCCGGGTGCTGCTCGACGGGCTGGCCGGGCTCGACTGCAACGTGATCGCCACGATCGGACGTGACAACGACCCGGCCGCGCTCGAGCCCATCCCGCCCAATACCCGGGTCGAGCGCTATATCCCCCAGTCGCTGCTCTTGCCCCACGCCGCGGTCACCGTCACGCACGGCGGCTCCGGCTCGACGCTCGCGGCGCTCGCCCACGGTGTGCCGATGCTCGTCGTCCCGCGAGGCGCCGACCAGTTCGACAACGCGGGACGGTGCGCATCGCTCGGCGTCGGGCTCGTCCTCCTGCCCGACGAGCTCACCCCGGAGGCAGCTCGCTCGGCCGTCGTCACCCTGCTTGCGGAGGGCTCCTACCGCGAGCGAGCCCGGCGAGTCGCCGCAGAGATTGCTGCGATGCCGTCCGCCGCGGAGCTCGTACCCGTGCTTGTCGCCGAAGCGAGGGCGCCCGCCGCGTGAGCCGGGCGAGCACGTCAAGGATCGTCAGTCTCGACGAGGCCCGCCGCATCGCCGTGCGGGCGCAGCTCCTAGACGGCTCGGCTCGAAACGTCCTCGACACGGTCAGGCACCTCGGCTTCCTCCAGCTCGACCCGATCGCGACGGTTGCGACTCCGCAGCACCTCGTCCTCTGGAGCCGCCTGGGCGCCTTCGACCGGGGCGAGCTCGATCGGCTCCTCTGGACGAAGCGCAAGCTCTTCGAATGGAACGCCTACATCTGGCCGATGGAGGATCTCCCGCTCCTGCGCGCCCGCATGCGCTCACGGACTCGCGGGACCGAGGGCGAGCGGCGGTGGGTGAACGACTGGCTGAAGGAGAACGCCGGCTTCCGCCGCTACGTCATGCGCGAGCTCGAACGGCGCGGGCCACTGCTCTCGCGCGAGCTCGACGACCGTTCCCCGCGTCGCGGCGAGCAGCATCGCTGGTACGGGAGCCGGCGCGTGGCGTTCATGTTGGAGATCCTGCAGGCGCGCGGCATCGTGGCGATTGCCGGCCGCCGCAACGGCCAACGGCTCTGGGATCTGGCCGAGCGCTGGTATCCGGAGACGGAGACCGTTCCGACGCGGGTCGCCGAGCGCGCGCTCGCCGAGAAGCGCTTTCGCGCGCGTGGGGTCCGGCTCGAACGGGACGGCTGGCACGCGCACCCCGAGGTCGCGGACGGGCCGGTGCCCGATCGCGTGACGCTGCTCTCGCCGTTCGACCAGCTGATCCACGACCGCGCCCGGACCGAGGCGCTCTTCGGCTTCTACTACAGGCTGGAGATGTACGTCCCGAAAGCGAAGCGGGAGTACGGGTACTACGTGCTGCCGGTTCTGGTCGGCGACCGCATCGTCGGCCGCGCCGAGCCGCGATTCGACTCGAAGACGGGCACGCTCGAGGTGCTCGGCGCTTGGGGCGACGCGTCGCGCTTGGACGAAGCACTCGAAGAACTGGCGGCTTTCGTCGGAGCCGAGCGGGTGACGTACCGTAGAGACGGCGTCTAGGCAGGGTTTGCCGCCGTTTTCGCCAAACGGCTAGGCAGCGGGCCAGATCAGGAGTACGCTGAGTCAACAGCTTGGACAAACGTCAGCGACCGCGGCCAGGTCGAGGGAGAAACAGTTGCAGACCGGCGACGCGACGAGGCGAATCCTCCGGGCCTATGAGGCCGGGGAGTTGATCACGCGCTGCGCGTGGTGCGAGAGAGTCGAGATCGATAGCTCCTGGTACCAGGCTCCGCGTGCCGCACTGGCGGCGATCGACTCACGCCACACGCTCTCCCACTCGATCTGCCCCACCTGCGCCCTCGGGCAGCCTTCGATGGCCGCTCATTTGCACTCCACGGGTTAGCGCCCGGCTACGAGGACGCCGGGAGCAGCAGGCTCCCGTCGACGACCGACTCGGCAGTCTCGACGAGCGTGGTCTTCGTTCCGCGCGCGTGGTCACGGAGCATCCCGAATGCCCGCTCCTCGTCGACCGAGTGGCGCTCCATCAGGATCCCCTTCGCCCGCTCGGTGACGGAGCGGCGCTTGAAGGCTCCCTCCAGATCGCGAAAGTCTGCGAAGCGCCGGAGGACGATCTCGATCGAGTTCTGCCACTCCTGCGGCTCGCCGTCGGTGATGTAGGCGAAGACGCCGCGCTTCGCCGCCTCGAGCACGAACTCGTGGTCGGGCGCGTGCACGAGCGCCACGACGGGGCACGCCGACTCGTGAACGATCTGCTCGATCAGCTCGAGAGCATGCGATGAGCTCTCTCCGAGGCCGACGAGGGCGACATCCGGCTTCTCACGTGCGGTCACGAGGCCGACCTCGCTGACCTCGATCTGGGGCGCGATCACCTCGTGGCCGAGCCCGGCCACAACACGGGCGACGTCAGCCAGACGATCTTGACGCTCGTTCGCGACAAGCACACGCAGAGTTTTCACCGTATTTGCACCTCGACAACCCGACACTCGCCGCACGGCCCACCGTCCGGCGGCAGAGGCGCCAAGCCGCCTCTCAGCAGCAAAAATTACCACATGACAACGAAAATGGCAGTGGCCGCGGTTCGCCGTAGAGTCGACGCAGATGCAGTCACTCAGCCATGTTCTCTGGCTCGGCGGCCCGCCCGGATCGGGTAAGACGACCGTCGCCACGCGGCTCGCCCGCCGGCACGGGCTGCGCTGGTACAACACCGACACGCACACGTGGGAGCACCGCGACCGAGCGCTGCGTGAGGGCAACGCCGCCGCGCACAGATGGGAGGCGATGACCCCGCCAGAGCGCTGGGTCGACGCGACTCCCGCGGAGATGCTCGCGCTCTCGCTGCACGCCGAGCGCGGGCCGATGGTGGTGGACGACCTTCGGCTGCTGCCGGCGTCGCCGCTCGTCGTCGCGGAGGGGTCGACGGTGTCTCCGGGTGTCGTCTCGTCCTTGCCGGTCGACCCGGCCCGTGCCCTCTGGCTGATCCCGACCCGGGAGCTCCAGAACGAGCAGCTCGAAGAGCGCGGCACCTCGTCCGGGGCGGCGCAGCTGTACCTGCTGCTCGGCGAGGTGATCGAACGGGAGGCGCAGGAGCACGACGTGCCGATGCTCACAGTCGACGGGTCGCGCGGCATCGCCGAGACCGTGGCCGCCGTCGAGGACCACTTCGCGGCGGCGCTCGCCGAGGGACCGTGCGCGGAGAGCGTCGCGGCCCGGCAGGCGCTCCTCCGCGAGGCAAACGAGGCGATCGTGGCGCAGATCCGCGGTTTCTACGCCCGGCCCTGGGCCGACGGCGACGCGGACACCGTGGTGCGCGAGTTCCTGTGCGAGTGCGGGGACCGCGCGTGCGAGGCGAACGTCGAGCTCCCGGTCGGGCGCCTCGCCGCTGCGTCGGCCTTCGCGCCCGGCCACCGCTGAAGCGCAGCAGTTTTCGAGAAGACACCGCCCCAGGGCGTGACTAGCGTGATCGTCGACCGCTGAAACGAGATCGGAGGCACACGATGATCAAGCAACTCACGCACGTGAACGTCTGGGTTCACGACCAGGACGAGGCGCTGGCCTTCTACACGGAGAAGCTCGGCTTCGAGCTCCGCGACGACGTGACCTTGCCGGAGATGGGAGGCTTTCGCTGGCTCACCGTCGGCGTGCCGGGGCAGGAGGGCGTTGCGCTGGCGCTGATGACCGTGCCGGGCCCGCCGGTGTTCGATACGGAGACGCAGAGCAAGCTGACCGAGATCGTCGCAAAGGGCGCCGCCGGTGGCCTCTTCTTCGCGACCGACGACTGCCAGGGAACCTACGAGGAGCTCAAGAGCCGCGGCGTCGAGTTCTCGCAGGAGCCGACCGAGCAGCCGTACGGCATCGACGCCGGCTTCCGCGATGTCTCCGGGAACCAGATGCGGTTGGGTCAGCTCAACTAGCGCACAGGCCGTTCACGTCGGGCGTGCGGCGCCTCCCGCGAGGCGTCGCACGCAGCCCGCGTGCGCCGTGCTAGACATCGAGGATGCTGACGATCGTGCCGCCGGCGCGGCATCTGCTCCGCGCGAAGGACCTGATCGACGCGCGCTACCGCGAGCCGCTCGACGTGCCGACGCTCGCTCGCGCCGCACGCCTCTCGCCGGCGCATTTCAGCCGTGAGTTCCGGCGAGCCTTCGGCGAGACGCCGCATCAGTATCTGCTGACACGCCGCCTCGAACGCGCGGCGTCGCTGCTGCGGAGCACCGACCGCGCGATCTCCGACATCTGCTTCGCCGTCGGCCTTCGCAGCGTCGGCTCGTTCACGACGAGCTTCAGCCGGACGTTCGGCCGGTCACCGTCCGCCTACCGAGCGGCCTACCCGCCGGCGGCGCACCGGGCGCGGGTGCCGACCTGCGTGCTTCAGGCCTGGGCGCGTCCTCAATCCGGCAAGCGCTGACGCAGACGGCGTTCAGCCGCGGACGCGGTAGAGCAGGCCCGCCCTGTTGTCCGCGAGCCAGACATAGCCGCCCTGCGCCTGGAGCCCGTGCACGTCGAGGCGGCCGCTAGCGCGCGCGACGGTCGTCATCTGCCCGGTCGAGGCCGAGACGCGACGCAGCGCGTCCATCGTCGGGAATCCGGTCGGATCGACCGCGTCACTTCGAGACGGCACCCACAACGCAACGCCCGCGGCGACGACGTCGATCCCGCTCGCGCCGATGTCGATCGTCGCCTTCACGCCGCCCGTCTCCGGGTCGACCCGGAGCAGGTCCGTGCCGCGCCCGGTGATCCAAAGGCTGCCGGCTAGACGCGCCAGCCGCTCCGGCGCATCGCCCGGAACCGTCGCGACACGGGAGACGGCGTTCGTCGCCAGGTCGATCCGGTCGAGGGCCTTGTCGCGGTGGCTGATCACCCAGGCGGAGGTCCCGGAGAAGACCATGTCCGCCGGCCCGTCGCCGACCGCCACGCGCGCGACGACCTTGCCCGTCGCCGGCGAGACGCGGATGACACTTGCGCCCTGGTCGTCCGCGACCCAGACGGAGCCGCCGCCGATCCAGATGTTGTACGCGGCCGAGGCCGGGACGTCGACGCGACGAGTCACGCGAGCTGTCGCCGGCTTGATCCGGTACAGCGTCGATCCGGAGTCGAGCGCCCAGATAGAGCCGTAGCCTGAGGCGACCGCGATCACGGGCCCGTCGAGGCGAACGGACGGCCCGAGCTTGCGGGTCTTCGTGTTCAGGCGGACGACGCGCGCCTGCTCCTTGCAGGCGACCCAGGCGGTGGCGCGGTCGAATGCGAGCGTCTGCGTGGGCCAGAACGAGCCGGCACCGGCGCACGCCTTCAGCGCGGTCGCTCCGGGCAGACGGGCGCTGCCGGCCGCGGGCGCGGCGACGAGTGTCGCGCCGAGCACGAGTGACACGAGCTTCGCTCCGATGGACGTAAATGTGCGCGAGCGCGCCGCATCGATTCGGCCAGCTACCGCACGATTTCGGCACGTATCTGAAACTACGCGACGAGCCCGGGCAAGACGAGATCACTCGGGTCCGCGTACCAGCTGGCTACGCGCCAGCTGTGCCCGTCGCCGGGCCAGGCGTTCCCCTCGTCCATCCGCAGCTCGATCAGATAGTGGGCGGCGCGCCGTGCACCCGGCCGGTAGAGGATGACGTCGTAGATCGTCTGCCCCTCGCCTCCCGCCGGGTTCAGCCGGTAGGAGGTTCGGTTCCAGTCGATCGCGAGCGCGTTGGCCGGCATCGGATGCGCGAGCCACTGGGAGCAGGTCTCGTTCTGGCGGAAACTGGGAGTGACGACGTTGTAGGCGTCGGTGAGGTTGCGCCGCTCGACGGCGCCGAGCAGGAAGCGCTTCGTCACCGACACCGGATTGTCGAGACGCTCCTTGCCGGCACGACACTGAAGTTGCGCACTCTGACCGCCGCCGTAGAGACGGGCAGCAACGCCCAATGTCGCGACGCTCAGTGTCGCCGCCAGGCCGAGGAACGCCCAGGCGAGGGTCACGCGACGACGGATCGGAATGGACGTCATCTCAACCTACGGTCCAACGCTGAAGGTCGGGGTCAGGTTACTGACAGGTCGGCGCACCCGCGGAGCCGAGCCGCCGAACGATGAGATCATGATGATCGAGATGGCCCGACTGCTCGTGCTCGGAGACGACCGGTACCGAGGCGCGATCGCCGAGCGCCTCGGAGCAGCAATCCAGCTCGAGGTCGACGACTGCGATCCGGCCCTCGGCGACTGTGTCATGTACGTGCGACTCGAGGGCGCTCGGTATGCGGCCTTCGTCTTCCTCGGCTACGACCATCCGGTGACGCGCGGCGCACTCAGCGTGGTCGCCGAACGCGCCGTGCTTGTCCCGCTCGTGGATCGAACCGGCGCAAAGCCCGATCCGCTCCACGACGGCTACCTGTTCCGGCTTCCCCGTGCGCTCGGTTTTCGCGACGAGGACGAGCGCGCGTCGATCTACGAGTCGCTCCCGAATGCGGCGACCGTCCCGAGCGAGCTCGTCGGGCAGGACCTGATGGATGCGTCCGCCCTCGGCCGCCTGCTGGCGCACGCGACAACCGGCCGCTGGGCCTGGGCGGATCTCGTCGAGCGCACCTAAGCGCCGCCCGCGAGCTCACGCGCTGCTGCGGCGAAAACCTCGGTGTGCAGGTCGACGTCCGCCTCGGTCGTGGCGGGCGACATCAGCGCCATGTTGTGGAACGGCGTCAGCAGGATGCCCCTGTTGAGCGCGTAGAGGTGGATCAGCCGGTCGAGCAGATGGTCCGTGCCCGCCGCTGCCTCGCTGCCGGTGCGCGGCCGCTCCGCGCGGAAGAGGTACTCCACGCGGCAACCGAGCCGCGTCACGTGCCACGGCAGCGAGCTCGCGTCGATCGCGTCCTGGACCCCGCGCTCGAACCGCTCGCCGAGCTCGATCATCCTTGCGAACGCCTCCTCGGTGAGGACGTGCTCGAGCGTCGCGCGCACTGCGGCGAGCGAGAGGACGTTCGCCGCCAGCGTGCCGCCGATGCCGCCCACGTCGGACTCGTCGCGGTCGATCGCCGCGTCGATCCGGTCGGCGACCTCGGCGGTGAAGCCGTACGCGGCGGCGGAGACGCCGCTGCCGATCGCCTTGCCGACGGTCAGCATGTCCGGCGCGAGCGAGTGCGCCTGCGTGTAGCCGCCGGGCCCCGCGCAGAGGGTGTGCGTCTCGTCGATGATCAGCAGCGTTCCGGTCCGCCTGCGTCAGCTCGCGCATCGTCTCGTGGAAGCCCGGCTCCGGATGGACGATGCCGATGTTCGTGAGCACCGGCTCGGTGAGCACGCAAGCGACGTCGCCGGCTGCCAGCTCGCGCTCGAGCGCCTCGACGTCGTTCCACTCGACGACGCGCGTCGTCAGGTCGAGCGGCACCGGCGGGCCGAGATTGCCCTCGCGCTCGACGACGCGGCCGTCACGCAGCGTTGCGAACGACTCGTCGACCGTGCCGTGGTAGCACCAGTTGAAGACGAGCACCTTCGTCCTGCCCGTGACGAGGCGGGCAAGGCGGATCGCGAAGCGGTTCGCGTCGGTCGCCGTGACCGCGAACTGCCACCGCGCCAGGCCGAACCGCCGCGTCAGCTCCTCGCCCACCCACAGCGCGTGCTCGCTCGGAAGCATCAGCGTGATCCCGCGCGCGGCCTGCTCGGCGACCGCACGCACGACCGGCTCGGGCGAGTGCCCGGTCATCGCGCCGGTGTCGCCGAGGCAGAAGTCGACGTACTCGATGCCGTCGACGTCGCGGAAGCGAGCGCCCTCTGCCTCGCTCGCAAAAACGGGAAAGCCGCCCGGCCAGCGGACCATCCAGTGCATCGGCACACCGGCCAGGAGCGACGTGTGCGCGCGGTGCGCGAGCTCCGCCGAGCGGGGGTGCTCGCCCTCGAAGCGCTCGAGCTCGCGCGCGAGCAGGCGCTCCGCGCGTCCGTGGACGTCGGTCACCTACCGGCCGCTGCGCTCGTCAGGTGGGCAGGTTCTCAGGAGGAGGAGGCTCATCATCCTGCTTCGCCGAGGCGGAGCGCTTCCGCCACCACCAGACGATCCCACCGATGACGACGGCGGCAGCGAGGATGGCGAAGGCGATCCAGCCCCACTCCGTGCTGTCGGACTCATCGTCTTGAGCGGCCGCGGCCGCGGCGGCAGCTGCGGCCGCCGGGCTGATCCCGCCCGTCGTCGTGCCCGTGGTCGTCGCGGTCGTCGTTACAGGCGCCTCCTTGGTCTCGGTCTGCGTCACGATGACGGTCTCCGCGGGACTCGTCTCCGTCTCGGCCGGCGCGGTTTGGGTCTCGATGACCGTCGCGGTCACCACCGGCGCGGTCTCAGTGGCCGTCGTGGTCACCGCCGGTGCGGCCGCCGTCTCCGTCGCGGTACTCGTCGGCGCGGTGAGAGGCGCCCTCGTGACCGTTGGTGCCGTGCGCGTGGCGTCACTTGACGTCGCAAGCGCTGTGCCGTTGCCGCCGCCGCACGACGAAACGGCCACGGCGATTATGAAACCGGCGCTCAGAGCTCCGGCGAGCTTCACGATGGCGAGGCAGGTTCGGTCAGTCACCGCGACGGAGTATCTGGCCCGTCAAGCGCTCGCACATCGCCCCAACGGGATGACCCGTGTGGCCGCCGCTAGGAGGGATTGGCGGAATGTCGCTCGTCGTCGGGGTGCGATGCTCGTTCCGAGCCAAGGACGCAGGGAGCTTTCGTAGTGGTGCCTACGGATGCGACCGAGGACGCCGGATCGGGGCGAGCAGCGCGGCCCGGCGGCACAGTCGCTATTTCGCCAACCCCTCCTAACGGCCGCTGCGGTCGATCAGCTCGATGCGGTAATCGTCGGGATCGCGGACGAAGCAGAGAAGCGAGCCGCCCTCGCGGACGCGGTACGGCTCCCGCTCGGCCTCTATGCCCTGCTCCTTCAGCCGCGCGAGCGTCTCGCTCGAGGTCGTCGACCGCGAGCGCGATGTGCCCGTAGCCGGTGCCGAGGTCGTAGGTCCGGCCGTCGTGGTTGAGCGTCAGCTCCAGCTCCTCCTCCTGGCCGGGAACGCCGAAGAAGTAGTTGGTCGCCTCTTTCTCACCGTCGCGGACGATGTCCATGTCGCGACGGAACTCGAGCCCGAGCGCCTCGTAGAAGGCCCGACTCTTCTCCGGGTCGGTGATGCGATACATCGTGTGCAGGTAGCGAGTCATGCGCAGATCCTACGCATCGACGACGCACCGGCTCCCACGTGGCGCAGAGGGCGGGAGCCGGAGCGCGAGCGGTCTGCCCGCGCTCCGGCCGAGCATGGTCGGTCTAGCGCTTCAGATCGACCGGGAACGACACGAGCCTGCGCGTCGAGACGCCGCCGAGCGGATCCTCGCCCGTCTTGCGCGCGCGGGAGAAGAACACGAGCAGCCCCTGCTGGCGGGCCGCCGGGAAGCCGCTCAGCTGGTGCATCGTCAGCGTCGCGAAGCCGTCGGCTCCGGTCGGCTGCTCCGCGGGGAGTGAGAACTGGTTGAAGGGCACCGTCGTCGTGTAGACGAGCGCGCCTTCGACCGACCGGCCACCGCACGCCGAGACGTGGAACCGGACTGTGATGTCACGGGACGAGCGTCCGATCACACCCGGCGTGATCTCCTGGCGATCCAAAGTGAGCCGGGCCGGCGAGGAGAGGTCGGCGATCTTGATCGCGCCGGTGCCGCTCGGGCAACCCGTGGCCGGCGGCGTCGGCGCCGCCTTGACGACGGCGGTCGGAACCGAGGTCGCCTGGGTCGAGCCGTCGGCGTTCCTCGCCGTGACCCGGATGCGCAGCGTGTTGTCGGCGTCGACCTGCTTGAGGGCGTAGGTGGAGTTGGTCGCGCCGCCGATCGAGGCACAGCTGCCGCCGACCGAGTCGCAACGGCGCCACTGGTAGAGGTACGAGGTGGGGCTGCCGGTCCAGGTGCCGTTCGTCGCGGTGAGCGTGGATCCGACCGAGGGTGTGCCCGAGATGGTCGGCGGCGACTGGTTGCCCGGCGCGGCCTGTGCCGCGGCGTTGCCCTCATGCGGTGCGCCGAGGACGGCGCCGATGACGATCGAGGCGACCGCGATCAGCACGGCCGCCAGCGCGCGGCGGTGTCCCAGAGTCGTGCGAAAGCCGTGATTCTTGCCTGCCATGTTGCTCCCCTTTCATAGCTTGCAAAGCGTGCTTGCATCTGTTGAGACGAATAAGAGTGACGGAGAGATTGTCGCAAGCGGGTAAAAACGGCCGTAAGCCGACCAGGAGGAGCCGATGTCCGTCCGCGAGTTGCGTGTCGCCATGACCGTCGAGAACTACGAGGAGGCGCTCGCGTTCTACCGCGACGCGCTCGGGCTGCCGCAGCTCGAGGTCTGGGAGTCGGACGGCGGGCGGGTGACGATCCTCGACGCGGGCCGGGCGACGCTCGAGCTGCTCGACACCGCGCATGCGGCGGAGGTGGACGAGATCGAGGTCGGCCGGCGCGTCGCCGGGACGGTGCGCCTCGCGCTCGAGGTGGACGACTCGCCGGAGCTCGCCGCCCGGCTCGTCGCGGCCGGCGCCGAGCAGCTCGCGGAACCGGTGGACACACCGTGGCGGCACCGCAACGTCCGGCTGGCGGCGCCCGACGGGATGCAGCTGACGCTCTTTACGGTGCTCGACGTCACTAGTCGAACGTCACGGTCAAGCGGCGGATGCCCTCACCGTCGCGCTCGAACCGGAGCCAGCCGCCGCCGCCTCGCTGCCAGGCGAACCGGCATCGCGCGGTCCCGGGCTGCTCGTCGGCGTCCGTGATCGTGATCTCGTCGTCGGGCGGCTGCGCCAGGTACGCGGCGGCGATCTGATCGCGGCCGCGGAACGGGCCCGCGGGGACGCCGATGAAGACGAGCTCGCCGTCCTCTGCGTACAGCTCGACGAGACGGGAGAAGTCGCCTCCGCGCACGCACTCGTTGAATCGCTCGACGTAGTCGTCGAGAAACCCGCTCACAGCACCGCCTGCGACTGCGTCACGCGCGCGACGAGGCGACCCTCTGCATCGAGGACGTCCGTCTCGACATGGATCACCGTCTTGCCGACCCGCACCGGCCGCGAGACCGCCTCGACGTGACCCGAAGACACAGGTCGCAAGAAGCTCGTCGCCGACTGGATGGTCGCCGTCCCGCCGGCGCCGTCGGGCAGGTTCAGGAAGGCGCACGTCCCGCCGGCGCCGTCCGCGAGCGCCATGATCACGCCGCCGTGCAGGAGGCCGCCTGTCGTGCAGAGGTCCGGCGCCCACGCGAGTCGGACGCGCACCTCGGCGGGCTCCGCGGCGACCAGCTCCATCCCGAGCGTCCGCCCCAACGGCATCGCCTCGTGCCACTGCTCGGTCAGCACCGCCGGACCTTAGTCAAGATCCTCCGCGACGAGCGCGAAGAGCACCGAGTCGACCCAGACGCCGTCGCGCTCGTAGGCCTGGCGCTTTCTTCCTTCGCGGACGAAGCCTGCCCGCTCAGCGTGCGCGATCGCCCGCTCGTTGAAGGCGTAGCACTCGAGCTCCAAGCGGTGGAAGCCGAGCTCGTCGAAGAGATAGCGCTGGAGCAGGCGCGCCGCGTCGTCGGCGAGGCGACGGCCGCGATGGTCCGGATGAACCGCGAGCGCCTCGACGTAGACGATGCGGTTCCGCTCGTTGACGAGGTGGTAGCCCATGACGCCCGCCCGCTCGCCGTCGACCACGATGATCAGGCGCCCGAAGCCTTGCGGCTCGGCGCGGGAGCGCTCGACCTGCTCGAGGAGGGCTTCGTGGTCGCGAGCGCGGCGGGCGCCCAGGAACGGCGCCACGTCCTCGTGGTTTGCGAGCTCGACGAGAAAGTCGACGTCCGCGGGCTCGGCGCGACGGAGCTCGATCATCGGGCGGGGGCGGGCTGGGGCTCCGCGGACTGGGGCTCGGGCTGGATTCGCCCCGCGAAGATGCCCGATCCGAGCGCGACGCCCCCGAGGATCAGCACGAACCCGGCGAGCTCGGACCACGTGATCGGCTCGCCCAGGAGCAGGACGCCGTAGAGGAGCGCGGTCGCCGGCATCAGGTACGTGACGAGGCTCGAGCGGGACGTGCCGAACGAGCGGAGCAGCCTGAACCAGATCAGCTGCGCGGCGGCCGTGCCCAGGACGGCGAGCGCGAGCACGCAGCCGATCGCCTTCGCGCTCGGCAGCTCGGAAGGCGCCTGGGCGACGCCGAACGGCAGCAGGACGACGAACGCCCCGATGAGCGACGTCGTCGCGAGCACGGGACCCGGCGTGCGGACGATCAGATGCTTGCCCCAAAGACCCGCCGTCGCGTACGAGATCGACGCGAGCACGACCGCCAGCGTCCCGGCCACGTACCACCAGCCGCTGCCCGGCGAGGAGCCGGCGAGCACCGCCACGCCGACGATGCCGAGCAGGATCCCCACGAGGCGCCAGCCCCTCGATCGCTCGTCGGGCCGGAACCAGACGGCGAGGATCGCGACGAAGATCGGCACGCTCGCGTTCGCCACCGCCGCCACGCCCGAGTCGATGTGCCGCTCGCCCCAGGCGATCAGCGTGAACGGGACCGCCGAGTTCGTCACTCCAAGGGCGTAGGCGCCCCAGGGCGCGCGCAAGCGGCCGAGCTCTCCCCGTGCGGCGAGAAACGTCAGCAGCAGCACGATCGCCACGGTGACGCGGGCGAGCATCATCGGCGCGGGCGAGATCTCGCGACCGGCCACTTTGATGAAGAGGTACGACGCTCCCCAGAGGGACGAAAGCAGCAGGATGAGCGGGACGTAGGAGCGGGTCATAGCGGGACCTCCGAGGCTACCCGCGCGCGCCGCCGGCCCCAGCGGACACCCGAGCCGAGGGCGACGCCGCCGAGGATCAGCACCAGGCCGGCGAGCGCCGACCACGTCAGCGGCTCGTCGAGGAACGCGACGCCGTAGCCCAGGGCCATCGCCGGGACAAGGTAGGTGACGAGCACTGCGCGCGACGCGCCGGCGCCCGCGATGAGCGCGAAGTAGAGGACGTAGGCGACCGACAGGCCTGCGAAGCCGAGCACGGCGACCGATGCGAGCGCTTTCCAGCCCGGCACCGAGCTCGGCGCCTGCAGCAAGCCGATCGGAGCGCTGACGATCGTCGCCGTCAGCAGCGACCCGAACGCGACGGTCAACGGCGGCAGCTGCGAGAGGCGCCGGCCGCCGTAGAGCGCGCCCGCCGCGTAGCAGACGGCGGTGACGAGGACGGCGACCGCCGCGAGGACGTCGCCGCTCGGCTGCGCGCCGACGAGGAGCGCGACGCCGGCAAAGCCGACGAGGACACCCGCGAGCCGAAGCCCTCTGACCCGGTCGGAGTGGCTGAAGCCGAGCGCCAGCAGCGCGGCGAAAAGCGGCGTCGAGGCCTGCAGCACCGCGGCGAGGCCTGAGTCGATCCGCGTCTCGCTCCAGCTGAGGAACCAGAACGGAATCACCGCATTCAGGACTCCGAGGATCACCAGCGGCCAGGCGTAGCGCCGCAGCTGGGCCAGGAGCTCCCGGCGGCCGACGACGAACGGCGCGATCGGCAGGAGCCCGAGCGTCCCAAGAGCGAGCCGCCAGAAGACGACCGTCGCCGGCTCGATCTCCCTGACGGCGATCTTGATGAACATGAACGACGCGCCCCAGATGGCGGCGAGCGCGAGCAGCATGATCCCCTGGCGACGAGTCATCCGGGTAGTACAACGGTGGAAGACGCCGCCACGTGAGACACAACGTGGCGGGGCCGTCAGCCTTCCCCGATACCATGGTCGCCTGAGCTCTGTCGCGGAACAGCCGCTGCATCGCGCACTCGGTCTTACAGACCAGGAGTTCGAGCGAATCAACGACCTGCTCGGCCGCGCCCCGAACCATTTCGAGCTGGCGGTCTTCTCGCTGCTCTGGTCGGAGCACTGCGGCTACAAGCACTCCGCGCTGCTGCTGAAGCGACTGCCGTCTGAGGGCGAGCGTGTCTTGCAGGGGCCCGGCGAGAACGCCGGCGTGATCGACCTCGGCGAGGGCGAGGCCGTCGCCTTCAAGGTCGAGTCGCACAACCATCCGTCCGCCGTCGAGCCGTTTCAGGGCGCCGCGACCGGGGTCGGCGGCATCCTGCGCGACATCACCGCGATGGGCGCGCGCCCGATCGCACTGCTCGACGGGCTGCGGTTCGGCGAGCCCGGGTGGCAATTCGAACGCGCCGTCTCCGGGATCGGCCACTACGGGAACTGCGTCGGCGTGCCAACCGTCGGCGGCGAAGCCGTCTTCGACGAGGCGTACGCGGACAACTGCCTCGTCAACGCGATGTGTATCGGCCTACTGCCGACCGAGCGCGTGCTCAGCGCCAAGGCGACCGGCATCGGCAATCCAATCGTCCTCTTCGGCGCGACAACCGGGCGCGACGGGATCGGCGGCGCGAGCGTGCTCGCGAGCGCCGAGCTCGGCGAGGACGACGCGGGCAAGCGGCCGAGCGTGCAGGTCGGCGACCCCTTCACGGGCAAGAAGCTGATCGAGGTCTGCATGGAGCTCGTCGAGCGCGCGCTGCGTCGTCTCGCTGCAGGACTGCGGCGCGGCGGGGCTCGCGTCGTCACTCTCCGAGATGGCGAAGGACGGCGCCGGCGTCGACGTCAATCTCGACCGGGTGCCGCTCCGCGAGGAGGGCATGGAGCCGTGGGAGATCATGATCTCGGAGAGCCAGGAGCGGATGGTGGCGGTCGTCGAGCCGAAGCGCCTCGACGCAGTGCTCGCCGTCTGCGAGCGCTGGGAGCTGCACCACTCCGGTGATCGGCGAGGTGACCGGCACCGGCGATCCTGCGCGCGCTCGTCGACGACGAGCCGGTCGGCGAGATCCCGGCCGCGCTCCTCACCGACGAGTGCCCGCGGTACGAGCTGGCGCTCGCGCCGCGGCTGCCGGCGATGGAGGCGGAGCCCATCCCCGACGCGCCGAAGACGAAGCAGGCGTTGCTGGATCTGCTCGCCTCGCCGAATGTGAAGCGCCGCACATGGATCTTCCGCCGCTACGACCACCTCGTCGGCTCCCGCACCGTGCGCCGCCCCGGGTTCGACGCCGCTGTCCTGCGCCTGCGCCCCTCGCTGCGCGGGCTCGCCGTCTCGCTCGACGGCTCGGGCCGGCTCGCAAGTCTCGACCCGCGCACCGGCGGCGCGGTCGCGGTGCTCGAGGCGGCCAGGAACGTCGCGTGCGCCGGCGGCGAGCCGCTCGCGCTGACGGACTGCCTCAATTTCGGCAACCCCGAGAAGCCGGAGGTGGCGTGGGAGCTCGCCGAGGCGATCGACGGCATGTCGGATGCCTGCCGCGCGCTCGGGATCCCGATCGTCTCCGGCAACGTCTCGCTCTACAACGAGACGAGCGGCAGGTCGATCCACCCGACTCCCGTCGTCGGCTGTGTCGGCCTCGTGCCCGACGTGCGACGTGTGCCGGGCGCCTGGAACGACGGCGATGTGGTCCTGCTCGCCGGCGCCGGCCGCGTCGCGCTCGACGGCTCGGAGTACCAGGCGCTCTACTCGCACCCGCACGGGCGACCTCCGGACCTCGATCTCGAAGCGGAGGCCGCGCTCGTGGAGTTCCTGTGGCGCTCGGCGCCCCTCCTCTCCTTCGCGCACGACTGCTCGGAAGGCGGGCTCGCGGTGTGTCTCGCCGAGAGCGCCGTCGCGAGCGGAGCCGGCGTCGATCTCGATCTGGCGGACGATCCGGTCGAGCTCTTCGGCGAGACCGGCGGCCGGGCCGTCGTCGCGTGTGCTCCAAGGTTCGAGAGCCGGCTGGACGGGATAGTCCCGTTGCGCAAGATCGGCGTCGTGAAGGGCAACTCGGTGCTGGGCGTCTCGCTCGCCGACCTGGAAGAGGCCTGGACGTAGTGGTGCGCTGATGTGTGGCGTCTTCGGCATCCGGGCACCCGAGCGCGACGTCGCGCGGATCGCGTACTTCGGGCTGCACGCGCTACAGCACCGCGGCCAGGAGTCGGCTGGCGTCGCGGTGTCCGAGCACGGCCGGTTGACCGTGATGAAGGACATGGGTCTCGTGACGCAGGTCTTCTCGGAGCGCAACCTCGGCGGCCTCGGCGAGGCGCAACTCGCGATCGGGCACACGCGCTACTCGACGACGGGCGCCTCTGCGTGGGCGAACGCGCAGCCGCTGCTCCACCGCGGAACGACGCGCACGATCGCGCTCGGCCACAACGGCAATCTCGTCAACGCCTCGGAGCTGCGCACCGAGCTCGCCGACGAGGGCACGAAGCTCGGCTCGACATCGGACACCGAGGTGATCGCAGCGCTGATCGCGAACGATCCTGCGCCGCTCGCGGACGCAGTCGCGCACGCGATGGAGCGCCTCGACGGCGCGTACTCGGTCGTCGCGCTCGTCGAGGGCAGCCTGATCGCCTTCCGCGACCCGCACGGCTTCCGCCCGCTCTCCGTCGGTCGGTTGGACGGCGACTGGGTCGTCGCGTCGGAGTCGTGCGCGCTCGATCTCGTCGGCGCGGAGTTCGAGCGGGACATCGAGCCCGGCGAGCTCGTGGTGATCGACGAGGACGGCCTGCACGCGCGCCAGGCGGTGCCGGCCGAGACGGGCGAGCTTTGCATCTTCGAGTTCTTCTACCTCGCCCGGCCCGACTCGCGGCTCGACGGCGTCGAGGTGCACGGAGCCCGCGTGCGCATGGGCGAGCAACTGGCCCGCGAGGCGCCCGCCGACGCTGACCTGGTGCTGCCGATCCCCGACTCCGGCACGCCCGCCGCAATCGGCTTCGCGCGCGCCTCGGGCATCCCGTTCAGCGAGGGACTGATCAAGAACCGCTATGTGGGCCGGACGTTCATCCAGCCCGACCAGGGGTTGCGCCAACAGGGCATCCGCCTCAAGTTCAACCCGCTCGCCGAGGTCGCAGGGCAGCGCCTCGTCGTCATCGACGACTCGATCGTCCGCGGCAACACGACCCGCCAGATCGTGCAGATGCTCTTCGACGCCGGCGCGGCCGAGGTGCATGTGCGCATCTCATCGCCACCGGTGATCGGGCCGTGCTTCTACGGCATCGACCTAGCCGACGACGACGAACTGATCGCCGCGCGCACGGATGTCGAAGGCGTGCGGAAGGCGATCGGCGCGACCTCGCTCGCGTACATCTCGCTCGAGGGCCTGCAGGAGGCGACGCGGCGCCCCGAGTCGGCGTTGTGCCGCGCGTGCCTGACGCGCGAGTACCCGACGCGCATCCCCGAGGGCAGGGTGCTGGCGAAGCTGAGGTTCGAACCGGCGCGCGCATAGAGCGCGCGGTCGGGCGACAGGGTGCCTGGCCCAGGCTACCGAGCTACTCATCGCCGAATGGGCCGTGGAACTCGAAGCCGAGAGTGGCGGACAGGTCGCTGGCCCGTCGCAGAGTTGTCGGGCCGACCGCCGGGCCTCCTTGGCCGGTGGCCGACACCCAGTAGCAGGAGAAGTCGGCCTGAAGCGACTGCTCGCTCATGACCTCTCGCAGCGTGTCGCGCTGCGGTTCGAGAATGTCCAGCAGGTACAACAGGTGGCGCTCAAGGCTCGTGCTACCGATCTGCCCTTCCGATGAGATGAACCAGACGCCCGTTGGTTGTCGAACGCCCCGGCCAGTGCGCGATCGCCTCAGCTGGTTCTTCTCTGCGCCAGACCCAGTGAGTCCCGTCCGGCGTTCGATTGTGGCCGGAACGAGATCCGGCCCGACGAGCCGGAAGCTGGCGTGCGTGTACTCGCAGTTGGAGTTCTCCTCGAGGGACATCAGCCGCATTGAACCCGACAAGGCAGGCGCATCGCTCGGGGCATGCCCGCACACGGCCCACGCGAGCTTCCATGCTTATGGAAGTCGTCGCGGGAGCGGACGCGTTGGCTCCTGCTCAACGTGGTAGCGGCGCACGGCGGATTCCGCTGCTTGCTCTTTGGTTGGTCCTGATCCGTAGCGCGGCTGAAGTCGACGCTCTTGGTTCGCCGAAAGGAGGTCGGCCGCGTAGTCGCCATGTGTGGTGTCCTCGACTACACGAAGAGCGAAGCCACGTTCAGAGAAGTAGCTCTCGGAATCTTTGGTCGGCCAAGGCACTTGACCCCAAGAGTACGAGTTTGTCGAGGGACATTCCCGCACATTTGACCGAGGCAAGGGCTGCTCTACTTCCGGCATCGACAATGTGACGATCCAGCAGCTCGAAACGTGTAGCCGGTTCGGCGTCACACCCGTTCCCGCGCCGGATGACGAGAAGGTCGGAATCGCTCTGAACGTCCAGCAGGGCGCGCGGCCGGTGAAGGCTATTCGGCACCTGCCTGTCGGTGACACGACCGGCTGGTACATCTGGGGTGGAGACATCTCAGATCCCGCAACGCAGGGTGACGACTTCTTCGTCCCGCTGCACGTCTCTCACTTGCCTGAGTGGAGCCCGGAGATCATCCCTTACCTCGCGCTCCCTCCAGGCCATGGCGTCGTCGTCGAGCCGGGCTTCGAGGACGTCTGGTTCGACGCCACGTTGCTCGTCGGGTAGCGCGGCCGAGAGAACCGGCGTTCCAGGACGAGCGACGTTTACTCACCCTCATTGGCCCGCCAATCGAACGGACTTGGAACTCTACGATCGACGCCGAAACAGCCGCGCCAGGTTGATGGCGTAACCCCAGCCGAAGGCCCTCGGCGTGAAGAGGCGCGGCTCATTCGGGTTCCACCAGCTCTCCCGAACGCGCGCTTTGACGCCGTGCAACCGCCAGTCGTAGGGCACGCCGAGAAACGTGCCGGTGTGTGGTGCCTTTTTCGAGGGTGCCAATGAGTGCTCCTCTGCTTCCACTCGAAGCGTACCCCGCAGCCGCGATGACCTCTCGCGTCGGTCGATCGCGCTCCCCTAGACTCATCGCGTCTGCCGAGGGCAACGAGAAAGGGGTTCCGATGAGCGGATACACGGTCGCGCAGCTCGACGAGATCGAAGAGGTCGACGACGGGCGCTGCGCATGGCGGCCGGTCCGGCACCACCTCGGCGTCACAGCTTTCGGGATCAACGCCTGGACCGGCCACGCCGCGGGCGACCGGATCATCAACGAACACGACGAGGATGAGCCGGGCGGAAACGAGGAGGTCTACCTCGTACTCGAGGGGCGCGCCGTGTTCGAGCTCGACGGCGAGCGGTTGGATGCGCCCACGGGCACCTTCGTCTACGCCCCTCCCGGTGTGAAGCGGACGGCGTTCGCCGAGGAGCCCGAGACGACGATCATCGCGCTCGGCGCCACGCCGGGGAAGGCGTACGAGCCCACCGGCTGGGACGTCTGGGCGCCGCTCAGGCCCCTCTACGAGGCGGGCGAGCACGCCGAGGTGGCGGAGAAGCTACGCGCCCAGGTCGAGGTTCATCCGCAGTACCCCTTGCTGTTCTACAACCTCGCCTGCTGCGAGAGCCTCACCGGTGAGAAGGCGGAGGCGTTGGAGCACCTCAAGAAGGCGGTCGAGCTGTCGGAGATGTTCCGCGACTACGCGAAGGGCGACTCCGACCTCGATGCGATTCGCGACGAGCCCGCGTTCAAGGAACTGATCGGCAGCTGACATCGTCGAGGAGGAGACCATGAGCGTCGCACGTGAGGGAGGCTGCGCCTGCGGAGCGGTTCGATACCGGCTGACCTCCGAGCCGCTGTATACGCATTGCTGTCACTGCCTGAATTGCCAGCGTCAGACCGGCAGCGCGTTCGTCATCAACCTGCTGATCGAGACCGAGCGTCTGGAGCTGCTCGCGGGCGATCCGCAGCCGGTCGACGTGCCTCGCGACGACGGCAGCACCCAGCGGATCTTCCGCTGCCCGACCTGCCAGGTGGCGGTCTTCAGCGAGTACGGACGCCCCCAGGTGCGCTTCGTCCGCGGCGGCACGCTCGACGAGCCCACGAGCGTCGAGCCCGACGTGCACATCTTCACCAAGTCGAAGGTGAGTTGGGTCACGCTCCCCGACTCGGTGCCGGCGTTCGACGTCTTCTACGACCTGGAAACGCAGTGGCCGCCCGCCAGTCTCGAACGGCTGGCGGCGATGCGAGCGCGGGCGCGCGCTGACGCCTGAGTCGTGGGCTCAGCCGCTCGGAAGAACGATGTTGCCGTTGCCGTCCAGGCCGAAGCCGGGGTTGTGCGCGATCTCCCACGCGTGCCCGTCGAGATCCCGGAACGCACCGGCAAAGCCACCGTAGAACGTCTCTGACGGCTCGCGCGTGATCTCGGCGCCGTTCGCGCGCGCCAGTTCGATCACCTCGTCGACTTCTTCCCGCGAACGCACGTTGTGCGCCAGTGCGATGCCGCTCCAGCTCGCACCGTCGTCGGGGATCCCCAGGTCCGGGGCGAGCTTCTCCCGCGCCCACAGCGTCACGATGACGCCGTTGGCCTGGAAGAACGCCGTTTCGTCGATCTCGAGCGCCGGCGTCCAGCCGAGCGCTGCGTAGAACGCCGTCGCGCGCGCGTAGTCCGAGACACCGAGCGTCAGCAGAGTCACGCGCTGCTCCACGGACTGAAGCTTGACAGCCGGGTCTCTTGCTGCTTTATTTAGCCGATCTGCTAATTAGCAGCATCGCTAAATGAAACCGGACCAGCTCAGCACAACGTTCGCCGCCCTCGCCGACCCGACGCGTCGTGCGATCCTGGCCCGGCTGGCCGAGGGCGAGGCCACCGTCAACGAGCTCGCAGCGCCACACGCGATGAGCCTGCCGTCGGTGTCTCGCCATCTCAAGGTGCTCGAGCGGGCAGGCCTCGTCGTCAAGGGAAGGTCGGCGCAGTGGCGCCCTTGCCGCCTGGACGTCACACCGCTTGCCGGGGCCGACGCATGGCTGGCCCCATATCGCGACTTCTTCGAGGCGCGTCTCTCTCGCCTCGAGCAGCAGCTCTCAAAGAAACCAAGACTGGAGGACTGATGACCACCGACCGCACGCCGCGCGAGTTCACCCTCACTTGGAAGCTCGATGCTCCTCCCGCCGACGTCTTCCGAGCCTGGACCGACCCCGATCACCTCGACTGGTTCTACAACGACGAACAGCCGGTACCGACCGAGCCGATCGAGCTCGACCTGCGCGTCGGCGGCGTCTGGCGCCAGCACATGGTGATTAACGAGTCCACGGCCTACTTCACCGGCGGCGTCTACCGCGAGATCGTGCCCGACGAGAAGCTCGTGTTCGCCTGGGGCGCAACCGGCGGCTGGCCCGAGCTCGACCCGAGCCGGCTCGACGACAGCCCGCTCGTCACCGTGACGCTGTCCCAGGCCGGCGGCGGCACCGAGATGACCCTCACCGTCGAGCTCCCGCCGAGCATCCACGACGGCCCGATGCCGCAGTGGTTCGACTACGCCCCGGACGGCTGGCGCGACACCGTCAATCGCCTCGCCGCGTCACTCGCGAGCACGTCGGCCGCTACGACTTAACCCGCGGCGAGCTGGAAGTGCCAGACGATCGCCGCCGGGTTTCCCTGCCAGGCGGCGTTCGTGGCGGCGATGGCCAGGTGGTGCAACGACCAGATGTTCGGAGGATCCCCCGGGACGAAGTCCGGCGGCCGGTCGCCGTCATAGAGATCCGTGCCGTCATCGCCGAGGAGCGGTGACGGCCGCCGCGGCTCCTCGCAGCGGCGGACCTGGAGACCGAGCGGGAGAGCGGCTGCGAGGTAGTCGCTCGCCAGGCGGCTCCAGGTCTGCATGTACCCGAGCTCGCCTTCAGGGCCGACCCGCACCAGCGGCAGGCCGATGTCTCCGATCAGGCCGCGCGAGTCGGAGAGCACCAGGTGCCCCTCCGGCCGGAGGACGCGGACGAACTCCGCCAGCGCCCGCCCGAGGTCCGCCACGTGGCTGAGAGCGATTGCGCAGACGACGACATCGACAGAAGCGTCGGGAAGCGGCACGTCAAGCACGTCTGCCTCGTGGAACTCGGCCTCGGGCACCTTGGCGCGAGCGAGCGCAAGCATGGCGGGAGAGCTGTCGACTCCGATCACCTTGTGGCCGAGCGATGCGAGGTAGGCGGTGTGCCGCCCGGTCCCGCACGCGGCGTCGAGGGCGAGCCCGACAGGCAGGCCGTCGAGGATCTCGCGCACGATCGGCTGCTCGATGTCGAGGAGTTGATTCCCCGGCTCGTCGTAGAACGGCGCCCACTGCTCATAACCTTCCTGCGTCGTGATCGGGCGCGCGTCGATCCCGTCGCCCAAACGCTCCGCCGACCGGAGCAGCGCCTCGATCTCCTGGAACCGGGCGAGGGTGAACTCCCGGTCGTACGCACCGGAGAAAGCACGAAGCAGCGCGAGCCCCTCGAGGCCGAGGAGATACGCAAGCGGGTGCTGGTAGATCAGGGGAGTCCCGATGCGGGAAATAGTCGCCGATCACGCTGGTGCGCGGCTTGCCGGGCCTGTCCGATCGCCGGCGCCGCTCAGTCAGCAGTCGGCCCGAAACCCTGCGCGCGCCCGTTCCCAGGCCGGGAGGGATCGGGACGCCGGTTCTCCGGCACCTTGACCGCGGAGCGGCCGCCCATGTCCGCGAGTGGCTCGTCGTCGAAGCGCGGGATGACGTGCAGGTGCGCGTGGTGGAAGTGCCCGTCGAGCTCCGAGTAGCAGTTCCAGACGAGCATGTAGCCGTCCGGTGCGAGGCGTTCGTCCTGTGCGGCCTTCGCCTGCAGGAGCAGCTCGTGCGTCGCCGTCCACTCCTCAGGCGTGAAGTCGAACGGCGACAGGCGATGCGCGATCGGGATGATGACGCCGCACCCCGGCAGCACGTCGGGCGGGTCGCGGGGGTCGCGCGTCGAGGCGTACAGGCAGTAGTCGTTCTCGAAGCAGACGTCGGCCGCACGGAACTGGGTCAGATCGCAGAACACGCAACCGGGTTCAGCCATGCCCGGCATCTTTCATCACGCTGATCCGCCCATGCCGGCTGATGGGCATGTCCCGGCGCGGCCGCCGGGACATGCCGGGAGAAAGCGACTAGTGCTCGAGCACGCGGCTCGCCTTCGCGATCCCGCGTGAGATCAGGTACGCCGCCGACACCCACTTTGCGAAGTCGACCCACTGGGGCGAGGCGACCGAGTCTGCGAACAGCGCGACGATCGCGACGAGCAGGATCGCCACGAGCCAGAAGAGGAACTCGGCGTTGCCGGGGACCGGCAGGCGTGCCACGTCGAAGTTCGAGGCGAAAGTCGTGCCGGGGCGATCGGTGGGATCAGTGGCCATGGTGATTCCTTTCATCGGGCCGAACGGGCGTCATGCCGCGTGGCCGGGGACGTGGACGATCTCGAGCTTGAGACCGTCCGGGTCGTAGAAGAAGACCGCGTAGTAGCCGAGGGTGTAGCCGTACTCCTGTGGCCCGCTCTCGATCTCGGCGCCCTGCGCGCGCAGCCACTCGGCGCGTTCGTCGACGAGGCTGCGCGACACCGCTTCGAGGCAAAGATGGTGCAGGCCCGGCTCGTAGCGGTCGACCGGGCTGTCGCGCCTGCTCTCGGCCTGGCGGAGGCCGATCTCGGTGCCGGGACCCCAGAGGTAGTAGATCGTCTCGCCCCGTTCGCCCTCGACCTCGCTGATGCCGTGCCAGCCGAGCGGACCGAGGAGATCCCGGTAGAACGGCAGGCTGCGCGCGATCGAGGAGACGACCAGGTCGACGTGATGCACACCTGTTGATCGCACAGCAGTGCCGTGCGAGTTCAGCGGCGTGCCTGCAGATCCTCCCCGAGCCGGTCCAGATCGACGTCTGCGAGCGAGGCGACAACGCGGTCGGCGACGGACAGATCGAGCGTGCCGGTGACCTCGTTCGGGACGGCGATGCAGAAGATCCGCGCCGCCTTGGCGGCCTTGGCGCCGTTCGGCGAGTCCTCGAAGGCGACCGCCTCGGCCGCCGGCACGGCCAGCCGGTCGAGCGCCTCGAGATAGAGCGTCGGCCGCGGCTTCGCCCGCTCCTCGTCGCCGTTCGCGCAGATCATCACGTCGAAGCGGTCGAGGAGCCCGCGCGGCTCGAGGTGCCGCTCGATCCACCAGTCGCTCGAGGACGAGACGATCGCCGTCGCGAGCCCGCGCCGGTCCGCCTCGTCGAGCAGCTCGACGACGCCTGGACGCATCTCCTCGATGTCGCAGAGCTCTAGATCGCGCTGCCTGCGCGCCTCCTGCGCCTGCTCGTCGAGCGAGACGCCGAGGCCCTGGAGGTGCGTCAGCGGGTCGAAGCCGTTGATCGTCCCGATCGCGGCCGACCAGACATCGAGGCTCAGGTCGTGCCCGTGGCGCTCGTACACCTCCACCCAGGCGCGATACGACGGGCCCTCCGTGTCGAGCACCAGACCATCGAAGTCGAAGAGGAGCGCGGAAATCATCAGACCTGAAGCTCCTTACCCCGCCCGTAGCGAACCGCACGCCTGACCGCGCGCGGGTCGAGCCCCTCCTCGAGCAGGCGCTGGCGCAGCTCACCCTCCGCTCCGAGGCGTAGGAACAGCCAGGCGAGCGCGGCGATCGTGACCAGCGACCCCTCCCCCATCATCACGGCGCCGGCGAGACCCTGGTCCTGGAGAGCGGAGAGCCCGCGACCGCCGTCGTAAAACGGATAGAAGACCTTGCCCGACCAGAGAAAGACGTTTCCGAGCAGCGTCTCGACCAGCCGCACGGCCGCGATGTAGCCGAGCTTGGCGCCCGTCCCGAACCACTCCGGCGCAGGCAGGGTCTCGACGACCGGCGCCCACATCAAGGCTCCACAGGTGAAGAACATGAAGTGCTCGAGCGCGTGCAAGGCGCTGTGGTGGAGCGCCGCCTGGTAGAGGAACGGCACGTGCCAGGCGTAGAGGTTGACCGCCCACACCGGCAGCGCGACGAGCGGATGGGTGAGCACGCGCAGCCGGTCGACGGCCTTCAGCCGCAGCACGGGACGCAGCACGGGACCGGTCAGCGCAACGACGAAGCAGAGCGGTGCGAGGTCGCCGAGCAGGACGTGCTGGAGCATGTGGGCCGAGAAGAACTCCTGCTCGGCGAAGGCGTCGAGCGGCGAGACGAGCGCCACGAGCACGAGCGCCATCCCGAGCCAGAAGAGACCCTGCCGCCAGCGTGCGACCGGCGTGCCGCGCTTCGCCAGCGTCCGCACGCGGGTCGTGTACATCGCCGCGACGATCGCCGTCGGCAGCAGCTGCAGCGGCTCGATGTTCCAGCTCGTGAGGAGCGAGGGGCCGGTCACGCGGCCAGTGTAGGCAGCCGCTCATCGAAGCCTGGCCGCCGCTTGTCGACTGCGCTGTCGTTATTCCGTGGCAACGGGGGTATGACGCGACCATGGCAGCGTTTCACGAGCGGCTGAAAACGGAGCTCAGCGCCTGGGTGACGGAGGGGCTCGTCAGCGCCGAGCAGGCCGAGGCGATCCGCGAGCGGTACCGCGGGACGACACGTGACGAGCACCGGGCACGGATCGTCGTCGTGCTCGCCATCGTCGGCGCAATCGTCGTCGGGCTCGGCGTGATTCTCTTCTTCGCCGCGAACTGGGATGGGATCCCGCGCTGGACGCGGCTGCTGCTCCTCGTCGCAACGCTCGTCGCGACCTACGCAGGCGCCGACCGACTGCGCGACACGCGGCCGCCGATCGCCCACGCGCTCGCCGTCCTCGGAGTGCTGCTCTTCGGCACGAGCGTCTTCCTGGTCGGCCAGATGTACAACGTCTCGACGCACGATCCGCTGGCCTTCCTGCTCTGGACGGGCGCGGCCGGGTCGATGGCGGTCCTTTGGCGCTCGCAGCCGCTGGCGGTCCTCGCGATCGTCCTCCTGGCGGCGTGGCAGGGGCACGAGCTCTTCTTCACGCTCTCCGACTCGCAGGCCGGCGCCGCGCTCGGGCCGCTCGCCGTGCTGTACGGCTCGGCGCTCTATGCGCTCGGCACGGGGTTCACGTCGCGCCTGCAGCCGCTCGGCTTCGCCGCCCCGATGCGCGGGCTCGGCGTGCTCTTCGTCTCGGTGCCGCTCTTCGTCTTCTCGTTCGACGACGTTACGCACGAGCTGCGCCAGGAGCACCCGCTCGCCGACACGAAGACCGCCGCGTTCGCGATCGCGCTCACCGCGGCGACGCTGCTCGGCGCCGCCGCGCTCGCCCGCACACGCCGCTGGGAAGCCGCCGGCGTCGTGGCCGTCGCAGCGCTCGGCCTGCTCCCCGCTCTCGTCGAGGTGCACCGTGGCTTCTACATCGTCGCGTTCGGCCTGCTCGCCTTCGGCCTGATCGCGGCCGGAGTCGACGCCGACGAGGAATGGCTCGTCAACCTGGGCGTCCTCTTCGTCGGCATCGAGCTCGTGGCCCGCTTCTTCGATCTCTTTGGCCGGATGCTGCCCCGCTCCGGCGCGTTCGTTCTCACAGGAGTCCTCCTGCTGGCGCTCGCCTGGTCGCTCGAGCGAGGCCGCTCGCAGCTCGTCGGGAGGATGCGAACGTGACGCGCCGGCTCGCCTTCTGGCTCCTCGTCGGCCTGCAAGCGCTCGTCCCGCTCGGAATGGCCGGTTGGAACGAGGCGTTCCCGGCCAAACGGCACGTGCTGATCCAGGTGCGGCCGATCGACCCGCACGACGTGATGCGTGGCGAGTACGTCGCGCTCACGTACGGGATCACGAGCCTCCAGGCCCCGGCCGGGACGGCGTATGTGCGGCTCTACCGGGACGGCGACGCCTGGACGGGCGACATCGCTTCCACCGAGAAGCCAGACGGCGGCACGTTCATCCGCGGCCGCTCCAACGGCACGGGGCGGATCGAGTACGGCATCGAGACGTTCTACGTCCCGGAGGGTGAGGCGCGACGCTACGAGAACGCCATGTTCTCCCACCGCCTCTACGCGCGAGTGGCGCTCGCCGGCGACGGCCGCGCGCGGCTCGAAGGCCTCGTGATTCGATAGAACCTCGCCGTGCGCGTCTTCCACTACCACCTGGTGACGAGCCTGCTTCGCCAAGTGGAGGCCCGTTACGTGGGGAAGCTCAATTTCAACCTCGTGGCGAGGCACGGGCGCGTCGGCGACAAGCAGGTCTCGTACGCGTCCGGCGTGGCGTGGGACGAGCTCGACCAGCTCGGCTTCAAGCTTCGCCTCTCCGAGCTTGAGAAGGGCGCTGTCAACATCGTCGTCCAGCCGGGGCACTGGCGCGTCCCGCGGGTCGACCATCTCGGCGTCGCGCTCGACGAGGAAGAGTTCGAGGAGGTGCTGGCGCGCGCCGCGGAATGGCGCCTCCGCGTCCAGGAGCACGCCGGCCGCCGGACCTTCGTCGCGACGAACGCCGGCTACCGGCTCGAGATTCATCCGCCCCGGGACTGGATCGACGAGCTGCTGGCCGAGGCGGACTCGCTGACGCTGCGCGAGCTGCAACTGCGGGCCGACGACCCCGCCGAGAAGGCCGAGGCGCTCGCCGCGCTGCTCGGCCTCGAGGCCGACCGCGGCGCCGTCGAGATCGGCGAGACGCTGATCCGCTTCATCCCGGGCGGACCGGAAGGCCGGCCGGAGCTGCACGCCGAGCTCTTCGCCTGACCGGGACGAAGCCCCGGAACGGCGAAGGGCCCGCACGAGGCGGGCCCTTCGGTTCGGAGGGGAGGAACCGCTAAGCGGCGTCGGCGTATGCCGGCTGCTGTGCGGGCGCGGGAGCGGACTCCTCGGGCTTGACCTGCGGCAGCCACTCGAGCCACTTCGGCAGGTACCAGTTCCAGTCGCCAAGGAGCTTCATGGTCGCCGGCAGGAGCACGGCCCGGACGATCGTCGCGTCGATCAGGACAGCCGCCGCGAGGCCGACGCCGAACTGCTTCAGCATCAGCATCGAGAGCGTCCCGAAGATGCCGAACACGAAGACCATCACGAGCGCCGCCATCGTCACGACCGACGCGGTCGACTTGATGCCGTATGCGACTGCGTCCTCGGTCTTCATGCCCCGGTCGTAGGCCTCGCGGACGCGGCTGAGGATGAACACGTGGTAGTCCATCGAGAGCCCGAAGAGGATCACGAACAGGAAGATGGGCAGGAACGCGACGATCCCATCCGTGTACTCGACGCCGAGCAGGCCCTTGCCCCAGCCGTGCTGGAACACCATGGTCAGCACGCCGTAGGCGGCGGCCACGGAGAGCAGGTTCAGCACGATCGCCTTGACCGCGATCACGATCGAGCGGAACGTGACCAGCAGGAGCCCGAAGGCGAAGGTGAGCACGAAACCGAAGACGTACGGCAGCGAGCTCTTCATCTGCTGGTTGAAGTCCCACGAGCCGGCGGTCTGGCCGGTCACGCCTGCGAACTCGATCGCCGGCTCCTTGTCGAGCGTCGCCGGGATCACGTCCTCGCGCAGCGTGCGCAGGGACTCGTTGGAGGCGTCGTCGGTGCCCTGGCCGTCGACCGGGAGGTTGATCACCGCGATCGTGCCGGCCTTGTTGTAGCTCTCGTCAACCGGCTCGTGCAGCTTGCCGGTGGCGAGCGCCTTCTGCTCCATCGCGTTGATGGCGCTCTGCACCTTCGCCGAGTGGACATTGTCCGCCTTGACGAGCACCTGAGCGGGGATCTCGCCGCCCGGGAACGCCTTCTGGAGCTTGCCATAGCTCTTCATGACCGGGATCGAGGTCGGGAAGGTCTCGGGGCCCGGAATCGAGGTCTTCATCTGGATCGCGGGGGCGGCGATCGCCAGCAGGACGCCGGCCGACGCCACCACGGACAGCTTCGGGTGCTTGAGGACGCGGTCGAGGATCGCGTTCCAGACACGGCCTTCGTTCGCCTCGTTCTTCTTCCAGAAGCGGCGGCCGAGCGGAACCCGACCCTTGTTGACGTTGTCGCCGAGACGCGAAAGCAGCGCCGGCAGGACGGTGAGCGAGCCGACGACGGCCATTGCGACGACGAGCATCGTGCCGATGCCGAAGCCGACGAAGGTCTGGTCGCCGGTGAAGAACATGCCCGCCATCGCAACCATCACGGTGAGGCCGGAGATGAGGACGGCCCGCCCGGAAGTGGCTGCGGCGGCCTCGAGCGCTGCGCGCTCGCTGCGACCTGCCTTGCGTTCCTCGCGCTCGCGCTTCATGTAGAAGAGCGAGTAGTCGACGCCGACCGCGAGGCCGATCAGCAGGATGATCGCGAAGATGTTCTCGTCCATCGGGATCAGCTGGCTCGGGAGCGACAGGAGGCCCATCGTCGCGACGACCGCGGTGATGCCGAGCAGCAGCGGGATGCCTGCCGCGACGAGCGCGCCGAATGCGAAGAGCAGGATCCCCAGCGTCACCGGGAGGGAGAGCTTCCCGGCCTTGCCGAGATCCTTGCCGAACTGATCGTTCAGGGCCTTGTCGATCGAGGCGTCGCCGACCTCTTCGATCGTAAAGCCGGAGTGCGCCTTCTGCGCGCCGGCGGTGATCGCGAGGAGGGTGCCGACGTTCTCGTCGGCCTTGGCCAGATCGGTGGAGTGAAGCTTCACGTCGATCAGCGCGGAATGGCCGTCCTTCGAGACCAGGCCGGCGCCGCCGCGCTCGTACGGGGTGTGCACTTCCTTGACGAGGCCGTTGACCTCGATCCGGCGGGCGACGTCCTGAACGGCCGCCTTGAACGCAGGATCGGCGGTGGTGCGGCTGGTGCTCTGGATCAGGATCTTCTCGTCGATATTGGTCTTGAACTCCTTGTCTGCGATCCGGGCGACCTTGCCCGACTCGCCGGGGCCGCTCGTGTTCGAGTCGAGCGCCTTCGTGCCGAGGACGTTGCCGATCACGAAAGCGGCGATCACAAACGCGAGCCAGCCAAAGGTGGCGGTCTTCCAGTGACTCGCCGACCAACGGCCCATGCGGGCCGCGACGTGCTTTGACTTTCCGAGTGGTGACATCTGGTGCAGTGCTCCTTGTGTGCGGATGCGTGAGGGGATTGCTCAAGGTTCGCGGAGGGCGGGCTCGGCGCCCAGGGAGCCAACAGGCGTTTCGAGGTAGGGCTGTCCGCACCCCTCAGCGCCCACGGCGAGGCGCATGAGGGCTAGTGTCTGGCCGTACGTCGCGCGAGTGAGGAGAGGGGTTGCCAGCCGCGCGCCACGAGATCGAAGGCTCGGAGCTGCTGGATCGCATCCGCCTCGTTTCCGAGGGGTTCCGGCCCGCCGCGCCGATCGACCGCCGTGCGCTCTTCTCGGGCCGCACGGAGCAGATCGGGGAGCTCTTCGCCGTCCAGGCGCAACCCGGACAGCACGCGGTGATCTACGGCGAGCGAGGCGTTGGAAAGACGTCGCTGACGACGGTCGCAGCCGAGATGCTGCGCAGCTCGAACATCCTGAACGCCCGCGCCACCTGTGACTCGAGCGACGACTTCGCGAGCGTCTGGCGCAAGGTGCTGGACGAGATCGTGTTCCGCACCCCCAAACAGGGAGTCGGCTTCGCCTCATCCGCAAGCGAGTCGGTGCACACGGCTTCCGAGCGACTGATCGGCGACTCGGTGACGCCGTATGAGGTCCGCCGCGCGCTGCAGGAGGTAACGAAGAACCGGGAGCTGGTCGTCTTCGTCGACGAGTTCGACCGCCTGCGGGACCCGGGGGCCCGAACGCTGTTCGCCGACACGATCAAGATCCTCTCCGACCAGCTCGTGCGCGCGACGATCGTGATCGTCGGGGTCGCGGACGACGTCGATGAGCTGATCCGCGAGCACGGCTCCGTCGAGCGGGCGCTCGTCCAGGTGCACATGCCGCGAATGTCGCGGGTTGAACTGACCGGCGTCGTGACCACGGGCATGGCCACGGCGCAGATGACGATCGGCAAGGCGGCCGTGAACAGGGTCGTCGCGCTGTCCCAGGGCTTGCCGCACTACACGCATCTGATCAGCCAGCTCGCCGCGCAGGCCGCACTCGCCGAGGGCCGTGCCGACGTCAAAGTCGGCGACGTCGACTTCGCGGTCGACAGGGCGATCGAGAAGGCGCAGCAGAGCATCGTCGGCGCTTACCACGAGGCGCTGCAGAGCACACGAAAGAGCCTCTATCCGCAGGTGCTGCTCGCCTGTGCGCTCGCCCCGTCGGACGAGTTCGGCTTCTTCGGTGCGGCCGACGTCCGCGAGCCGCTGCGCACGATCACGGGCAAGCCGTGCGAGACGGTGTCCTTTGCCGCACATCTCCAAGAGCTCTCCACCGACCGCCGCGGCCCGGTGCTCCAGAAACGAGGGACGGCGAGACGCTTCCGCTACCGCTTTGCCAACCCGCTCCTGCAGCCGTATGTGGTGATGCGAGGGCTGTCGGACGGACTGATCGGCCAGCAGGATTTTCACTGAGCCTCCCCACGAGTGAGGCCCGCCGGAGCGGGCCTCAGTGACGCGGGTAGGAGGGGTTTCAGGCGTAGTGGGCTACGCGTAAACGGGGCCGCTCTCGGCCTGCTTGTGGGCCAGAAGATCGAGGACGTCGAGACCCTGCGAGGCGGCGTAGGCGTAGGGGTGGTAGAAGACATCGAGTGCACGGTCGCTGGGCGCCTCGAGCTCGAACGAGTCGCCGGTGCGGGAATCGTCGACCGTCACCTTGAGTGCGTTGCTGCGGCGGTTCCAGAGGAGAGCGACCGCAACGCCGTCGTTGGTCCTGAATGCCAGCTCGGTCATTTCCTTCTCCTTCTTGGTAGTCGTCGCCGAGTTCATGAGGAGAGGATCGGTGATAGCGGCTGCTGCGCCGATGAAGGTGGCAGGCGTCCTGGGGTGGGGCCAGTACCACTGTTCGCGGTACGGAAAGTCGGCGGCCGCACGGCGATCACAGCGATACGCGCTTCGCCTGTCCGCGACGGCACCCCGGTAGGTGCCGAGAAACGATCCAACAGCCCCTGCTCGCCCTTCTCACGGAAGTGGCGCCGCGGCTTCGAAACCGTCGACACGCTCACGGCGGCGGCCGCGGACGCGAAGGGACGTCTCCGCAGAGGTCCACGCCTGGCTCTTTGCGCCACGTCCCTACCTCAGAGGGAGGGACATGTCCCGACGGTGCAATTGCCCTGCTTCCGAGCGGGGGCATGGCCGAATCGGCGCGGCGCATTTGGCCGTGTCCCTGGGCTGGCAGAGCCGCCCGCGGGACGGTTGTGCGGACGGGTCGTCGCGTTAGCGAGCGACTTCATCCGGATCACCCTCCGTGACCCGATGGCACGGCAGCGCCGGCCTCCGAGGCGGCCGGATGGACGAACGCTCTCAGGAACTACATCTAGGTGGGGCCGCGCAGGAGCGCGAGCACTGCGAGCACGCGCCGGTGGTCGTCCGAGGTCGCCGAGAGGCGAAGCTTCCCGAAGATGCTCGTCACGTGCTTCTCGACGGCGCGCTCCGTGACGACCATCTTCTCGGCGATGCCCTTGTTCGACTTGCCTTCGGCCATGTACTCGAGCACCTCGCGCTCCCGTGGTGTCAGCCCGTCCAGCGGGTCGTCGCGGCGGCGCCGCCCCACGAGCTGCGGTGACGATCGACGGATCGAGCGCCGAGCCGCCCTCCCCCACGCGGCGCACCGCGCCGACGAACTCGTCCACGTCCGAGATGCGGTCCTTCAGCAGGTAGCCGACGCCCTCGGCGCTGTCTGCGAGGAGCTCCATCGCGTACTCCGTCTCGACGTACTGCGAGAGAACGAGCACACCGATCCCCGGGTGCTTCGACCGGATCTCCTGTGCGGCGCGAAGACCCTCGTCGGTGTTGGTCGGCGGCATGCGGATATCGACGATCGCGACGTCCGGCGTATAGCTGCGGATCTTGAGCATCAGATCCTCGTAATCCCCCGCCTGGCCGACGATGTCGAAGCCGGCGTCCTCGAGCAGGCGGGCGATCCCCTCGCGAAGAAGCACCGAATCGTCTGCGAGAACGACGCGCATCGCGCTCGACTCTGCCAGTTCGGCGCCCGCCGTCAAGGGACTGACCGGCTCGGGCAGCCCCGGCGCGCGCAACCGGAAGAGCCGTTCCGGCTCGTCGAGGCCCTTCAGCTCGTGCCGGCCGAGGTCATCGGCATCGTAGTCGCCCGCGTGCTCGCGCACCGTCTCGGAGACGAGGATCTCGCCGCCTCGTGCCGCCTGGCAGATGCGCGCAGCCCGGTGGACGTCGAGCCCGAAGTAGCCGTCGCCGATCAGGTCCGGCGTGCCGGTGTGCAACCCCATCCGGACCCGCACCTCGCCGCCTTCCGGCCACTCGAAGCCGTGCAACGCCCGCTGCGCGCGGACGGCGGCCTCGACGGCGCCGCGCCCGTCCGGGAAGGCCACGAAGAACTCGTCGGCGCGCACGTCGACGGTGACGCCGCCGACCGCAGTCACCTCGTCGCGGATCAGCGCCCGGTGCACCTGGAGCACACCCGGATACGCCTCGCCCAGCCGCTGCAGCAGGCCGGTCGAGCCTTCGATGTCCGTGAAGAGCAAGGTCACGGTCCCGGTCGGGAGGGTCACGATTCGAGCCTACTCGGTGCCGACGGGTATCTCGGCCCGGATCACCGTGCCGGCGCCGCTCGTGCTCGTCACCTCGAAGCGCCCGGCGAGGGCCTCGACCCGGTCCGCCAGCCCGCGCAGCCCGGAGCCCTGGGAGGGATCGGCGCCCCCGATGCCGTCGTCTGCCACCTCGACTCGCGCAACGCCGTCATCACGCGAGATGCGCACGTGGACCGAGCTCGCCTCGGCGTACTTCGCCACATTTGCGAGCGACTCGGAGACGACGTAGTACGCCGCCGCTTCGACGGCCCCCGGCAAGCGCTCCTCCACGGCGTTGTCGATCTCGACCGGCAGAATCGACCGCTGCGCGAGCGTCTGCAGCGCCGGGCCGAGGCCGCGGTCGCTGAGAACCGCTGGATGGATGCCGCGTGCAAGCTCGCGGAGCTCCTCGAGCGCGTGTGCAAGCTCGGTGCTCGCCGCAGAGAGGATCTTGTCGGCGTCCTTCGGGTCCGACTCCAGCTTCGCCTGAGCCAGGCGGAGTGAGAGCGACAGCGAGACGAGCCGCTGCTGCGCGCCGTCGTGGAGGTTCCGTTCCAGCTTGCGCCGCGCCTCGTCGGTCGCCTGCACGATGCGTGCGCGCGATGCCGCGAGCTGCGCCTGCGCTTCGGCATTTGCGATCGCCTGCGCGACGAGGGCGCCGAAGTCGCCGAGCCGCTCCTCCGTGCCCGGCGCAAACGGCTCGTCCACGGTCTTGAAGACCGCGACACCGCCCCAGATGCTCCCCTCGACCTGCACCGGCGCCGCGATCGCTGCGTAAATGCCGAGCTCGTCCCAGATGGTGCGCAGGTGGGCGTCGTGGAGCTCGTCCCGCGAGTCGACCCGCGCGGGGATCCCGCTCGTCATCGCGCGATGCACGGCCCCATCGCCTCGCAACGGGAAGACCGTGCCGGGAGCCACCGGCTCGGCTCCTGCAACGGCCCAGCCACCGAGCACGCGGAAGGTGTCCTCCTCGCAACGCACGACGTTGGCCGTATCGCCACCGAAGAGCCCTGCCACCTCCGCGGAGACAGCTGCGAACAGCACTTCCTGTGGCGGCGAGCTCGCGACGAGTGTCGCGACCCGCCTCAGGGCCGTTTGCTCCGCGGCCAGCGAGGTGATCTCGCGCCGCGCCTGGGAATTCACGATCGCCTGCGCTGCGAGATCGGCGAAGCGCCCGAGCCGCTCCTCGGCCCCGAGCGCGAAGGCGTCGTCGGTCATCCTCGACGCCGTCATCGCGCCCCAGAGCCGGCCTTCGACCGTGATCGGCGCGGCGACGGCCGACTTGATCCCCAGCCCGCGGAGGAACTCCGCGAGCTCGCCGGGGATCCCCTCGTAGGTGTCGAGCCGCACGGGCGCCGCCGCGTCTCTCACCCGCGAGAGGATCGTCTGCCCGTCGAGGGTCATCATCCGCAGCGGGTCGGCCGGGAGGCCACTCGGGTCGTTCCAGCGCCCTCTGACCGTCAGCGAGTCCGCGCTTTCGTAGCGGATGAGGTTCGCGGTGTGGGCGCCGAGCAGCTTGCCCGCCTCCTCGGTGACGACGGCCATCAGCTCGGCCTCCGAAGGCTCGCTCGCAACGACGGTCGCCACGCGCCGGAGCGCCGCCTGCTCCGCCGCGAGATTCGTGATCTCGTCCCGTGACTGGGCGTTCTCGATCGCCTGCGCCGCGAGCGCCGCGAAGCGCCCGAGCCGCTCTTCCGCGTCCTCTTCGAAGGGCTCACCGGTCGTGCGCGAAGCCGCCATCGCACCCCAGAGGCGGCCGTTGACGGTGATCGGCGCCCCGACCGAGGCGCGAATGCCGATCGAGCGAAGGAGCTCGGCGAGCGAGCCGGGGATGTTCTCGTAGTCGTCCACGCGCACGGTGCCGCCCGTCTCGCGCACGCTCCAGACGACCGTGTGGCTGTCGAGAGGGCGGAGCCCGTCGGCCATCGGGATGCTCTCGGAGCCCGGCGCGTTCCAGCGGCCCATGAGGCGCAGCATGTCGTCGGGCTCGTAGCGCACCATGTGCGCCGACTGCGCACCGAGGAGGAGTGCGGCTTCTGCGATCACCGAAGCCATCAGCTCCTCTTCCGACGGGCCGCCGGCGACGACCTCGGCGACTCGTCTGAGCGCGGCCTGCTCCTCGGCGAGCCGTCGCACGTCGGCAAGGTTCTGCTCGCGCTCTGTGACGTCGAGCCCGGCCTCGAGCAGGAAGCGAAGCTGGCCCTGCTCGTCCGCGAACCGGACGTCCAGCCATTCCACGAGCCGGTCGCCGTCAGGCGAGGCCAAAAGGCTCTGGCGGCGCTTCGTCGCGCCGCCGACGCCGGCCGCTGCTGCGGCGAGTGCGGCCCGGTCTTCGTCGGCCCGCTCGGGCGTCGAGAAGAGCTCCCAGAAGAACCGGCCGCGCGCCGCGTCGTCGTCGGGATGACCCGAGAGGACCTCGAGCGAGCGGTTGAAGCGCACGACGCGGCCGTCGGGGTCGATGACGCAGAAGAGCGCCGGTGTCGAGTCGACGACGAGGCGGGTGAAGTCGCGCTCCTGCTCGAGCTCGTTGACCCGCGCCCGAAGCTCCGCCTGGAAGCGCTCGTTCAGGATCGCAAGCCGGGCGGCGGCGACCGCGCTCTGGACGAGCTCAGGCTCGTCGTCAAGCGACGGATCGTGCACGAGGGTCGCGATCGGGCCTTCGTCGTCGTTCACGATCGTCGTCGACCGGCCCTCGGGCGGCTCGAAGAACCGCCCCTCGGCGTCGACGTACGCCTGCGCCTCGGGAAGCCAGTACGCCAGCTGCAGCGTCGGGTCGTGAAGGGCCGACCGGAATGCGTCGCGCAGCGCCCACGGCTCGGGTGTCCGGCCGAGCTCCACCACGAGCCGGCCCATCGCTCCCGCGGCAAACCGGCTGCGGAGGAGACCGGTGAGGAAGAAGAACGGCACCGCGATGACGCCGAGCGCGGCACCGATCGAGAAGCCGATGCCGAGGGTGTGCGAGACCGGGTCGGTCGCAAGCGCGAGCAGGAAGCAGACGAGCGTCAGTGCGCCGGCTGAGAGGACCGAGCGGAGGCTGCGGCGATACGCCGTGCTGGCCGAGCGCCAGCGCCTCACGAGCACGAGCACCGCCAGCCCGAGGACAGCCACGCCGGCGAAGTCGACCGCGACGTTGACGATGTCCGCCGCGAGCGGCCGGTCGCTGATGAAGAGCTCGTTCGGCGGGCACTCGGCGCACTCCGAGGGCTGCGCGCGGAAGAGGAGGAGGAGCATCGGGCCAAGGAGCGTCACCGCGTAGCCGGCGGCTACGACCCTGCGCTCCAGCCGCGAGTCGAGCGTGCCGCGCGGATAGGCGAGCAAGAGGTGCACGAACGACGCGATCGCCACCGACTCGACCACCAGCCCGAAGGTGTAGCCGACGGAGTTGTTGGAGTCGGAGAACGCGCCGAGGAACCAGACGAACCCGACGAGCGCGAGCAGCAGTCCGGTCCGGTTCTCGGGCCGGCGCAGTGTGGCGACCGAACCGCTGAGGATGAAGGACCAGCCGAGCACGAGGCCGAGCACGCTCGTCAGGAGCGGCTGGGTCTCGTGATCGCTGGTGAGAACGAGCCAGAGCGCGACGCCGCCCTCGACGAGACCGACGAGGGCGAAGACGAGCCAGAGGCGGCGCCTCATGCTGCGAGCAATGCTGCCAGCGCGGCCCCCGAGAGCTCGTCCTTCGGGATGAATCCCCGCGCTCCGCTCGACTCGACGAGCGAGCCGAAATCCGAGCCGTCGCGGCTCGACGTCAGGACAATAGTGGGCGACCCCCCGTTCCTCATCAGGCGTGCCGCAACCTCGAAACCGTCCATGTCGGGGAGCTGCACATCGAGCAGAACGAGCGAAGGCGCGAGCTCCGCGAAGGCGGCAATCGCGGAGGCGCCGTCCTCCGCTTCGCCGACGACGTCATATCCCTCCGACTCCAACAGCGCCCGGGCGGTGGCGCGAAAGCTCGGGTGGTCGTCGACGATGAGGACGCGCGTCACGAACGGATCGTGGCAGAACGCGAGTTGGACTGCCATACGGCTAGCTACACCCTTTACAAGCCGGGTTCGGCCAGTCGAAAAGGGCGTTCCCGGCCTGCTGTGAACCCCGCGCGCCTCTCGACGTCGCGCCCGGCCGGCGCACCGCGACGGGTGCGAGGAGGGTGGCGCCGTCTGCGAGGTGCCGCGCGGCGGGCGCGACGTCGGGGAGAGAGAGGCGCGTGGGGTTCATGGACTCCAGTGTGCGGATCGCGCGGCGACGCCGGAATGGAGCTACCGGGGGTCTGTTGGTGCGGGCACCCGCACTGATGCATCCGCGGTTGACCGCACTGGCGCTTAGACTCGACCCCCTGGAGGGAGAAGACCGCACCTACGCCGCAGCGGGGGTCTCGCTCGCAGTCGCCGAGGCGGTCGTCGACCGGCTGCGCGCGGCCGTCGAGTCGACCGGCGCGACCGGCTTCGGGGCGTTCGCCGGCCTGCACCCGCTCGACGACCACCGCCTGCTGGCCGCCTCGACGGACGGCGTCGGCACGAAGCTGATCCTTGCGCGCGAGCGCGGACGCCTCCGCGACTGCGGCGCCGATCTGGCGGCGCATTGCATCAACGACGTGATCACGACCGGGGCCGAGCCGCTGCTACTGCTCGACTACGTCGCGGCGGCGAGCATCGAGCTGGAGCAGGTCGCCGAACTCGTCGAGGGAGCCGCCGCGGTCTGCCGTGCCGCCGGCTGCGCACTCGTCGGCGGCGAGACCGCCGAGCTGCCGGGGATCTACCGCGACGGCGAGCTCGACTTCGCCGGCACCTGTGTCGGGATCGTCGGCCGCGACGAGCTGATCGACGGCTCAAGGGTCGAGCCCGGCGACTTCATCGTCGGCCTCCCCTCCGCCGGCGTGCACGCGAACGGCTTCACGCTCGTCCGGCGAGTGCTCGAGGAGGAGGACTACGACGGCGACGACCTGCTGGCGCCGACGCGTCTCTACCTGGACGACGTCCGCCGGCTGCGCGGCGACGGCGCACGCGTTCGCCCACGTCACCGGCGGCGGCATCGTCGGGAACCTGTCGCGCGTCCTCCCTGACGGGTTGCGCGCCGAGCTCGACTGGGACGCCTGGGAGCGGCCGCCGGTGTTCGAGTGGCTTGCGCGCCACGTGCCGGAAGAGGAACTGCGCCGCGTCTTCAACCTCGGCATCGGCTACTGCGCCGTCGTCGCCGAGCCGGGCGACGGCGAGACCGTGATCGGGCGGATCGGCTCGTGATCGGCGTGCTCGTCAGCGGCGCGGGCACGAACCTCCAGGCCCTGATCGACGCGGGACTGCCGATCGCGCCGTCGCGTCGAACCGGCGCGACGCCGCAGCGCTCGAGCGGGCGCGCGCGGCCGGCGATCCCGACCGCGGTCTTCTCGCTCGACTGCCACGCCGACCGCGAGGAGCGCGACCTCCTGATGGCGACCTGGCTCGAGGAGCACGGCGTCGAGCTTCGTCGTGCTCGCCGGCTACATGCACCTGCTGACGAAGCCGTTCCTCGACCGTTTCCCCGAGCGGATCGTCAACGTCCATCCGTCGCTGCTGCCGGAGTTCCCCGGCGCGCACGCGATCGACGACGCGCTCGCGGCGGGCGTCGAGACGACCGGCGTCACGGTCCACGTCGTCGACGAGGGCGTCGACACGCGGGCCGATCCTGCGCCAGGAGCCGGTGCCGGTCGAGCCGCGCGAGACGCTCGAGGAGCGGATCCACGCGGTCGAGCACCGCCTGCTGCCCGAGGTCGTCGCGGCTGTTCGACGAGGACGCTATGAGCGCACTGATCTCCGTCTATGACAAGGACGGCCTCGACGGACTTCGCGCGCGGACTCGCCGACCTCGGCTACGAGCTCGTCTCGTCGCGGCGGGACCGCCGCGTTCCTCGAGGAGCACGGCCTCGACGGTGACGCGCGTCGAGGAGGTGACCGCGGCGCCGGAGATGCTCGGCGGGCGCGTGAAGACGCTCCACCCGCGCGATCCACGCCGGCATCCTCGCGCGCCGCGACCTGCAGGAGGACGTGCGACACGCTCGCCGAGCACGAGATCGAGCCGTTCGACCTCGTCTGCGTCAACCTCTATCCGTTCGCGTCGGTCGCCGGGCGGCGCGGCGTCACCGAGGCCGAGGCGATCGAGATGATCGACGTCGGCGGCCCGTCGATGCTGCGCGCCGCGGCCAAGAACTTCGCGCACGTGGCGCCCGTCTGCCGGCCCGAGCAGTACGAGCCGGTGCTCGACGAGCTGCGCGTCGACCGGGCCGCTCTCGCGCGGACACGCGCCGACATGCTCGCCGACGAGGCGTTCGCGACGACGGCCGCGTACGACGCGGCGATCGCGACCTGGTTCGCCGAGACGGAGCTCTTCCCGCGAGCAGCTCACGCTCAGCTTCCAGAAGGTCGCCGACCTCGCGTACGGCGAGAACCCGCACCAGCGCGCCGCGTACTACGCCGAGGACGGTGCGCGCCGGCACCTGCTCTCGCGCGTCGAGCAGCTCGGCGGCAAGGAGCTCTCGTACAACAACCTCGCCGACCTCGAGGGCGCGCGCCGCGTCGTGCGCGAGTTCACGCTGCCGGCCGCGTGATCGTCAAGCACGGCGAACCCGTGCGGCGTCGCCGTCGCGCGGCTCGATCGAGGAGGCGTACGAGCTGCGCGCTCGCGGCCGATCCGGTGTCGGCGTTCGGCTGCGTGCTCGTGCTCAACCGCCCGGTCGGGCGGAGCGCTCGGCGCAGCGGATCGCGGAGCACTTCGTCGAGGTGCTGCTCGCGCCCGAGCTTCGACGACGAGGCGCTCGCGGCGCTGCGCGGCAAGCCGGCGCTCGCCTGCTCGCGATCGCGAGCGCCGCGGCGGAGACGCCGGGCGAGCGCGACTACAAGCGCGTGCTCGGCGGCCTGCTCGTGCAGGAGCGCGACGTCGACGTCGACGACCGCCAGCTGATGAACGGTCGTCTCCGGCGCGGTGACCGAGGAGCAGTGGGGCGACCTGCTCTTCGCCTGGCGCGTCTGCAAGCACGTCAGCTCGAACGCGATCGTGCTCGCGAAGGGCCTGCAGACGATCGGCATCGGCGCCGGCCAGATGAGCCGCGTCGACGCGGTGCGGATCGCGTTCGAGAAGTGCGCGCGAGCTGGGCCACGACCCGGCCGGCGCGGTGCTCGCGAGCGACGCGTTCTTCCCGTTCGCCGACGGGCCGGCGATCGCGCTCGACGCCGGCATCGCGGCGCTGATCCAGCCGGGCGGCTCGAAGCGCGACGACGAGGTGATCGCCGCGGTCGAGGCGAACGGGCGGCGCGTTGGTCCTCACCGGCCGGCGGCACTTCCGGCACTGAGCGGGTCGGTGGACGCGCTCGACGCGCACGTCGAGGAACAGCTCGCGGCCTGGCAGGTACCCGGGCTCGCGATCGGGATCCTCGAGAACGGCGAGACGACGGCCCGTGGCTACGGGGTCGCGGGCCTCGAGACCGGCGAGCCCGTGACGCCGGAGACCTCGTTCCGCGTCGCCTCGGTGACGAAGCCGATGGTCGGCACGCTCTGCCTCGAGCTGGGCCTGCCGCTCGACGAGCGGGTCTGGGAGGACACGACCCTCCGCCTCGCGCTCTCGCACCAGATTGGGATCGATCGGCGAGCCGGACGAGCCGCTCCGCTTCGGCGAGGGCGACAACGCGCTCGACTCGATCCTCACCGAGCTCGGCAATCTGCCGCGTTGGTTTCCCGCCGGCGAGCTGTGGTCGTACCAGAACGCCGGCTACTGGCTCGCGGGCCGCGAAGCCGCCCGCGCGAACGGCTCCACCTTCGAGGCCGCGCATGCAGGAGCGGGTCTTCGATCCGCTCGGGATGACGCGTACCGGCTTCGACGCACCCGATGCGACGGGTCACGAGGAGGGCGGCTCGCCTGCGGACGGGCGCTTCCCGCGCGCCAGGCGTCCGTCCGGCGGCGTCGTCTCGACCGTCGGCGACCTGCTCCGCTTCGCCGAGCACCACTTCGACCACCGCGAGACGCACGAGCGCCAGGTCGCGGCGGTCGGCAGCGACTGGGCGCTCGGCTGGGGGCGCACCGCGTCGGCGGTCTACCACCCCGGTTCGTGGGGCGGCTTCGAGTCGCTGCTGCTCGTGCTGCCCGAGCGTCGCTACGCGATCGCGATTCTCACGAACGGGCCGGGCGGGTATCCCGCGTACACGCGGATCGTCGACGCGCTGCTCGAGCGGAGCGACCCGCCGCGCGTCGAGGCGAGTCTCGACGAGCTAGCCGGGACATACGCACGGAAAGGGACGACCGTCGCCGTCGAGCCGCGCGACGGCGGCCTTCACTTCGAGGCGGTCGAGAACGGCGTCGCGCTACCCGCCGCTGACGGGGTATCCGGTCGAGGGCGGGCAATTCCACGTCTTCGACGGCGAAGCGCGCGGGACGCGGATCGACTTCCCGCGGCCGGACTTCGTCCGCTTCGGCAGCCGGCTCGCGAAACGAGCCTAGAAGCTGGCCCGGCGGGGCGATCCGGTAGAAGGTCTGCCCCGCCCCGGCCTGTGAGATCGCCAGCAGCAGCTTCAGCGAGTCCTCGACCACTCGCGCGTTCTCGAGCCCGCCCGCCGACACCGGGTCGAAGCCGGCATCGCGGATCAGCTGCTCAGTCGTCTCGCGAATGGCGTCGTCCGCCGCGTAGACCTGGCTCGGCTTCGTCGCCTGCTCGGCGATCTTGTCGTAGTTCACCGCAAAGTTGAGGTTGAACGACTTCGCGACCGGGCCACCCGTGATCGACTGCACCTGGTGCGCGAGCGAGTCGAACGGCGGCCGCTCGCCCGAGAAGAAGTTGGTCGCGTCGATCACCGGCTTGCCGGAGATGCCGGCGACGCCGGCCAGCGCCTCGGCGATCGATCCGCCGGGCACCGCGAGGAACACCACGTCCGCCTCGGAGACATCGCCGCCGTCGTGTCCGATCTCCGTCACGTCGTGCCCGGCGCTGCGCCACCGCTTCGCCAGACCGCCGCCGACATTGCCGCGCCCTACCACTGTGATCTTCATCTCCGTCCTCCTCGGTTCGATGTCAGGGACAACGAGCGGCCGAACTGCCGACTTCCCGGGCTGGGCGGACGGCTAGGCTTCCGCGCGATGGCGCGCGAGTACCCGACCGTCCTCGACCTCGTCGGCGGCACGCCGATCGTCCGGCTCGACCGGCTGACTCCCGCCCGGCGGCGCGCGACTCCTCGCAAAGCTCGAGTACCTGAACCCCGGCGGCTCGGTGAAGGACCGCATCGGCCTGGCGATGATCGAGGCGGCCGAGCGCGACGGGCAGCTGAAGCCCGGCGGCACGATCGTCGAGCCGACCTCCGGCAACACCGGCGTCGGGCTCGCGATCGCTGCGGCGCATCAAGGGCTACCGCTGCATCTTCGTCATGCCCGACAAGATGAGCCAGGAGAAGATCGCGATGCTGCGCGCCTACGGCGCCGAGGTCGTGATCACGCCGACCGCCGTCGAGCACGACTCGCCCGAGTCCTACTACTCCGTCTCGTCGCGCCTCGCCGAGGAGATCCCCGGCGGCTTCAAGCCCGACCAGTACTCGAACATGGCCAACCCGCGAGGCGCACTACCAGATGACCGGGCCGGAGATCTGGGAGCAGACCGGCGGCGAGATCGACGCGATCGTGATCTCGGTCGGCACCGGCGGCACGATCAGCGGCGTCGGCCGCTACTTCAAGGAGCACAGGCCGGAGGTGCTGATCGTCGGCGCCGACCCCGAGGGCTCGATCTACACGGCCGAGGACGAGGGCGACCTGCACCCGTACTTCGTCGAGGGGATCGGCAAGGACACGTGGCCGGAGACGATGGATCCGGACGTCGTCGACGAGTGGGTGCGCGTCTCCGACCGCGACTCGTTCCTGACCGCGCGCCGGCTCGCGCGCGAGGAGGGCCTGCTCGCCGGCGGCTCGTCCGGCACGACCGTCTGGGCGGCGCTCGCAGGTCGCGGCGCGGCTCGGGCCCGAGCAGCAGATGCTCGCGATGCTGCCCGACTCGGGGCGCTCGTACCTCTCGAAGTTCTTCGACGACAAGTGGATGCTCGAGCACGGCTTCCTCGAGCGGCAGCGCGCCGGTCGCCGACGGTCGACGAGCTGCTGCGCTCGAAGGGCGTCGAGGAGGCCGACGTGCCCGCGCTCGTCACGATCTCGGCGCACCAGAAGGTCGGCGAGGCGATCGACGTCATGCAGCGCTACTCGATCTCGCAGCTGCCGGTCGTGCGCGACGGCGAGCTCGGCTCGCTCGCCGACGTGATCGGCTCGCTCCAGGACCGCGACCTGCTCGACCGCGTCTTCAAGAACGCCGACGCGCTGCACGAGGACGTCGCCGCGGCGATGCAGCCGCCGCTCGCGACGGTCGACGCTCTCGCGTCGGTCGACGAGATCGTCGCGGCGCTGACCGGCGCGCACGAACGCCGTCCTCGTCGCGCGGGCGGGCAAGCCGGTCGGCGTCGTCACGCGCTCCGACCTGCTCGAGTACCTCGCGCACAATCGGTGACGGACGATCTGCTCGCGGCGCTTGTCGCCGACGCGGAACGCGACCCCGAGACGCTCGCAGTCGTCCTGACGGGCTCGCGGGCGCCAGGGGCACGAGCGCCCAGCCTCCGACTACGACGTCGTCTTCGTCCGAACGACGGCCGAGCGGCCTGCTGTGCCCGAGAACGTGGACGCGATCGTGACGACGCTCGATGAGCTGCGCGCGCTCGAGCCGTCCTGGTGGACGGACGGGCTCGTTGTCGGGCGCGTGCTTCTCGACCGGACCGACGGGGCGCTCCGGGCCGAGCTCGCGCGCCTCGACTCCGTGCCGGACAGCGCGGCGCGCGAGGCCTACGACGCGTATCTCAATGCGTTCGTGCGCGGCACGAATGCGGGCAGGCGGGGCGACGAGCTCGGCGCGCGGCTGCACGCCGCCGACTCGGTGCGCTACCTCGTCGCGGCGCTCTACGCCCTCGAGGGCAAGCGGCCGCGGTTTCACGACTCCCTCGGCGATCTCCCGTCGGAGTGGCGCTACCCGCTGCTCGAGATCCTGCGCAGCGCCGATCTCGCTGCGCAGCGCGCGTTGCAGGACCGGGTCGAGTCGCTGATGACCGAGCGCGGGATCCTCGCCCACGAGGACTGGGGCGAGAACCTCGCACGGGCCAAGCGCGGCTGACAACCGCGGCTGCCTAGAATCGATTGAGTGCCGCCCATCGCCCTGAGCCTGCCCCAGGCGCGCCGGCTCGCCGTCATGGGGGCGATGCTGGCCGCCCCGAAACCGTGGACCGTGCTGGAGGTCGTCGAGGGTCTGTTCGGCCTGCAGATGGACCCGGTCTCGCCGGTCGCGCGCGCCGAGCAGCTCGTCGTCTGGTCGCGGCTCGGCCCTACGACACGACAGAGCTCGACCGGCTGCGCTTCGAGACGAAGGAGGCCTTCGAGTACTGGGCGTTCATCGTCCCGGCCTCCGACTACGCGATCCACCGCGAGACGATGCGCCGCAATCCGCGCGGCGATGCGGCACGTGCGGTCTACATCCGCGGATGGCTGGAGGCGAACAAGCCCTTCCAGCGTTACGTGCTGCGTGAGCTGCGGCGGCGCGGCCCGCTGCGGTCGCGTGATCTCGAGGACCGCGCCGTCGTCCCATGGCAGACCGGCGGCTGGAACGACGGCAAGAGCCTGACGATGATGCTCGAGCGGCTCTGGTTCGGAGGCAAGATCGGGACTGTCGGCCGGGACGGCCAGGAGCGGATCTGGGATCTCGCCGAGCGCGTGTATCCCGTGCACGAGCGCCTGCCGCAGGAAGAAGTGGCGCGCCGGATCCTCGACCGGAAGCTGCGCGTCCGCGGCGTCGCGCGCGTCGAGGAGTTCGACTGGACCTTCGACGGCCGGCCGCCCGGCGCGGAGCGGGCGCTGCGGACCCTCGTGCGCGAGGGCCGCGCCGTGCCGGCGAGGGTCGAGGGCCTTCCCGGCGAGTGGTACGCGCATGCGGAGGTGCTGGAGCAGCGCTTCCGCCCGCGGACGACGTTGCTCGCGCCGTTCGACAAGCTGATCGCGGACCGAAAGCGGACGCTCGAGCTCTTCGGGTTCGAGTACGTCCTCGAGATGTATGTCCCGCCCGCGAAGCGGCGCTGGGGCTACTACGTCCTGCCGGTGCTGCACGGCGATCGTCTCGTCGGCCGGATCGACCCGCTCTTCGATCGCAAGACGGGCGTGCTGAAGATCCACTCCGTGCACTGGGAGGACGAGCCGGTGGCGATCGAGGAGCCGGTGCGCAGCCTGGCGCGCTGGGTCGGTGCAACGGCGGTCGAGTGGCCGTCTCGCTGACGCAGCTCCGACGCCATGTCGTCGCGGCGCAGGGGTTTGCGACGCGCTTCCGCCGCGCCGGCGCCGACGACGTCGAGGCGGCGATACGGCGGCTGACGGCGGTGCAGCTCGATTCGATCTCCACCGTCGAGCGCGCGCATCGGTTGACGATCGGCGCCCGCGTCGGGGCGTATCCGACGGAGGTCGTCACGGAGCTGCTGGCCGGCGGGCGGGTGTTCGAATACTGGGCGCACGAGGCGTGCTTCTTGCCCGTCGAGCTCTATCCACATTTCCGTCACACGATGGCGGGCGACGGGCACTGGGGCTTTCACCGGCGCGCGATGCGCGAGCACTCGGACCTCATCGAGCCGGTGCTGGCCCGGATCCGCGAGGAAGGCCCGCTCGCCTCGCGCGACTTCGAGGGCCAGGGTGGCGGCGGCATGTGGAACTGGAAGCCGGCGAAGATGGTGCTCGAGGCGTTGTGGGACCGCGGCGACCTGGCGATCGCCTCGCGGCGAAACTTCCAGCGGAAGTACGACCTCGCCGAGCGGCTGATCCCGGACCGGATTCTCGGCGCGCCGGCGCCCAGCGAGGACGAGACGCTGCGCGAGCTCGCCGTGCTGGCAGTGCGGGCGCGCGGCGCGCTGACGGAGGCTGCGATCCGCGAGCACTGGCGGTGGAAGGGCGGCCGGGCCAGGCTGCACCATCACCTCGAAGCGCTGGTCGCGGAGGGTCGGCTCGACGCGGTGGACGTCGATGACGGCGGCGCGCCGGTGTACGTCGAGGCGGGAGCGAAGGTCGACGGCGCCCCGACCGCCGCGGTGCTCCTCTCGCCGTTCGACAACATCGTCTGGGACCGGCCGTTCCTGGAACGCCTTTTCGGGTTCCGGCACGTGATCGAGGTTTACAAGCGCGAGCATGAGCGCGTCTACGGCTACTACGTCCTGCCGTTCCTGTGGCGTGACCGGATCGTCGGCCGCGCCGATCTGAAGACGGACCGCGCCGAGGGCGTCCTCCGCGTCAAGGCGCTCCACGTCGAGCCCGGTGTCCGGCGCTCGGCTGCGCTCGACGCGGCGTTCGACCAGGCGCTCGCCCGCCTCGCGCGACTCGTCGGCGCCGAGTCCGTCGCGCGCTGAGCCGCGCCGCCGGCGGGGCTGGTCATCTCTGTGGAAAACCGGCAGCGGCCCGCGGCCGGCATCTGGCCCGCATGCAGGCCAATTGCACCAACGAGACATGTCCCTCCCTCTGAGGCAGGGACATGGCCGGAACGGCCATGTCCCGACGGCGGCACCCTGCTCTCCGTGCGTGGCAACTTGCACCAACGGGACATGCCCCTGCCTCTGAGGCTGGGACGTGGGCGGAACGGCCATGGCCCGGCACCGGACAGAGGTGCACCGTTACGCTGCCAGCGTGGAGTTCGAGACGCGCGCCATCCATGCGGGACAGGAGCCGGATCCGGCGACGGGCTCCGTCAACGTGCCGATCTACCAGACCTCGACCTTCGTGCAAGACGAGGTCGGCGTCAACAAGGGCTACGACTACGCACGCGTCGCCAACCCGACGCGCACCGCACTCCAGGAGGCCCTCGCCTCGCTCGAAGGAGCCGCTCACGGGATCGCCTTCTCCTCCGGACTCGGCGCGACGACCACGCTGATGCACCTCGTCAATCCCGGCGAGAAGGTGGTGCTGATCGCCGACGTCTACGGCGGCGTCTACCGGATGACGTCACAGGTGTACGAGCCGAAGGGCTACGAGTTCGAATACCTCCCCGTCGACGAGTTCAACGCCAACCTCGCCGCGCATCTCGATGAGAAGACACGCATGGTCTGGGTCGAGACGCCGTCGAACCCGGTCCTGAACATCATCGACATCCGCAAGGCGGCCGACGCGGCGCACGCGGTCGGGGCGATCCTCGTCGTCGACAACACCTTCGCCACGCCGTACCTGCAGCAGCCGCTCTCGCTCGGCGCAGACGTCGTCCTCCATTCGACGACGAAGTACCTCGGCGGGCACTCGGATGTCGTCGGCGGCTTCTGCGCCACGAACGACCCGACGATCGCGGAGCGCCTCTTCTTCCTCCAGAAGTCGCTCGGCGCCGTGCCGGGGCCGTTCGACTCGTGGCTCGTCCTGCGTGGGATCAAGACGCTCGCCGTCCGCATGCAGCAGCACTGCAAGAACGCTCACGTGATCGCCGCCTTGCTCGAGCGCCACCCGGCCGTCGAGCAAGTGCTCTACCCCGGGCTCCCCGGGCACCCGGGGCACGAGATCGCCAAAGCCCAGATGAGCGACTTCGGCGGCATGATCTCGTTCCTCGTCGCCTCGGAGGAAGAGGCTGTCGCGCTCGTCGCGCGGACGAAGATCTTCCTGCTTGCGGAATCGCTCGGCGGCGTCGAGAGCCTGATCGAGCACCCGGCGCGGATGACCCACGCCTCCACCGCCGACGCCCCGTTCGCGGCGCCGCGGAACCTCGTCCGCCTCTCCGTCGGCATCGAGTCGGTGCACGACCTCGTTGCCGACCTCGAGCAGGCGCTGGTGCCGACGGCGGCGGCCGCCGCCCGGTCGTAGAGAATCGGGCCGTGCCGGGCCCGCGCGCCTACGAGTCCCATCGACAGCTCGCCGATCGACCTCCGCCACATGGGGCTCGAGCGCGCCGTCGGTGCGTACCTCGTCGAGACCGACGACGGCCTCGCGCTCTTCGACTGCGGACCGGCCTCGACGCTCGAGACGCTGAAGGCGGGACTGGGCGAGCGCGGCGTGGAGCTGACGGACATCCGCCACCTGCTGCTCTCGCACATCCACCTCGACCATGCGGGCGCAGCCGGCACGATCGTGCGCGAGCATCCCGCGCTGCAGGTGCACGTCTCCGCGATCGGCGCACCGCACGTCATCGACCCGTCGCGCCTCGAATCGTCCGCACGCCGCCTCTACGGCGATGCTGTTCGACGAGCTCTGGGGCGAGCTCGCACCCGTGCCGGAGGCAAACGTGCACATCGTCGGCGAGCGGGTCGTCGGGCTCGACTGCTTTCCGACGCCGGGCCACGCGAGGCATCACGTCTCGTACCTGCACGTCGACGGCACGCTCTACGCCGGCGACGCGGCCGGGGTCCGGATCATGCCCGGGCGGTTCATCGCGCCCGTGTCGCCGCCGCCCGAGTTCGACCGTGAAGTCTGGCACGAGACGATCGACGAGCTCGAACGCCGCGGCCCCGAGAGACTCGCGCTGATCCACTTCGGGATCGTCGACGACGTGGCCGGGCACCTGGCGACGCTCCGCGAGCAGCTCGACCGCTGGACGGAGCGGGTGGAGCGGGGCCTGACGCTGGAGGAGTTCTCCGACGCCGCGCTCGGCGACGCCGGCGACGAGGCCGAGCATGTCGGCCAGGCGGCGCCGTTCTGGCAGTCCTACCAGGGCATCGAGCGCTACTGGCGCAAGCGGCGCGAAGCCGCATGAGCCACCCGCAGCTGGACCGCGTCGTCGCCGGCCTGCGCGACACGATCGGCGACGCACTCGTCGCGGTGATCCTGCACGGCTCGCTCGCGACCGGCTGCTTCAACGAGCGGCGCAGCGACGTCGACCTGCTCGTCGTCACGCGCCGGCCGATCCAGGACCGAGCGGCGGTCCTGTCGCTCCTCGAACGCGAAAGCGGGAGCTACGACGAACCGGGCTGGCCGCGCCCGCTCGAGGTCTCGACGCTGACGCTCGACCAGATCGCCCGCTGGAGCGATCCGCCGGCCTACGATCTGCACTTCCCGGGACGACCCGGCCCCGGTGTCGACCCCGACCTTCCCGCTCACGTCTGGGTCGCGCGCCGTTACGGCCTGCCGCTGCACGGGCCTTCGCCGAAGGAGCTGCTGCCCGATGTCCCGGAGGAGCAATACGTCGGAGCGCTGCTCGCCGACGCACGCGATGCGATCGCCGAAGGGCACGAGTTCGCCCGCTACGCGATCCTGACGCTCTGCCGCGTCTGGGCTCAGCTCGAGACGCTCGAGTTTCAGACGAAGGACTCCGGCGCCGAGTGGGCGGCGGCGCACCTCCCGGACGAGCTCCGCCCGCGCGCGGAACGTGCACTCGAGAGCTACCGCGGCGACGGCCGCGACTTTCCGGTCGCCGAGGACGACTTCCGCGCGTTCGCGGGGTACATCTCCACCCGCATCCGCATCCTCGAAAGTCGCGCCTAGCTAGGACCCCGCCCGCTGGATCGCCGAGTCGTACGCGGCGAGGTAGTCGGTGACCATCCGCTCCGGCGAGAAGTGCTCCTCGGCGAACTGGCGCAGCTCCGTCGGCTCGAGGCGGTCCGCCTCCACGAGTGCGTCCGCCATCTCCCGCCAGTCGTCGACGATGACGCCGCTGCGCCCGTGCTCGATCACCTCGGGCACCGCGCCCCAACGGGTCGCGATCACCGGCGTGCCGCAGGCCATCGACTCGATCATCACCAGGCCGAACGGCTCCTCCCACTCGATCGGGAAGAGCGTCGCCCGCGCGTGCTGCAGGAGCTCGACCTTCTCGCCGTGCGTCACCTCGCCGAGATACTCGATCTCCGAGGAGAGGTGCGGCTCGACAAATTCCTGGAAGTACTCACGCTCTTTCGGCTCCCGCAGCTTGCCGGCGATCTTCAGCGGCAGGCCTGTCTCCATCGCGACCGCGACCGCGCGGTGGCAGCCCTTGTCGGCGCTCATGCGGCCGACGAAGAGCAGGTAGTCACCCTTGTCCGGGCGGAACGGGTAGACCGAGAAGTCGAGCGCGTTCGGGCAGTTGCCCAGCCAGTTCAGGTCCGGGAGCGGCTTGCGCTGGTTCATCGAGATCGAGACGAGCCCCACGTTCGGCGCAACGCTTGCGAGCTGCTGGTAGGCGATGCCCGGCTCGCCGTCGAGCGGCCCGTGGACGGTGTGCACGATGGGCGTCCGAAGCGCCCCGCCGATCGTGGCCGCAAGCAGGCCGGAGTGGTCGTTGATCAGGTCGAACTCGTCCTGCCGCGAGTAGCAGTGGAGCGTGTGCCGGAGGTCCTGCCAGGTGCGGCCGATCATCTCGCTCGGCGCCTCCGGGTAGAGGAACTCGAGCTTCGCGTGCGTGCGCGAGTCGCCGGCGGCGAAGAGCGAGACATCGTGCCCCGCGTCCACGAGCCCCTCGGCGAGCAGCCAGACGACCCACTCGATGCCGCCGTAGCCCGTCGGCGGAACCGGGAACCAGACCGGGCTGAGGATCGCGATGCGCATCAGGCCTCTTCCACTCGTACCCGTCCGTCCGCGAGCCGAACGTCCCACTGGCGCGAGAAGGCGCGGATGCCCGAGAGCCTGATGTTGCCGGTCCACGAAGGAAGCTCCATCGGAGCAACGGTCTCCAGCAGCTGCCGCGACCTGTCCGGCTGGATGCCCAGCAGCAGCTGGAGCAGCAGCACGGGCGTGCCGGCCGCCCACGCCTGGGGCCTCGCGGCGGTCGGATAGGCGATCGGGAACGGCGTGTCGGCACGCGGCAGCCCTGCGAACACCTCGGGCAGTTGGTAGTCGAAGTGGGCCGACGCGTCGAGCATCCGGCGCACGATGCGCTGGCACTCCGTCCAGCGCGAATAGCGCGCGAGCCCCCACGCGACGAGGGAGTTGTCGTGGGGCCAGACCGTGCCGTTGTGGTAGCTGAGCGGGTTGTACGCCGCGTCGGCCGCCGACATCGTCCGCACCCCCCAGCCCGACCAGAGGTCCTCGCCCATCAGCCGATCGACGACGGCGTCGACGCGCTCCGGCAGGACGATCCCGGTCCAGAGCAGGTGGCCCATGTTCGAGCAGAGCGAGTCGATCTTGTGCTTCTCGCGGTCGAGCCCGAGCGCGAAGAAGCCGCCTCGCTCCTCGACCCAGAAGGCCTCGTCGAAGCGCTGACGCAGCTCCGCCGCCTCGCGCTCAAGCCGGTCGGCGAGCGCCCGGTCGCGCCACACCTCCCGCGCCATCACGGCCATGCGCCGCTTCGCGTCGTAGACATAGCCCTGCACCTCGGCGGGCGCAATCGGCGACTCCGCGATGCGTCCGTCGTGAAAGCGCTGCGAGTCGCCCGAGTCCTTCCACGACTGCACCTCGAGCCCGTGCGGCGCGCGGCGGTGGAACTCGACGAAGCCGTCGCCGTCGAGGTCGCCGTAGTCGTCGATCCACGCCAGCGCCTTCTGCGCCGGCCCGCGAAGCGAGCGCGCGAGGATCGCGTCGTCCGTCCAGTTCCAGACCTCCGAGAGGAGGATCAGGTAGAGCGGCGTCGCGTCCAGGGTCCCGTAGTAGAGGTGGAACCAGTTCGCCGCCGCCTTGCCGTGGCGCACCTCGTGGACAATCTTCCCCGGCTCGGCGTCCATCGAGGGGTCGTCCTCCTTGGCCTGCAGCTCGGCGAGCACGTTGAGCGCGTTCTGCGCCAGGTCCGGCCCAAAGAGCAGCGTCTGCAGGCAGGTGATGATCGTGTCGCGGCCGAAGACGGTCATGAACCAGGGCATCCCGGCGGCCGGCAGCATCCCGACGTCGGCGACCCCGCGCATCCGCAACGACGCGAGATCGGACACCGAGTGGTCGAACGACCGGCTGAGCGTGTCCCAGCTGGCCCTGATTTGCGGCACGCGCAGCTGCCAGGCGGCGAGGGCGTCCCGCACCCGGGCGAGCTCCTCACCGAAGCGCCGCGACGCCGCCTGGGGTTGCACCAGCTCCGCGTCATCCGAGGCGAAGACGTCGGCCGAGAGGTCCCACGTCGCGCGCGGCACCAGCTCGACCTGCCAGGTCGCGTGCGTGCCGATCACGGTCGGCGCGCGCGAGAAGGCGACCTGGGTCCGCGCCGGCCAGTCGCCGGCGTCCTCCAGCAGGCAGCCCGATCCGTTCCAGCGATTCTCGACCGCCGTGGGCAGCGGCTTGGCCCTCAGCGGGTCGCCGAGCGCGAAATCGTGATCCTTGACGGCGAAGATGTCCGCGAAGTCGGATGCGACCTCGATCTCGACCTGGAACGACACCGGCTCCATCGACTCGTTCCGGATCGTGATCCGGTCCTGCATCCCGTCGCCGACGAAGCGCGTGCGCACGATCGAGAGCGAGTCCTGCGGCAGGTCGCCCGCGAGCGGGTTCCGCAGGTAGAACGCCGCCGAGAAGTACTCGACCTTGCCGGACGAGAGCAGCAGCGGGCGCATGCCGTTGATCGAGAGCCGGAACACCGAGAGGTGCCGGGTGTCGTCGCAGAAGAAGCCGTCGGTCTCCCCGTGCACGTCGCCGCGGTCGTCGCAGATGCAGAAGGTCGACCCCTCGAGGATGGTCAGTGTCATTCGTCGCGCCGGATGTTGCCACCGCTGGTCTGCGCGAGCGCCATCAGCACGATCTCGTCGATGTTCACTGCCGGCCGCCGGGTGACGGCGAAGAGGATGCACTCGGCGACGTCCTCCGCGTTCAGAGGCCCGCCGAGGGAGACGGTCGAGTACACCGCGCCGGCCTTCTCCTCGTCACCCTTGAACCGCACCTTCGAGAAGTCCGTCTCGACGAGGCCGGGCGCGATGTTCGTGACGCGGATCGGCTTGCCGTGCAGGTCGTCGCGCAGCGCGCGCGTGAAGCCGTGCACCGCGAACTTGGAGGCGACGTAGCCCGACCCGCTCGGGTACGACCAGATGCCCGCCACGGAGCCGAGGTTGACGATCGAGCCCCAGTCGTTGATGTGGGGCAGGCAGAGCCGCGTCATGCGCATCAAGCCGAGGACGTTCGTCTCGATCATCGTGCGCTCGTCGTCCTCGTCGACGTCCCAGACCGGATCGCGGCCGAGCGCCAGCCCGGCGTTGTTGACGAGGATGTCGATGCCGCCGAGCTCGCCGACCGCCGCGTCGACGAAACGGCGGCAGCTCGCGGGATCGGTGACGTCCAGCTCGAGGCGGACGTCCGTCTCCAGCGGCTCGACTCGCCGGGCGCCGCCGGCCACCCGGGCGCCGGCTCCTGCGAGCGCCCGCGCGGTGGCGGCGCCGATGCCGCTCGACGCGCCGGTGACGATCGCCGTCTTGCCGTCTAGTGCTGCCACGACCGCAGACTAACGAGGCCCGTCTGCGTCGCGTGGTCGCACTGGAGTGTCGTGTGCTGCAGGCCGAAGCGATCCTTGAGCATCTGCTCGATCTCCATGCGGATCCGGTGGCAGTCCGTGTCGCGCGCGCACGTGACGTGGGCGGAGAGCGCCGGCAGCCGGTCGTCGAGCGACCAGATGTGCAGATCGTGTGCCTCGACGACGCCCGGCTGGGCCGCGATCGCCCGCCCGACCTCGTCCGGGTCGATGCCCTCCGGCGAGACGTCGAGGAAGATCCGGCCACTCTCGCGGAGCAGATGCCAAGCCGACCAGAAGACGAGCCCGGCGACGAGCAGGCTCGCGATCGGGTCGAAGCGGTCTCGCCCGGTGAGCAGGATCAGGAGCCCGGCGACCGCGGTACCGGCGAACGCGGCGAGGTCGGTCGCCAGGTGGAGGAACGCGCCGCGCATGTTCAGGCTCTCACGGCTGCCGCGCGCCAGCACCGTCGTCGCGACGAGGTTCACCGCCACGCCGGCGAGCGCGACGCCGAGCACGAGTCCGCCCCGCACCTCCTGCGGATCGATCAGCCGGCGCACGGACTCGTAGACGATCCAGCCACCGACGAGGGCGAGCGTGGCGCCGTTCACCTGCGCCGCGAGCACGCCCACGCGGCCGAAGCCGAAGGTCCACCGCCCGGATGCGGGCCGGCTCGACATCGCCGCCGCGCCGAGGGCCATCGCGAGCGCGGCCGCATCCGTGAGCATGTGACCGGCGTCGGCGAGGAGTGCGAGCGAGCCGGCGAGGATCCCGAAGACGACCTCGGCGGCGAGCAGGCCGACGATGAGGCCGAGCGCGATCAGCAGCGCGCGGCGATCCGCCTGCGCGTGGTCGTGCGAATGCGCGTGGTCGTGGCCGTGGTCCTGCTCGCGGGCCATGCCCTCCAGGGTATGCCAGTAGGGTGCCGTGCGTGAGGCTCCAACCAGCCGCGTCGGGCGGTCGTCTCAGCCTCTGATGCGTTCCGATTCGCAACGCCGTGCGGTACTCGTCGGCGCCTGCCTGCTAGGGCTGCTCGTCGTCGTCGCACTCGCCACGCGCAGCCCGCGCGGCGGGTCCGAGGGCGGCCCCGGTCCCGGCGGCGGCTTCGTCGACTACGTCTTCACGGTCTTCCTCGTCGTCTTCGTGCTGTTGATCCCGTTCGCGATCTGGTTCTACTGGCTCCAGCGCGATTCGATCGTCTTCCACGCGGCGCAGGGACGGAAGCAGCGCCGCTACGCCAACCTCGTCACCGGGCTCGTCCTGGTCGCGATCGCGCTGTGGATCCAGTACCTCCGCACGCACCACAGCGGGATCTTCGGGCACGTCCTGCGACCGCCTCAGGCGGGTCCCCCGAAGGGATCCCGAACCGGACCGGCGGCCGGCACGGAGCCGATCTTCCAGTGGTGGCTCGCAGGGCTGATCGTCGGCGTCGTCGTCGCCGGAGTGGTGACCGCGATCGTGCTCGTGCGCCGCGCCAAGCTGAAGGCGCTCCGCGAGGCGCAAACGGCCGCCGAAGCAGTGTCGCTCGCGCTCGACGAGGCGCTCGACGATCTGCGCGAGGGCGATCCGCGAGAGGCCGTGATCCGCGCCTATGCCCGGCTCGAGAACGTGCTCGCGTTCTACGGGCTGGCGCGCGCGCCGCACGAGGCGCCGTTCGAATGGCTGAGCCGGATCCTCGTCGAGCTGCACGCGTCGGCTGCAGCAGTCGAGCGACTCACCGCTCTCTTTGAGCGAGCGAAGTTCAGCCGCCACGTGATCGACGAGGAGATGCGCGAGGACGCAATCTCGGCGCTGACGAGCGTCCGCGACGAGCTGCGGCCGGCGCCGGCCGAGCCCGGCACCGGCATGAGCCCGGCCGGCATGAACGCGATCCCCGAATGAGGAAGGTCGTCGCAGAGCTCGGCCTTCTCGCCGTGCTCGTCTTCGCGGTGCTCTTCGTCTACCGGCCGGTGTCGTCCGAGCTGGTGTTCGACATGCTGCTGCTGACCGCGGGCGGGCTCTCGCTGATCCTGCTCGTCGACTCGGCGGGGCGAGCGGCGCCGCGCGCAGGCCGCTCCACCTTCGAGGCAGCGCTGCGGACGAAGGCGCCCGGCGACCTGCCGCCCTCGCAACTCGAGACGACGGAGCGCCGGGTCGAGCTCGGCATCGCGCGGGCCGCCGACCTGCACTTCCACCTCCGCCCCATGCTGCGCGAGATCGCCGCAGCACGGCTCGCCTCGCGCTACGGCTACGACATCGACAGCCCGCACGGCCGCGCCGTGCTCGGCGAAGAGACCTGGGAGCTCGTGTACGCCGACCGTCCGCCTCCGGAGATCCGTTTCGCCCCGGGAATCCCGCCCGCCGAGCTCGAGCGAGTCCTCGACCGGCTGGAGAGCCTCTAAGGTCTCGTCGTGGCGACGATCCAGGACGTTCAGGAGATCTCCGGCCGCATCCTCGACGAGGTCGAGCGCGCCGTGATCGGCAAGCGCGAGGCACTCGAGCTCGTGCTGCTCGGGCTGCTCGGCGACGGGCACGTCCTGATCGAGGACTACCCGGGCCTCGCGAAGACGCTGATGGCGCGCTCGTTCGCCCAGGCCAGCTCGCTCAGCTTCCAGCGGATTCAGTTCACGCCGGACCTGATGCCCTCCGACGTGACGGGATCGTCGATCTACAACCAGCGCGAAGCCGATTTCGAGTTCCGCGCCGGACCGATCTTCGCGAACCTGCTGCTGGGCGACGAGATCAACCGCGCTCCGCCGAAGACACAGGCGGCGCTGCTCGAGGCGATGCAGGAACGGCAGGTGACGATCGAGGGCGAGACGCGTGCACTCGAGCGGCCGTTCCTCGTGCTCGCGACCCAGAACCCGATCGAGTACGAGGGCACCTACCCGCTGCCCGAGGCACAGCTGGACCGCTTCCTGCTGCGGATCTCCGTCGGCTATCCGTCGCGCGACGACGAGCTCCAGATGCTGACCGAGCGTGCGGAGCGGCGCACCGACGAGGTCGTCCTCTCCCCGGTCGTCGACCGGCAGACGCTGCTCGACCTGCAGCAGGCGGTCGAGTCCGTCTACGTCTCGGAGCCGATCGGCTACTACATCGTCGACATCGTCTCGGCAACTCGCGCGGGCACGCAGGTCGCTGTCGGCGCGAGCCCCCGTGGCACGCTGGCGCTGCTGAAGCTCTCGCGGGGCAAGGCGGCGCTCGAGGGCCGCGACTTCGTCACGCCCGAGGACGTGAAGGCCGTCGCCGTGCCCGCGCTCGCCCACCGCCTGATGCTCAAGCCCGAGCTCTGGGTGCAGCGCGTGCGGGCCGAGGACGTCGTCCGCGAGCGGCTCGAGTCGGTGCCGGCTCCTTCCGCGGAAGACGCCGTCCCGACGACGTGAACCGTTCCGTCTCGCCGCGGCTCGGCGCGTATGCAGCACTCACCGCGCTCGGGTTGCTCGCGGCACTCGCGCTGAGACGGCCGGAGCTGGTCGCCGCCGCCGCACCGTTCGCTCTCGTCCTCGGCTGGGGGCTCGTCGTCGGCGAGCGCCCTCGCCTGGAGCTGCAGTTCGACCTCGACCGGAGCCGGGCGCTCGAGGACGAGGAGGTCGTGGCGAAGATGCGGGTCTTCTCGCCGACGGCCATCGAACGGCTGGAGCTCTTCCTCGCGCTCCCGGATGGGATCGAGCTCGCGGACGGCGAGAATCCCCAGGCGATCCATCTTCGCGCCGGCGAGGGCCGGGAGCTGGAGCTCCGCCTGCGCTGCTCCCGCTGGGGCGGCTACGTCGTCGGTCGCGTGCACACGCGTGCCCGTGACCTGCTCGGCCTCTATGTCGACGAGGGCGCGTTCGCCCAGCCGCGCGAGCTGCGCGTGTACCCGCGCGAGGAGCAACTGCTTCGGCTCGTCACGCCGCACGAGACCCAGCTCTTCGTCGGCAACGAGGTCTCCGGCCGAAAGGGCGACGGGATCGAGTTCGCAGACATCCGCCCCTACGCGCCGGGCGACCGCGTCCGCCGCGTCAACTGGCGGGCGAGTGCGCGCCGCAGCGAGCTGTGGGTGAACGAGACGCATCCGGAGCGCAACACCGACGTGATCCTCTTTCTCGACAGCTTCACCGAGGCGAGGAAGGACGGCAGCAGCTCGCTCGACATGGCGGTGCGGGCCGCCGCGTCTCTGGCGTCGCGCTACGTGGGCCGCCGCGACCGCGTCGGGCTCGTCGGGTTCGGCGGCGTCCTGCGGTGGCTCGTGCCCGGGATGGGCGCAGCGCAGCTGTACCGGATCGTCGAGTCGCTGCTCGACACGGAGATCGTCCTCAACTGGGCGTGGAAGGACATCGACGTGATCCCGCGCCGCACGCTGCCGCCGCAGGCGCTCGTCCTGGCGCTGACGCCGCTGCTCGACGACCGGGCCGTCGGCGCGCTCGCCGATCTGCGCGCGCGCGGCTACGACGTGGCCGTCGTCGAGGTCTCGCCGGTCCCATTCGCGCCTGGACCGGAGGGGCGTAGCGAGGCGGCGGCGCTCGCCTACCGGTTATGGCTCCTGCGCCGCCAGACGCTGCGCTCCCGCTACCACGCCCTTGGGATCGCGGTGGCGGAATGGCGGCAGGGCGTCCCGCTGCAGGCACCACTCGAGGAGGTGAGCTCGTTCCGTCGCTACGCCCGCCGCTGATCGTCGCCTCGGTTGCCCTCGTGGGCGGCGCAGGCGCGATCGCCACGACCGGCGCCGATCGCTACAGCGACACCGTCGAGCTCCTGGCGGTGCTCGGCCTGGTGCTGCTGCTGCCGGCGCTCGTCCTGCGCAGGGCGGGGTTCATCGGCCCGGCACTCGCCCTCGTCGGCGCCGGCTACGCCGTCTCGGTCGCCGGACGAGGGGACTCGGCGGACCAGCTCGTGGTCGTCATCGCGCCTCTGCTGCTCGTCGGCGCGGAGCTCGGCTACTGGGCAGTCGAGAGCCCTCCGTCGGTGCGCGACGAGCCGCTGCTCGTCTTCCGCCGGCTGGCGAGCGTGACGGCGCTGGCTCTGCTCGCCGCCGCTGTCGCGGCGTTTCTGCTCGCCTCGAGCGAGTTGGCCCTCGGCGGCGGCATCGCGCTGCTCGCCGCGGGCGTGGCGGCCGCGACGGGCGTGCTCGCGCTGGTGGCGCGGCTCGCCCGTCGCGGCGCTCTCGGCTCACAGAGCTAGACGGTCAGGCGACCAGCAGGACGCCGCGTTGCGTGGAGTTGCCGTGCTCGTCGAACGCGTTGACGGTCAGCGTGTACCGCTTCCCGGCAGCCGGCTTGAACCCGAGCGGGAACGACACCGTGCCCTGCGCCGTCAGCGGCGCGTAGCGCGTGCCGGAGTCCATCTCCGTGGTTCCCGATCGCAAGCTGAACTGCACGATCACCGTCGAGCCGGCGTCGGCGAAATGCGCCAGCCTCGGCACGCTGACCTTGACCATCGGCGCCGTTGCCGCCTTGACGTGCAGGACGTCGCCGTCGTAGGCCTTGGTCAGCTGCGTGAAGGTCGCGAGCGCCGGCTTGGGTGAGTCCGACGCGGTGTAGAAGCCACTCGACCAGGTGCTCTTCGAGTTGTCGCGGAAGATGAACCAGATGAACATCTCGACGCGCTGATCCTTCCGCACCATCGAGATCGCGGTCGACGTGTACTTCGACTGCGTCGCAAGCGAGACGCCGAGGCGCTCGGCCGGCTTGGTCTCGTGCCCGTACTCCGTGATCCAGACCGGCGTGTTCTTGCGGTGGAACCACGTGTCGAGGGACTTCTCGAACTTCGACATCGACGGCAGGACGACGTTCGGCCACTTGGCCTTCGACGTCGGGGCGAGATTCGGCCGCGTCGGGTACGGGTGCTGCGCGTACGCGTCGAACTTCATCCCGGAGCGGTACGTGGCCAGCATCCGGGCAAAAGTCGCCGGGGCGACCGAGTCGTTGACGCCCTTCTTCGGCTTGTCGCGGCCGAGCGCGGACGTCTCGCCGAGCGCGACCTGTGCCGTCGGGTTCCCGGCCCTGATCCCAGCTGACGCGGCCTTGTAGAGGCTCGCATACAGCTTCGGGCTGACGATCCGCTTCTTGGCGTCGAACTGGGGCGAGAGGAAGATGCCGAGGTTCGGCTCGTTCCAGACGGAGAACCGGCCGACGTACCCGTAGCCGATGTGACGGCCCGAGTAGCGGTCGGCGAGAGCCTGCGAGAACTTGCGCAGGTCGGTCAGGTTGCGCGGCAGCTTGTTGCGCGCAGGACCGGCCCACTTCGGGGTGCCCCAGATCGTGATCAGGACGTCCATGCCACGCTCCTGCGCGCCGCGGACGAGATCGTCGAGATCGTTCAGGCGGTAGGTCGGATCGAGGCCGTTCGCGGCGTCTGCCGGCCGCTTCGGCGCAATCGACGACCAGTCGGCTGTCGCGCGGATGATCGAAGCGCCGGTGGCGGAGGCGCGGTCGAGCACCGCGGGAGAGTCCGACGACCAGCGGAAGCTGACGTCGTCCTGGAAACCGATCTTCATCCGGTCGGCCGAGAGGGCCGAGGCGGGCAGTACGAGAGCTGCGACGAAAGCGAACGCGAGGATGGCGCGACGCACGGGCATACCTCCTTGTTGCGGCCAGGGACTCGAGGAACCTAGCCGGGACCGTTTGAGCGTCGTGTAAAGACGAGAACCTCGATTTCGGGGTTTCCGCCGGGTTTCCCGCCTCTTTCTTCAGGTTTCGGCCACGTTTCCGCCGACGCGTGTGCTACTCGTTTGCCCGTGAACGGCAGCTTGGACGTCAAGGCAGCGCAGCGGAGGCTCGCCGAGTCCGGCGGCGGCTACGAGATCATCCACGAGTCGCCCGGGATGGAGATCGGCGTCTACGTCCTCGTCGCGCCGGAGCCCGACCGCCAGCAGCCGCACGAGGACGACGAGGTCTACGTGGTCCTCGAAGGGTCAGGCGTGCTCGAGGTCGAGGGGAACCGGCTCGAGCTCGATGAGGGGCACTTCGCCTTCGTGCCGGCGCACGTCGAGCATCGGTTCGTGGCCTACGAGCACCTCGCGTTGCTCGTCGTCTTCACGCGGCCGCGCTAGCTCGCGGCGCCAGCTCTCGACGATGGCGCCTCGCGCAGCGGCCGCTCGAACGGGCGAGCGGCCACCGCAGCCAAGCCTCTACTAGATCTTCTTCGCCTTCTTTTCGGCGCGCTTCTCTTTCAGGGTCTTCTGCGGCTTCTTCTTGTCGAGCCGCTTCGGCTTCTCGGAACCCTTCATCGCGATGGTCCTTTCAGCAGGGGTGAGGCAATCGTACCGTCCGCTACTGCCAGCGCAGCTCGGTGTCGAGCGACCGAAGGAACGCCTCCGGGTCGTCGACGGCTCCCTCGGGTGCGTGGGCGCCGGCCTTCGAGAGACGGCCGGCCGCGAGCTCGGCAGCCGCGCGCGCGGCCGGCTCGGACGTCGAGCGGGCGCTGCCCCCGCGCGTGAACGTCAGCCCCGCGACCGCGCCCGTGTCGTTGCGGACCTCGACGAGGTGCACCGCGACCGACTCGGCTGACTGCACGTAGGGCTCGGGCTCCTCGCCCGGCGGGAGCGCGAGGAGACCGTCGAGCAGGCGCGGCGTCAGGCAGAGCCGGAAGCTCGCCTCGTCGAGGCTGGGATAGGCAGCCGGCAGCGTCGCGAGCTCGGAATGCAGCGTGTAGATGCCCTCGGCGCGGCCGATCGGCTCGGGGAAGTCGTGCTCCTCGGCGCCCGACAGCGGCTCGACCTCCTTCAGCTCGCCGCCCGTGAGCACCATCGGTGCGAGCTGCAGCTCGTCGAGGAGCGTGCGCACCGAGTACGGCGCCGGCAGCGGGTGATCCGCGGCGGCCGGGTCGCGCGTCACGGCCCAGATGTGCATCGAGGCCGGCGGTGAGCCGAGCCGTTCGACGGCGGCGCGAGCGAGCAGGTTCGTCTTGCCGGGCGCGGAGCCCATCCCGAGGATGGCCGTGAGCCCGGCGCCGCGGAACGCCTCGTCGAGCTCGAGCTGCCGGAGTGTCATGTGGAAGAGGCCGCCGAGGTCGACGTAGTGACAGCCGGCGGCCACGCATGCGTGCATAACGTCGAGGTTCAGCCGGTAGTCGGCGCAGTTCACGCAGACGGCGGCTCCGTCGAGGGCGCGTGCGAGCGAGTCGGCGTCGCGGGCATCGACGTGCTCGTCGCCCTCGAGGCGGAAGTCCCGCTTGGCGACATCCTCGTCCCACGCCTCGAGGAAGCCGACGACGTTGCGCCCGATCGTGCCGGCGGCCCCGAGCACGACGATCGTCATGCGGGCACCTGCGTCGCGACGGGCATGCGAGTGAGCTCGGTGCAAGTCATCAGGGAGCCAACCTACGCTGCCGGGCGGGGCGACGGGGCTTCAACGCGGGGCAGTCCGCCGCGCCCACGCCTTCCTTTCGTACCTCGTCGGGTACCAGGTACGAAATAGTGTTTCGAACAAAGAAATGCCTGCACAGAGTCCAAATGGCGGTGCTTCCGTACCTGGTCGTGTACCAGGTACGGAATGGTGTTTCAAACGCTTAAACGCCTGCTGGAGAGCTCTAGTAACCGATACGCGCGGAGATCTCGGCGGCCGTTCGCTTGAGCGGCGGGGCCAGCCGGGCGACCATCTCGTCGAGCGAGACCATCGTCCGGTGCACGGCGAGGTTGATGCCGGCGACCGCGCTGCCGGACTGCGAGCGAATCGGCGCCGCGATCGAGCGGAGGCCGTACGCGAGCTCCTCGTTGTTGACGGCGAGCCCCGACGTCCTGACCCGCTCCAGCTCGGCGACGAGCGCGGCGCGCTGGGTGAGCGTGTTCGGCCCGCGCTTCGCGAGCTCCACGCTCCCGAGCACCGCCTCGAGCTCCTCCGGGTCGAGATCCGCGAGCAGCACCTTGCCGAGCGAGGTGCAGTAGGCCGGCAGGCGCGAGCCGACATGCAGGTTGAGGTCGATCTCGCGCTGGCCTTCGCGCGAGCTGCGGCACCGCTCGATGTAGACGATGTCCGTGCGGTCGAGCACGGCCATGTTGACCGTGTAGCCGGTCTCGTCGCTCAGCTGCTGCAGGTGCGGGACGGAGATCTCGCGGAGCTCCATCGAGTTGATCGCCGAGAAGCCGAGGTCGAGCACCCGCGGCCCGAGCCGGTAGCGGCGCGTCGCGGCGTCCTGCTGCAGGTAGCCGAGCGCGGAGAGCGTCGCCACGTAGCGATGCGTCGTGCTGCGGCTGAGCCCGACGTCGCGCGAGAGCTCGCTCACACCGAGCAGCGGGCGCGCCGACGAGAAAGAGGAGAGAATCGCCAGACCGCGCTCGAGGGACTGCGAATAACCGGATGCGGACTCGCCCATCGATTTGTTCTACTAGATAGAACGCTGTCTTGACAAGTGGACAGCCTCGGTCATAGCGTCGGAGGGCCGTCTCCAGGTTCGTGAACCGGCCGAGACGCTCTAGGATTTGCCACGAGCCGGCGTCCACCGGCTGCGGGAGCGAAAGGAGAAGAACGTGACGAGCGTCCAGACCGAGATCCGTGAGGCGAAGCAGTTCATCGGCGGCGAATGGGTGGACGCCGACGGAGGCGCCACGTTCGACGACCTCGACCCGTTCACAGGCGACACCGTCGCCCATGTGGCGGCCGGCGGGCGCGCGGATGCGCAGCGCGCGATCGCGGCCGCATCGGCGCGTTCCTCGAGTGGTCGCAGACGCCGCCCGAGACGCGGCAGCGGATCTTCCTCAAGGCAGCCGACATCCTCGAGAGCCGGCTGGACGAGGTCGTCCAGCTGCTCGGCAGCGAGACGGGATCCACCTTCGGCTTCGCGATGTTCCAGCACCACTTCGTCACCGGCCTCTTGCGCCAGGCCGCGTCGATCCCGTACCAGCCGCTCGGGCAGGTCATTCCCTCGGACACACCCGGGCGCCTCGCGATGGGGATCCGCAAGCCCGTCGGCGTCGTCGCCGCGATCGCGCCGTGGAACGCCGCGCTCATCCTCTCCGCGCGGTCGATCGCCGCGCCGCTCGCGATCGGCAACACCGTCGTCCTGAAGCCGTCCGAGCTCTCGCCGATTATCGGCGGTCTGATCTGGGGCGAGATCTTCACCGAGGCGGGGCTTCCCGCGGGCGTGCTGAACATCGTCACGCACGCGCCGGGCGAGGCAGGCCCGATCGGCGACGAGCTCGTCGAGAACCCCGCCGTGCGGCGGATCAACTTCACCGGCTCGACAGCGACGGGACGGCGCCTCGCCGAGGCCGCCGGCCGCCAGCTGAAGCGCGTCGTCCTCGAGCTCGGCGGCCAGAACCCGCTGATCGTGCTCGCCGACGCCGACCTCGAGTACGCGGTCAACGCGGCCGCGTTCGGGGCGTTCCTGCACCAGGGCCAGATCTGCATGTCGGCCCGCCGGATCATCGTCGAGCGCGGGATCGCCGAAGAGTTCTCGGCCAAGCTCGCGACGAAGACGAGCGGCCTGAAGGCCGGCGACCCACGGGAGCGCGACACGATCATCGGCCCGCTGATCAACGAGTCGGCCCTGTCGCTCGTCAAGGAGCGGGTCGAGCAAGCGGTTGCGAAGGGGGCGAAGGTGCTCGCCGGCGGCGAGGCCGTCGGGCCTGTCTTCCAGGCGACGTTGATGACCGACGTCCCGGCCGACTCCGATCTCGGCGCGCACGAGACGTTCGGGCCGGTGGCGTCGCTCGAGGTCGTCGACAGCCCGGAGGAGGCGGTGGCGCGCGCCAACGCGACGCCGTACGGGTTGAGCGCCGGCATCCTCACCTCCGATCCGGACCGTGGCTTCGCGCTTGCGCAGCTGCTCGACGCGGGGATCGTCCACGTCAACGACCAGCCCGTGGCCGACGAGCCGCAGATGCCGTTCGGCGGGGTCAAGGACTCGGGATACGGCCGGTTCGGCGGTCAGGCGGTGCTCGACGAGTTCACCGAGCTTCGCTGGATCACCGTGCAGAGCGGCACGCACCCGTACCCGTTCTAGAAGCGCAGGCTCGGGCACGATGGCCGAGATCGTCGACCTCGCGGATGCAGTCCGCGATCTCGTCCACGACGGGCAGACCGTCGCGCTCGAGGGGTTCACCCATCTCATTCCTCATGCCGCCGGCCACGAGCTGATCCGCCAGGGCCGCCGTGACCTGACGCTCGTCCGGATGACGCCGGACATCGTCTACGACCAGCTGATCGGGATGGGCTGTGCGCGAAAGCTCGTCTTCTCCTGGGGCGGCAACCCGGGCGTCGGCTCACTGCACCGGCTGCGTGACGCCGTCGAGCACGGCTGGCCGGCGCCGCTCGAGCTGGAGGAGCACTCGCACGCCGGGATGGCGACCGCCTACGCGGCCGGGGCGTCGAACCTCCCCTTCGGCGTCCTGCGCGGCTACCGCGGGAACGACCTCCCGGCGCGAACGCGGGTCGAGACGATCATCTGCCCCTTCACCGGCGAGGAGCTCGCCGCGGTTCCCGCGCACCGGCCCGACGTCGGCATCGTCCACGCGCAGCAGGCCGACCGGCGGGGAAACGTCCAGCTCTGGGGCATCACCGGCGTGCAGAAGGAGGTCGTCCTCGCCTCGCGGCGGACGATCGTCACTGTCGAGGAGATCGTCGACGAGCTCGAGCCGCGGCCGGGCGCCGTCGTCATTCCGGGCTGGGTGATCGACACCGTCGCCGTGACGCCCGGTGGGGCACACCCGTCGTACGCGCACGGCTACTACGATCGCGACAACGAGTTCTACGTCGCCTGGGACCCGATCAGCCGCGACCGCGACAGCTTCCAGGCCTGGATGGAACAGCACGTGCTCGGGACGGCGGACGTCGCCGAGTACCACCGCAGTCTCGTCCCGGCCGGAGCGGGCGCGTGAACGACTACTCGGCCGACGAGATGATGGCCGTCGAGGCCGCACGGCGGCTCGGCAACGACTCGGTGTGCTTCGTCGGCATCGGCCTGCCGAGCCTCGCCGCGAACCTGGCCCGGCGCTTGCACGCTCCGGGGTGCGTGCTCGTCTACGAGAGCGGGACGATCGGCTCGAAGCCGGCGGAGCTGCCGCTCTCGATCGGCGACGGCGAGCTTGCCGACACCGCCGACTCGGTCGTCTCGGTGCCCGAGATGTTCGCCTACTGGCTGCAGGGCGGCCGCATCGACACCGGCTTCCTCGGCGCCGCGCAGATCGACCGCCACGGCAATCTCAACAGCACGGTGATCGGCGACTACGACACGCCGTCCGTGCGACTGCCCGGCGGCGGGGGCGCACCCGAGATCGCGACCTCGGTCCGCGACGTGTTCGTGATGCTCCGCCAGACGACGCGCACCTTCGTCGAGCAACTCGATTTCAAGACGAGCGTCGGCGACCGGGTCCGCGTCGTCGTCACCGACCTCGGCATCCTCGAGCCGCGGGACGGTGAACTGACCCTCGTCGGCGTGCACCCCGGAGTCACGGTGGCGGAGGCCCGCGCGGCGACGGGCTGGGCGCTCCGCGTCGCGGACGACGTCGCCGAGACCGCGCCCCCGAGCGGGTTGGAGCTGACGGCGCTTCGCGCTCTGGAGACGAAGGGCGCTGCGGCGTGACCGGCGACGAGACACCGGTCGTCCTCGAGGACGACGAGAGCTATGGCGGCGAGGTCCAGCTCGACTATCCGGGCTATCGCTCGACCCGCTTCCGCGCCCCGGCGAACCCGGTCATTGCCCTTCCCCACGCCTTCCACGACCTCGCCGGCCCGGCGTTCGGGCACGAGTCGCTCGGCGAGCTCGACCACGACCTGACGCGCCAGCACGACGGCGAGCCGCTGGGCGAGCGGATCATCGTCAGCGGCCGCGTGCTCGAAGAGGACGGGCGCCCGATCCGGAACGCGCTCGTCGAGGTCTGGCAGGCGAACTCCGCCGGCCGCTACCGCCACGACGTCGACCAGCACCCCGCGCCCCTCGATCCGAACTTCACCGGCGCCGGCCGCTGCCTGACCGACGACGACGGCCGCTACGAGTTCGTCACCGTCAAGCCGGGCGCGTACCCGTGGGGGAACCACGACAACGCGTGGCGTCCCGCGCACATCCACTTCTCGATCCTCGGCCGGACGTTCACGCAGCGCCTCGTGACGCAGATGTACTTCCCCGGCGACCCGCTGATGGACTACGACCCGATCGCCCACGCGGTCCGCGACCCCCGCGCCCGCGCACTGCTCGTCTCGAGCTTCGACATGGGCAACACGCAGGAGGCATGGGCGCTCGCCTACAACTGGGACGTCGTCCTCGGCAGTGGGCCGCGCACGACGCCGCTGGAGGACCACGGATGACCGCGGCGCGCACGCCGTCGCAGACCGTCGGCCCCTACTACTCGATCGGCCTCTGCCGGCCGGGCGAGAACGAGCTCGTGGGACGGGACGACGCAGGCGCGATCCTCCTCGTCGGACGGCTCTACGACGGCGCCGATGAGCCCATCCTCGACGGGATGATCGAGCTCTGGGACGCCGCCGGCCGCCGGTGGGGACGCAGCGGCACACACCCCGACGGCGACTTCTCGTTCGTGGTCGCGAAGCCAGAGGCCACCGGCGGCGAGGCGCCTCGCTTCGACGTCTTCATCTTCGCCCGCGGCCTGCTCCGCCACCAGCTGACGCGCGTCTACTTCCCGGACGAGACGGCCGCGAACGAGTCCGACCCGGTGCTCGCCGCGCTCGACGCGGATGCGCGACGGACGCTCGTCGCGGAACCCGAAGGCGAGGCGCTGCGGTTCGACATCCGGATGCAGGGCGACCGCCAGACGGTCTTCTTCGCGCATTGAGACCGTTCGCCTCGATCTTCGTCCCCGCCGAGCTCACAGATGCCGTGTCGGATCGCGCCTGGCTCGCTGCGATGCTCGATGCCGAGCGCGCGCTCGCGAACGCCTCGTCGCGCGCCGGGGCGATCCCCGCCGCCGCTGCGGCCGCTGTCGCCGAGGCGTGCCGGAGCGAGCTCTACGACATCGATGCGATCGCCGAGCAGGGGCGCGCCGCAGGCAACCCGGTCGAGCCGCTCGTCCGCGCGATGCGCGAGCAGATCGGCGGCGAGGAAGCGGCTTTCGCGCACCGCGGTGCGACGAGCCAGGACATCCTCGACACGGCGGCGATGCTCGTCGCCCGCGCGTGCGTTGCGACTGATCGACGGCGAGCTCGGCGCGGTCGCCGAGGCCGCGGCCGGGCTGGCGCGGCAACATCGGGACACACCGATGGCTGCGCGGACGCTCCTGCAGCAGGCGGTGCCGACGACGTTCGGCTTCAAGGCGGCAGGCTGGCTCGTCGCCGTCGTCGAGGCGCGGCGCCGGCTTCGTGCGCTCGCCGCGGGGCTCCCGTCGCAGCTCGGCGGCGCCGCCGGAACGCTCGCGGCGCTCGGCGACGCGGGGCCCGAGGTGGCGCGCCTCTATGCGGCCGAGCTCGAGCTGCGAGAGCCGGTCCTGCCGTGGCACACGAACAGGGCGGTCGTCGCGGACGCTGGGCTCGGCGCTCGCGATCGCGGCCGGGAGCCTCGCCAAGGTCGCCGGCGACATCGTCCTCCTCGCCCAGACCGAGGTGGCCGAGGTCGCAGAAGCCGAGAGCGGCACGTCGTCGACGATGCCGCAGAAGCGGAACCCGGTGAGCGCGGTCCTCACCGACGCCTGCGCCCGCACCGTGCGGGGCTACGCGTCGGTGCTCGTCGAGGCCTTGCCGCAGGAGCACGAGCGCGCGGCCGGCGCCTGGCACGCCGAGTGGCACGCGCTCGCCGGCGCACTCGCCGCGACCGGCGGCGCCGCGTCCGCCCTGCGCCGCTCGCTCGAAGGGCTCGAGGTCGACACCGAGCGGATGCGCGCGAACATCGACCCCGGCGTCATGGCCGAGCAGCAGTCGCTCGGCCTCGGTGACGGGCAGGACCCGGCCGGCTATCTCGGCTCGGCAGGCGTCTTCGTCGACCGCGCGCTCGCGCTCCACGAGGAGGAGCGGTGAAGCTCACACTACCGGCTCGACGGCCCGGCCGGCGCGCCCACGCTCGTCCTCTCGAGCTCGCTCGGCACGACGCACGAGCTCTGGGAGCCGCAGCTCTCCGCCCTCTCCGGCTTCCGCGTGCTGCGCTACGACCATCGCGGCCACGGCGGCTCGGACGTCGTGCCCGGGCCGGTGGCGATTGAGGATCTCGCGGGCGACGTCGTCGAGATGCTCGACGAGCTGGAGCTCGAGTCGGTCTCGTTCTGCGGGCTCTCGATCGGCGGTGCGGTGGGGATGGCGTTCGCGGCGGCGAATCCCGAGCGTGTGGATCGCCTCGTTCTCGCGTGCACGTCGGTCCGGTTCGGCCCTCCGGAGGGGTGGTACGAACGGGCGAGCGTCGTCCGCGAGGAAGGGCTCGACGGCATCGCCGACGAGCTCGTCGGCCGCTGGTTCACGCCGACGTTCCGCGCCGCGCAGCCCGAGACGGTCGCCCGCTTCCGGTCGATGCTCGTCGCGACCCCACGCGAGGGCTATGCCGCCTGCTGCGACGCGCTCGCGCGCTGGGACTTCCGCGGCGAGCTCCACCGCATCGCCGCCCCGACGCTCGTGATCGCGGCCGCCGAGGATCCTTCGACGCCGCCCGCGCACGGCGAGGCGATCGCGGCCGGGACCCGGCGCCGAGCTCGTCGTGCTCGAGCAGGCAGCCCACGCGGCGAACGTCGAGCAGCCGGAAGCCTTCTCGCGCGCGCTCCTGCGCCACCTCGAGCAGGCGGTGGCGGCATGACCGACGAGCGCCACGACGAGGGCATGCGCGTGCGGCGCGAGGTGCTCGGGGACGAGCACGTCGACCGCGCCGTCGCGGGCACGACGCCCTTCACCGCCGACTTCCAGGATCTGATCACCCGCTACGCCTGGGGCGAGATCTGGGCCCGGCCGGGCCTCGACCGCAAGACGCGGAGCTGCATCACGCTCACCGCGCTGACGGCTCTCAACCATCACGAGGAGCTCGCGATGCACGTCCGCGCAGCACTCCGCAACGGCGTCACCGCCGACGAGATCAAGGAGGTCCTGCTGCAGGCGGCGATCTACTGCGGCGTCCCCGCGGCGAACCGGGCCTTCGCGATCGCACAAGGCGTCCTCGCCGAGGAAGAACAGCGCTGAAGACGGTCCGCACGCAGGTCGCCGTCGTCGGTGCGGGGCCCGCGGGACTGACTCTGGCGCAGCTGCTCGACCGGGCCGGCATCGAGGCGGTCGTGCTCGAGAACCGCAACCGCGACTACGTCGAGCACCGGATCCGGGCCGGGGTGCTGGAGCACGGAACGGTCGAGCTGCTGCGCGAGCTCGGCGTTGCCGAGCGCCTGGACCGCGACGGCATCGTCCACGGCGGCATCTACCTGCAGTTCGACGGCGAGCGCCACCACGTGCCGATGAGCGAGCTCACCGGGCGGTCGATCACGATCTGGGGGCAGACGGAGGTCGTCAAGGATCTGATCGCGGCGCGCCTCGCTGTGGGCCTGCCGCTGCTCTTCGAGGTCTCCGAAGTCGCCGTGCACGACCTCACTGCCGAGCACCCCCGCGTCACGTTCGAGCACAACGGCGAGCCGCATGAGCTCGTCTGTGACGCGATCGCCGGCTGCGACGGCTTCCACGGCGTCTGCCGCCCCTCGATCCCGCCGGGCGTCCTCCGCGAGTACTCGCGCGAGTACCCCTTCGGCTGGCTCGGCATCCTCGCCGAGGCGCCGCCGTCGAGCGACGAGCTCGTCTACGCCCACACCGAGCGCGGGTTCGCATTGCTCTCGCTGCGCTCGCCACAGCTCTCGCGCTACTACCTCCAGGTCGACCACGACGAGGACGTCGCGGGCTGGCCGGACGAGCGGATCTGGGAGGAGCTGCAGGCGCGGACCCGCCTCGAAGGCTGGACGCTCGCCGAAGGACCGATCCTCGAGAAGGGCGTCACGGGAATGCGCAGCCACGTCGTCGAGCCGATGCAGTACGGCAATCTCTTCCTCGCCGGCGACGCAGCGCACATCGTCCCGCCGACCGGGGCCAAGGGCCTCAACCTCGCGATCCACGACGTGCGGCTGCTCGCCGAGGCGCTCGTCGACTGGTACGCCACGGGCAGCCGTGCGTCGCTCGACGCCTACTCGGAATCGTGTCTGCGGCGCGTCTGGCGCTGCGAGCACTTCTCCTGGTGGATGACGACGATGCTCCACCTCCTGCCCGGCGGCGACCCGTTCGACCTGAAGCTGCAGCTCTCGCAGCTGCGGCACGTGACCACCTCGGAGGCGGCGGCGACGATGCTGGCCGAGAACTACGTCGGCCTCGAGCACGTCTAGCGCACCGGCCGTGGCGAGCGTGCCGCGCGCCGTCCCGTCGGCGGCGTTCTTCGTGGCGGTCGTGCTCGTCTCCCTGAACCTGCGGACCGTCTTCGCGAGCCTGCCGCCGCTCCTCGAGCAGATTCGCGACGAGCTCGGCCTCTCCGCCGCGGTCGCAGGTCTGCTGACCACCGGGCCCGTGCTCTGCTTCGGCCTCCTCGCGCCGCTGGCGCCGCGGATCGCGCGGCGTTTCTCGATCGAGTGGATCATCGTCGTCTGCGCCGCTGCGACAGCGACCGGCGCCGGGCTGCGGGGACTGGGCGGCATCGCCGGGCTCTTCGCGGGCGCCATGCTCGCGGGGATGGCCGTGGCGATCGCCCAGACGCTGCTGCCCGTCCTGCTTCGGACGCGCTTCGCGGGCCACACGGGATCGCTGACCGGCGCGTTCTCGATGGCGCTCACGCTCGGCGCGTCGATCGCGGCGGGGATCGCGGTGCCGCTCGAGCACCTGTTCGACAGCTGGCGCATCGCCCTGGCCGTCTTCGCGGTGCCGTGCTTCCTCGCTGCCCTCCTCTGGACGAAGCCGGCGCTGACGCGCGCGACCCATGTCAGACCGGAGACATCGCTCGGGCTCCTGCGCGACCGCCGCGCCTGGTCGATCGCCCTCTACTTCGGCCTCCAGTCGATGGCGTTCTACGGCGGGCTCACCTGGCTGCCGTCGGTGCTGCAGCACGCGGGTTACTCGGACGCAGCCGCGGGCGGGCTGCAGTCGCTCTCGAGCGCGTCCCAGCTCGCGCCCGCGTTCGTCGTGCCGATGTTCGCAGTGCGGCGCCGCACGCAGACGACGCTGCTGATCGTGCTCTCGGTCGTCGCCGCAGTCGGGCTGGCCTGCGTCGCCCTCGCGCCGGGCGCGGCCGTCGTCTGGATGATCACGATCGGCCTCGCGCAGGGCGGGGCGCTGGGGCTTGCGCTGATGCTGCCGATGCTCCGCGGCGCCGACGTCCACGCCGTCGCCTCGCTGACCGCGATGGCACTCTCGATCGGCTACCTCGTCGCCGCCGCGGGACCGTGGCTCGTCGGCCTCGTGCACGACGTCACCGGTGGCTGGGGCGCACCCGTCGCTGTACTCGTCGCGATCACGTTGGCGGAGATCGCCATCGGCCTGCCCGCGACTCGCTCCTGGCGCGTCGGCGCAGGACTCGCCCAGGCCGCCGGTCCTGTAGCGTCCGGAGCAAGCAGCCGGAGCGTCGACCGACCATGAAAAGAGGTGTCACGTGGAGCAAGAAGCAGCGCTAGCGACCGCCACGCAGGAGCGGGCGAACCCGCCGTTCCGGGCCGACCACGTCGGCAGCCTGCTTCGCCCCGCCGAGCTGCACCAGGCGCGCGCGGACTTCGCGGCCGGAAGCATCGACGCCGCCGAGCTGAGAGGTATCGAGGACGACGCGATCCGGAGGATCGTGCGCAAGCAGGAGGAGATCGGCCTGCAGTCCGTGACAGACGGCGAGTTCCGCCGCGAGACGTGGCACATGGACTTCATCTACCAACTCGACGGGATCACGAAGGAAGCAGGCCACATCGCAGTCAAGTTCCACAATCCCGACGGCGACATCGAGTTCACGCCTGCCGCGCTGCACATCGGCAAGCTCGGCGTCTCGCAGACGATCTTCGGCGACGACTTCACGTTCGTCCGCGAGACGGCCACGCGCGCCGTCCCCAAGCTGACGATCCCGTCGCCGAGCATGGTCCACTACCGCGGCGGCAAGGCGGCGATCGACGAGAGCGTCTACCCGACCCTCGACGAGTTCTGGGCGGATCTGACGGCCGCGTACCGCGAAGAGGTGCGCCGGCTCGGCGAGCTCGGCTGCACGTACCTCCAGTTCGACGACACGAGCCTCGCCTACATGAACGACCCGCATCAGCGCGAGTACATCGCCTCGATCGGCGGTGACGCGGAGCGCCAGCACGTGGAGTACATCCACCACATCAACGAGGCGCTCGCCGAGCGGCCCGCCGGGATGTCCGTCACGACGCACATGTGCCGCGGCAACTTCCGCTCGGGCTGGGCCGCCGAGGGCTCGCTACGACTACGTGGCCGAGGCGCTGCTGAACGAGCTCGAGGTGGACGGCTTCTTCATGGAGTGGGACGACGAGCGCTCGGGCGGCTTCGAGCCGCTCCGGTTCCTGCCGAAGGGCGACAAGCACGTCGTGCTGGGCCTCGTCACGACCAAGCACGGCGAGCTGGAATCGGCAGACGACCTGAAGCGGCGGATCGAGGAGGCCTCGAAGCACGCGCCGCTCGAGCAGCTCTGCCTCTCGCCCCAGTGCGGCTTCTCGTCGACGGTCGAGGGCAACACGCTGACCGAGGACGAGCAGTGGGCGAAGCTGGCGTTGATCGTCGAGGTCGCACAGGACGTGTGGGGCTGAGCCGCACCGTCCGTGATGCGGCGTTCGACGTCCTGCGCAAGCGCGGGCTGACGACCATGTTCGCGAACCCGGGCTCGACGGAGGTCCCGTTCCTGGCCGGGCTGCCGGACGATCTGCACTTCGTGCTCGGGCTGCACGAGGGATCCGTCGTCGGGCTCGCGACCGGCTGGGCGATCGGCCGCGGCGAGCCGGCGTTCGCGCTGCTGCACACGACCGCCGGGCTCGGCAACGCCGTCGGGGCGCTCGCCACCGCGCGCGTGAACCGGGCGCCGCTCGTCGTCCTCGTCGGCCAACAGGATCGGCGCCATCTCGTCTTCGAGCCGTTCCTCGCGGGCAAGCTCCGGGACCTCGCCGGCGAGTATCCCGTCTGGGTGGACGAGCCCGTGCGCCCGCAGGACGTGCCGGGCGCGATCGACCGCGCCTACCACGAGGCGGCGACCGGCCGCGGCCCGGCGCTCGTGATCGTGCCGATGGACGACTGGGGCGCTCCCGCCGACGAGGAGCGCGAAGACGCGTCGCCCGGCCGGGTCGTGCGCGCGCGGGCGGCGGCTCCGGAGGCGATCGACGAGCTGGCGGCGTTCCTCGGCGAGTCCAACTCCCCCGCCCTGGTCGTGGGCGCCGGCGCGGACGATCCGGAGACGTGGCGCGCGCTCGTCGCGCTCGCGGAGAAGCTCGTGGCCCCGGTCTTCCAGGAATCGTTCGGCGGCCGCGCGGGCTTCCCGCAGGATCACGCGCTCTTCGCCGGCGTCCTGCCCGCCGACCGGCCGAGGCTGCGCGAGCGCCTGGCGCCGTACGACGCCGTGCTCGTCGTCGGGGCGCCGGTCTTCCGGCAGTCACCGTGGGCGCCGGGGCGCCTCACCGAGCCTCAGACCCGGATCGCGCTCGTCAACGACGAAGCGGACGAGGTGCACCGGAGCCCCGCCGAGCTCGCCGTGCTGGCGCCGCCTGCCTCCACGTGTGCCGCACTCGCCGAGCGACTTCCGCAGCGGGACGGCGCACCGCCGCAGCAGTTCCGGTCGCCGCCTCCGCCCGCCCCTCCCGCCGCGGGCGAGCCGATGCTCGCGGGACACGTCCTCGCAGCCCTCGCGGAACGGTTGCCGCGCGACGCCGTCGTGCTCGAGGAAGCGCCGGTCGACCGCCCCGAGCTGCACGACCGCCTGCTCGCCCGCGAGCCGCTGGGCTACCTCAGTGCGGCGATGGGCGGGCTCGGCTTCGCGTTCGCGGCTTCGGCGGGCCTGAAGCTGGCGCAACCCGACCGGCCCGTGGTCGCGGTCGTCGGCGACGGCTCCTCGATCTACGGCATCCAGGGGCTCTGGAGCGCCGCGCACTACGGCGCCGGCGTGCTCTACGTGATCCTCTCGAACGGCGGCTACGCGATCATGGACCGGCTCGCCGAGCGGCACGACGCCGACGGCCCGTGGCCCGGCTTCGAAGAGATCGACATCGCCGCGCTCGCGCGCGGCTTCGGCTGCGAGGCCCGGACGATCGCGACGCACGACGAGCTGACGGCCGTGCTCGACGAGACGGTGCCGGGGCTCGCGGCGCGACGCACGCCCCTGCTGCTTGACGTGCAGATCGCGCCGACGCGGGACTTCGCCCCATAGTGAGGCCGGGGGCCGCAGCGCGGCCCCCGGCTCGAGCAGCGTTAGGTGACCTTGAGCGTCTTCGTCCCGGCACCCGAGCTGAACTTGTAGGTGCCCTTCTTCAGCGTCAGCGTCCACGTCGCGCGGCCGTGCCCTTGACGCTCGTCGTCTTGTTGACGCCCGGCCCGACGAGCTTGAAGCGCGCGCGTGCTTCGACGTGTCGGTGACGACGAACGTGTACTTGCCGGCCTTCAGCGTGGTCACGCACCTTGCCGTCGGAGCCGGAGGGTGACGAAGTTCGCACCGACGGTCGCCTGCAGCGTCTTGCCGCTCTGGGCACGTCGCTCGGCACGAGCTGCGGCGAAGTTCGGCAGCGTCGAGATGACGCCGAACTCCTTCGTGTACTTCGCGAGCTGCACGAGCTTGTCGCGGTCGACGAGCGGGCTCCAGATCGGCAGCCGGACGTTCTCGCGTGGCCGCCGGCAGCAGCGCCCGGATCTCGTCGGGATCGCCTGCGCGTACGCGAGCGACTGGTTGATCGCCGTGCGGAACTTCGCCTGCGAGGCCGCGGGTTCTTCGCCACCCAGTCGCTCAGCGCGCCGTAGCCGCCGATCGGCCAGTAGCGCGCCGAGCACCGGGCCGGGCGCCATCACGATGCGGTCGCCGTCGAGGCTCAGCGCCTGCGTGACGAACGGCTCCGGCGCCCAGATCGCGTCGACCTGGCCGTTGTTCAGCGCCGTCCGCATCGTCGGGAACGGCATCGCGCACGCAGCTTGACCGAGTCCGGATTGACGCCCGACTTCTTCAGCGCCGCCTTGATCATCACCTCGCCGACGCCCTTGAGCGCGTTGACGGCGACCGTCTTGCCGGCGAGGTCGGCGGGCGTCCGGATCGAGCTCGAGCCCTTGACCATGATGTTCTGCCAGTTGTCGGCCTCCGAGGTGCCCTCGACCTCGCTCGCCGCGACGAGCTGGAACGGCGATCCCCTGCGTGCGGGCGATCATCATCGGCACGTAGCCGAGGTAGCCGATGTCACCGCTGCTTGTTCGCAAGTGCGAGCACGATGTCGTTGCCGCTCTGCGAGCGTGTTCTTCTTGATCTCGATCCCCTGAGCCTCGAAGAACCCCTTCTTGATCCCGAGATCGAGCGGCAACCCGTTGGCGATCGGCAGCGTGTCGACGGTGACCGTCGTCAGCTGCGTCGCGCTTGGTCGAGCTTGCCGCCGTGCCCCCGAAGACCGTCAGCACCGCGAGCGCACCGGCGATCGTCGCGATCCGCCAGTCGCCGCGCGCGCCGGTGGCCTTCCCCTTCAGCCATGCATGTCATCGTCATCCTCTCTTCGATCAGCGTCAGCCCTGCGGCCGTGATTATCGAACTGGAGTGTTCCAATTGCCAGACACGTGTCTCACTCTTCCGAACGTCTCGCCGACGAGAGCGCCCTCGTCGACGGTGGGCTGCTCCCGCTTGATCAGCCGGTAGACGTGCGCCCGCAGATGTGCGAACTCCGGCCAGCTCCTTCGTCGCGATCTGGTCGCGCGGCCGCGGCAGCTCGACCGGGACGATCTCCTTCACCTCGGTGGGCGAGTGCGTCAGCACGATCACGCGGTCGGCGAGGTAGACCGACTCGTCGATGTCGTGCGTGACGAAGAGGATCGTGATCCCGTACTCGTCGCGGAGTCGCAGCACGAGGTCCTCGAGGTCGCCGCGCGTCTGGGCGTCGACCGACGCGAACGGCTCGTCCATCAGCAGGACCGACGGCTGGTAGGCGAGCGCGCGGGCGATCGCGACGCGCTGCTGCATGCCGCCCGAGAGCTGCCACGGGTAATGGTCCATGAACCGGGTCAGGCCGACCGACTCGATCGCCTCCTCGACGAGCGCCGTTCCGCTCGCTCGCGCGACAGCTTCTTGTGCCGCAGCGGCAGCAGGACGTTGTTCCGCACCGATCGTCCACGGCATCAGCGACCGGCTGTACTCCTGGAAGACGAGCGCCATCTCCTCGGGCGGCGACGTCACGCGCTTGCCGCGCAGGACGACCTCGCCGCCGCGTCGGCGGCAGCAGGCCGGCGATGCACTTCAGCAGCGTCGTCTTGCCGCACCCGGAGGGGCCGACGACGCAGACGAACTCGCCGTCCTCGACGCGAAAGGAGACGTCGCCGACCGCGTGCGTCGCCGGTCGCCCGCTGCCGTAGGTCTTGCCGAGGCCCCTGATCTCGAGCATCCGTTCTCCTATTGCGGGGTGGCCGCACGCCAGCCGCGGTGCCAGGCGAGCACCCGCCGCTCGGCGAGCAGGAAGAGGACGTTGAGCAGATAGCCGAGCAGCCCGATCAGCACGATCGCAGCCCACATCGGCGCCGAGCTGGAACGTGTTCTTCGAGATCAGCAGGACGTAGCCGACGCCGCTCGTGCTCGAGAAGTACTCCGCGAGCACCATCGTGATCACGGCGAGCGACAGGCTCGTGCGCATCCCCGCGACGATCTGCGGCAGCGCGGCGGGCAGCACGATGCGACGGATCCGCTCGTGCCGCGGAACCCCGTACGACCTGGCCGTCTCGATCAGCGTCGGGTCGATCCCGCGCACACCGTCGATCGTGTTCAGCAGCACCGGGAAGACGCAGAAGAAGGCGATGAAGGCGATCTTCTGGGTGTTGCCGATCGACTGCAGCAGGACGATCGAGATCGGCAGCAGCGCGGGCGGCGGCATCGCCCGCCACCACTCGACGTGCGGCATCGCCGAGGATGCGTCCCCAGCGCGAGAGGCCGATCGGGATGCCGAGCGCGATGCCCGCAATCACCGCGATCGCGATAGCCGGCGGCGATCCGCTCGAGGCTCGGCACGACGTGCTGGTTGAACTCCGAGAAGAGCCACAGGTCCTGGAACTCGACGAGAATCGTCGACAGGCGCGGGAACTTGACCGAGTGGGCGTGGACGGTCCAGAGCTGCCACGCCACGAGGATCGCCACCGGGACCGCGATCTCCAGGCCGATCTTCAGCGCCCGATAGGACCGCGCGCTCACAGGCCCACTCCCAGCCGTTGCGACGGATGCCAGCGCAGCGCGCGGCGCTCCAGCGCCGAGAAGACGATGTGGATGGCGATCCCGAGGCACCCCGTCGCGATCGCGAGCGCGTAGAGCTGGTTGTTCAGCCCGTAGGACTGCGCGAAGTTCATCAGCTGGCCGAGGCCGGGGATGCCCATGAAGAGCTCGGCGGTGAACGCGAGGATCAGCGACACGGTCGAGGAGATGCGCAGTCCGGTCGCGATGTACGGGACCGAGCTCGGGAGGGTGATCCGGTAGAGGCGCTCCAACCAGCCGAGGCCGAACGACCGGGCGGTGTCGATCGCCACCGGGTCGACGTCGCGCACGCCGTACATCGTCTGCACGAGCAGCGGCCAGAACGCGCCGAACGCGGCCAGGAAGACCTCGCTCTTGAGGCTGTGCCGAGCGTCAGGAAGAGCAGCGGGATCAGCGCCGCCGACGGGATCGGGCGCAGGAACTCGATCGGCACCCGGAACGCGCGCGCGGCGAAGTCGCTCGAGCCGAGCAGGATCCCGATCGGCACCGCGAGCGACGGTGGCGATCGGCGAGCCCGAGCGCCCAGCCGCGCACGGTCTGGCCGAACGCGGTCCAGAACGCGGTCGTCTGCATCGATCGACCAGAGCTCGCGCACCGTCGCTGCTCATCGGCGGCAGGTCGCGCTCGGTCGATCAGGCCCGTGCGCGAGACGACCTCCCAGAGACCGAGCACCGCGGCCACGGAGACGATCGTCAGGCCGATCTCGAGCAGCCTCCCCGCGGGCAGGCGTCGCCGCGCCACGTGTGCCCCGTGTGCGTCGTGCCCCCCGGCCGCCGTCGCAGCCTCGCCGGACGCCGCCATGGCAGATGTATACCGCGTCACGGCATCGTCAGGCTATGGACGGCCCGTTCAGGATGTCAAGACGCCGTTCTGTTATTCGGGACATCCGAGCGGCCGCCGGTCGTCCTTTCGGACGACCCAAAATCGTCCGCGGAGCCGATGGGGTCGCTGCGTACGCTCGTGAAAGCAGACGAATCTTGTTTTCCAGCATGCGAAAGGTGGCTCAGATGGTGACTTCGGCGAAACGCAAATGGTGGGCGCTCGCCTTACTCAGCTTTGTGCAGTTCATGGTCGTGCTCGACATCGCGATCGTGAACGTGGCACTGCCCTCGATCCAGGTCGACCTCGGGTTCTCGCAGGAGAACCTGCAGTGGGTGATCAGCGCCTACGCGCTCGTCTTCGGCGGCTTCCTGCTGCTCGGCGGCCGCGCTGCGGACCTGGTCGGGCGCCGGCGCATGTTCGTCGCCGGCCTGGTCGTCTTCAGCGTCGGCTCGCTGCTCGCAGGTCTCGCCTGGAGTGAGGCCTCGCTGATCGGCGCCCGCTCGATCCAGGGGCTCGGAGCGGCGATCATCTCCCCCGCTGCGCTCTCGATCCTGATGACGACCTTCAAGGAAGGACGCGAACGCAACATCGCGCTCGGCGTCTGGGGAGCGGTCGGCGGCTTCGGCGCCGCGGCCGGCGTCCTCCTCGGCGGCGTCTTCACCGACGCGTTGAGCTGGGAGTGGATCTTCTTCGTCAACCTGCCGGTCGCCGTCTCCGCGATCGTGCTGGCACCCGTGCTGCTCTCCGAGAGCCGGGATGCACGCGCGAAGAGCTTCGACGCCCTCGGAGCCGTGCTCGTCACGGGCGGGCTCTCGACGGCCGTGTTCGGGATCACCCAGGCGAACAACTGGGGCTGGAGCTCGGGCAGGACGATCGGCGTCTTCGCGGCGGCGATCGCTCTCCTCGGCGCGTTCGTCCTCGTCGAGACCCGGGCGAAGGATCCGCTGCTCTCCTTCTCGATCTTCCGGATCAAGACGGTCAGCGGCGCCAACATCGCCGGCTTCATCCTCGGCACGGCGCTCTTCTCGATGTTCCTGATGCTGACGCTGTACATGCAGCAGGTGCTCGGCTACTCGGCGATGAAGACCGGTGTCGCCTACCTCGCGGTCGCCGGCACCTCGATCGTCTGGGCGACCGTCGCCTCGCAGCTCGTGACGAAGATCGGCGTCAAGCCGGTGCTCGTGACCGGGATGAGCCTGCTGACCGTGGGACTGCTGTACTTCACCCAGGTCTCGGTCGACGGCTCGTACCTCGGCGACCTGCTGCCCGGCTTCCTGATCATCGCGCTCGGGATGTCGTTCGCGTTCGTCGCGATCTCGATCGCTGCGCTTGCGGGCATCGAGGCGAAGGACGCAGGCGTCGCATCCGGGCTGATCAACACGTCGCAGCAGATCGGCGGCGCCCTCGGCATCGCGGTGCTCTCCTCCGTGGCGGTCTCGCACACGACGAGCGCCGCGCAGAACGGCGAGCCCGTCTCGAGCGCGCTGACGACCGGCTTCCAGGCCGCCTTCTGGGTCGGCGCGGCAATCGCCGCGGTGGGCGTTGTCGCGTCGGTGCTGCTCGTCCGCAGCGAGGAGCTGGAGGCTGCCCCGCAGGCCGAGGCACTCCCGGCAGCGGCTTAGCGGCGACGCACGAGGCTCGAACAGACGAGGCCCCGCTCGGGCGGGGCCTCGTCGTGATTGCGTTCGGCCAGGCGCGTAAGGGTTTCTTCAGGCCCAGAACGAAAAACGCGACCGGTGCGTTGTATGTCAACTCGCGCGCACCACGCGGCGCCCGCGGGCCACGTAACGTTCCGCTTCCCTAAGCCGTCAAAGGAGTCCCGATGCTCGTTCTGCTGCTCGTCATCATCCTGCTGCTCGCACTCGGCGGCGGCATCTTCGTCAGCAAGTTCCTCTTCCTGCTGCTCCTGCTGCTGCTCGTCCTCTTCCTGATGCGCGGTCGCTTCTAGCCCGACCCATCGCGCCGGGTTTGTTTCCGTGTCCTGAGATCGGGCATGCAAGGAGTGCGCGGCGCCAACCTGGGGGTCTGGGGTTCAGCAGCAGCGAAGGGGAGCTTGGCTGACTGGCCCGCGGCAGACGTCTGATGAACCGGGCGCAAGCGTGCGAGTGGAAGGGTCGAGGTAGCGCGCGGCAGGCGCCTCCCCTTCCACTTGCAAGGCCACTAGGCGACCTTTCCCCACGCGTGACAACGGGCGCCTGCGGCCAGACGCCCGTTGTTGCCTAACGTCGTCACCCCTTTCCGAGACAGCGCGTTTCTAACCTCTGAGAAAGGCGCCCCTGCCGGGGGACGCGCACTGGTCAGCAACGGGCCTACGCTGGATGCGGAGCTGTTGCGAGGCGTTTCGTGGCAGTTGTTCGACGGTGAGGTGCGGACTATGGGAACTGAGTCCGTGTGTCATCAAGAACGGCGACGGGCGTCTGCGGCCCAGGCGCCCGTTGTTCCCTCCACGCTGCCGGGGACAGCACCGGCGGCGGCTGCTTGCCAGCGGGGAAGTTCGGTGAAATGGGCGGTGACGGGTTCGAACCGCCGACCCCCTGCGTGTAAAGCAGGTGCTCTACCAGCTGAGCTAACCGCCCTGGGTTGCTGCCCCCGACGGGATTCGAACCCGGACTACCACCTCGAAGACGGCGGGGACCACCTCATTATGCAGAGCCTGCGTCATGCCTCCTGCGCCGCGGAAAACGCGACGTGTTACAGAAATGAGGCGCGAGGACAGGATGCCTGCAACGAGGGGTCGGCGAGGAGCAATGCGGCTTGATTCTCAGCAGCGAGTTGACAACGCGCATTCGAGCGCTGTACGAGGCGGGTAACCGGCTTCCGACCTGCACCTCGTGCGGGCACATCGAGATCGACGGCGAATGGGTCCTGGCGCCACGAGCCGCGTTCACCGTGATCAAGGCACACGCCGAGCTGTCGCAGTCGATCTGCCCGGCGTGCGCCGACGAGCGGCAGCGCGATGCGGACGTACGAGGCCACGGGTCGAAGCTCACCGTTACTGCAGGCAGTCGAGGGCGGACCGGAAGAGATGCGCTGTTCGCGGGCGAGGTGACGCGGCGGATCATCGCCACCTACGAGGACGGCGACTACCTCACGGTTTGCGCCTGGTGCAAGCGCGTCGAGTTCGATGGAGCCTGGCATCGGGCTCCGGTCTTCGCGCTGGCGGCGATCGACGCACCGAACACGCTCTCGCACGCAATCTGCCCGCCCTGCGGGGTCATCCAGATGGCAGAGCTGGCGTAGTCGAGACAAGGCTGTGTCGCGGAGCCACCGCCAAGAGTTGCATCGCTAGACGTTCAACGCTGGCGAAGGTTCGTTGCGCTCGCCTGAGCGGCGTGGAGTGAGAGCCGAGTCGTTGCAGCGAGCGGACCGTATCCATAGACACCTGAGAGGACGTTCCCGCGCGCTTGGTAGATCACGAGCTGGGTCGAGTCGAAATGGCGCCCGTCTGCTGTCCCGGTCACTCGGATCTGCAGCGGGATCGCTCCGGGCAGCAGCCCTTTCGCCGACGTCAGTTGCTTGATCCGATAGGTCATCGGGCCAACGCCGGCAATCGTGCTCTTCACCGGGCCGCGAGGACAGTGGGCGACCGCCTGACGGACCTCAGCGATCGCCTGCTGGACGCCGCCGTCGCGGTACGTGACGACCTCGTTCGAGAAGCCGATCGGGTTGCCGGTCCGCAGGTAGTCCACCTGCAGCCTGGCGGTGCGCAACATCTCGCTTCGGAAAGCGAAGCCACACATGTCCAGGGTCACGAGGCCGTTGACCCCGTGACTGTCCGGCCGAAGCTTCAACGCGTACCCCGGCCCTATCTGAGCTGCGCGAAGAGCGAGCTTGGTCAGGGGCGGAGAAGCAGCCAGCGCCGACCCCACGATCAGCAGCGCAGCGGTTCCGGCCGCGATAATTCCGAGCCGCCTAGCCACGGTTGGCGAGTTGCATGCGGTAGGCGATCTTGCGGGTGATGGGCACCGGGCAGTCGCAGCGGTACTCGATGTCTCCGAACGAGAGGTGGGCGAGCAGCCGGCCGGTGCCGAGGAACACGATCGTCCGCTCGACGACCTCCGAGGCACCCGTCTTGTCGCTGTAGACGAGCCTGATCCTGAACGCCGCGGTCTTCTCGACGCCTGTCGGCCCTATGTCGAACGGGCGGGCGAAGACGATCTTGACCTTCAGGTCTTTCCTGGCGGATTTGGTGTAGCCGATCGCGAGGCACTTCGCGTACGCAGGCCGGATGGTCTCGCGCCAGTACAGGTCGAGATCGGCGGCGGTCTTGAAGACCGCGCCACTCGATCCGATCCCGTTCGAGCCGCCGTTCGTGTAGACGTGCTCGGCCGAGCCGGTGACGATGACCCGGGAGCGATCGGGCATGTAGAGCCCCGGGCAACGGTAGACCCGGCCCGCGGCAAACCGCGTCGGGTCGGCGTGGTAGACGGGCAGCAAATCGGTCTTCTTCAGCACCAGCTGCGCGGCGAGTTTGTTGTCGGCGGCGATGAGCCGATATTGGGGCGCGCCCGGTACCGCCAACGCGACCGGGACGAGCACGAGGATGGCCGTGAGCAGCGCGAGCGCGACCGACGAGCGCCGACCCCGACGGGCAAATGGATGCGACAAGAAAGGTTCCCCCTTGAAAAGCGATTTGCGGGTTGCAAGGAGTAAGGCGCCGCAACGGGCCTTACCTTGCCGCCAGTCCCTCGAACGAGGGACGGCTCACGTTGGGGAAGGCAGTGCCGACCTGATCGAGTGAGCGCTCTAGCTCAAACTGCCGGGCTCGTCACGCACGAGTTGGTAGAGCAGCGCCCCCACGACCGCGCCGAGCACCGGCCCGACGATGTAGATCCAGAACTGCTCCCAGGTGCTGCTGACGAGGGCGGGGCCGAAGGAGCGGGCGGGGTTCATCGACGCTCCTGTGACGCCGCCTCCGAAGAGCGCGTCGAGTGCGACAGTGCCACCGATGGCGATCGCGGCTGCCGCGCCGACGGCGCGCGTGTCGGTGGCGACGGCCATGATCACGAACATCAGCATCGCGGTCAACACGATCTCGTAGATCAACGCGGAGCCGCTGCTGACGCTCGGCAGGCTCGTGCCGAGATGCGCCGGCGTGCCGTGCCAGGCGAGCCGCAACAGTCCGGCGCCGGCGGCGGCCCCGGCCAGTTGCGCCGGGACATAGGCGAGGGCGTCGCGCAGCGGGAAGTGCCGCGTCACGATGAACGCCGCCGTCACGGCCGGGTTGATGTGGGCGCCCGAGAGATGCCCGGTGGCGTACACCATGACCATGATCACGAGACCGAAGGCGGCCGAGACGCCGACAGAGCCGAGCGAGCCGCCGCGCTCGCTGTCGACGATGATCGCGCCACAGCCACCGAAGACCAATGCGAATGCGGCGAGCGCTTCGGCGAGCGCTCGCCGGGTGAGGGATGGGCTGCCGATCAGCTGTCGAGGAGCTCAGTGACGAGTCGCTGCACGCGCTCGTCTATCTGGTCACGGATGCGGCGCGCAGCTACCACGTCCTTGCCTGCCGGGTCTTCGAGCTCCCAGTCCTCGTACTTCTTGCCGGGGTAGATCGGGCAGGCGTCGCCGCAGCCCATCGTGATGACGACGTCGGCGGCACGGACGACCTCGTCCGTCAGCGGTTTCGGGAACTCCTCGCTCATGTCCACGCCGAGCTCCTGCATCGCCTCGACGACCGCCGGGTTGATCTCGTCGGCTGGAGTGCTGCCGGCAGAACGGACGTGAATCCGGCCTTCGGACCGCAGCTTCAAGAGCCCCGCCGCCATCTGGCTGCGCCCGGCGTTGTGAACGCAGACGAAGAGGACTTCCGGCTGTTCCTTCGTCATCTTCCCCTCCGCCTGGGCGAGCGCGCGCAGCCGCTCCCGCGTGAACCGGTGCGCGAGTACCGGCACGAAGACATTGATCCTCGCCTCCCCGAGAAGGTCGGTGGACTCGGCCATGTAGCGCTCGATCGTCTCCTTCGAGAAGACGCCTTCGAACTCGCGGGCGAGGCGTCTCGCTGCCTCCGCGATGTGGTGCTGCGTGACGGGGTCGAGAATCTGCGACATCGCCGGGCAACCTCCTGTATCGACGGCCATCAATGTCGCGATGATGGCAACGACATTGATCTGTGTCAATATTCATGAGTGCAGACGATCGCGACAATCGCCGCCTCTTGCCCGCCGCTCCTGCAGGGCCAGGCCCTCGACGCAGGCGAAGCCGACCGGCTCGCGGGCGCGTTGAAGGCGCTCGCCGATCCGGCGCGCCTACGACTCCTCAGCTTGATCCAAGCGCAGCCGGGGAGCGAGGCCTGCGTCTGCCACCTCACCGAACCGCTCGGGTTGTCGCAGCCGACGGTCAGTCATCACCTGCGCGTCCTGCGCGAAGCAGGTCTCGTCGAACGCGAGCAGCGAGGCAACTGGGCGTACTTCCGCGTCGCGCACGAGCCATTGGCTGCGCTGCGCGCCGTGCTCGCCTAGAGCACCCGCGCCACGGTTGGCGTTTTCCTTTGCGATGGAACAGCTCTGGAAGCAGAGCTGTACCGATGCCCCCAGCGGGATTCGAACCCGCGCTACCACCTTGAAAGGGTGGCGACCTAGGCCGCTAGTCGATGGGGGCGGCCCGTCGTAGGGTACCGCCCATGTCCCTCGGCGCCCTGCTGCTCGCGCTCGGCGCCGCGTTTCTGCACGCATCGTGGAACCTGTTGCTCGCACGCGAGCAGGACACTGCCGCCACCTCGGCGGTCGCGCTGTCGGTCTTCGTGCTCGCGCTTGTGCCCGTTGCGGCGTTCACCTGGCGCGTGGACGCCGACGCCTGGCCGTTCATCGTCGGCTCCGGTTTGCTCGAGCTCGCATACATCGTGCTGCTCGCCGCCGGGTACGCACGCTTCGAAGTCTCGGTCGTCTATCCGCTGGCCCGCGGCCTGGCGCCGGTCGCCGCCCTCGGGATCTCGCTCGGGATCGCCGGCGCGTCGGCCTCGGCCACGGAGATCCTCGGTGTGCTGGTCGTCGCGGCCGGGATCCTGCTCGTCCGCGGCGCCCGCGGCGGTCGCGGCGCGGCGCTCGGCCTCCTGATCGGCGTCATCATCGGCGCCTACACCGTCGTCGACCGCTACGGCGTGCGGCACGCCGCAACGGCGCCGTACCTGCTGCTGGTGATGCTCGTGCCCGCGCTCGCGTATCCGTTCGTGGTGGGAAGCCGGAGCCGTCTGCGGAGGGCGATCGATCCGATGGCGGCCGTGATCGGGGTCGCCTCCGCCGCGGCCTACTTCCTCGTCCTGCTGGCGCTCCGCCGCGCGCCGGCCGCGTCGGTCGCGGCCGTGCGCGAGACGAGTGTCGTGATCGCAGCCGCCCTCGCCGCGGTCGTGCTCCACGAGTCCGTCGGCCCGCGCCGGCTCGCCGGCGCCGCGATCGTCACCGCAGGCGTCGCGCTGCTCGCGCTCGGATAGACGGTTGATGCCGCGGCGGCTCACAATGGCTGAATGGCCGCCGCCCGGATCCGCCAGGCCAGCCCGCACGATCTGATCGGCGTGCACGACGTCGTCGTCGAGTCGTCGCGTGCCCTCGGCGAGCCCGTCTTCACGCTCGCCCAGCAGCGGGAGTTCTGGGAGCGCGCCGGCTTCGATCCCACCAGGGATGCCTGGATCGCGACCGCCGACGACCGGGTGCTGGGCTTCGGGGAGTTGCACACGAGCCAGGACGTGCTCGTCCGCGCGCGACCGGGGACAGACGGCCTCCACCAGACGCTGCTCGAGACGGTCGAGGCGGCCGCTCGAGCGCGTGGGATGGAGTTCGTCGCGGCGACCGTGCCCGACATCGATGTCACAGCCGTCTCCGCCTATGAGGCCGCCGGGTATGGAAGGAGCCGCGAGGTCTGGCGGATGTGGGTCGAGCACGCGGCCGAGCCACCTGCGCCGGCTCTTCCGGACGGCGTCACGATCCGTCAGTACACGGGCGACGACGCCGAAGCGGTGCACCGGCTGCTGGATGCCGCCTACACCGGCTGGGACGAGGACTACGTGCCGGTCCCGCACCGGGAATGGCTCTCGTTCATGACCGACCACCGCGACTTCGACCCGGGCTGCTGGTTCCTGGCGGAGTCCGGCCGCCGGCTGATCGGCGCGTGCCTGAACTGGAGGGACGGTTGGGTGAAGGATCTCGCCGTCCATCCGGACTGGCGCCGCCGCGGGCTCGGCGAGGCGCTCCTGCGGCACACGTTCCACGAGCTCTGGCAGAAGGGCGTCCGGCGGATCGGGCTGAAGGTGGACTCGAACAACGGGACCGGAGCTCCGCGCCTGTACGAGCGCCTCGGCTTCGTGACCGATCGTCGCTATCCGATGTTCCTGAAGCGGCTGTGAGCGTGCCCGCGAACCGGGCCGCGCAGGTCAGCCTCCGGCGCTGGCTGCGGCGCCAGCTGCGGCAGCCGATCGCGCTCCGCGAGCGGCTGGAGGCCGCGGTCGCCAACGACGATCCTGCGGAGGCGCGCCGCATCCTGGCCCGGTGCGAGTTCGGCGACGCGCAACGGCGCCACGTCGAGCAGCTGCTCGACGCCTGGGAGCGCGAGGCCGCACAATAGGCGGATGAGCCGGGTTGTCTTCGTCCTCCTGCTCGTCCTCATCGCTGCTCCTTCGGCGCAGGCGAGCGACAAGACGCTCCGCGCGGATGTCCAGCACCTCGTGGCCGCGACGCGGAAGGTCGACGTTCAGAGTGTCGACAGCGCAATCCGCTTTCGCGAGACGGCACGAGCGATCCGCGACCACGTGATCGCCTCGCGCGGGACGACAGCGCGCGGCAAGAGCGCACGCATCTACGCCTTCCGTGCCGCCGGCGCGTACGTGCGCTGGAGCGATGCATTGATCGTCGTCCTGGAGAGCGTTGCGCCAGGCGGGAATGCCAACGACAACGCACGGGCGAAGGATCAGGTCCGCCGCTTCGGTGCATCGGCGCAGCAGTCCCTCGCCGAGGCGAGAAGACTGCTGCGCGCTTAGCGTTACTGCTGGTTAGGCCGCGTCGGCGAGGTCGTCGCCGCCGGCCTGGACGAGGCCCTCGAGCTCACCTTCGAGCTTCGCGAGCGCGTCGCGCTCGAGCTGGCGGATCCGCTCGCGCGAGATGCCGAGCTGCTTGCCGATCGCCTCGAGCGCCTGCGCCTCGCCGTCGAAGCCGAAACGCAGCTCGAGGATGCGCCGCTCGCGCTCGGGCAGCCGCCGGACGGCCTTGCGGACCATCTGGCGGCGGTACGAGTCGGCGGCCTCCTCGGACGGATCGAGCGCGGTCGGGTCGCGGTAGAGATCCCCGAGCTCGCTGTCCTCGTCGGAGCCGATCTTCTGGTTCAGCGAGATCGACGCCTCCGCGGCGTCGAGCGCCTCGTCGACGAACTGCAGCGAGAGACCCGCCGCCTCGGCGAGCTCCTCACGGGTTGCCTCGCGGCCGAACTTGGCCTCGTGCTGGCGGGCGGCGCGCGAGATCTTCACGCGGCGCTCATGCACGTGCGTCGGCACGCGAATCGTCGTCGACTGGTTCGAGATCGCCCGCTGGCACGCCTGGCGAATCCACCAGGTGGCGTACGTCGAGAACTTGAATCCGCGACGCCAGTCGAACTTCTCGACGGCGCGGTTCAGCCCGATGACGCCCTCCTGGACGAGATCGCCGAGCGGGAGGCCGTGGCCCTGATAACGCTTTGCGATCGAGATGACGAGCCGCAGGTTGGAGTTGATCATCAGCTCCTTGGCAGCGGCGTCACCCCGCTCGACGCGCTTCGCCAGGGCGACCTCGTCCGCCGCAGTCAGCAGGCGGTAGCGGCCGGCTCGGTTCATGAACAGGGTCAGCGCGTCGGTCGTGACGGGAAGGTGGTCGGCGTTGTACGCAATGGGCTCAGGCGCGACGATCTCGACGTCGCGGGCCTCGAGCTCGGAGCGGATCGCGACAACGTCATCGTCGTCGAGCTCGTGCTCGACGGCGAGGGCCTCGATCGCCTCGATTTCAGTTGTGCCGCGCTCCTCGACCTCGTCGAGAAACACCCGCACAGGGTCGTGAAAGATGATGCTCAGAACGTTCCTTTCCTTGGTGGTGGTGGGCGGCCTGCTCTGTCACGCGCTCACCGCGTGGGCCACCGCACATGTTCAAACGGTCTCCAGAGGGTACTTATTCCCTTGCCCACCTGCCGAAATCTTTACACCTAGGCCACTCTTTAGGCCCAGCCGACGACCGCCCAGCGGCGCCCTGCAAAGCGCACGCCCAGGAAGGCGAGCCGGGCCGCGATCAGGGCGTCGAGGCCTGCCCAGACGCCGGTGATCCCCCAATCGAGCTTCAGCGAGAGGAGCGCGATGGGGATGAAGACGAGGAACGAGGCAGCCAGCATCGACCACATCAGGTACGCGGTGTCGCTCGCCCCGATCAGGATCCCGTCGAGTGCGAAGACGGCGCCGGCGAGCGGCTGCATGAGGGCGAAAAGCGGCCAGAGCTGCTCGGCGGCGTGGATGACGGCCGGGTCGTCCGTGAAGGCGCGGATGAGCGGGTGCTCCACCGCCAGCAGGAGCAGCGCGAACGCCGCGCCGATCACGACCGACCAGGCGATCATCCGCACCGCCGCCGCGTGGGCGCCGTTCGCATCGCCGGCGCCGAGCATCCGGCCCACGATCACCTGGCCCGCGATCGCGATGGCGTCGAGAACGAGGGCTAGGAAGACGTAGAGCTGGAAGGCGATCTGGTGCGCGCCGAGCGGGGCGTCGCCGATGCGCGCGAGCACGGAGGCCGCGACGAGGAACGATGCCATCAACGCCGCCGTGCGGACGAAGATCTGCCGGCCGACACGCAGCATCGGCTTCATCTCGGCGAATCGCGGCCGCTTCGAGGCGGCATGGGGCCGGAGCAGCTCGACGACGAACGCGATGCCCATGCCGGCCTGCGCGATCGCGGTGCCTGCGGCCGAGCCGGCGATTCCCCAGTCGAAGCCGTAGACGAACACGACCTCGAGCACGAGATTGACGACATTGGCGGCGACGACGATCTCCAGCGGCCGGCGCAGGCTCGCGACGCCACGCAGGTAGCCCTGACCGGCGAGCGCGACGAGCGCGGCCGGCAGCCCGAGAGCCGCAATGCGGAAGTACGTCAGCGCGTGGTCGCCCGACTCGCCGTGCCCGCCGAGCGCCTGCAGCAACGGCTCCGCGAATGCCTCGGCGAAGACGAGGAGTGCGAAGCCGATCGCGAGCGAGACCCAGAGCGCCTGCGCTGCCAGCCGGGCGGCGCGCTCCTGCTGTCCCGCGCCGCTCGCCCGCGCCACGACGGCCGTCGTTCCGTAGGTGAGGAAGTTGAAGATCGTGAACGCCCCCGAGAGGACCGTGCCGGCGAGGCCGAGCGCCGCCAGCTGAGGCCGCCCGAGGTGGCCGACGATCGCCGTGTCCACGAGTACGTAGAGCGGCTCGGCCGCGAGTGCGCCGAGCGCAGGGATGGCGAGCCCGAAGATCTCGCGGTCGTACGCCGAGCGGCGGATCACGCGAAGCGGATCGTGATCTCCGCGCCCGGGCGGAGCCAGCGCAGCGTCTTGACGAGCTGTGGCAGCGGCAGGCTGACGCAGCCGTTCGTCGAATGGCCGAGCGAGGCGTGGAGGAAGATCGCCGAGCCCCGGCCCGGGACGACGGGCCCGGCGTTGTAGCGGATGAACGCAAGGTGGCGATATGCCGTCGGCTTCTGCCACATGCCGTCGCGTGCCTTGAAGGGAGGCGTCGTGCCGCATGCGTAGTGCTGGAAGGTGTTGTACGCCGGCGAGCGCACGTCCTCGACCCAGTAGTCGCCGCAGACGATGCGGTGGTAGCGGAAGTGGACGCCGGGGTCAGGCCCGGCGCCGTACATCGTGTCGCCGAAGCCGAACGTCCCGACCGGCGTCGTGCCGTCCCCCTCGTGGCGATTCGCCGAGAGTCCGCCCCAGCCGAGGTGCGCCGTCCACGGGCCGGCGACCGTCTTGCCGCACGCGGTCAGGCGAACCGACGCCGTGGTGGCGCCGCGCGGAGCCTGGACGACGATTCGCTGCTGGCACGCCACCGCTGAGCCGCCGGCGACCGGGGCGAGGGCAGCGAAAGCGGCGGTCGCCGCAGCGAGACAGAGGAAATGCTTCACGGCTACCCTCGGAACCCTATGCACGCGGTCGTCCTGCACGGGACCGTGGCGGCTGCGCCGCCGCCCTTCATCGCACACGTGGAGCGCGTCACGAGGGCCGACCTCCGCTGGTCGTGGCGGCCCGGCTGTCCCGTCCCGCCGGCCGAGCTGCGCCGGCTGCGGCTCGCCTACTGGGGCTTCGACGGCAGCCGCCACCTCGGCGAGCTCGTCGTCCGCGACCGCGTGGCGCCCGACGTCGTCCGCATTTTCCGCGTCCTCTACCGCGAGCGGTTCCCGATCCGCCGGCTCGAGTCGGTCGACCGGTATCACGGCGACGACCACGCCTCGATGGCGGCCGACAACACCTCGTCGTTCAACTGCCGCGCAGCCGCGGTCCCCGGGCCGAAGCACTGGTCGATGCACGCCTACGGCGAGGCGATCGACGTCAACCCGCTCGAGAACCCCTACGTGCTGGGCAACACGGTCAGCCCGCCGGCCGGCCGCCGTTTCCTCGACCGCTCCGGCTACCGCACCGGGATGGCCGTCGCGGGCGGCGCGCTCGTGCGCGCCTTCGACGCGATCGGCTGGGGCTGGGGCGGCCGCTGGTCGGGCTCGAAGGACTACCAGCACTTCTCGCGCAACGGCCGCTAGGAGGTTTGTTTCGTCAAGCCCTCCTGGGCACGAGCCAGGTGCTACGCCGCGAAGTCGAAGTCGAGCCGGACATCGCTGACGTCGAGCCCCAGCGACTGGGCGAGGCGGATGCCGTCCTCGATCTCCGCCCTCAGGCGCTCGATGTCGCGCGCGCGCATCGCGCTGCCGATCCACTCCCGCGCCTTCGGCCGCCAGAGCGTGTGGTCGACGAAGATCGGCAGCATCCCGTTCGCCACCTTCACGAGCTGGTTCTGCGTCCTCCTCGACGCATGCTCGAGCAGCACGCGCTCGTACGCCATGCCGGCACCGTGGTGGATGCCGTCGTCGATCGTCAGCCGGTTGCAGAGATCCTCGAGCACCGTCCCCGGCGACGAGCGGGCGATCAGCCGGAAGCGCGGGATGATCAGTCGCTCGTAGAACACCTGCATCAGGAAGACCTTCTCCTCGAGCGTGTCGAGCTGGAGAAACATGCGCCCGAGCTTGTCCAGGTGGGGATCGCGCTCCGCGCTCCCGCCGGCCTCCTTGATCAGCTTCAGCCAGGCCTCGACGTGTCGCGCCTCGTCCTGCACCATCGTCGAGTAGTAGAGCTTGGCCTCCTGGTGCGGCGCGAGGGCGAGCAGCTGCGACGCCATCTCGACCGCGAGCTCGTCGGCCTGGTACTGCTGCGTGATCACCGAGCGCCAGACGTCGCTGCGCCGGGCCCGCTTCTCGGGCGTGCCCTTCGTCGACTCCGGGACAGGCGGGATCTCGCCCCACGGCAGGTCGCGCACCTGCCATTCCGCGCGCTTGGCGAGCTCGTAGAACCGCAGAACTGCGTCGTGACGGCCGCCCGGCTCGGGCGCGCCCGGCTGGCTCTCCATCGCCTCGTGGGTATCCACGGGCGGGAGTCTAGCCTCGAAGGAGCGCGCGACCTACAATCGCCGCCTCGACGCCGATCGCGGCCAGCGCCTCGAGATCGCGGTCGGGACGGACGCCGCCCGCGGCCAGCACCGGCCCGGCGAATCGCCGGACGACGAGCTCCAGCAAGCCGAGGTCGGGACCGCCGAGCGTTCCGTCCCGGTCGATCGCCGTGCAGAGCAGGCGCGCCACGCCCGCGGCCGCGCAGAGGTCCACCGCCGCCTCGACGTCGAGACCGGTCGAGTCGAGCCAGCCGCGCGAGGCAATCCTGCCGTCGCGGACGTCGAGCGCGACGACGAGCCTGTCGCCGAGCACGGTGAACGGCACCGGGTCCGGGAACGCAGCGGTGCCGACGACGACGCGGGCGGCGCCGGCCTCGAGCAGCGCCTCCGCGTCTGCGAGCGAGCGGACTCCGCCGGACGCCTGCACGCGGGCGCCGCCGACCGCCTCGGCCACTGCTCGCACGAGCTGTGACCGCGTCCGCCCCGAGCGGGCGCCGTCGAGGTCGACGAGGTGGATCAAGCCGTAGCCCTCGCCTGCGAAGCGCTGCGCCAACGCGACCGGGTCGTCCCGGCGGTCGGTGACCTGGTCGTAGTCGCCCCGCAGAAGCCGCACCGCCTCGTCGCCGAGCACGTCGACGGCCGGAATGACTTCTATCCGCTGTGATGCCATGTTAGTATGCTAATACGCTAATGGCAACGACGGGACGACACACATGGCGCACCAAGCAGATGAAAGAGCTCTTCGCGGCGATCCTGGTCCTCCGGACACAGGACGAGGCCGCGGGATTCTTCCGGGACCTGTGCACGATGTCGGAGTTGGAGGCGATGGCGCACCGCTGGGAGGTGGCGCGCCTGCTGGACCAGGGACTGCCGTACCAGGAGATCGCGAGCAAGACGCACGCCTCGACGACGACGGTGACGCGGGTCTCTCACTGGCTGCGGTACGGGGAGGGCGGCTACCGGCTGGCGCTCGACCGGCTGAACGGCGTCTCGACCCGGTCTCGCAAGTCCGGCGCCTGAGCATTGCCGTCCCGGTCAAGGGACGGCTCCGCGATCCGAGCGTCTCGCTGCTCGAGGATGCCGGGCTCGGTCCCGAAGCACCGGGCGAGCGGGCGCTCGCCTTCCCGTGTCGCAACGCCCCCGTCGACGTGCTGCTCGTGCGCGCCGCTGACGTGCCGGAGTACGTCCAGGACGGCGTCGTCGACTGCGGGATCACGGGCATCGATCTCGTGCGCGAGCGCGGTGCAAGCGTCCGCGAGCTGCTGCGGCTCGGCTTCGGGTCGTGCCGGCTCGAGGCAGCCGTGCCGGCCGAGTCGCCGATAACGTCGATCGAGGAGCTTTCCGGCCGGCACGTCGCGACGGTGTACCCGCGGCTCGCGGCCGAGCTGCTGCCCGTCCCGGTCGAGCTCGTCGAGGTGACCGGCTCCGTCGAGCTCGCGCCACGGCTCGGCCTCGCCGAGGCGATCGTCGACCTCGTCTCGTCGGGCAGCACGCTGCGGACGAACGGCCTGCGCTCGCTGGGTGTGCTGCTGGAGTCGGAGGCGGTGCTGATCGCGCGGGACGACGCTGCCGCCGAGCCGCTGGCGGCGATGCTGCGCGCGGTCGTCGAGGCGCGGGCGCATAGGTATCTGATGCTGAACGCCCCCGAGTCGGCGCTGGAGGCTGTGTGCGCGATCGTCGGCGGCGCGCGGGCGCCCAGCGTGCTGCCGCTCGCCGAGCCGGGCATGGTCGCCTTGCACGCTCTCGTCCCCTCGGCGGACGTCTGGCAGCTGCTGCCCCGGCTCGAGGCTGCGGGGGCGTCGTCGATCCTGCTCGTCCCGGTCGAGCGGATGACCGGATGAGCATCGTCGCTGACGTCAAGGCCCGCGGGCTCGACGCGGTCCGTGAATGGTCGCTGGAGCTGGACGGCGTCGAGCCGGTCCGCGCGGTGCCGGAACCGGGACTTGTCCCGCGTGACGCGTTGCTCGCCCTCGCCGACCGGGTTCGCCGCTGGCACGAGGTGCAGCGCCCGGCGGACGTCGAGCTCGAGGTGGAGCCGGGCGTCCTGCTGCAGCGGCGCTGGGTGCCGCTCGACACCGTCGGGATCTACGCGCCGCGGAACCTGCTCTCGACGCTGGTCATGTGCGTCGTGCCGGCCCAGGTCGCGGGCGTGCGACGGATCGTCGTCTGCACGCCGCCCGAGGGCGCGGGCATGATCGCCGCCGCCGCCGAGCTGCTCGGGATCGACGAGGTCTGGGCGATCGGCGGCCCGCAGGCGATCGGCTGGCTCGCCTACGTGGAGCGCGTGGACAAGATCACCGGGCCGGGGAACGACTACGTCAACGAGGCGAAGCTCGAGGTGTCGCGCGACGTGCCGATCGACCTTCCCGGCGGGCCGTCCGAGGTCGTCGTGCTCGGCGACGGCGATCCACGCATCGCCGAGCTCGAACTGGCCGCCCAGGCGGAGCACGGGCCGAGCTCGGTGTGCCGCGTCGTCGAGACGCTCGCCGAGGCCGAGGCGGCGGCGCCAGAGCATCTCGTTCTGCTCGGCGAGGCAGAGCGCTACGCGGACGAGGTGAGGAACGCGGGCGCGGTGTTCGTCGGCGCGTCGTCGCCCGTCGCCGCCGGCGACTACGCAACGGGCGGCAACCACGTCCTCCCCACGAACGGCTGGGCACGCTCAGTCGGCGGGCTGGGCATCGAGACGTTTCTCAAGCCCGTGACGGTGCAGCGTCTGACCGCGGAGGGGCTTGCGCTCCTGCGTCCGACGGTCGAGGCGCTGGCGGCAGCCGAGGGGATGCCCGCGCACGCGGCGGCGGTGCAGCGATGAGAGCCCTCGCGCCCGAGTTCGCGCCCTACAAGTGGGCGGCGCCGACCGACGAGGTGGCCCGCCTCGCAGGGATCGACCCGTCACAGGTGATCCGCTTCGACCAGAACACGCCGCCGCTGCCGGTGCCGTCGACCCGTCCGGGTGCGATCGCCGGCGCGCTCGCGCGCGTCAACCACTATCCGGCCGGCCAGTCCCGCACCTTGCGGGAGGCGATCGCCGGCTACACGGGTGTCGCGCCCGAGAACGTCGTCCTCGGCGCGGGCATCGACGATCTGATCCTGCTCTTCGCGCGAGCGTTCGCGGGGCCGGGCGACACGATCGCGATCCCCGCCGCGCCGACCTACCCGCTGTATCGGATCGCCGCGCAGCTTGCGGGTGCTGAAGTCCGGGACGACCCGGGCGGAACGACCTCCGTGCTGACGTTCGCCTGCCGGCCGAACAACCCGACCGGCGAGCTGGGACCCGTGCCGGACGCGCGGCCACTCGTCGTCGACGAGGCGTACTTCGAGTACTGCGGCGAGACCGCGCTGCCCCTCCTCGACGACGGCGTGATCGTCATGCGCACCTTCTCGAAGGCGTTCGGCCTGGCCGGGGCGCGCATCGGCTACGCGCTGGCTTCGGCCGAGATTGCTGCGGAGCTGAACGCCCGCCAGGCGCCGGCTCCCGTATCGACCATCTCGGCGGCGCTCGCTGTCGCAGGGCTCGTCTCGCCACCCGACGTGACGCCGGTGCTGGAGGAGCGCACGCGGCTCGCCGCCGCGCTCCGCGCTCTCGGCCTCGAGCCCTTCGACTCGGCCGCGAACTTCCTCTACATCCCCGTCGAGGACGGCACGGAGCTCGGTGAGGCGCTGCTCCGCCAGGGCATCGTCGTCCGCGCCTACCCCACCGCGATCCGCGTCACGGTGCTCGACCGGGAGGACGACGACTTGCTTCTCGAGGCGCTCGCCCGGGTCCTCGACCGGCCGGCTCCGGTCGCCGCGGCAGGCGGTCGCCGGGTGCGCCACCTGCGCGCCACGGCCGAGACGAGACTCGCCGTCCGGTTGGCCCTCGACGGCGCAAGCCGCGTGCGCGTCTCGACGGGCGCCGGGCTCTACGACCACCTGCTGGAGCAGCTGGCCTTCCACGGCGGGCTCGACCTCGTCCTCGAAGGAACCGGCGACCTGGAGACCGGCGAGCACCACACCGCCGAGGATGCCGCGCTCGCATTCGGCGAGGCGCTCGACCTCGCGCTCGGTGATCGCCGCGGCATCGCGCGCTACGGCGACGCGGTCGTGCCGATGGACGACGCGCTCGCGCGGGCCGCAGTCGATCTCGGCGGCCGCCCGCACGCGGAGTTGCAGCTCGAGCTCGATCCCGGGCTCGCGTCGCACATGCTCTCGAGCCTCGCCCAGGCCGCGCGGCTTTCAATCCACGTCGAGGCGACAGGCCGCGAGGCCCATCACGTCGCCGAGGCTGCGTTCAAGGCGGTCGGGCGGGCCTTGCGCGTCGCCGTGCGCGCCGAGGGGGCCGGCATCCCGTCCACGAAGGGTCTGCTGTGAGGATCGCGATCTGCGAGTACGGCGCCGGCAACGTGCGCTCCGTCGAGCTCGCGTTCCGGCGGCTGGGCACCGAGGTGGGCGGCGACGTCGTGTCGGCCGACCTCGCCGTGCTGCCGGGTGTCGGCTCGGCGCGGAGCGCACTCGCGGAGCTCCGGGCGCGCGGCCACGACGAGGCGCTCGCGAAGCGGGTCGAGAACGGGCGGCCGGTGCTGGGCATCTGCCTCGGCCTGCAGCTCGCGCTCGACTGGACGGACGAGGACGGCGGCGTCGCCGGGCTGGGCCTGCTGCCGGGCCGGGCGGAGCGGCTGCGCGAGGGCCGGGTGCCGCGGATGGGCTGGGCTGACGTCGGCGAGCGCGGCGCCTTCTACTTCGCGCACTCGTACGCCGCGCAGACACCGTGCGCGACCGCCTGGTCGGAGGGCGTCGTGGCCGAGGTACGAGCCGGCTCGTTCACCGGCGTCCAGTTCCACCCGGAGAAGAGCGGCCCGGCCGGCGCGCGCTACCTGGCCGAGGTGATCGAGGCGTGCCTCTCCCCCGCCTGATCCCGTGCCTCGACGTCGCCGCCGGACGCGTCGTCAAAGGCATCCGCTTCCAGGAGCTGCGCGACGTGGGCGACCCGGTCGAGCTCGGCACCGCCTACTCCGAGGCGGGCGCCGACGAGCTCGTCTTCCTCGACGTCAAGGCAACGCTCGAAGAGCGACGGACCCTCGTCGAGCTCGTGCGCGACGTCTCGGAGCGGATCGCGATCCCGTTCACCGTCGGCGGCGGCGTCCGCTCGGTCGCCGACGCGGAGCAGCTGCTCGCGGCGGGCGCGGACAAGGTCGGCGTCAACTCGGCGGCGCTCGCCCGGCCGGAGCTCGTCACGGAGCTCGCGGAGCGCCTCGGCTCGCAGGCCGTCGTCGTCGCGATCGACGCGGAGGGAGGGCTCGTCCGCTCGCGCGCCGGCACCGAGGCGACCCCGAGACGCGCCGAGGACTGGGCCTACGAGGTACAGGAGCGCGGCGCCGGCGAGATCCTGCTCACCTCGATCGACGCCGACGGGACGCGCGCGGGCTACGACCTGACCTTGACCGCCGCGGTCTGCGAACGGGTCAGCCTGCCGGTGATCGCCTCGGGTGGAGCAGGCGATGCGAGCCACGTCGCCGCGGCCCTCGCGGTGGCGCAGGCAGCGCTCCTGGCCTCGATCCTGCACGAGGACCCGTCCCGGCTCGCACGGCTGCGCAGCGAGCTCCGCGATCTGCGGAGTGCCGGTCCGCGATGCCGCCTGACCTGCGCGCTGCCATCGTCCAGGACGCCGGCAGCGGCCGCGTCCTGATGCTCGCCTGGATGAACGACGAGGCAGAGCGGCTGACCCGCGACACCGGTGAGGCGTGGTTCTGGAGCCGCTCGCGGCAGGAGCTCTGGCGCAAGGGCGAGACGTCGGGCAACGTGCTGCACGTCGAGGAGGTACGCGACGACTGCGACGGCGACGCGCTGCTCCTGCGCGTGCGGGCCGACGGCCCTGCGTGTCACACCGGTTCGGAGTCATGCTTCGCGCCGGCGCTCTGGCGGACCATCACCGACCGCGCGCTCAAGCGGCCCGAGGGCTCGTATGTCGCGAAGCTTCTCGACGACGGCGTCGCCGCATGCGCGCGCAAGGTCGGCGAAGAGGCCGTCGAGACGGTGACGGCCGCACTTGCCGAGAGCGACGAGCGCCTCGTCGAGGAGTCGGCCGACCTCGTGTTTCACCTCTACGTGCTGTTCGCCTCGCGCGGCATCGACCTCGCCCGCGTGGACGAAGAGCTTGCTCGGCGCGCCCGCTGAGGCGCCTCAGCGGGCGACAGGCACGGCGACCGGCTCGGCGACCTCGCCGTCGGTGCCCTCGTGGGCGCTTTCGAGGCGCGCCACATCGAGCCGCGGCGCAACGACGCGGAAGCCGGCCACGGCGGCGTCCCAGTCGGCCAGCAGCGCGTGGGCCCGAGTCGAGCCCGTGAAGCGATGGTGGCGCTCCACGAGCGCGCGCAGCTCGGTCGCCTCGGCCGCGTTGACCTCGGCCGTCTCGACCAGCTCGGAGTTGAGCCGCGCCGCCAGGAGGCTCTCGGCACCGTGGACGAACGCCCGCCCGCCGGTCATCCCGGCGGCGAAGTTGCGTCCGACCGGGCCGAGCACCACGACCATGCCGTTCGTCATGTACTCGCAGCCGTGGTCGCCGACGCCCTCGACGACTGCGACGGCGCCCGAGTTCCGCACCGCGAACCGCTCGCCCGCGCGGCCGGCGCAGTAGAGCTCGCCGCCGGTCGCGCCGTAGAGCACCGTATTGCCGACGAGGCACGGGTCCGGCGCCGTCTCGGCCGTGGGCGAGACGACGATGCGTCCGCCGCTCATGCTCTTGCCCACGTAGTCGTTCGCCTCTCCCTCGAGGTCGAGCTCGACCCCGGCCGCGAGGAAGGCGCCGAAGCTCTGGCCGGCCGAGCCGTGGAAGCGGGCGCGGACCCGACCGGGCGGGTTGCCGGCCCCGAAACGCGCGCCGATCTGCCCGCCGAGGCGGGCGCCGACGGTGCGGTCGGAGTTCGCGATCGCGTAGGTGGGCTCGACGAGCGCAGAGCGCTCGAGCGCGGGCGCAGCGTCAGCGGCAAGGCGGTCGTCCAGATCGCCGCCGATGCCCTCGGGCACCGGCTGGCCCGCGTAGGCGTGGATGCCGTTGAACCGGTGCAGGAGACCCGAGAGATCGAGACCCGTCTCGGTCGGGCGCTGCTGCAGGAGGTCGGTGCGGCCGATCGCCTCGGCAACGCTGCGCAGCCCGAGTGAAGCGAGGTACCCCCGCACCTCCTCGGCCACGAACAGCAGATACGTCTCGATTTGCTCCGGCGTGCCGTCGAACTTCGCGCGCAGCTCGGGCCGTTGCGTCGCGATCCCCACCGGGCACGTGTCGACGTGGCACGAGCGCACCATCAGGCAGCCCTCGGCCAGGAGCAGCGCGGTGCCGAAGCTGACCTCGTCGGCGCCGAGAAGCATCGCGACGATCACGTCCCGTCCGGTCTTGAAGCCGCCGTCCGCGCGGAGGCGGACGCGGCCGCGAAGCCCCGCGGCGACGAGTGCCTGCTGCGTCTCGGCGAGACCAAGCTCCCACGGCGCGCCGGCGTTCTTGATCGACGAGAGCGGGCTGGCGCCGGTGCCACCGTCGGCGCCGGCGACGTGCACGACATCCGCGAGCGCCTTGACGACGCCGGCCGCGACGATCCCGACGCCGGCCTCGGAGACGAGCTTCACCGACACGGCTGCGTCCGGGTTGACGCGGCGCAGGTCGAAGATCAGCTGCGCGAGGTCCTCGATCGAGTAGATGTCGTGATGCGGCGGCGGCGAGATGAGCGGCACGTTCGGCTGGGTGTGCCGGAGGCGCGCGATCTCGGCGGTCACCTTGTGGCCCGGCAGCTGACCACCCTCGCCCGGCTTGGAGCCCTGCGCGATCTTGATCTGGAGCTCTTGCGCGGCTGCGGCGTAGGCAGGCGAGACGCCGAACCGTCCCGAGGCGATCTGCTTGATCGCCGAGTTGCGCTCGGTGCCGAAGCGAGCCGGGTCCTCCCCGCCTTCGCCCGAGTTGGAGCGCGCGTGCAGGCGGTTGAAGGCGATCGCAACCGTCTCGTGCGCCTCGGCCGAGAGCGAGCCGTGCGACATGGCGCCGCTCGAGAAGCGCCGGACGATCTCGAGCGCCGGCTCGACCTCGTCCAGCGGCACAGGCTCGGCCGACACCGGCTCGAGCAGGTCGCGCAGCTCGAGCGGCTCGCGGCCGTTGACGAGCGACGCAAACTTGTCGTAGAGCTCCTGGCGATCGCTCTTGACGGCCTTGCGCAAGGCATGCGCCGCCGCGACGACGTCCGGGTCGGTCGCGTGCAGCTCGCCGCCCTTGCGGAACTTCAGATAGCCGGGATGGTCGAGCTTCGGCGAGGCGTCTGCGGCGCGGGCGCGCGAATCCGCCTCGAGCTCTGCAAAGCCGATGCCGCCGATCGGCGAGCGCGTGCCGCGGAACGCGGTGTCCATGAGCTCCGCGCCGAGCCCGATCGCCTCGAAGATCTGCGCACCGCAGTAGCTCGCGACGTCCGAGATCCCCATCTTCGAGAGCACCTTGAGCACGCCGTCCTCGAGCGCGGCGCGGAGGCGCTCCTGTGCCTCGCCGGTGGAAGGGCGGTCGCCCCCGAGCTTGTCCGCGGCCGCCATTGCTGCGACGGTCTCGAAGGCAAGCCGGGGGCAGATCGCCTCGGCGCCGTACCCGAGCAGGCAGGCGACGTGGTGTGAGTCGCGCAGCTCGTCGCTCTCGGCGACGAGCGTCGCGCGGGTCCGCAGCCCGCGCTCGACGAGGTCGTGATGCACGAACCCGGTCGCGAGCAGGATCGGGATCGGCGCCCGGTCGGGGCCCGCGTCGGTGTCGCTCAACAGGATCAGTGCTCCGTCCTGCGCCGCCTTGGCGGCCAGCGCGGCGAGGCGCCGGCATCCGTCGAGCAGCGTCTCGTCGTCGCTGAACGTCGCGCTGAGGCGAACCAGCGGCAGCTCCTCGAGGGCAGACGGATAGAGGAGGAAGCTCTGCAGCTCCCAGCCGAAGGCAGCGTCCTCTCGCTCTTCGAGCAGTGACGCGCGACCGCCGAGCAGCGTCTCGAGCGACATGTAGGCGCGCTCGCGGATGTGGTCGATCGGCGGGTTCGTGACCTGCGCGAACCGCTGGCGGAAGTAGCCGAAGAGCGGGCGGCGGCGGCGCGCAAGCGGCGGGATCGCGGCGTCGTCGCCCATCGAGGACGTCGGCTCGTGCGCATGGGACGCCGTCGGGCGGACGACGGCGAGCAGGTCCTCGCGCGTCCAGCCGAAGAGGAGATGGCGCGGCCTCAGATCGTCGTCGGGCGCCGGCATCGGCTCACCCGGGTCGAGCGGCACGCGGTGGTCGGCGAGCCACTGCCCGTACGGCTGCATGCCGGCGAGTCGCGACTTGATCGTGGCGTCGAGCTCCAGGCCGCGGTCGGGATCGAACGTGACGAGCTGGCCCGGTCCGAGCTTCTGCCGCCAGACGGTGCCGCGGCCGGCGAGGTCGACCACGCCCGCCTCGGACGAGCAGACGATCAGCCCGTCGCCGGCGACCGCGAGGCGCAGCGGGCGGAGTCCATTGCGGTCGAGCGCGGCGCCCACCGTGCGGCCGTCGGTGAAGACGAGCGCGGCAGGCCCGTCCCAGGGCTCGACGAGGCCCGCGTGGTAGCGGTAGAAGTCGCGCACCTCCTCGGAGAGCTCTCCGTCTCCCTGCCAGGCCGGCGGCACGAGCATCGTCACGCCGTGGCGGATGTCGCGCCCGCCGCCGACGAGCACCTCGAGCACGTTGTCGACCATCGCGGAGTCCGACCCCTCGAGATCGACCACCGGATGGAGCAGCTCGTCGTCGTGCGAGCCGAGGTTCCCCTCGCGAGCGCGCATCCAGTTGACGTTGCCCTCGATCGTGTTGATCTCGCCGTTGTGACAGAGAAGCCGGAACGGCTGGGCGCGCTCCCACGAGGGTTCGGTATTCGTCGAGAAGCGCTGGTGGAAGATCCCGAACGAGGCCACGAACGCCGGGTCGCGGAGATCGGCGTAGAAGCGGTCGAGGTGGTCGGCCGCGCAGAGAGCCTTGTACGTGACAGTGCGGAACGAGAGTGACGCGACGTACGGCCCGCCGGCGCGCTCGATCCGCTTGCGGACGCGGAACGCACGCCGCTCCGCCTCGTCGGCGTCGAGCGGGTCGATCGGGCGGATGATCGCCTGCACGATCCGGGGGAGCGAGCAGCAGGCGTGGTCGCCAAGCACCGTCGGGTCGACCGGCACGTCGCGCCACGTGACGACGGCGAGCCCCTCGGCGGCGCAGGCCTCCTCGACGAGCGGGCGCTCACCGTCGGCGCGGGCGAAGAGCATCGCGACCCCGGAGCCGGCTGGGGCGAGCAGCTCCGGGATCGGGAAGAGGACGCCCGCGCCGTCGCCCGTCTTGCCGTCGGCGACCGTGGCGCCCCGGTGGCGCACCCGGCGCAGCGCCTCGAGGACGAGCTCGACGATCTCCCGCGACTCCCGGCCGGCGCCGTCCGCGACAAAGCCGATCCCACAGGAGTCGAGCTCATCGGTTGGGTCGTGCAGCGGGACCGTCGCGTCCACGGCGGGCCTTTCTCTTCAGTCTGAGGAGCCGCCTTTTCTTTAGCTAGCCGGCGGTGGCGGGAGGATGGAGCGCCGGCTAGCTGGCGGGCTTGCGCGCGCCGGCAATAAAGGAAATAACGATCGCGGATGCGGCGCGGGCTGCCATCACTTCAAAAACCATAGCGGCACGATCGGACGGCGGCAAGGGAAACTTTCCAATTTGTAGTGAAAGACTTTCCTTTTTGTAGTTTCCGCGCCGTGCATGAGCTAAAGTGCGCCCATGAAGACCCGTAACCGCACGATGAACGATGTACACGAGTGCGGCAGCTGCTCCGTCGCTGCCGCCGCTGAGATCATCACGGCCAAGTGGACACCGCTGATCGTCCACGATCTCTCCGAAGGGCCCCGTCGCTTCATGCAGCTCGAGAAGGCGTGCCCGGGCATCAGCCCGCGGACCCTCGCCGAGCGGCTGAAGGTGCTGGAGGCCGAGGGCGTCATGCTTCGCCGGAGCTATCCGGAGTCGCCGCCCCGTGTCGAGTACGAGCTGACCGAGAAGGGACGCGCGCTGCTGCCGATCATCGCGGCGATGCGGAAGTTCGGCCGCGCCTGGCTGATCCCCGAGACGGCTCACGCACACGCATCGCACGAGTAAGCACGCGACGCTCAGCGAACAAGGCTTGGCCGCGCCGCGAGGTGCGAGGTCAAGCTCTCCCCAGATCTACGGGCGACAGCGCGTCAGGTCACGCGGCACCCCGAGCGAGCAGAGCGGCGGCTCGGAGCTCGTCGCGTCACTTTCCCTTTTGAAGCTTGACAGCCCCGGAGACTGCCTGCATAGTGGGATCACGATGAGCCACCGGCCCACCCCATTGAGCACCCTTCGCGCACCTTCGCTGCGCATGCTCTCGGGCCTCCTCATCGTCGTCATCCTGATTCTCCCCCTCTAGGGGGAGAACGCACTCACGCGGCCGTAGACGCCGCAGACGTCGACCGAATCGCATCACCAGTGCGTCCGCTGCCAGGGCGGGCGACGGAATCGACAGGAGTGCCAACGTTGCGCAGGATCACGATCTTCGACACCACTTTGAGAGACGGCGAGCAATCGCCCGGCATCGCGCTGCAGCCGGACGACAAGGCGACCATCGCCCTCGGGCTCGAGCGTCTCGGCGTGGACGTGATCGAAGCCGGGTTCGCCGCCTCCTCCCCGGGCGACCATGCCGGCGTCGCAGCCGTCGCGGAGGTCGTCACCGGCGCGACGGTCGCCTCGCTCTGCCGCACGAGCAAGGAGGACATCGACGCCGCCGCCGATGCCCTCGCCGGGGCGCGCCGCTCGCGCCTGCACATCTTCATCGCCACCAGCCCGCTGCACATGCAGAGCAAGCTCGGCCTCGAGCCGGCTGAGGTTCTCGAGCGCGCCCGCTGGGCCGTCGCCTACGCCTCGACGCTCGCCGACGAGGTGGAGTTCTCCGCCGAGGACTCGACGCGCTCCGACCCGGCGTTCCTCGCCGAGGTCTGCAGCGCCGTGATCGCTGCCGGCGCGACGACGGTCAACCTCCCGGACACCGTCGGCTACACGCTGCCGGACGAATACGTCCGCTTCCTCCGCAACGTCCAGCGGCTCTGCCCGGAACTGGCCCGGGTCCGGCTCTCGGTCCACTGCCACGACGATCTCGGCATGGCGGTCGCCAACTCGCTGGCGGGCATCCGGGCCGGCGCGAAGCAGGTCGAGTGCACCGTGAACGGCATCGGCGAGCGCGCAGGCAACGCGGCGCTCGAGGAGATCGTCGTCGCCATGCGCGTGCGCGCCGACGCTATCCAGGCGCGCACCGACATCGACACGTCGCAGATTCCTGTCGTCTCCCGGCTCGTCACCGAGCTCACGGGCTACGCGGTTCAGCGCAACAAGGCCGTCGTCGGTGCGAACGCATTCGCCCACGAGGCCGGCATCCACCAGGACGGCATGCTCAAGGATCCGCGGACGTACCAGATCGTCGACCCGGTCGAGCTCGGCCTGGTGATGACGCTGCCGCTCGGCAAGCACTCCGGTCGCCACGCCTTCGCGAAGGCGTGCGAGGCGGCCGGCATCACGCTCGCGGCCGACGAGCTGAAGAGCGCGTTCGCACGTTTCAAACGTCTCGCCGACGGCGGGTACGAAGTCACTCTGGCAACGGTCTTCGAGGAGGTACCGGCATGAGCAGTGGTCACTACACGGTCGCCTGCCTCGCAGGCGACGGAGTCGGCCCGGAGCTGATGGCCGAGGCGAGCCGCGCGCTCGTCGAGGTCTCGCAACTGCACGGCTTCGGGCTCACCGAGTTGCACCTCCCGTTCGGCGGCGAAGGCTTCGTCCGCTTCGGGCATCGCCTGCCGCCGGTGACGCGGAACGGCTACCGCCACGCCGACGCGGTGCTGGTCGCAGTCCCGGACGAGCTGGCTCTCGAGGCCGTCAAAGCGGATCTCGATGTCTGCTGGTCGATCACGTGCGTGCCGGTGCGCCCGGCGGGCGACGTGCTCGTGGTCGGCGCACTGGGCGAGTACTGCGAGGTCGTCGCGATCTCGCGGGCCTTCGAGATCGCCTGCGGCCGCCGCTGCACCGTCACCTCGGTCGGCGCCTCCGACGGCTTCCGCGAGCTCGTCGAAGCCGAGGCCGAGCGCCGGCCCGGCGTCGCCGTCGAGCATCTGTCGCTCGGCGAGGCGCTCACCGCAGCCGGCTCCACGGCCGCGCGCTTCGACGTGGTCGTCGCAGACACCCCAGTCCACGCAGGTTTCACCGACGCGCTAGCGCACCTCAACGGGTCGAACGACCGCGTCGCCCGGGGCTGGCTCCCAGCCCAGGGCGCCGGGGTCTTCGTTCCTGCACGAGCGCGGGACGGCGAGGCGGCCGGACACGGCGTCGTCAATCCGACGTCGATGCTCCGGGCCGCCTCGCTGCTTCTTTCGACCGGCCTCGGGCGCCGCGCTGCAGCGCGGACGCTCGAGCGTGCCGTGGCGACCGCCGTCGGCGGCCGGCACGTGACCGCCGATGCCGTCACGAGCGGTGTCGCGGTGACGACTCGCGACTTCACCGACGCGGTGATCGAACTGATGCCGGCGAGCCGGACCGATACGGAGCTCTTCTTCGAGGTGGGCGGATGACCCGCATGCTCGGATCGGACGCCCTGCTCCGCTCGCTGGAGGCGGAGGGAGTCGACGTCGCCTTCGGGATCCCCGGTGGGGCGATCCTGCCGACCTACGACGCCTGGGCCCGCGGCACGACCGTGCGTCACGTCCTGGCCCGGCACGAGCAGGGCGCGGGCCATATGGCCGAGGGCTACGCGCGTGCGTCCGGGCGCGTCGGCGTCGCGATCGCCACCTCCGGGCCGGGTGCGACGAACCTCGTCACCCCGATCGCGGATGCGTGGATGGACTCGACGCCGCTCGTCTGCATCACCGGCCAGGTGCGCTCGAACCTGATCGGCACGGACGCCTTCCAGGAGATCGACGCCACGGGAATCACGCTGCCGATCGTCAAGCACTCGTGGCTCGTGCAGGACGTCGAGGAGCTGCCGAGCGTGATGAAGGCCGCGTTCCACGTCGCCACGACGGGGCGCAGTGGACCGGTGCTTGTCGACATCGCAAAGGACGTGCAGGAGGCGGAGTTCGACTTCGAGTACCCGGCCGAGGTCGACCTGCCTGGCTGGCGCCCGCCGACGAAGGTGCACGCACGCCAGGTGCGCGAGGCGGCGAAGGCGCTGCTCGCAGCCGAGCGGCCGATCATGTACGTCGGCGGCGGCGTCCTGAACGGCGACGCCTGCGCCGAGCTCCGGGAGCTGATCGAGCTGACCGGCGCGCCGGCGGTCGTGACGCTGATGGGCAAGAGCGCCTTCCCCGACTCGCATCCCCTCAACTTCGGGCCGCCCGGGATGCATGGCTCGAAGTACGGCAACTGGGCTTTGAACAAGGCCGACCTGATCGTCGCGGTCGGCGCGCGCTTCGACGACCGCGTCACCGGCAAAGTGTCCGCGTTCGCCCCGGGCGCCCGGGTGATCCACTTCGACGTCGACGCTGCCGAGGTGGGCAAGATCCGCCACGCCGAGATCCCGGTCGTCGGTCCCTTGAAGCTGGCGCTCGCGCAGCTGGCGAGCGAGGTCCGCGCGCTCAGCCCCGACGGCGTCCGCCCGCCCGAGGCGTGGCTGCGCCAGCTGAACGAGTGGCGCGCGCAGTACCCGTATCGCTACCGCAAGGCCGATGGCGTGCTGAAGCCGCAGACCGTGCTCGAGACGCTGCAGGAGCTGACGGCGAGCCGCGACGACATGATCTTCACGACCGGCGTCGGCCAGCATCAGATGTGGGCGATGCAGTACCTCCAGTGCGACCGGCCGCGCTCGTTCATCACCTCGGGTGGCCTGGGGACGATGGGCTACGGCATCCCGGCTGCGATCGGGGCGAAGGCGGCAAGGCCCGATGCCACCGTCGTCTGCGTCGACGGCGACGGGTGCTTCCAGATGACCGCGCAGGAGCTGGCGACCGCCGCGCTCGAGCGGCTGCCGATCGTCGTCGTCCTGATCAACAACGGCTGGCTCGGGATGGTGCGCCAGTGGCAGGAGCTCTTCTATGACGAGCGCTTCTCGCAGACGCATCTCACCCACCAGGTGCCGGATTACGCCCAGCTCGCCGAGGCGTACGGCTGCGCCGGCTTCACCGTCGAGAGCGAGGGGGAGCTGGAGCCCGCCCTTGCCGCGGCGCTCGCGAGCGGCCGCACCGCCGTCGTCGATGCCCGCTGCGACCCGGAGGAGAAGTGCTACCCGATGGTGCCCGCCGGCGCCGCTGCCGTCGACATCATCGAGATGCCGGACGCCGAAGAGGTCGAGGCCAGGTGATCCACACTCTCTCGGTCCAGCTCGAGAACAAGCCGGGCGCCCTGGCCCGCGTCACGCAGCTCTTCGCGCGCCGCGGCTACAACATCGAGAGCCTCGCGGTCGGCCCCACCGAGCGGCCTGACGTCTCCCGCCTGACGCTGCGCGTCAACTGCGAGGAGCATGCCGTCGAGCAGATCATCAAGCAGATGCACAAGCTCGTGAACGTCCTGCGCGTGCTCGAGCTCGCCCCGGACGAAGCCGTCGAGCGCGAATTGGCGCTGATCACGGTGTCCGCGCCGCCCGAGCGACGCGCCGAGCTGCTGGCCCTCGCCGAGGTGTTCAAGGCGCGCGTCGCCGAGCTCGGAAGCGATGCGCTCGTCTTCGAGATCGTCGGCCGCTCGGAGGACGTCGACTCGTTCGAGGAGCTCGTCCGACCGCACGGCGTCCGCGAGCTCGTGCGGACAGGGAGAATTGCGCTGCGCCGCCCCTCCATCAAGCCTGCTCCCGCCCGCCAGCACATCCTCAGCTGAAAGGAACCCCATGGCAGAGATCCTCAAGCCCGCCAGCACCGAGCTCCTCTCCGGCAAGGTGGCCGTGATCGGCTACGGCAGCCAGGGTCACGCCCACGCGCTCAACCTGTCCGACTCCAGCGTCGCGGTCGAGGTCGGCCTGCGCAAGAACAGCTCTTCGTGGGCGGCCGCCGAGGAGGCGGGCCTGACGGTGAAGACCGTCGCCGAAGCCGTGCGCGGCGCCCAGCTCGTCTCGATCCTCGTTCCCGACGGGCCGATGCCCGAGATCTACGCGGAGGAGATCGAGCCGAACCTCGAGCCGGACGCGACGCTGCTCTTCGCGCACGGCCTGAATGTCCATTTCGCGCGCATCACACCGGCGCCGGGCCACGACGTCGTGATGATCGCGCCGAAGGGCCCCGGCCACATTGTCCGGCGCCTCTACGAGGAGGGGTACGGCACGCCCGCGATCCTCGCCGTGCACACGGACGCGAGCGGCGAGGCACGCGAGCTCGCGCTCGCCTACGGCGCCGCGATCGGAGCCGGCCGCGCAGGGATCATCGAGTCGACGTTCGCGGAGGAGACGGAGAGTGACCTCTTTGGCGAGCAGGCTGTCCTCTGCGGCGGTCTCACCCAGCTCGTGACGCTCGGCTTCCAGACCCTCGTCGAGGCCGGGTACCAGCCGGAGATCGCCTACTGGGAGTGCGTCAACGAGCTGAAGCTGATCGTCGACCTCGTCTACGAAGGCGGGCTCGAGTGGATGCACGAGTCGATCTCGAACACCGCCGAGTACGGCAGTCACACGCGCGGGCCGCTCGTCGTCGACGACCACGTGCGCGACAACATGCGCGCGACGCTCGCGGCGATCCAGGACGGAACGTTCACGAAGGAGCTCGTCGCCGACATCGACGAGGGCGAGCCGCGGCTCCTCACCGAGCGGGCCAAGCTCGGGGAGTCGGAGATCGAGACCGTCGGCCGGCGCCTGCGTGCGCTCCAGACGCGCGAAGTCCGGGAGTTGCATGGCGTCGATTGATGTACCCGTCGGTCTGCTGGGCTATGGGACCGTCGGCTCGGCTGTGAACCGACTGCTGCACGACTCCGCCGAGGACATCGAGCGCGCGACCGGCCACCGGGTCAGGGTGGCGCGCGCGCTCGTGCGCGACGTGACCAAGGAGCGTGAGCCCCCGCCTGAGGCGGGTGTGCTCACCGACGACGTGCGGGCGATCCTCGACGACCCGTCGATCACCCTCGTCGCGGAGGTGATGGGCGGCGTCGACCCCGCGGGCGACTACGTCGCCGAGCTTCTCCGCAGCGGCAAGAGCGTCGTCACCGCCAACAAGCAGCTCGTCGCGCGCCGCGGCGCCGAGCTCTTCGCGCTCGCGTCTCAGGCCGGCGTGCAGCTGCGCTTCGAGGCGAGCGTGTGCGCTGCGATCCCGGTGATCAAGGTCCTGCGCGAGTCGCTCGTCGTCACGAACGTGCACCGCGTGCTCGGGATCGTCAACGGGACGACGAACTTCATCCTCAGCGAGATGGAGCGAGGCGCGAGCTACGACGACGCGCTCGCCGAAGCGCAGGCGCGCGGCTTCGCCGAGGCCGACCCGACCGACGACGTCTCGGGCGCGGACGCGGCGGCCAAGATGGCGATCCTCGCAACCGTGGCGTTCCATTCCCGGGTCGAGCTCGACGACGTCGCGTATGCGGGCATCGACACGATCAGCGAGCTCGACGTCGCCGCCGCGAGGGAGCTCGACATGGCGATCCGGCTCGTCGGCGCGGCGAAGCTCGTCGACGGGCGGCTCGACGTGCGCGTCCATCCGGCTCTCGTCGACCGCGCGCATCCGCTGGCCGCCGTCGACGGTGCCTTCAACGCAGTCATGCTGCAAGGCGATGCGATCCGCGAGATCACGCTCGAAGGGCCAGGCGCAGGCGGCATCGAGACGGCGTCTGCCGTCGTCGCCGACATGGTCAGCGTGATCGGAACGATGGGCACCGGATTCCTGCAGAACGACGCCGCCTGGCGGACGCTGCCGCGCCTGCCGCCGGGGGAGCTTCGCTCGCCGTTCTACTTCCGCCTGATTGTCGACGACCGGCCCGGCGTGCTGGCCCGGGTCACGGCCGCGCTGGCGGAGCACGAGGTGTCAGTGGCGCGCATCGTCCAGCACGCGAACGGGAACGGAGCAGCCGTGCACGTCGTCACGCACGAGGCCGTGACGGGCGCGCTCACCGCGGCGCTGGCGACGATCGCCGAGCTGCCGGAGCTGCGCGAGCGCCCGACGGTCCTGCCGGTCGTCTCGGACCGCGGAGTCGAGGAGCTCGGATGGGCGTGATCGAGCGCTGGCGCGACGTGCTGCCGGTCGGCCCCGAGACGCCTGACCTGACGCTCGGCGAAGGCGGGACACCGCTCGTGCACGCGTCGCGCATCTCGGAGCAGCTCGGCCTGGAGGTCTGGCTTAAACTCGAAGGCGCAAATCCGACGGGAAGCTTCAAGGACCGTGGCATGGCCGTCGCCGTGGCGAAGGCGGTCGAGGAGGGCGCGACCGGCGTCGTCTGCGCGTCGACGGGGAACACCGCGGCGTCCGCGGCCGCCTATGCGGCCCGCGCCGGCGTCGAGGCGCTCATCTTCCATCCCGCAGGCGCCGTCGCCGGGCCGAAGGAGGCACAGGCCCGCATCGCCGGCGCCAGGATCGTCGCCGTGCCGGGCAGCTTCGAGAACGCCTTCGAGGCCTGTGCGGAGGTGGGCCGCTCTGGCAGCCACCACGTCGTCAACTCGATCAACCCGTACCGGATCGCAGGGCAGAAGACGGCGGCGCTCGAGATCTGCGCCCACTTCGGCCGCGCGCCGGATGTCCTCGCGCTCCCTTACGGCGGCGGCGGCAACACGTGCGCCTACGCGGCCGGCTTCGCCGAGGCCGAGCGCGGCACGCCGACGCTGGTCGCCGTCGAGGCGGCCGACCGCCCCGGGACCGTTGCCTCCGCGATCCGGATCGGCGAGCCGGTGCATGCGGCCGAGGTCGAGGCGCTCGGCGCGACGGTGCTGGCCGCAGACGACGACGAGATCCTGAGCGCCTGGGCCGAGCTTGCGCAAATCGAAGGCGTCTTCTGCGAGCCGGCGTCGGTCGCCGGGCTCGTCGGGCTGAGGCGGCTCGCACGCGAGCACGCCTGGCCGGAGGGAGCGCTCGCCGTCTGCGTCCTCACCGGCAGCGGCCTGAAGGACACCGCGTCGGTCGACCTCGTCGTGTCCGGCCGCCCAGGAGCTGGAGGCCGCGTCGTGACGCTTGCTCGTCGACCGCACCCGCGTCGAGCGCCAATCTCGGCTCCGGCTTCGACTGCGCAGGCGCCGCGCTCGACCTCTGGAACGAGCTGGAGCTCGCGCCGGGCGACGGCAGCGTCGAGATCGAAGGCGAGGGCGCCGCCGAGCTTCCCCGCGACGCGACCCATCTGACGCTGCGCGCCTTCGCCTTGCTCGCCGACCCCGTCGGCGCATGCCTTCCGGTTCGTGAACCGCATCCCGCTCGAGCGCGGGCTGGGCGCGAGCGCGGCTGCAATCGCGCTGCGGGCTGTCCGCCGGCGCCGCCGCGAGTGGTCGGCAGCTCGCCGCCGAGGAGCTGCTGGAGCTCGGCGCGCCGCTCGAGGGCCATGCCGACAACCTCGCCGCGTCGCTCCTCGGCGGTGTCTCGCTCACCTGGCACGACGGCGAGCGCCGACGCCTCGCCCGCGTGGCCGACGATCTGCCGCTCGCGGCGATCGCCGTCATCCCGGACACGCGCGTCTCGACCGCCGAGTCGCGCGCGCGCTGCCGGCGCAGCTCGCCTTCGGCGACGCAGCCGCCGCCGCCGGCCGCGCGGCGCTGCTCGGCGCCGGGCTCGCAGCCGGCGACGCCGAGTTGATCCGCCGCGGCTTCGACGACCTCCTGCACGAGCCGTACCGCCTCGACTCGGCGCCGCTCCTCGGGGCGCTGCACAGCGAGCCCGCGTGCCGGCTCGGCAGGCGTGACGCTCTCCGGCTCGGGACCGTCGGTGATCGTCTGGGCGGAGCCGACGGCTGCGGACGCGTGCGCCGCCGAGCTCGTCGCCCGCTTCGCCCGAGGCGCGAGTCCTGCGGCTCGCAATCGCGCAGACCGGCGCCCGCGCCCGGGAGGTGGTGGCATGAGCGAGAACCCCTACGACCAGCCGACCGACCCGGCGAAGCGGCGCAGCGCGGCGCTCACCGACGGCGTCGACCGCGCGCCCGCCCGCGCGATGCTGAAAGGCGATCGGCTTCACCGACGAGGATCTCGCGAAGCCGCTCGTCGGCGTCGCGACCACGTGGATCGAGACGATGCCGTGCAACTTGAACCAGCGCGTGCTCGCCGTCGCACGTCAAGGACGGCATCCGCGCCGCGGGCGGCACGCCGATCGAGTTCAACACGATCTCGGTCTCCGACGGCGTCTCGATGGGCACCGAGGGCATGCGCGCCTCGCTCGATCTCGCGCGAGGTGATCGCCGACTCGATCGAGCTCGTCGCCGCGCGGCCACCTCTTCGACGGCCTCGTCTGCCTCGTCGGCTGCGACAAGACGATCCCCGCCGCCGTGATGGCGCTCGCGCGGCTCGACATCCCCGAGCCTCGTCCTCTACAGCGGCTCGATCGCGCCGGGCCGCTTCCGCGGGCGCGACGTGACGATCCAGGACGTCTTCGAGGCGGTCGGTGCGCACGCGGCCGGGACGATGAGCCGACGAGGAGGTGCACGAGCTCGAGGGCGTCGCGTGCCCCGGCGCCGGCGCGTGCGGCGGCCAGTTCACCGCCAACACGATGGCGATCGTGATCGACTTCCTCGGCATCTCGCCGCGCGGCCTCTCCGGCATCCCGGCCGAGCACGCGGGCAAGGACGAGACGGCGGCCGAGGCCGGGCGGCTCGCGATGGAGCTCGTCCGCTCGAACCGGCGCCCGTCGGAGATCCTCACGCGCGAGGCGTTCGAGAACGCGATCGCCGCGATCGCCGGCACCGGCGGCTCGACGAACGGCGTGCTGCACCTGCTCGCGATCGCGCACGAGTTCGGCATCCCGCTCGAGCTCGAGGACTTCGACTCGATCTCGGAGCGGACGCCGATCGTCGCCGACCTGAAGCCGAGCGGCCGCTACGTCGCCAACGATCTGCAGGATGCGGGCGGCGTCGGCCTCGTCGCGCGCGAGCTCCTCGCCGGCGGGCTCGCGCACGAGGACGCGCGCGGCGTCGACGGGCGCACGCTCGGCGAGATGGCAACCGCCGTGGTCGAGCGCCCCGGACAGGACGTCGTCGTCTCGTCTCGAAGCCGCTCAAGCCGAGCGGCGGCCTCGCGATCCTGCGCGGCTCGCTCGCGCCCGACGGGCTGCGTCGTCAAGCTCGTCGGGCCACGAGCGGCTGCTCCATCGCGGCCCGGCGCGCGTCTTCGACTCCGAGGAGGCCTGCTTCGCCGCGGTCAAGGCGCGCGCGATCACGGCGGGCGACGTGGTCGTGATCCGCTACGAGGGACCCGCGGGCGGGCCGGGCATGCGCGAGATGCTGCACGTGACCGCCGCGCTCGTCGGCGAGGGCCTCGGCGACGAGATCGCGCTGATCACCGACGGCCGCTTCTCGGGCGCGACGCACGGGCTGATGGTCGGCCACATCGCGCCGGAGGCGGCGCACGGCGGCCCGATCGCAGCGGTTCGCGACGGCGACCGATCGTGCTCGACGTCGAGAAGCGCGGCTCGACGTGGAGCTGCCGGCAGGCGAGCTCGCGGAGCGGCTGGCCGGGTGGACGCCGCCGGAGCCGCGCTACACGACGGGCGTCTTCGCCAAGTACGCGGCCGTCGTCGGCTCCGCCTCGGAAGGAGCGGACGTGCTGAGGGATTGGCGAAATGACGGCTGTGCCGCCGGGCCGCGCTGCTCGCCCCGATGCGGCGTCCTCGGTCGCGCCCGTAGGGCTCCGCTACGAACGCTCCCTGCGTCCTTGCCTCGGAACGAGCATCGCACCCCGACGACGAGCGACATTCCGCCAATCCCTCTTAGCCGGCAGCAGCAGCTTGCGGATCGAGCGCGTCGCCTGCCTGATCCGCTGCTCGTTCTCGACGAGCGCGAAGCGGACGTGACCGTCGCCGCCCGGCCCGAAGCCGATGCCCGGGCTGACCGCGACGTCGGCCTCGCGCGCCAGCTTCAGCGCGAACTCGAGCGAGCCGAGCTCGCGCGACCGGCTCCGGGATCGGCGCCCAGACGAACATCGTCCCGCGCGGCGGCTCGACGTGCCAGCCGGCGCGGTCGAGCCCGGAGCAGAGCGCGTCGCGGCGGCCGCGGTAGATCTCGCACACCTCGGCGGGTAGTCGGCGGCCTCGCGCAGCGCCACGATCGAGGCGATCTGGATCGGCTGGAAGGTGCCGTAGTCGAGGTAGGACTTGAGCTTCGCGAGCGCCGCGACCACGTCGGGCCGGCCGAGCGTGAAGCCCATGCGCCAGCCCGCCATCGAGAAGCGACTTCGTCAGGCTGTAGAGCTCGACCGCGCAGTCGAGCGCGCCCTCGGCGGCCAGCACCGACGGCGGCACGTGGCCGTCGAAGGCGATGTCCGCGTAGGCGAAGTCGTGCACGAGCATGAACTCGTGCTCGCGCGCGAGGTCGACGAGCCGCTGCATCTGCGCCTCGTCGGTGAGACCGCGTGGTCGGGTTGTGCGGGAACGAGACGATCACGACGCGGGGCGCGGGCGCGAGCGCTCGAGCGTCTCGATCACGCCCTGAGGAAGTCGCCGTTCTCGATCGGCGCGTGCGACGACGGTCGCGCCGGCGAGGCGCGGGGCGACCAGGTGGATCGGGTAGCTCGGACTCGGCACGACGGCGCTGTCGCCCGGCTCGAGCAGCACCCACATCAGGTGCGAGAGGCCCTCCTTGGCGCCGATCGTGCTACGACGTGCGTCTCGGGGTCGAGCTGCACGCCGAAGCGCCGCTCGTAGCGCTCGCAGACCGCCTGCCGCAGTTTCGGCAGCCCGCGGCTCGCGGAGTAGCGGTGGTTCGTCGGCTTCGCCGCCGCCTCGGCCAGCTTCTCGACCGCTCGACCGGCGAGGGGATGTCGGGATTGCCGAAGCCGAGATCGATCACGTCGCGCCCGTCGCGCCGCAGCTCGCGCTTCAGCTGGTCGACCGTCGCGAAGACGTAGGGGGGAGATCGTGGATTCGACGGAATTGCATTTCCCGAACTGAGACCAGGGTGGTGACATGCCGGTTGACGTTTTGCGCTGTCGCGTCTGCGAGAGCGAGTATCCGGCCGATGCGAACGGTATCTGCGCCCGCTGCTTCGGGCCGCTCGAGCCGGTCTACGACTGGGACGAGATCGCCGCACGCGTGACGCGCGAGTCGCATCGAGGCCGGGCCGCAGTCGCTCTGGCGCTACGAGGCGCTGCTGCCGGCGAGCGCCGCCGGCCGACGCCGCGAGCGGGCCCGGCTTCACGCCGCTCGTGCCGGCGCCGCGGCTCGCGAGGCGATCGGCGTCGGCGAGGTCTGCTGAAGCTCGACCTGGCGAACCCGACGCACTCGTTCAAGGACCGCGTCGTCGCGGTCGCCGCTGCGAAGTCGCGCGAGTTCGGGCTCGAGACGCTCGTCGGCTACGTCGACCGGCAACCTCGCCGAACGCCGTCGCGGCGCGCGCGGCCGCGAACGGCATGCACGCCGTGATCTTCTGTCCCCGGGCTCGAGCCCGAGAAGCTGCCGCGACGCACGGTCTACGGCGCGACGGTCTACGGCGTCCGCGGCAGCTACGACGACTGCTCGCGGCTCGTCGAGCGAGCTCGCCGGCGAGGTCGAGTGGGGGATCGTCAACGTGAACCTGCGCTCGTACTACGCCGAGGGCTCGAAGACGCTCGCGTTCGAGATCGTCGAGCAGCTCGGCTGGGAGACGCCCGACGCGGTCGTGCTGCCCGATCGGCTCCGGCGCGATGTTCACCAAGGTCTGGCTGGGCTTCGAGCAGTTCGAGCGGCTCGGGCTGATCGCCGGCGCGCAGCCGCGCTCTACGGCGGCCAGGCGGAGGGGTGCGCGCCGGTCGCGTCCGCGTTCGCCGACGAGCGGCCGCGTCTCGCCGGTGCGGCCGAACTCGATCGCCCGTCGATCGCGATCGGCAACCCGGCCGACGGCGACCTCACGATCGCGACGGCGCGCTCGTCGGGCGGCGGCATCTACGCGGTGCCCGAGGACGAGATCGGCCCGAACATCGCGCTGCTCGCCGAGAGACGGGCATCTTCGGCGAGGGCGCGACGGGCGTCGCGATCGGCGCCCTCCGCGAGCCGTTCGCGCCGGCGAGCTCGGCAGAACGGACCGCGTCGTCGTGCTCGTCACCGGCACCGGGCTGAAGACGCCGGCGCTCGATCGGCCAACGCGGCAGCCGATCGAGATCGACGCCGACGTCGACGCGCTGCTCGACGAGCTGGGGGTCGGCGCGTGACGACCGCAGCCGATCCGGTGCTGGCGGAGCTGCGCGAGCGAATCACCGCTGCGACCGCGAGCTCGTCGCGCTCGTCAACCGGCGGCTCGAGATCGTCCGGGAGCTGCACGAGCACAAGCGCGAACGGGACTGCCGCTGCGCGCCGGACCGCGAGGACTGGCTCCGGCAGCTCCTCGCGACGGAGAACGAAGGCCCGCTGTCGGACGAGGGCCTCGCCGAGCTCGTCGCCTTCGTCCTCGACCTGACGCGGCGGGAGCTGGGCGATGACTAAGCCGCATCGTCTGCCTGCCCGGCGACGGGATCGGGCCCGAGGTGATGGCGGAGGCCGTGCGCGTGCTCGACGCGCTGCCGCTCGACCTCGACGTTGGAGGAGCACCCCTTCGGCGGCGCCGCGATCGACGCGGTCGGCGACCCGCTTCCCGCCGAGACGCTCGCCGCGTGCCGCGCGGCCGACGCCGTGCTGCTCGGCGCGGTCGGCGGGCCGAAGTGGGACGGCTCCGCGGTGCGGCCCGAGGCGGGCTGATCGGGCTGCGCCGCGAGCTCGACGTCTACGCCAACCTCCGGCCCGCCGGCTCGCGCGAGGCGTCGACCTGCTGATCGTGCGCGAGCTCGTCGGCGGCCTCTACTACGGCGCCCGCGGCACCCGCGACGACGGCACCGTCTTCGACACGTGCGAGTACCACCCGAGCAGGTCGAGCGCCTCGCGCGGCGCGCGTTCGAGCTCGCCCGCGGTCGCAGCGGACCGGCTGCTCTCGGTCGACAAGGCGAACGTGCTCGACGACGTCGCGCATGTGGCGCGGGCGTCGTCACCGAGGTGGCGGCCGACTACCCCGGACGTCGAGCTGCGCCACGGCCTCGTCGACTCGGTGGCGATGCAGATCGTCACGCACCCGGAGAGTTCGACGTGCTCGTGATGGAGAACACCTTCGGCGACATCCTCTCCGACGTCGCCGCCGCCGTGACCGGCGGCCTCGGCCTCGCCGCGTCGGCGAGCCTCGGCGACGGCGGGCCCGGGATCTTCGAGCCGGTGCACGGCTCGGCGCCCGACATCGCCGGCACAGGGCGCGCGAACCCGACCGCGATGCTGCGCTCGCTCGCCTTGCTGCTCGAGCACGGGCTCGGCGAGCGCGCCGCTCGCCGCCGCGCTCGAGGCCGCCGTCAACGCCGCGCTCGGCACCGCCCCGACGCCCGACGTCGGCGGGAGCGCACGACCGAGCAATTCGCCGACGCCGTCCTCGAGCGGCTCCAGCCGACGATCTCGAAGGAGACGCAATGGACAACACCGGTCTGATCCCCGACCACGTGCCCGACCCCTGGCCCGTCGCCGTCGTCTCCAGGACGTGCACCTGCGCCGTCCCGGTGCCACGCGTGCTGGCCGAGCACAAGGGCGCCGCCCGCACCGTCTGCGCCACCTGCGAACGCCCGATCAAGATCGGCTTCCGCTGGTGAAGGAGTCGTCGGCTACCCCGGGCCGGCGGGGAGCCACAGCGCGGCCGCGACGGCGCGCCTCGCGCCCGACGGCGGACGACCGGGCCGTACGCGAGCTTCATCGCCGTCGTCGAGGCCGTCGTCTCCGGCTGACGTGACGCTGGGCGTGCTGCCGATCGAGAACTCGCTGCACGGGCCCGGTCGCCGAGACGCACGACCTGCTCTACGAGGCGCCGCTCTCGATCGTCGTCCGAGGTGACGCTGCCCCGATCGTCCACTGCCTGCTCGCCCGGAACGGCCGATCCGCTCTCCGACGTACGGGATCCGCTCCCGAACCCGGTCGCCTTCGACCAGTGCCGCGAGCTCGTCGCCGACCTCACGCAGGCGCGGGCTGCATCCCGACCGCCACGACCGCCGACGCCGCGCGCGAGGTGGCCGAGTCGGACGACCCGACCGAGGCCGCGATCGCGAGCGCCGAGGCCGCCGCGCGCTCTCGGCCTGCACGTGATCGCGCCGACGTGGGCGACCACGCGGCCTTCACGCGCTTCGTCGGCATCGCCGCGCACACCGTGATCGACCGCGCCCGCGCGCTGGCGCACCGCGCTGTCGTTCGTCACCGACCACCAGCCCGGCTCGCTCTACCACGCGCTCGGGCCGTTCCACCGCCACGGCCTCAACCTCGTGCAGCTCGTCTCGCGGCCGATCCCGCAGTCGACGCTTCCGCTACCGCTTCGACATGGTGCTCGACGGCCATCCGCTCGACGCCGAGCTCCAGCGGCGCTCGTCGAGATGCGCGAGTGGACGCGCGAGGTGCGGATCTTCGGCAGCTACCCGGCGACCGGAGACCACTGATGGCGCGGACGCTGTTCGAGAAGATCTGGAACGCGCACGTCGTCGACGAGCCGCCCGGCGAGCCGGCGCTGCTCTACGTCGACCTGCACCTCGTGCACGAGGTGACCTCGCCCGCAGGCGTTCGAGGCGCTGCGGCTCGCGGGCCGCCGCGTGCGCCGGCCCGACCTGACGATCGCGACGATGGATCACAACGTGCCGACGGAGCCGGGGCCGATCACCGACCTGATCGCGAAGGCGCAGCTCGACGCGCTCGCGCGCGAACTGCGCGGAGTTCGGCGTCCCGCTGCAACGCGACCGGCAGCGGGCGCGAGGGGATCGTGCACGTGATGAGCCCGGAGCTCGGCGCTCACGCAGCCGGGGATGACGATCGTGTGCGGCGACTCGCACACGTCCACCCACGGCGCGTTCGGCGCGCTCGCGTTCGGGATCGGCACCTCCGAGGTCGAGCACGTGCTCGCGACGCAGACGCTGCTCGCAGGCGCGGCCGAAGACGATGCTCGTGCGCTTCGTCGGGCGAGCCTGCCGTTCGGCGTGACCGCGAAGGACCTCGTGCTCGGCGCGATCGGGCGGATCGGCGTCGCCGGCGGCGTCGGCCACGCGATCGAGTACGCCGGCCCGGCGATCGAGGCGCTCTCGATGGAGGGGCGGATGACCGTCTGCAACATGTCGATCGAGGCCGGCGCGCGGTCGGGCATGGTCGCGCCCGACGACACGACGTTCGCGTACCTCGAGGGCCGCCCGGCGGCGCCGCGCGGCGCCGCGTGGGAGCGGCGCGCTCGACGCGTGGCGCGGCCTGCCGTCCGACGCGGACGCGTCCTTCGACGAGATCGATCGAGATCGACGTGTCGGCGCTCACGCCGCAGGTCACCTGGGGCACGAACCCGGGCATGGTCGCGCCGGTCGACGGCGTCGTCCCCGACCCGGCCGCGCTACGACGATCCGGTCGAGCGCGAGGTGGTCGAGCGCGCGCTGCGCTACATGGCGCTCGAGCCGGGCACGCCGATCCGGGAGATCCGCATCGACCGCGTCTTCATCGGCTCGTGCACGAACGCGCGGATCGAGGACCTGCGCGCGGCGGCGGCGGTCGTCGACGGCCGGCGCGTCGCGCCGACGGCGTCCGCGCGATGGTCGTGCCGGGCTCGGCGAAGGTGAAGCGGCAGGCCGAGGAGGAGGGCCTCGACCGCGTCTTCACGAGCGCCGGCTTCGAGTGGCGCCAGGCCGGCTGCTCGATGTGCCTCGGCATGAACCCCGACATCCTGCCAGCCGGGCGAGCGCTGCGCCTCGACCTCGAACCGCAACTTCGAGGGCCGCCAGGGCGCGCGGCGGCCGCACGCACCTCGTCTCGCCCGGCGATGGCCGCCGCGGCCGCGATCGCGGGCCGCTTCACCGGACGTGCGGAGGGAGCTCGCATGAGGGAGCTGCGCGCAGGTGACGGGTGCGCGCGGCGGTGCTCGACCGCGCCGACGTCGACACCGACCAGATCATCCCGAAGCAGTTCCTGAAGCGGATCGAGCGCTCCGGCTACGGCGAGTTCCTCTTCTACGACTGGATGAAGGATCCCGACTTCGAGCTGCACCGGCCCGAGTACGAGGGCGCGTCAGATCCTCGTCGCCGGCCGCAACTTCGCCTGCGGCTCCTCGCGCGAGCACGCGCGCGTGGGCGCTCGAGGACTACGGCTTCCGCGTCGATCCTGGCGCCGAGCTACAGCGACATCTTCCGCTCGAACGCCGTCAAGACGGGCCTCGCGCCGCTCGAGCTGTCCGAGGACGCAGCTCGACGCGATCAAGGCGGCGGTCGCCGGGCGCAACGAGCTCACCGTCGACCTGGAGGCGCTGCGAGATCACGCACCCGGACGGCCTGCGCATCCCGATCGAGCTCGACGAGTACGCGCGCGAGACTGCTCGTCCACGGCCTCGACGACGTCGCGCGGACGATGCAGCGCGAGGAGCGGATCGCCGCCTACGAGGCGGCCACGACGCGCGCGTCGACACGCGCGCGATCGCGGTCTAGGTGTAGGCCCGAGGCGACTTCCTGACGTCGATGTGGACGAGCTCGCCCGGCCGCGAAGGCGCGCCTGCGCGGCGTCGCGCGCCTGGCCCTTTGCGCCACGTCCCTGCCTCAGAGGGAGGGACATGTCCCAACGGGGCAATTGCCCTGCGCCCGAGGCGGGGCAGGTCCAGATCGGCGCGGCCCGTTTGGCCGTGTCCTTGCCTCTGAGGCAGGGACACGGCCGGAACGGCCGCGTCCCGGGGCCGCCAGGGCCGCCAGCGGCGGCTTCGCGCGCAGGCCCCGCGTGAGCGCGCGACTTCGTCCGGATCACCCTCCGTCGAGCCGGTGGCTCCGCAGCTCCAGCCACCAAGAAGGTCCGGATGCAGCAACGCTCTCAGGAACTACAGCTAGGCCGCGCGCAGCGCGCTCGGCCGAGCACGGCCGCCAGCTCCCGGTCCTGAGCCGAGCAGCTGCAGCGAGACGACGTCGCCGACGACGAGCAGCGCCGGCGGACTCGAGCCCCGCCCAGCGGCGACCTCGTGCAGCTCGCCGGTGACCGAGCGGCCGTCGGCGTCGTGCCGCGCGAGACGACCGCGGCCGGAGTGTCGGGCGACTTGCCGTGCTCGATCAGGCGCGCGGCGATGCCGCTCAGATGCGGCGAGGCCCATGAAGACGACGAGCGTGCCCGGGCGTCGTGGCCAGGTGCTCGTAGTCGAGGTCGTCGCCGTAGGCCGAGTGGCCGCTCACGAGCGTGACCTGCGCCGAGACGCCGCGGTGCGTGACCGGGATGCCCGCCGACGCGGGCACGGCCGAGATCGCCGACACGCCCGGGCACGACCTCGAACGGGATGCCCGCTTCCGCCAGCGCGAGCGCCTCCTCGCCGCCGCGGCCGAAGACGAACGGGTCGCCGCCCTTCAGGCGCACCGTCTCGAGACCCTGGCGGCCGAGGTCGACGAGCAGCTCGTTCAGCTCGCCCTGCCTGATCCGCTCGCGCGGAGATCAGCAGCGCGTCCTCGGGCGCCTCGGCGACGAGCTCCGGGCGCGACGAGCACGTCGTAGACGAGCGCCTCGCAGCTGCGCACGAGATCGAGCCCGCGCGCCGTGATCAGCCCGGGGTCGCCCGGGCCGGCGCCGACGAGCCACACCGTCACGAGAGCCGCTCCGTCGACCAGCTCCTCGAAGTAGTCGCGCCGCTCCTCGTAGGTGGCGAAGCGCTCCTTCGACCTCGGGCCGCAGCGCGCGCAGCTCCTCGGCGAGCTCGGCGTGCTCCGGGCCGACGAGCTCCGCGATCTGCGACGCGCAGCCGCTTCGCGAGCGCCGGCGAGGCGCCGCCCGTCGAGACGGCGACGGCGATCGGGCCCTCGCGGTGCACGGCCGGGAGGATGAAGTTGCAGAGCTCCGGCACGTCGGCGACGTTGCAGAGCATCGCGCGCGCCTCGGCGTCGCGGTGGACGGCCTCGTTGACGGCGCGATCCGACGTCGCGGCGATCACGAGGAACATGCCCTCGAGGTCGCGCGGCTCGTACGCCGCGCGCGTGCCAGTCGACGTCGAGCTCGCGCGAAGCCCGTCGTGGAGCTCGACGGCGAGACGACCGTCACCGCGCGCGCCGCACGCGGCGAGCCCGGCGGCCTTCTCGAGCCCGACCGACGCCGCCGCCGACGACGAGGCAGCGGCGCCCCTCGACGTCGAGGCAGGCCATGTAGTACTGCGTCAGCCACTAGGCCTTCCGCTCGGTGAGCCCGTGCTCCTCGACGTACGTCTCGACGAGGGCTTCGACCTCGGGGATGCCGTTGTTGAAGGCGTAGTTGATCTTCACGAACGGCTCCCAGTCCGGCGGGATCGCGTCCTCCGGGCAGGATCGCCTCGACGGGGCACTCCGGCTCGCAGGCGCCGCAGTCGATGCACTCCTCCGGCGTCGATCACGAGCATCCGGTCGGTCTCGTGGATGCAGTCGACGGGGCAGACACTCTGGCAAGAGATGTCCTTCACGTCGATGCAGGCTTCTCCGATGATGTAGGTCATGTCACGCTCCGATGGTCGCGAGCCTTGCTCCCGCCCTCCCCAGGCGGAGCACCAGCTCGTAATCGTCGGTCGAAAGTGTTACCCCATACTCGCCCGGTCCCAGAGCGGTGACCGCCACCCGCTCGATCGTGCGGCCCTCGAGCGCCTGTAGCGCCTCGTTCAGCTCGCGGGTCGACTCGGTCAGCTCGCGGCCGAGCGGCAGCCGGCGGAAGAGCGCCAGCGCGGCCTGCTCGCCCTCGGGGCCGTAGACGGCGCGGACGCGGCCGGTCTGCAGGCCGAGCTCGAGCAGCTCCGCGAGCGCGTCGGCGTCGGCGCCCTCGACCTCGCCGTCGGCGATCGCGGCGACGACGTCGGCCAGACGGCCGCGACGCTCCTCGTCCTGCACCATCGCCAGCACGGCCTGCGCCTCGGCGGTCGCCACCTCGGCGGCCTCGCCGCTGACGCGCACCTTGACGGCCTCAGTCATGTCGCTGCGTCTGCCGAGAATCGCGTGCAGCTCGTGCTCGAGCCCGCCGCTCTCGACCGAGCAGTGGATCCCGCACTCCTTCGGCGCGTTCGACTCCCACCACCAGCGGCCGGAGCGGCTCGCCGCGCCGGGCTCGATCGCGCGCGTGCACGGGCGCGCAGCCGATCGAGGTGTAGCCCTTGTCGTAGAGCGAGTGGTACGGGACGTCGCGCTCGCGCACGTAGTCCCAGACGTCCTGCTCGTCCCACTCGGCCAGCGGGTTGAGCTTCACGATCGCGCCGTGGTCGTGGTCGATCTCGACCTTGCGGATGTTCGTGCGGCTCGCCCACTGGTCGCGGCGGAGGCCGGTGACCCACGCGTCGAGCGAGTGCAGATGCTTGGTGAGCGGGCGGACCTTGCGGAGGTTGCAGCAGAGCAGGCGCAGGTCGACGCTCGTCTTGAAGAGGTCCACGCCGTGCTTGCCGATCATGCTCGCGATCTCGTCGGGGTCGGGCTCGACGAGCTCGAGCTGCAGGCCCGGGTAGCGGTCGCGCAGGCGGTCGGCCAGCTCGAGCGTCTCGGCCGGCAGCCGGCCCGTGTCGACGCTGAACACGGGCACTGATTCGGATCGATCTCGTATGCCATGTCGATCAGCACGACGCTGTCGATCTGGAACGAGGTCGAGATCGCGATGCCCGGCATGAACTCCGCGATCGCCCACTCGAGCAGTGCCTGCGGCTCCTCGCCTTCGAACTGGATCGAGAGCTCGCCCGCCTCCAGCTCGTCCAACAAGCTCAATGCTGCTCATGCCTCCACCTCCTCCTTGACTCGTCCCTTCGCCGGCTCGCGGCCGGCCAGTACTCCAAGCTCGTCGTCGGTCAGGCGGCGCGAGAACGCCGTGAACGTCTCGCCGTCCTCGCGCTGCGTCGAGCCAGCCCGGCGATCAGCCCCTCGACGGCGGCGTCGACCTCGTCGGTCGGCACGCGCCGGAACAGCGACTTGCCGATCTGCGGGCTCGGGCCCGAGGCTGCCGCGCACGAAGATGTCGTAGGCCTGCCGGCGCACGCCGCCCTCGTCGCGCGACGTCGTGCCCTGGAAGCCGAGGTCGCCGACCCAGTGCTGTGCGCACGCGTGCGGGACAGCCGTCGAGGTGGAGCCGGAGGTCGGCGATCTGGTCGCCGAAGCTTCGCCTCGAGGTTGTCGATCAGCCGGCCGAGGCGCGTCTTCGTCTCGGCGACCGAGAAGTTGCAGTGCGGCTCGCCGGTGCAGGCGATCGAGTTGCCGCGCACCGGGTTGATGTCGAGCGGGAAGCCGATCCGCTCGAGCTCGGCCACGACCTCGTCGACCGACTCGTTCGGCACGCCGGTGACGATGAAGTTCTGCTGGCGCGTCAGCCGGACGTCGCCGCCGTAGCGCTCGGCGAGGTCCGCGACCGCGATCATCTGGTCGCCGCGATCACGAGGCCGAGGTGCACCGGCACGCCGATGTACGAGAGGCCCGTCCTGCGTCTGCGGGTGCACGCCCATGTGGTGCGACGGCTCGACCGCGATCGGCGGGAGCTTGTAGTCCTCGAGCTTGCTTGCCGAGCTTCGCCTCGACGCGCTCGCGGATGCCTTCGGGCGCCGATGTCGTCGACCATGAACTTGAGCCGCGCCTTGACGCGCGAGACGCGGTACTTGAGGTCGTCCGACCAGACGCTGGTGATCGCGCCGAGGATCTCGTTCGCCTCCTCCTTGGGCACGAAGACGCCCATGTCGCGTCGCGATCCGCGGCACCGACGAGAGGCCGCCGCCGACGAGGACGGCGAAGCCCTCGCGGCCGTCGTGTGATCGGTGCCGATCAGCGAGATGCAGTTGATCTCCGGCGCGTTGCAGCGGTCGGCGCAGGCGGCGATCGAGTACTTGTGCTTGCGCGGCAGGTTCGGCCCAGTCGGGGTTGCCGTAGAAGTGCTGCGCGGCCGCGGCGTCGACGACGGGCTGGCGTCGAAGAGCTCGTCGGCGCGAGTCCCTGCGACGGGGCAGCCGGTGATGTTGCGGACCGTGTCGCCGCAGCCGCCGGCGGTCGTCGATGCCCGCGCGCCTCGAGGTGCGCGAAGACCTCGGGCAGCTTCGCGAGCTCGAGCCAGTGCAGCTGGATGTTCTGGCGCGTCGAGAGCTCGCCGTCGCCGCTGCCGAAGAGGTTCGAGGTCTCGCCGATCGCGCGCAGCTCGCTGCGGCGACAGCTTCCCGGCCGGCACCTTCACGCGCAGCATGAACGTCCCGATCTTCGGCTTGTCGTGGTAGAGGCCCCACCACTGCAGGCGGACGACGTCCTCCTCGGCCACGTTCTCGTAGCCCGCGGCGATCAGCGCCGGCAGCTCGTCGCGGATCCCGAGCGGCGCCTTCTCCTGCTTCAGGCGCTCGACCGGGTTGCGCTTGAGGACGAGCTCCCAGCTCGCCTCTTCACGCGGCCGGCGGGCGGGTGTCCTCGAGGTCATCGCCGGTCCAGAACGGCAGGGGAGATGGCCGGGCAGGCAAGTGCCCGGCCATCGGCGCGGCAGAGGGAGGATGCGCTACTCGGCCCCACGGACGAGTGACTTTACCGCCAATAATTCAAAAAGTAAAGTAATACAACTTCAATTTGTGAAGTACTGGAAAACCGGGATAGAGGCTTGATGTGGAGCTCGGGTGCGTGCGGGGATGGGCCAGACCAAGCGGATCAGTCGGGTCGGGCGCCGTGCATAGTGGTTACTACGGGCAAGCCCGAGCCGGCTGAGCCGCGCCGCGTCTGGCACACCAGCCGCGCGTGCCGGAGTCTCGCATCAAGTCTCTACGTCAGCCCGCGACGCCGAGCCGCCGCAGCACCGCGTCGAGGTGCGGCGCAACCGGCTCCGACGCAGGTCCGCTGGCTGTTCGGCCCGCGCCGGTGACGACGAGCACGACCCGCTCACCCGCGGCGATCCGGCCCGAGGCGAGCGCCTCCAGCAGGCCGCCGAGCGCGACGCCGCCTGGCCCGTCCGCGTAGACGCCGGCCGTCTCGGCGAGGAGCAGCGCGTGATCCTCGATCGCGTCCTCGTCGACCGCGACGACCGCCCCGCCGGAGCTGCGGGCGGCGCCGAGTACGAGCTCGCCGTGCACCGGGTTCCCGACGGCGAGCGCGCTCACCTGCGTGTGCGCCTGCACGCGTGAGATCGGGCGGTCGTCCTCGAACGCCGACGCGACGGGCCTGCACCCCGCCGGCTGCGCGCCGTAGAGACGCGGGCCCTCGCCGGCAAAGAGGCCGAGCTCGCGCAGCTCGCTGAAGCCCTGCGCCGCCTTCGCAAAGAGCGAGCCCGAGCCTGACCGGCGAGACGATCGCGTCCGGCACTGCCCAGCCGAGCTGCTCGACGATCTCGTATGTGATCGTCTTGGCGCCCTCGGCCGCGAACGCGGCCAGGTTGCCGTCGAAGAAGCCCCAGGGAAACAGGCGCGCGAGCTCGCGCTCGAGCCGCCGGCAATCGTCGTACGAGCCGCTCACGGGCACGACGTGTGAGCCCACCGCGCCCTCGAAGCCCGCGGGCGCCAGCACGATCGCGTCCATTCCCCGCACCGCCGCCTCCGTGGCGACGGCGTCGCCGAGGTTGCCCGTCGAGGTGCAGCAGATCGTCTCGAACCCGAGCTCGGCGGCCGCCGCCCCGGCGACGGCGGCGAGCCGGTCCTGAACGACCCGCTCGGATTCTCGTTCTCGAGCTTGACCCACAGGTCGATCCCGAGCTGCTCGGAGAGGCGGTCGGCCTGCACGAGGGGCGTCCAGCCCGGGGCGCCGGCCTGCGCCTGCACGGGAAGCATTGCCGCATAGCGCCACATCGACGCCGGCCCCGCCGCCAGCGACTCGCGGGTGACCGAGCCGCGAAGCGCGTCCCACTCGTAGGTGACGTCCTGCGGCCCGTCACAGCGCGCGCAGCGGTCGCGGCCGCTCGCAGGCTCGACGCTCTCGCACACGCGGCAGCGGAGAATCGTGGCGATCATCCCGCTTGCTCCTCCGCCCTGTGGATGAGCTCTAGCCGGATGGGCGGAAAGTCCCGGCTAGGCCGATTGCGCGCAAATGATGAGCGCAAAAATGCTGCACGGCTTCATCATCGTCGGGCGCGACATCGCCACCAGTTAAGCGGTTCGGGTGCAGCAGGTCAAACGCCCTCCCGGAGCCGTTTCACTTTACTTTCGATAGTAAGGCCGCTATCGTTCCGCCTGTCCGGTCGTCGCCGCAGGCGTCCGGAGAGGCATCGAGGCCTCAGGAGCTATCTGGCTCCTGGGGCCTTTTTTGTGCTCAAACGCAGTGTCAGGCGCAGAAAACGAGAGAGGAGACCGGATGGTGAAGGTGGAGGCGGTGGTGATCCGGGAGCGGATCGAAACCGTGATCGACGCGGTCGAGGAGGAGACAGGGCACGTCGGCGTGACGGTCGTCGAGGCCGTCGGCCACGGGCGGCAGCGCGGGATCACGCACGAGTACCGCGGGCGCGTGTTCGAGTCGCGCTTCCTGCCGAAGGCGCTGCTGACGTTCGTCGTCGAGGACGCGATCGCAGCCGCGGTCGTCGCCACGATCGCCGACGCGGCCCGCAGCGGCAACGAGTCGGGCGACGGGATCGTCTGGTCTGCCGCCGGTCGTACGACGTCACCACAACCGAACCGGGACTGAAGCTCGAGGAGGTGGAGGCTCGTGCCTAAGAACAGCGACCTGCTGATCGCGGCGAGCACGATCTGGGTGGTCGTCACGGCCGTGCTCGTGATGTTCATGCAGGCGGGCTTCGCGTTTCTCGAAGCCGGCCTGACGCGGATGAAGAACGCCGGTCACATCGCCGGCAAGAACGTCCTGATCTTCGGCGATCTGCTCGATCGTCTACTGGGCGGTCGGCTTCGGGATCGCCTTCGGCGACGGCAACGGCTCTCATCGGCACCGCCGGGTTCTTCCCGTCGGTCGACGAGCTGACCGCCGTCGGCCAGAAGCCGTTCGACTGGTTCACGCGAGATCCCCGGCGCGGCCGGCTACCTGTTCGAGGTCGTCTTCGCCGGCGTCTCGCTCGCGATCGTCTGGGGCGCGATGGCCGAGCGCGCGAAGCTCTGGGTCTACTTCGTCTTCGGCGTCATCTTCACGCTCATCTACTCGATCGTCTCGCACTGGATCTGGAGCCCGCACGGCTGGCTGTTCGCGAAGGGCATGCAGGACTTCGCCGGCTCGACCGTCGTCCACTACCAGGGCGCGCTCGCCGGCGCTCGCCGGGGCGCTCATCCTCGGGCCGCGGATCGGCAAGTTCGGCAAGGACGGGCGCGCGAACCCGATTCCCGGGCCACAACATCCCGTACGCCGTGCTCGGGACGCTCATCCTCTGGTTCGGCTGGTTCGGCTTCAACCCGGGCTCGACGCTCTCGGTCGACTTCGGCGGCTGTCGGCTACTTCGCCTACGTCGCGATGACGACGAACATCGCGGCCGCGTCGGGCGCGCTGTGGCGGGCATCGTCACGGCCTGGATCGTGCTCAAGAAGCCGGACATCTCGATGATGCTGAACGGCGTCCTCGGCCGCGCTCGTGGCGATCACCGCCGCGTCCGGCTTCGTGGCCCCGTGGGCGGCGGTCGTGATCGGCGTCGATCTCCGGCGTGATCGCGGTCGTCGGCGTGATCTGCGGTCGAGCGGATCGGCATCGACGACCCGATCGGCGCGGTCGCAGTGCACGGCATGTCGGGCGTCTGGGGCACGCTCGCCTCGGCCTCTTCGCGGTGCCGTGCGCTGGCGAAGAACCTCGCCACCGGCACGGGCGGGCTCGTCTACACCGGCTCGTTCCACCAGCTCGGCGTCGCAGGCTGCTCGGCCTCGCGGCGGTCGGCGCGTTCACCTTCTGCGCCTCGTTCGGCGTCCTCTTCGCGATGCACAAGATCTGGGGCATCCGCGTCGAGGAGCACGTGGAGACCGCAGGGCCTCGACGTCTCCGAGCACGGCATGTGGGGCTATCCCGAGTTCTACATCCCGGTCCCGGGCGGCTACGGCACCGAGGCGCACGGCCATCTCGTGGGCACGGGCGTCGCGGCACAGCGAGCCGATGCGGCGGTGTCTCACATGACCGCATCGCCACCGCACGCGCCGCCGGTCCTGGAGAGCTGACCCACGGAGCCGCGGATCGCGGCCGCGCTACCCGGTGTTCCGGAGCGCGGCCGCGATCCCGGCGATCGAGCGGGAGAGCGGCAGGCGCGCGTCGTCGTCGCCTGCCCGGTAGCGGCGCAGCAGCTCGACCTGGATCGCGTTCATCGGGTCGACGTACGGATTGCGGAGCCGCACCGACCGGCGGAGCACGGGCTGGCGCTCGAGGAGCTCGCCGGTGCCGAGGATCTGCAGCACCGTGTCCCGCGTTCGCTCGTGCTCGCCGATCACGTCGGCCCAGAGGCGATCGCGATCCGGGGAGGGCTCGACGAGGTCGAGATAGCCGCGCGCGATCCGGATGCTCGACTTCGCGAGCGTCATCTCGAGGTTGTCGATCAGCGAGCGAAAGAACGGGAGCCGGTCGTAGAGCGCGCGCAGCTGCTCCGCGTCGACGGTCGCGAACGCCGTGCCGCAGCCGTACCAGGCAGGGAGCAGCAGCCGGTTCTGGGTCCACGCGAACACCCAGGGGATCGCGCGGAGCGAGGCGAGTAGCTCGCCGCCTTCGGGACGCCGCGCCGGGCGCGAGCCGATCTCCAGCAGCGCCAGCTCCTCGATCGGAGTGACGGCGCGGAAGAAGCCCTCGAACGCCTCGTCCTCCCAGACGAGGCCCCGGTAGCGCGCGTGCGCGCGCCGTCGCGAGCCGGTCGAGGAGCTCACGCTCGGCCGGCTCGGGCACGCTGCCCGTCCGCTCCGGGAAGGCCGCGAGCACGGCGCCTGCGAGCGCGGCTTCGAGGTTGCGGCGCGCGAGCCCCTGCAGCGTGTACTTGAAGGAGATCGTCTCGCCCTGCTCGGTGACCTTCAGGCGTCCGGGCGGATGGCCCGGCGGCTGCGAGAGGATCGCCGCGTGGGTCGGCCCGCCGCCCCGACCCGTGCTGCCGCCCCGCCCGTGGAAGATCGTCAGCTCGACGTCTCGCTCGCGGGCGATCTCCGCGAGCGCCTCCTGGGCGCGGAAGATCTCCCACTGCGCGGCGAGATAGCCACCGTCCTTGCCGGAGTCGGAGTAGCCGACCATCACCTCGGCGCGGCCGTCGGGCGCGAAGCGCGGATCGTCGAGCAGCTCGGAGAAGATTGCCGGCGCCGCCCGCAGGTCGTCGATCGTCTCCAGGAGCGGCGCCACGCGCAGCGGCTCGTCGGCGAGCTCGAGCACGCGTAGCGCGTCCGCGGCGGAGCGCGCCGCCGAGACGATCACCGTCCCGATCGCTCCCGGGCCGTGCCGGCGGCGAAGCTCGACGGCGGTCGCCAGCATCTCCCTGGCCCGCGGCGTTCCCTCCCGCAGCTCGTCGGCGTGCAGCCGGACGTCGAGCGCAGCCAGCTGGAAGCCGAAGAGCTCGACCCGGCGTACGAGCTCGGCCACCCGCCCGTGCGCGACGCGGGCGCCGCGATTCTGCTCGAGGCTGCGCGAGATGATCCGCAGGTCCTCGAGCAGCTCCTCGGCCTGCGCGTAACCGTCGTTGCCGAGGCGCCACCACATGAACGCGAGCTTGCGCCGGTACGGCTCCAGCTCGTTGAGCCGCCCGATCTCGGCGGCGTACGCCGGCAGCTCGCGCTCGTCACGTTCGAGCGAGGCCTCGAGCTCGGGAGAGACGTCGGCGAGCGAGCGGTGTGAGGCGAGCGCGACCGCCAGCTCGCGCACCTCCGTCTGGTAGCGGCCGAGCGCAACCGCCCGCGCCCGGTCGAGCGCCTCGCGCATCGTCTCGGCGCCCGCCGCCGGATTCCCGTCCGCGTCGCCGCCGATCCATGTGCCGAATGCGAGCGGCAGCGCCTCGGGCGCATGCTCGCGGAACTGGCCGACGAGCCGCGTCGCGGCGTCCAGCAGGCTGTTCTCGAAGAACCAGAGCCCGTGGCGGATCTCGTCGACGACGCGCGGCCGCTCGTGCCGCACCTCGTCGGTCTGCCAGAGCAGCGTGATCTCCTCGCCGAGCCGGGCCGCGACCGCATCGTGCTCCGACGGCGCCTCGTCGAGCTCCGCGAGCAGCCTCGCGATCCGGATGTGCGCGACGAGGATCGTCCGGCGCGTCGCCTCGGTGGGATGAGCCGTCAGCACGAGCTCGACGTGGACGTCGCGCAGGCGCGCCCGCCGTTCGTCTTCAGGGACGTCCCGAAGCCGCGCGAACGCGTCGGCGAGCGACTCGCGCGGCGCGACGCCCTCCTCGGCGTACTCGCGGCGTCGCCGCAGCCGGTGATGCTGCTCGGCGATGTTCGCGAGCTGGAAGTAGAGCGCGAACGCGCGCAGGACGAGCTCCTGGCGCTCGACGGGCAGCGCCGCGACCGCCTCATGCACCTCGCCCGTCGTGTCGCGTTCCCTCGCCCGCCGCGCGAGCAGGCGAATCTGCTCGACCGACTCGAAGAGCTCGGGGCCCTCCTGCTCGACGAGCACCTCGCCGAGGATCGTCCCGAGCAAACGGATGTCTCGCCGCAGCGGCGCGGCGAGCTCTTCGGCGGTGGTGTTGGTTCCCTCGAAATTCATCACTTCATAATGTAAAGTCTTAGCGATGCAACCAGGACTGCGAGAAGACGGACTTCGCTGGTCGCGGGAGATGATCGTCTACGCGATCGACCTCTGGGCCCGCAGGCACCTGCGACCGCCGACGGCCGGCCAGTGGGACCGCGCGGGCGAGGATCATCCGAGCCGCCAGACCGTCCAGCGCGTCTTCGGCTCCTGGAACGCCGCGATTCAAGCGGCCGGCTACGTGCCGCGCCGGCCGGGGCGCCCGTTCGGCCGCCGCCTGCTCGTGCCGCAGCGCCGCCCGGCGCCAATCGAGGCCTGAAGCTCAGTACAGGGCGAGGCGGTCGCGGTGGACGACCTCGTCGCTGCCCCCCGCGATCTCGTGCGCGGCGAGCGTGGCGAGCCCCTTCGCGAACGCGGTGCCGCCCGAGTCGACGAGCTCGACCGCATCGCCGCGCCCGAACTCGCCGTCGACCGCAGTGACCCCGACGCCCAGGAGGCTCGCGCCCCGGTCGACGAGCGCCCGGCGGGCGCCGTCGTCGACGGCGATGCGCCCGATCGGGCGAACCGCGTGGCGAAGCCAGAGCTTGAAAGCGGGCGGCCGCGACTCGCTGCCGGCGAACCACGTCCCGCTCGCGCTGCCCGCGGCCACCGGCTCGAGCACCGCAGCGCCGTGCCCGCCCGCGATCACCGTCGTCACGCCGGCGGCGGACGCGATCTCCGCTGCCTTCACCTTGCTGGCCATGCCGCCGCGGCCGAGCGGGCTGCCGTCGCCGAATTGTGCGACGACCGCGTCGCGGCCGTCAGCCACGAGCTCCGCCCCCTCCCCGCCCGGCGGCGTTGTATAGACGCCTGCCACCTCGGTCAGCAAGACGAGCAGCCGTGCCTGCAGCAGCACCGCGACCTGCGCCGCGAGCGCGTCGTTGTCGCCGAAGGCGATCTCGTCGGTGGCCGTGGCGTCGTTCTCGTTCACGACGGGCACGACGCCGAGGTCGAGCAGTTCCCGTAGCGCGTTGCGGACGTTGACGTAGCTCGCGCGCCTGCCGACGTCGTCGCCCGTGAGCAGCACCTGGGCCACAGCAAGGTCATGCGCCGCGAGCGACTCCGCCCACGCGGCGTGCAGCAGCGGCTGCCCGAGCGCCGACGCGGCCTGGAGCTTCGGCATCGCGGCCGGGCGCTCGCGCAGGCCGAGCAGCGGCAACCCGAGCGCGATCGCCCCTGACGAGACGATGCAGATCCGCTCGCCCGCGGCTCGCAGGGCCGCAATCTCACGCGCCCTCGCGGCGAGCGCGTCGCGGCGGACGGTCAGGTCCTCGTCGACGACGAGGCCGCTCCCGAACTTGATCACGATCGTCATCGGCCCTCACTCACCGTCTCTGCGTGCCGTCGCCGACGACGCGGTACTGGCGGAGGGCGAGATCCTGGTAGGTCACCGGCCCGCGCGGCCCCGGCGCCCAGTCGACGTTGATGCCTGTCTCGGCGGAGCCCGTGAGCTCGAAGCCGTCGGCGAAGCGCGTCGGGGCGTTCCAGAACCCTGCCGAGCCGCGGTAGGCGTCGAGGAATCGCGTCGCCGCCTGCTCGTCGAGCGCGACGATGCCCGCGGCGAGGCCCGACGTCTCCTCGTTCGCGATCCTCGCGGCCTGCTCGGGGCCGTCGACGAGATCGAGCGTCACCGAAGCCACGTGCTCCGGGTCGCTCGCCCATTCGTGGCCGAGCGGCCGCTGATGCGGGACGACGTCGGCTCGAGCCGTCGCCCGCTCGGTCCCGTAGACCGTGAGCCCGTGCTCCGAGAAGACCGACAGCAGCGTCTCGAGGTGCCCGTCCACCGCGGTGTCGACGAGGACGAGGTTGAGGCGGTTGCAGACACCGAGGCGGTCGAGGCTCGCCTCGGCGATCGCCCGCACGAGCTCCGGCGAGGCCGACGGATGCACGTAGAGGACGCCGCCTCCCTCGGCATGGGCGAGGGCGCGCACGCCGTGCCGCGCCGCGTGTCGGGTGAGCGCCGCGGTGCCCGGCCCGCTGCCGCGCAGGATCACGAGTGGCAGCTCTCGCGGCAGCGAGACGAGAATCCGCGCGCCCATCCGGTCGCGCGTGCGGACGATCGCGATCGCCTCGGGCGGAAGCCCTGCCGACGCGAGGCCCGGACGGATCGTCTCGTCGACGAGGAACGTTGACGTGCGCAAGGCGGTGCCGCCGGTGCGCAGCACCCCGCCGTTCAGGCTCTTCAAGAGCTGCGCCGCGACGTCGACGGCGACGTTCGGCCGGGCCTCGAAGTTCGCTCCCACGCAGCCGATCGGCACGCGGCGTTCGCTCACCTGGAGCCCGTTCGCGAGCGGCCGGGTGCCCACCTCGCGGACGAGCGGCTCCGCGGCGGCCGTCGCCTCGAGCTGCTCCGCCATCTGCTCGACGCGGCCGTCGTCGAGCCGGAGGCGGTCGAGCATGCCCGCGTCGAGCCGGCCGGCGCCCGCGGCGTGCTCGGCTGCGTTCACGCGCAGGAGATCGTCTCGCCGCTCGCGGACCAGCTGGGCGGCTGCGCGCAGCGCGACCGCGACGCGGTCGTCGCTCAGCTCGGCCGCCGCAGCCCGTGCGGCCGCAGCGTCGTGGGCGACGCGGGCGCGCAGGTCCGCGTGCCGGCTCATGCGCCGAGAGTCAGCCGCCTGCGACGGCGGGCAGGAGCAGGATCGTCGCCGTGGCGCCGACCTCGGTCTCCAAGCCGTCGAGGACGCGAATGTCCTGGCCGTCGACGAAGACGTTCAGGAACGGTGGTACCGCTTCGCCGTCGAAGACGCGATCTCGCAGCGACGGGTACTGGCCGATGAGCTCTTCGAGCGCGCCTTTGACCGTTGTGGCGCCCACCTCGAGTTGCCTCTGCCCGCCGGCGTCGGAGCGCAAGATCGGCGGGAGGCGGATCGCAGTCACTTCAAAAAGCATAGCAGCGTCGAAAACGGCTTCCAGCCTCGCGCCCAGCCGGGATCACTCTCTTGGGGGTACGGGTTCTCGCCTGTTCTTCCGATGCGCACTGCGGAGAGAGGAGTCCCCCTGCGCGCCCTTATCGCACATTTTCGATCGATCAGCCCGTTCCGTGAGGAGCGCGGCATGGCCCTGGTCATGGCGCTCGGGATCATGATGGTGCTGTCGATCACGGCGACGACCTCGATCTACTACGCGACGAGCAACCAGACGGCGTCGAGCCAGCACGGCGCCCGCGCGAGCGCGTACGACCTCGCCGAGTCCGGGCTCGCCGCCGCGATGGCGAAGCTCTACGGTGAGCTCAACACCGACGGTTCGTCCAAGCACTTCGCAAGCGACGGCACGACACCGCTTGTGAGATCGCAGCAGCTGTTCCCGTCGCCGACCGTCCTCTCCTATCCGACACTGAACGGCACGGCGACCTACTCGGGATCGCTGAACACGGCTGTCGACCCAATGATCTGGACGATCACCTCCGTCGGCGCGGTCACCAACAGCGGCAAAACCCTGTCCCGCACGTTGACGAAGACCGCCTACGTCCGCGGCACGAACGACGGCGACAACTCCGTCGCGTGGAGCCGCTTCTACGCAGACAGCCCCAGCCAGTGCCTGACGATCGACACGGTCGCCTTCGTGAACTCGGTCTCGGCGCGTGGTGGCATCTGCCTGATCAACGGCGCGACGATCACCGGTGCGAACACGTCGGTCGACGTCGGCACGCCAGGCGTGACGATCATCGGCCCCGACGTCGACTCTCCGGCGAAGCTGCCGACGTTCGCCTCCGGCTGGACGAACTCGACGAACGCCTACACCAACAACACCGTCTACGCGACGAACACGATCAGCTCGGGCGCGACCGGCGCGGCGCTGATCCTCACGAGCTTCGGCTTCGCAATCCCGGCGAGCGCGATCATCCACGGCATCTCGGTGGGCGTCGAGCGCAAGGCGAGTACGACGTCTGCGATCCAGGACTTGGACGTCCAGGTGCTCAAAGCGGGCACCCCGACGGCAGCGGACAGAGCCGCGACCGGCACCTACTGGGGCACCACCGACACCTGGAAGACGTACGGCAGCACCTCCGACCTCTGGAGCGGCACCTGGACCCCGGCAGACATCAACAACGCCAACTTCGGGCTCAGGTTCGTCGCCAAGAACTTCGCCGGCACCTCCCAGACCGCCTCGGTCGACTACGTCACGATCACGGTCACGTACACGAACGACACGAACGGGATCGGCACGTCCGGCACCCCGATCAAGGCAGCGAACATCGAGGGCAACTGCAAGTACAACGCGAACACGGCCCATGCCGCGTGCAACAGCGTCGACAAGGTCTACGCGACTACGAACACGAAGGTCGGCAACGACCTGTCGATGCCCGAGGTCGACTTCACGTACTGGTGGAAGAACGCGAAGCCGGGCCCGAACCACTTCTGCACGAACGCGAGCCCGGGCCTCCCGGTGAACTTCTTCGACAACGACGCCGGCTCGACGACCGCGGAGAACAACAGCTTGACCGGCAACGGCGAGGTGACTCCTGAAACCTTCAGCTACACCTGCAAGGTGGTCGAGAACGGCGTCACAGTCGGCGAGCTGTCGTGGGACCGCACGACCCGCGTGCTGACGATCAACGGCTCGATCTACGTCGACGGCAACTTCCGCTTCGACGACGACGGCAAGGTCGTCCACTACCAGGGCCGCGGTGTCATCTATGCGTCCGGCTACACCGAGTTCGACGAGATCGTCTGCTCCGGCGGCTCGGGCACCGGCAACTGCCTGGGCTCGATGTCCACCTGGAGCCCTTCGCTGAACCTGCTCGTGCTGCTCTCGAAGCTCAGCTCCGAGTACGACCAGGGCGGCACGACCTGCACCCCGTCGATCCCCCTCTGCCCGAACGGCCACACGGCCGGCGCCTTCCAGGGCGTCGTCTACTCCCTCGGCCAGTGCTACATCCACCAGGGATTCCTTTCGAGCGGACCGGTCGTGTGCAACACGATCCGCCTCGACGACGCCGGCGAGCCGAATGTGTGGCCGACCTACTACACCTTCCCGGCGCTCACGGACCTGGTCGACGGCCAGAAGTACTCGACGACGGGCACCGCGGACAACTTCGAGCTCTCCGGCGGCAACCAGAGCGGCTGATCCATCGCAGGCCGCTCCACGCCCGCGACCGGTCCACAAGCGCCTCGCGCCGCGCTTGCAAACCAGTAAACAAGCGGCCTGAGCGGCAGAACTGACCGAACGGCTAGCGCCGAGACCCCCATTCGTCCATTGCCGCTGGAGGCCGCTGCGGCGATAACCCGTGGACGTGCTGCAGCCCGTCCCGCGACGCTTGCTCGATTCCGTGGCCCAGACACCCTTTGCGGTGTCCCGCCGCATTTCCTACGCCTGCCTTGTCGTGGCCCTCGCGGCCTCCGGCATTTGCGCCGGCCTCTACTTCTCGCACTCTCGCGGCGCCACCGCGCCGCCGGTCGTCGCGCGTGCGGTGGGTCCGGTCGACGCCGGCGCTCCGCTGGCGCGCCAGTCCGGGAACGTGGACTCGCGGATCGGCGACGCCGGGCTTTCCGTCGCCACGACCGAGTCGCGCATCTCGGTCGCGGCCGAGGGCGTCGCCGGCTCGTGGACGGCGCACCGTGACGGCGCCATCCGCTCGACTCCGTTCGGGCTCGAGGCCATGGTCTTCCGGCAGGGCGAGACGGAGGAGCTGCTGGCGGTCGATCGCCGCGTCGGCCTCCGGACCTGGCGCTGGCAGCTCTCTTCCGGCGGCCTTACGCCGCGGCTCGGCAGCGACGGCGCGGTGTCGTTCGGCGCCGGCCACAAGCTTTCCTCGTTCGGGATCCTGCCGGTCGCGATCCTCGACGCCGACGGGCACGACGTGACCCCGGCCGGCGCGCGCTGGTCGCTCAAGCAGCAGAGCGGCTCGTGGTGGCTGCAACTGCGGCTGGACGACGCGAAGCTGCCGGTCCCGTATGTGATCGACCCGACGATCACGCATCGCGCGTCCGTCGTGAGCAACAACGGTGCCGCCGGCGGTTCGAGCATCACGCTTGCGATGCCTGCGGGCGTCGCGCCGCGCGACCTGCTCGTCGCGCAGATCGCCGCACGCGGCGGCGGGCTCATGACGATCTCGACGCCCCCGGGCTGGACGCAGGCGTTGACCTCGTCCGACAGCTTCTGGCTCCGCCAGTCGACCTTCTACCGCATCGCCGCCGTCGGGGAGCCCACCTCCGTCACCTTCTCCTTCGGCGGCGTCGCACCGTCCGAGCAGGCCGTCGGCGGGATCAGTGCCTACTACGGCATGAAGGCCGCCTCCGTCGTCGACCGGTTCGCGACGGCGGCGTCCAACGGGACCTCGACCAGCGCGTCGGCCGCGGCAATCACGACGCAGGCCGCCGGGTCGCTTGTCCTGACCGAGCTGGCGGCCGCCACCGGCACGACGTTCTCGACGCCGAGCGGGATGACCGAGCGCTTCGACGCCCAGTCCGCCGCTGTGACCGCGACCGACCGGGCGAGCGTCGCCTCTGACAGCGTCGTCCAGGCCGCGGCCGGCTCAACCGGCGCGAAGGCCTCGACGATCACCTCGTCGCACTGGCTTGCACACCTGCTCTCGTTCCGCGTTGACGACGTCTTCCCGGCGGTCTCGATGGCGAGCCCGGGCGCCAACCTCCGCGGCACGGTCAACCTGACCGCAACGCCGACCGACGCGGACTCAGGTATCGCACGCGTCCAGTACCAGCGCTCGCCGGCCGGCACGGGCGTTTGGACGAACGCGGGGTCGGCCGTCACCGTCGCGCCGTACACCCGGGCCTTCGACACGCGCATCGGCGACGGGCTCTACGACTTCCGCGCGGTTGCCACGGACAACGCGGGCAACGTCACCAACTCGGCGACGATCCCGGGCCTCCGAATCGACAACACTTTGCCGGTCCCCACGACCGCGTTCCCGGCTGCGAGCGGCTTCTACAACGTGGCCGGCTGGAACGCGGGCTGTGCACCGGACGGGCTCTGCGGCACCGCGACCGACGCGGGCTCCGGCGTCCAGCTCGTCGACGTGTCGCTGCGACGCTCGAGCGGCGGCCTCTACTGGAACGGGACGAGCTTCGCCTCGGTGACCGAGGTCTTCGTGCCGGCGACGCGCACCGGGGACAACTGGTCGTTCCCCCTCGCGACAACGTTCGTTCCCGGCCGACGGCGCCTACGTCCTGCGTCTGCGCGCGACCGACGTGGCCGGCAACGCCGCGATCGCCGCCTCACGCACGTTCACGTATGACACGACGCCGCCGAACGCGACCATCACCGTTCCGCCGCCCGCCTCGACGAACGCCACCGCGGCGGCGATCATCTTCACGTCGAACGAGGGCAACAGCCGCTTCGAGTGCCAGCTCGACGGGGCCGGGTTCAGCGCCTGCACGAGCCCGGTCGCGTACACCGGTCTCGCCGAGGGCCTCCACACCTTCTCCGTGCGCTCGATCGACGTCGCCGGCAACGTCGATCCGACGCCCGCGACCTCGACGTGGCGCATCGACACCCACGCGCCGGTGTCGACCCTGACGAACCCCGTGGCAGGCTCGAAGGTGTCGCTGACGATCACCGCGGCCGCAACCGCGACCGACGACATCGGCGTCGTCGGCGTGCAATTCACCGTCGACGGCGTGGCGCTCGGCGCCGAGGACAAGACCGCGCCCTACACGGCCAGCTGGAACACGCGTCTCTACTCGAGCGCGCCGCACACGATCGCCGCAGTCGCCCGCGACGCGGCCGGCAACACGGCGACCTCGCAGGCGCAGGTCACGGTCGACAACGACGGCGTCGTCGGGCCGGGGCTCGTCGCCGCGTACGCGTTCGACGAAGGCCAGGGCGCAACCGCCTCCGACGCCTCGGGCAACGGCAACCTGGGGACGATGGCCGGCGCCCGCTGGGCGAGCGGCAAGAACGGCTCCGCCGCTTTCCTCGACGGCATCAACGACAACGTCTCGCTGCCGCCGCTCGGAACCTTCTATCGCACCGCCTTCACCTTCGAGGCATGGGTGCTCAAGCGGGGCACGCGCAAGGACGTCACCGTCATGGGCAGCTGGAACGAGGGCGGGCCGATGATCTGGGTCAATCAGGTCAACGGCCACTACATGCTCACGCTCGGCGCCGACGGAGCGAACTACGTCGACTCCGGCCAGGTGCCGGCAACCGGCCGCTGGCAGCACGTCGCGGGCAGCTATGACGGCGCGGTCGCACGGATCTACATCGATGGCGTCGAGGTCGCGAACCGCGCCTTCACCGGCGAGGTCGGCACGTCGAACACGTGGCGGATCGGCGCCTTCCGGGCCGACCCGTCCGGCTTCTTCGACGGTCTCGTCGACGACGTGCGCATCTACAACCGCGCCCTCCCGCTCGCCGAGATCCGCGGCGACATGACTGCAAGCGTCGGCCCGACCGACACGATCCCGCCGACGGCGCCGACCGGCTTGACACTGGACTCGAGCACCGCCACGTCGCTCGATCTCTCGTGGACCGCCTCGACCGACAACCTCGCGATCGGCGGCTACAACATCTACCGCGACGGCACGCTCGCGAAGACCGTCACGGCTCGCTCGGCGACGATCACCGGCCTGGCGTGCAGCAACACCTACGCGATCGCAGTCGAGGCGTTCGACGTCGCCGGCAACGTCTCGCCGCGCACGTCGATCACGGCCCCGACTGCGGCGTGTGACTCGACCCCGCCGCTCGTGTCGCTGACGTCCCCCGAGACCGGGACCGTCGTCGGCGGCACGGTGCTCCTGTCGGCGACCGCCTCCGACGCCACCTACGTGGCAGGCGTGCAGTTCCGCGTCGACGGCGTCAACGTCGGACCGGAGGACACGGTGCCGCCGTACACGAGCTCCTGGAACACGCGGCTCTCAATGGCCGGCCTGCACACCGTTTCCGCGGTCGCACGCGACGCGGCCGGCAACACTGCCATCGCGCAGGCGCAGGTGACGGTCGACAACAGCGGCGCCCCCGGCCCGGGTCTCGTCGCGGGCTACGGCTTCGACGAGGGCACCGGGACGGTCGCCGGCGACGGCTCCGGGAACGGCAACACGGGCACCCTCGTCTCCGGCGCCGGCTGGACCGCGGGCAAGTACGGGAACGCCGTCTCTCTCGACGGGGACGACGACCGGGTCGACCTGCCCTCGTTGACGACCTTCTACCGCTCCGGCTTCACGTTCGAGGCCTGGGTCAAGAAGAGCGGCGCAAAGAAGGACGTCGCGATCGTCGGCACCTGGGACGGTGGCGGCCCGATGATCTGGATCGACCACATCAACGGCCACTACATGCTCACCCTCGGCGACTCGATGAGCAGCTACCTCGACTCGGGCCAAACGCCGGTTCCCGGCGTCTGGCAGCACGTCGCCGCGACCTACGACGGCTCGGTCGCACGCTTCTACATCGACGGCGTCCTCGTCGCGAGCCAGACCGTGAGCGTCGACATCGGCTCCACCCGCGTCTGGCGCATCGGCGCGTATCGCTCGTCCCCGACCGGGTTCTTCGACGGCGCGATCGACGACGTGCGGATCTACGACCGCGCGCTGCCCACCGCCGAAGTGCTCGCGGACATGTCGACGCCGGAATCGGCAGACATCTATCCGCCGAGCGTCAACTCGGTGTCGCCCGAGGCCGGCAGCCCCGGAGTCCCGGGCGGCGCCCTCGTCAAGGCGACGTTCAGCGAGCCGATGGATCCGGCGACCATCAACGCGACGAACTTCGTCCTCCGGACCGGCGGCGTGCCGGTGCCCGCCACCGTTCACTACGACGCGGCGACGCGGACCGCGACGCTGACTCCGAACGACGCCCTCGCCCGCGACAAGACCTACTCGGCGTCCCTCGCCGGCGGAGCGGGCGGCATCTCCGATCTCGCCGGGAACCCGTTGCGCTCGACGAACACCTGGTCGTTCACGACGCTGCCGCTGCCGCAGCCGATTCTCGTCGTCGGCTCGAGCGCGAACCCGTTCAGCACGTATGCGCGTGAGCTGCTCGAAGCGGAAGGCCTCGACGAGTTCGAGACGCTCGACGCCTCACAGCTCTCGGCTCAGGCGCTCGTCGGCTTCGACGTCGTCGTGCTCGGCGACATCCCGCTCTCCGCCGCGCAGGTGACCGCCCTGACGAACTGGGTCCAGGGTGGCGGCAACCTCGTCGCGCTCCACCCCGACAAGCAACTGGCCGGCCTGCTCGGGATCACCGACGCCGGCTCGACGCTCGCGAACGCCTATCTCCAGGTGGACACCTCCTCGGAGCCCGGAACCGGAATCGTCGGCCAGACGATGCAGTTCCACGGCACCGCCGACCGGTACACGCTCGCCGGCGCGCGCGCCGTCGCGACGCTCTACTCGAACGCGAGCACGCCGACGGCGAACCCGGCCCTGACCCTGCGCAACGTCGGCACGAGCGGCGGCCACGCGGCTGCGTTCACCTACGACCTCGCCCGGTCGGTCGTCCTCACGCGCCAGGGCAACCCGGCCTGGGTCGGGCAGGAGCGCGACGGCGCCGCAGGCATCCGTCCGGACGACCTCTTCTACGGGGCCTCCGCGACCGACCCGCAGCCCGACTGGGTCGACACCAACAAGCTGGCGATCCCGCAGGCCGACGAGCAGCAGCGCCTGCTCGCGAACCTGATCACGTATATGGCGCGCGACAGCAAGCCGCTGCCGCGGTTCTGGTACTTCCCGCGCGACCTGAAAGCGGCGATCGTGATGACCGGGGACGACCACGGCGACAACGGTACGGCCGGCCGCTTCGCCCAGTACGACGCCGCCAGCGCGCCGGGCTGCTCCGTCGTCGACTGGGAGTGCGTGCGGTCGACGGCATACACCTTCAACAACACAACGCTGACCGACGCGCAGGCGAAGGCGTACACCGACGCCGGCTTCGAGCTCGCGCTTCACGTGTCCGTCAGCAACGGCTGCGGCGACTGGACACTCGAGAGCGCGCAGACGATCTTCACGCAGCAGCTTGCGACCTTCGCGGCGAAGTTCCCGAGCATCCCGGCGCCGACGACCAACAGGACGCACTGCGTCACGTGGGACGACTGGTTCACCGAGCCGACGGCTGAGGCTGCGCACGGGATCCGGCTCGACACGAACTACTACGCGTACCCCGCCGGGTGGAGCGGGAGCGGCGCCGGCTTCATGACCGGCTCGGGCATCCCGATGCGGTTCGCCGACGTTGACGGCCGCTCAGTCGACGTCTTCCAGGCGCCGACACAGATGGACGACGAAGCCGGCCAGGCGTACCCGGCCACGGCCGACACGCTCCTCGACAAGGCGCTCGGCCCGGAGGGGTACTACGGCTTCTTCGTCGCCAACATGCACGCCGACCAGGAGGCCTCGACGGGCTCGGACGCGATCATCGCCTCGGCGCAGGCTCGCAACGTGCCGGTGATCTCGTCCAAGCAGCTGCTCGAGTGGCTCGACGGGCGCAACGCATCGAGCTTCGGCCTACTGAGCTGGACGGGCAACATGATGAGCTTCACGATCCACGCCGACGCGCGTGCGCGGGGCCTGCGGGCGATGCTGCCGGTGCAGGCGCACGGCCTGACGCTGACCGGGATCACGCGCAACGGAGCTTCCGTCACGTACACGACGCAGACGGTGAAGGGGATCGCGTACGCCCTCTTCCCCGGCAGCGACGGCTCGTACAGCGCGACGTACGGCTAAGCCGCCCGCCGGCAGGCCGACGGACCCGACCGCGCTCTACGATCCGGCGATGAAGGTCTAGCTGGAGGACAAGCGCCGGCCTCCGGCCGAGGCAGCCGCCGCGCCGTCCGCGTTTCCTCTGTCGCATGTGGACGGGCTCGCGCGGGCGCGAAGGGACGCCTGTGCAGCGACCCGCGCCTGGCCTTTTGCGCCACGTCCCTGCCTCAGAGGGAGGGACATGTCCCGACGGGGCAATTTGCCTGCATGCGAGGCGGGCAGGTCCGGACCGGCCCGGCCCGTTTGGCCGCGTCCCTACCTCAGAGGTTGGGACACGGCCGGAACGGCCGTGTCCGAGCGCCGGGCAGCGCGGCCTGGCGACGGCTTTGCGGGTGCGTCCCGCGTTCGCGCGGGCAACCAAGGAGGCCCGCAACGCTCTCAGGAGCTACAGCTAGGCCGCGCGCAGCACTTCGGCTACGCCGTGCGCGTGCCGAACGACTGTGCCCAGAGCGATGCGCCCTCGTTGCCCTGGAACGTCTGGTTCCCGAGGTAGCCGACACCGAGCTCGCGGTACTCCGCGGCCAAGATGTTCTTGCGGTGCTCGGCGGAGCGCAGCCAGCTGTTCATCGTCTGGCGCGGCGAGCCGAGGCTGCCGGTGCCCCAGGCGATGTTCTCGCCGATCGAGTAGCCGTTCGCACCGTGGAGGTACGACGTGAAGACCGACTCGAACGGCTTGCCGCACGGGGTGTGGCTGAACTGGTGGCACGAGAGATCGGCGGCGAGCTTGGCGTTGGCGGCCTTGTTGAGCCCGGGCGCGAACCGCAGCGGCTGAAGGCCGGCGTGGCTGCGCGCGTAGTTCGTGAGGCAGAGCATCGTCTTCTGAGCGGTCGGCAGGCTGAGCGCGGTGGCGTCCGCTGCGGCGCCGCACTTACCGGTCGGAGCAAGGAGCGCGGCGTACCGGTTACCGGCAGCCGACGCGGTGCCCGCCCCCGCCAGAGTGGCAAGAGCGCAAAGACTGATCATGACGGTGCCACCGAGCCGCATGCCCAGTATTTCGGCCGAATTCGTGGCACTCTGAAGGGATCGGTAGCCCGAATCACCCGAATGAGTGACCCCTCGTCAACGTTTGGTGGGAGGCCGGCCGGGCGGGGTGAGAAAACACCCCGCCCAATGACGATCAGAGCACGCTGAGCGTCTTCACGTCGACCGTCGCAACCGCGCCGCCGCTTGCCCCTCTCACGACGAGAACGCGGCCGCTCTGAGCGAGCTCGAGGCGCGCATTCCACACGCCATCGGTCGAGCCCGTCCAAGGCAGATCGATGCAGACCGCGTAGCGATCCTGGGTGTTCAGCGCGTGGATGAACGGCTTGCCGGTCTGGCGCTGGTAGAGCGTGTACACCCATGCGCCGGCGCCCCCGGTCGCGCGGGAGACCGGGTAACCCTTCATCTGCTCGTCCGCCTCGCGCTTGTCGACGATCGGCTGCGGCAACAACTGGTTCGCACGAAGGTCGTACGCGCGCACGACGTAGCGGACGAGGTCTTCCTCGGAGGCGTGCTGGATGAGATAGAGCGTCCGCCGGTCGGGTGAGATCGCATCGAAGCCGAACTCGCCGTCGAGGACGATCCTCTTGGTGAGTTGAAGCTTCTTCGTCGAGATGACGAGGAAGTGGCTTTTCAGACGGAGGCTCTGGAAGTTCGGCGGCTGGCTGAGCACGAGCAGGCGCCCATCGGGTGAGAGCCCACCGGAGAGACCGTTGCTCGTCACTGCGGGAATGCCGTACGTCCCTCTGAAGGTCGCCGAGGCGACGACCCCGTGGCCACGGCGGATCGCATTCACAGTCGTGAAGCCGTGGGCACGAGGCGCGGTGTAGCGGAGGTCACCCGACGGCGCCGCCACGGTCGACGCAAGCCCCGGCCAGGGGCCGACTCCGAGTGCTGCTCCGGCAGAGACCAGCCCCACCGCGAGAGCCATTCCGACAAGTGCCAACTGCTTGCGCGCCATCTCCGTCCTCCTTCGCTTCGACGAGGTGTTACACCGGGTCGGCGCGCAAGGTTCCGGCAAGGAGGGCTTGACGAAAGAGCGTCTGTGCCGTCGGGCCGCGCTGCTCGCCCCGATGCGGCGTCCTCGGTCGCGCCCGTAGGGCTCCGCTACGAACGCTCCCTGCGTCCTTGCCTCGGAACGAGCATCGCACCCCGACGACGAGCGATCTTCCGCCAAGCCCTCCTAGAGAGCCACCTCGTCGGCGTAGATCAGCCGCCGCTCCCAGACCGGGATCGACACCGTCGTCGGCGGCCCCTCGAGCGTCGAGCGAGGATCGCCCGGGAGCAGCTCCCACTCCTCGACGGTCGACCCGCCAGCTGGCGCTCGATCCCGGGCGGGCGAGCGGGATCGTCGTCCCGGACTGCAGCTCGCCCACCCAGGCTGCCTCGTACGCGTTCTGCCCCCGCCCCCGGACGACGAGCTCGACCGCCGAGACCGTCTTCCAGCCGAGATCGGTTGAGATCGCGGGATCCCGGCGCTGGAGTCTGGCGACGACTTGGCGGTTGGCGCGAACCGCGTCGGCGAAGGGGTCGGAACCCGGTGCGGGCGCGCGCCCGCGGGTGGGTAGCGAGCGAATGCCGATCGGGCCGCTGACGACGACGCGAACGTGGTGGTCGTCGGTGCGGCTGACGCTGGTCGTCCGCTCGGGCGTCAACTGCACGAAGTCGCAACGGACGGGCGGCGAGAGGTGGCAGCGGTCGATGCTCGCCGGCTGATAGCGGCTGACGGCCAGCCGCACGAACGGCCAGAACGCCGGACCCGGGTCGAGCGCGACGTCCACGTACCAGAGCCGCCGCTCCGCGTTGAACTGCGGCTTGTAGCCGACGGCAGTGACGAGCGGCTGCTCCGGGAGCGAGGCGAGCGGCAGCGTCGCCGCCGGGGCAACCGGGCGAGCCGCCTCGGGCCGGTCGTCGAACCCCGTCGTTCGCAGCAGGTTGTCGAGCTGCACGAGCCCGAGCGCACGCTGGTCGATCGGCGCGCTGACCCAGGCCGGGTCGCCGCCCCACTTGCTGACGAAGGGGAAGCCGGACTGATCCTCGGCCGGAGGCCCGAACGTGTCGTCGCCCCCCGGTGCAAGCAGGACGGCGAGCAGCTCGCCGGCGCCGCTCGAGTACCACGGCCGCTCGAGGAAGATGCGCACGCCCGCACGGCGCCCGTGCCGGCGGGCCATCGGCTGCTCCGGCTCGGTGCCGTCGGACCAGCGGAAGAGCGGGATCACCGAGTGGACGATCGGTGCGGCCGGCCGGGCCGACGACGGAACCGAAATGGAGACGGTCGGGCCGACGACACTCTGCCCGTCGTCCCCCGGAGAGCCCGGTGCCAGCAGATCCGGATGGAAGTACTCGCGGAACCGGGTCGCTGCCCGGAAGCGGTAGTCGATCAGGCGATGCTTGGTGTCGCCGAGCTCGTGGTTTGCCGCGTGCGCCCGCAGCCGGCCCACGCCCGGAAGCGTGCCCTCCCCCTCGGCGATCGACAGGATCGCCAGATCCTCGAACGGCACAACCGGCGACGTGAACGCGACGCCTGCCGTCGGCCTGTCCTCCGGGAGCGGGAGCGTCACGTCGTCCACTGGATCGACCCACGTCGCTTCGGCGGTCAGCCGATCGGTGCTCGGCCCATCGAGGTCGACCGCGCCCAGCAGCGTCACGCGCGTCGAGCCCTCGCTGCGCAGCGGGAGCAGCAGCGTCGGGCGCGGAGCCTGCAGCGGGCGCGGGACGGCGTGGACGAGGGTGACGTCCTCGAACGGGGTCAGCCCCCAGAGCCAGCCGTCGGCCGCGGCCTCGGCGACGTTCGGGTCGTCGCGAACCGACTGCGGGAGGCTTCGCCAGGGACCGAAGAGATCGAGCTCCGCGCGGTCGAGCGACGAGGCGAGCCGGAAGCGCTGCACGTCGCCGGCAGGCAGGGAGATCGTGATCACGCGGCCGCCGGCCTTGCCGCCAAGCTGGGCGGCGCCGTTCAGCACCAGGCGGAACGGCTGCACCTCCGGCCACTTGCCGGGGTAGCGGGCCGTGAACCCCTCGCCGCCGAACGGGAAGGGGATGGCGCGGTCGAGCCCCGCCTCCTGGAACACGAACGAGACGCCGCGCCCGAGCGGATCGGGCAAGTACGGGAGCACGAGGTCGGTCGTGTCGTGCACGACGTACTGCCCCGGCGGGAGTGTGTATCCCTTGCCGGGCGCCGGGGGATCGCCGGGCTGGAGCAGCGGCAGCGTCACCGGGTCGGCATGCGGCGTGCCGGGCTGCATCTCGAGCTGCACGCCCGGTTGCGGCAGACGCTTGGGCGGGTTGTCGATGTCTGCGATGTCGAGATCCAGGAACGAGCCGTTCTCGAGGAGCGCGATCCCGAGCAGCCGCTGATGGTCGGCCGGGTCGGTCGAGCTGATCGCCTCGTCGAACTGCCCGTGCAGCTCTGCCTGGACCTGGCTCGTCTTCGGCGGCGCCAGGTGCCGCTCGGCGCGGTCCAGATAGCCGAGGTCGAGCTCGGGATGCGTTGCGGCAACTGCGGCCGCGTACTTGTTCGGCGGCGTCACAGTGATCTCGAGCGAGTCGGGATCCTGGGTCACACCGGAACGCACCACGAGAACGCGGATCGACTCGCCTTCGGTGTAACGCCGCAACGGGACGACCGCCGGGCTTGGGACGGGGTCCCACCGCAGGAACGGACGCTTGGGCGTGACGGTCGCCAGGGCGCGCCGGACTGCCTCGAGCCAGCTGCCGGCCGGGTTGATCGCGGCCTGTGACGCGACGAGCCGGCGCAGCTCGTCGGCGGTGCGCGCCGCCGTCTCGGACACGAACGGCTGCGCGCGATCGGCGATCGCAGTTGCGACCGCCTCCTCGACGAGGGCATGTCTGCTCGTCTCGGCGACGGTCTCGAACCCGAGCGGAGCGCGGCTGGAGCGGAGGTCAGACAGGCGCGTGCGGACGAGAGCCTCGTGCTCTGGCGAGGCGAACAGCGTCACGTCCTCGGCGGCCGCCGGCTGAGAGCCGTTCGAGCCGAGACGGCGGGACTCGAGCACCGCGTGCGTCACGGCCCGAAGCTCCGCCGGCAGTCTCGCGGCGACGTCGGCGGCGATCGGCTGCGCCTTCAGCGCCGGTGCGAGCGCGCTCGACACGGAAGCGGCGGGCGCCGGGGGCGGGTTCAGCTCGTGCGGACGGGAATTGCCGGCGAGGTCGACCGCCCAGGCGCGCATCGCGTACGAGCGCCCGAACCGCAGGCGCGGCAGCGTGCCCGGTCGCACGTGGTTGACGACGAGGATCGGATGCACGGGGTCGGGCTCGTCCTCGGGCGGATCCTCGACGATCTCGTCGCCGCCCTCATGGCGCACGCGCTTCCCAGGCCGGGGGGCAGAGAGGCTCCAGCCTTCCCAGCCGAACACCGCTTCGTGGACGTGCACCGGCGAGTTGGCGACGCCGGGGGTCTCGTGCGCAGCCGTGCCCTGGACGAAGCCCTCCTCCGCCAGCTCGTCGACGACGGTCCCGAAGCCGAGCACCGACACCGTCGTCAGCCGGGAGTGGAGCGACTGCCACTTGTGGGCGGTGTCGTCCCAGACCTCGATCCGCAGGCCGCGCGTGACGTCCTCCGTGCTGAGCGTCGGCGGCTCGCCGTGGCCGATCACACTCTCGATGTCGTGCTGGCGGTCGAGACGCTGCTGAGTGTCCCGCGCCTGCCCGACGCGAACGACGGTGAAGCCGCTGGCGCGCAGGGCCGGCGTCGCGGCGTTCGCCGAGGCGTCGTTGTCGGCGATCTCCTGCAGGCGCGGCAGCGTCCAGAGGAACCGTTCCAGCTTGATCGCCGTGCCGTCCGCTTCGAGATCGAGGAGAGCGAACCGGTCCTCGTCGCCAAGCCGTGCGAGCCCGTCGACCCAGTCGGGCGTCTCGGCGATCGTGACGAGGTCGTTGCCGACCGCGCGGCAGCGAGTGCGTGTGAGCCGGCAGGGCGCGGGGTCGCCGCCGGGTGAGAGGCGCGCCGACAACCAGGCCGACTTCCGGAGCCGCTTCGGATCGCTGACCTTCAGGTCGATCACGAGCCCGAGGCGCCGCAGCAGCGCCGGATGGTCACCCGCCGTCGCGCACCGCTCGTGGAACTCCGGCTTCGGCTTGGGCAGCGGCTTGCTGACAGCGTTCGGCTTCGGGCGCTCGCGGTACGTGCCGGCCGACTCGGGCCGCTCGTAGTAGCGCCGGGTGCGGTGGAGCTCGAGTGCCATCCGCCGCAGCCAGTTCTGCTCGCCGGCGACCTGCTTCTCGACAACCGCGAGCGACTCGCCCGACTCGACGATGCGGTCGAAATCGGCGGTCATCAGCGACTCGTCGTAGACCAGCGCATGGCGACGATCCGAGCCTGCCGACGACGTGTGGGCGTGCGGGTCGGGGCGGTAGTAGCGCCCCGAGATCTCTCCGAGCGGCCCGGCGAGCGGGTGATCGCCTGGTGCGGGCGGGCTCGTGGGACCGGCGTACACCGTCGCCAGGTGCACCGCCTTGCCGAAGTCGTGCACCGTGCGCGCGGCGAACGTCCGCCAGTGCCGGTGTGACCACTCCGGCACCGGCTGTCCCTTCACCGGCGTGTCGTCGGGGAAGGCGGCATCCCAGAGATCCGGGTCGACGTCATCGAGAATCGCCGTCGCCTCGATCGGCCCGGCCTGGTCGAAAAGCTCGAGCTTCAGGCCGTCCTTGACGTGCGCGCCCCAGTGCCGAAACAGCGGGAAGCTGCGCAGTTCGCCGCGCGTCCCGGTCGGCGTCAGCTTCGGCGAGATGAAGAGCGAGACGTGGACGTCGGAGCCCTCCGCACACGAGAGCGGTAGGGCGCAGACGCTGAAGAGCTCGGTCGCCATCGCTCAGGCCGCGAACGCGAGACAGTATTCGGACCAGGCCGGGGAGCTCCCCGACTCGGCCCCCATCACCTGCAGGAAGCTCGGATCGCCGTTCGAGCCGGCGAACTTCCGCTCGGCGCTGATCTGCACCGAGCCGGAGAAGACGAAGACCTTGATCTGAACGGTGATCGTCGCCCGGCCGACCATCTTCCCCGTGTCGAACTCGTAGTGCAGCTCCAGATAGAGCTCGATCGACGCCGAGATGAGGCCGAGGACGTCGACCTCGCCGCGCAGCCGGAAGTAGCCGGTGAGCGAGCCCTTGTCGCCCTCCAGCCGGATGTAGATGCCGATCATGGCCGAGATCGAGCCGGAGGCGACGCCGAGGTCGACTGACAGGCAGGCGCCGGCCTCGAGACCGAGCTCGAGCACCTGCAGCTTGTCCGGCCCGATGCGGAGCCCGAACCAACCGCCGCCGCCGAGGAAGACCACGGCGAGCGTGAAGGGCCGCTCGCGCGTGCAGAAGTTGAACCCGACCGAGGTCGTCTTGCCGAGGAACGGCACCTGCACGTCGGCGCCGAGCGAGATGTTGGCGAGCGTGAAGACGCCGATCGAGACGTTCGGCAGCGCCTGAGCGTGAAGCCGGCCGTGAGCCCTTGCGGGCTGACGTCGAGGAACGGCGGGTCCGAGAAGCCGTCGAACGGGATCATTTCCTTCATCGCCTCGACGAAGCTGAGGATCCCGACGAACTCGTTCTTCTGAATGACGACGTCGACCTCGGCCTTGCCGGACGAGCCGGCCTTGAACGACAGGTGGTCGAACGCGATCCGGACGAGCTTCTCCTTGCCGACGAGGTCGAGCTCGAAGTCGCGGATCTCGGCCAGCACGTCGACGCCCATCTCGCCCTTGCCGCTGGCGCGGCCGTCGACCGCCAGCACGCAGGCTGTCGGGCTTGACGCTGAGGATCGGGCTTGGTCGGCGGAGGGCCACGGACGTCAGCTTCGGCCGCCACTCGAAGTGGAACCGGGCCTGCACGCTCGACGGGTCGAACCCGTTCAGGAACCGGTAGAGATCCTCGACCAGGTCGGCGGCGGCCAGTACCTCCTGCAGCACCTTCGTCAGCGTCGCAATCTGGTTCTGCGGAAGAACGGCGGCAGCTTCGGGCCGAGCTGCTGGAGGTCGGTGCAGCGCTCTGCGCATGCGTCGAGTCGGCGGCGACGGCCTTCGCCTCCACCGCCGGCCTTCTCCTTGTCGTGCAGCGTGCCGAGCAGCGCGACGAAGTCGTCGACCGCCTTCACGACCTTCGTCTCGACCGCCTTGGCGTCGGTCAGGGCCGCCTGCGCCTCGTTCTGGAGCTGCGCCGTCTTCGAGCGCGGCGCGGGCGACCAGCTTGTTCGCCTCGGCGACCGCGCTCTGCGCCGCGGCCTTGGCCGCTGGAGGTCGGCGAGGAACCCTTCGATGCGGTCGAGCGCCTCGGAGACGACGGTCGGGCGTCTTCAGCGGCTCGCCCGGTGACCGCCTCGACGAGGTCGACGAGGTCGACGATCCCGAAGAGCTTCGGGACCGCGCCCTTGAGGAACTGCTTCGGGTCGAACTTCTGCGTCGCCATGCCGGCGAGATCGCCGACGGTGCCCGAGAGCCGCGACAGCCCGCGGATCGGCAGGTCGGGCGAGAAGAAGCCGCCGGCCTTGTCGCTGCCGGCCGTCGGGCTGCTGCACCGAATTTCAGCTGCGGCAGCGCGATCAGGTCATCCGAGCCGGCAGCTCGCCAGCGGCCGGGTCGAGAGAGCACCGCCGCCCAGAGCTCGCCCGTGTTGGTCGATCCGTGAACCCGCCTGAGCGGTAGTGGGCGTGGTAGGTGATCGGCACCGGGCCGACGCCGACAGCTGCTGAACCGCCGGCAAGCGACACCTGGGCCTGGGTCATGTGCGGCCGCGAGTCGCCGAGCGCTCGCCTTGCCGCGGAACGAGATCGAGACGGTCTCGACTTGGTGTCCCCGCCCTTGTGGACGGGCGCGAAGGCGACCTTCTGCCCGAAGCGCAGGGATCTTGCGGTTCGGGCTCGGCGTCGTAGCCGGCGTCGACCTGGGCGAACTCCTGGTATGCCTCCGCGACCCAGAGCAGCGGCGCCGTCAGTCGCACCGGGCGGCTGTCGTGATCGAGCGCGTCGAGGACGAACCGGAAGAGCTGGCCGCCGATCTTGGGCCAGAAGAAGCGTGTCCGGAGCCGTTGGGCCCGGGATCGTCCAGCGTGGGGTGACGAGCGGCCGGATCGCCGACCTGGATGAACGGGAAGTCGTGCGTGTCGCGAGTACGTACGGAGCGGCTCGCCGATCACGAGGAACTTGCGCTGGTAGAGGCCGGCCAGCGACGGCGAGACGCTGCTTCATCTTGCGCTCCGTCACCTTCACCGAGCGCGCCTGATGGCCGAACGGGTACAGGTAGCCGGGGTAGACGACGCGGACGTACTGGTCGCGGCCCATCGGCGCGACCTCGTCCCAGGCCAGCATCGACGTCATGCCGACCTGCGAGTACGGCTTCGTCGTTCCACGCGCCGTGCAGGTCGAGCCACGCGCCGAGCGCGCGACAGCCAGAGGTCGCCGGCCGCGACCGGCACCGGCGCGATCGGCGGGTCGTGCGCTCCCCAGCCAGGTCTCGGATGTCTGGCGCACGAGCATGTTCCGGTCGGCCGGGTCGAGCGACATCCGGAACGGGACGTCGTCGTGGCCGAGGTTCTGCTTGGTCGTCGTGCCAATCGGCGAGCCGAGATCTCGCGGTCGCGCGCCCAGACGCCCGGACACCCGGCGCTGGTCGTTCAGCTCGTCGACGCCCGGTGTTCCGTCCGGGTTCTTGCCCGGCGGTCCCGAGCCGGCTGTGCCAGAGCTCGACGTGATGCGGCTCGTCGGCGGCCGGGCACGGGGTCTGTCGCATGCGCCCAGCGTGCCCTCGCTGCTCGGTGAGATGACGAGCCGGAACGGGCGCCTCGATCGACGTCTCGGATGCCGTCGGACGGCGGCTGAGCGTCGACCTGGCGACGTGGCAGTGGGCCAGGGCTCGATGACGAGACCGCCGATTCCGAAGAACGGCCGCGCGCCCACGTCGAGTCGCCGATCGAGAGCTCGGGCACGCGCTCTGCGGATCGCCCGTCAGCGCCCGGCTCACCGCGACGCCCGTCTGCGCCTCGAGCGCTGTGCGGGCGCGGCGAAGCTCACGGGCCTGGAACGCGAGGCCGGCGGCCGTTGCGAGGTGTCGGGTAGCGCCATGCGCCGTCTGGCCTTCGCGATCATCGGGCCGGCGACTTCCAGATGCGCGACGAGGCCGCCCGGCAGGAAGATCAACGGCGCGTCGCCGAGCGAGCCGGTCGTCGGCCTGTCGCCCGGTAGTGCCAGCGGATGGACGACCAGCGTCGAGCCTCCCCATCGCGGCCAGGATCCCAGCGCTCGAAAACTCGATCGTCTCGTCGGCGGGGACCGCGAAGACGAGCCGGCTCGACCGGGCCGGGCGCACTTCGATCGGCGGGACGGGCCGCACGCCCTCGCCGTCGGGCACCTTCGGCTTCACCGGCGGGGGCTTGAGCGTGCCCTGGTCGTTCACCTCCGGGGCAGGCGACTCGTAGATCGCCGCCTCGCCGAGGTGCTGGTACGGGAAGCCGACGACGAGCCGTGCCTCTCTCCCCTGTAGCGGGCGCAACACCGGCGGCGCGTCGCCCCCGGCCAGGAGCTCGCAACCGACGGCGTCGATCGAGAGCGACACCAGGTCGACCGCGCGGACGATGTCGACGTGGATCGAGTCGAGCTCGGCCCGCGCTTCCGCGGCCCCAGCCTCGTCGACCGCCGCGACGAGGCGCCAGCCTGCGGCGAAGCGAAGGGCGTCCGCCGGGACGACGCTCCGCCTAGCTGATTGCCGGCGGCGCGGGACGGCCACTCCTTCCGGCCACGAGACGACGATCGGCGGCGCGCGGGGTCACGCGAGTCGAACGGGCGCATGGCCGCTCACGGGTGCCGCAGCAACGAATTGAGGCGTAACACGGCACAGGGCCCCCTCGTCACCAGTCGTGCTCCCTTATCCCACGGCGGCATGCCCTGTGTCAACGGCGCCCGGATAGCTCTGACAGAAAGGCCACCTTGCGGTGGCCTTCTGCGGTCGAACGCGGTTGAGTCTTCTCGGATCAGTGCGTCATCGTGCCGGGCACGTTGCCCACGTTCAGCAGCCCGACCTGCCCCTGGTCGACTGCGGCAAATGCATGTGACACGAACGGATAGAGGCCTGGTACGTCGATCTTGACGTCGAACACGGCGCCGCCGCCCGCGGGCACGGCGACCGTCTGGACGTTCTCCTGCGGCGGGTTCGTCAGCGCAGCGTTCACCCAGGCGCGGTTCAGCAGCGTGCCGACGATGTGGAAGTCGGTGTCGATCGACGGGCCCGCGTCCACGACCCAGAAGCGAACGGTCTCGCCGGGGTTTGCCGTCAGCGGATGCTTGACGTACTGCCCGGAGTAGCCGTTGAACGTCATCCAGTCGGGGATGCGCGCATGTGCCTTGGCCATGTCGAACTGTGCGGGCTTGCTGAGGCCGTCCGAGTTCAGGTACCACTCGCTGGCGACCAGCACGTACTCGCGGTCGGCCTTCGGCAGCACGCCGGCCGGGGGCTCGACGACGATCGCGCCGTACATCCCGTTGGCGATGTGCATCAGCACCGGCTTGGTGCCGCAGTGGTACATGAAGACGCCCGGATCGTTGGCGCGGAAGGTGTAGCTCACCGACTCGCCCGGCTTGACGTCGGCGAACGCCTTGTTCGGCGCCACTCGTGCCGCGTGGAAGTCCACCGAGTGCGCGATCGCACCGTCGTTCGTGAGCGTGATCTTGACGAGCTGCCCCTGCCGGACGTGGATCACCGGGCCGGGAGCTCCACCCGCCCAGGCCCAGGCGCTGTACTTGACGCCCGGCGCGACCTGGATCGTGATGTCCTTCAGGACGAGGTGCACGTCGGCGACCTCGCCGGCGATCGCCGCCGGCATCGCGGCGGAGTACGGCTTGTGCGCGGCTGCGATGGCGTCGGCATTGTCCGGAGCGGCTCCGGCGTAGCTCGTCAGCGCACCCAGGTCGGTGCCGGTGGCGGAGCCCGTGGCCGGCATGCCCGGCATCGACTGGCCGCCGGTGCTCGCGGAAACCTGAGCAGCGGCGTTCGCGGCGGAGTTCTTGGCGTCGTTCGAGTCGGCCCACATGAGCAACACGAAGACGGCGAGGACCGCGACGAGCAACCCGAGCAGCATCGCGACGACGCTCAGGAGTGGGTGCGCCTCCGTCGAGCGGTACTCAACGGAGGCCCGGCGGCCGGTCTGCTTCGGTGCGTACGGGGCACTACTCATTGCGAAATCTCCTTCGTCGGGGCTTCAAACGAAGGTAAGGGCGCGTAGATCGGCGCGCGTCTGGCTTCCCCACAGCGCGCACGCGGGATCTCCGCGCACCGACTGCGGATTCACCGCAAGGCGACGAGCTGGCGATCGAGCAGCGCCACAACGGACGGGACGACATGCTCGGCGCCGAACCCTTCGAGGAGCTCGGCCTGCGCGTCGTCACCCACGCCGATGACGACCAGTCCGGCTGCGTTGCCCGCCGCGAGACCGGCCGGGGTGCTCGTGAAGGTGACGGCCTCCGCCGGCTCGACGCCGAGGCGCCGGCAGACAGCCAGCAGCATGTCCGGAGCCGGGCGAGAGCGGAGCCCCTCGGCATGGATGACCTCGGCGTCCAAGCGCTCCTCCACCAGCGGCGCCAGGCCGGCCAGCGCGAGCATCCGCACGGTGCTGGCACTGGCGGAGACGACCGCCCGCTTGAGGCCCGCGTGCCCGGCAGCCTCGAGATAGCGCCGCGCTCCGGGCAGAGCCGTCACGCCGCGCTGGTGCAGACCGCGTGCCAGCGCCTCGCTCTTGCGCTTCGCGAGGCCGTGCGCGGTCTCGGCCTCCGCCGGATCGTCGGGTCGTCCCTCGGACAGCCGGATGCCACGGCTTCCCAGGAAGGTGTGGACGCCCTCGAGCCGCGCCCGGCCGTCGATGTAGAGGCGGTAATCGGCGTCGCGGTCGAACGGGATGAAGTGCCAACCGGCTCGATCGGCAAGCCGTTGCAGGAACTGGTCAAACGCCTCGGCCCAGGCCCACGCGTGCAGGAGCGCGCTGTTGGTGAGCACGCCGTCGAGGTCGAAGAGACACGCTTTCGTGTCGGCAGGCAAGCCGAGCTTTCGCATGTTCAGCGGCGTCGGTGAGAGCCACGGCGCCGGCTCGACGCCGGTGACCCGGGCCAGCCGCGCGAGCTCGACGGCGGTCTCCTGTCGCTCCCGTGTCAGCTCGCGTCGTCGTCGGCTCAGCTCTGCATCGGGGAGTGCATCGACCTTCAGCGCGTGCTGTGCGGCGTCGAGTGCCAATTGCCAGCGCGAAGAGACCGTGTCCAACTCGAGCCTCTGCGGAGGCGGCACGGGACTGGGCTCGGCGCTCTCTCGAGCCACCGTCGGTTGCGTTGCGCGCCCGGGCACTCGGCCCGACGAAGTCTGACGAAGACTCGGGGCAGCGAGGGTCGTCACTGGTGCGCCGGGCGCGGCGCAGGTACGTCTGCGAGTGCCCGCGCGATGTCGAGAGTCGAGATCACACCAAGCGGTGTCGCCGAATCGGACTCGACCACGATCAGGTGCGAGATCTCATGCTCGACCATGAGCTGAGCCGCACGCGCGAGCTCCGCGCTGGCGCGGATCGTGAGAGCCGGCGTCGCAGCGATGCCGCGCACCGTCTGCTGGTCGAGGTCGCCGGTCTCGGTTGCCCGCAGGAGGTCGCTGTCCGAGACGACGCCCCAGAGCCGTCCGATGGGAAGCTCGTCCTCGTCGCGAGCCGTGACGAGGACCGCATGCACGCGATAGGTCGCCATCATCTCCGCGACCGTCCGCAACGTCGTGTCGCACGAGCAAGAGATCAGGCCCGCATGCATGGCGTCGCTGACGCGGAGGCCGCCGAGAGCCGGAAACATCGCCGGCGAGGCCTGCATACGACTGTCTGGACGTGCGTGCTGAGTGGGGGCCATCGTGATCCTCCTTGTGCGTCAGTGAACTCAGCATGCTGCTGACCCGGCCTTGTGCCATCAGGGCTGCCACTGACTGGCTTTGCGCGATTTCCCGATGCCGCGCCTCGCTCCAGCGGGGGAAGTTCATCCCATGAACCCCGCGAGAGGAGTTGCCGCTATGAAGACGCTGCCGAACATCACGAAGTCCGCCGTCAGGCTGGCTTACTCATTCGACGAGCCCGCCCCCGGCGGACGCGAGTTGCTCGGCGGCAAGGGCGCCGGCCTCGCCGAGATGGCCCAGCTCGGCATCCCGGTTCCACCCGGCTTCACGATCACGACCGACGCCTGTCGCGCGTACCTCGAGGCCGGCGGCGACCCGGTTGGGCTCGAGGACGAGATCGCGCGGGAGATCGGCGAGCTCGAGGAGCGGACGGGCACGATCTTCGGCGACGCCGACCGCCCGCTGCTCGTCTCGGTCCGCTCCGGCGCGGCGATCTCGATGCCCGGGATGATGGACTCGGTCCTCGATCTCGGCCTCTCGGACGCAGCCGTCCTCGGCCTCGCGGCGAGCACGGGCAACCTGCGGTTCGCGACCGACTCCTACCGCCGGCTGATCCAGATGTACGGCGAGGTCGTCGAGGGAATCGACTCGCACCTCTTCGAGCACGAGCTCGAGCACCTCAAGTTCGAGCGCAGCGTCCAGGACGACTCCGAGCTGACGGCGACCGACCTGGGCGTGCTGATCGGGCGCTACAAGAAGCTCTACGAGGTCGCGGCCGGTCGGCCCTTCCCACAGGACGCGCACGAGCAGCTGCTCCGCGCCGTCCACGCGGTCTTCGAGTCGTGGAACTCGCCGCGCGCACGGGTGTACCGCAAGACCTACGAGATTCCGGACGACCTCGGCACCGCTGTGAACATCATGCAGATGGTGTTCGGCAACAAGGGCGAAGGGAGCGGCACCGGCGTCTGCTTCAGCCGCGACCCCTCAACCGGCAAGCGCGGCCTCTTCGGCGAGTTCCTCACGAACGCGCAGGGCGAGGACGTCGTGGCCGGAACCCGGTCACCGGTTCCGCTCGAGCAGATGCGCGAGACGTTCCCGGCCGCCTTCGTCGAGCTCGAGAGCACGGTCGCGAAGCTCGAGAGCCACTTCAAGGACGTGCAGGACGTCGAGTTCACCGTCGAGGAGGGCCGCCTCTACCTGCTGCAGACTCGCTCGGCGAAGCGCACGGCGGCGGCCGCAGTCCGAGCCGCAGTCGAGATGGCGCGCGAAGGGCTGATCGACCGCGCCGGAGCGCTCGGGAGGATCGACCCGATCCAGCTCGACCACCTGCTGCATCCGAGGCTCGATCCTGACGCTCCGGCCGACGTCGTCGCCCACGGGCTCGCCGCCTCGCCGGGCGCCGCATCCGGAACGGCCGTCTTCGACGCCGACACGGCGGCGGAGCGCGGAGCCGCCGGCGAGGACGTGATCCTCGTCCGCTGGGAGACGAGCCCGGACGACATCCACGGTCTCGTCGCGGCACGCGGCATCCTGACGGCACACGGCGGCATCGCCTCTCACGCGGCGCTCGTCGCCCGCGGAATGGGCAAGCCCTGCGTCGCCGGCTGCGCCGCACTCACCATCGACCTCGAGCGCCGCATCGCGACGATCGACGGCCACGAGGTTCGGGAAGGCGACGTGCTCACCCTCGACGGCAGCTCCGGCAGCGTCATCATCGGGCCCGTCGAGCTCCTGCCGGCACGCATCGACGAGGACTTCGAGACCCTGCTCAGCTGGGCGGACGACGTCCGGCGGCTCGAGGTGCACGCGAACGCGGACACGCCCGCCGACGCGATCAAGGCACGCGAGCTCGGAGCCCAGGGGATCGGCCTCTGCCGCACGGAGCACATGTTCTTCGGCGACGAGCGCCTGCCCGTCGTCCAGGAGATGATCCTCGCCGACGACGAGGCCGGGCGCCGTGCCGCGCTCGATCGCCTCCTGCCCTTCCAGCAGAGCGACTTCGAAGGGATCTTCGAGGCAATGGCGGGCCTGCCGGTGACGATCCGGTTGCTCGACCCGCCGCTGCACGAGTTCCTCCCCTCGCTCGAGGACGCCACCGACGAGCGCATGCGGGAGCGGATCAAGGCGCTGCAAGAGGCCAATCCGATGCTCGGCACGCGCGGTTGCCGGCTCGGCCTCCAGTGGCCCGAGATCTACGAGATGCAGGTCCGCGCAATCGTCCGCGCCGCCCTGGCGGTACGCGAGCGCACCGGCCAGACGCCACACGTCGAGATCATGCACCCGCTCGTCGCCTTCGCCGAGGAGCTGCACCGGCTCAGGGAGCTCACTGTCCGCGTCGCAGTCGAGGAGGGCGTCGATCTCCCCTACCTCGTCGGCACGATGATCGAGCTGCCGCGGGCGTGCATCCGGGCGGACGAGATCGCTGCTCACGCCGACTTCTTCTCCTTCGGCACGAACGACCTGACGCAGACCGCGCTCGGGTTCTCGCGCGACGACGCGGAGGGGAAGTTCCTCACGCACTATCTCGAGGACGGCATCCTCGAGCACGATCCCTTCGCAACGCTCGACCGTGAAGGAGTCGGTGAGCTGATGCGCATCGCCGTCGAGCACGGCAGGTCGGCGAACGCCGAGCTGACGATCGGCATCTGCGGCGAGCACGGCGGCGATCCCGCCTCGATCACGTTCTGCCACGAGCTCGGCCTGAACTACGTCTCCTGCTCGCCCTACCGGGTGCCCGTCGCCCGCCTGGCGGCGGCACAGGCGGTCCTCGCCGAGACCGGCGCCGGCGACTACGTGGTCGCCGGCGGCTAGCCACCGCCGTGCCGAGCTACGGCCACGGCCGTTCCGGCCGTGGCCGAGCCTCTGAGGCATGGACGTGGCCAGATGAGCCGCTCCGTTTAGGACATGCTTCGCTTGGATGCAGGACATTTGCCCCGTCGGGACATGTCCCTCCCTCTGAGGCAGGAACGTGGCCCGAAGGGCCGCGCGCGCCCGACCCAAACGGCCATATTCCACGCGGGGCCAAGGCGAACATCCGGCCACATCGCCTGACCGCGACGTTGACGCTGCTCGGGAGAGAGCCTGCGTCTCGACGACGGTCGAGCGCTGGTACGCCGAGGCCGGCGGCTGGGCCGCCGGCCTCGATGCGTGCGAGCCGTGTGACGGTTAGACCGTCACCGGCACGAGCACGCGCTGGGCGAGCTCGACGAGCCGGTTCGAATAGCCCCACTCGTTGTCGTACCAAGCGACGACCTTGACCTGGGTGCCGTCGACGACCATCGTCAGCGGCGCGTCGAAGATCGCCGAGTAGGCCGACTTGACGATGTCGGACGAGACGAGCGGCTCCTCGCTGTAGCGGAGGATGCCGGTGAGCTCGTCGTGGTCGGCGCGGCCCAGGAAGATCGCATTGACCTCTTCGACGGTCGTCGGCCGCGCGGTCTCGACCGTCAGGTCGACCAGCGAGCCGGTGGGGATCGGCACGCGCACGGCGAATCCCTGCAGCTTCCCGGCCAGCTCCGGCACGACGAGGCCGATCGCCTTCGCGGCGCCGGTCGAGGTCGGCACGAGGTTTGCGGCGGCCGCACGGGCGCGCCGGTAGTCCTTGTGCGGCCCGTCCAGCAGCTGCTGGTCACTGGTGTACGCGTGCACGGTGGTCATGACGCCGTGACGGATGCCGAGCGTCTCGTGCAGCACCTTCGCCACCGGCCCGAGGCAGTTCGTCGTGCAGGACGCGTTCGAGATCACGTGGTGGTTCGCCGGCTCGTACGTCTCGAAGTTGACGCCGAGCGCCACGGTCACGTCCGGCTCCTTGGCCGGCGCCGAGATGATCACCTTGTGCGCGCCCGCCTCGAGATGCTTCGCGGCGTCTGCACGCTTCCGGAAGAAGCCTGTCGACTCGATGACGACGTCGACCTCAAGCTCGGCCCAGGGAAGCTGCGCGGGATCGGGCTCGCCCGGCGTCGCGATGCGCACGCCGTCGACGAAGATCGCTCCCTCGCCCGCTTCGACGATCCCGCCGAACGGGCCGTACACCGTGTCGTGCTTCAGCAGCTGGGCGAGCAAGGCGGGCTCGGCGAGATCGTTGATCGCCACCCACTCGATGTCTGCACCGGTTTCGTACGCGGCGCGGAAGGCTGCGCGACCGGTCCGCCCGAAGCCGTTGATGGCAACGCGGACAGCCATAGTTCCTCCTCTGGTCGATGTTCTCAGTCCGACGCTAGAGCCCTCACGGCCTGAGGACATCGCGGGATGACGCAGTCGGCGTGTGGCTTTTCCACACTCGCACTCGGTGGCCACGCCGATATCCACGCGTACGCCGCATGCAGCTGACGCGCCGCAGCCCACCGCTCCTCCTGACGGGGAGCCCGCAACGCCTCTGAGGGTTTCCCCGGATTGCCACGCGATCGCAACGGGGGACGCATCGCGCAAAGAGACAGCGAAACCGAGGAGGTGAGGACGGTGCCCGAGCCCATCCTGCTCGCGGAACGCGTCCGGAAGGTCTACCGGTCAGGCGGAGCAGATGTCGAGGCGCTGAAGGCACTCGATCTCGAGGTCGGGCCGGGCGAGTTCCTTGCCGTCATGGGCCCGTCCGGGTCGGGGAAGACGACGCTGCTCAACTGCCTGTCTGGGCTGGACGAGATCGACGAAGGGCGCGTCGTCGTCGACGGCCTCTCGATCCACGAGGTCTCGGACGCGCGGCGCACCCGCCATCGCGCCGAGTCGATGGGCTTCATCTTCCAGGCGTTCAACCTGATTCCGGTCTTCACGGCCACGGAGAACGTCGAGCTGCCGCTGCTGCTCGCGCATGTGCCGGAGGCGCCGGCGCGCAAGCAGGCCCGCGAGACGCTCGTGCGGGTCGGCCTCGGTCACCGCCTCGACAGGCGCCCGACGGAGCTCTCCGGCGGCGAGCAGCAGCGCGTCGCGGTCGCGCGGGCGCTCGCCGGCAGCCCGCATCTGATCTGGGCCGACGAGCCGACCGGCAACCTCGACTCCGAGATGGCCGCCTCGGTGATGGACCTGCTGTGCCAGCTCCACGACGAAGGCCTGACGCTGATCCTCGTCACACACGACCCGAACGTGGCGGCGCGGGCCGACCGGCTGATCACCGTCAGAGATGGACGGATCGAGAGCGACAAGCAACTTCTCGCACCGGCGTACGGCGCGGAAGAGGCGGTGGCGCGATGACGCTCATCCCGCTCATCGTCGTGCTCGTCCTCTCGCTCCCGTTCCTGCTCGTCCTGATCCGGCGCCCGGTCCTGCGCCGGCTCGCCGTTCGCAACGCGGTCCGGCGCCCACGCGAGGCGATCCTCGTCGTCCTCGGCTCGATGCTGGGCGCCGCGATCATCACCGGCTCGGCCATCGTCGGCGACACGATGACGGCGTCGATCCGCCAGGTCGGCCGCTCCCACCTCGGTCCGATCGACGAGCTCATCACTGCACGCGGCGCCGCCGACCAGCAGCAGCTGCTGAAGGTGCTGCGGCCCGCCGTCAAGGGCAACATCGACGGGCTCCTCGCATTCGCGTCGCTCGACGCAGCGACGACCTCGACCGGGCCGCATGTCCTCGCGGCACCTCGCTCGCAGCTGATCGGCGTCGACTTCGCCGCAGCCCGCGGCTTCGGCGGCGATCCACGTGCGACCGGCATGTCCGGCTCGACGCCGGCGGCCGGCCACGCCGCGATCACGAAGGATCTGAGCTCGACGCTCGGCATTCGGAAGGGCGAGCAGATCGCCGTCTATGCGTACGGGCACCGGACGAAGCTTGTCGTCGACCGGATCCTTCCCCGCCGGGGTGTGGCCGGGTTCTGGCTCGGCGCCGACCAGGAGGCCCGCAACGTCCTCGTCTCACAGCGGACGTTCGACCGGATCTCCACGCTCCCGGGCGCCGGGCAACCGCCGGTCTGGAGAATCGCCGTCTCCAACCGGGGCGGCATCGAGAGCGGCGTCGGCCGCACCGATGCGGCGATCAGCCAGATCAGGGCGGTTGCGCCCAAGGCTCCGTTCGACCCGCAGATCTATCCGGCGAAGCGGACGCTGCTGGATATCGCGGACGCCGGCGGCAAGTCGTTCACGACCATGTTCACCGCGATGGGCAGCTTCGGCGTCATCGCCGGCCTGCTCCTGCTCGTCAACCTGTTCGTGATGCTCGTCGCCGAGCGCAAGACAGAACTCGGCATGGCGCGCGCGATCGGCATGCGCCGCTCCGACCTCGTACGCGCTTTCGCCACCGAAGGGTGGATCTACACGATCGTGGCGTCCGCCCTCGGCGTCCTCGTCGGCATCGGGCTCGGCGGCGTGCTCGTCGCGATCTCGGCCCGAATCTTCGCCACGGAGCACAACCGCTTCGACCTCTATTTCACGCTGAAGCCGAGCAGCCTCGCCAGCTCGTTCGCCTTTGCGTTCGTCGTCGCGCTGGTGACGATCGTCGGCACGAGCCTCAGGGTCAGCCGCCTGAACATCATCCGGGCGATCCGAGACATCCCGGAGCCGCCCGCACAGCGGCAGCGGCTCTTCTGGGCCGTCGCCGGCTGCGGGGCGATCGGCGTCGGGGTGCTGACCACGCTGCAGGCAATTCCGGGCCGGGAGGGGTTCGGGCTTCTGCTCGGGCCGGTGCTCGTGCTCCTCGGCCTCTCGCCGCTGCTGGGACGCGTGCTCCCCCAGAAGACGGCGCAATCGCTGCTCTCGTTCGCCGCCGTCGTCTGGGGAGCGACCCTCTTCGGGCTCGTTCCCGAGTCGACGAAGGGCGCCGACGTGATGCTCTACGTGGTGCAGGGCGTCGTGCTCACCGCCGCCGCGGTCACGTTCGTGTCGTTCCAGCAGGAGCGCGTCAGCAAGGGGCTGCGGCGCCTGACGGGCGGCCGGTCGCTCTCGCTGCGCCTCGGTCTCGCGTATCCGCTCGCACGACGCTCGCGCACGGCCCTGACAATCGCGACCTACGCGCTCGTGGTCTTCATCCTCACGTTCATTACGACGCTCTCGCACATGATCGACACGCAGGTGACGAGCGCGACCCGCGACGTGCGCGGGGGCTACTCGGTCTTCGTCTCCTCGAGCGCAGGCAACCCGATCCGCCGCTCACAGCTCGCGTCGCTCGCAGGCGTGACGCGCGTCGCGCCACTCGCCCGCACCACGGGCCAGTTCCGGGTCGCGAGCATGAGCACCGACGTTCCGTGGGCCGTGACCGCGTTCGACCGGAGCTTCGTCCAAGGCGGCCCGCCGGCGCTCGACGACCGGGGCAGCTACAAGACCGACCGCGCCGCCTGGGAGGCCGTCCTCACCAATCCGAGGCTGGCGATCGTCGACCCGGACTTCCTGCAGAGCAGCGGCGGTCCGGCCGGCTACCTCGCCGAGCCGGGCTCCAAGATCCGGGTCCGCGATCCCTACACGGGCCGCACGCGCGTCCTCACCGTCGCGGCGGTGGCGCCGGTCGACTACTTCATCGACAACGGCGTCTACATCGGGCTCGGCGGCGCCCGGACATTGTTCGGCTACTACCTCGCCCAGGACCGCATGTACGTCGGCCTCGGGCCGGGCATCGACGCATCCGTCTTCGCCGCGGACGTCCAGACCGCGTTCCTCTCCAACGGCGCGGAGGCGCTGTCGATCGCGGCGATCATGGACGAAGGCTTCGCGCAGACCCACCAGATCTTCCAGCTCTTCGAGGGCTACCTGGCGATGGGCCTGATCGTGGGCATCGCAGGGATCGCGGTGGTCATGGTGCGCGCCGTTCGCGAGCGCAAGCGGCAGATCGGGACGCTGCGGGCGCTCGGCTTCGGCTCACGCCCCGTCGGCCGGAGCTTTGCGATCGAGGCAGGCTTCGTGGCGATCGAGGGGACGCTGATCGGCGCCTCGCTGGCGCTGATCACGCTCTACGACATCATCGCCATGAGCGACTCCTTCGGGACCGCGAGCTTCACCGTCCCGTGGCTCGGACTCGGTGTGCTGCTCGCCGGCACGGTCGTGGCATCGCTCCTCGCCACCGTCTGGCCGGCGATCTCGGCGAGCCGGATCAGGCCCGCGGTCGCGCTCCGGATGACGGACTAGCGGCGCGACCGAGACGACGTCGAAGGCCGCGCTCGGTCCATGTGACCGGGCGTGGCCCAGACGTTCAGGCCGGACATCCGAGGCCGGCGATCAGGCGAAGGCGCCGAGGCGATCGTGGCCGGGCGTGTCGCGAACGACGACTACCGGGCGACGCGACTCGTGCATGACGCCGCGCGAGACACTGCCGAGAATCGTGCTCGCAATGCCGCTGTGACCGCGCGATCCGATCACGATCATGTCGGCGTCGAGCGAATCCGCATGCGTCACGATCTCGTCGACGACGTTGCCCCGAAGGAGGGTCGACTGCGCGGGCACGCCGACCGCCCCGGCGAGTCGCTCGGCCTCGGCAAGGGGAAGGTTGTCGGCCGGGTCGGGTGGCCGGGGCACGAGCGCCGGCACTGCGACCCCGAGTGGGCCGGGACGCTCAGCCGGAACGACATGCACGAACACCACGTCGGCGCTGTGGTCGGCTGCGAGGTCCAAACCCGCGCGAACCGCCTCTTCGGCAGCCGGCGAGCCGTCGGTTGCGATCACGATGGTCTTCATGGTTGCCTCCTTGGCGTTCCGGTGCCTGGATCATCAGCCGCGCACGCTGCGACGGCATCGGCGTGCGCCCTCGTTCGCGCTCGGTAGTTCGCACCCCCCGTCTGCGGTTCTCCCCGGAGATGACACGTGGGCCGCCGGGGGAGTCAGCAGGCGACCTCATGCAGCGCAAGGCGTTGCAAGCCCCGAAAGGAGTGGCCATGTACGGCACAGTCATCTGGGCAACGGACGGATCGGACGTCGCCGACGCCGCGCTCGAAGAGGCGCTCCAGCTGATGCATCCAGGCGGCAAGCTCTTCGCCGTCCACGTCGACCAGCGCATGGTCGGCGGCCGGGCCAGTGGGCTCTCGTATCTCCCGGACGAAGACGACCGCGTGACGAAGATCAGGGACCGCGTCGGCGAGCTCCAGTCTCAAGGCCTCGAAGTCGAGGCGGTGATCTGCGTCACCCACGCGACGATCGCGAAGGTGATCGCGGAGATCGCGACGGACGTGGATGCCGACGTGATCGTCTGCGGCACGCGCGGGCTCGGCACGATCCCGGGCGCCGTGCTCGGCAGCGTCGCGCAGCGGCTCCTGCACGTCGCCCCCTGCCCCGTTGTCGTCGTCCCGGAGCGGTCGCGCGCCGAGGTCCCGGGCTGATTCGCCCGGCCTGACGCTCGACGCCGGCTCGAGCCGGCCAGGTGGAGGCGGTGCCGTGCCCCGGCGCCGCCTGTGCCTCTGTCTCCGCTTGTGCCCGGGCCTGCGCCTGAGCGCGCTTTCTGGCAGGCAATGCGTACTTTGAGGCGACCGGCCTCGGGGTATATCCGGATGCCCGCGGAGCTCCGGTGTGCGACAACCGGTTAAGGCGATGTCCAGCGGAAACGAGACCCGTCCGAATCCTGCCGCGGGGGAGCGGGAGCGTCGGCTCGTACGGGCGGCGGTGCACGGCGAGCCGAGAGCGCGCGAGCAGCTCGTCGCCGCGTACCTGCCGACGATTCGCGCGATCGCCTATCGCTATCGGGACCTGGGCATCCCGCTCGACGACCTCGTCCAGGAGGGCTCGCTGGGGCTCATGGACGCAATCGAGAGATTCGACGGGCACCGGAGCGACGACTTCGGCGTCTACGCGCGCTGGCGCATTCGCCGCGCGATCCTGAACGTGCTCACGGAGCAGGCCCGCCTCGTGCGGCTGCCGAAGAGGATCGTCGAGCACCGGCGGGCGCTGTCACACCTCGACGAGGAGGGCATCAAGAGCAACGGCCATGCCGTCTCGACGGAGGATCTCGCCGCGGCCAGCGGGCTCTCGATCGCCGAGGTGGCCGACGCGCGCAACGTGCCGTTCGCCGCGGTCTCGATGGACTGCGAGGTCGGGGACGGCACGACACTCGCGAGCATGCTGCCCGACTCGGCAGCCCGGGACCCGGCGGAGGACGCCGTCGAGCGAGAGCTCGCCCTGCTGGTCGACGGCGCCGTCGATCACCTCCCCGCACGCCAGCGCGACGTCGTCTCGCGCCACTTCGGAATCGGCGGCAGCCCCGAGTCACTCGTCGCGATCGGCAACGAGCTCCACATCTCGGCCCAGCGGGCCAGGGCGATCGAGCGAGCCGCTTTCAGCCGGCTCGCCGACGAGCTCGCGCCGCTCGTCGATGACCCGTCTTCTTGAACCGGTGCGGGGTTTCCCGCAATACCGATCCGTGACTCGACCGATGCTCCGCCGGCAAGAAGCGACGAACCTACGACGATGAACGCAAGCTATGGAGTCGTGTGGCGCCGAGGCGTCACGGATCTTGCAACGGGGAAGCTCGAGCTTCTGCCTCGGGCACTGCGGCTCGAGGGCATGTCCGGCTCTGACCCGGCCACGTGTGAGATCCCGTACGAGAACCTCGGTGTCGTGCGTGTCGGGCGCGATGCGTCCGAGCGCATCCACGGCCGCCCGAGCCTCGTTATCGAACGCCGCCACGGAGAGCCGATCGCGATCTCGAGTGTCGCGCAGGAAGGCGTCATCGGCGAGCTGGCCCAGCGTCTTGCGGCCCTGCGTCCTGGCCGGCGGACGACCGTCGTGCTGCCGCTCCAGCCCGGGTCCGGCCCGGAGGTACGCGAGCTCCTTGCTGCCGGCCCACCGTTCGATCCCGACGAGCTCGAGCTCGTGCGCCACGAGGTGTTTCTCACACCGGACGAGGCGATCTTCGTCTTCGAGTCGAGGCATGGAGCCGGCCCGCTCGAGCAGCTGCTAGCGGAGCCGGAGCTCTGGCAGGGCGCAGCGGCCTGGGCGCCTTACATCGCCGGCCCGCCGCGCATCGCCGAGGACGCTTACTCCTGGGCGAATCCGAGCCCCGGGTTCGACCCGTCGCTCCTGCCGCCCGGCATGCGCAACGGCTCCACCGGCGACTGAGCGTCTAGGCCGAGCAGGGTCCGGGCAGCGGCTGCGGCGACCACGTCCTCGCAGGCGCGGAGCGCGATCACGCGCACCGATCCCGGCGAGGCGATGTCCGCGTCCGGCATCGCGTCACGATTCAACTCGGCATCGAGCTGAACGCCGAGGAAGCGGAGCCGCGCGCAGACGTCCGAGCGTACGCGCGCCGAGCCCTCGCCGACGCCGGCGGTGAAGACGAGCGCGTCGACGCCGCCGAGCGCGACGGCCATCGCCGCCGGCCGCCGTCGCGATCCGGTACGCGAAGACCTCGAGAGCTGCAGCCGCGCGTCCGGCTCGTCCGAGCGCTCGAGCTCCTCGCACCCGACCGCTGAGACCCGAGAGCCCGAGCAGGCCCGACTCGCGCTCGAGGGCGTCCTCGAGCTCGTCGAGCGGAGCTTCCCGCTGCGCAGCAGGTGGAGCACGAGCCCGGGTCGACCGAGCCCGAGCGCGTGTCGCCATCGGCACGCCCTCGAGCGGCGATGAAGCCCATCGTCGTGTCGACCGAGCGGCCGTCGCGCACCGCCGTGACCGAGCAGCCGCCGCCGAGGTGGCAGACGACGAGCCGCGGCACGGGGACGCGCTCGGCCGCCCACTGCACCGAGAGGCCGTGGAAGCCGTAGCGGCGCATCCCCCACTCCTCGCGCCACCGCCGCGGCACCGCGTACGGTCGCGGCCTCGGGCGGGATCGTCGCGTGGAAGGCCGTGTCGAAGACGGCGACGTGCGGCACGTCCGGCAGCGCGCGCTCGCGCGTGCTCGATCGCCCGACGAGCGCCGGCGCGTTGTGCAGCGGCGCGAGCTCGGTCGAGCGCGGCGAGCTCGCGCTCGACGTCGCCGTCGAGCACGACCGGCTCGCGGAACCGCGCGCCGCCGTGCACGACGCGGTGCGCGACCGCCTCGACGCCGCCCGTCACGTCCGTGCAGCGTCGCGACCGTCTCGCCGGCCACCGTCGCGGGCGACGGCCGAGAGCTTCAGGCTCGTCGAGCCGGCGTTGACGACGAGGATCGTGCCCACGTCTCAGCTCAGTACGGCCAGGTCCAGTCGCGGACGTCCGGATGGTCCTCGCCGTGCTCGCGCGTCCACGCGCGCCCGGATGCGCGCGTCGACCATCTCCTGGCGGAGCTGCCCGGCGCGTGTCGGAGAGGCCGGGCACGCGGTCGATCACGTCCATCACGAGGTGGTAGCGGTCGAGGTCGTTGAGCATGACCATGTCGAACGGCGTCGTCGTCGTGCCCTCCTCCTTGTAGCCGCGCACGTGGAGGTTCGTCGTGGTTCGTGCGCGCGGTAGGTGAGCCGGTGGATCAGCCACGGGTAGCCGTGGTAGGCGAAGACGACCGGCCGGTCGCGTCGTGAACAGCGCGTCGAACTCGTCGTCGGAGAGGCCGTGCGGGTGCTCGCTGTCGGCTGGAGACGCATCAGGTCGACGACGTTGACGACGCGCACCTTCAGCTCGGGCAGGCGCTCGCGCAGGATCGCGGCCGCGGCGAGCGTCTCGAGCGTCGGCACGTCGCCGCAGCAGGCGAGCACGACGTCCGGCTCGCCGCCGTCGTCGTTCGACGCCCAGTCCCAGATGCCGATGCCGCGCGTGCAGTGCACGATCGCGTCGTCCATCGAGAGGTAGTCGAGCGCGGGCTGCTTGCCGGCCACGATCACGTTCACGTAGTCGCGGCTGCGCAGGCAGTGGTCGGCGACCGACAGCAGCGTGTTCGCGTCCGGCGGCAGGTAGACGCGGACGATCTCCGCCTTCTTGTTCACGACGTGGTCGATGAAGCCCGGATCCTGGTGCGAGAAGCCGTTGTGGTCCTGGCGCCAGACGTGCGAGCTGAGCAGGTAGTTGAGCGACGCGATCGGGCGGCGCCACGGGATGTCGCGCGTCACCTTCAGCCACTTCGCGTGCTGGTTGAACATCGAGTCGACGATGTGGATGAACGCCTCGTAGCAGTTGAAGAGCCCGTGCCGGCCCGTCAGCAGGTAGCCCTCGAGCCACCCCTGGCAGAGATGCTCCGAGAGCACCTCGACGACGCGGCCTTCCGGCGCGAGGTGCTCGTCGGTGGGCAGCGCTCGCGCCTCCCAGACCCGGTCGGTGACCTCGAACACGTCGCCGAGCCGGTTCGACGCGGTCTCGTCCGGGCCGAAGACGCGGAAGCTCTCGGGGTTCGCGTCGACGATCACGTCGCGGAGGAAGCGGCCGAGCACGCGCGTCGCCTCGCTCGACGTCGTCGCCGGCTGCTCGACGTCGACGGCGTAGTCGCCGGAAGTCGGGCAGGTCGAGGTCGCGGAGCAGCAGGCCGCCGTTCGCGTGCGGGTTCGCGCTCATGCGCCGCTCGCCGGTCGGCGCGAGCGCGGCGCAGCTCGGGAACGAGCGCGCCGTCGCTCGTCGAAGAGCTCCTCCGGCCGGTAGCTGCGCAGCCACTCCTCGAGCTGGCGGACGGTGCTCCGGGTTGTCGCGAACGTCCGCGAGCGGCACCTGGTGCGAGCGCCACGTGCCCTCGACCGGCAGGCCGTCGACCTCCTTCGGCCCGGTCCAGCCCTTCGGCGTGCGCAGGACGATCATCGGCCACGTGGCGCGCTCGGCGCCGTCCTCGCGGGCGGCGCGCTGGATCTCCGCGATCTCGTCGAGCGCCTCGTCGAGCGCGGCCGCGAGCGCCTGGTGCACCGCGGCAGGCTCGTCGCCGGACACGATCAGCGGGCGCCAGCCGTAGCCCTCGAAGAGCGCGACGAGCTCGTCCTCGGGGATGCGCGCGAGCACGGTCGGGTTCGCGATCTTGTAGCCGTTCAGGTGCAGGATCGGCAGCACGGCGCCGTCGGTGCGCGCGCTCAGGAACTTGTTCGAGTGCCAGCTCGTCGCGAGCGGGCCGGTCTCGGCCTCGCCGTCGCCGACGACGCAGGCGACGAGCAGGTCGGGGTTGTCGAACGCCGCGCCGAAGGCGTGCGCCAGCGAGTAGCCGAGCTCGCCGCCCTCGTGGATCGAGCCGGGCGTCTCGGGCGCGACGTGGCTCGGGATCCCGCCCGGGAACGAGAACTGGCGGAAGAGCTCCTGCAGGCCGTCCTCGTCGCGGCTGACGTGCGGGTAGACCTCGCTGTACGTGCCCTCGAGGTAGGCGTTCGCGACCAGCGCCGGGCCGCCGTGGCCGGGCCCGGCGATGTAGATCGCACTCAGGTCGCGCGCCCGGATCGCGCGGTTCAGGTGCGCGTAGAGCAGGTTGAGCCCGGGTGTCGTGCCGAAGTGGCCGAGCAGCCGCGGCTTGACGTGCTCGGGCACGAGCGGCTCGCGCAGCAGCGGATTGTCGAGCAGGTAGATCTGGCCGACCGACAGGTAGTTCGCGGCGCGCCACCAGGCGTCGATCAGGCTGCAGCTCCTCGCGGTCGAGCGGCCCGGGCGGCGGGCGTCAGGGTCTCGTGCGGCGTGGTCATCTCGAGGCTCCTCGGGTCGGTCGTCCCAGGATCGACTGCGCGGCCCCCCGGCGCAAGTGCGGGCGGCCGCAGCGCGGCTACGGCAATGCCGCAGACGGCGGTCCTACCAGGACTTGAGCGCGTGCTCGGGCGGGCGCACGCGCAGGCGGACGCGCGCGTCCACGGCGAGGCAGCCGTGCGGGAGCGCGATCACCGGATTGAGGTCGAGCTCGGCGACCTCCGGCAGCTCCTCGGCGAGGCGGGCCAGCCGCTGCACGAGATCGACGAGCGCGTCCGCGTCCGCCGGCGGGACGCCGCGGAAGCCGCGGACGAGCCTGCCCGCCTTGCCGCCGTGCACGAGCTCCCTCGCGTCCACGTCCGTGAGCGGCGCGATCCGGAAGCCCGCGTCGCCGATCAGCTCGGCCATCACGCCGCCCGGGCCGAACGCGACCAGCGGCCCGAAGACCGGATCCTGGACGACGCCCGCCAGCAGCTCGGCGCCTCCGTGGAGGAACGGCTGCACGATCACCGGCCCGCCGATGCGCTCGGCCGCCGCGCGCACCTGCTCCTCGTCGCGGAGGTCGAGCGCGACCCCGCCGCTCTCCGTCTTGTGCACGCCCGCCGCGGCCGTCTTGACGACGACGGGAAGCCGAGGTCACGCGCGGCCTCGACCGCCTGCTCGGCGGTCTCGGCCAGGCGCTCCGGGACGAGCGGAACGCCGTACGCCTCGAGCAGTCTCCGCGTCTTTGCCGGGTCGAGCCAGACGTCGCTCGAGCCCTCGAGCGCCGTCTGCACGAGCCGGCGGGCGGCCTCCGCGTCGACCTCGAGTTCGGGCAGGGCGCCTGCCGGGCGGCGCAGCCACTCGGCGCGATCCGCGGCGAGGCCGAGCGCGCGGGCGGCCGACTCCGGGTAGAGGAACGAGGCGACCGCGGAATCTTCGCGGCCCTATGGGCACGTTCAGTATCCTTGAAGAACGGTTAAGGATGGTTTCGAGCGTCTTGGCATCGTAATACGATAACCGCATGTTGATCCCAAATCGTGAACGCAGGGGAGCAGTCAGAAGGCCCGAGCGGGTAGTTGCGCCTATCAATGTAAAAGGACTGAGAGAAATCTGAACGCTGCGGGCATTAGGTCCCGATTCAATCATGATATCGATCCGGTAATCCTCCATGGCGCTGTAAAGATATTCCTCAACCACCGGACTTAAGCGGTGAATTTCGTCAATAAAAAGCACATCGTTTTCCTCAAGATTGGTAAGCAATCCGGCGAGATCGCCGGGTTTATCGAGAACCGGCCCGGAAGAAATTTTTATTCCGACACCAAGTTCGTTGGCAATAATGTGCGACAATGTCGTTTTCCCTAATCCCGGTGGTCCGTGCAGCAAAACATGATCGAGCGATTCACCCCGCTGTTTGGCAGCCTGAACAAAAACTTTCAGGTTATCCACAACATTTCTCTGGCCTGCAAAACTGGAGAACTCCGATGGCCGCAGCACCTGTTCGGCTTCTTTTTCATCAGGCGTCAGGAACTTGCCGGTTGCATCAAGGTTGTCGTTCATCATGGGCTTGTTAGAAGAGCAAAGGTAGGAAAATTGTTCCATTGTTCCAGGGTTCCAAAGATCCAGGTTTCCAATGTTCCAGGGTTCCAAAGTTGCACTCCTTCGTTACTTCGTTACTTCGTTACTGCATTTTCCGGTGATATTGACCACCTAAATCCGGTTGAAAGTGACCACCTTCTTTCCGGTGCAAATTGACCACCCCCATTTTCCCCTCATTTTCTTTGATTTTATCTCTTTTCAGACGGTTATACAAATATACATTTATTCATTACCAGTATTTTTATTCGATTTAGTTCAATAATTGTTGTCTTTTTCTTAATGACTCCCCGACCATTTCGATGCGATATGCATTGTGGACAATACGATCCAAAACCGCATCAGCAATGGTTTTCTCACCGATTACATCGTGCCACTGTGCCACCGGGAGCTGTGCTGCAATAATAGTGGAACGTTTACCATGCCGGTCTTCAATGATCTCAATGAGGGCAGACCGGTTATGACTATCCAAGGGCTGCATGCCGAAGTCATCGAGTATCAGCAGATCCATCTTTTCGATCCTGGCAATTTCCTTGATGTAAGAACCATCAGCCCTGGCCATTTTCAACATGGCAAAGAGTTTGGATGTGCTGGCATAAAGAACCTTATAACCGAGCATACAGGCCTGATTGCCGAGTGCCGAAGCAATATAACTTTTACCGATACCGGTGCTTCCAGTAATGAGGATATTTTCGTTTTTTTCGATAAAAGAGCATTCGGCAAAACGGTTCATCAGATTCTTGTCCAGGTTGCGGTCTATCTTAAAGTCGATCTGTTCAACATTGGCTTTGTAGCGGAAGCGGGCAGTTCGAATGCGACGTTCAATGCGGCGGTTATTGCGGTCATCCCATTCCGATTCGATTAAAAAGGAGATCATCTCATCGGCTGTAAGATGAACGTTTCTGCCATCTTCCAGGCTTGTTTTGAAAGCGCCGGCCATGCCGTGCAACTTCATTTGTTTCATTTTTTGAAGGATTGTTTCGTTCATAACTTATTTGTTTTTAGGTTGATTGTGTTCAAGGGAACTCACCCTATCCGATCTGGATCTGACAGGATCGGATAAGGTGAGCAAGGTGCATCATCATGCATAATAAGTGTTGCCACGGATATTACCATGAACTGGCATGGATGCACGATCGTTGTCCGGATCTAACGGGACACTGTCAAGATGTTTATCCAGGATGGCCAGGATGGTTTTATAGCTGTAGTCTTCATAGAAGTTTGCCCGATGACAGGCTGCGTTGAGACGTTCATTGCCAACTTTGGCTGCATAGTTCAAGATCCCCTGGCAGGTTTTATAGGCTTGCTCGGGATGCTGTCTTAGGGTGAGTATCTGCGGTGATGTACTTTTCAGTTTGTTCTCCGATAGCCTTGGCTCGTTCAATGAACTTCTCCGGTGTCCAGTCTGACTGGTATTTGTGTTTGGTTGCCAGGTGATCCTCAACCGTGGTGAACATGAATGCCCTGCGGTTACGCTTGTGAGTAGGCAATGTGTTCATAACGGTAATAAATATCTACCTTGCTCTGGCTGTAAAGGATGCTTACCTTCTTGCCGATATAATGGTAAGGGACACTGTAATAATGCTTGTCTTCACCAAGGCATACATAGTTGTTCTTTGATACCGTTGCAACCCGCTTGTTTTTCAGCTCGTAACGAGTACACTGATAAAGGCTGCAGCATTGACCGTTCGATCTCTTCAAACATCTGGCGGCGACTGTAGGGACGGCCCCTGAGCGGATTATTGTTATGGATGGCCAGCAACTCCCAGATTGCATTGTTCAACGTCCTCAAGCGAGGTAAAGTCCTGTCTCCCTGATGATCGTATAGATCACCTGGTAGATGATTTTGACGGCTCCTTCAACCAGCGCTTTGTGCCGTGGCTTATAAGGTCCTGCCGGAAGGGCAACCATGTTGTAATGCTCCACAAAGTCCCGGAATGACTCATTGAGCGTTGGCTCGTATTTATCACTCTTGATAACGGCAGACTTCAGGTTGTCCGGTACAATAGCCTGGGGAGCTCCTCCAAAGTAATACAGGGCATTTTCACAAGCCCCGATAAAGTCTTCCTTACGCTGGGTCATCGTCGCTTCTACATAGGTCAGTTGGCTCGCACCAAGAATGGCTACAAAAACTTCCACCTTGTATTACCTCACCAGTGTCCGGATCTACGATCTGCAGCTTCTCCCCGGCATAATCCACATACATCTTGTCGCCTGCCTTGTGATCCATATGCATCGTGGCATTGGTCCGTTTAGACCATTGCCGGTAATGCTCATTGAACTGGGTGTGTTTAAATCCATCCGGATACTTTTTCAGGTATTCCTGCCAGAGTTTATGTAACGTATTGCCTTTCTTCTTCAGCGCTTTATCAACCTCCGGAAAGAAGGCGATCAGATCCTTGTACCGATGATCCGGTTCTTTGACCTGTTTGGCTAAAAATAGCTTCTCCAGGTCAGAATCTTTTAGGCTCAGGAGCTCTTCCAGCGATTTGTCCATAGCGATAAACTGCCGGATGTAACTCTTTACAGAGTTACGTGACACGCCAGCTTTTTGGCTGATCTTCAATTTAGGAACACCCTCGGTGTACCATTGCAAAATCTGTTTAACTTTGTTCATAACGATTAAGTTGTTTGGCATAAATAGTTATTGTTGAGAAATTAGTTGTTCGCAACATTAGCTATTTATGCTGTCCTTAATCGATAAAATCAATGAAAATGGGTGGTCAATTTCCTCCGGAATCCAGGTGGTCAGTTTGCTCCGGAAAACCACCAAAAAGTGACCCTGTTTAGAGGTGGTCAATTTGCTCCGGAATCAGGTGGTCAATTTGACCGGATTCTCCATAAAATTTTGGGTTGTTAATAATTCTATCCGGATTGACGTATAGGATGACTTTCGATTTGCTGCTTTAACGATTTATCGATCTGCGATAAAGTAGAGGGACCCTGGAACGATGTAACGAAGTAGCGATGTAACGATGTAACCCTGGAACATTGGAACCCTGGAACATTGGAACCCTGGAACATTGGAACCCTGGAACATTGGAACCCTGGAACATTGGAACAATAATTTTTCTCTCAAATCCTGCGTTTGTTCACCTTCCTGATATTAACTATCTATTTATTTCTTAACTTTACTGAAAATTGTTTTAACACTGCCAGGTCATGAAACAAATTATAGTTGCCATCGATTTTTCGAAGACCTCGATAAATGCCCTGGCCTTTGGCATTCACCTTGCCAATAAGGCTAAAGCGGATGTCCAGATGGTCTGGGTGGATAACACAACAAGCGAAGAGGCTGTCTTTGAGGGTGCCCATGAAGACAGAAACGAAAAGGTTGCCATGCTGAAAGAGCTTCAGGATAAATATGTAAAAAACCTGAAAAACGGGAAGCTGGATTATAAGACCCGCAAAGGAAAGGTTTATATAGAAGTGGCCCAGCAGGCTAAAAGTGTCAATGCTGACCTGATTATTGCCGGAACACATGGCATTTCAGGATTTGAGGAATTCTGGATAGGGAGCAACGCTTACCGGATTGTTACAAATGCCCCCTGCCCGGTCATCACACTAAGGCATGATTTCAAAGGCGGCGATATTAAAAAGATCGTCATCCCGATCGACAGCTCCCAGGAAACCCGCCAGAAGATCCCCATCGCCTCGCAGGTTGCAGCTCTTTTTAATTCTGAGATCCATGTGCTTTCACTCTACTCTACCTCGTTGAAATCGGTGCAGAAAAGAGTCGATAATTACGCCAAACACGTGACGGATTATTTCGCGGAGCGGAAAATCAAGTTTTTTGCCGTCACGAGAGAATCGGATAATATTACCAGGACAACCATCGACTATAGCGAAGAGGTAGGCGCTGACCTGATCGCGATCATGACCGAACAGGAAACAACGACCGCTAATCTATTCCTGGGTCCTTACGCCCAGCAGATGGTCAATCATTCACCGGTTCCCGTGCTGAGCATGAGGGCAAAAGAACTTGTTTCCATTAATACAGGCTTGTGATCATGCGGTCTTTGCTGTTGATATGGCTAATGATGTTGCTGCAGATGGTTGCGTCTGCGCAGAATTCTTATTATGGCAGGATTACTGTATTGCAGGATCCGTTAGTTGATACCGTGCTTCAACAATACGAGAGACTCAGGTTGAAGATAATGGAAAACCCTGATAATAAAGCTATCCCGGGATACCGGATCCAGATATTTTTTGATTCGGGGATCAATTCGAGTGACCGGGCGCGTCAGGCCAGGGATGAATTCCTGGCCCTGTATCCCTGAAGTCCCGGCATACGTCAGCTGGAAAGCACCAAATTACCGGGTAAGAGTGGGGGATTTCAGGAGCCGGCTGGAAGCGGAAAAGATGCTGCAATCCATACTTATTGGTTATCCGAATGCATGGGTCATCAAAGATGAAATCAATTTTCCTGCGATAAACTAAAAAACCCGAATTATGAAACAGATACTCGTTGCCATCGATTTCTCAGATTGTTCCCTGAACGCACTGGAACATGCTATTACCATAGCAGAGAAGGCTGAAGCGGGGGTTGAATTAATGTATGTGATCAAGCCTGATTCTTCCAGGGAGATGTTTACCGAAGGCCCCAATACCGTCTCTTCCATGGTGAAGGACAAATTGACGAGTTGATTGAGAAATATCAGCCGATGATGGGGAGTAATAAAATAACATACCTGATCAGGGAAGGAAAGGTTTATCATGAGATTGTTAAAGAAGCTGACCGGAAAGAAATATTCCTGGTGATGGCCGGTACGCACGGAGCATCCGGCTTTGAAGAGTTCTGGATCGGGAGTAATGCCAACCGGATCGTAAGCGCCCTGAGAAAGCCCGTCATTACCATCAGGGGAGGGGTCAGCGTCAACCGTCAGCTCGAAAAAATCGTGCTTCCTCTTGACAGCACTCCTGAAACACGCCAGAAAGTGCCTTTCACAGCTTATATGGCTAAAATATTCGATGCAGAAGTGCATATTCTCAAAGTCAATTCTTCAGAAGTGGCAGCCATCATCACCAGGATCAACAGTTATGGCGACCAGGTCAGGAAACACCTGGAGGAAGAAAATATACGCTACGTCATCGAGTCGGTAGAGTCAGACAACCTGACCAATTCGAGCATTGATTACGCATTGAAGACCAATGCAAACCTGATATCCATCATGACGGAGCAGGAAATATCCGCGAAAAACCTTTTGCTCGGACCTTACGCCCAGCAGATGGTCAATCACTCACCAATCCCGGTGCTGAGCATCCACCCGAAGGATTTGCTGATTTCGCTGGGCAGATAGCAGGAAACGGTCAG